>NZ_JAWRWN010000001.1:0-1582300 GCF_046535435.1 Achromobacter sp. SIMBA_011 | reverse complement strand
GCCGCCGCGCCCCGACCTGGTGGCGCAGGCGATCGTGCCCGACTACGCGCTGGGGCCGCATACCGCCTCGCTCGGGCTGGCCTGGTCCGGCGGCGCCAGGCTGCCGGCGCCGTTCATCCACGGCATGTTCGTCGGCCAGCACGGCTCGTGGAACCGCGACCCGCGCAGCGGCTACAAAGTCATCTTCGTGCCGTTCACCGGCACGCGCGCGGACGGCCAGGCGCAAGACGTGCTGACGGGATTCCTGGACGACGCGGGCCAGGCGCGCGGCCGGCCCGTGGGCGTGGCGCTGGACCGCCAGGGCGCGCTGCTGGTGGCCGATGATGTCGGCAATGCGATCTGGCGCGTCACCGCCGCGGACGCCGCCCGCTGAACCGCGGCATCGCGGGAAAACGCGGAAAAACGGCGCAAGCGGGACCCTGCCACGCAATTCGGTAACGCCCGCTTGCGTTGCATCAAACCCCTTGCGGGCCCGCCCGCGCCACGAGGAGTAGACTGGGGCGAGAATAGCGCAACGGCCGCGCGGCTCGCGTCCCGCGACGCGCGCGGCTCCACTCCCCTCGATCCCTGGAGGCATGAACATGCTGTTGAAGAATCTCTGCGCCGCGACCATCCTGGCCCTGGCCTCGGCCCCCGTGCTGGCGGCCGAATGCTCGGTCGATATCGCCGGCAACGACCAGATGCAGTTCGACAAGAAGGAAATCACGGTCAGCAAGAGCTGCAAGCAGTTCACCGTGAACCTCAAGCACCCGGGCACCCTGGCCAAGAACGTCATGGGCCACAACTGGGTGCTGACCAAGCAGGCCGACATGCAGGGCGCCGTCAACGACGGCATGGCCGCCGGCCTGGACAACAACTACGTCAAGAAGGACGACGCCCGCGTCATCGCCCACACCAAGGTGATCGGCGGCGGCGAGACCGATTCGGTCACCTTCGACGTCAGCAAGCTGGCCGCCGGCCAGGACTATGCCTACTTCTGCTCGTTCCCCGGCCACTTCGCGCTGATGAAGGGCGTGCTCAAGCTGGTCGACTGATCGCCCCTGCCGGCCTCGCGGGATCTGCGCGGGGCCGCCGCGCCCGCCCCTACAATGGCCGTTTTCCGACACCCTGGGGAACGACGCATGAGCACGGATAAAGTGGCAATCATCACCGCCGGCGGCAGCGGCATGGGCGCGGCGGCGGCGCGCAAACTGGCGGCCGACGGCTACCGCGTGGCGATCCTGTCCTCGTCCGGCAAGGGCGAGGCGCTGGCCGCCGAGCTGGGCGGCCTGGGCGTGACCGGTTCGAACCGCTCGCCCGAGGACCTGGCGCGGCTGGTGGACGCGACCCTGCAGAAGTGGGGCCGCGTCGACGCCGTGGTCAACAGCGCCGGCCACGGCCCCAAGGGCCCGCTGCTGGAAATCAGCGACGACGACTGGCACCTGGGCATGGAGTTCTACCTGCTCAACGTGGTGCGCATCGCGCGCCTGGTGGCGCCGGTCATGAAGCAGCAGAAAACCGGCGCCATCGTCAACATCTCGACCTACGCCACCTTCGAGCCGGAGGCGCTGTTCCCCACGTCCGGCGTGTTCCGCGCCGGCCTGGCCGCGTTCACCAAGGTGTTCGCGGACGAATACGCCGAACACAACGTGCGCATGAACAACGTGCTGCCCGGCTTCATCGACAGCCTGCCGGAAAAGGAAGACCGGCGCGCGCGCATCCCGATGGGCCGCTACGGCACCGCCGAGGAAGTGGCCGACCTGATCGCCTTCCTGGCCTCCGACGCTTCCTCGTACATCACCGGACAGAACATCCGCATCGACGGCGGCATCACCCGTTCGGTGTAATCCGCCCGGCCCGGCCGCCCCCCGCGCGGGGCGGCGCGCCGCTCGCGCGCGCCTCGTGCAAAAGGATTAGTCCCTCGTCCGAATGGCGGTCTTGAAGCCCCCCTGGCGCTTCGCTACCGTAGGCTTTCGCATTCGATCCCGGGGCTGCCTGCATGTCCGCGTCGCCGTCCGGAGCGGCGCCGCCCGCTTCCGCTGAAACCCGCCCGCCCACGCCCGGCCAGGCCTCGCGCTTTTTGGCGCAGGCCACCTTCGGCCCGACGCCGGCGCTGATCGACGCGGTGGTGCGCGACGGCTACGCCGCGTGGCTCGACACGCAACTGGCGCTGCCGCCCTCGCAAAGCCATTTCGACTGGCTGCTGCAGCAAGGCAAGAACACCGAGGCCTACAAGGGCAACGGCATCAACGCGCCGCTGGAATCGACGCTGTGGCGCAAGTTCATCAGCGCGGAAGATCAGGTGCGCACCCGGGTGGCGTTCGCGCTGTCGGAGATCTTCGTGGTCGGGGTGGCGTCGATCACCGCCAACTGGCCGCTGTTCGGCGCCGCCGGCTTCATGGACCTGCTGGCCGAGCATGCCTTCGGCAACTACCGGGACCTGCTCACCGCCGTCACCCGCAATCTGTCGATGGGCTGCATGCTGACCTATCGCGGCAACCGCAAGGAAGACCCGCGCACCGGCCGCCATCCCGACGAGAACTATGCGCGCGAGGTGATGCAGTTGTTCAGCATCGGCCTGGTCGAACTGAACCGCGACGGCACGCCGCGGCTGGTGAACGGCGCCCCCGTGGAGACCTACGACAATGCCGACGTGCAGGGACTGGCCAAGGTCTTCACCGGCTGGGACCTGGACGGGCCGGAGACCGACGTGCAGTTCCACCGCCGTCCGATGGCGCTCAATCCGGCGCTGCATTCGCTGGCCGAAAAGCGCTTCCTGGGCGCGGTGATCCCGCCCGGCACCGACGGCCACCTGTCGCTCAAGCGCGCGATGGAAGTGATCAGCGCGCATCCGAACGTCGGGCCGTTCATCGGCACGCAACTGATCCAGCGGCTGGTCACCAGCAATCCCAGTCCGGCCTACGTCGAGCGGGTGGCGACGGTGTTCGACGACGACGGCCATGGCGCGCGCGGCAATCTCAAGGCCGTGGTGCGCGCCATCCTGCTGGACGACGAAGCGCGCCACCCCGACCTGTCGGCGCCCGGCTGGGGCAAGGTGCGCGAGCCCATCCTGCGCTTTTCCGGCTGGGCGCGCGCCTTCGGCGCCACCTCCACCAACGGCGCCTGGGCCATGCCCGACACCACCGACAACACCATCCGGCTGGCGCAGAGCCCGATGCGCTCGGCCAGCGTGTTCAATTTCTTCCGGCCGCGCTACACGCCCCCCGTCACCGAGCTGGCGCGGCGCGGCCTGGTGGCGCCGGAACTGCAGATCACCGATGAAACCAGCATCGCCGGCTACCTGAACTTCGTGGCCATCTACGTCGATCGCGGCTGGGAAGACCTGCAGACGCCGTACACCGCCGAGATCGCGCTGGCCGCCGACGCCGACGCGCTGGTGGCGCGCATCGTGCTGCTGCTGGCGGGCGACGCCTTCAGCGCGGCGACGGCGCAGGCCATCGCGCAGGCGGTCGACACCTTGCCGCGCGCACGGCCGCGCGACCGCGTGCGCGCCGCCATCACGCTGGTGGCGGCCAGCCCTGAATACCTGGTGCAGAAATGAAGGCCGACCGCCGCGAGTTCCTGCTGCGCGCCTGCGCCCTGGGCGCCACGCACGCGGCGGCGCCGCTGGCGCTGAACCTGGCGGCACTGGGCGCGGCGGCCGCGCAGTCGACGCCGCCGGGAGACTACAAGGCGCTGGTGTGCGTGTTCCTGTATGGCGGCAACGATCCGTTCAACACGTTGGTGCCGTTCGACCCGGGCGCCCATCGCGCCTACGCCGCCGCGCGCACCGATATCGCGTTGCCGCGCCAGGCGCTGCAAGCCACCGCGCTACGCGGCGCCGCGCCCGCCGCCGACGGCGCGCAGTTCGCGCTCGCGCCATCGCTCGCGCCGCTGGCGCCGCTGTTCGAGCGCGGCGAGATGGCGGCGGTGCTGAACGTCGGTCCGCTGGTGGTGCCCACCAGCAAGGCGGACTACATTGGCGCGCGCGTGCCGCTGCCGCCCAAGCTGTTTTCGCACAACGACCAGCAGTCATACTGGCAGGCGCTGGCGCCGGAAGGCGCGTCCTCCGGCTGGGCCGGGCGGCTGACGGACTTGTACGCCGACATCAACGCGCAGCGCAGCTTCACCGGCATCACCGCTGGCGGCAGCACTGTGCTGCTGGCGGGCCGCCACGTCGCCGGTTACCGGGTCGGCGTGAACGGCTCGACCCGCATCGAACTGCTGACGCGCGACATGTACGGCTCCAGCGCCTGCACCGCCTTGCTGCGCCAGTTGATCACGCAGCCGCGCGAGCACCTGATGGAACGGGAAATGTCGCGCATCGCGACGCAGTCGATCGATGCCGACGCGCGGCTGCGGTCGGCCTTGTCTGGCGTGGCCGTGCCGGGCGATTTCGACTCGCCGCTGGCGCAGCAGTTGAAGATCGTGGCCCGCATCATCGCGGCGCGCCAGGCCCTTGGGGCGCGGCGCCAGGTATTCTTCGTGTCGCAGAACGGCTACGACAACCACACCGGCCTGAACGACGCCCACCCGGCCCTGCTCAAGGAGCTGGGCCAGGCGCTGGCCGCCTTCCAGACGGCGCTGGCGGGCCTGGGCGTGGCGCGCCAGGTCACCACCTTCACCGCTTCGGAATTCGGCCGGACGCTGGGATCGAACGGCAACGGCTCGGACCACGGCTGGGGCGCGCATCATTTCGTGCTGGGCGGCGCCGTCAACGGCGGGCGCTACCACGGCACGCATCCGCAGATCGCGCCCGACGGCCCCGGGTTCGTGGACAACGGCCGGCTGCTGCCGACGCTGGCGGTGGAGCAACTGGGCGCGGCGCTAGGCGGCTGGTTCGGCGCCAGCCCGGACGACCTGCGGCTGGTGTTTCCGAACCTGCGCCACTTCGACGCCTCGCCCTTGGCGCTATTTACAGCGCCGCGTGAATCGTCGACGCCAGCTTCTTCCACTTGACGGCTTCGTCGCGCACGAACGCCGCCAGCTCGGCCGGCGTGCTGGTGCGCACCTCGGCGCCCTGGTCGTCGATCTTGGCGGCCACGGCCGGATCGTTGAGCGCGCCATTGAGCGCGGTGTTCAACTTGGCGACCACCTGCGGATCGGCGTTGGCGGGCGCGAACACGGCGTACCACTGCGCCACGTCCACGCCCGGCACGCCAAGCTCGGCCAGCGTCGGCATGTCGGGCAGCACCTTGGCGCGGCGCGTGCCGGCCACGCCCAGCGCGCGGATCTTGCCCGACTTCAGGTGCGGATAGGCGCTGAACAGGCTGGGGAACATGACCTGGGTGACGCCGGCCAGCGTGTCCGTCATGGCGGGGGCCGAGCCCTTGTAGGGAATCTCCAGCATGGCCGCGCCGGTGGCGCGGTTGAACAGCTCGCCCGCCACCGCCGGCGCCGTGCCCGGGCCGGCCGAGGCGTAGCTCAGGCCGTCGGGGTGGGCCTGGCCATACTTGAGCAAGCCCGGCACGTCCTGCACGCCGATGCTGCTGGACACCACCATGAGCGTGGGCGAGTCGGCCACCATGCCGATGGCGGTGAAGTCGCGCACCGGATCGTAGTTGAGCTTCTGCAGCGCGGGGTTGATGCCGTGCGTGCCGATGTAGCCCAGCATCAGGGTGTAGCCGTCGGCCGGCTGGCGCGCCACGTAGTCGGCGGCGATGGCGCCCTGCGCGCCGGGCTTGTTGACCACGATGACGGTCTGGCCCAGCAGTTCGCCCATCTTCTGCCCGATCACGCGGGCCAGGGTGTCATTGCCGCCGCCGGCGGCGGTGGGCACCACCATGGTGATGGCGCGTTCGGGGAATTCGGCGTGGACGGCCGGGCTGGCCAGGGCCAGGCAAAGCGCGGCGGCACCCAGCGTGCCGCGAGTGGGGAAAACCATGTCATGTCTCCTGATGGTTCTGTTGGCGGTCTCTGCGGACCGCTGCGTCTCGAGTCTTTTTTATGCCGCCACCGGCTGGCGCGAGGCCAGCCGGGCGCGGGCGTCCTGCTCCTGCCGCGCCGCGCCGTAGCGCCCCGGCACATAGAGCAGGCCCTTCATGATCTTGCGCGCGGTGCGCACCAGGCCGGCGGCCTGTACCTCGCCGCTGGCGTCATCCAGCTTCACGTCGATGTCCATGCCGCCCGACGGGTGTTCGATGCGCACGCCGCGGTAGCCCGGCCGCGGCGCCGGGCCGCCGCAATCATGCGCCACCGTGCCAGGCATGAGGAAGGCGGCCGCCACGCCCACCGCGCCGGTGGCGGCATGGGCGCGATGGCAGGCATGCGGCGTGAAGTAGCGCGAGCGCAGCGACAGGACGGCGGCATCGCTGCCCGGCGCCAGCAGCACCGGCTTGGGGATGACGCTGTCCGACACGTCGCCCAGGCCCATGCGGGCGCCGGCTTCGCGACGGATGCGTTCCAGGCGCGCCAGCAGCGCGACGTTGGCGTCCAGCTCGGCGGGCGATTCGTCGCCACGCAGGCCGAAGTCGGCGGCGCGCAGCAACACCATCGGCATGGCGGCGTCGATCAGCGTGGCGGCCACGCCGTCCACCTTCTCCTGGCGCTGTCCGGTCGGGAACAGGCGGCCGGTGACCGCCCCCCAGGCGTCGAGGAAATTCAGGCGCACGGGCGCGGCGGCGCCCGGCACGCCGTCGATGCGCGCCTCGCCTTCATAGGTCAGGCGGCCGCCCGGCGTCTGCACCACGGCCTCGATCACGGCGCCCGTGTTGACGTTGTGCACCCGCACCGAGGTTTCGCCGTCGGCCGCGGCGATCAGGCCCTCGTCGATGGCGAAGGGCGCGGCGCCCGACAGCATGTTGCCGCAGTTGGGACGGGTGTCGACGCTGGCGCGGTCCACCGAGACCTGCGCGAACAGATAGTCGATATCGCAGTCGGGTCGGGTCGAGCGCGACACGATCGCGACCTTGCTGGTCAGCGAATTGCCGCCGCCCAGGCCGTCGACCTGCAGCGCGTGGGGCGAACCCATGGCCTGCAACAGCAGCCGGTCGCGGTCGGCGGGATCGGCCGGCAGCCAGTCGCCAAGAAAAAAGGGGCCGCGGGAGGTGCCGCCGCGCATCAGTACGCAAGGGATGATCGTTTCCATGCCGTGCATTCTGCGACGACGCGGCTATTATTTGAATTGCAACTTACGGATGGATTAATGCATGGCACGCATCAATTTCGATTTACAGGAATTGCAGGCCTTCGTGGCCGTGGCCGAGCGCGCCAGTTTCCGCGCCGCCGCCGAAGACCTGAACCTGTCGCAGCCCGCGCTCAGCCGCCGCATCGACAAGCTGGAGGATCTGCTGGGCGCGCGCCTGCTGGAACGCACCACGCGCCGCGTGGCGCTGACGCACGTCGGCCGCATCTTCCTGGAACGGGCGCGCGGCGCCATCGACGAACTGGAACGCGCGGTCCTCAGCATCGGCGACCTGGCGGCGCAGCGCGGCGGACTGGTGACCGTGGCGTGCGTGCCGTCGGTGGCCTACTACTTCCTGCCCGCCATCATCCATGACTACGCCGAGCGCTTTCCACGGATACGGGTCCGCATCATCGACGAGACCGCCCACACCGTGCTCAACAGCGTGGTGACCGGCCGCGCCGACTTCGGCATCAGTTTTTTCGGCACCCAGGAGCCCGACGTGGATTTCAAGGCGGTGCTGCGCGAGGACTTCGTGCTGGCGGTGCGGCGCGACCATCCGCTGGCCGCGCGCCGCAGCGTGTCGTGGGAGGAACTGTCGCAGGAGCGCTTCATGACCGTGGCCAAGGAGAGCGGCAACCGCCTGCTGATCGACGACGCGCTGGCCAAGAGCGGCAAGCGCACCGTCAGCGCCTTCGAGGTCAGCCATGTCATGACGCTGCTGGGGCTGGTGGAGGCGGGCCTGGGCGTGGCGGCGGTGCCGCAGTTGGCGATGCCGCCGGCCGGCCACGCCACCCTGGCCGGCGTCAAGCTCGAACATCCGCGCGTCACCCGCAGCCTGGGGCTGATCTCGCGCCGGGGCCGCCCCCTGGCGCCGGCGGCGCAACAGCTCTATAACCTTATCCACCAGGCCGGCAAGAGCGCCAAGCGTGGCCCCTCCAAGCAACCCTGAAGCCGCACCATGAGCCCCCAATCCCTGGCATTGCAAGCCGCCACCGAAGACGACCTGCCTTTCCTGCTGGCGCTGCGCAAGGCGACCATGACCGAACACCTGGCGCGCGTTGGCGCACCGCGGGACGATGCGCACCACCTGGCGCGCATCCGTTATCACTTCGACGACGCCCAGATCGTCTGGCTGCACGGCCGCCCGGCGGGCCTGTTCAAGACCTTCCGCGATCCGGCCGGCTGGCGCGTCGTGCAGATCCAGATCGACCCGGCCTTCCAGGGCCAGGGACTGGGCCGGCGCCTGCTGGCGGGCCTGCTGCGGCAGGCGGACGACGAAGGCGCCCCGGTCACCCTGTCCGTCCTGAAGGGCAACCCCGCCCGCCGGCTCTACGAGTCGCTGGGCTTCATTCCCGTGGAGGAGACCGACCTGGAAATAGAAATGCGCTACGAACCCGCCCCGCCCGCCGGCGGCCACGCCTGACAGCGGCCGTCGCGAAGGGCCCGCGCGAGGCTCGGTTGGATCGTCATCCCCGGCCCTCCACTTTTTTTTCCCGCGGCGGAATATTCCCGTTCGCCCCGGCGTCTGTAGAGGGCAGTCCCCCACTTTCCCATCTACGAGGCACGACATGCGTACTCAAATCGCCGCAGCCCTGGTTCTCTCCTCCGCCGCCCTGTTCTCGGCCGGCGCCCACGCCCAGGCCGTCAAGACCCAGGACGGCATCCTGGTCAACAGCGCCGGCATGACCCTCTACACCTTCGACAAGGATGCCGGCGGCAAGAGCGCCTGCAACGACCAGTGCGCCAAGATCTGGCCCCCGGTCACCGCCGCCGCCGACGCCAAGGCCTCGGGCGACCTGAGCATCATCACCCGCGACGACGGCTCCAAGCAGTGGGCCTACAAGGGCAAGCCGGTCTACCTGTATGCCAAGGACGCCAAACCGGGCGACAAGACCGGCGACAACTTCAAGGACGTCTGGCACGTCATCAAGCCCTGATCCGGCCTGAGCCGTCCCTCCACGCCCGACCATGCGCGCCGACGACGAAGCCGCGATCCTGGCCTGCATCCCCAGCCTGCGGCGCTACGCGCGCGGGCTGACGGGCGACCCGCACCGGGCCGACGACCTGGTGCAGGACACGCTCGAACGAGCCTGGAGCCGCTACTCGCGCTGGCAGCGCCGCGGCGAACTGAGGGCGTGGATGTTCGGCATCATGCATAACCATTTCATCGACGGCGTGCGCGCCAGCCACCGGCAGGCCGAGGAGGCCCGCGCGGGCGATCTGCCCGACGTGCCGGTGCGCGCCACGCAGACCGACCACCTGGAGGTGCGCGACCTGGACCGCTGCCTGCAAGGCCTGCCGGCCGAGCAGCGCGAAGTATTGCTGCTGGTGTGCGTGGAAGACCTGTCGTACCAGGAAACCGCGCAGGTGCTGGGCGTGCCGATGGGCACGGTCATGTCGCGCCTGTCGCGCGCCCGCGAACGGCTGGGCGCCCTGATGCAAGGCCAGGAACCCGCCAGCCGGCTCCATCGCGTGAAATGACATGAACGACAAACGCCTCCACGCCATCCCCGCCGCCGGCAACCCGATCACCGAAGCCGACCTGCACGCCTACGCCGACGGCCAGTTGCCGCCCGGCCGCCACGCCGAAGTCGACGCCTTCCTCGCCGCCCACCCGCAGGACCTGGCCCGCGTCCAGGCCTGGCAAGCCCAGCGCCGCGCCCTGCACGCCCTGCTGGACCCGGTGCTGGACGAACCGCTGCCCCTGCGCCTGCCGCTCTCGCCCCCCGCCCGACGCCTGCCGTGGCGCGCCCTGGCGGCCGGCATCGCCATTGCCGCCATCAGCGCCAGCAGCGCCTGGCTGGCGCGCGGCGCCCTGGACGCCCGCCACCTGCAAACCGTATTGGCCACCGCCACCCCCGACCGCGCCGCCGGCGGCTACGCCCAGCGCGCCGCCATCGCCCACGCCGTCTACGCCCCCGACATGGGCCGCCCCGTCGAGGTCAGCGGCGACAACGAAAAGGCCCTGGTCACCTGGCTCACCAAGCGCCTCGGCGCCCCCGTGCGCGCCCCCTCGCTGACCCATGCCGGCTACGACCTCGTCGGCGGCCGCCTGCTGCCCGGCGGCAGCGGCCCCGTCGCCCTCTTCATGTACGGCGCCCCCGACGGCCAACGCCTGACCCTCTACGTCACCCGCGAAGCCGCCGGCGGCCAGACCGCCTTCCAATTCACCCAGGAAGGCCCCGTCCGCGTCTTCTACTGGGTCGAAGGCCAATTCGGCTACGCCCTCTCCGGCGCCATCAGCCGCGACGAACTCCAACGCGTCTCCGAAGAAGTCTACAAACAGCTACAAGGCTGACCCGGGCGCGGACGCGCCCGGCGAGCGCCAATCCGCCCGCGGGTTTCACAAAGCCCCTGGTCAGACACCCTCGTTCGAGAATCAGCTGCCCTCCCACAAAGCTCACCGCAAAGCGCGCCCCCCATCGCCGCCACTTCGCGCAGCGACCACACCCCGACGCCCCACCCGATGTATGCCAAAAACGGCTGCCCGCGCAGCCGTTTTTGGCGGGCCCCGCAAACTCCTCCGCCCCCCAAACGACGCTGAGCAGAACACCAAGCAAGCCATTCTCCCCGCCATCCGCCGCATGGAGATGCACGAGCGGCGGGGGGAGGGTGCCGGGCGGGTGCGGGGCGTGTAGATGCGCCCGAGGGAATCCGAAGGAGTCGCCGAAGGCGAGGACGAGGATGACGACGGGGTAGTCCGGAGCGAACGCTCCGGACCGCAATCGTAGCCCCGCGCCCGCCCGGCACCCTCCCCCCGCCGCGCCTTAAGAACCCTCCCGAGCCACATGCAACATATGCAACGTAATCTTCCTCACCTCAGCCTTGCTCATCTCAATATGCCCCCGCAACATCCTCCCCGCCGCCTCCCCCCGCCGAGCCAGCACCGCCCGCAAAATCGCCCCATGCTCCTCATAAGTCGCATCCACCCGGAACTCCTTGGTGAAATCCAGCCGCCGCACGATCCGGATCTTCTCCGTCACCTCCCGGTGGATCAGCGCCATCTCCGCATTCCCGGCGGCCGCCACCAGTGAGCAGTGAAAGGCCTCGTCCAGCTCCGCCACCATCCGCCCATCCAGGATCCGCTGCGCCGGCGGCACCAGCCACACATCCGTCAACGCCCCCAGCAGGCCGCTATCGTCCATGTGCTCGCGCGCGCACAACCGCTCGACCGCCGCCAGCTCCAGCACCACGCGCACGTCGTACAGCGCCTCGAAGCGCTCGAAATCGAACGGCCGCACCTGCCAGCCGCTGCGCGGACTCGGCAGCACGAAGCCCTCGCGCTCCAGCCGCGCCAGCCCCAGCCGCACCGGCGTGCGGCTCACCCCCAGCCGCAACGCCAGCTCCGCCTCGGTGAAACGGTCACCCGGCAGCAGGCGGAAGTCGAACAGCTCATCCTTGATGCGCTGGTAGACCTGGTCCGCCAGCGACCCGGCCAGCACCGGCGCCTGCCGCAGCGCCGGGCTGATGCTGACGGGGTCGCGCATGCCGCTCAGGTCACGGGGCACGTCGCGTCCTCGGCCAGCACCAGCAGCGCGTCGCCGGCATTCACCGGCTTGCCCGGCACGCAGCGGATCGCCGTGACCGTGCCCGACACCGGCGCGATCACCGACAGTTCCATCTTCATGGCTTCCACCACCACCAGCGTGTCGCCCGCCGCCACGCTCTGGCCCACCTGCACCGGAATCTTCCAGATGTTGCCGCACATGTCGGCGCTGACCAGCCGTTCGCCATCGCGCAGCGGGGTCTGCGTCTCGGGCGCGGCCTCGGCCGGCGCCACCGCCACGTCCTCGTGCTTCCACAACGCCACCTCGGCATCGAACGCCGTCTTCTGGCGCGCCTGGAATGCGCCGATGCTGTCGGCCTGCTCGGCCAGGAAGCGCTGGTGCGCGGCGAAGTCGAACACCTCCTCCTCGATCCGCACCGTGGCGCGGCCCTCGCGGAAGTCCTCGCGCAGCGTATCGAGTTCGGCCTCGCTCACCGGATAGAAACGCACCTGGTCGAAAAAGCGCAGCAGCCACGGCTTGCCGTCCTGGAACACCGGGTTCTTCAGGAACTTGTTCCAGATCGGCAGCGTGCGGCCCACCAGTTGATAGCCGCCGGGCGAGTCCATGCCGTAGATGCACATGTAGACGCCGCCGATGCCCACCGTGCCCTCGGCCGTGAAGGTGCGCGCCGGGTTGTACTTGGACGTCAGCAGCCGATGGCGCGGATCGATCGGCACCGCGCACGGCGCGCCCAGGTAGACGTCGCCCAGGCCCATGATGAGGTAGCTGGCGTCGAACACGATGCGGCGCACGTCCTCGCGGCTGGCCAGGCCGTTGATGCGCTGGATGAAGTCGACATTGTTTGGCAGCCACGGCGCGCTGGCGCGCACCGTTTCCTGGTAGCGCTGCACCGCGCCCAACGTGGCCGAATCCTCGAACGCCATCGGCAGGTAGACCACGCGGGTCGGCACCTTCAGCGTCGCCACGTCGGCCAACTGTGTTTCGATCTCCAGCAGCCGCGCGATCAGCGCCTGTTGCAGGATCACGCGGCTGTCGTAGCGGATCTGCAGCGAGCGCACGCCCGGCGACAGCTCGCGCACGCCGTCGATCGGCCGCACCGCCAGCGCCTCCATCAGCAGGTGGATGCGCATGCGCAGCGCCAGGTCGAGCACGTTGTCGCCATACTCCAGCAGCAGGTAGCCGTCGCCCGCCTGGCGGTACGACACCGACGGCCGGCTACCCGTCGCCGGCAGCGCCGCGATGATGGTCTCCGAGGCCGTGGCGGGCGGCGCCGACGGCGTGGTGGCCTGCGGCGCCACAGCGCGCAATTGTTCGACGCTGTGGTCCTGCGCCGCCTCGCGCGCCACCGCCTCGGCATAGTCGATGCGCACGAAGCGGATGCGGTCGCCCGGCTTGACCTGGCCCACCTTCCACAGCTCGGCGCGCGCGATCGTCACCGGGCAGACGAAACCGCCCAGGCTGGGACCGTCGCGCGTCAGGATCACCGGGCTGTCGCCGGTGAAGTTGATGCTGCCGATGGCGTATTCGCAGTCATGGATGTTGGACGGATGCAGGCCGGCCTCGCCGCCGTTCTCGCGCGCCCAGGTCGGCTTGGGGCCGGTCAGGCGCACCCCCAGGCGATTGGAGTTGTAGTGCACCTCCCAATCGGCGGCGAAGAAGGCCTCGATGGCCTCGGGGCGGAAGAAGTCCGGCGCGCCATGCGGGCCGTACAGCACGCCGATCTCCCAGGTGTTGCCATAGGCGGGGATCAGTTCGGCCGGCGCGGCCTGCGGCGCGCTCACGGGCGCCTGGGCGTTCGCGGCCGGCAGCTCGGGACGCACCAGCGGCAGCATGTCGCCGACCCGCAGCGTGCGGCCGGCGTGGCCGCCGAACTGGCCCAGCGCGAAGGTCGAGCGGCTGCCCAGGTAGACCGGCACGTCCAGCCCGTTGCGCACCGCCAGGTACGTGCGGCAGCCGGACAGCGCGCGGCCCGTGGCCAGCACCTGGCCCGAGCGCACCGGGACCGGCTGCCACATCGGCACCGGCTCGCCATCGAGCGTGGCGGCGCATTCGGCGCCGGTGAGCGCGACGATGGCATCGCCATGAAAGCGCAGCGTCGGCCCGACCAGCGTCGCCTCGATGCCGGCGGCGTCGGGCGCGTTGCCGACGATGCGGTTGGCCAGGCGGAAAGCGTAGTCGTCCATCGGCCCCGACGGCGGCACGCCGATGTCCCAATAGCCGGTGCGGCCCGGGTAATCCTGCACGCTGGTGTAGGTGCCGGCTTCCAGCACCTCGATGGCCGCGGGCCGGTAAGTGAAGCCTTCGAGGAAGCGCGTCGACAACTGGCCGGCGCGGAAGCGCGCGTCGGCCACGATCTGGCGCAGGTAGTCCAGGTTGGTGGCGATGCCGTGCAGGCGGGTGTGCGCCAGTGCATCGGCCAGCTTGTCGAGCGCGGCCTCGCGGGTGTCGGCGTGCACGATCAGCTTGGCCAGCATCGGGTCGTAGAATGGCGGCACCTCGGTGCCCGTCGCGACCCAGCCGTCCAGCCGCACGCCTTCAGGAAAATGCACCTCCGTCAGCACGCCGGGCGACGGCTGGAACTGGCGCAGCGGGTCTTCGGCGTACAGCCGCACCTCGATCGACGCGCCTTGCGGCGCGCGCGACATCGCGGCCAGGTCGAGCGGCTCGCCCGCCGCCACGCGCAGCATGCATTCGATCAGGTCCAGCCCGGTCACCGCCTCGGTCACCGGGTGCTCCACCTGCAGGCGGGTGTTGACCTCCAGGAAATAGAAGCTGTCGCGCGCCGGATCGTAGATGAATTCGACCGTGCCGGCCGAGCGGTAGGCCACCGACTCGCCCAGCTTGACCGCCGCGTCCAGCAGCGCCGCGCGGGTCGCGGCCGGCAGGTGCGGGGCGGGAGTTTCCTCGATCACCTTCTGGTTGCGCCGCTGCACCGAGCAATCGCGTTCGCCCAGCGCCAGCACGCGGCCGGCGCCGTCGCCGAAGATCTGCACCTCGACGTGGCGGGCGTTGTCCACGTAACGCTCGATGAAGGCGCCGCCGTCGCGGAAGAAGTGCTCGCCCATGCGCTGCACGCTGTCGAACGCCACCGTCAGTTCGGCCTCATTGTCGCACCGCGACAGGCCGATGCCGCCGCCGCCCGCCGTGCTCTTGAGCATCACCGGATAACCGATGCGCTCGGCCTGCGTCAGCGCCTCGCCCAGGCTGGCCAGCAGGCCCGTGCCCGGGGTCATCGGCACGCCGGCGTCGGCCGCCAGTTCACGCGAGCGGTGCTTCAGGCCGAACTCGCGGATCTGCAGCGGCGTGGGACCGACAAAGGCGATGCCCGCGGCCTCGCAGGCTTCCGCGAACTCGGCGCTCTCCGACAGGAAGCCGTAGCCGGGGTAGATGGCCTGCGCGCCGTGCTCGCGCGCGGCCGCCAGCAGCAGGTCGGTGCGCAGATAGCTGTCGACGGCCTTCTCGCCGCCCAGGGCCACGGCCACGTCGGCCTCGCGCACATGGGCCGCGTTGCGGTCGGGATCGGAATACACGGCAACGCTGCGGATGCCCAGGCGTTTCAGGGTACGGATGGCGCGGACGGCGATTTCGCCACGGTTGGCGATGAGGACGGTATCGAACACGGTTCGGCTCCCAGGGGCGATTGGCGTTAGCGGGGGGTGGCGTTCAGGCTGGCGAGGTAGGCGCGCCAGCCGCCGAAGGCGGTGATGTCGCGCGCGCCCTCCAGGCCGCGCGGCTCGCAGATGAAGCCCTTGACCTGGCGGCCGTCATGCAGCGTCAGCGTGCCGATGCCCAGCGGCGCGGGGATCTCGGCCACGAAGGCGCCGAACGCCGCCAGCGGGATGTCCCACAGCTCCACCTCGATAGGCGCGCCGCTGTCGGACTTCACCAACCCCGGCTTGGGCGGCGTGGTGTTGGCCAGCGCATAGAGCCGGTAGTCGGCGGCGGTGCGGGTCTTTTCGACCAGCACCGCGCGGCGCGAGGTCAGTTGGTGGTTCAGGGGCATGCCCGTCAGGTGCGCGCCCACCACCGCGACCCGCAGCAGTTCCGGGTCGGCGGCGGGCGGCCCCATCGGCGGCAGCGGCTGGCCCGTGGCGCCCAGCGGCAGGCCGCGCAGCGCCTGCCATTGGCGGCCGAAGCGCGCCAGCGCGCGGTCCTGCCAGGCCATGCCGATCAGCGTGATGCCGGCCGGCAGGCCGTCGCCGCGCATGCCGGCCGGCAGCGCGAGCGCGGACAGGTCTGCCAGGTTGGCGAAGTTGGTGTAGATGCCCAACTGCGAATTGAGACGCACCGGGTCGGCCTGCAACTGCGCGATGGTGTAGATCGACGGCGAGGTCGGCACCACCAGCGCGTCGAAGCCTTGCAGCGACTGGTGGATGCGGCGCGTCAGCTCGGCGCGGCGGTATTCGGCCTTGAAGGCGTCGAGCGCGCTGTAGTTGGCCGCGCCTTCGACGATGCCGCGCACCACCGGGTGGATGGCCTCGGGGTTGTCGCGCCACAGCGACTCGACGGCGGCGAAACGCTCGGCTACCCAGGGGCCTTGATACAGCAGCGCCGCCAGCTCGGCGAAAGGCGAGAAGTCAATCGGCTCGATCACCGCGCCCGCGGCCTTGAGCGCCTGCACCGCGGCCTCGAACGCGGCGACCGCCTGCGCATCGCCGAAGAACTCCAGGCGATCCGGCACGGCCAGCCGCGGCGTGGCGGGCCAGGGCGCGGCCGCGCCGGCCGGCTGCGCGCGCGAATACGGATCGCGCTCGTCATAGCCCCCGGCGATGCCGGCCACGCGTTCGGCATCGTCCACCGTCAGCGCGAAGATCGACACGCAGTCCTGCGTGCGGCAGGCCGGCACCACGCCGGCGGTGCTGAGCCAGCCCTTGGTCGGCTTCAGGCCGACGATATTGTTGAAGCCCGCCGGCACGCGGCCCGAGCCCGCGGTGTCGGTGCCCAGCGAAAACGCCACCAGCCCGCGCGCCACCACGGAGGCGGAGCCGGAACTGGAGCCGCCACTGATGTATTCGGGGTTGAAGCTGTTGGCCACCGCGCCATGCGGCGAGCGGGTGCCGACCAGGCCCGTGGCGAACTGGTCGAGGTTGGTCTTGCCGATCAGGATGGCGCCGGCCGCGCGCAGGCGCCGCACGACGGTGGCGTCTTCGTCCGGCGTGTAGGCGAACTCGGGGCAGGCCGCCGTGGTCGGCCAGCCGGCCGCGTCGATGTTGTCCTTGATGGCGAACGGCACGCCGTACAGCGGCAGGCGGGCGCGGTCGCCGCCGGCGGCGGCCAGCAACAGGCGCAGGTCGTCGAGCTGGCGCGCCAGCATCGGCGCGCTGACCCGCGAGATCCACGCGTTGTCGGCGGCGGCGTCCGGCGCGGGCAACAGGGACGGCAACAACGTATCCGGGGTCACCCCGTCGTCTTCATAGGCCGACAGCCATTGCGCGATCGTCCAACCGATGGGGCCCTGCTGCGTTGCTACGGCATTCATGCTGGAATCCTCTCTTGTATACAAGTACGGATTCCCAAGCAATACGCGTGCCATGTCGGCCGCGCCCCGCGCCGCCACTGCGCGCGCCGGGCGGCGGCGCCACCCTGGGCGCCTCGCGCGCGCGGCCGCCGCACCCGGAGCGGGCAAGGTCCGCACCGATTTTGTGCACGCGGCACCAGATTGAACCGTGCAGTCGTCGTCCCGCCGCCACCGCCGGCATGCCCCTTTTCCCTATCGCTCCATACAGCGCATCGCGCCCCCCGATGCGCCTGGCACGCCTTTTGCTTTTGAGTCCTGGTCACGCCCTTGCTTCGGCAGGGCCGCGCGCAGAGGTAGTTGGATGCAGTCCCAGGCTTTGAGACCGTTATCGCCGGCGCCGCCGGCTTCTTCCCATCCAGGAGTCACCATGAAACGCAGACTAGCCCTCAAGCAATTGACCGCCGCCAGCCTATTGGCCATGTCCGGCTGGATGCCGCAACTGTTCGCCGCCGAAGACACCATCAAGGTCGGCATTCTGCATTCGCTGTCGGGCACCATGGCCATCTCGGAGACGTCGCTCAAGGACGTGGCCCTGATGACCATTGACGAAATCAACGCCAACGGCGGCGTGATGGGCAAGAAGCTCGAAGCGGTGGTGGTCGATCCGGCCTCGAACTGGCCGCTGTTCGCCGAGAAGTCGCGCCAACTGCTGTCGCAGGACAAGGTGGCGGTGGTGTTCGGCTGCTGGACCTCGGTGTCGCGCAAGTCGGTGCTGCCGGTGTTCAAGGAACTGAACGGCCTGCTGTTCTACCCGGTGCAATACGAAGGCGAGGAGCTGGAGAAGAACGTGTTCTACACCGGCGCCGCGCCCAACCAGCAGGCGATTCCCGCCGTGGAATACCTGATGAGCGAAGACGGCGGCGGCGCCAAGCGCTTTGTGCTGCTGGGCACCGACTATGTGTACCCGCGCACCACCAACAAGATCCTGCGCGCCTTCCTGCACTCCAAGGGCGTCAAGGACAGCGACATCGACGAGGTCTACACCCCGTTCGGCCATTCCGACTACCAGACCATCGTCGCCAACATCAAGAAGTTCGCCGCCGGCGGCAAGACCGCCGTCATCTCCACCATCAACGGCGACTCCAACGTGCCGTTCTACAAGGAACTGGGCAACGCCGGCCTGAAGGCCACCGACGTGCCGGTGGTGGCGTTCTCGGTGGGCGAGGAAGAACTGCGCGGCGTCGACACCAAGCCGCTGGTGGGCCACCTGGCCGCCTGGAACTACTTCGAGTCGATCAAGAACCCGGTCAACGAGGAGTTCATCAAGAAGTGGAAGGCCTACGCCAAGGCCAAGAACCTGCCCAACGCCAACACCGTGGTCACCAACGACCCGATGGAAGCCACCTACATCGGCATCCACATGTGGAAGCAGGCGGTCGAACAGGCCAAGACCACCGACGTCGACAAGGTGATCGCGGCCATGGGCGGCCAGAAGTTCAATTCGCCGAGCGGCTTCTCGATCGAGATGGACAAGACCAACCACCACCTGCACAAGCCGGTCTACATCGGCGAGATCAAGGCGGACGGCCAGTTCAACGTGGTCTGGAAGAGCAAGGGCCCGATCCGCGCGCAACCGTGGAGCCCGTACATCCCGGGCAACGAAAGCAAGCAAGGCCTTTAAACCGGAACCGGAAGCGCAGCCATGCTGAATGCGGTCATCGCGAAATTCCTGCGTCACCTCCTGCTTGCATGGCTGCTGGCCGCGCCGGCGCTGGCCGCCCACGCGGCCGCGCCGGGCGTGGATCCGGCGCTGCTGGCGCCGCTGGCGGGCGACGACACCGACGCCCGCCTGCAGGCCATCGCCGCCCTGGGCCAGCAGCCCGGCCCGGGCGCGGCCGCCGTGTTGCAGGCGCTGGGCAATGACCAACTGTATGCGCTGCCGGACGGCCGCGTGCTGATCGGCGACGGCAAGGGCCAGGCCACCGATCCGGCCACCGGCGCTTCCCTGGCGCTGCCGCCCGAGGCGGCCGCCATCGGCATCAACAACCGCTTGCGGCGCGCGATCGAGGCGGCGCTGGCCGGTTCGCGCCTGTTCTCCGATAACCCGCAGGAACGGCTGGCCGCCGCCCGCCGCCTGCAACAGACCGGCGATCCCGCCCGCCTGCCGCTGCTGGAGAAGGCGCTGGCCGCCGAAAAAGACCCGGCCGTGCGCGCCGCGCTGGAAATCGCGCAGGCCAATCTCGAACTCAAGAGCGCCGACCCCGCCGTGCGGCGCCACGCGGTCGATCTGCTCGGCCGCACCGACAACGCCGCCTTCCGGCCGACGCTGGCGGCGCTGACGCAACAGCAGGACGGCGTCTACGCCGAACCCGACGCCGGCGTGCGCGAGGCGGCCGCCAACGCGCTCAAACGCATCGACCGCCACCTGGCCACCATCGAATGGGCCGGCAACCTGTTCTACGGCCTCAGCCTGGGCAGCGTGCTGCTGCTGGCGGCGCTGGGGCTGGCCATCACCTTCGGCCTGATGGGCGTCATCAACATGGCGCACGGCGAGCTGCTGATGATCGGCGCCTACGTCACCTACCTGGTGCAGACGGCGTTCCGCGCCTGGCTGCCGGGCTGGCTCGACTGGTACGTGGCGGCGGCGCTGCCGCTGGCCTTCGTGGTCACCGCGCTGGTCGGCATGGCGCTGGAACGCACCGTGATCCGCTGGCTCTACGGCCGGCCGCTGGAAACGCTGCTGGCCACCTGGGGCATCAGCCTGATGCTGATGCAGGGCGTGCGCACGCTGTTCGGCGCGCAGAACGTGGAAGTGGGCAACCCGAGCTGGATGTCCGGCGGCTTCACCGTGCTGGGCGGCCTGGTGCTGACCTACAACCGGCTGGTCATCATCGGCTTCGCGCTGTTCGTGGTGTTCCTGGTGTGGGCGCTGCTGAACCACACCCGGCTCGGCCTGTTTGTGCGCGCCATCACCCAGAACCGGCGCATGGCCGATTGCGTCGGCGTGCCCACCGGCCGCGTCGACATGCTGGCGTTCGGGCTGGGCTCTGGCATTGCCGGGCTGGCCGGCGTGGCGCTGTCGCAGTTGGGCAACGTGGGCCCGGACCTGGGCCGCGGCTACATCGTCGATTCCTTCATGGTGGTGGTGCTGGGCGGCGTCGGCCAACTGGCCGGCACCGTCATCGCCGCGCTCGGCCTGGGCGGCGTCAACAAATTCCTGGAGCCTTACGCGGGAGCGGTCATGGCCAAGATCACCATCCTGGTGCTCATCGTGCTTTTCGTGCAGAAGCGGCCGCAAGGCCTGTTCGCCCCGCGCGGCCGGAGCGTCGAATGAAGCAGACCGCGCTGACCGATTTCAACCTGCTGGCGCGCCGGCCCCTGTTCAATGGCCGCGCCTGGGCCGCGCTGGGCGCGGGCGTGCTGCTGCTGGCGCTGGTGCCGCTGCTGAACCTGGCGTTTCCCGCCGGCCATCCGCTGCACGTCTCGGCCTACGCCGTGGCGCTGCTGGGCAAGTTCATGTGCTACGCCCTGGCGGCGCTGGCGCTGGACCTGGTGTGGGGCTACGCCGGCATCCTGTCGCTGGGCCATGGCCTGTTCTTCGCGCTGGGCGGCTATGCCCACGGCATGTACCTGATGCGCGCCATCGGCCAGGACGGCGTCTACCAGAGCCGCCTGCCCGACTTCATGGTGTTCCTGGACTGGAAGGACTACCCCTGGTACTGGGCCTTCACCGACCACTTCGCCTATGCCATGCTGCTGGTGGTGCTGGTGCCGGGCGTGCTGGCCTTCGTGTTCGGCTACTTCGCCTTCCGCTCGCGCATCAAGGGCGTGTATTTCTCCATCATCACGCAGGCGCTGACCTTCGCCGCCATGCTGCTGTTCTTCCGCAACGACACCGGCTTTGGCGGCAACAACGGCTTCACTGACTTCAAGCGCATCCTGGGCTTCGACATCACCGCGCCCGGCACCCGCGCCGCGCTGTACTGGATCACGCTGGCGGCGCTGGCCGGCGCGCTGGTGCTGGCGCGCGCCGTCACGCAGTCCAAGCTGGGCCGGGTGCTGACGGCGGTGCGCGACGCCGAGAGCCGGCTGCGCTTCATCGGCTACGACCCGCTCGGCTTCAAGCTGTTCGTGTGGACGCTGTCGGCGGTGCTGTGCGGCATCGCCGGGGCGCTGTACGTGCCGCAGGTCGGCATCATCAACCCCAGCGAGATGTCCACCGAGAACTCCATCGAGATGGTGATCTGGGTGGCCACCGGCGGCCGCGGCACGCTGATCGGCCCCATCATCGGCGCCGGCGCCGTGAACGGCCTGAAGACCTGGTTCACCAGCGTGCTGCCCGAATTCTGGCTGTACGCGCTGGGCCTGATCTTCGTGCTGGTGACCCTCTTCCTGCCCACCGGCATCGTCGGCCTGGCCCGGCGCCTGGCCGCCCGCTACCAGGAGCGACGCGCATGACCAGCACCCATACCGAAAGCGCCATGCTCGATGGCGGCCCCAGCGGCGACGCCGGCTACGGCCGCGTCAGCCCCAAGGGCCTGGACACCAGCCACGGCGCCATCCTGTACCTGGAAGGCATCACCGTCAGCTTCGACGGCTTCAAGGCGCTCAACGACCTGACGCTGGACATCGGCGTCGGCGAACTGCGCTGCATCATCGGCCCCAACGGCGCCGGCAAGACCACCATGATGGACGTCATCACCGGCAAGACGCGCCCCACCGCCGGCACCGCGTTCTTCGGCCAGAGCATCGATCTGACCACGCTGAGCGAGGCGCAGATCGCGCACGCCGGCATCGGCCGCAAGTTCCAGCGCCCCACGGTGTTCGAGCAGCACACGGTGTTCGAGAACCTGGAATTGGCGATGAAGACCGACAAGCGCGTGCGGCCCACGCTGTTCGCGCGCCTGACCGGCGAGCAGGCCGACCGCATCGGCGAGACGCTCGACCTGATCCGGCTGCGGCCCGAGGCCTTCCGCCCGGCCGGCCTGCTGTCGCACGGCCAGAAGCAATGGCTGGAGATCGGCATGCTGCTGATGCAGGAACCGCAGTTGCTGCTGCTGGACGAGCCGGTGGCCGGCATGACCGACGCCGAGACCGAGCGCACCGGCGAACTGCTCAACGAACTGCGCGGCCGCCATTCGCTGATGGTGGTCGAGCACGACATGGATTTCGTCAACCAGATCGCCGGCGACGGCAAGGTGACCGTGCTGCACGAGGGCTCGGTGCTGGCCGAGGGGCCGATGGCCAAGGTGCAGGCCGACCCGCGCGTGATCGAAGTCTACCTGGGGCGCTGACATGCTGAACGTGAACACCATCGACCAGTACTACGGCGGCAGCCACACCCTGCGCGGCGTATCGCTGGCCGTAAACCAGGGCGAATGCCTGGCGCTGCTGGGCCGCAATGGCGTCGGCAAGACCACCCTGCTCAAGTGCGTGATGGGCGTGCTGCCGGTGGCGCGCGGCGCCATCGATTTCGACGGCGCCGACGTCACCCGCCTGGCGCCGCACCAGCGCGCCGCGCGCGGCATGGCCTACGTGCCGCAGGGCCGCGACATCTTCGCCCGGCTCACGGTGGAAGAAAACATCCTGATGGGCATGGCGACCAAGCCGGCCGCGCGCGCGCGCCGCATCAAGGAGGAAGTGTTCGAGCTGTTCCCGGTGCTCAAGAGCATGCTGGCGCGGCGCGGCGGCGACCTGTCCGGCGGCCAGCAGCAACAGCTTGCGATCGCCCGCGCGCTGGTGGCCGAACCCAAGCTGATCATCCTGGACGAACCCACCGAGGGCATCCAGCCCTCGATCATCAAGGACATCGGCCGCGTCATCCACATGCTGCGCCAGCGCGGCGACATCGCCATCCTGCTGTGCGAACAGTACTTCGACTTCGCCCGCGAACTGGCCGACCGCTTCGTGGTGCTGTCGCGCGGCGAGGTGGTGGCCAGCGGCGACCGCGCCGCCATCGACGGCGAGGACGTGCGGCGCCATCTTTCCGTCTGAAAGGGCTTGGATATAATGCGCCGTCATGCACCTCGCCCTCTTCCTGAACCGCGGCTACGCCTGGATCGCGCTGATCGCGATCCTGTGGGCGTCGCTGGTTCCGTCGCTGGCGCATGGCAATCACCTGCCCAATGCCAGCCGCCAGGTCAGCGTGGACTACTGCGCCCCCGAGGGCCGCTCGTCCCTGACCATCGAGGTGCAGGGCGATGACCCGGCCGGCGACCACGCCGCCCATCATGGCGACAGCAACCACTGCCCGTTCTGCCGCAACCCCCAGGCCGACCTCGGCCTCCCTCCCGCTCCCCTGACCGTGCTGCCGGCGCCCGCCAGCGGCGGCGTCACCTACCCGGCGCTGTTCTACCGCGCCTCGCACCCGCTCCACGCCTGGCGCGCGGCCCAGCCGCGCGCCCCGCCCGCGGCCTGAGCGCGCGCGCCGTTCCCCGTGGACGGCCGCCGCGCCGCCTGCGCCCGAGCCCGCGCCGCCCGTTTCGGGCGGCGACGCCCTGGAGACCCCGCGCCCGCGCCTTTTGCCGCCCCTGAACGCGGCGCCCGCGCGAGCGCGCATGCCGGCCCCCGCCGGCCTGGATCATGAAAAAACACTATGCAGCATCCCTGCTGGCCGGCGCCTGCGCGGCCAACCCGGCGTTCGCGCTGACCGCCGAACCCGCCATCGAGACCCTGCCCGCCACCCTGGTCGAAGGCGAGCGCGCCGACGACGCGCCCAACGGGCCGATCAACCTGGAACGCATCGACGGCACCGGCAGCCGCCTCGGCCTGCGCATCAAGGACACGCCGGCCTCCGTCACCGTCATCTCGCGCCAGCAGATCGAGGCGCGCGGCGCGCTCAACACCCAGGACATCGCGCGCGGCATCCCGGGCGTGAACAACGCCGCGCCCCCCGGCATGGCCGGCGCCGTCAGCTACCGCGGTTTCAGCGGCGGCCAGGTGTCGCAACTGTTCAACGGCATCTCGGTGCAGTACGACTCGGTGGCCGCGCGGCCGATCGACAGTTGGATCTACGACCGGGTCGAGGCCATCGGCGGCCCGTCGACCTTCCTGTTCGGCGCCGGCGCGGTCGGCGGCGCCATCAATTACGTCACCAAGCTGGCCGAGCGCGACACGTTCTATGAGGGCCAGTTGCGCCTGGGATCGTTCGACACGCGCCAGGCATCGGTCGGCATCAACCAGCAACTGGCCGGCTCGCCGGGCGGACGCGGCCATTACCTGCGCATCGACGCCAACACCACCGCCAGCCGCGGCTGGGTCGACGGCGAGCGCTCGAATGCCGCCCAGGTGGCGGCCTCGCTGCTGTCCGACCTGGGCGACGACGTCACGCAGACCTGGGCCTTCGAGTACCAGCGCGAACGCGTCGACCGCCCCTACTGGGGCACGCCGCTGACGGTGGGCGCGAACGGCAAGGTGAGCGGCGAAGGCCACATCCGCAGCGGCACGCGTTTCAAGAACTACAACGTCGACGACGGCCTGTACGAGCAGTCGGTGCTGTGGGCCCGTTCGCTGACGGAATGGCGCGCGGCGCCGGGCATCACGTTCAAGAACACGCTGTACTACTACCGCGCCGAACGCGACTTCCGCAACCTGGAGACCTACCGCTACAACGCCGCCAACAGCCGCGTGCTGCGCTCGGGCGCGCTGCTGCAGCGCCACGAACAGAGCCTGGTCGGCAACCGCGTCGAAGGGCTGGTCGAATCGACGCTGGCCGGCCTGCCCACCAGTTGGTCGTTCGGCGCCGACCTGAGCGTGAACAGGCAGACCCGCTATCCCACCAGCCTGCCGGCCACGGTGGACGCGGTCGATCCGTACGATTTCCAGCCGGGCTATTTCTACGACATCCCCGGCATGACGCGCGGTCATAACCCGGACCGCGACAACCGCATCCGGACGCTGGCCTTCACGCTGGAGAACCGCACGGAAGTGCTGCCCGGCGTGGCCATCGTGTCGGCCCTGCGCAAGGACTTCATCGACCTGGACCTGACCAACCGCCGCGCGGTCACGGCCAGCGCGCCGGCCTCGGCCTCGCGCAGCTATTCGCCCACAACCGGCCGGCTGGCGCTGAACTGGGCCATCACGCCGCAGGCCTCGCTCTACGCGCAATACGCCACGGCCGCCGATCCCCCGTCCGGCATCATGGCCACCGCCTCGTTCGCCGACGTGTTCAACAACGACAAGCTGACCACCGGCACGCAGAAGGAAGTGGGCGGCAAGTTCGAGTTCTGGGACGGCCGCGGCTCGGCCACCATCGCGGCCTACGAGATCACGCGCAAGCACATCTCGGCGCCCGACGCCAACAACCCGGCGGTCAGCATCCCGGTGGGCCAGCAGTCGGCGCGCGGGCTGGAACTGGCCGGCGGGCTGCGCCTGACGCGCACCCTGTCGCTGCAGGCCAACGTCGCCTTCGTCGATCCCAGGTACGACGACTTCTCGGAAACGGTCGGCGGCGTGCGCGTGTCGCGCAACGGCAATGTGCCGACCAACACGCCGCGGCGCGTGGCCAACGCCTGGATCGACTACGCCTTCCTGCCGGACTGGAACGCCAGTGTGGCCGCGCGCTACGTCGGCCGCGCCTACGCCGATGCCGCCAACACCGTCTGGGCGCCGTCGTACACCGTGTTCGACGCGGCGCTGTCGCACCGCATCGACCGCCACTTCACCGTCACCGGCCGGGTCCGCAACCTGACCGACAAGGTGTACGCCGCCAACGTCACCGGCACGCCGATGTTCTACCTGGGCGCGCCGCGCTCGTTCGAACTGACGCTGCAGGCGCGGTTCTGAGGACTGCCATGGACGCCATCCCCTCCCCCCGCCGCCGGGCCGCGCCCGTACCGTGGTCCACCCGCGCCAAGCGCTGGCTGTACCTGACGCATCGCTGGGCCGGCATCGTGCTGTGCCTGTTCTTCGCCATGTGGTTCATCTCGGGCGTGGTGATGATGTACGTGGGCTACCCCAAGCTCACGCCGCAGGAACGCATGACGCACCTGGCGCCGCTCGACCCGGCCCGCGTCGCCGCCACGCCGGCCCAGGCGCTGGCCGCCGCCGGCGCCAGCGACATGGCGGGCCTGAGCCTGGCCGCGCTGCGCGGCGGCGCGCCGGTCTACCTGGTGCCGATGGGCCGCGGCCGCGCGCCCAGGGTGGTGGATGCCGCCAGCGGCGCGCTGCTGCCGCGCGCCGACGCCGCGGTCGCCACCGCCAGCGCCGCGGCCTGGTTCGACGGCCGGTACGCCGCGCGCTACCAGGGCGTGGTGGAGGAGGACGTCTACACCCACTCCGGCGCGCTCGACATCCACCGGCCGCTTCACCGCATCGACCTGGACGATCCCGCGCACACCCGGCTGTACGTCTCGTCCGCCACCGGCGAAGTGGTGCTGGACGCCACCCGCCGCGAACGGCTGTGGAACTACGTCGGCGCCTGGATCCACTGGCTGTATCCGTTCCGCGGCAATGTCTTCGATCCGTGGTGGCACGACATCGTCGTCTGGCTGTCGGTGACCGGGGTGGCTGTGGCGCTGACGGGCACGGTGGTCGGCATCCTGCGCTGGCGCTTCTCGCGCCCCTACGCCAGCGGCAGCCGCTCGCCGTATCGCGAGAACATGATGCGCTGGCACCACCTGGCCGGCCTGATGTTCGCCGGCATCACGCTCACCTGGATCTTCAGCGGGCTGATGTCGATGAACCCGTGGAAGGTGTTCAGCAGCGGCGCGGCGCCATTGGCGCAACAGGCCTACGCCGGCGGCGCCTATGCCGTCGACGCGCCGCAGGCGCCCGCCGCCGCGCTGATCCGCGCCCTGCCGGCGGCGCCGCGCGAGCTGCGCTGGCAACGGGTTGACGGCCAGGACCTGGTCCTTGCCCGCAGCGGCCCGGGCGCGCCGCGACTGCTGGCGGCCGCCGACGCGCAAGCCGTCACGCTCGACCCGGCGGCCCTGCGCGCGGCCGCCGCGCGCCTGGTGCCCGGCGCGACCCTGACGGACCTGCGGGTGCTGGATCGCTACGACTTCTACTACTACGGCCGCGACGAGCACGCCATGCTCGGCCACATCGAGAAGCCGCTGCCGGTGTGGCGACTGGTGTTCGACGACCCGCAGGCCAGTTGGGTCCACCTGGACCCGCGCACCGGCCAGGTGCTGGGCCGGCAGGACCGCGGCAACCGCGCCAGCCGCTGGCTGTTCGCCTTCCTGCACAGTTGGGACTGGACCGGCCTGCTGGCGCGCCGGCCGTTGTGGGACATCCTGCTGGTGTTCCTGAGCCTGGGCGGCGCGGCGCTGAGCCTGACCGGCGTGGTGATCGGCTGGCGCCGCCTGGGCCGCAAGCTGCGCGCCTGAAACCGGGCGGCGGCGAGGACCGGGCGGGAATGCACTATGCTCCTGCCTTGTCCCCGCACCCTCGCAAGGAAAACGCCATGTCCGACGTCACCATCTACCACAACCCCAAGTGCGGCACCTCGCGCAACACGCTGGCCATGATCCGCAATGCCGGCATCGAGCCGACCGTGGTGCTGTACCTGGAAACGCCGCCCTCGCGCGCCGAGCTGAAGGCGCTGTTCAAGCGCGCCGGCATTACCGTGCGCGACGCGCTGCGCGAAAAGGGCACGCCCTATGCCGAGCTCGGCCTGGATGACACGTCGCTGAGCGACGACGCCCTGCTGGACGCCATCGAGGCCCACCCGATCCTGCTGAACCGCCCCTTCGTCAGCACCCCGCTGGGCGCGCGCCTGTGCCGCCCGTCCGAACTGGTGCTGGACATCCTGCCCGCGCCGCAGCAAGGCGCCTTCACCAAGGAAGACGGCGAAGCGGTGATCGACGCGCAGGGCAAGCGCATCGCCAAGTGAGGCCGCCGGGCGGAGGAAATCGCATCCAGAAGTAAATCCCTGGATTCCGCCGCATTTTGCAAGGGATTTGACGGCAAACCTGTCTACCATCGCGCCTGACCAAATCATTTCAGTCAGATGACGATTCATGGAATTCCTGGAACCCCTCAATCAGTCCCTTTTTCTTTTGATCAACGCCGATCCCGCCAGCCCCGGCTGGCGCATCCAGGCCGGCCTGATCGTCGCCAACCGACTGATCCAATTGCTGCCCATCACCCTCGCCGCGCTCTGGTTGTGGGGCGGACAGGCGCAGCGCGAGCTGGCGCTCAAGGCGCTGGCCGGCATCGGCGCGGCGCTGTTCATCAGCTACCTGTGCGGCGCGCTGTGGCCCCATCCGCGGCCGTTCACCCTTGGCCTGGGCCACGCCTTCTTCGCGCATAAGGCCACCGCGTCGTTCCCGAGCAACCACACCATCATCATCGCGACACTGGCGTTCACGCTGATATTCGACCGGCGCTGGGCCGGCTGGGGCTATGCCACGCTGCTGCTGGCGGCCGTGGTCGGCCTGTCGCGGGTCTACCTGGGTGTGCACTTCCCCCTGGACATCGCCGGCGGCCTGCTGCTGGCGCCGGTGGCGGCCGGGCTGGTCATGCCGGTCTGGCGCCGCGTCGGCGCGCCGCTGACCCTGCTGCTGCAGGCCCTGTACCGCAAGCTGCTGGCCTTGCCCATCGCGCGCGGCTGGATCCGCGCCTGAGCGTTTCTCACGCGGCGCGCGCAACCGGCGCGCCCCTGGCCGCCCGCCAGCGGCCTTCGTGATCCAGCAGCCAGCGCTTGCGATGCAGGCCGCCGCCGTAGCCGGTCAGCGACGCATCGGCGCCGATGACCCGGTGGCACGGCACCACGATCCCGACCGGGTTGGCCCCATTGGCCATGCCCACGGCGCGCACCGCCGAAGCCCGGCCAATGCGCACGGCCAGCACGCCATAGCTGATCGTATCGCCCGGCTCGATATCACGCAGCGCCCGCCACACCTGGCGCTGGAAATCGGTGCCGCCCAGCGCCACCTCCAGCCCGTCGATCGCCTCGACCTCGCCATCGAAATACGCCTGCAACCGGCGGCTCGCCGCCGAGACCCGCGCGGCGCCCTCGATCCGCACGGCGTCCTTGCCGTACTGGCGCCGCAGCAAGGCATGCATGCGGGGCTCGTAATCCTGCCAATCGACCGCGCGCAGACACTCCCGCGCATCGGTCAGCACGAGCATCTGCCCGATGGGCGTGGCAACGCGTTCCAGGGCGAAGGTTTGAATCGGCATGACAGGCTCCGGATACGGTAGGAATGCACCCAATATAGGCCGGCCGCCGACCTCGCGCTGGCGGATTCCGGACATGGCAGTGAGCGTGACAACAGTGTCCGAAAACCGCTAGATCACGTCCGCGTCCGGCGTTAGCATGGCCTCATGAACCTCGACCACGACGCCTGCTACAGCGCCATCCGCGTGCGCGACGCCCGTTACGACGGCCGCTTCTTCACCGCCGTCAAGACCACCCGCATCTACTGCCGCCCGGTCTGCCCGGCGCGCACGCCGCTGTCGCGCAATGTCGTCTTCTACCCCACGGCAGCGGCCGCACAGGAAGCGGGCTTCCACCCCTGCCTGCGCTGCCGCCCGGAAACCGCGCCCGCCGCCGGTCGCGCCCGCGATTTGCCCGACAGCGTCGCGCGCGCGCTCGGCCTGATCGAACTCGGGGCGCTCGACGAAGCCGGCGTCGACGCCCTGGCCGCGCGCCTGGGCGTAGGCGAGCGCCAGTTGCGGCGGCAGTTCCGCCAGCACCTGGGCGCGTCGCCGGTGGCCGTGGCGCAGACCCGGCGCGTGCTGCTGGCCAAGCAACTGATCCACGAAACCCGCCTGCCCATGGCCGAGATCGCATTCGCGGCCGGCTTCGGCAGCATCCGCCGCTTCAACGAGAGCTTCCTGGCCCTGTTCGGCCGCGCGCCGGGCGAACTGCGCCGCTCCGGCAAGCCCGTCATCTCGGCCGGCCCGCAGGGCGAAATCAAACTGCTGCTGCGCTACCGCCCGCCCTACGACTGGACTGCCATGCTCGACTTCCTGCGCGTGCGCGCCATCCCCGGCATCGAACGGGTCACGGCCGACAGCTACACGCGCACCATCGGGCTGGACGGCGCCCAGGGCACCGTGCGGGTCGAACCCGGCACGGGCAACGCACTGCAGGCCACCGTCCGTTTTCCCCAACTGCATGCCCTGCCCACCATCATCGCCAGGCTGCGCCGCGTTTTCGACCTGGCCAGCGACCCCGCCGCGCTCGCGGCCCAGCTTGCCCACGATCCCGTCATGGCCGCCCTCACCGCCGCCCGCCCGGGCCTGCGCGTGCCCGGCGCCTGGGACGGCTTCGAACTCGCCCTGCGCGCCGTCCTCGGCCAGCAGATCACCGTCGGCGCCGCCATCAAGCTCGCCGGCAAGCTCGTCGCCGCCCACGGCCAACCCCTGGAGCAACCCGACGGCGATCTGACCCACCTGTTCCCCACCCCGGCCGCCGTCGCCCCCGTCGACCTCGCCCCGCTCGGCATGCCCCGCAGCCGCGCCGCCACCCTGTCCGCCGTCGCCGCCGCCGCCCTGGCCGACCCGCGGCTGTTCGACACCACCGACAGCCTCGACACCGCCGTCGCCCGCCTGCGCGAAATCCGCGGCGTCGGCGAATGGACCGCCCAATACATCGCCCTGCGCCAACTGCGCGAACCCGACGCCTTCCCCGCCTCCGACATCGGCCTGATCCGCGCGCTGGAAAAACTCGAATCCCGCGAATACACCCCCGCCCAGCTCCTGGCCCGCGCCGAAGCCTGGCGCCCCTGGCGCGCCTATGCGGCCCAGCATCTGTGGGCGGAATACTGAAGAAATTGAAGAGGAATAACGGGCCGTGCCGCCATGCAAGCGCGAGTCACCCCAATGGGCCTGTCCAACAAGACCAAAACCCAGCATCTCCGGAAAAGCCTCTAGCCCCCCCGCGAGCGCGCAGCGCACACCCCCTCGGCGCAGCACAATGCGTATGCAAAGACCGGCCGCCCGCGCGGCCGGTCTTTGCGGGCAACGCAAATCTCTCCGCCCCCTCACTGACCTGACAGCGCCGCAAACCCAGACGCCGGTAGCCCGTTGCGCGGGGCGCCCGGGGGGTGGGCAACCTCGATGCGCCCGAGGGAATCTGAAGGAGCAGCCGTAGGCTGTGACGAAGATGACAACGGGGAAGTCCGGAGCGAACGCTCCGGACCGCAATCGTGGGCGCCCACCCCCCAGGCGCCCCGCGCAACGGGCGGCCTACGAACGCGCCCGCCGCATCAAACCAGTCAGTCCCGAAAATTCTCAAACTGCAACGGCAAATCCACATCCGTCTTCTTCAACAACGCAATCGCCGTCTGCAGATCATCCCGCTTCTTCCCGCTGATCCGCAGCTTGTCGCCGTTGATCTGGCTCTCGACCTTGAGCTTGGCGTTCTTGATCGCCGCGATCAGCTTCTTGGCCACCGGCTGCTCGATCCCCTGCTTCACCGTGATCTTCTGCCGCGCCCCGCCCAGGTTCTCCAGCGGATCCGCCACATCCAGGCAGCGCACGTCGATCCCGCGCGCCGACAGCCGGCCGCGCAGGATGTCCAGCATCTGCTTGAGCTGGAACGCGCTCGACGCCACCTGCGTCACCACGAAACCATCCAGTTCGAATTTGGCATCCGTGCCCTTGAAATCGAAACGGGTGGCGAGCTCGCGGTTGGCCTGGTCGATGGCGTTGGTGAGTTCGTGTTTGTCGACTTCGGAAACGACGTCGAAAGTAGGCATGACACTAAGTCCTGTCGGTAGATGAGGGAAAGGCGGCCGCGGCCGCCGCGATGCCCCATTTTAGCGGGGCTGGCGCCCATCAAGCCATCAGCACCAGCAACCGGTCCGCCTGCAACGGATGCGGCATCACCTGCGCCTGGATGCCGTACGCCAGGAACAGGTTGGCCGGCGTCAGCACCTCGGCCGGCGTGCCCTGCGCCACCGCCTGGCCGCCGCTCAGCAGCAGCAGGCGGTCGCACCAGCGCGCCGCCAGGTTCATGTCGTGCAGGATCACCAGCACGCCCGTGTTGCCCTCGTGCGCCAGTTGCGCCGCCCGCCGCATCAGGTCGGCCTGGTGCTTGGGATCGAGGCTGGCGGTCGGTTCGTCCAGCAGCAGGTAGCGGGCTTCGCCCTGGGCGCGCGCCGCGCGGCATTGCACCAGCACGCGGGCGAACTGCACCCGCTGCTGCTCGCCGCCCGACAGTTGCGGATAGCGGCGCCCATCCAGGTGGCTGACGTCGGCCCACTCCAGCGCCTGCCGCGCCAGTTCGTCGACCTCGGCCGGCGACAGTTCCGGAAACGGATAGGCGCCCATTGCCACCACTTCGCGCACGCCCAGGTCGAAGGTCAGCCCGGGCTTCTGCGGCAGCACCGCGCGCTTGCGCGCCTGCTCGCGCGGCGGCATCCCGCCCAGCGCCCGCCCATCCAGCGTCAGGCTGCCGCCATCCGCGCCCAGCTCGGCCGACAGCGCGCCCAGCAGGGTCGATTTGCCGGCGCCATTGCTGCCCAGCAGGCCCACCACTTCGCCGGGCTGGATTGCCAGCGACACGCGGTCCAGGATGCGCTTGCCGTCGCGCGCCAGGCTCAGGTTCTCGGCGGCCAGCATCAACCGTGCCTCCGGCCGCGCGCCAGCAGCCACAGGAAGAAGGGGCCGCCCACCAGCCCGGTCACCAGGCCGATCGGCAGTTCGGCCGGCACCACCACGACGCGCGCCAGCCAGTCCGCCAGCGTCATCACCAGCCCGCCGCCCAGCAGGCAAGCGGGCAGCAGCAGGCGATGGTTGGCGCCCAGCGTCATGCGGACCAGGTGCGGCACCACCAGCCCGACGAACACGATAGTGCCGCTGGCCGCCACCAGCGGCCCGACGATCAGGGTGCAGGCCAGCACCAGCCGCGCCCGCGCCTGCTTGAGCGAATAGCCCAGGTGCTGGGCCTCGCGCTCGCCCAGCAGCAGCGCGTTCATCACGCGCCACTGGCGCATCAGCCAGAGCGACAGCAGCAGCACCCACGGCCCCAGGAAAGCCAGCAGCTTCCAGTTGGCGCCGGCCAGGCTGCCCATGTTCCAGAAGGTCAGGTCGCGCAGTTGCGCGTCGGACGCCATGAAGGTGAACAGCCCGATCAGGCTGAAGGCGATGGCGGTGATCGCCACGCCCGCCAGCAGCAGCCCCGCCACGCCCGGCACGCGCCGTCCCACCAGATAGGCCGACAGCGTCGCGACCAGGCTGCCGATGAAGGCGCCCGGCGCGGTGTACCAGAAGCCGCCCGGCGTCATCACGATGGCGATGACCGCGCCCAGCGACGCGCCAGCGGAAATGCCGATCAGGCCCGGCTCGGCCAGCGGGTTGCGGAACAGCGCCTGCAGCGCCGCCCCCGAGATCGCCAGGCCCGCGCCCATCACCACCGCCAGCAGCACGCGCGGCAGGCGGATGTCGATCAGCACGTTGCGCCACAGCGCCTGCTCCGGCGTGGGCGTGCCCCACAACAGCGCCGGCAGCTCGCGCAACGGAATCGAGACCGCGCCGCTGGCGCTGGCCGCCAGCACCGCCGCCACCACCGCCACCGCCAGCAACACCAGCGCCAGCGGCGGGTTAGCGCGCCATGGCATGCGCGGCCTCCTGCTTGAGCTGGATCAGCGCCTGCGGCAGCCGCGGGCCCAATCCAAGGATCAACAGGTCATCCATGACGATGATGCGCCGCTTCGCCGCGGCCTGTGTCACCGCGATGCCGGGCAGGCGCGCAAAGCCATCGAGGCCACCACTGGCCTGCAGCGATTCGCGCGTGACGATGATCAGGTCGGGCGCCAGCGCGCCGATGGCCTCGGGCGACAGCGGCTTGTAGCCCTGCTGCCCGTGCAGCACGTTGTCCAGCCCGGCCAGGTGCATGACTTCGGCCGCCGCGGTGCCGCGCCCCGCGCCTTGCGGCGCCCCGTTGCGGTTGATCAGCAGCAGCGCCCGCGCGCGCGTGGCCGGCATGGCCTCGGCCTTGGCCAGCTCGCGCGTCACGTCCCGCACCATCTGTTCGCCGGCCGGCGCCACGTCCAGTGCACCGGCCACGGCGCGGATGCGCGCCTTGAGCGAATCGACCGACGGCGCGTCCGGCACGCTCACCAGCCGCACCCCGACTTCGCCCAGGCGCTTGAGCGCCTCGGGCGGCCCGGCCTGTTCCGAGGCCAGCACCAGGTCGGGCTTGAGCGCAAGCACGCCTTCGACCGGCACCGCGCGGTAATAGCCGACGCGCGGCAACCGGGTCGCGGCCTCCGGGTACAGACTGGACTGATCGTCGCCGACCAGCCGGCCGCCCTGCCCCAGGCCGTACACGATCTCGGTCACGCTGCCGCCCAGCGTCACCACGCGTTCGGGCGGCGCCGCCTGCGCGCCCGCCACCAGCATCCAAGCCGCCACCGCCAGCCATTTCTTCATTGCATCATCCTCAAGCGGCCAACGGCACGCGGCACAGGCCCGACATCAATTCACGCCACCCCGCCAGCTCCGGCTTGCCCGGCTTGCGCTCGCCGAAGAACTGCGCGATCAGGTCGCCGCTGGACGAATACAGTTCCAGCGACGTCACCCAGCCATCGCTGGTGGGTTTGTTCACCACCCAGGCCGACGCGATGGCGGTGGTGTCCAGGTGCAGGTTGAAGGTCGGATCCAGCACGTTGAACCACGGGCCGGTGCGGCGCAACTGCCGAACCGGGCCGGTGTGGATCTGGATCATGCCGCGGTTGCCCACGAAGCACATGATCGACAGGCCGCTGGCCGCCGCCGACTCCAGCATGCGCTCGACCGACTCCGCCGGCACCGTCTGCGCCAGGTCTTCGCCGGCCGCGGCCAGCGCCGCCAGCCGCGACACCTTGAACTTGCGCAGCAGCGGGAAGAATTCGTGCGTGTCCTGCATGCCCAGCCAGGCCTGGCGCCACCGGGCGCTGTCCTCGACGCTCGGCGCGTCGGCGGCGGGCGCGTAGGGCGCGGTCTCGGGCCAGCGCGAATCGCCGGCGAACCTGGCCACCAGCGCGTCATACGCAGCGACGTCGGTGGCTTCGGTGCGGTAGACCTTGTGCACCGCCACGCCCGCGCCGTCGAAGAACTGCAGGCTGTGGCGGCCGTCCTGCTCGACCGCCCAGGCGGACTTCCAGCACGAGAAGAACACGCGCAGGTCGATGTCCGGCCCCAGCACCAGGCCGACCGGTCCGTCGGCCTGGATGTCCAGGTAGGCGCCGTGGCGCTCATGCACGCACCAGTCATTGCGCGTCAGGGCCATCACCGGGCCCAGCGCGCCCAGTTCGCGGAAGATCTCCTGCGGCTGGCCGTGCAGTTCGGTGGCCTTGACGCCGCCACAGCCGGCCGCGACCCATTCGGCCTCGGACACGCCGAGTTCCTGGGCCAGGTTGCGGGCGCGCAGGCCGGGCCTGGACGCCGCCAGCGCGTCGTTGCGGGCGCGCAGCTCGGCGGCGCGGGTAGCGAAATCAGGATGCTTCACTTCTTGGTTCATTGCGGTCTCTCCGGCCGGAATGGAAAATCAGGACTGCCGCCGCTGTCGCGCAGCGGCGGCAGCGCGGGTCAGTATTGATAAGTCAGCGAGACGCGCAGGCTGCGCCCCGGCTCCGTGTACCAGTCAACCGGCCGCGGCAGGGCCGTGGCGCCGGCGGTCGGCACGTTGATCGCTTCCCAGTACTTCTTGTCGAACAGGTTGAACACGCCGGCCTGCACCTGCAGCCCCTTGACCGCCTTCGGCCGCCAGTAGCCCATGAGGTCCACCACGCCGTAGCCGGGCGCCTGGAAGTCGCGGTTGGGCGTCGAGGCGCCGGCCTCCGGGTATTCGACCTTGTTGCGGCGCAGGGCGGTCGTCAGCAGCGCGTCCACGCCCCACACGTCGCGGCCATAGCCCACGCCCAGCACCGCCTTCAGCGGCGCCACCGAGTTCAGGTACTGGCCGGTGCCTTCATCCTTGCCCACGGCCCACGCCAGCGAACCCCACGTGCGCCAGCCCGGCGAGAACTTCCAGTGCGCGCTGGCCTCGGCGCCGTAGATGCGCACCTTGGCGCGGTTGACGTTGCCGGTGATGCCCAACGGGTACTGCCCGGCCCAGCCCGGCTGCCATTGCCGCGAATTGGCATCCAGCGGCACGTTGCTGTCGATGAAATTCTGGTAGCGGTTATCGAAGAACGATACCGCGCCGCCGAGCGAATCGGAACCCAGCTTGGCGCCCAGTTCCCAGCCCTTGCTGGTTTCCGGCTTCAGGTAGGGATTGCCGACCCGCAGGTAGGTACCGGGGCCGCCGTAGTTGGTGTAGAGCTGCGTCGCGCTGGGCGCCTTGAAGCCATAGGCGTACTGCGCGTACAGGCTCAGCGCGTCGGCCGCCTTCCAGGTGGTCAGCAGCTTGGGCGAGAAGCGCCCGCCGCTGTTCCCGGGCGGCAACACGCCGCCGTTGCGGTTGCTGGCGTAGCTTTCGGTGGACCTGGGCTTCTGCTCGTAGTGGTCGTAGCGCAGCGCCGGCATGACGGTGTAGCGGCCATCGCCGAAGCTGAATTCGTCTGACATCCACAGCGCCCACTGGCTGCCCTTGGACAGCGGCACGTCGGCCTGGTTGGTGTGCAGCATGTCGCAGGTGCGCGGGCCGAACGGCGCCGGCGTGCCGGCCCGCACGGTGGGGCAGTTGTCGTAGCCGCTGGAGTTCTGCTCGGTCTTGTTGCCATACCACTCGCCGCCCACGGTCCACAACTGCGACACCGTGTTGCCCGCCAGCCGCTTGGTCAGTTCGCCATTGGCGCCGAACATGGTCTGGCGGATGGAGTTGTTGCGGCCGTAGGCGCCACTGGGGAAGCCATAGCTGAACGGATCGCCGGGAATGATGTTGGCGCGCGCATCGCGGCTGCGTTCGCCATCGAGCGCGCTGTCGAGCTGCATGCGCTGCCAATACACCACCGCCGTGGCGCTGTCGATCCAGCCGCCCTCGGCGGGCGCCTTGTAGGAATAATCGAGCGACACGCGCTGGCGCTCGGTTTCCTTCCGGGTGGTGTTCCCGCCGATCAGGTAGCTGGTGCCCGGCCCCTGTTCGAACATGCTGTCCTGCGTGGCCTTGCGCTTGAAGTATTCGCCGGTCAGGCCGAAGCGGTGGCCGCCCTCGACGCGCTGCTGCAGCTTGAGCAGGAAACTGCGCTGGTCGTAGTCCTCGGGCGTCGGCTGGTTGCGGCGCGGGCCATAGCCGCCGACGTCGCCGCGGTTGTCCAGCGCATGGCCGTTGCGCACGCCCGCCTGCACCAGCCAGAAGGTATCGCTGTGGATCTGTCCGGCCAGCGCGGCGTTGGCGCCCCAACTGCTGTCGGCGGTGTCGTAGTCGGTCTTGGCCAACGCGCCGAAGGTCTTGCCGTCGTTCAGCAGGTCCGAGGGATCGAGTGTGTACAGGTCGGCCATGCCGGAGATGGCCCCCGAGCCGCCCGCGCTGGCGTCGGCGCCGCGCACGATGTCCAGGCGCGACAGGGAGTTGAAGTCCACCGCCTCCAGGCCGCCCTTGACGCCGCGCGCGCCGTCATCCAGCCACGGCAGGCGGATGCCGTCCACCCGCGTCAGCACGCGATCCTGGTCGAGTCCGCGGATGTTGATGCTGTTGTTCTGGCGGTTGAAGTTCACGCCCGGTTCCAGGCGCTTGCCCAGGTCGCTCCAACCGCGCACCTGCGCGTCGTCCAGGCGCTTGCGGTCGCTGCGGGTCTCCCACGCCGGCGTGATCGCCGTGCCCTCGCCTTCCACCGTGACCGGCGTCAACTGCGTCACGCCGGCAGGGGCCAGGGCCTGCAGCACAAACACGCCCGGGCTGCGCTCGCGCGCGGCCAGGCCGCTGCCGGCCAGCAGGCGGGCGAAACCGTCAGCCACGGAGTATTCCCCGTTCAGGCCGGCGCCACGCCGCTGGCCCACCAGCGCCGCGTCGAACAGCACCGTGACGCCGGCGTTGTCGGCGAAGCGCGACAGATTCTCGGCCAGCGGGCCGGCCGGGATGCGGTAGCCGCGCGCCTGCTCGGCCGGCGCGATCTGCGCCAGCGCCGCGGCGGCCGGCCACAGCGCAACGGCCGGGGCAGCCAGCGCGGTGGCGATGCGCAACGCCAGGGACAGGCGGGTCAATCGGCATGGAGCCTCTCGGTTCAAGGGGGTGCCGCGGAGGCGGCTGGCGGGAAAGTGAGCCATGGTCGTCCTTTCGATCCAACGGGTATCGGCATTCGTATGCCTCTACTGACCATGACCCTTGACCAACGCCAACCGGACAGCCCGCCCCGGCTTTTTTGTAACAACGACGATTCATGCCTGCCCCGCGCGCGGCATGAGCGTCACCCAATACGCGCTGCGGTAACGTACCTGCACCGGCAGCGTGGACGGCAGGGCCGCCAGCACCGCGTCGGTATCGCGCAACTGGAAGGCGCCGGAGATCCGCAGGCCGGCGACCTCGGGATCGCAGCGCAGCACACCGGGGCGGTAACGGCCCAGCTCGGCCGCGAAGGCGTCCAGGCGCCAGGCGCTGGCGTGCAGCACGCCGCGCGTCCAGTCGGCGGCATGCGGATCGGCCGGCTCGATGCGCGGCGCTTCATCGTCGCGCAGCCAGGCCTGCTCGCCGGCCGTCAGCGCCAGGCTGGCGTCGCCGCGGCGCAGCGTCACGCCGCCCTCCTGCACGCTGACGCGGCAGGCCGAACCGTCTTCGCGCACGCAGAAGCGCGCCGCCTGCGCCCGGATATCGCCCTGCCTCGTGCGCACCACGAAGGGCCGCGGATGGACCCCGCCTTCGGCCACCGCGTGGACCGCGATCTCGCCGGCACGCAGCCGCACCAGCCGCAGGTCGGCGCCGTACAGGACGTCGACCGCGCTGGCGGTGTTCAGGCGCATGGAAGAACCATCGCTGAGCGCCACCTGGCGCTGTTCGCCGGTCGCGCTGCGGTAGTCGGCGGTCCATTCGAACGGGCTGGCGCGCCAGGCGGCCCAGCCCGCCGGCCCAGCCACGATCAGCGCGGCCAGCGTCTTGAGGGCCGCGCGCCGGCCGGCCGACTCCGGCCGGTTCAGCGCCGCCATGCCGAGCGATGCCGGGATCAGGCCGAAGCGCTGGTTGACGCGCTGCGCGCGCTGCCAGGCATGTTCATGCTCGGCCTTGCTGGCGCGCCATTGCTGGCAGGCGCGGATGTCGGCATCGGTGGCGTGCTCGGAATTCAGCCGCAGCAGCCAGCGCGCCGCCTCGCGCGCGACCTGGCGATCGACGGCGGGCAGCTCGCCCGCCACGCCCCATTGGACGCTCACATCACCGCCATGATGCATTGTTCGTACCCCTTGGCGATGTAGCGATGCACCGACCGCACCGACACGTTCAGCCGCGCGGCGATCTCGATGTGGCTGAGTCCTTCGAGCTGCGCCATCAGGAACGCCTGTCGCGCCGGGCGCGCCAGGCCGGCCAGCATCTCGTCGATTTCCTGCAGCGCTTCGAGGATGAGCAGGCGCTGCTCGGGCGACGGCGCCATGGCCTCGGGCATGGTCGCCAGGGCGTCCAGGTAGGCCTGTTCGATCGAGCGGCGCCGGTAATGATTCAGCACCAGACGCTTGGCGATGGTGGTCAGGTAGGCGCGCGGCTCGCGCAGCGCGTCGAGTTCGTGCCGATGCCGCAGCACCCGCACGAAGGTGTCCTGCGCCAGGTCAGCGGCATCGCAGGAGTTGCCCAGCTTGCCCCGCAGCCAGTTGTGCAGCCATCCATGATGCGCGCGGTAGAGCAGATGGACGGCGTCGCCGCAGGCTAGCGCAAGGTTGGACACGATGGACTCCCGAACTTTCTTGACTACAAATAAAAATCAATCTCATTCTAAATGCAAAACCGTGGCATGCGTCAAGAAGCCCGCCCGGGCGTCGTGGGGATATATCATGGGGACAGATTCGGCCGCGCGCGCTCCCGCGGCCGCCGTCCCCACAGCCAGGCCTTGCCGTCGGCATTGCGACGACGCGGCCCATTCCGAAGCCCGACACCATGCTCTACAGCGCCCTCAAACTCATCCACCTGCTGGCCGTGATCCTGTGGGTCGGCGGCATGCTGTTCGCCCACTGTTTCCTGCGGCCGGCGGCCGCGCAACTGGAGCCGCCGCAACGGCTGCGCCTGATGGACGCGGTGCTCGGCCCCTTCCTTAACGCGGTGGGGGCCGCGATCGTGCTGATCCTGGCGACCGGCGCCCTCATGATCGGCCAGGAAGCGGCCCAGGCCGCGCGCAGCGGTGGCGCCTTCTTCATGCCGCGCGCCTGGACCGTGATGGCCGCGGGCGGGCTGGTGATGACGGCCATCTACGCCTACATCCGCGCCGCGCTCTATCCGCGCCTGCGCGCGGCGGTGGCCGCCTCGGAATGGCCGCGCGGCGGCCAGGCCATGGCGGGCATCCGCCGTTGGGTCGGCGTCAACCTGGTGCTGGGGCTGCTGATCGTGGCGGCCGTCTTCCTGCTATAGCCGGGCGCAGCCATCGGCACGGCTTGGCCGCCTATCGGATTTCTTTGCCCTGTTGCAATACGCCGTACATCCGGCGTGGCCACACTGGACCGGACTCTCGCGGGTCTTGAACATAAAAGGAAAATCCATGATCAAACGCGTCTTGCCCCTGGCCGCTCTGGGCCTGTCCCTGGCCGCTCTCTCGACCGCCTTCGCCGCTCCCATCGACAACAGCGCGCTGGAGCAGCCCGCCTTCCGTGAACACAAGACCACCTACGGCGTGGTCTACCGCCTGCCCAAGGAAGTGAACGCCGTGCTGGACGCCAAGGTCAACGGCACGCTCAAGCAGGACCTGCTCGCGCTGGGCCTGAATACCGAGGCCGCAACGCCCAATATCCCGCACGTGACCGTGTCCACATCCACAGCGCCGACAGCGCCACGCCGCAGCGCATGCTGCGCGCGCTGCCCAAGCCCCCGGCGCCGCTGCAGGTGACGCTCAAGGACTTCTATCCGACCGAAGCGGCCAAGGGCGCGGGCCACCCGTGGTGGCTGGACCTGGGCGTGGTCAAGAGCGGCGCGGGCTTCGAGGCCATGATGGCCTACAACACCGTGACCACCGCCGCCCTGGCGCCGCTGCGCGACGGCCCGCTGCCGCGCGTGACCGGCCCGGTCTACGCCAAGATGGCCGACGCCGGCCGCGAGCTGGTCAAGACCATGGGCGTGAGCGGCGTCAACGTGATGAAGGACGGCAAGGAAGTGCGCGCCCACAACCCACACACCACGCTGGTCTATAGCATGACGCCGTACGACGCGCGCCTGGCCGACGCCATGAAGCAGGAGTCCGCCAAATTCAACGCCGCGCTGCCCGACGGCATCCAGGCCACCTTCAAGGACGTGTCCATCGTCGAGATCGGCTTTGCCGGCAACGTGCTGCGCGAGATCTACCGCGTCAGCCTGGAAGACGGCTCGGCCATCGACGTGGCCACCGGCAAGCCGGTCGCCCGCTAAGCCGGGCCGTCCGCGGCCAGGCGCTCGCGCAGCACGTCGCGCACCTGGCCGCGCAACCACGCCTGCAATGGCGAAGCGTGCTGGCGGCGCGCCCACACCATCGCCAGTTCCATGCGCCGCAGGCGCGTCGGCATCTCCAGCATCGCCAGCGGGAAATGGCGGCAATGCGCCCGCGCCACGCTGGCCGGCATGGTGGTGGCGTAGTCGGTGTCCACCAGCACATAGGGCGCCACGCCGAAGCCCGAGAGATAGGCCGAGAACGCCATGCGGCCGTCGCCCGGCTTGAGCAGCCGGTCGAAGGTCGTCTCGCGGCCGTACATCTGCTCGAACGCGAACCACTTGATGGCGCCCAGGTCGGCCAGCGTCAGGGCGCCGCGCGCGGCCCAGGGATGCCGCGCCGACAGCACACAGACGCGGCGGTCGGTGTGCAGCGCATCGCGGTGAAAGCGCGCCGGCACCTTGCCGAACAGGCCGATGGCGATGTGCAGCCGTTCGGCCTCCAGGTCGTCGGGCGCGAAATCGCCGTGCAGCGACTGGAAGCGCAGCGTCACGCCCGGCGCGGCGCGGTGCAGCCGCTCGATCAGCGGCGCGGCCAGCAGGATCTCGCTGTGCGCGCCGGTGCCGATGTTGACCACGCCTTCGGCGCGCGCCGGATCGAAGGCCTCGGGCGGGCGCAGCGCGGCCTCGATCTGCGCCAGCGCGTCATGCACCGACGCGTGCAGCTCCAGCGCCCGCTCGGTCGGAACGAAACGTCCCTTCACCACCACCAGCAGCGGGTCCTCCAGCCGCAGGCGCAGGCGCGCCAGGTCGCGGCTGATGGCCGGCTGGGTCTTGTGCAGCAGGCGCGAGCTGGCGGTGGCGCTGCGCGTGCGCATGAGCACGTCGAAGGTCAGCAGCAGGTTCATGTCGAGCCTGCGCAGGAAAGGCAAGGATTGGGCGTCGCGCATGGCGCCATGCTATGCCGTAAGCGAATGATTGCAAAGAACCATATCGGATTCGATATGCGAGTCTTGCGCCATCGGCATTGGGCAGGCGCGGCCGGCTTGGCTACAGTCCGCCACGGACCGGGCGTTTCGACCCGGCCGCCCGCTACGGAGACAACCATGGGCCCCACCCGCCACCTTCCCGCGCCCCGGCGCATCCGCCCCGTGCTGGCACGCTGGTCCGCCCGCGCCCTGCTGGCGCTGGCCGCCTGCCTGCCGCTGGCGGCCCATGCCGCCGATTTCCCCAGCCGCCCGATCACGCTGGTGGTGCCCTTCCCCGCCGGCGGCACGCCCGACATCCTGGCGCGCCTGCTCAGCGACAACCTTTCCAAGCGCCTCGGCCAGCCGCTGATCGTCGAGAACCGGGCCGGCGCCGGCGGCAACATCGGCGCGCAGGCGGTGGCCCGAGCCGCCCCCGACGGCCAGACGCTGCTGATGTGCGCGTTCGGTTGCACCGTGGCGCCGTCGCTGTACCAGCCGGCGCCCTACGACATCGTCAAGGACTTCGCCCCCGTCGCCATGATCGGCACCGTGCCGAGCGTGCTGGTGGTCAATCCCAAGGTGCCGGCCGACACGCTGCCGGCGCTGCTGGCGTATGCGCGCGCCAACCCCGGCAAGCTCAATTCGGCCTCCTCCGGCATCGGCGGCTCGGCCCACCTGGCGACCGAGCTGCTCAAGCAGCGCGCCGGCATCGACCTGGCCCACATCCCCTACAAGGGCGCCGGCCAGGTGGCGGCCGACCTGCTCGGCGGGCAGGTCGACATGTACTTCGACAACCTGCCGGCCTCGCTGGCCAACATCCGCGCCGGCAAGCTGCGCGCCCTGGCTGTGGCCAGCGCCGCGCGCGCGCCGGCGATTCCGGACGTGCCGACCTTCGCCGAGGCCGGCGTGCCCGACTTCCTGATCACGCCCTGGTTCGGCGTGATGGCGCCGGCCGGCACCCCCGCCCCGGTGCTGGACACGCTGCACGACGCCTTCGCCCAGGCGCTGCAGGCGCCCGAGGTGGCAGCCAAGATGCGCGAATTGGGCGTCGAGACCGCCGCCGGTTCGCGCGCCGACCTGGGCCGCTTCGTCACCACCGAAACGGCCAGGTGGAAACAGGTCATCGAGACCAACCATATCAAGGCCGAATGATGGCCGCTGCCCTGGACGACGGCGCGGCGCTGGCGCCGATCCGCCTGCGCGACATGGGTGCATTCCACGTCGGCGGCCGCGACCTGGCGCTCAGCGGCCTGCCGCGACGCGAGCTGGTCATGGCCGAAGGCGGCCAGCCGGTGGCGCTGGATCCCAACGGCACCTACCGCGTCGAACAGATGTACGCCCAGTACTTCCTGTCGGAGCCGGCCAGCGGCCGGCCGCCGCTGGCGTTCTGGCATGGCGGCGGCATGACCGGCGCGGCCTGGGAGACCACGCCGGACGGCCGCCAGGGCTGGCTGCACTATTTCCTGCGGCGCGGCTGGGACGCCTACCTGTGCGACGCGGTGGAACGCGGCCGCGCCGGCGCCGCGCCGCATGTCTGGCCCGACGCGCCGGTGGTGCAGGCGCGCGAGGACTGCTACACGCGCTTTCGCATCGGCCGCCCGGGCACCCGGCCCGGCCCCGGCAGCGCCTACCCGGACACGCAATTCCCGCTGGAGGCGTTCGACGCGCTGGCCGCGCAGATGGTGCCGCGCTGGGTCCACACCGATGCCGCCATCCTGCGCGCCTACCAGGCCTTCCTGGAACGGATCGGCGCGGCCATCGTGGTCTGCCATTCGCAGGCCGGCGTATTCGGCATCCGCGCCGCCCACGCCCTGCCCGAGCGGGTGCGCGCCCTGGTGGCGCTGGAGCCGGCCAGCATCCCGGACCTCGGGCCCGATGCCCGCTACGACACCCCCACGCTGGTCGTGATGGGCGACCACATGGACACCGATCCGCGCTGGCCGCGGATGCGCGCACGGGTGCGGGAATTCGCGGCGCGCCATGCCAGCGTCACGGTGCTGTCGCTGCCCGACCTGGGCATCCGCGGCAACTCGCACATGCTGATGATGGACCGCAACAGCCTGGAGCTGGCCGGGCGGGTGCACGACTGGCTGGCGGCGCTGCCGGGTTAAGGACGGCCGGATCAAGAACGGCGGGCCGCGGCTTCCCGCTGCTGCCATTCCATGGCAGCATTACGCCGTCCCGCCCCCCGCTCGCTCCCATGTCCCGCACCGAACGCCTCCTGGATCTGCTGCAGACCCTGCGCTGCCACCGCCTGCCCGTCAGCGGCCACCGCCTGGCCACCGACCTGGGCGTCAGCCTGCGCACGCTGTACCGCGACATCGCCACGCTGCAGGCGCAGGGCGCCGAAATCGAGGGCGAGCCGGGCATCGGCTACGTGCTGCGGCCCGGCTTCATGCTGCCGCCGCTGATGTTCAGCACCGAGGAGATCGAGGCCCTGGTGCTGGGCACCCGCTGGGTGGCCGGCCGTTCCGATCCGCGCCTGGGCCAGGCCGCCGCCAACGCGCTGGCCAAGATCAGCGCGGTGCTGCCGCGCGAACTGCGCGACGAACTGGACGCCATTCCGCTGCTGGTCGGCCCCAGCAGTTGGGCGGTGGTCGACCGGGTCGACCTGTCGCTGATACGCCAAGCGATCCGCGGCGAGCAGAAAATCGCCATCACCTACCGCGACGACAAGGGCGCCGATTCCGAACGCGTCATCTGGCCGTTCGCCCTGGGATTTTTCGACAGCGTGCGCATCGTCATGGCCTGGTGCGAACTGCGCCAGGACTTCCGCCATTTCCGCACCGACCGCATCGCCACGCTCGAAGCCGGGCAACGCTATCCGCGCCGCCGCCAGGCCTTGCTCAAGGAGTGGCGCGCCATCAATACGGCCAAGGGCGACCCCTGCTGATCCCTGGCGTGCGCCGCGCGCCGGCGGGTGCGACATCGGCATGAAGACTGCTGACAAAATCTGACAGCATGGCTCTCTAAGATGGGCGCTCATTCAACCAGGAGCGCATCATGTCCGCCAAGAACTTCGTCATTTTCTACGTCGACAAGCCCGAGGCCAGCGCGGCGTTCTACAGCGCGCTGCTGAACCGCCCGCCCGTCGAAAGCTCGCCCACCTTCGCCCTGTTCGCGCTCGACTCCGGCCTGATGCTGGGCCTGTGGTCGCGCCACACCGTCGAGCCGGCCGCCGCCGGCCGCGGCGGCTGCACCGAACTGGCCTTCACCGTGCCCGACGCCGACGCGCTCAACCAGCGCCACCTCGACTGGAGCCTGCGCGGCCTGCCGATCCTGCAGGCCCCCACCAACATGGACTTCGGCCGCACCTTCGTCGCGCTCGACCCCGACGGCCACCGCCTGCGGGTGTTCGCCCCGGCGCCAGAACCCGCCTCCGCCGCCGTCGAAGACGAACTGATCACAATCCCAGCATTCCCAGGAGCCTGAACCACAGGTAGTCCAGCGGCACCAGCGCCACGAACGACACCAGCGCGGTCAGCAGGCTCAACGCCAGGCCGCTGCGCGCCGGCACCTGGCCCATGCCCATCGCCACCACGATGGGCGAGGCCTGGTACGGCATGATGACGGTGGCGTAGCCGGCCACCTGCGCCATCAGCACCGTCATCAGCGAAAATCCCGAGGCCTGCGCCAGCGTCTCGGCCAGCGGCGTATACAGGGCCGGCACGCCGTTGGCCGTGACCACGAAGTTCAACGCCGCCGACAGCCCCACCAGCGAAAAGAAGCTCTGCATCGGCGCCTCGGGCGACAACGGCAGCCAGGCCAGCAGGGCGCGGCCGATGATGCCGCCCAGGCCGCTGTCGGCCACCATCGCCGCCAGTCCCAGGATGCCCGCCACGTAGATCGCGGTGCGGAAATTCACTTCCTTGCCGAACTGCTCGCCGCTGACGAAACCCACCTTGGGCAACAGGCACAGACAGGCCGAGCCCAGGCCGATCCAGGCCGGCGACACGCCGTGCCAGCCGTCCGTCACCCACCCCAGCAACGTCAATCCCAAGAGCACCGCCAGGCGCTTTTCCGGCGCGGACAGGGGCTGGGCCGGCGGGGCGGGCGGCGCGGTCTCGGGCGTATCGCGGAACAACCAGGCGATGCAGGCCACCAGCACCACGCCTTTCAGGATGCCCAGCACCGGCGCATGCAGCCACAGATACGGCAGATAACCCAACTGCAGGCCATAGCTCGATTCGATGCTGCCGGCCATCACCAGATTCGGCACGTTGGCCGGCAGGATGGAGGTGGACAACTGGAAGGTGCCGAAGCCCACCGCCAGCGCCAGGCCAATGCGTCCACGACGGCCCGCCACCAGCCCGATCTGGTCGGCATAGGCCAGCACGATCGGCATCAGCAGCGCGATGCGGCCCATGTTCGACGGCATCACGAACGCCAGCAGGTAGGTCAGCGCCACCACGCCGGCCACCACCTTCGGATACGAACCCGACAGGCGCCGCGACAGCGCGCCCGCCATGCGGTCGGCCAGGCCGGTGTACTTCAGCGCCAGCCCCAGCACATAGCCGCTCAGCACCAGCCAGAACGCCGCCGACGAAAACCCGGAGAACACCACCTCGCGCGGCGCGGCCGCGAAGATCATGGCGGCGCTGAAGAACAGCAGCGCCGTCAGGTACTCAGGCAGCCGCGAAAAGGCCCACAACGCGATCGTGATCGCGGTGATCAGCGCGGGTAGAATCGGAAAACCGGAGGCGACAAGATGCATGGGCAAACCACCACGAGAACACGGATCGGCGCAGTGTACGGACCCTGTCCCGCGCTGAAAATGCGCGATTCGCAGAGGCTGCCTGCGCGCCTCGCGTAGGCTCGCCGCCATGCGTTTCGACCTGACCGACTTGGCGCTGTTCCTGCACGTGGTGCAGGCCGGCAGCATCACCCACGGCGCCGCCCGCGCCAACCTGGCGCTGGCCGCCGCCAGCGCCCGCATCCGCAACCTCGAGGCCTCGCTCGGCGCGCCGCTGCTGGAGCGCCGCCGCCAGGGCGTCATCCCCACCCCGGCCGGCCTGAAGCTGGCCGCCCATGCCCGCGTCATGCTGGCCCAGGCCGACCGCCTGCGCGACGACCTGGCCGACTTCTCCGGCGAATTCGGCGGCTCGGTACGCCTGCTGTCCAACACCAACGCGCTGACCGCCTTCCTGCCCGAAGCGCTCAGCGGCTTCCTGGCGGCGCATCCGCGCATCAACGTCGAATTGCAGGAAATGCTGAGCGACGAGATCGTCGAATGCATCGCCGACGGCTCGGCCGATATCGGCATCGTCGCGGGCACGGTCGACACCGGCGCCCTGCAGACCCACGCCTACCGCGCCGACCGCTTCGTGCTGATCGTGCCGGCCGGCCACGCGCTGGCGGACCGGGCCGAGGTCGCGTTCGGCGACGTGCTGGACGAAGACTTCGTCGGGCTCGACCGCAGCAGCGCGCTGCAACGCTTCCTGGCGCGGCAGGCACTGGTGGTCGGCAAGCCCATCAAGCTGCGGGTGCAGTTGCGCAGCTTCGACGCCATGTGCCGGCTGGTCGAGGCCGGCGTCGGCGTGGGCATCGTGCCCGAAACCACGGCCAACAGCATGCGCCAGTTGCTCAGGGTGACGCCGGTGGCGCTGTCCGACGCCTGGGCCGCGCGCGAGCTGCTGCTGTGCGTGCAGTCGCGCGATACCCTCAGCGCCCGCGCCCGCCGCCTGCTCGACCACCTGCTGGCGGACGCGGCGGCGGTCACGCCGCCGAATACAGATCCGTCATGAACTGCGTGGCCTTGATGCCGGTGCCGGTCAACAGCACCACGGTGCGCTCGGTCTCGCGAATCGCGCCACGCGCGCGCAGCATGTCCAGCGCCGCCGCCGCGGTGGCGCTGGTGGGCTCGGCGTAGAGCCCCATTGCCGCCAGCCTGCGCACGGCGGCAACGATGTCCGCCTCCGGCACCGCAACGGTCTGACCGCCGCTGGCGCGGATCGCCTGCAACACCTCGCGCAGCCGCACCGGCCGCTTGATCGCGGTGCCCTCGGCCACCGTCGGCAGCACCTCGCGCGGCACCGGCGTGTCGACCCCGGCATGGAAGCTGGCGTCCACCGGCGAGCAGTTCCGCGGCTGGGCCACGAACAGGCGCGGCAGGCGCTTGATCTGTCCGGCCGCCAGCAGCTCGGCAAAGCCAATGGCGCAGCCCAGCACGTTGCTGCCCGCGCCCGCCGGAATCACCACGTTGTCCGGCGCCTCGAAACCGAAGTCCTCCCACATCTCGTAGGCGATGGACTTGGTGCCCTGGAGGAAGAAAGGCTGCCAGTTGTGGCTGGCATAGAAGATCCGCTCGGCGGCCTCGATCGCGGCGGTCTCGGCGTTCTCGCGCGGCCCCTGCACCAGTCGCACGTCGGCGCCGAACGCGCGGATCTGCGCCACCTTGGCGCTGGACGTGTAGGCCGGCGCGAAGATCGTGACGCCCATGCCCGCCGCCGCGCCATACGCCGCGATGGCGGCGCCGCCATTGCCCGAACTGTCCTCGGCGATGGCGCCGATGCCGATCTGGCGCAGCCATGACAGCATCACCGCGGCGCCACGGTCCTTGAAGCTGCAGGTGGGGTTGAACCATTCCAGCTTGAAGTGCGGCCGCAGCCCGCCCCACGCGCGCTCGACCATCGGCGTGCCGCCCTCGCCCATCGACACCGGCCGGGTCACGGCGCCGGGCAGCGCGGCCCGGTAGCGCCACAGCGAACGCTCGCGGCGGTCGATGTCGTCGGGCGAGATGCCCGGCAGCGGCGAGATCATCAGTGGCGTGCGCGCATCGGAACACCAGCGGGCCTCGTCCAGCGCATGGCGGGCGCCGGTGACGGGATCGAAATAGTGGGGATCTGACATTGGCGGTCAACCTGGAGAAAGTCGGGAATGGCCGCAGTCTAGGTCCGACCGAGCCCTCTGCGTTGCAATATCATGTTGCGATAATCGCAATGGAGAACCACCATGGAACGTGGCGCCCTATGGGAATACCAGGTGTTCTGCGCCGTCGCGGAACGCCAGAGCTTCGTGCTGGCGGCGCGCGCGCTGGGCGCCTCGCCCAGCGCCGTCACGCGCGCGGTGCAGGCGCTGGAGCGCCAGGTCGGCGCGCAGTTGCTGTTGCGCAGCAAGAGCAGCGTGGCGCTGACGCCGCAAGGCGAAAGCTACTTCGAATACGCGCGCGAGCTGCTGCGCCTGGAAAGCCAGGCGCGCGAGGCCTTGCACGACGCCCAGCAAGGCGACCAGGGCCGCCTGCGCTTCTCCGCGCCCGACCTGCTGGGCGTGACCCTGCTGCCGGCCGTGCTGCGCCGCTACGCGGCCGAGCATCCGGGCGTCACGGTGGACATCCACTACACCGACAAGGCAATCGACCCGATCGCCGAGGGCCTGGATTTCGCCATCCGCGGCGGCTTCCCGGCGCCCAGCGACCTGCTGGGCGCGCGCCTGTGGCCCTACGAGCGGCTGTTGTGCGCCAGCCCGGACTACGTGGCGTGCATGGGCCTGCCGCGCGAACCCGAGGAACTGGCGCGGCACCGGCTCATCATGCATACCGGCCCGCGCGTGTTGAAGGATTGGCACCTGCGGCGCGGCCAGCGCATCGTGCGCATGCACGCCGAGCCGGCGGTGCGGGTCAGCACCAGCAGCGGCCTGATGGCGCTGGCGTTGCAGGGCGTGGGCATCGCGCGGCTGGCCGACTGGGCGGCCGCGCCGGAAATCGCCCGCGGCACGCTGGTGCGGGTCTGCCCCGGCTACACCGCCACCTCGGCGCGGGGCGTGGCCCCGCAGATGCATGCGGTGTATGGATCGCGCTCGCTGCCGGCGCGCGCCCGCGCCATGCTGGCGGCGATCCGCCAGGGCGCGGGCGCCGGTTGAAAGGCGCGGCCGCTAGGACCGCTGCTGCCGTGCCTGCAGCACCACCGCCGCCGCGGTCTTGCGGAACAGCAGCAGGTACAGCGCCGCCAGCACCAGCAGGAACGGCACGCCGAACACCAGCGTCATCTTGAACACGCCGGTGAAGTAGGTCGTCACCAGGATCGCCAGCATCGCGCCCGCGCCCAGCAGCGTCAGCAGCGGAAAGCCCGGCATGCGGAACGACAGCGCCGCGCCGCCCTCGCGCGCCCAGCGGCGGCGGAAGAAGTAGTGCGTGACGAAGATCATCATCCACGTGAACAGCGCGCCGAACATCGAGATCGCCATCATCAGCGTGAACGAGGTTTCCGGATACAGCACGTTCAGCACGGTGGCGATGGCGATGCCGCTGGTCGACAGCAGCAGCGCGTTCAGCGGCGTGCCGCTGCGCGTCAGCCTGCCCAGCGCCGCCGGCGCGTGGCCGGCGCGCGACAGGCTGAACATCATGCGGGTGGTGATGTACAACTGGCTGTTCATGGCCGACAGCGCCGCCACCAGCACGATGAAGTTGATGACGCCGGCCGCGTACGGCACCTTCACCGCTTCCATCACCGTCACGAAGGGGCTGCCGCCCTTGCCGGCCTGGTCCCACGGCACGATGGCCAGGATCAGCGCCAGCGTCAGCAGGTAGAACACCACCAGCCGCACGATGGTGGCGCGGAACGCCTTCTTCACCGCGCGCTCGGGGTCCTCGGCCTCGCCCGCCGCCACCGCGATCATCTCCACGCTCAGGTAGCTGAAGATCGAGATGACCACCGCGATCCACATGCCCCACACGCCGTTGGGGAAGAAGCCGCCGTGCGCCGTGTACTGCGCCGCGCCGTATTGCGGACTGCCCCAGACCACATAGGCGCCCAGGATGATGAACGCCACGATGGCGCTGATCTTGATGGTCGAGAACCAGTATTCGATGGTGCCGAACGCCTTCACGCTCATGGCGTTGATGAAGATCAGCGCCGCCGAGAACAGGCAGACCCATTGCCAGCCGGGCACCGACGGGAACCAGAACTTCATGTACTCGGCCACCGCGGTGACCTCGGTGCCCACCGCCAGCACCACGCACGACCAGTACGCGTAGCGCACCAGGAAGCCGGCCAGCGGGCCGATGTAGTGCTCGGCGTAGGCGCCGAACGAGCCCGAGGTGGAATGCGCCACCGTCATCTCGGCCAGGCAGCCCATCAGCAGCAGCGTGATGAGTCCGCCGATGGCGTAGCTGATGATGACGCTGGGGCCGGCGAAACCGATCGCGAACTTGCTGCCCAGGAACAGGCCGGTGCCGATGGCCCCGCCGATCGCGATCATGCTCATCTGGCCGGACGTCAGGCGGCGCTTGAGCCCCTGCTCGCGTTCGGCGATCCTGCCGAATCCTTGTTGTTGTGTCATTGTCTCCTCCGGTACTGCGCTCTCTTGCTGGATGTCGCTCGGGCCGGTGCGCGGCAGGTCAGGTCACGGCCGAGCGCTGCTTGAACTCGGGCTTGTCCCAGGCCTTGCTGTCGAGCACGTCTTTCAGGATCTCGACCGCGTCCCACACGTCGGCGTAGCCGAAGTACAGCGGCGTCAGGCCGAAGCGCAGCACCTCGGGCTCGCGGTAGTCGCCGATCAGGCCGCGCGCGATCAGCGCCTGCATGACCTCGTAGCCGTTCGGGTGGCGCAGGCTCACGTGGCTGCCGCGCTCGGCATGGTCGCGCGGCGTCACCAGCGTCAGCGGATGGCCGGCGCAGCGTTCCTCGACCAGGGCGATGAACAGGTCGCCCAGCGCCAGCGACTTCCTGCGCACCTCGGCCATGTCGGCCTCGCGCGCCACGTCCAGGCCGCATTCGACCATGGCCAGCGACACGATCGGCTGGGTGCCGCACAGGTAGCGGCGGATGCCGCCGGCCGGCTCGTAGGCGACCGTCATGTCGAACGGCCGCTGGTGGCCCCACCAGCCCGACAGCGGCTGCCAGAAATCGGGAATGTGGCGCGGCGCCACCCAGATGAAGGCCGGCGAGCCCGGGCCGCCGTTCAGGTACTTATAGGTGCAGCCCACGGCGTAATCGGCGTCGGCGCCGTTCAGGTCCACCGGCACCGCGCCGGCGGCGTGCGCCAGGTCCCAGATGACCAGCGCGCCGCGCTCGTGCGCCTGGCGCGTGACCGCGGCCATGTCGTGCATCTGCCCGCTGCGGTAGTTGACGTGCGACAGCAGCACCACAGCCACGTCCTCGTCCAGCGCCCGCGCCAGCGGCAGGTCGTCGTCGATGAGGCGCATCTCGTAGCCCTGCTGCAGCAGGTCGATCATGCCCTGGATCATGTACAGGTCGGTGGGGAAGTTGTCGCGCTCGGACAGGATCACGCGGCGCCCGGGCTGGCGCTTCTGCTGGATGCGCAGGCTGGCCGCCAGCGCCTTGAAGATGTTCAGCGAGGTGGTGTCGGTGATGACCAGTTCGCCCGCTTTCGCGCCGAGCAGGCCGGCCAGCTTGTCCCCCAGCCGCGACGGCAGTTCGAACCAGCCGGCGGTGTTCCAACTGCGGATCAGGCCGGTGCCCCATTCCTGGGTGATGACCTCGGCGGCGCGCGCGGCGGCGGCGCGCGGCATCACGCCGAGCGAATTGCCATCCATATAGAGCACGCCGGGCGGCAGGTCGAAACGCGCTTTCAGCGGCGCCAGGGGGTCCTGCCGGTCGGCGGCGACACAGCTTTCGCGGGTATGCATTCACAGCTCCTTCGGGCAATATGCTGGCTACATACTATCAGCGCGAGTAAGCCGAATACTTGCAAAACGAGGCGTGGCTTACCCTATGATTTCGCATTAAATTGCGCCATAGACCATTTTTTCGAATTGGATTGCATCATGCAATTGGACGCCATCGACCACCGCATTCTCTACCGCCTGCAGGAGAACAGCCAGCTCAGCAACCAGGACTTGGCCGAGCAGGTGGCCCTGTCGCCGTCGGCCTGCCTGCGGCGGGTGCGGGCGCTGGAGGAAGGCGGCTTCGTGCGCGGCTACCGCGCCGTGCTGGACGCCGAGCGGCTGGGGTTCGAGCTGGAAGCCATCGTGCACGTGTCCCTGGATCAGTCGCGGCCCGGCTGGCACGAGGAGTTCCTGGCCGGCATCGCCCTGTATGACGAGATCACCGAGGCCAGCATCGTCACCGGCGCCTCCAACTACATCCTGACGGTGCGCACCCGCAACCTGGCGGCCTTCTCGCAGTTCGTGGAAGACAAGCTCAGCAAGATCGCAGGCGTGCGCGACCTGTGTTCGCATATCGTCATGCGCAAAGTGAAGAACCGCGGCGGCATGCTGCCGCTGGCGGCCTGGCGCTGACGGCCCCGCGTCAGGCGTGGCGCAGGAAACCGAACACCGTGACGAAGTGGCAGGCCGATCCGCCCATGACGAACAGATGCCAGATGCCGTGGGCATGGCGCCAGCGCTTGTCGTTGGCGTAGAACACCGTGCCCACCGTGTAGAGCGCGGCCCCGGCCAGCAGCCACGCCAGCCCGGCGCCCGACAGCGCGCCGGCGATGGGCGCGGCGCACATCACGCCCAACCAGCCCATCGCCAGATAGAGCGGCAAGGCTGGCGCGGCCCCGCGCGCCCACCATAGTTCGCGGCCGATGCCGTACAGCGCCAGCAGCCAGATCGCCACCGCCATGGCGGCGCCCCAGCCCAGTTCCGGCGGCACGAACGCCAGCGGCGTGTAGGTGCCCGCGATCAGCAGGTAGATGGCGCAATGGTCGGCCTTGGCCCACAGCGCCTTGCGGCGCCCGCGCGAGCAGTGATACAGCACCGAAGATGCATAGACGGCAATCATGGATGCCGCGAACACGGCGCAGGCCACGGTCTGGCGCCACTCGACCTTCAATTCCGCGGCCCGCGCGATCAGGGCCCCGGATGCAGCCACCGCCAAGGCCAGGCCGGCCAGGTGCGTGGCTCCGTTGAAGCGCTCTCCTTCGTACATGCCATCCCTCCCGCGCAGGCGGTGCGCCGACGCTTTCCATCATGCCGGCGCGATATGACAGCTTGGGGTCAGCACGAACACGGGGTGGCAGCAAATGGCGTTCCTGCCCGCAGGCGCGCCATTACCCGGAAGAAAGCGCCGCTCAGGCGATGAAATCCACCGCCGCCGGATAGCCTTCCAGCGCGCGCGCCGCCAGGATGGCGCGCTGCACCGCGATCGCCATCGCCTCGGCCGCCATCACGCCAAGCAGCATCATGTTGGCGGGCTTGTTGGAGACGCCCGTGCCCAGCGCGAACACGGTGTCGCCGTCGAGCATGGTGTGGATCGGGTTGATGGTGCGGGCCAGGCCGTCGTGCGCGGTCTGCGCCATCTTCTGCGCCTGCGCCTTGGTCAGCTTGACGTCGGTCGCCACCAGGCCGATGGTGGTGGCCGCGCCCTCGCGCATCGAGGTCGGCAGGTCGCCGGCCAGGATCGCCGCGCGCGTGTCCAGCAGCATCTTGCCGTCGGCGGTGCGGGCGCCGGCCAGCACGTGGCCGGTGGCCGGATCGACCACGTCGCCCACCGCATTGACCGCGACGATCGCGCCCACCGTGACGCCCGCCACGGTCAGCGAGGCGCTGCCCAGGCCGCCCTTCATGGCGCGCTTGGCGCCGTACAGCTTGCCGACCGTCGCCCCGGCGCCGGCGCCGACGTTGCCCTCCTGCGGCGGCTTGGCGCTGGCCGCCTTGCAGGCCTGGTAGCCGGCCGCGGCATCGGGCCGGATCGAGGCGTCGCCCACGCCCAGGTCGAACAGGATGGCGGCCGGCACGATCGGCACGTGCGCCACGCCCACGTCGAAGCCGATCTTGCGTTCTTCCAGGTAGCGCATGACGCCGGTGGCCGCCTCCAGGCCAAAGGCGCTGCCGCCGGCCAGCATCACCGCATGCACTTTTTCCACCATGTTGACGGGATTGAGCAGATCGGTCTCGCGCGTGCCCGGCGCCGCGCCGCGCACGTCCACGCCGCCGGTCGCGCCCGCTTCGGCGATGATGACCGTGCAGCCGGTCGGCCGCCGCGTGTCGGTGTAGTGCCCGACCTTGAGGCCGGCCACGTCGGTGATGCTGCCGCCGCCGGGCACCCGGCGCAGGCCGTTGGCGCCGTGCGCCGGCATGACACTTGCGGAAGCCGCGACACCCGCCGCCGCCATCATGAACGCCCGCCTGTTCCACTGTTGTTGCACGCCTGTCTCCATCTGGATACCACCTGGATGAACCCCGGGCCGGGCGGCCCGGGGCGCGAATACCGCATATGACTTGCCGCTATATTTTTACTATTCCTTATGCTTTGTGGAAAAATAGGCGCGTTGTTAGAGTGCGGCTACACCGGAAGGCGGCGCGATCCGCGCGGCCCTTTCGCAGTGATCCCTCATCCGTGGAGCATTGCCATGAAACTCTTGCGCTCGTTGTTCATCGCCGGCCTGGTCCAGGTCGCCGCCCTGTCCGCCGCCCACGCCCAGTCGGGGCTGGACCAGATCAAGTCCGCCGGCGTGTTCAAGATCGGCACCGAAGGCACCTACGCTCCCTTCACCTTCCACGACGCCTCCGGCCAGCTTACCGGTTTTGACGTCGACATTGGGCGCGCCATCGCCCAGCGCCTGGGCGTCAAGGCCGAATTCGTCGAAGGCAAGTGGGACGGCCTGATCGCCGGGCTCGACGCCAAGCGCTACGACGCCGTCATCAACCAGGTCGGCATCACCGACGCGCGCCGCGCCAAGTACGATTTCTCCGATCCCTACATCTCGTCGGCCGCGGTGCTGATCGTGCGCGACGACAACACCACCATCAAGTCGTTCGCCGACCTGAAGGGCAAAAAGTCCGCCAACACGCTCACCAGCAACTTCGGCAAGCTGGCGCAGAGCCATGGCGCGGAAGTGGTTGCCGTGCAAGGCTTTAACGAAGCCATCGACCTTCTGACCTCGGGCCGTGTCGAGGCCACCGTCAACGACAACCTGTCGTTCCTGGACTTCAAGAAGCAGAAGCCCAACGCCAAGGTCAAGATCGCCGCCACCGACAAGGCAGCCGAGTTCAGCAACTCCGGCGTGCTGCTGCGCAAGAACAATCCCGAACTTGTCGCCGCCATCAACAAGGCGCTGGCCGATATCAAGGCCGACGGCACCTACAAGGCCATCTCGGTCAAGTACTTCGGCACGGACCTGTCGGCGCAGCAATAAGCGGCCCGCTCCATGACGCTCCCCGCCTGGCTGCACAACGTCCTGCCCGACTGGATTCTGTCCCAGGTCGACACCCTGGCGGTGCCGGCCTGGGTGCAGTTGATGGCCGACTCGTTCTGGCCCTTGCTGCACGCCGGCCTGGTGTTCACCGTCCCGCTGACATTGATGTCGTTCGCGCTGGGGCTGGCGCTGGCCTTCGTGGTGGCGCTGATCCGGCTGTTCGGGCCGGCGCCGCTGGTGGCGCTGGTGCGCTTCTACGTCTGGCTGATCCGCGGCACGCCGCTGCTGGTGCAGCTATTCGTGATCTTCTACGGCCTGCCCAGCGTCGGCGTGGTGCTCGACCCGCTGCCGGCCGCGCTGATCGGCTTCACGCTGAACGTCGGCGCCTACAACTCCGAAGTGATCCGCGGCGCCATCGAGTCGATCTCCAAGGGCCAGTGGGAAGCCGCCTATTCATTGAGCATGACGCGCGGCCAGGCGCTGCGCCGCACCGTGCTGCCGCAGGCCGCCCGGGTGGCGGTGCCGCCGCTGTCCAATTCCTTCATCGCCCTGGTCAAGGACACCTCGCTGGCCGCCGTGCTGACGGTGCCCGAGATCTTCCAGGCGGCCCAGCGCATCGCCGCCGTCACGTACGAACCGCTGATCCTGTACACCGAGGCCGCGCTGATCTACCTGGTGTTCAGCTCGGTGCTGTCCGCCGCCCAGGTGCGCCTGGAACGGCGCTTCGGCCAGCACGCGGTGTTTTCCGAGAAGAACCGATGATCCGCCTGGAAAAGATCGAAAAGTCCTTTGGCGGCAACCTGGTGCTCAAACAGGTCGACGTGGCCATCGCCGAAGGCAGCGTCACCGCCCTGATCGGCCCGTCCGGCAGCGGCAAGAGCACCCTGCTGCGCTGCGTCAACCTGCTGGAAGTGCCCGACCGCGGCACGCTCGAGATCGGCCCCGAACGGGTCGAGTTCGAGCCCGGCGAAAAGCTCTCGCGCGATCAGGTGCAGCGGGTGCGCATGCAGACCGGCATGGTGTTCCAGAACTTCCAGTTGTTCCCGCACCAGACCGTGATCGGCAACGTGATGGAAGGGCTGGTGACGGTGCAGAAATGGCCGGCCGACCGCGCCCGCGCGCGGGCCGAGGAACTGCTGCGCAAGGTCAACATGCTGGACAAGGCCGAGGCCTGGCCCGCCAATCTGTCGGGCGGCCAGCAGCAGCGCGTGGCGATCGCCCGCGCCCTGGCGCCCGCCCCCCGCGTATTGCTGTGCGACGAGCCGACCTCGGCGCTCGATCCCGGCCTGGCGGCCGAAGTGGTGGACGTGCTGCGCCAGCTCGCCGGCGAAGGCATGACCATGCTGATGGCCACCCATGACCTGCGCCTGGCCGCCAGCGTGTCGCGCGAAGCGGTGTTCCTGCTCGAGGGCAAGGTGGTCGAATCGGGCGCCTCGCGCGACCTGTTCACCCGGCCGCGCGACCCGCGCACGGCGGCATTCATCTCGACCCTGACGCAGGACGCCGGGCATCCAGCCTGAGCGCCGGCGGCAGGCCGGGGCGGCGGATCCGCTAGAATTCGGCCCCTGCGGCCCGCGCGCCTACTTGCCCGGCAGCGAGCCGGCAGGATCGACCGCCTGGCCGTCGTAGCGCAGCTCGAAATACAAGCCGACCTGCTTGCTGTCGCTATTGCCCATTTCCGCGATCTTCTGGCCCTGGCTCACCCGCTGGCCTTCCTTGACCAGCAGCTTGCTGTTGTGGGCGTAAATGCTGAGGAAGCTGGCGTTATGCTTGACGATCACGAGATGCCCGTAGCCCCGCAGGCCGCTGCCCGAATAGGCCACGGTGCCGGCGGCGGCGGCCACCACCGGCGTGCCGGCGGAATTGGAGATCACGATGCCATTGGATCCCGAACCGTCATAGCCGCGGGTGACCTTGCCCTGCGCGGGCCACACCAGCGAAATCGCCCCCGGCGGCGCGGTGCGCCGCTTGCCCGTGGCGGACGCCGGCGCGCGGCTGCCCGACGAACTGGCGCGCGGCTTGGCGGGGGTGGAGGCGGCCTGGCCGGCGGGCGGCACGACGCGCAGCATCTGTCCCACCTCGATCGAGTTGGAGTTGGACAGGTTGTTCCAGCGCACCAGGTTCGATACGCTGGTGCCTTGTTTGCGCGCGATCTGCGTGAGCGTATCGCCCGACTGCACCCGGTAGTAGCCAGGCTGGACCTTGGTCGTGCCGCAGGCCGCCAGCAGCGCCAGCACCACGGCCAGCAACGCCAGCCGGACGAGCCGGATGGCGCCGCGGGACGGCGGACGAGCCGGAAGGCCGCCGGAAACGCCGGCAAAATCGGGAACAGGCAAGAGCTGGGCGGGCAAGGAGAGCACTGAATCCTGGAACGGAGTGAAGAATGACTGCGTCCAAGGGTACCAAGATTTTCGGACGCCGGTATGCCCCCGCAACTTTCGCGGACCATGCCGGGCCGTGTATAACCCGCTGATTGCCGCGAGCTACGGCTCGCCATGCATCACAGCGTCTGCAAGGAACAATATGGGAAAGCCCCAAGCGCCGAGAAAGAACCTGTACTGCCTGCTATGGGCCATCCCGTACCTGCTGTGCGGCGTCTTCTCGCGCCTGCTCAACGACCCGGTGAGCCATGCCGTGTTCGTCTGGCTGCCGCCCGGCGTGGCGGTGGGCGCCTATCTGTTGACGCAACGCCGCAACTGGTCGCTGCTGCTGGCCGCCTTTTTCTGTGCCCAACTGGCGCTCACCAGTTTCACCCGCGGCCAACCCGCCACGGCGCTGGTGTTCGCCATCACCGCCAGCCTGTCCAGCCTGCTGGCGGCCTGGACCGTGCAGCGCCTGAGTCCGCGCGAGGGTGGAGTGGGCCTGGTCGCGGCGTTGCTGGCCGGCGCGGTGGCTGGCGCCGGCCTGTCCGCCCTGCTGGGCGGCGGCTGGCTCTGGCTGACCCAGGAAGCCCATGCGCTGGTGCGGCTGCGCACCTGGGTGGCGGCCTATCTGGCGGGCATCCTGATCCTGGCGCCCGCGCTGACGGTCTGGGCCCATTTCCGCCCGCGCCGTTCGGGTGGTCCGCGCCGGCGCGACCTGGTGCTGGGCGTCTGCGCCTACGTCGGCCTGATCGTGACGACCTTCATGACCTTCGACGGCGACATGATCAAGAACCTCCCGTACGTCGTCACCTTCGAACTGACCTACCTGCCGCTGGTGTTCGCGGTGCTGACCGCGCTGGTGTGGGGCCCGCTGGGCGGCACCCTGGCCGTCATCACGCTGACCCTGATGGCGCTCTACCAGAGCGCCCAGGGCGAAGGCCCCTTCGTCGAGGCCAACGACCACTGGCACGTGCTGCTGGCCACCCAGGTCTACCTGGTGGTCACCGCGCTGCTGATCCTGCTGGTCAACACGCTGCGCGGCGCCCGCGCGCAGGAACTCGAGAACGCCCTGCAGTGGCGCGGCCGCTTCGACCTGGCGCTGGCGGGCAGCCACCAGTTGATGTACCGCTACAACCCGTTCGACGGCTCGCTCGAGCTGGCCGGCAACCTCCAGGGCGCCTTCGGCATGCCGGCCGACGCCATTCCCAACCTGGACGCATTGCTGGCGCTGGCCCATCCCGACGACCGCGCGCGCCTGACGCTGCACTGGGCCGCGCGCCGCGCCGGCGCCCAGGACCGCACCCCGCTGCTGTTCCGCGTGGCGCACGCCGACGGCGGCTGGCGCGTGGTCAGCGACCGCGGCTCGCCGCTGGAGGATTTCGACGGCAGCGTGGCCGTCGTGGCGGGCATGTGGCGCCTGGGTGAAGTCGAGCAGGCAGATGTCAACTAGCACCGGAGCCCTGCTCATCCACGGCTTGGGCGGCACCCAGTACGACCTGGGCTCGCTGCACAAGATCCTCAAGCGTGCCGGCATCGAAACGCACACGCTGACGCTGCCCGGCCACGGCACCACGCCCGAAGACCTGCTGCCGGTGCGCGCCGAGGACTGGATCGACGCCGTCACCGCCAAGTACCGCGAGGTGGCCGAGCGCCACGACACGCTGCACGTGGTCGGCATGTGCCTGGGCGCGCTGCTGGCGGTGGAGCTGTGCAAGCGCGTGCAGCACCGCAAGGGCAAGCTGGTGAGCCTGGCCGCGCCGGTCTTCATCGACGGCTGGAGCACGCCCTGGTACCGCGGCCTGCGCAAGCTGGTCTATCGCATCCCCGGCCTGGCCGCGCGCATGCGGGTCGAAGAGGAAGAGCCCTACGGCATCAAGAACGAGCTGGTGCGCTCCATCGTCAAGGCCAAGTTCGAGCGTGGCGAGAACTTCCACTACCGCTGGGTGCCGCTGGCCTGTGTGCGCGAAGTCGACCGCCTGCGCCGCCTGGTGCAGCGCGGCCTGAATGCCATCAGTTGCCCCAGCCTGATCATCCACGCCCACGAGGACGAGCTGACCTCGGTGCGTTCGGCGCACTTCCTGAACGACGCCATTCCCGACAGCCGGCTGGTGCTGCTGGACAACAGCTACCACATGATCTGCGTCGACAACGATCGCGACCGGGTCGCCTCCGACATCCTGCAGTTCATGGACAAGCGCCCGGCGATCGCGCGCCCCGGCCGCGCCGCCGCGATGAGCGGCGACGAAGTCGAGCGCATCCTGGACGACTACCGCGAGGCGATGCTATCGGGCCAGTTCGAAACCCTGTTCCCCCTGTTCGCCGAGGACGTCGTGTGGCACAAAGAGGGCGACAGCCCCCTGAGCGGCGTCTACCAGGGCCGCGGCGGCCTGATCGACCTGTTCTCGCGCGTGATGGACTATTCGCGCAACACCTTCACGGTCGACAGCGTCGGGCCGCCGGAACCGGCCGGGCGATCGATCGCGGTGCCGCTCACATTCCAGGTGCAGGACGGCCCCATCCGCTACCGTGGCGCGTCCACCCATATCCTGCGCCTGCGCAATAACGCCATCGCCAAGGTCACCTCGCGCGCCTCCGACCCGGCCACCGAGGACGCATTGTGGCGGCGGCTGGCCGTCGCCAGCGGCCTGGAGCCCGAGGGCGACGCGATGGATCCGGAAACGCTGGCGATCGCCGCCGACGACCTGGAGGACGCATTCGAGGCGGCCGCGATGGCGCTGCGCGCGCTGCCACAGGCGCCATCCACCAGCGTCGCCATCCGGCTGTATGCCTACGAGCAACAGGCCCGGCGCGGCGATGCGCCGCCACATGACGCGCCGGACGCCAGTGTGCGCGAACAGATGGAGCTGGCCGCCTGGCGCCTGCTGGCCGGCCTGCCCGCCGACCAGGCGCGGCGCCGCTATATCGCCCTGATCCGGCGCCTCGATCCCGACACCTGAAGCCGGCCGCGGCCGCTCGGCCTACAATCGGTCCATGTCCGCCCTGACCCATCCCTCGCGAACCACCGGCGCCCTGCGCGTCCGGGGCGTGCTGTGGCTGGCGTTCCTGGCGCTGCTGCTGCGCGCCCTGGTGCCGACGGGCTACATGCCCGATGCCCGCGCGCTGCACGACGGCCGGCTCGAAGTGACCTTCTGCTCGGCCGCCGGCGACCTGTCCACCCTCAAGATCGCGCTCTCGCCCGACGGCAAGCACGGCGGCGCCGGCAACTCCGGCGCCGACACCGGCGCGCAATGCCCGTTTGGCCTGCTGGCGCACGTCACCCCGGCGCCCGCCGCGCAGACCGCGCCGCTGGCGCTCGCCATCTCTCGCGCCGCCCCCTTCCCGCCGGCAAGCGTGGCGACGCCAGTGCAACCGGCCCAAGGGCCGCCGCTGGGCTCGCGCGCCCCGCCCCTCGCCGCCTGACTCCGCCTCTCCGCGCGGCCCCGCCGCGCCCTTGCGAACCGTCAACCGACGAGGCTTTCATGCACTCCCCCCTTTCGCGCGCCCCCGTGGGCGCCGCGCCGGCGCCCGACCGCCGCCGGCGCAGACTGCTCTCGGCCCTGGCGCTGCTGCCGCTGGCCGGCTGCGGCCCAGACGCCCCCAAGCTCAACGGCATGGATCTGACCAGCATGCCCACCGGCGATTTCCAGCTCCGGGACACCGAGGGCAGGCAGCGCCAGCTCGCCGACTACCGCGGCAAGACCGTGATGCTGTTCTTCGGCTTCACCCAATGCCCGGACATCTGCCCCACCGCGCTGACCCGCGCGCTGGAGATCAAGAACCTGCTGGGCGCCGACGCCAAGAAAGTGCAGGTGCTGTTCATCACCGTCGACCCCGAGCGCGACACGCCGGAGATCCTGCAGGCCTATATGCAGGCCTTCGACCCCGCGTTCGTCGGCCTGCGTGGCGATGCCGAACAGACCCGCGCCGCCGCGCAATCATTCAAGGTGTTCTACCAGAAGGTCCCGACCGGCTCGTCCTACACCATGGACCACACCGCGCTGACCTACGTCATCGACGCCGAGGGCAAGCTGCGCGTGGCCCTGCGCCACCAGCAGAGCGCCGAGGAATGCGCCGCCGACCTGCGCACGGTGATCTGAACCGCCCCCCCGATCAAAGGAACCCCCATGAAAATGACCGCCTTCAAATCCCTCGCCGCCGCCTTCGCGCTGGGCGCCCTGACCCTGCTCCAGGCCCCCTCCCTGGCGCAGGACGCCACCCTCAAGGTGGAGGACGCCTGGGTCCGCGCCACCGTGCCCAGCCAGCACGCCACCGGCGTCTTCATGCGCCTGACCTCGTCCGTCCCGGCGCGCCTGGTCGGCGTCGAGTCCGACGCCGCCAAGCACGTCGAGGTGCACGAAATGGCGATGCAGGACAACGTCATGAAAATGCGCCAGATCCCCGCCCTCGACCTGCCCGCCGGCCAGCCGGTGGAACTCAAGCCCGGCGGCTACCACGTCATGCTGATCGACCTGGCCAGGCAGGTGTCGGCGGGCGACCCGGTGGCGCTGACGCTGCTGGTGCAAGACGCCAACGGCCAGCAGCGCCGCGTGCCGGTGACGGCCACGGCGCGTCCGCTGGCGGGCGGCGCGGCCCCGGCCGCCAAGCATGGGCACTGATTAACAGGGACCGCGTCATTGCAAGCGCATTGACACCTGTATTTCAAGCTTGAAATAGCTGTTTGCCCCGCAAGCCGCGTTTTCTGCAACGCCAGGACGGCCACCCGGTCGAATCAAGAACACCGGGTGCGCCGTTTCTCCACGCATCCGCCGCATCCCAGGAAATCGCCCCCATGCCGCACCGGGGACGACGGCGCGGCCTGCCCCCAGGCCGTTTGCTTTGATTGCCAGGAGCGTTTCATGAAGACCTTGACAGCTACTTTGTTGCTCTGCGCCGGCCTCGCCGCCTCCGCAGCCGTGCAAGCCCAACCCGCCCAGGCCGTGGCTCCCGCCGCGCAATACAAGCGCGACCTCTACGGCGACTGGCGCGTCAGCTACCCCGCCCCCGCCGCCAAGACCGCCGACCAGGTGAGCGCCGAACTCGCCCAGTCCAAGGCCAACGGCCAGTACACCTTCGGCCAGGAAGACTACCCGCCCGCCATCGCCTCCAACGGCCCGGGGGAAAGCCGCGCCCAGGTCGAACAGGAGCTCCAGACCGCCGAGATGCAAGGGCAGATGGCATCCGACCAGGAAAGCTATCCGCCGGCGCCGATGGCGCATAGCGGTGCGTCCGCCATTCAATAAAAGGGACACACCGCAATCTGCGGCCCGTCCTGATTCCTCATACAATGCCAGCACACATCCGCCGCCGGCGGCCTCGCGGGGCCCGGCGGCAGCGCGGCGCCCCACGCCGCCCCGGATGCCAGCGTTCCGCGCAGCCGGGCGCCTGATCCGCCGGCGATAGACCGGCAACCCTGTGTCTGGATATGCCCGGTAGTTCCGCCTTTTCCTTCCTGCGTACCCTCTGCAGCCTGCGCTGGCTCGCCATCGCGGGCCAGGCCGCCACCATCCTGGTGGCCAGCGCCGTACTTGGCCTGGCCCTGCCGCTGGAGCCGCTGTGGATCGGCGTGGGCGTGCTGATCGGCTTCAACGTCTACGCCAGCCTGCGGCTGCGCCACAGCCGCGACCTGTCCCACGCCACCGCTTTCGGCCACTTGCTGGTGGACATGGCGGTGCTGGCCTGGATGGTGGGCTGGAGCGGCGGCCTGAGCAATCCGTTCGGCATGATGTTCCTGATCCTCACCGCCCTGGCGGCGCTGGCGCTGCCGCGCAACTGGGCGCTGGCGGCGGCGCTGGCGGGCATCTCCGGTTATTTCGCCGCCGCCATCTTCGGCCAGCCGCTGCGCGGCGACCTCAACACCCACACCCTGCTGCTATGGGGCCTGGCCGCCAACTTCCTGATTTCCGTGGTGGTGGTGCTGGTGTTCACCACCCGCCTGGCGGCCGACCTGCGGGCGCGCGAGCGCGAACTGGCGCGGCTGCGCGAGCGCTTCACCCGCAACGAGGGCATCGTCGCCCTGGCCACCCACGCCGCCGCCATGGCGCACGAACTGAACACCCCGCTGGCCACCATGACCCTGCTGGCCGACGAGATCGCCGCCGAGGTCAAGGAGCCCGACCTCAAGCAGGACGTCGCCACGCTCAGCCAACTGCTGGCCCTGTGCCGGGAACGGATTCGCAATCTGGCGGTCCCAACCGCCGTGGACCTGGTGCGCGTGGTGGGCCAATGGCGCCTGATCCGGCCGACCATCGACCTGCGCCGGTCGGGCACGCTGCCCGCCAGCCTGCGGGTCGATCCGGCCATCGCCCACCTGCTGCAGGCCCTGCTGAACAACGCGGCCGACGCCGGCGAAGCCGCCAACGAGCCGCGCGTGGACCTGCACCTGGAATACGGTTATGGCGCCCTGCGCGGCGAAGTGCGCGACTATGGCGGCGGCTTCGACCCCGACCACACGCTGCTGCCGGCCACCAGCCTGTTCAACAGTGGCAAGCCGGGCGGCCTGGGCGTCGGCCTGGCCCTGTCGCACGCCACCGTCGAGCAGTTGGGCGGCGAAATGACCATGACCGCCGCCGATGGCGGCGGCACCCGCATCCGTTTTTATTTGCCTCTCGGCACTCCCGGGACCTGATATGTTGAATCCCACCGATCTTGGCCTGCTGATCGACGACGACGAGCTCTACGTGCGCACCCTGCAGCGCAGCCTGTCGCGCCGCGGCCTGGAAACCCGAACCGCCACCGGCATCGCCGAGGCGCTGCGCGTGGCCGAAGAGATCCGCCCCGCCTTCGCGCTGGTCGATCTGCGCCTGGGCGAGGATTCCGGGCTGACCCTGATCCGTCCCCTTCGAGCCCTGCGCGCCGACATGCGCATCCTGCTGGTCACCGGCTACGCCAGCGTGGCCACCGCGGTCGAGGCCATCAAGCGCGGCGCCGACGATTACCTGCCCAAGCCGGCCACCGCGCCGATGATCCTGCGCACGCTGGGCCTGGTGAAGCCGGAAACCGTTACCATCGAAAGCACCATGACGCCGTTGCACCGCCTAGAATGGGAGCACATCCACCAGGCCCTGCACGAGACCGGCGGCAACGTCTCGGCCGCCGCCCGCCTGCTGGGCATGCACCGGCGCTCCCTGCAGCGCAAGTTGGCCAAGAAACCGGGGCCGGAACGCGAGGTGCTGGTCGACTGATTGGCGCGGATACGACACATCGCAACAATCCTGCTTTGTGCAGGTGCGACATATCGTCGCACCCCCACCTGCCCCGCGAAGCCCTCTCCCGCCTGGGAAAACCCTTAAGCAGGGGCCTTGGGGGCAAAAGCCGGCTGGGCAATGCGACCATTCGTCGCACGCTTGACCCAGGTCAAACCGATAGGATGGACGTTGCTGCCTAGCAGCATTCCAGTCTGCTGCTCCGCAGCATTTCCCACCTTCCATCCAAGGCTGTACGTGAAACACCCCCTCCTTGCGACCCTTACGCGCATTTTTGGCGTCGGCGCGGTCATGCTGCTTGGCGGCTGCAACATGGAAATCCTCTCCCCCAAGGGAGACATTGGCGCTCAGGAAAAGACCCTGCTGTTCACGGCAACCGGTCTGATGCTCCTGGTGGTGATCCCGGTCATCATCATGATCCTGACGTTTGCCTGGAAATACCGCGCATCCAATACCAAAGCCGACTACCAGCCCAAGTGGGCCCACTCCACGGCGATCGAAGTCGTGGTCTGGACCGTGCCATGTATCATCGTGGCGATCCTCGCCGTGATCACCTGGCGCTCCACGCACGCGCTCGATCCCTACAAGCCGCTCGTCTCCGAGCACAAGCCGGTCACCATCGAGGTGGTGTCGCTGGATTGGAAGTGGCTGTTCATCTACCCCGAGTACGACATCGCCACGGTCAACGAGATCGCTTTCCCGGTCGACGTCCCGGTCAATTTCCGGATCACCTCGGCCTCGGTCATGAACTCGTTCTTCATCCCCCAGCTGGGCAGCCAGATCTACTCGATGGCCGGCATGGAGACCAAGCTGCACCTGAACGCGCGCGAACCCGGCACCTACGCCGGCATCTCGGCCAACTACAGCGGCGCCGGCTTCTCCGGCATGCGCTTCAAGGCCATCGCCACGTCGCAGGAAGGCTTCGACAACTGGGTCAAGGAAGCCAAGGCTTCCGGCACCGCGCTGACTCCGGCGGTGTACCAGGAATTGACCAAGCGCAGCGAACACAACCCGGTCGCCAAGTACGCCTCGGTGCCGCCGTCCATGTTCGACTACATCCTGGGCAGCACCATGTCCAAGATGGCCGGCGTCGACGACGCCACGTGCACCCCCACGTCGAATAATCTTGTCGCAGGATTGACTCAATAATGCTCGGGAAACTCACCCTCGAGGCCATTCCGTACCATGAACCCATCGTCATGGTCACGCTGGCCGCCGTGTGCCTGGGAGGCCTAGCGGTCTTCGGCGCCATCACCTACTTCCGCAAGTGGAAGTACCTCTGGACGGAATGGCTCACCTCCGTCGACCACAAGCGCATCGGCGTGATGTACATCATCGTCGCGCTGATCATGCTGCTGCGCGGCTTCGCCGACGCCATCATGATGCGTACCCAGTTGGCCGTCGCCTCGGCCGACTCCGCCGGCTTCCTGCCGCCGCACCACTACGACCAGATCTTCACCGCCCACGGCGTCATCATGATTTTCTTCATGGCGATGCCCTTCATCACCGGGCTGATGAACATCGTGGTGCCGCTGCAGATCGGCGCCCGCGACGTGGCCTACCCGTTCCTGAACTCGCTGAGCTTCTGGCTGTTCGGCGCCGGCGTCGCGCTGATGATGATCTCGCTGTTCGTCGGTGAATTCGCCGCGACCGGCTGGCTCGCCTATCCGCCGCTGTCCGGGCTCGACTACAGCCCAAGCGTCGGGGTGGATTACTACATCTGGGCGCTGCAGATCTCCGGGCTGGGAACAACACTCAGCGGCATCAACTTCATCGTGACCATCCTGCGCATGCGCGCGCCGGGCATGACCCTGATGAAGATGCCGATCTTCACCTGGACCTCGCTGGTCACCAACGTCCTGATCGTGGCCGCCTTCCCGGTGCTGGCCGCCACGCTGGCGCTGCTGACGATGGACCGCTACCTGGGCACGCACTTCTTCACGAACGACATGGGCGGCAACGTCATGATGTACGTGAACCTGATCTGGATCTGGGGCCACCCCGAGGTCTACATCCTGGTGCTGCCGGCCTTCGGCGTGTACTCCGAAGTGGTCGCCACGTTCGCCCGCAAGACCCTGTTCGGCTACAAGTCCATGGTCTACGCCACGGCCGCCATCGGCGTGCTGTCGTTCCTGGTCTGGCTGCACCACTTCTTCACCATGGGCGCGGGGGCCAACGTCAACGCGTTCTTCGGCATCGCCACGATGATCATCTCGATCCCGACGGGCGCGAAGATCTTCAACTGGCTGTTCACCATCTACCGCGGCCGCCTGCGCATCACCACGCCGGTGCTGTGGACGCTGGGCTTCATGCTGGTGTTCGTCATCGGCGGCATGACCGGCGTGATGCTGGCCATCCCCGGCGTGTCGTTCGTGCTGCACAACAGCCTGTTCCTGATCGCCCACTTCCACAACACCATCATCGGTGGCGTGGTGTTCGGTTGCATCGCCGGCATGACCTACTGGTTCCCCAAGGCCTTCGGCTTCAAGCTGAACGAACGCCTGGGCCGCTACTCGTTCTACTGCTGGTTCGTCGGCTTCTTCCTGGCCTTCATGCCCCTGTACATCCTGGGCTTCAAGGGCATGACGCGTCGCCTGAACCACTACGACAACCCCGAATGGCAGCCGTACCTGCTGGTCGCCCTGGCCGGCGCCGCGCTGATCATGCTGGGCATCTGGTTCCTGCTGCAGCAAGTGTTCGTGTCCGTGCGCCAGCGCAAGCAGAACCAGGACATCACCGGCGATCCCTGGGATGGCCGCACCCTGGAATGGTCGATCTCGTCGCCCGCGCCTTTCTACAACTTCGCCCACGTTCCTCACGTCGATGAACTGGACCAGTTCTGGGAAGACAAGCAGAACGGCAAGGCCTACAAGCGCCCGGCCAAGTACGAAGACATCCACATGCCGAAGAACACCGCCGCCGGCGTCTTCATCGGCGCGTTCGGCCTGGTCATGTGCTTTGCCCTGATCTGGCACATCTGGTGGCTGTCGATCGTCGGTTTCGTCGGCATGATCGGTTCGTTCATCGTCCGCGCCTATGACCGCGACGTCGACTACTGGGTCCCGGCCGCGGAAGTCGAACGCATCGAAAACGCCCACTTTGAAAAAATGCAGAAGGCCGCCTGAGCCATGATTCAAGCCGTAGCCACTCACCCCCACGCGGGTCACGACGATCACGCGCACCATGACGATGGATCCAAGACCGTTTTCGGTTTCTGGGTCTACCTCATGAGCGACTTGCTGATCTTTTCGGTGCTGTTCGCGACGTTCGCGGTGCTGGCCAACGCCACCGCGGGCGGCCCCACCGGCAAGGAACTGTTCGACCTGAAGTTCGTCCTGGTCGAAACCCTGCTGCTGCTGTTCTCGAGCTTCACCTTCGGCATGGCCAACCTGAACGTCCACGCCAACAACAAGAGCCGCGCAATCGGCTGGTTGATGGTCACGTTCCTGTTCGGCGCGGGCTTCATCGCGATGGAAGTCTATGAATTCCATCACCTGATCACCGAAGGCGCGGGCCCCGGCCGCAGCGCCTACCTGTCGGCGTTCTTCACGCTGATCGGCACGCACGGCCTGCACGTGACGTTCGGCCTGATCTGGATCGTCGTCATGATCGACATGATCCGCCGCCATGGCCTGGACTCGATCAACAAGCGTCGCCTGGCGTGCCTGAGCCTGTTCTGGCACTTCCTGGACATCGTCTGGATCTGCGTCTTCACCTTCGTCTATCTTCTGGGAGCCCTCTGATGTCGCACTCCGCTGCGGCCGCACACGGCCACGACGATCACGCCGCCGACCACGGCAGCCTGAAGTCCTACATCATCGGTTTCGTGCTCTCGCTCCTGCTCACCTTCGGCTCGTTCGGCCTGGTGATGAGCGGCGCGTTGTCCCACACCATCACCATCATCGGCGTGGTGGCGCTGTGCGTGCTCCAGTTGCTGGTGCAACTGGTGTACTTCCTGCACATGGGCGCATCGAAATCGGCCCGCGACAACCTGGCCACGTTCGTCTTCACCGTGATGATCATCGCCATCATCGTCGGGGGTTCGGCCTGGGTGCTGTACAACATGAACGTCAACATGGGCCACGCCATGTAAGACCCGTCATCCAATGACGACAGACAGGCGCCGCGAGGCGCCTGTTTTTTTGGAAGGCCGTCACGCTATCGGGACGGCTTTTTTTGCGCCCTGCCGCGGCCGCGGTCCATGGCGAAACGCGGCGCTGCCTTCTCCGGCATGGCCGCGCGGCGCCACCGCCCGCTTTCCGCGCAGCGGCCCGTCCCGCTTCCCCGCAGGGTTGATGCCGCGCAGGCCCGCCTTCTGGCGCTCGTTATATATTCAAGCTTATAGCGAAATCCCCCAATCACCGCCGCGAACCGCCCATGGATGCCATCCTGATCGCCGCCCCCACCGCCCGGGATATCGATGCCCTGGCCTGTACGCTGTTGGCGCATGCGCCGCCCGATCAGCCCGATGCGCGCTTTTTCGCCACGGTGATCGGCAAGAGCCTGGCGCACCGCGACCTGGCCCGTACCGGCCTGCCTCCCGCCGAATTGGCGGGGGTGCTGGCCAGCCTGTTTCCCGGCGCGCAGGCTGGCTCGGGCGCGGCGCTTGCCGCCCTGCGAGCGCAATGGCTCGCGTACGCGGCGCGCGGCCTGGCCAGCCCCCAATCGGATTTCACCCGCCTGCTGCGTGTGCTGCTCGACGCCTGCAGCGGACCGGCCGCGACCACGCCCTGGGTCACCAGCGTGCTGGCGCACGCCTGCCTGCGTCCGGACCACCTGTGGCGCGACTTGGGCCTGAGCGGCCGCGAGGACGTCACCGCCCTGCTGACGCGGCATTACCCGGGATTGGTGGCGCGCAACACCGGCAACCTGCGTTGGAAGAAATTCCTGGCGTACTCCGCCTTCGCGCATGCCGGGCTGCCGGCGCAGGCCGCGCCCGGGTGCGCCCATTGCGAAGACCACGGCCTCTGCTATGGCACGGGTGGGCAGCGCTAAGGCGCCGACACCCGCCGGCCCAAGGCCAGCCAGGTCAGTACCAGGTTGCCTTGACCAGGACCTGGGTGTTGTATTTGCCGGTCACCAGTCCGATCGTGGGTTCGCGCTCCAGGTGCGCGGTGTACCCCTGCGCGACCGACGTCGTATTCATCAGCGGCGCGGCGATGTTGTTCACCGACAGGGAAATAGGCATGCCCAGCCGATCGACGAACAGCGTGCCAAACTGAACGTTACTGCCGGCGGCATTGGTGATACGCAGCTTCAACCCGTTTTCCTTGCCGTCGGTATTTTTCAGGTAAATCGTTTGCAGCATGGGATCCATGCGCTCGCCGCCCTGCGGCTCGAAAGACACCGCCAGAGGCAGATGGAAAACGTCGTTTGGATTGGCGCCCGCGGGCCTGGTCAATGAACCCAGGTTGGGGCATGCCGGGTTGACACGCGTGATCACCTGGAAGGGTTTGGACTGCGGCAGCTTGCCGTTGTAGGTGACGGTGTTGAGCACCGTATCGAAGGGCACGACGCTATCCACGGCAAGATCGCCAATGCACCGCGGCACATATTGGAAACGCGTTGCGGAAGTCGTGATGAAAATCCCCGGATCGGCGACGCCCCAGGAATCGTTGATCAGCTTGAAGGCGGTGGTCGACGGCATGAATACGCGCAACGGACTGGTGATCTGCCTGTCCACGATCAGCAGCATCGTGACGGTCAGGGTCCGCTCGCCGGTATCTTGGGCATATGGGTCGCCGAATGCATACCCTTCAGCGCCGCCCGGGATCATTGGGTCGGGATTCCAGAACTTGTTGACGTCGCCGTTGATGATGAGGTCCAGCCGGACGCCAGTGTCTCGCAGCGCTTGCCTGATGATGGCGAAGTCGCCTAGCGACCGCAACTCCACCTGGCTCTGGTTGATGCCGGGTCGGTTCCGGTAGCAGCGATAGTTGAATTCGTAGACGCGGCTTCGGTAGAGCCACTCGCCGTTGATCAACTGCCTGTCCAGATCGAACGTGACCGACGGCGGAATTTCCAATCGGACCGCGTTGGCGCCTGCCGGCGAAAAGCAGCCGTTGGCAGGGTGAGCCTGGCCGTAGGCGAACGCCGGCATCAACGCGATCGCCATCAATACCCGCGCCAGCGCCCGTCTGGCCCTCTGCTGCCATTGCACGATTCTCGACTCCGCCTATCCAAAATGACCTACGGATTCTATCTGTGGCGGTCGCGGCGTCGATGCGGGCATGGTCTGACATTTCAGGCGATGCCCGCCCGTGGCCGACCCGCGGCGTCCGGGCTGTCAGAAGCGATACGTTGCCCCCACCCCCAGGCCAACGCCGCGTCCCGGCGCCGGCTCGTAGTAGCGGCCATTGCTCTCGTTGACGATGACCGACCCGGCATAGCGTCGGTCGAACAGGTTGTCGATCCGCGCGTAGGCGCTCAACGCCCACGGCCCCACCTGCTTGACGTAGCCGGTGGACAGCGCGGCCACCACATAGCCCGGAGCCACCGCGTCATTGGCGTCGTCGGCGTACAGGCGGCTCAGGTAGCGGGCCTCGATGCCGGCCTGCCAGCCCTGCGGCGGCGTCCAGGCCAGCGAGGCATAGGCCGACTGCCCGGCAATGCCGGGAATCCGGTTGCCGGCGCGGATGGCGCCGCCGCCATCGTCGCGGTAGCGGGCATCGAGCCAGGTGTAGGCCAGTTGCGCCCGCCAGTGGCCGGCAAAGCGGTTGGACCAGCCCAGTTCCACGCCGTCGCGGCGCGTGCGTCCGGCATTGCGGAAGGTGGCGCGGCCGCCCGTGCTGCCGGCCGCGACGATCTCGTCATCGGTCGATACGCGGAACACGGCCGCGGTCAGTTGGCCGCCAGCCAGATCGGTCTTGGCGCCGACCTCGACGTGGGCGCCGAGCGCTGGCGCCAGCGCGAAATTCAGGCCCGGCTGGCCGCCGGGCCGGTACGACAGCTCGTTGAGCGTCGGGGTCTCGAAGCCGCGCCCATACGAGGCGTACAGCGAGGTCCGCGGATCGGCCTGGTAGCGCACCGCGGCCACCGGCAGCGCGCGGCGATAGCGTGCGCTGCCGCTGTCATCGCCATTGCCCGGCGCGAGGTAATGATCGCGCGAGCGGAACGCCACCGTGCTGTAGCGCAGGCCGGCATCCAGCGTCCAGCGCGGCGCCGCGCGCCATGACGCCTGCAGATAGGGGTCGGCGTTGTAGACCGTGTTGGTTTCATCGCGCCGCAATGCGCCTCGCACGCCAAGCTGGCGGCTGGCGCCGTCCCCCACGTAGTTCTGGTAGCCCTGGCGGTTCTCGCGCAGGGTGTCGTACGAGAAGCCGCCGACCAGCGTCAGCGGCCGCGCCGCCGGCCCCAGTTCCGAGGTCCAGCGCAGGTCGGCCCCGCCATAGCGCCGGCGCAGGTCGATCACGCCGCCCGCCTGCGTCGGCGCCGCCTGCGCCGCGGGCGGGATGGCCTGGAACTGGGTGGTGTCGCGCTGGCCGTAGTACAGCATCAGGCGCAGCGTGTTGGCGCCGTCGACGTGGCGTTCGTAGACCAGCCCGCCCTGGGTCTGGCGCACGGTCTTGCGGGTGTCGTACTGCGCCGCCAGCTCGGCGCTACGCGGCGCGTCCTGGAACTGCGCGTACGTCAGGCCGAGCGGATCCCGGGCCGTCAGGTCGACGCTGTTGGCCACGATCGTCAGGCGACTGGCGTCGTCCAGTTGCACGCCCAGCTTGGCATTGCCCAGGTTCTTGCGCGCGGCGCTGTGGTCGCGGTAGCCGTCGGTGGTCATGCGCGACAGGTCGAGCACGTAGTCCATGTCGCCGGACGTGCCCGAGGCCTTGGCCCCATAGCGCCAGGTGCGGTCGGGGCCGGCCCAGGCCGAGGCGCCGATTTCGGCGGGCACGGCGCCGTCTTCGGTGTAGGCCAGGATCACCCCGCCGGACGAGTTGCCGTACAGCGCCGAGAACGGTCCGCGCAGCACCTCCACCCGATCGAGCGAGCCGATGTCGATATTGGAGGTCTGGCCCTGGCCATCCGGCATGGTTGCCGGGATGCCGTCCACGTACAGCCGCACGCCGCGCACGCCGAAGGTGGAACGCGCGCCAAAGCCACGGCTGGATATCTGCAGGTCCTGCGCGTAGTTCTGGCGGTTCTGGATCTGCAGGCCGGGCACGCCCGCCAGGCCTTCGGACAAGTTGATGCCCGGCTGGCCGCGCCGCATCGCCGCGCCCTCCACGATGTCGACCGAAGCCGGGGTTTCCCACGGCGGCGTGCCGATCCGCGTGCCGGTTACCGCTACGGGCGCCAGTTGCTGCGGCGTCTGCGATTGGGCGAGCGCCGTCACGGCTGGCGCCATGCCGAGCAGGCCATGCAGGAAGGAGCTGGCCAGGCCGCCGGGCCGGCGTCGTTGCTTCGCCAATCGAAAACCCCGCTGAAGGACCATGGCCCCGAGCCTCGCACAGGATGCCTTCAATGTCGATACGTCCGGGCCAGGGAACCCGCGCGGGGAATGGGTTCTAATAGCGCCATGGAAAACTCGCAAGACATCGAACGCCGGCTGCTGGACCTGGAAGTCAAGGCCAGTTTCGCCGACGACCTGCTGGAACAGTTGAACCAGATCATCGTGCGCCAGCAACAACAGATCGACCGCCTGCAACGCGAGGTGGCCGACCTGCGCCAGCAGGCGCCCGAGGGCGCGGCGCCGTTCCGCAGCCTGCGCGACGAACTGCCGCCGCACTACTGACCCCGGCCGCTCCAGGGCGCCCGGTCGCTCCCGTCTGCCCCACCACCCGCCACAACTCGCCCGGCCAGCCCGGGTCGCCTGCCGCCTGTTGCGGGCTTCGTGGCATCGCCACGACGGCCGTGCCATTCCCCCTGCTCCACGCCGCGCCCCAACGAGGGGTTGTGCCGGCTATCGTTGCCATTGATGGCGACTAATTGCTCGAAATTACTCATTCCTTCCATTTATGGAAAAATCTTTTACCGATATACGGGTTTATCCCTAGTGATATCCGGCGCACTATGGAGCCATCGGGAAACAACAACGAACTACGACGGATAGGCCGCCGATTCGCTCCCTGGCTTCTGAAATCGGAGATTCACCATGAAAAAGACCCTTGCCACCGCTTTGCTGATGTCCCTGGCCGCCCTGAGCGCCGGCGCCTCTGCCTCGCAGAACATCGAACCGAACAACGTGCCTTTCCAAGGCGTCTACGGCACGCCGTATGAAGGCCCGACCCGCGCCCAGGTGCAGGCCGAGCTGGCCGCCGCCAAGGCCGCCGGCCAGGTCTCGAACGTCGAACCCAACGACATGCCGTTCCAGGGCGTGTATGGCGCGCCCCAGTCGGGCGTGACCCGCGCCCAGGTGGAAGCCGAACTGGCCACCGCCAAGGCCGCCGGCCAGGTCTCGAACGTCGAACCCAACGACCTGCCGTTCTCGGGCGCCTACCACCGCGTCAACTGAGCACGGCCTGACGATTTACCCCTCCCCTTGTTGTACCTTGGCCGCCCCTGCCGGGCGGCCTTTTTTGCGTGTGCGCAAGCCGCGCCCCCTGGCCGCGGACGAATGGAGACAAGACGCCGACGCTTCGCGTACCATCGGACCTGACCATCAATGGGCCGCCCGCGCGGCCCTGACAACAACGAGGGAGTCCGCAATGAAAACCATCCGTCTCATCGCTTTCGCACTCGCCGCCGGCGTCACCGCCGGCCCGGTCCTGGCGGCGCCCGCCGTCATGCTGAACAATGCCCTCATCACCCAGATTTCCAAGGCCGACAAGCCGGCTTTCCACGAGGCGGTGGCGCAAGCGCTGAACAGCGCCGCCGACGGCCAGAGCGTGAACTGGTCCAGCACTCCCAAGCGCAAGGCCGCGCCGATCACGGCCAAGATCACGCCGCTGCAGACCAGCACGGCGGGCGAGCGCACCTGCCGCCTGCTGGAAGGCGATTTCGCGCGCACCAGCACCACCGAAACCTGGAAGTTCTGGTTCTGCAAGCAACCCGACGGCACCTGGAAGGCCAGCGCCAACTGAGTCATGGGGCCGGCTTTGCCGGCCCCATGAGCGCTTTCGTCGCGCCACGCCTTCGGCGGGCGCGCCCCCTCCCGTAGCCCGCCATCCCGAGCCCGATCGCCGTAAAAAAACGCCCGCGTCATCATGCGATGAGACGGGCGTTTTGCGATGCGGTCGGGCGCGACCGCGTGGCGATCAGCTTTCGACGCGGTTGGCGTCCAGCACCGTCAGGGCCGTCATGTTGATGATGCGGCGCACGGTCGAGCTGGAGGTCAGGATGTGCACCGGCGCGTTGGCGCCCAGCAGGATCGGGCCCACCGCCACGTTGCCGCCGGCCGCCGTCTTGAGCAGGTTGTAGGCGATGTTGCCGGCGTCCACGTTCGGGCACACCAGCAGGTTGGCCTCGCCCTTGAGCGTCGAGGACGGCAGGATGCGCAGGCGCAGCGCCTCGTCCAGCGCGCAGTCGCCGTGCATCTCGCCGTCGATCTCCAGTTCCGGCGCGGCTTCGCGCACCAGTTCCAGCGCGCGCCGCATCTTGGCGCCCGAGGCCGAGCTGCCCGAACCGAAGTTCGAGCGCGACAGCAGCGCCACCTTGGGCGCCAGAAACATGCGGCCCACTTCGCGGGCGGCGGCGATGGTGAATTCGGCGATCTGCTCGGCCGTCGGCTCATCGTTGACGTGCGTATCCACCAGCACCACCGTGCGCTCGTTGAGCAGCAGGATGTTCATGGCGGCGTAGACGTTGGCGCCGGGGCGGCGGCCGATCACTTCGTCGACGAAACGCAGGTGGTCGTGATAGGCGCCGACCGTGCCGCAGACCATGCCGTCGGCATCGCCCAGGTGCACCATCATCGCGCCGATCAGGGTCAGGCGGCGGCGCATTTCCACGCGCGCCATTTCCTTGGTGATGCCGCGGCGGCACATCAGTTCCCAGTAGGTGGTCCAGTACTGGTGGAAGCGCTCGTCGTATTCGGGGTTGGTGACCTCGACGTCCTCGCCCAGGCGCAGCCGCAGGCCGAACTTCTCGATGCGCGACAGCAGCACGGCGGGACGGCCCACCAGGATCGGTCGGGCGACGCCTTCGTCGACGATGACCTGCACCGCGCGCAGCACGCGTTCGTCCTCGCCCTCGGTGAAGACGATGCGCGACTTGCCGCCGTTGCGCACGATGCGCTTGGCCGCCGAGAACAGCGGCTTCATGAAGGCGCCGGAGTGGTAGACGAACTGCTGCAACTGCTCTTCGTAGGCTTCCAGGTCGGCCAGCGGGCGCGTGGCCACGCCGCCTTCCATGGCGGCCTTGGCCACCGCCGGCGCGATGCGCACGATCAGGCGCGGATCGAACGGCTTGGGAATCAGGTACTCGGGGCCGAACGAGATGTCGTAGGTGCCATAGGCGGCCGCCACCACTTCGTTCTGCTCTTCCTCGGCCAGTTCGGCGATGGCATAGACCGCCGCCTTTTCCATCTCGCGCGTGATGGTGGTGGCGCCCACATCCAGCGCGCCGCGGAAGATGTACGGGAAGCACAGCACGTTGTTGACCTGGTTCGGGTAGTCCGAACGGCCCGTCGCCATGACGACGTCGTCGCGCACGCCGTGCGCCACTTCCGGCAGGATTTCCGGCGTGGGATTGGCCAGCGCCAGGATCAGCGGGCGCGGGCCCATCTTGGCGACCATCTCGGGCTTGAGCACGCCGCCGGCCGACAGGCCCAGGAACACGTCCGCGCCCTCGATCACTTCGGCCAGCTTGCGGGCGTCGGTCTTCTGCGTGAAGCGCGCCTTGTCCGGATCCATCAGGGTGGTGCGGCCTTCGTAGACCACGCCCTCGATGTCGGTGACCCAGATGTTCTCCAGCGGCAGGCCCAGGTCCACCATCAGGTCCAGGCAGGCCAGCGCGGCCGCGCCGGCGCCGGACGTGACCACCTTGACCTTGTCGATCTGCTTGCCCACGACCTTCAGGCCGTTGATGAAGGCGGCGGAAACGGTGATGGCGGTGCCGTGCTGGTCGTCATGGAAGACGGGGATCTTCATGCGTTCGCGCAGCTTGCGCTCGACGGTGAAGCATTCCGGCGCCTTGATGTCTTCCAGGTTGATGCCGCCGAAGGTCGGCTCCAGGCCGGCGATGATCTCGACCAGCTTGTCCGGGTCGGTTTCGTTGATCTCGATGTCGAACACGTCCAGGCCGGCGAACTTCTTGAACAGCACCGCCTTGCCTTCCATCACCGGCTTGGAGGCCAGCGCGCCGATGTTGCCCAGGCCCAGCACCGCGGTGCCGTTGGAGATCACGCCGACCAGGTTGCCCCGGCCGGTGAAGCGAAACACGTTGGCCGGGTCCGCCACGATTTCTTCGCAAGCCGCCGCCACGCCGGGCGAATACGCCAGGGCCAGGTCACGCTGGTTGGTGAGCGGCTTGGACGCCACGACGGAGATCTTTCCCGGGGTGGGAAACTCGTGGTAATCCAGAGCGGCCTGGCGGTCTGCTTGCGAATTCATGGGGCGGCGCCTCCTAGTCTATGACAGGGAAAATTCTAGGGCCGCAGGCATAAGGTGTTCATTCAGATTTAATATTGTCACATCACTTTTATCTTATGCCTTGTCTATGACACCGTTTTCCCCGGACGAGGTGCTCCGGAAGCTGACCTCGCGGCTGAAGATGCGCCACCTGATGCTGCTGCTGCAGATCGAGCAGCACGGCTCGCTGACCCGCGTGGCCGAGCACATGGCCACCAGCCAGCCGGCCGTGACCAACGCGCTGGCCGAACTGGAGAGCATGTTCGACGTGCCGCTGTTCGACCGCTCGGTGCGCGGCATGACCCCCACGCCCCTGGGCGCGGTGGTGCTGGCCCGGGCCCGGGCGCTGGTGCACGACCTGGGCCACCTGGTGCAGGAAATGGAGGCGGTGGCCGCCGGCCAGGCCGCCCACCTGCATGTCGGGGTGATTCCATTCGTCTCGGGACAGGTGCTGTCGGCGGCCATCGCCCGCACCCTGCCGCAGGGGCGCGGCATCACCGCCACCATCCACGAAGGCCAGGGCCCCGCGCTGCTGCGCCAGTTGCGCGACCACACGCTCGACGTGGTGGTGGGTTGGGCCACGCCGTCGGTGGACCTGCGCCAGATCGACTTCGAGGTGCTGTACCACCAGCCGCCGCGCCTGATCGCCAGCCGCCGCCTGGCGGCGCGACTGGGCCGCGCCCGGCTGGAGTGGAACATGCTGGCCGACCTGGACTGGATCCTGGGCACGCCGGACAGCCCGATCCGCGAGCAGGTGGCCGACATTTTCCTGCGCGCCGGGCTGGCGCCGCCCACGCCCTCGGTGCAGAGCGATTCGTCCAAGCTGATCGGCGAGATGATCGTCGCCAGCGACCGCGCCGTGTCCATCCTGCCGGCCGACATCGCCGATGAACTGGTGCGCATCGCCGGGGCGGCGATCGTGCCGTATTCTTTCGACTGGACCTTGCCGCCGATTTCGCTGTTCACCCGCGCCGACGGCCTGCGCCGCAACGTCGACGCCCTGTTCGCGGCGGCGCTGCGCGAGGTCTTCAGCCGCGGCGGGCGAGCCTGATCCCGCCCCCCCACCGGAGCCATGCCATGCCCGCCAGCCAGTTCGTCATGTCGCGCAGCGTCCTCGCCGGCGTGCAGGCGGTGGCCGCGCGCAGCGGCAGGGCATTCGCGCGGCATACGCACGATCAATACGGCATCGGCGTGATGCGCCATGGCGCGCAGGCGTCGCACAGCGGCCGCGGCCGGGTCGAGGCCGGGCCGGGCCAGGTCATCACCGTCAATCCCGGCGAGGTGCACGACGGCGCGCCCATCGGCGGCGAACGCGCCTGGCAGATGCTGTACCTGGATCCCGCGGTGGTGGCGGACGCGGCCGACGCGCTGCCGGCCGCCAGCGGCTTTGAATTCGAACATCCAGTGATGGACGCGCCGGCGTTGGCGGTGGACCTGCTGGCGCTGTATGCGCTGGCCGTGGGCGGCGGCGACGCGCTGGCGCGCGACGTCTTGCTGGCGCGCGTGCTGGCGCGCGCCGGCGGCCTGGCGCGGGCCGAGCCGGCCGCTGGCGGCGCGTCCGCCGCCATCCGCCATGCGCTCGCCCTGATCGACGACGCGCCCGCCGCCGCCCTGTCGCTGGCCGACCTGGCCCGCGCCTGCGGCCTGAGCCGCTTCCAGGTGCTGCGCGGCTTCAGCCGCGCCACCGGCATGACGCCGCACGCCTACCAGGTGCAGCGCCGTCTGCTGCTGGCGCGCCGCCTTTTGCGCCACGGCATGGCGCTGGCCGATGCGGCGGCCAGCGCGGGCTTTGCCGACCAGAGCCACATGACGCGGCTGTTCACGCGCGCCTACGGCGTATCGCCCGGCCGCTACGCGCTGGCCGTCGCCGGCTGAATCCGCGCCGCGCAATTTCGTTCAAGACCGCGGCGGCCGTCAACGCCTACGCTGCGGCCTTCTCCGTCATTGCCGCAGCCTCATGAACCGTACCCTGCAAGGCTATTGCTGCCTGGCCGCCGCGATGGCGCTGGTCGGCAGCACCGTCGTCGCCAGCAAGATCATCGCCGCCGGCCTGCCGCCGTTCAGCGCCACCGCGCTGCGCTTCGCCATGGCGCTGCCCTGTTTCGCCCTGCTGTGGAAGCTGGCCGGCGCGCGCCTGCCACGCCTGGCCTGGCACGACTGGCTGCTGCTGGCGGCGCAGGCCATCGCCGGCAGCGTCGGCTACACCACGTTGCTGATCGCCGGCCTGCAACGCACGTCGGCGGTGGATGGCGGCGTGATCCTCGGCACGCTGCCGCTGGTGTCGGCCGGCATTGCCATCGCCCTGCTGGGCGAGCGGCCCGGCAAGGCCACGCTGCTGGCCATCGCGGTGGCGGCGGCTGGCGTCTGGCTGATGACGCGCAGCGGCGGGGCCCAGGATGGCGGCACCCTGGCGGGCAACGCGCTGGTGCTGGGCGCGGTGCTTTGCGAGGGCTTGTTCATCCTCCTGCATAAGCGGCTGCGGGCGCCGGTGCCGCCGCTGGCGCTGTCCACGCTGATGACCGCCATCGGCCTGGCGGTGTGCCTGCCGGCGGCCGTCGCCGAAGCGCCGTGGATGCGGCCGCTGCCCGCGGATGCGCTGCTGGCCGTGGCTTATTACGCGTTGGTCCCGACCGTGGGCGGCTTCGTGCTCTGGTACGCCGGCGCCGAGCGCGTCAGCGGCTCGGAAGCCGCGCTATTCACGGCAATCGCGCCAGTGTCAGCCGTCCTGCTGGCCGCGTTGCTGCTGGGCGAAGCGCTGTCGGCCGGCCAGTTGACCGGCATGGCCTGCGTGCTGGGCGCAGCGCTGGCGCTGGCCCGCGCGCGCTAGCCGCGGCTGAACGCCAGCGCGAATTCGTCGGAGAAGATGTCAGCCAGCGATACCCGCAAGGCGGCGGCCCGCTCCGCGCCGTAGGCGGCCTCGAAACGGCGTTGCGCGTCTTTCCACAGGCGCTTGGATTCGGCCAGTTTGTCGCGGCCAGCCTCGGTCAGCGCCACGCGACGGCTGCGGCCGTCGCGCTCGTCGCGCGCCATGTGGACGTAGCCATCGCGCTCGAGCGGCTTGAGATTGTGCGCCAGCGCGGAGCGATCCAGCACCATCGCGCGCGCCAGGTCGGTCATGGACGGCGCGCCGGCGCGCGCGATGTGCACCAGGATCGAGTGTTGCGACACTTTCAGGCCGCAGGGCGCGAGCACCGTGTCGTACAACTGCGAGACGCGCCGGGTCGCCTTGCGCAGCGCGGCGCCGTTGCAGACCAGCGGGTCCGGGGGGATGGAGGGGGAATCGACGTCGGACATGATGGCTTCGGACGGCAGGTGAAAAGGGTACGCAACGGCGGGGCGGTCCGGCTGGGCGGCCGCCGCAGGCCGCCCATAACGCTACTGCCCCGCCGGATTCCAGTCTAGCGCAATCTTGACATATATTGGCATATGCACGTAAATTTTGCGGACTTCTCCTCCGCCCCCCCCCCCGCCATGCCCGCCTCTCCCGCGCCCCGCCCCGCCAATGCCCGCCTGCAGGCCATGCTGCACGCGCCGATCGCCTCGACGCTGGCCCGGCTGGCGTGGCCCAACATCCTGATGATGCTGGCGCAGTCCGCCACCGGCCTGATCGAGACCTGGTTCCTGGCGCGGCTGGGCACCCCGGTGCTGGCCGGCGTGGCGCTGGTGGTGCCGGTGCTGATGCTGATGCAGAACATGTCGCAGGGCGCCATGGGCGGCGGCATCTCGGCCGCGGTCGCCCGTACCCTGGGCGCCGGGCGGCAGCAGGAAGCCGATCAGTTGGTGCTGCACGCGGTGGTGCTGAATGCGGCGCTGGGCCTGCTGTTCTGCGTGTTGCTGCTGGCGTTCGGACCGCGGTTGTACCGCGCCCTGGGCGCCGAGGGCGCGGCGCTGGAGGCGGCGCTGGCCTATTCCAACGTCATCTTCGGCGGCATCGTGCTGATGTGGCTGATGAACGCGTTCGCCAGCGTCATCCGCGGCACCGGCAACATGCTGGTGCCGGGCGCGGTGATCTGCGGCGGCGCGCTGCTGCTGGTGCCGCTGTCGCCGTGCCTGATCTTCGGCTGGGGGCCGTTCCCCGCGCTGGGCGTGGCCGGCGGCGGCTGGGCGCTGGTCACCTACTACGCCGTCGGCACGCTGGTGCTGGGCGGCTATTGCCTGAGCGGCCGCAACGCCGCGCGCCTGACCCGCTGCCGCCTGCACCTGGGCCTGATGCGCAACATCCTCAGCGTCGGCGCGCTGGCCACGCTCAACCCCCTGCTCACCAATGGCCTGGTGGCGCTGACGGCGGCGCTGGTGGGCGCCTATGCCGGCACCGCCGCGGTGGCCGGCTACGGCATCGCGGTGCGGCTGGAATACCTGATGATGCCGCTGGCGTTCGGCCTGGGCGCGCCGATGGTCGCGATGGTCGGCTCCAACATCGGCGCCGGCCAGCCGGAACGCGCCCTGCGCGTGGCGCTCACGGGCGGCGCGATGGCGTTTGCGCTGGCCGAGGCGCTCGGCCTGGCCGCGGCGCTGTTTCCCGAAGTGTGGCTGCGCCTGTTCGGCGCCGAGGACCACATGCTCGAGGCCGGCAGCGCCTATCTGCGCATCGTCGGTCCGGTGTACGGCTTCTTCGCGCTGGGATTCTCGATGTACTTCGCCTCGCAGGGCGCGGGCCGCCTGAAATGGCCGCTGTGGGCCGGCTTCCTGCGCCTGGCGGTGGGCGCGGGCGTCGGCGGCGCGGCGCTGCACCTGACCGGATCGCTGACGCTGTTCTTCCTGATCGCCGCGGCCGCCATGTGCCTGTATGGCCTGGTCATCCTGACCGCCGTGGCGTCCGGTTCATGGTTCGAGCGGGGACATCTGCGCAAGCCCGGGCTCGCGCAACGCTGAGCGCGCGCGGGACCGCCTCATGCCAAAACGAATCTCGCGCCGGCCCTGTCAGGCCTTGGGCGCGTCGCGCAGCGCGTACGCCACCAACTGCTGCGCATAGGCCGGCAGCTCGCCGCGCACACACAGCACCAGGTCGCGCACGGCCCAGTCGTCGACCAGCGCCACCCGCCGCACGCCGGCCGCGCGGCCGTAGCGCACCGCGGCCACCTTCGGCATGATGGCGATGCCCACGCCCTGCCCCACCATGCGGCAGACGGCGTCGAAGCTGCGCAGCCGCACGCGGTACGACAGCGCCTTGCCGCCGCGGCGCGCATGGTGCGCGATGTGCTCCTGCAACGCGCTGCCCTCCACCAGCCCCACGAACTCCTCGTCCGCCACGTCGGCCAGCAGCGCCGTCGCGTGGCCCGCCAGCCGATGGCCTGGCGGCAGCACCAGCGCCAGCGGATCATGGCGAAAGCGCAGCACCCGCAGGCCTTGCAGATCCGTGGAATCGGCCAGCACGCCGATGTCGCAGGTGCCGGCGCGCAGGGCGTCGGCGATTTCGTAGCTGAGGCGCTCTTCAAGGTCGACCGAGACGCGCGGGTGGTCCTTGAGGAATGCGCCCAGCACCTGCGGCAGGTACTCGCTGAGCGCGGTGGTGTTGCACAGCACCCGCACGTGGCCCTTGAGCCCCTGACCGTAGTGGTCCAGCTCGCCGCGCATGCGGTCCATCTGCGCCAGCACCAGCCGCGCGTGATGCGCCAGCGTGCGGCCGGCGGGCGTGGCCTGCACGCCGCGATGCTCGCGCAGCAGCAGCGGCACGCCCAGCGTCTCCTCCATGCCGCGGATGCGTTCGCTGGCGGACGCCAGCGTCATGTGCGAACGACGGGCGCCCGCCGTGATGGAGCCGGCTTCCTGCACATTGAGGAAGAGCCGCAGATCGGTCAGGTCGAAGCGCATGCGAAAAGCGTAGCACGCCAGACTCAGGCTGCTCCATAGGCAGGCTCAGCGAGATCCCGATATGGATTCACCCCCTGCCGCGCGCAGAATCTGGCTGTCGATCATCCATCAAGGGGAATATCCATGACTCCCTCCTTCGCGCGGCGCGTTGCCGCGGTCGGGCCAGCCGCGCTGCTGCTTGCCTTGGCGCTGCATTCCTCAGGCCGGGCCGAAGCCAATAACGGTCTGTCGGCCTATGCCACGCCAGCGCAGAAATACGCCCTGGCTCTGGAAGCGCAGACCCTGGGCGACTATCCCGCCATGCTGACGTGGCTGCGGGCCGCGGCGCGCGAAGGCCATGCGCCGGCGCAGCGCATGCTCGGCATCGCCCTGGTCGGCGGCCCCGCGCTGTATGGCGCCGGCCAGCCCGCCGATCTGTGCGAAGGCCGCCAGTGGCTGCTGCGCGCCGCCAGCCAGGGCGGGGCCGACGACGTCGCCTATGCCCTGTTCGGCCGGCCGCGCGACCCGCTCACCGCGCATTGCGAGGCCGCATGAACCTGCACGAACTGTCCGGCATCGCCACGCCGGCGCTGCTGACGGCGACCGCCGCCGTGTTCGTCCTGGCCGGCGTGGTCAAGGGCGTGGTGGGACTGGGCCTGCCGACCATCTCCATGGCCATGCTGGCGCTGGTGATGGCGCCGGCCCAGGCCGCCGCGCTGCTGATCGTGCCGTCGCTCATCACCAATCTCTGGCAGGCGCGGCCATGGCCGACGCTGACGCGGGTGCTGCGGCGCATCGGCGCGATGCAGCTCGGCGTGTGCGTGGGCACGATCGGCGGCGCGCTGTGGCTGGGCGCGCCGGCCGGCCACTGGGCCAGCGTCTGCCTGGGCGTCGCCCTGGTGGTCTACGCGGCCTGGGGATTGTTTGGCAAGCCGCCCGCGGTGCCGGCCCGCCACGAAGGCACGCTTGGGGTGGCGGTGGGCGTGGTCACCGGCGTCATCACCGCGGCCACCGGCGTCTTCGTGATTCCCGCCGTGCCGTATCTACAGGCGCTGAACCTGGGCAAGGACGGACTGATCCAGGCCATGGGCATTTCGTTCACGGTCTCGACCGTCGCGCTGGCGGCGGGCCTGTGGTTGACCGGCAGCTACAGCCCTGGCGCGGCCGGCGCCTCGGTGTTGATGCTGTTGCCGGCGCTGGCCGGCATGGCATTGGGACAATGGTTGCGCGACCGGCTGTCGCCGCGCGTCTTCAGGCAATGTTTCATGGTGAGCCTGGCGCTGCTGGGCGCCTACCAGGCGGCGCAGGGCCTGACCGGGTAGGCGGCCCCGCTCGCGCTCAGGCCGCCATGCGCCGCTCGTCGACGAAGCCGATCGACACGGACATCTCGCGCCAGCGCGCCAGCTCCTGCTGCACAGACTGGATCTTGCCGCGCGCTTGGTCGAAGGCGTCGCGCCCCAGGAACAGGTGCAGCGGCGCATACTGCGCGTCGGCCGCCTGGATCAGCGCGCGCGCCGCCTTGGCCGGATCGCCGGCGGCGGGATGCCCCGCCGCAGCGGCCTGTCCCGCTTCGGAATGGCCGCCGATCTCCTCCGCCCCCGCCCGCATCGCGCCGGGGTACACCAGCGACACCCGCACGCCGTGCGGCGCGGCTTCCAATGCCAGCGCCTCGGTCAGGCCGCTGACGGCGAACTTGGCGGCGCTGTAGGCGCCCCAGCCGGCGCGGCCGCCATCGAAACCGAGGATCGACGAAATATTGAAGACGTGCCCCGCGCGCTGGGCGCGCAGGCGCGGCATCACCGCGCGCACCACATTCAACACGCCGAAGACGTTGATGTCGAAACTGCCGCGCAACGCCTCGTCGGACAGCGCTTCGAGCGGCCCGGACAGCCCCCGGCCGGCGTGATTGACCACCACGTCGATGCGGCCGAACGCGGCGATGGCGCTGTCGACCGCCCGGCGCACGTTGCCTTCATCGGCCAGATTCACTTCGAGCGGCAGGAAACGGCCCTCGAGCTTGGCGCCCACCGCCTCCATCAATACATCCACGTCGTCCGCCGTCGCCGCGACGTAGCCCCCCTGATCGAGCAGCATCCTGACCAGCGCCAGACCCAGGCCGCCCGCGGCGCCTGTGACAAACCAGATTTTTTCGGTGCTCATGCGATCTCCCTCTGCTTGCAGCCACCGGCAACAGGCCGGTGACCCGCCGTCGTCCATGGATTCACACGGAAACCATGGACCCCGGGCGTGAGAGGGATATTAAGAATCGCGTGGTGGAGCGTACAGGCTCGTTCTTGCGTGAAACCTGCCTATTTCTACAGCCTTGCGTCTCAGCCCAGCGCGCTGCGGTAGTGCTCGCTGTCGAAGCGCGGCGAGGTGTCGGCGGGCGGCGCCTCGGCCGGGGCGGCGGCCGCGGGCGCGGCAGCGGCGTCGACACCGAAGAGGGAGAGTTCAGCGGTGACCAGTGCAAGCAGGAAATTTGCCATGATGATTCCTTTGATTCAGATGCCCGGACCGGCGGCGGCTGCGCCGGTCTTATAGAAGACATGGGCACCATCGTGCGGGACGCGGCGCCACGCGTCCATTTGGTTTACTCAATCAAGGCCATTGAAACAACGCAAGCCCGCGGCTCAACGCGCGAACCGGCGCCGCTGCCCGGTCTCGCGCACGGCCGCGACCAGGGCCCGCACCGCCGGCTCGGCCGAGCGTGCAAAGGCATAGAAGCGCGCGTTCGGGAGCGGCGGCATGCCGTCCTCGCGCGCCAGGGCGCGCAGGCCCTGGCGCAACTGGCTGCGCGCCACCGGCGCCACCGCGAAGCCGGCCTGCGCCGCGGCCAGGCAACCCGCCATGCTGGCGCTTTCGAACGCCGGCAGCCAGGCGCGCCGCGCCTTGCCCAACGCCGCGATCGCGGCCTCGCGGTAGACGCAGGGATCCGGAAACACCGCCAGCGGCACGCGCTCGCCCGGCTTCCACGGCTTGTCCTCGCTCCAGGCCCACACCAGTTCTTCTTCCCACAACAGTTCGCCGTCATCATGCACGCGGGCGCAGCGCTTGCCGAACACCACGTCGAGCTTGCCGCGTTCCTGCTGACGCAGCAGGTCGGTCGTGACGCCCACCTTCAACTCGATCGACGCGCCGGGGTGCGCGCGGTGGAACGCCTGCAGCACTTCGGGCAGCCAGGCGCCGGCGAAATCCTCGGACGAACCGATGCGCAACCGTCCCTTCAGGCCGGCGCCGCGCAGGCGGGCGCGGGCCTCGCGCTCGAGATCGACGATGTTGCGCGCGTAGGCGTAGAGGGTCTCGCCCGCCGCGGTCAGCTCGAAGCTGCGGGTGGTGCGTTCCAGCAGCACGGCGCCGGCCGTCGACTCCAGGCGCTTGATGTGGCCGCTGACCGCCGACGGCGTCAACGCCAGGGCATCGGCCGCCAGCGCGAACCCGCCATGGTCGACGACCTCCAGGAACGTGCGCAACAGGGTCAGGTCCAGCACCGCGCCGACCGGCGCCGCAGGGGTGTCCATGGGCGACTCCTAAATACGTGATTCATTGATAATAACCTCACATTATTCACTAATCGTGATTTCCGGCGCCGCTATCGTAGCCTTTCCCGATACCGCAAGGACGCACGACCATGACCGCCTACGCCACCCTCCGCACCCCCCGGCTGGAAATCGCCTATCTGGAATGGAATCCCGGCGGCGCGCGCGCCGCCGTACTGCTGCACGGCTGGCCCGACAGCCCCGAATGCTGGCGCCCGGTGGCGCAGCGCCTGGCGGCCGAGGGCTACCGCGTGCTGTGCCCGGCGCTGCGCGGCTTCGGCCCGACCCGCTTTCTGGACGCGGCGACGCCGCGCAGCGGCGAGCTGGCCGCGCTGGGCCGCGACGTGCTGGACTTCATCGCCGCGCTCGGCCTGCGCCGGCCGCTGCTGGTCGGCCACGACTGGGGCGCGCGCGCCGCCGCCAATGCCTGCGGCCTGCAACCCGGCGTGGCCTCGCACCTGGCGCTGCTGTCGGTCGGCTACGGCACCAACGATCCCGCGCAGGCCCTGCCGTTGCCGCAGGCGCGCAACTACTGGTACCACTGGTTCATGGCCACGCCGCGCGGCGCGGCGGCCGTGCGCGAGGAGGCTCGCGCCTTCACCCGCTATCTGTGGGACACCTGGTCGCCGCCCGGCTGGTACCAGCCGGACGAATTCGACGAAGCCGCGCGCGCCTTCGACAATCCCGACTGGCCCGCGGTGGTGCTGCACTCGTACCGCCAGCGCTGGGGCTTCGAGGCCGGCGACCCGGCCTACGCCGAGGACAGCGCGCGGCTCACGCCCGCGCCGACACTGGCGCTGCCCACGCTGGTGCTGCACGGCGGCGCGGACACCTGCAACCTGCCGGCGACGTCCGAAGGCCGCGAGCGCTATTTCACCGGAGGCTATGAGCGGCGAGTGCTGGATGGGGTCGGCCATTTTCCGCAACGCGAAGCGCCGCAGGCGGTGGCCGCCGCGCTGCTGAAATTCCACGCGGACTGGCCCGTCGCCGACTGAAGCCCGGGCGCGACGACCGGCAGGAAAACGGGGAATGGCGGATAATCGCGGTATTTCCCGCCGCCCTCGCGGCGGCTTCTTGCGGGCGTTCGCGCCCGGCAGCATTCGGAGTCAGCTATGTATCGCGGCATTGAGGCGATCGAACACTTCATGGTATCCATCGGGCTGACCTGGCAGCCCGGCCGCACCGAGAGCGCCGAACTGCGCGCCAGCTACCGCATTGGCAACACCCGTCCGCTGGGCATCGACCGTACCCTGGTGGAATTCCACTGCGACAACAAGCGTCCCAAGGTCTGGGTGCCCGAGTTCTCGCGCACCAGCTTCCACCAGTGGTTCGAAGTGCCGTTCCAGGAATTCGAATTCACGCCGGGCGGCTCGATGCTGAAGATCAAGGCCGCCGCGCGCGGCAACGCCCCGCCCTACAGCGTGGGCCTGAAGCCGCTCGCCTGAGCGGCCTGCCGCGCCCGGCGCCCGCCGGGCCGCGCTACAACGGTTTGTACATGATGGTCGTGCCATCCAGCCGGTTCGGATCGCGCGCATCGCGGGCAAATCCCGGAATTACCCCCACCGTGCGGTAACCCAGCGAGGTATACAACGGCTCGGCGTTGTCGCCGGTGCGCGTATCCAGCGTGATCAGGCTGCGGCCGGCCGCCACGGCCGCGGCCTCCGCGGCCTGCATCAGTTCACGGGCGATGCCGCGGCGGCGGAAATCGGGGTGCACCAGCAGCTTGCGGATCTCGGCGCGATGCGGCTGGTTGGGCGGCGTATCGCAGTCCAGTTGCACCGAGCCGGCCACCCGTCCTTCCCGCATGGCCACCAGCAGCACCAGGCCGCCGCTTTCCAGCGGCGGCAGCACCTTGTCGAGCCAGAACGCGCGCGCCGCCTCGGGGCCAAAGGGCAGCACGAAGCTGACGCTGGCGCCCTCCTGCACGCAGGCGTGCAGCAACTCGCCCAGGCCGGGCAGCAGGGCGTGGGCCTCATCGGCGGTAACAGAGGTCAATGCAAGGGTATCGATGGACATGGCGGACTCAGACGATGAACAACAGGTAGCGGGCGCCGCTGTGCGGCGGGGTATCGAACGCGCTGGCGCCGTAGAGCTGATAGCGCAGGCAGTCGCCCGGCCCGAGCGCATGGGCCTGGCCGTCGACGCGGATGGAGAGCTCGCCTTCCAGCATCACCAGGTGGTGTTCCAGCCCGGCGCGCGGCGACTGTTCGTATTCGATATGGGCGCCGGCCGGCAATTCGCAGGCCAGCACTTCGCCGGCCAGCTTCTGCGACGGCGGCGACACCGAGCGGCGCCGAAAGCCCGTGGCGCCATCGACCCACACAGCCTGCGCCGCGCCCGGCACCAGCGGCGCGAAGTCGTCCTCGACCATGCGCAGCAGGCGCGACATCGTCATGCCATAGGCGCCGCACAGCTTGCCGAGCACGCTGGCGGTGGGGCTGACCTCGGCGTTTTCCAGGCGCGACAGCGTGGCGCGGCTGATGCCGGCGCGCGCGGCGAGCTCGTCCAACGACCAGCCGCGCTCGGCGCGCAGGGCCTTCAGGCGGCCGGCCAGGCGTTGGTCCAGGTCGAAATCGGGAGCGGGTGAATTTTCCATATAAGAGAATTTATCTCAAATATGGAATTCAATCAATCACCGCGTGCGCGCCTGCAACCCGACGCGGCCGCCGGCAATTCGGCACAATACGGCGTATGCACACAGCCCGATTCGTTTCCATGACCGTCCTCTGCCTGGGCATCCTGACGGGCTGCAGCCTGCCGCCCCTGGAATCACGCAGCGCCTCGCAGGCGCTGGCGCCCGACGTGGCCCGCGACACGGCGCTGGGCCGCGCCATCACGCCCCTGGCGGCGCGGCATCCGGGCAAGTCCGGCATCCATCCCCTGGCGGACGCCCACGACGCCTTCGCCGCGCGCATGATGCTGGTGCGCGCCGCGCAGCGCAGCCTGGACGTGCAGTACTACATCTGGCACGACGATATGACCGGCACCATGCTGCTGGAGGCGCTGCACGCGGCGGCCGACCGAGGCGTGCGCGTGCGGCTGCTGCTGGACGACAATGGCACCTCCGGGCTGGACACGGTGCTGGCGGCGCTGGACGCGCATCCGAACATCGAGGTGCGCCTGTACAACCCGTTCGCGGTGCGTTGGCCCAAGTCCATCGGCTACCTGACCGACTTCCGCCGCCTGAACCGGCGCATGCACAACAAGTCGCTCACCGCCGACAACCAGGCCACCATCGTCGGCGGCCGCAACATCGGCGACGAATACTTCGGCGCCACCAACGGCGTGCTGTTCACCGACCTGGACGTGCTGGCCGTGGGCGCCGTGGTGCCTGACGTCTCAAACGACTTCGACCGCTATTGGGCCAGCCAGTCGGCCTATCCGGTGGCGGGGCTGCTCAAGCCCGCCGGCCCCGATGCGCTGGCCGCGCTGGAACGCAAGGCCAGCGCCGTCGAGCGCTCGCCCGAGGCCGCGGCCTATGCCGAGGCGATGCGCGAGCTGCCGTTCATCCAGCAACTGCTGCGCGGCGAACTGGCGCTGGAGTGGGCCGACACGCGCATGGTCAGCGACGACCCGCGCAAGACGCTGGGCACCGCGCCGCCCGAGGCCATGCTGCCGCACCAGTTGCACGACATCGTCGGCACGCCGACGACCGACCTGGAGCTGGTCTCCCCCTATTTCGTGCCCACCGCCAGCGGCACCGAGGCCTTTGCGCGCATGGCGCAGGGCGGGGTCAAGGTGCGGGTGCTGACCAACGCGCTCGAGGCCACCGACGTGGCCGTGGTGCATTCGGGCTACGCCTCGCGACGCCGGGACCTGCTGGCCGCCGGCGTGGAACTGTTCGAAATGAAGCGTCAGGCGGGCGAAGTCGAGCGCAACAAGAGCATGGGGCCGTTCGGCAGCTCCGGCTCGAGCCTGCACGCCAAGACCTTCGCGGTGGACGGACGCAGCGTGTTCGTCGGCTCATTCAATTTCGATCCGCGCTCGGCGCGCCTGAACACCGAGCTGGGCTTCGTGATCGACAGCCCGACCCTGGCGCGCCACATCGCCGACGCCTTCGAGCGCGACATCCCGCGCAGCGCCTATCGCGTCTGCCTGGACGACAAGGGCAGGCTCTACTGGCTGGAACAGCGCGACGGCCGCACACTCCGACACGACACCGAGCCGGGCACGACCGCCTGGCAGCGCTTTTCGGTGTGGTTCGTATCGCTGCTGCCGGTCGAGTCGCTGCTGTAGGCGGCGGCAACATACGGAGTTCGGCGCCGGCCCGATGGCGCTAGACTGGACACTATCGCTTTTCCTATGCATCGCACCGAATGAGCAAGCTGGACACCCTGGACTGGACCCGCATCGCCGCCGACCTGGACGCGCGCGGCCACGCCGTGGCCGCCGGCCTGCTCACGCCGGCGCAATGCGCGGCGCTGGCCGCCGGCTACGACGACGAACACCGCTACCGCAGCCGCATCGTCATGAGCCGCCACGGGTTCGGTCGCGGCGAATACAAGTATTTCGCCTATCCGCTGCCGCGCCTGCTGCACAACCTGCGCACCGCGCTGTACCCACGCCTGGCGACCATCGCCAACCGCTGGAACCGGCAGATGGGCATCGCGGTGGATTATCCCGCCGCTCACGCCGATTTCCTGGCCCGCTGCCACCATGCCGGCCAGCGCCGGCCGACGCCGCTGATCCTGCGCTACGGGCCGGGCGACTACAACTGCCTGCACCAGGACCTGTATGGCGAACACGTCTTCCCATTGCAGGTCGCCGTGCTGCTGTCGCGGCCAGGCCTGGACTTCACCGGCGGCGAGTTCGTCATGACCGAGACCGACAGCGGCGGGCAACGCGCCGAAGTGCTGCCGCTGCGCCAGGGCGACGCGCTGGTATTCACCGTCAACCAGCGCCCGGTGGCCGGCGCGCGCGGCTGGCGCCGCGTGGCCATGCGCCACGGCGTCAGCGCGCTGCGCGACGGCCGCCGCCACACGCTCGGCGTGATCTTCCACGACGCGACCTGACATGGGAACCAGCCTGAACCTGTTCAACGACGAGGAAACCGCGCAGACCGGCCGCGAACGCATCGGCGCGCAGTCAGTCGTGCTGCGCGGCTATGCGCTGCCGGCGGCGCGGGCGCTGCTGGCCGGCGTCGACGCGGTGCGCCGGGAAGCGCCCTTTCGCCACATGGTCACGCCCGGCGGCCTGCCCATGTCGGTGGCGCTGACCAACTGCGGCGACTTCGGTTGGACCAGCGACGCGCGCGGCTACCGCTACACCCGCGAGGATCCGCGCACGGGGCTGCCATGGCCGGCGATGCCGGAAGCCTTCGACACGCTGGCGCGCGAGGCCGCGCTGGCGGCGGGCTTTCCCGGCTTCGCGCCCGACGCCTGCCTGGTCAACCGCTACCAGCCCGGTTCGCGCCTGTCGCTGCACCAGGACAAGGACGAGCGCGACTACGACGCCCCCATCGTCTCGGTGTCGCTGGGCATGCCGGCGGTGTTCCTGTTCGGCGGCCACGAGCGCGGCGACAAGGCCGTGCACGTGCCGCTGTTCCATGGAGACGTAGTGGTGTGGGGCGGCGTCGACCGGTTGCGCTATCACGGCGTGCTGCCACTGAAGGACCGCCCGCACCCCACGCTGGGCAGCGTGCGGATCAACTTCACCATCCGCAAGGCAGGCTGAGACGGCTTGCGCCGCGCACCCGCGGAAGCAGCCGGCCGATCGAGGCTGCCGGCCGGCCGCCATGCGGGTTCCCCAGAACTGGCGGCGACCGCGCGACGGCCCTATTATCGGGCACCCTTGCGCCCTTTCTCCAGGTATTCCATGCGCCTCGCCTTAGCCCTGCTGTGTTCGCTGGCCAGCCTGTCCGCCATGGCCGCCGAGCCGCCGACACCGATCGAGAATTCGCTTGGCATGGTGTTCGTGCCATTGCCGGCGGGCGCCTTCCAGATGGGCAGCGACGAAACGCCCGAGGCGCTGGCGCGCGACTATCCGCAATACCCGAAAGAGCGCTTCGCCCAACTGTTCGACGAAGCGCCGGTGCACACGGTGCGCATCACCCGGCCCTTCCTGATGGCGCGCACGGAAGTCACCGTGGGTCAGTTCCGGCGCTTCATCGAGGCCTCGGGCTATGTGCCGGAATCGGAAGCGGACGGCACCGGCGGCTATGGCTACAACGCCGCCTACGACCCCGATGCCAGCGAACGCGGCGACGCCTTCGAGGGGCGTGACCGCCGCTATTCGTGGCGCAACCCCGGCTTCGCCCAGACCGACGCGCATCCCGTCGTCAATGTAAGCTGGAACGACGCGACCGCCATGGCGCGCTGGCTCAGCCGCGAGGAAGGCCGCGTCTACCGCCTGCCCACCGAGGCCGAATGGGAATACGCGGCCCGCGCCGGCAGCCGCGGCCGCTACCAGAATGGCGACGATCCGGCCGCGCTGCCGGACGTGGCCAACACTTTCGACGCCGACGCGGCGCCGCTGTGGCCGAAATGGCGGGCGTTCGCCGCCGCGCGGCGCGACGGCCATGCCTTCACCGCGCCGGTCGCCAGCTACGCGCCGAACGCGTTCGGGCTCCATGACATGCATGGCAATGCCTGGGAATGGGTGTCCGACTGGTATGGCGAGGACTACTATGCGCATTCGCCCCAGGATGACCCGCAGGGCCCCGCCAGCGGCAACGTCAAAGTGCGGCGCGGCGGCTCCTGGCACACCTGGGCGCTGTACGCGCGTTCGGCCTACCGCAACTGGAACACCGTGGAAACGCGCTATCCGCTCGTCGGATTCCGGCTGCTGCGCGAAGCGGATTAATGTAGACCGGTTAGCATAGCCGCAAGCACAACTTTCAAAAGAGTCCCGACATGCATTCGCTGGGCCGTCTCGTCCTGCTCGTCAACGATTACGACACCGCCATCGCCTTCTACCAGGACAAGCTGGGCATGGAGGTGTTCGTGGACATGGCCGTGGGGCAGCAGCGCTACGTGCACCTGCGCCTGCCCGAGCAACCGTCGGTGGGCGTCTGGCTGCTGCAAGCGCAGACCCAGGCCCAGCGCGACCGCGTCGGCGACCAGACCGGCGGCCAGCCGGTGGGCGTGTTCTACACCGACGACGTCGCCCGCGACCATGCCCGTTTCGCCGGGCGCGGCGTGCGCTTCACCCGGGAGCCGGTGGACGACGGCAACGCGGTGTACGCGCACTTCATCGACCTGTACGGCAACGAGTTCGTGCTGGTACAGATCCGGCCGTAGACAGCCGTGTCCGCCCGCCCCGCCTCCCGCGACTGGATCGTGCGCCGCGCGCCGGACGACCGGTTCGAGCGCATCGAGGCGTATTTCGGCGGCCGCGGCTACGGCCTGCATCGCCACGACACCTACGCCATCGGCTGCACGCTTGCGGGCGTGCAGAGCTTCCACTATCGCCGCGGCCTGCGGCACAGCCTGCCGGGCGGCGTGCTGGTGCTGCATCCCGACGAGGCGCACGACGGCCAGGCCGGCACCGACGCCGGCTTCCACTACCGCATGGCCTACGTGCAGCCCGCGCTGATCCAGCGCATCCTGGGCGGCCGGCCGCTGCCGTTCATTCGCGACGGCATTTCCAGCGACCCGCGGCTTGGTGCCGCCTGCGCCGCGCTGCTGCGCAACGACGAGGGCGACGCCGATCCGTTGCGGGAAGACGATGCGCTCTACGACCTGACGCTGGCGCTGTGCGCCGCGGCCGGGCAAGCGCCCGCCGCCCGCCTTCCCGATTACGCCGCCGGCGAACGCGCTCGTCAGTACATCCACGACACCCACGGCATGGCGATCTCGCTGGACGACCTGGAACGCGCCGCCGGCATCGACCGCTGGCGCCTGTCGCGCGATTTCCGCGCACTGTATGGCGCCAGCCCGTACCGCTATGCGCTGCTGCGCCGGCTCGACCTGGCACGGCGCCTGATCGCCGCGGGGCGGCCGCTGGCCGACGCCGCGGCCGAGGCCGGCTTCAGCGACCAGAGCCACATGACGCGGCGCCATGCCCAGGCGTTCGGCATGACGCCGGCGCAATGGCGCGGCACCCTGCGGCGCTGACGTTCGCCGCACAAACGTACAAGACGGCGGGCGCGCGCGTCGCTACGCTGGGGCCTTCCATTTTCCGCCGAGGAACCCCGCATGTCCGCCATCGCCATCAACCTGGCCCGCAAACTCTCGCTGATCCAGGAACACTGGACGCCCAAGGTCATCGCCGAGATGAACGACTACCAGTTCAAGCTGGTCAAGCTGCACGGCGAATTCGTCTGGCACGCCCATGCCGATACCGACGAGACCTTCATCGTGCTCGAAGGCCGCCTGCGCATCGAACTGCGCGACGGCCACATCGACCTGGGGCCCGGCGAGATGGCCGTGATTCCCAAGGGGGTCGAGCACAAGCCCTCTGCCGAAGACGAGGTGCACGCCATGCTGATCGAGCCGCGCGGCGTGCGCAATACCGGCGACCACGGCGGCGAGCGCAGCGCGCCCAACGACGTCTGGATCTGAGGCCGCCTCAGGGGCGGTCGCGCTCGATCACCCGCTTCTCGTTCTTGCCGGCGATGCGCGCCTCGACCCGCCGCAGCACCGCCAGCACGAACAGCGCCATCGCCGTGCTGGCCACGGCCGTGGCTTCGCGGCCCATGCCCGCGGCCACGCCGATGGCGGCGGTCATCCAGATGCTGGCGGAGGTCGTCAGGCCGCGGATCTCGCGTTCGTCGCTGAGCTTGATGATGGCGCCGGCGCCGAGAAAGCCGATGCCGGCGATGACGCCCTGCAGCACGCGGCTGAGGTCGCCGACCGCCATGCCGTTCTGCAGCGGCACCAGCACGAAGATGGCCGCGCCCAGCGCCACCAGCATGTGAGTGCGCAGGCCGGCGGCCTTGCCGCTGCGTTCGCGCTCGTACCCGAGCAGGCCACCCAGAATCACCGCCATGCCCAGCCGCAGCACGATGCGGGTGGCTTCGCCGGCATCGGGGATGTCGGCGAATTCGCTGCGCAAGGTGCTCCAGACTTCCAGCCAGATTTCCGCCATCGCCGTCTCCCGCGTCCAGGTATGCGGCGTTCAGCATAGCAGGCTGGCGCTGGCGTCGCGCCGGCCATCCGGTTTACAACGTCATCCTGGTCCGCGCTATGACGGACGCGATCGCGAGGAGCTTGGGATGGATCTGCAACTGGAAGGCAAACGCGTACTGGTGACGGGCGCGTCCAAGGGGATAGGCCTGGCTTGCGCCCTGGCGTTCGCGCGGGAAGGCGCCGAGCCGATCCTGGCGGCGCGCGACGACGCGGCGCTGCGGGCCGCGGCCGCCGCGATCGCCGCGCAGACCGGCCGGCAGGCCCGCACGCTGGCGGTCGATCTGGCGCAGCCGGGCGCGGCTGCGCGCGTGGTGGAACACACCGGCGTCGTCGACATCCTCGTCAACAACGCCGGCGCGGTGCCCGGCGGCGCGCTGGATCAGGTCGATGACGGGCGCTGGCGCGCCGGCTGGGACCTGAAGGTGCATGGCTATATCGACCTGGCACGTCACTATTACCCGTTGATGCGCACCGCCGGCAACGGCGTCATCGCCAACATCATCGGCATGGCCGGCGCGGCCCCGCGCGCCGACTACATCTGCGGCGCGGCCGCCAACGCCTCTTTGATCGCATTCACGCGCGCCCTGGGCGGCGACGGGCCGCGCCACGGCGTGCGTGTGTTCGGCGTGAATCCGTCGCGCACGCGCACCGACCGCGTGTTGACGCTGGCCAGGCAGCGCGCGCAGGCCCGCTGGGGCGATGAATCGCGCTGGCAGGAAACCCTGCACGACCTGCCCTTCGGCCGCCTGATGGAAGCCGGCGAGGTGGCCGACATGGTGGTGTTCGGCGCCTCGCCGCGCGCCGGCTACCTGAGCGGCACGGTGATCGACCTGGACGGCGGCGAGCAGTACGCCGGCCGCTGACCCGTCGGCGTCAGCGCGCCGCGGCCCAGCCGGCCAGCAGGGCCGGCAGTTGCGCCATGTCGGTGAAGACGTGGGCGACGCCGACGTCGCGCAGCGCCTCGGGACCGCTGTGGCCGTTGTCGCCGGGGCTGTAGCCGAACACCGTGGCGCCCGCCGCCACGCCGGCGGTGGCGCCGGTGACGGTGTCTTCGACCACGGCGCAGCGGCGCGGGTCCACGCCCAGCGCGCTGGCGGCGGCCAGGTAGACATCGGGATAGGGCTTGCTGCGCGGCATTTCGTGGCCGCTGAAGACGCGTTCGCTGAAGCAGTCGGCGATGCCGACCTTGGCCAGTTGCAGCTCGACCTTGCGGCGGTCGGCGCCGGAGGCCACTGCGATGCGGCCGTCCAGCGTCCGGTGCAAGGCGCGCACCGCGTCCGGCGCACCGGGGATTTCCAGCAGTTCAAGGTCGAGCGCGGCGTTGCGGCGCTCGCGGAATTGCGCGAACCAGTCGGGCGACAGCGCCACGCCGGTGCGCGCCTGGATCAGGGGCAGTTCGTCGCGCACCGCCTTGCCGGTGAAGATGCGGGTGGCCTCTTCGAAGGTGATCGCCCAGCCCAGTTCGTTGAGCATCTCGGTCAGGACGCGGGCGGTGATCGGCTCGGAATCGACCAGGACGCCATCACAGTCGAACAGCACGGCGTCAAAGGGAAAATCAGTCATTGCGGGCAGCGGGAAAGGGGTCAGGAAAGCCCACAAGCATACTGCACGGCCCATTGCCGGCCAGGGGCGCGCGCCGCGGCCGCAAGCAACGGAGTGCCGGCGGCGGCCCGAGCCGTTATGCTGTCCTTCGCCGGCGTCCCCGCCCCGCGCCGCCCTGCCCCCCGATTCCCGCCTCTCATGACGCCACCCGATACCGCCCCGCCCGCCGCCGGACGCCGGCCCCGCAAGACCGTCGCCGCACAGGAAGCCCTGCCGACGCCGGCCCTGTTCGAACGCGCCGCCCGCCACCTGGCCGCCCTCGACGCCGACTGGGCGCGCCACGTGCAGGCCATCGGCCCCTGCCTGCACGCGCCGCGGCCGGCGCGCGAGCCCTACGAGGCGCTGGTGCGCGCCATTGCCTACCAGCAGTTGCATGCGCGCGCCGGGGACGCCATCCTCGGCCGGCTGCTGGCGCTGTATCCGGGGCAGGCCTTCCCTCGGCCACGGGCGCTGCTGGACACCGACCCAGAGGCCCAGCGCGCCTGCGGCTTTTCGGCGTCCAAACTGGCCACCATCCGCGGCATCGCGCAGGCGGCGCTCGACGGCGTGATCCCGGAGCGCGACGAGGCGCTGGCGATGAGCGACGAAGCCCTGATCGAGCGCCTGGTGGCGCTGCGCGGCGTGGGCCGCTGGACCGTGGAGATGCTGTTGATCTACACGCTCGAGCGCATGGACATCCTGCCAGCGGACGACTATGGCGTGCGCGAAGGCTATCGCCGGCTGAAACGCCTGGACAAGGCGCCATCGCCCGCCCGGATGCGAACCATCGGCGAAGCCTTCAGCCCGTATCGCACGATCGCGGCGTGGTACCTGTGGCGCATGCCCGCCGCGCCGGCGGCAATGTCATGAACGCCGCCGGCCATCCGCTGGACCGCTACGACTGGACCGGCATCGTGGGCCAACTGGACGCCGAGGGCTGGGCGCCGCTGCCCGCGCTGTTCAGTCCGCCGCAGGCGCGCGCGCTGGCGCGGGCTTTCGACGACCCGGCGGCCGTCCGCATCACCGGCGAACGCGACGAGCGGCGCGCCCTGCGCCTGCCCGCGCCGCCGCCGCTGCGCGACCTGCCGTGCGCCCTGTCTGCGCGGTTGGCGCCGCTGGCGCAGTCCTGGGCGCAGCGGCTGGGCCACGACGTCCGCTATCGGCCGGACCTGGACGCCGAGCGAACCGCGCCCGACGGCGCTGCCGTCCTCACCTGCCTGCGCCTGGACGGCTACGAAGCGCTGCAACACGCGCATGACGACAGGGCGTTCCCCATCCGGCTGGTGGCGCTGCTGTCCGATCCCGCCCGCGACTTCAGCGGCGGCGAATTCGTCATGACCGAGCAGCGTCCGCGCCAGCAGTCGCGGCCCCTGGTGCTGCCGCTGGGCCTGGGCGACGCCGCCCTGATCGCCGCGGCCCATCGCCCCATTCGGGGCGCGCGCGGCGACTACCGTGCCACCCTGCGCCACGCTGTCAGCCGGGTGCGCGGCGGCGAACGCCGTGGCCTGGAATCGCCCCTGGACGGCCAAGCGTTCGCCCCCGGATAGCCCGCCCGCCGGCGCATCGAACTGCGCATCCAGATTGCATTTTGCATATTCAATATGCAAAACTAGCAGCCATGGAAAATCCCGCCCCCGCCCTGCGCCACGCCGGCTTCACGCTCGACGGCGCCGCTTATACCCACATCGACATGGCCGGCATGTACGGCCCCGACTACTACCGCCTGCCGGTGGTGCTGCGGTTGCTGCTTGAGAACGCGCTGCGCAACATGCGCGGCGCCGAGCGCGACGCCGCCGTGGCCGCCCTGTTCGCCTGGCTCGGCGACGGCACCAGCGAGGCCGAGATCGCCTTCCAGCCCGGCCGGGTGCTGATGCACGACACCACCAGCACCCCGGCGCTGGTCGACATCGCCGCCATGCGCGACGCGCTGGACGAGGCGGGGGTGGATCCGCGCGCGCTCAATCCGGTGCTGCCGGTGGACGTCTCGGTGGATCACTCGCTGGCGGTGCAGGCCTATGCGCAGCCCGACGCGGCGGCGCGCAACCTGGCCCTGGAACTGCGCCGCAACGCCGAGCGCTACCGCTTCCTGCGCTGGGCCGCCAAGGCGCTGTCGAACGTGCGCATCCATCCGCCCGGCACCGGCATCATGCACACCATCAACCTGGAACAACTGGCGACGGTGGTGTGCAACGACCATGGCGCGCTGCACCCGGACATGATGATCGGCACCGACAGCCACACACCGATGATCAACGGCATTGGCGTGCTAGGCTGGGGCGTGGGCGGCCTGGAAGCGCAGACGGTGATGTTCGGCATGCCGACCATGCTGCGCATCCCGGACGTGATAGGGGTGCGCCTGAGCGGCGCGCTTTCGGCTGGCGTCACCGCCACCGACCTGGCGCTGACCGTGACCCAGCGGCTACGCGCGATCCAGGTGTCAGGCGAGTTCGTGGAGTTCTTCGGCCCCGGCGTCGCCACGCTGTCGGCGGGCAGCCGTTGCGTGGTCGCCAACATGGCGCCCGAATACGGCGCCACCACCGGCTACTTCCCCATCGACGAGGCCACCCTCGACTACCTGCGCCAGACCGGCCGCGACGCGGCCCACGTCGCGCGCGTCGGCGCCTACGCGGCCAGCGCCGGCCTGGCGCTGGATCCGGCGGCCACGCCGCGCTACACCCGGGTCATCGAGATCGCGCTGGACCAGGTGCGAATGCACGTGGCCGGTCCCACCCGGCCGCAGGACCTGCGCCCTTACGGCGAGACCCGCGCGATCCTCGCCAGCCTGGCCTTCGCGCCCGGGGCGGCCTCGCCGCTGCCGCGCCACGCCGTCGCCATCGCCGCCATTACCAGTTGCACCAACACGTCGGACCCGCGCCTGCTGATCGCCGCCGGACTGCTGGCGCGCAAGGCGCGCCAGGCCGGGCTGACGGCGCCGGCCTGGGTCAAGACCTCGCTCGGTCCCGGCTCGCCCGCCGCCGCCGACTATCTGCAACGCGCCGGCCTGCTCGAGGACCTGGAAGCGGTGGGATTCGGCATCGTGGGCTATGGCTGCACCACCTGTATCGGCAATTCCGGACCGCTGCCGGAGGCGGTGCGCGCCGGCATGGCCGCCGGCGCCGTCCACCCCGTCGCGGTGCTGTCAGGCAACCGCAACTTCACCGGCCGCATCCACCCCGACCTCGACCTGGGCTTCCTGATGTCGCCGCCGCTGGTCATCGCCTTCGCCCTGGCCGGCGACGCCGAGCGCGATTTCAGCCGCGAGCCCGTGCAGGTGGCGCCGGACGGCCGCGCGGTGTATCTGCATGAGCTGTGGCCGCGCGAGGACGAGATCGACGCGGCGCTGGCGCAGGGCCTGCGCGCCGACGATTTCCAGCGCGCCTTCCGCATCGCCGCCGCCAATCCCGGCTGGCAGGCGCTCGAATCGCCGGACACGCCGCGCTTTCCGTGGGACCCGGCCTCGACCGCGCTGCGGCGTCCGCCGTTCGCCAGCGCCGGCGCCGCCAGCCAACTGGGCCGTTACGCCGCCTATCCACTGCTGGTGCTGGGCGACGACGTCACCACCGACCACCTGTCGCCGGCCAGCGCCATTCCGCCCGACAGCCTGATCGCCGACTTCCTGGTGGCACAGGGCGACGACCGCGATGATCTGAACGTGTTCGCCTCGCGCCGCGGCAACTGGCAGGTGATGATACGCGCCGCCTTCTACAGCAAGAGCCTGGCAAACCTGCTCAGCCCCGGCGCGCCGGTCGGCCATACGCTGCACGCGCCCAGCGGCGCCATCGAGCCGATCTGGGAAGCCGCCGAGCACTACCGCCGCGACGGCGACGCGGTGGTGCTGCTGGCCGGCGAACGCTTCGGCACAGGCTCCTCGCGCGACTGGGCCGCCAAGGGCCAGCGGCTGCTGGGCATCCGCGCGGTGCTGGCGGTCAGCTTCGAGCGCATCCACCGCTCGAACCTGATCGGCATGGGCATCCTGCCGCTGCGCCTGCCGGCGGGCGTCACGCCGCACCGCCTGGCGATCCAGCCGGGCGACCGCTTCGAGATCGATTGCCCGCCGCAGCGCCTGGCGCCGCGCCAGCCGGTCGCCGTGCGGCTGCTGCGCGCCGACGGCGGCGAACAGGCCTTGCAGGCCACCGCCGCTGTCGAAACGCAACTGGAGCTGCATCTGCTGCGGATGGGCGGCGTGATTCCGGCTATCCTCGCGGATACGCTTGGCGCCGCGAAATCGGCGCCGCCCGACACGGCCCCGCTGGGCTGAGTCCCACTTTCCATCCCCCATGAGCGCGCAGACCCACACCGCCAGCAAGATCCTGGAGCTGATCCGGCAGGACCGCCTGACCGAGGGCGCGCACCTGAGCGCGCAAAAGCTGGCCGACCGCCTGCGCCTGTCGCGCTCGCCGGTCAACGACGCGCTCGGCCTGCTGGAAGCGCACGGCATCGTGGCGCGCAAGCCCAACCGCGGCTACTTCCTGCAATTGGACCAGGAGGCATTGGCGCGCACCTGCGCGGACCTGGCGCCGCCCGCCGCCGAGGACATCGTCACGCAAAGCTATTTCCGGCTGGCCGATGAACTGCTGCGCGGCGTGCTGCCGATGCAGTGCAGCGAGGCGCTGCTGCGCGCCCGCTACGCCCTGACACAGGCGCAGACCCAGGCGCTGCTGGCCCGCATGGCGCAGGAAGGCTGGGCGCAGCGGCGCCCCGGCTATGGCTGGGAGTTCTCGTCGATGATGACCACGCCCGACAGCCTGCTGCAGTCGTACCGCCTTCGCCTGGCGCTGGAGCCGGCCGCGCTGCTCGAACCCTCCTACCGCATCGACAAGTCCGTATTGGCGCGCTGCCGCGCCGCCGAGCGCCACCTGCTCGACGGCGGCATCGACAGCGACAGCGCCGACCAGTTGCACGAGCGCGGCGTGCGCTTCCACGAGTCGCTGGTGGAGGCCTCGGGCAACCCGTTCTTCATCGACACCATCAAGCGCGTCAACCGCGTGCGGCGGCTGCTGTCGTACCGCTCGATGCAGGACCGCAGCCGCTACCGCCAGCATTGCGAGCAGCACCTGGAAATCCTCGACCTGCTCGAGCGCGAGCGCAACGAAGAGGCCTCGCAGGCGCTGGCCCGCCACCTGCGCAGCACGCTCGACAACCTGGCGCGCATCCGCGGCATCCTGGCGGCCTAGGCGGCCGGGGGATCAAGCCGCTTCGCACGGGCCGCCTGGCGGCCCGCCGCGCGCCCTCAGAAATCCATCGACGCCGACAGCATCAACGTGCGCGGCACGCCCTGCGAGATGGTGCCGTAGGACGCCACGCCCGACCAATAGGCGCGGTTGAACACGTTGACGACATTGGCGCGCAGGGTCACTTCCTTGCCGTCGATGCGCGTGACATAGCGCGCGCCCAGGTCGAACGTGGTCCACGCGGGCACCGACTGCGTGTTGGCCTGGTTGACGTATTCCTTGCCGGTGTGGATCACGCCGCCGGTCAGGGTCAGCCCGGCGACCCACGGGGTATCCCATTCCGCGCCCAGGTTGGCGGTGAGGCGCGGCACGCCCACCGGCTGGTTGCCGCGCGTGGCGGGGTTGCCGGTGCGCGTCAGCTCGGCGTCCAGGAAGGTCACGCCGCCCAGCAGGCGCAGGCCGCGCAGCGGCTCGCCCGACAGGTTCAGTTCCAGGCCGCGGTTGCGTTGCTCGCTGTCCGCCGCATACACGCCGCCCGTCAACTGGCCGCTGGGCTTGGTGATCTCGAAAGCGCTCAGGGTCAGCATGGCGCTGTCGAAATCGACCTTCACTCCCACTTCCTTCTGCTTGGACTTGTACGGCTTGAACACCTGGCCGGCGTTGGCGGCGGTGGCCGGCGCCACGTCGCCCTTGCTCAGGCCCTCGATGTAGTTGGCGTAGAACGAGACGTTCCGCCACGGCTTGAGCACCAGGCCAGCCAGCGGCGTGATCGCGCTTTCGTCGTAGCTGAGGGTGCGCGCGCCCGTGACGGCATTGAAGTTGCGCGACTCGACCCGCTGCTGGCGCGCGCCCAGCGTCAACTGGACCCGCTCGTCCAGCACGCTCAGCGTGTCGGCCAGCGCGAAGCCGCTCAGGTCCGAAGACGACACCTTGGGCACGCTGGCGGGCGCGGCGATGTCCTGCCGGGGCCGCGTCACCGGGTGATAGATGTTGGACGACAGCGGCGTGCCGTTCACGCTGGCCTGCGCGTTGCGGTCGCTGTACAACGTGCCCATGAAGGTGATGGCATGGCGCACCGGACCGGTCTCCAGCTTGGCGCGCAGGCCGGCATTGTAGGTGCTGCGATCGACCTGGAACTTGAAATGGTTGGGGGTCACCCGCGTATCGCCGGCGGCGTTGACGAGGGTTGGCGTCTGGTCGGACAGGCGGTTGATGGTGGTGCTCGAGCCGCCCGCGTCGGCGAACACCGTCAGGCGGTCGCTGATGTCGTACTCGACGCGCAACAGCGCGGATTCGCCTTCGGACTTCCACCAGCTCCACGGCTGCGTCGCATTGCGGCGGCCGTCCGGCGCGTCCGGCACGCGCAGGCCCGCCGCCACCAGGAACGGACGCGTGGGCGCGTCGATCTTCTCGTTCTGGATCAGCAGGTCGAGCGAGGCGCGCAGCTTCTCGCCCTGGTAGTCCAGCGACAGCGCGCCGATGTCGGTGCGCGAATGCAGGTTGTCCAGCGGCGTGTCGCCCTGCCGATGCAGGCCGTTGACCCGCACGCCCCAGGCGCCGTCGTCGCCGAAGCGGCGGCTCAGGTCGACGCGGCCGCCGAACTGCGACGCCCCCGCGTAATCGGCCGACACCCGCGTCAGGTCCTGCGGCAGCGAACGCTTGGGCACCATATTGATGACGCCGCCCACGCCGCTGTTGGGCGACATGCCGTACAGCAGCGCCGCCGGCCCCTTCAGCACCTCGACCCGCTCGATGTAATCGGTGAACACGTGGTAGTTCGGCGCCACGCCATAGACGCCATCGAAGGCAATTTCGCCCAGGTTGCCTTCGCCGATCGGAAAGCCGCGGATGTAGAACGAATCGGTCACGCCGCCGATCTGGCCGGTGAAGCGCACCGAGGAATCGACGTTCAGCGCGTCGGCCAGCGTCACCGCCTGGCGGTTGGCCAGCAGGTCCGAGGTGTAGTTGGCGACGCTGAACGGCGTGTCCATCACATCGCGGTTGCCCAGCAGGCCGAGCCGGCCGCCGCGCGCCACCTGGCCGCCCGTGTACGCGGCCGGCAGCGCCGAGGCATGCGCGTCCGCGCCCGTCACCACGACGTTCGGCAGCAGCGTGGTCTCACCCTGCGGCGGCAGCCTGCGCAGCGAATAGGCGCCGCCGCCCTGCTCCGCCAGCGCGTAGCCGGAGCCCGACAGCAGCCGCGCGAAGCCCTCGCGCACCGTGTAGACGCCGTTCAGGCCGTCACTGTGCTGGCCCGCCAGCAGGGCCGGGTCGAAGGACAGCGGCACCCCGGACGCGGCGGCGAAGCGAGCCAGCGTGTCGCCCAGCGGGCCGGCGGGAATCGCATAGGGCTTGCCGCTCGCCGCGCTGACGGCATCGGCGGCGCGCGCCGCCGGCGAGACCGCCGAGGCCAATGCCAGCGCCACGCCCAGGCCTAGGACGCGCACCGCCGCGCGCGCGGACGACGAGGGCGTCCGCGCGCGGCGGACGGACAGGGAACGGGAGTGACGGCTGGCCATGAGGGATCCTTCGTGGGCGGGGCATCGCGGTCGCGCCGCGACGATTCACCCGGTACACCGGACGAAGGCGGAAAAAGTGTCAGGGATTCGACGATTATTTTGTAACGGGCGCGGCGGTTCAGCGCGCCGCCACGGTGACCCAGTACGGCGTGATGCGGTGGATCCGCACAGGCAGCGTCTTCTCCAGCAGGCGCAGGCCGGCGTCGGTATCGTTCACGGGGAAGGCGCCCGACACGCGCAGCTCGGCCACCGCCGGATCGCAGCGCAGGAAGCCACGGCGGTAGCGCGCCAGTTCCGCCACCAGGTCGGCCAGGCGCCAGTTGCGCGCGGCCAGCATGCCGTCCTCCCAGGACGCCAGCGCGGCGTCGGCGGCCGACTCGGGGCCGATCCGCTGCGCGTCGAACACGGTCTGCTGTCCCGCTTGCAACACGCGCCGCGCGTCGCTGGCGGCCGGCCGGATCGCCACCGCGCCGTCGAACACGGCGACGCGGATGCCGTTGCCCTCGTCCCGCACCATGAAGCGCGTGCCCAGCGCCTGCACCGAGCCCTGCGCGGTGCGCACGATGAACGGCCGATGGACCGGCGCCGGGTCCTTGCCGGTGGTTAGCAGGATCTCGCCCGCGCGCAGCCAGATCACGCGCTGCTCGGCGGTGTACTGGATGTCAACGGCGCTGGCGGTGTTCAGCAGCAGGCGGGTGCCATCGGCCAGTTGCATGCGGCGCTGCTCGCCTGCGGCGGTGCGCGCGTCGGCGCTCCATTCGCGCCACGGCAGTTCGCGCCAGGCCAGCCAGGCGGCCGGTCCCAATAGCGCCAGGCCCGCCACGGTGCGCAGCGCCTGGCGCCGTCCGGGCCGCTCCAGGCGCCGCAACGTGCGCGCCCCCAGCTCGGGCGGCACCTGTCCGAAGCTGCGCAGCATGTCCTCCAACCGGGCCCAGGCGGCGGCATGCGCGGCGCTGCGGCCGCGCCAGCGCTCGAAGGCGGCGCGGTCCGCGGCCGACAGGGTTTCCGACTGGAAGCGCACCAGCCAGCCGGCGGCCTCTTCCAGGACCGCCGTATCGGAGGTGGCGCTCACGCGGCGCCCCCCTGGTAGGCGATGAGGCAGGCCGTCAGCGCTTTCTGCATGTGGCGCTTGACCGTGGCCAGGGACGCGCGCTGCGCGCGGGCGATCTCGGCATAGGTCACGCCGTCGAATTGCGAGGCCAGGAAGATGGCGCGGGTTTTGGCGGGCAGCGTGCGCAAGGTCGCGTCGATGGCGTACAGCGTTTCCAGGATCAGCGCCCGCACTTCCGGCGACGGCACCTCGCGCGGCGGCAACTGCGCGGCCGCGCATTGGTAGGCGTCTTCCAGCGCGCGGCGGCGCCAATGGTCCACCACCAGGCCCTTCGCGATATGGGTGAGCAATGCGCGAGGCTCGTCGCCGCCGCCGGCGCGCACCCGCGCCGCCATCAGGCGCACGAAGGTGTCGTGCGCCAGGTCGGCGGCATCGAACGAGTTGCCGAGCTTCTTGCGCAGCCAGACGGACAACCAGCCGTGATGCTCTTGGTAGATCCGCGTAACGGCGTCGGTGGGCAGGGATTCGGTCGAGGACACGGCGCGGCTCGCGGTGAAATCTAAATGGGAATTGTTACTATTTTATCCCATTCCGCCGGCATCCTATCCGCCGGCGGCGCCGCGCAACTGTTCCGCCAGCAAGGCCAGCGCCGGCTTGTCCAGCGCCTGCGCCGCATAGCACAGGCCGACGCGGCGCGACAGCGCCAGGCCATCGAGGTCCTGGGCCGCGACGCCCGGCTGCTGCGCGATCAGCGAGCGCGGGGCGATGCAGGCGCCGACGCCGGCCGCGGCCAGTTCCAGCGCCAGGCGCAAGGACCCGGCCTGCGCGGCGGGCGCGCCGGCGGCCGCGCCGTAATACGGCAGCAGGCGTTGATGGCTCGGGTGATCGGGACAGACGATCCACTGCGGCGCGGCGGTCTCGGCGGCGTCGACCGGCAGCGCGATGGCGTAGAGGTCGTCCCACAGCGGCACGAACAGTTCGTCCTCGCAACGCTCGTCCTCGGTCGCCAGGCGGGCGTCGCCGACGCAGCCTTCCAGCAAATGCAGCAACAGATTGGGCACCGCCTGCCGCGCCCGCGCCACGAACGCGCGGACGTGCGCGCCCGCGATCTCGCCCTCGACGCCGATGCGCAGCTCGGCCAGGCGGGCATCCTGGCGGAACTGGCGCGCCATCGACTCGGTCTGCGCCACCAGGCGGCGCGCCTGCGGATACAGGATGCGGGCCTCGTCCGTGACCGCCACGCCGCGCGCCTGGCGCTCGAACAACTGCGCGCCCAACAGGCTCTCCAGGCTCTTGATGGTGCCCGACAGGGCCGGCTGGCTCAGGTGCAGCCGCTGCGCGGCGGCGGTGATGTTGCGTTCCTCGAAGACCGCGATGAAGGCATTGAGCTGGCGGCTATCCATAAGTTTTTCCGATTGATGCGAGAAGAATAAACCATTTTTCAAGCGTGAAAGCCGGTCCTAGAATCGTTTTCAGCCCCTCCGGCATATAAATAACCGATACCTGGAGTCTTCACCATGACTACCCCCCAACGCCCCCTCGTCGTCGTCACCGGCGCCAGTTCCGGCATCGGCCTGGCCACCGCCCGCCTGTTCTCGTCGCACGGCCACCCGCTGCTGCTGCTGGCGCGCCGCCTGGCGCCGATGCAGGCCCTGAACCTGCCCAATGCGCTGGCCCGCCAGGTCGACGTGACCGACCGCGCCGCGCTGGCCGCCGCCCTGCGCGAAGCCGAGGCCCAATATGGCCCGGCAGACGCCATCGTCAACAATGCCGGCGTCATGCTGCTGGGCGACATCACGCGCCAGGATCCGGCGCAGTGGGACCGCATGCTGGACGTGAACGTCAAGGGCCTGCTCAACGGCGTGCACGCCGTCGCCGCCGGCATGGTCGAGCGCGGCCACGGCACCATCATCAACATCAGCTCGGTGGCGGGCCGCAAGACCTTCCCCAACCACGTCGCCTACGTCGGCACCAAGTTCGCCGTGCACGGCCTGTCGGAAAACCTGCGCGAGGAACTGTCGCCGCACAATGTGCGCGTGGTCACCATCGCCCCCGGCGCGGTCGAGACCGAGCTGCTCAGCCACACCACCGACGAAGGCATCAAGAGCGGCTACCAGGACTGGAAGGCCGACATGGGCGGCAAGGTGCTGGCCGCCGAGGACGTGGCCAACGCGGTGTACTACGCCTACTCGCAACCGCCCGGCGTGTGCATCCGCGAAATCGTGCTGGCGGCGACCCGCCAGCAGGCCTGAGTCCGCGCTAGCGGGCCTTGAGATCGATCGCCCCGTCGGCGGCGGGCGCCAGCGTCACCGGCGCCGCGGCGGCCAGCGCCTGCAGCATGGCCTCGGGGGGATCCAGATCGAACGAAGCCGACAGGCGCAAGCGCCCCGCCCGGCTGTCGGCCAGACGCAACGGCGCGGCCAGATAGCGATTCATCTCACGCACCACCTCGGCCATCGGCGTGTCGCGGAAGACCAGGCGGCCTGTCTGCCAGGCCAGCAGCGCGTCGACGTCGGCGGGCGCCGGCACCCCGATCGCGCCGCTCGCAGGCACGCGGATGCGGTGCCCGTCGCGCAGCACCGCGAGGCCCAGGTTCCACCAATGGCCGCCCGTCACATCCGCCGTGCCCGCACGCACCAGCACCGTCACGTCGTCCTCATCGCGACGGACATCGAAGACGGCGCCGGCCGCGCGCACGTCGGCGCTGCCGGCGCGCACGATGAATGGCCGCTGCGCCTCGGCGTTCACGGTGAAGAGGATTTCCCCGCCCTGCAGTTCGACCTCGCGCCGCGCGCCGTAGAACTTGACCTCGGCCAGGGCGTTGCCATTGAGTTCGAGGACCGAGCCATCGGGCAGCGTGACCTGCTTGCGTTCGCCCCGATCGGCGCTAATGGTGGTCGCAAACGACGGCGCCTCGGCGGGCAGGCTCCACCACGCCAGCAGCGCCACGGCCGCCAGGACAACGCAGGCCAGCCCCGCGCGCGTCAGCAGTCGCCGTCCCGGGCCGCCCGCAGGCCAACGCCAGGCCAGGAATGCGGGCCGGCGCCGGCTGTCGGAATCTCGCGAAAAGGAATCTGTCATGGATGCGTGCCGCCCGCAAGGGGAGCGCGGGCCAGGAATGAACGGAAACAGCGTCGGGCACAACCGCCGGTAACCGTTCGATCGCCCACGCGGCCTTGCGTTCCCATCATATCGCCTGGACCGCGGCGGCCCCGGCGAGGTACCCGCCGGTCAATAATCCATCGGCACGTGGCTCTGCGCCGCGCGCAACTCCTGGATGTGCCGCTCGGCCTCTTCACGCTCGACCGCCGGCGGCAATGCGCGCCAGCTCACCATGTTGCCGGGCGCCTTGGCCGGCATCCAGCCCAGCACGCTGTACAGCGTGATCGCGGTGCCGCCCGTATCGAACCGCGTTTCGTAGTAGCCCTGCCGTTCCGGCGTCGTGTCGCCGGACACCCATTCCAACTGCGACATCCTGTCTCCCTCTTGATCCAGCCTGTATTGAAGCCGCGGCTCCCGCCAAACCCAAGGGTTTGCGCCTGATGGTAGCGCGCCGCCCTGCTCCCGATACGTGCACGATGCGCCCGCTTTTCAATTCTTGACAGAGGGGAATCCCTAAGATTTTTCGGCGGCGCGATTGCTAAGTCGGGAACTGAGGCGCTAGGATGCGGCAAAGGATTCTTACAAACCGGGTCCGGCGAGGCGGCCGCGCCCCGGGCCAGCCCGCCCTCGGTAGCGGGCTTCATAGGGCGACCGGTATGCCGACATCGAGCTTCATGCGCTATCCGAAAGATCGGTTGGCGGCCCTGGCCAGCGCGAGCGCACTGCGCGCCATCCGCGAGGGACTGCTCTGGACGATGCCGTGCCTGCTCGTGTCGGCGCTGTTCCTGGTGCTGTCGGTGGTGGCCGGCCAGCTCGGTCTGTCCGCGGCGCTGGTGCAGGAGCTGGCCGCCGTGCACAACCGGCTCAACATGGTCATGCCCATGCTGGTCAGCACCTCGGTTGGCTACATGCTGTCGATCCGCCACCGCGTGCCCAATCTGCCGGCCGCCTTCCTGTGCCTGTCGTACGTCGTGATCGCCGAGGGTCTGCTGGCGCCCTACCCGCATGCCGCCGCCACCCTGATCCTGAGCATCGCCATCCTGCTGCCGTTGGGCAGCGTGCCCCTGCTGGCCTGGCTGCACCGGCGCCGCTGGACGCGGCTGGCGCCCGACGGGCTCATCGGCGAGAACGTGCGGGGCACCCTCAACATGGTGATTCCAGGCCTGCTGACCGCCGGCGCGGTGGCGCTCGCGGTCAGCCTGCTGCTGCGCATTCCGGGCGTGGCGCAGTTCGACATTCCGGTCGACCTGGCCTCGCTCGACAGCCCCTTCACCACCGGTCCGATGACGGCGGCGCTGAACTCGATCTTCTGGTTCTTCGGCATCCACGGCTATCACGCGATGGCGCCCGTGATAGACGTGCTGGACCAGGCCACGGCGCTCAACGCCGCCAGCGCCGCGGCCGGCCACGAAGGCCTGTACGCGCTGAACGGCAGCCTGCTGGGCGCCTTCGTCTTCATCGGCGGCGCCGGCGCGACGCTGTCGCTCGTGGTCGCCATCCTGCTGTTCTCGCGCAGCGAATCGCTGCGGCTGCTGGCGCTGGCCAGCATTCCGGTGTCGCTGCTGAACGTCAACGAGATCCTGCTGTTCGGCCTGCCCCTGATTCTCAACCCGCGCCTGCTGATCCCGTTCGTGCTGGCGCCGGTGTGCAACGCGCTGGTGGCGCTGGCGGTGGTGCAACTGGGCTGGATTCCGGCCGCCTCGGTCTCGTTGCCGCTGACCTCGCCGGTCCTGCTCAATGCCTATCTCAGCGCCGGTGGCCACCTGGGCGGGGTGGCGCTGCAAGTGACGCTGATCGCATTGGGCGCCTGCCTCTATGCGCCGTTCGTGGTCGCGCTGGAACGCCAGCGCAAGGCCGACGCCACCGTCTACTTCAAGTCGCTCGACACCACCTTTCCGCGATTGCAGGAGGAATCGCTGCTGTTCGCGCACGATCCGGTGGTCTCGACCTACGCCAACCGCGCCCGCCGCAGCGCCGAGATCTCGCGGATCCGCGCCATCAGCGAATACGACTTCTATCTCGAATACCAGCCGCAGGTGTCGCTGCGCAGCGGCCGCTGCACGGGCTGCGAGGCGCTGCTGCGCGCCACCGGCCCGGAAGGCACGCAACAGGCGCCGCTGGAATTCCTGCGCTGGCTGGCGCAGGCCGACCTGATGCGCGAAGTGGATCTGTGGGTGGCCAAGCAGGCGGTGCTGCAATGTCTTGCGTGGCGCAAGGCCGGTTTCACCCTGCCCCTGACCGTCAACGTCACCAGCGGCACACTGACCTCGGCTTCGTATCTGGACAAGCTCGTCAAGGTGCTGGAGCAGGCCCAGGGCCAGGTATCGGTGGAACTGACCGAGGATGCGCTGGTGGAAGACGCGCAGGCGCTGCACACGGCGTTCGACCGCCTGCATGGCATCGGTTGCAAGGTCTATATCGATGACTTCGGCACCGGCTACTCGGCCCTCAGCTACCTGCACCAGTTCGAGATCGACGCGGTCAAGATCGACCGCAGTTTCGTGCTCGCCCAGAGCAGCGCGCGCGGCGCCCAGGTCATGAGCGGCCTGCTGCGCTTCTGCGAGGCGCTGGACCTGCAGATCATCGTCGAAGGCGTGGAGACCCAGGAGCAGCTCGCCGCCCTCGAATCCAGCGCCGAGATCATCGTGCAAGGCTGGTTCTACAGCAAGGCGCTGTCAGGCGAGCACCTGGTGGAATTCGCGCGGCGGCGCATGCCGGCCGCCGCGCACAGCGGCAGCGCCGCCGCTATTTGATGCCGATGAACGGCAGCGCCGCGCCCGGCACCTGCGTGGAGGGCAGCACGCCATCCCATTTCTCGACCGCGTTCAGGCTGACCAGGTTGGTGTTGGCGGCCAGCGCCTCGGCCTTGGCGCGGATCGACGCGGCCTCGGCTTCGCCGCGCATGCGGATGCCGTCGGCCTCGGCGGTGAACTGCTGGCGGCGCGCGTCGGCTTCGGCCTTGGCCTTGACCACCTGGATCTCGGCGTTGATCATCGCCGTTTCCTTCTGCTGGCGGGTGGTCTCGATCTGCACCTGCGCCAGCATGCGCTGTTCGATCGAGTGCTCGTAGGCCTGCGAGAAACCGACTTCCTCGATCTGCACGCCCACCACCTGCACCGGCGCGCCTTCCATGGTCTTGAGCACGGCGTTGTTCACGTCCAGGCCCAGCTTCTGGCGTTCCTGGATGGCGCGCACCGCGGTGTACTGGCCGAACACGTTCTTGACCGCGTCGGGCGTCTTGCGTTCGAGCACGCGCATCTGCAGGTTGCTGATGGTGCCGTACTCGGAATACAGCTCGGCCACGTGCTCGGGCGGCACGCGGTAGGTGACCGACACGCGCAGCGTGGCCGGTTGCTGGTCATAGCTATAGGCTTCGAGCTTCTCGAACACGAAAGTGTGGTCGCGCACCGACACCGTCATCACGTTGTCGATGAAGGGCGTCTTGAAATCCAGGCCCGGCTCGGACACGCGCACCAGCTTGCCGTTGCGCAGCACCACGCCGCGTTCGCCCTGGTCCACCTGGAACCACGAACCGAACGCCAGGCACAGGATCAGCACGAACAGCACGCCCGTGATGATGGCCACCTTCAGGCTGCGCGGTTTGACGGACTTGACGATCTGGAGGTCGGTCGGCTTCACTTTCAGTCCCTTTCTGATTTGTTGCGTTTACGATCCGAGAGCACGGCGGCGATGCCGCGCGCAAGTAAATAGGCGACCACGGCCGCCCCCACCAAGATCAGGAAATATCGCATCTGGCATTCCCCCCCGGAATAGAAGCGAGCGATTCTAGCCCGAGTCAGCGGCGTGAAAGGTTACGGTTGTTGCAATAGGAAAAACCGCTTGCCAATGGAGATGGCGCGCGTTCCAGCATTGCGGTACGCTGCATGGGCCTTAACTCCGGGTGCCCATCATGCGCCGCTCGATCGCCATTCTCGTGACCGCCTTGGCCTGTTCCACCCTCCTCGCCCCCGCCTGGTCGGCGCCGCCTGAAAACCGCGGCAAGCCCGATCACGCCGGCAACGGCAACGGCAATGGCAACAACAAGGGCAATGGCAACAGCGGCGGCAAGAACAAGGGCAACGGCAAGGATGCCGACACCAACGTCAGCGTCACCCTGAGCACCGCGGGCATCAGCATCTCGACCGCGCGCGGCTACGCGGTGCAGGCTGGCGCCACCGGCTATGGCTCCCTGCCGCCCGGCATCCGCAAGAACCTGGCGCGCGGCAAACCGCTGCCCCCGGGCATCGCCAAGAAGATGGTGCCCGGCCCGATGTTGGCCCGGCTGCCGGTGCATCCCGGTTACGAGTGGCGCGTGGCCGGCAATGACCTCATCCTGATCGCCATCGCCACCGGCATCGTCGCGGACGTGCTGGCGGGCGTGTTCGACTGAAGCGTATCGACTGGCCGCCTGGCTAGTCGTAGTAGGCCAGGCCCAGCCGCGCCAGGTCGTCCGGATAGTCGAAGTAGGCTTCGTCCAGCGCATGCAGGCGCGCCTGCTCGGCCTCGGTCATGGCGCCGTAGATATCGTTCAGTTCGATCACTTCGGGCGCGGCCTCGAAACGATCGACCAGGCCGCGCATCTCCGCCAGGATGGCGCGCGTGCGCGCCGCGCCGATCTTGCCCAGCGCCAGCAGCGCCAACTGGCAGGTCGGATCGCCCCAATTGCACAGGAACTGCATGAAGCCGCCGTTGTTGATGTCGGCTTCCATGCGCCACAGCGCAACCAGCTCCTGCTCACGCTGCGGCAGGCTTTCCAGCTTCCACTCCACCGCCCGCAACGCCGCCAGCGCGCCTTCGTAATGCGCGTCCCACAACAGGTCGCGCACGTTCAGCATGCCCGCGGCCGAAGGCGCCAGCAAGTCCGGCCACACCACGCCATGGTCGTCGTCCACCAGTTGCCACTGTTCGCGCTCGGCCGGGCTGGCCTTTTCCAGCCGGATATGCCGCCGGATCGGCTCGCGCAACGTGCGGCCGTCGGCCAGCGTCAGCAGGATGTGGGTCTCGGTCAGGGCGAGATGGCGGATGCGGTAGTCGGCGGACATGCGATGTCTCGAAGCGTAAGCAGAAATCCGGAACGCGCAGAAGATAACGGATCGCGCCTCGGCCGTCGAGGCGCGGCGCGCCCGTTTATCGTTCCTCGCATCAGGCCGCACACTGTTACGCCCGCGCATGGCCTATCTGCTACCGTAAAGCCTGCCCCGGGCCCGGCCCGCGCGCCGCGTCCGCCATGTCTTCACCGGGAGATCGACAATGCCGCGCCCCTCCGCGTCCACGCCCCTGATCGGCGTGATTCCGCCCTATGTCCTGGACCGCCTGGCACAGCACGCCGACGCGCGTGTCAGCATGCCGGCCGTCAAGACACTCATCATCGACCAGCAGCAGCGCGGATTGCGTGAAATGGCGGCGCGGCCGTCGCGGGCCCAGGTGGCGGCTCCTCGCGCTTCGGATGCCGGCGGCACGCCGCAACGCGCGGTGCACGACGCGGCCAACACCACCGCCCTGCCCGGCAAGCTGGTGCGCGCCGAAGGCGCCAAGGCCAGCGGCGACGCGGCGGTGGATGAAGCCTACGATCACCTGGGCGCGACCTACAGGCTGTTCCACGATGTCTACCAGCGCGACTCGATCGATGGCGCGGGCCTGCCGCTGGTGGGCAGCGTGCATTACGGCGAAGACTACGACAACGCCTTCTGGAATGGCTCGCAGATGGTGTTCGGCGACGGCGACGGCGAAGTGTTCAACCGCTTCACCGTGGCGGTCGACATCATCGGCCATGAACTGACGCACGGCGTCATCGACAGCGAAGCGGCGCTGGCCTACCAGGGCCAGTCGGGCGCGCTCAACGAATCGCTGTGCGACGTGTTCGGCGCGCTGGTCAAGCAATACGCCCTGGGCCAGGACGCGCGCGAAGCCGACTGGCTGGTGGGCCAGGGCCTGTTCCTGCCGAAAGTGCAGGCGCGCGCCCTGCGCTCGATGGCCGAGCCCGGCAGCGCCTACGACGATCCGGTGCTGGGCAAGGATCCGCAGCCGGCGCACATGAGCGGCTACGTCGATACGCCGCATGACAATGGCGGCGTGCACATCAACTCCGGCATTCCGAACCGCGCCTTCTACCTGGCCGCGACCGCCCTGAAGGGACCGGCCTGGGAAATAGCCGGCCGCATCTGGTACGACACGCTGCGCGACAAGCGCCTGCGCCACGACGCCGACTTCGCCGCGTTCGCGCGCCTGACGCTGGACGTGGCGCGCGGGGCGCACGGCGAGGCCGCGCACAAGGCCGTCGCCGGCGCCTGGGCGGCGGTGGGCATACAGCCATGATCGACCTGCCTCCGCTCGAATTCGCGCTGCGCGTCAGCCTGACGCGCGAAGGCGGGCTGGCCTACCTGCCCGGCTTGGCGCGCACCCGCAGCATCGACCTGACCTCCTGCCCGCCCGGGCTGCGGCAGGAGGTCGGCGAAGCCCTGCGGCGCACCGCCCCGCTGGCCACGCCTGACTGCGCCGCCCAGGGCGGCGACCAGCGGTACTTCCATGTGGAACTGGCGTTCCGCGATCCGGCCAGCGGCGATACGGCCAGCCTCACCTTCGACGTGCCGGAAGCGCAGGCGCCCGACATCCTGGTGCGTCTGTGGCGCGCCCAGGCCGGCGGCTAGAAAACGCCGCTTGCGGCGTGCGCCGGCGTCACTGCGCCGCGCGTTGCGGCGCCTGGGCCGGATGCGCGCGGAACGCGCCAATCTGGATCGCGCGGCCCGCCAGCAGTCCGCAGCCCGCCATCGCCAGGCACAATGCGGCGCACAGACCGAGCGCCGCCGACCAGCCCCCCAGCCGGTCGTGCAGGGCGCCGACCAGCGCCGGTCCGCTGGCCGCGAACAGGTAGCCCACGCACTGCGCCATGCCCGACAGCGCCGCCGCCTGCTGCGCGTGGCTGGCGCGCAGGCCCACGAACATCAGGCCCAGGATGATGCCGCCGCCCGTGCCCAGGCCGAGCAGCACGATCCACAACGTGGCCCAGCCCGGCGCCGCGATCAAGCCGACGAACGCCACCAGCGAGGACAGCGCCGAGCAGAACGCGGCCGCGCGCTGGTCCTTCATGCGGCGCACCACCGGCGCCAGGAACAGCGCGGGCCCGGCCGACATCAACTGCAGCAGCCCGTGCAGCGAGCCGGCGCGCTCGGCCGAGTAGCCCGCGTCGCGCAGGATCGCCGGCAGCCAGCTCACGCCCACGTAGAACACGAAGGAATTGATGCCCAGGTAAAGCGTCACCTGCCAGGCCAGCGCGGAATGCCACAACCGGCCGCCGTGCGGCGCGTGCGCGGTGGACGCGGCCGGCGGCGTATGGTTGGCCAGTTGCGGCAGCCACAGCAGCACCCCGGCCACCGGAATCGCCAGCAGGCACAGCGCCGAGAAGCGCCAACTGCCGCCCGCCAGGCTGGCCAGCGGCACCGCCAGGGCAGAGGCGGCGCCGGCCGCGATGCTCATGGTCAACACATAAGCCGAGGTCAGGCCCGCCACGCGCTGCGGGAAATCGCGCTTGAGCAGGCTGGGCAGCAGCACGTTGCCGACGGCGATGCCCGAGCCGATGACCGCCGTGCCGGCATACAGCGCCCAGGCCTGGCCCTGGCTGCGCAGCACGATGCCGACGCCGATCAGCAGCAGCGCGGCGAACAGCGTGCGCTCCAGGCCATGGCGACGCGCCATGCCGGCCGACACCAGCGAAACGATGGCGAACGCCAGCAGCGGCAGCGTGATCAGCATGCCCGCGGCGGTGTTGGACAGCCCGAGCTGCTCGCGGATCAGGCCGACCAGGGGCGGCATGCCCGTGACCGGCGCACGCAGCGCCATGGCGATGAAGAGGATGCCCACGATCAGCAGAACGGGGCGTCGGGAAGCGGGGGAGGAAGCGGAAGGAATCATGCCGTCAGCTTAGGCAAAGCCGTCTCTGCTGAATTTCGAGATAATGACAAAATATCCCTGAATCCAGCCAAGGCAGCGCCGCGCCATGTATCCGCCGCACGCCCACAGCCCCTATTTCGATCCCGACACGCCCACGCAATGGACCTACGCCATGCGCGTGGAGGCGGCCCGCAACGAACACGAATCGCCCACCCATCGCCACCGCATGGGCCAGTTGGTGCTGTCGCTGCAGGGCGGGGTGACCAGCTTCGTGCCGCAGGGCCTGTGGATGGTGCCGCCGCGCTGCGGCGTGTGGATCCCCGGCGGCGTGCCGCACCGCAACCGCGTCACCGACAACGGCCGGGTCTGCTTCCTGTTCGTGCCGGCGGACACGCCGGGCCTGCCGACGCAATGCTGCACGCTGGCGATCACGCCGCTGGTGCGGGAAATGGTGGCGCACCTGGCCGACCTGGCGCCGGCCGACACCGCCCTGCCCGCCAACCGCCGTCTGGCCGCCGTGCTGGTCGAGCAATTGACGCGGATGCCGACCGAGCAGTTGCACCTGCCGCTGTCCGACCATCCGCGCCTGCGCGAGATTGCCGCGTCGCTGCGGGCCAATCCCGCCGACCGCAGCACCGCGGCCGAATGGGGCCGGCGCCTGGCCATGAGCGAACGCACGCTGGCGCGCCTGGTGCGGCAGGAGGTCGGCATGAGCTTCGGCCGCTGGCGCCAGCAGATGCACATCGTCATGGCGCTGCAGCGGTTGTCGTCGGGCGTGTCGGTGCAGCGCACCGCCGAAGACCTGGGCTACGAATCGGTCAGCGCCTTCATCACCATGTTCCGCAAGGCGCTGGGACAGACGCCGGCGCGCTACTTCGCCGACAAGGCCTAGGGCCGCGGTTCCCGCGCAAGGGCGCGGCGGCGCGGCGGACCGGGCGCGCCGCTTCAGTCCTTGGGACCCGCCACCAGGAACAGCCGCGGGAACGGCAGCAGCACGGTGCCATCGGCCAACGCGGGATAGGCGCGCGCAATCTCGTCCCGATAGCGCGCCAGGAAGGCCGCCTGTTCGTCAGCGTCCAGCTTGTTCAGATAAGGCCGCAGCGCCGTGCCCTTGAACCATTCCACCACCGCCTGCGCGCCTGCCAGCGGGTGCATGTAGGTCGTGCGCCAGACGTCCAGTCGGCCGCAATGCGGCTTGAGCAGTTCGTAGTACCAGGCGGCGCTGTGACGCGGCGGATGCTTGACGCCGCCGATCTTGCCGGCCCAGGGGCCGTCGGCGGCGACCTGGCGCGCCAGCTTGTGGGCCGGCTCTTCCAGGTTGTCCGGCGTCTGCACCGCCAGGCTGCCGCCCGGCGCCAGCTTGCCCACCAGGCGCGGATAGAGGGTCGCGTGGTCCGGCACCCACTGCAGCGCGGCGTTGGCCAGGATCACGTCGTACTGGCGCGGCGGATTCCAGGTTTCGATGTCGGCCAGTTCGAACGCGATCGACGGCAGGCGCTTGCGCGCCGCCTGCACCATGTCGTCGGAGCTGTCCATGCCGGTCACGTCGGCCTGCGGGTAGCGGGCGGCCAGCACCTCGGTGGAGTTGCCGGGGCCGCAGCCCAGATCCACCGCGTGGCCGACCTGTTCGTTCGGCAGGGCGGCAACCAGGTCGCGCACCGGGCGGGTGCGTTCGTTTTCAAAGGCGGAATACTGTTTGGCGGACCAGGTCATGGCGGCTCCTTGCGTGGGTCTGGGTACGTTCCGCACTCTACGCCGCGTCATTCCATATGACAAATATATATAGGGCTACACATTCATATTTACTGGATATGCCGACACCCTGTCAGAATGCGACCACTCCCCATTCGGAACTTGATGAATGCCTCCGCAACTGGTCCTGTTGCCCGGCATGGACGGCACCGGCGATCTGTTTGATCCGCTGCTGTCCGCGCTGCCCCCCGCGCCGCCGCCCATGGTGCTGCGCTATCCCGCCCGCGAGCCGCTCGGTTACCCCGCGCTCGAACAGCGCGTGCGCCAGGCCCTGCCCGCGCAGGCGCCCTTCGTGCTGCTGGCCGAATCCTTCTCGGGACCGCTGGGCGCCGCCATCGCCGCCGCGCCGCCGCCAAACCTGCGCGGCCTGATCCTGTGCGCCTCGTTCGTGCGCGCGCCGCATCCCCGGCTGGGCCTGGCGCGGCCGCTGGCCAACTGGCTGCCGGTCACACTGCTGCCGCGCGCGGTCCTGCATCACCTGTTGCTGGGCGCCCATGGCACGCCGGCGCTGCGCGCCGCGCTGGACCGGGCCGTCGCGCAGGTGGCGCCCGCCGTCATGCGAGCCCGCCTCCAGGCCGTGATGGCCGCCGACCAACGCGCGGCATGTGCCGGCGTGCGCCTGCCGCTGCTATACCTGCAGGCGCGCCACGACCGCGTGGTGCCGCCCGCCGCCGCCACGCTGGTCAGGCAATTGGCGCCGCAGACCCTCCTGGTCGACATCGACGCGCCGCACTGCCTGTTGCAGGCCGCGCCCGAGGCCGCCGCCGCGGCCATCGCCGACTTCCTGCGCACGCTCGACCCCGCCCCCCCCGAGGGGGCTTTTTCATCTTGAGGCGGCTCGGCGATGAAAAAGGGCCCGCCATGGGCGGGCCCTCTGCTCTTGCCGGGTTACTCGGTCTTCAGCTCAGGCTGCGACGCCCCCGAGCGGGTCTTCCACAGCGAGAACAGCACGCCGCCGCCGATCAGGCCGAAGGTCACCGACAGCGACACCACGGCGGGAATCTTGCCGATGAAGCCGACCAGGAAGATCTTCGTGCCGATGAACACCAGTACCAGCGACAGCGCGTACTTCAGGTAGTGGAAGCGGTGGATCATCGCCGCCAGCGCGAAGTACAGCGCGCGCAGGCCCAGGATCGCGAAGATGTTGCTGGTGTACACGATGAACGGGTCGGTGGTGATGGCGAAGATCGCCGGCACCGAGTCCACCGCGAACAACAGGTCCACGAACTCGATCAGCACCAGGGCCAGGAACAGCGGCGTGGCCCAGCGCACCGTCTTGCCCGTGGCCGCATCCGGCTCGCGCACCCAGAAGGCGTTGCCGCGCAGGCCATCGGTCACGCGCATGCGGCGCTTGAGGAACTTCAGGATCGGGTTGGTGGCGATATCCGGCTCCTGGTCGGCGATCATCCACATCTTGATGCCGGTGAACACCAGGAACGCGCCGAACAGATACATCAACCAGCCGAAGTTGCTGACCAGCGCGGCGCCCAGGCCGATCATGATGGCGCGCAGCACGATCACTCCCAGGATGCCCCAGAACAGCACGCGGTGCTGGAACTGGCGCGGGATGGCGAAGAAACTGAAGATCAGCGCGATCACGAACACATTGTCCAGCGACAGCGATTTCTCGATCAGGAAGCCCGTGTAGTAGGCCATGCCGCTGGCCGGGCCCATCTGCCACCAGACCCAGCCGCCGAACAGCAACGCGGCCGAAATGTAACCCGCCGACAGCAGCAGGCTTTCGCGCACGCCGATCTCGCGGTCTTCCTTGTGCAGCACGCCCAGGTCGAAGACCAGCAGGGAGATGACGATGCCGATGAACAGCAGCCAGCTCCAGGCCGGCGTGCCGGCGAAGTCGGCTTGTAGAAATGAGAGCAAGGCTTCCATGATGTTCCCGCTTGTGTGTGAAGGCCCTCATGATCCGGATCCCGGGCCGATGGAGAAATCAGCCTGAAAGTGAGTTATGGTTCGAAAAAACCGAAGTGAACATCGCCATGCTCAATTACCGCCACCTGTATTACTTCTGGATGGTCGCCAAGGAAGGCGGCTTCTCGCGCGCCGCCGAGCGCCTCGACATGGCCATCCAGACCATCAGCGCCCAGGTGCGCGAACTGGAAAAGAACCTGGGCCACCAGTTGCTGCGTCCGGCCGGGCGTGGGGTGGCCCTGACCGACGCCGGCCAGGCCGCCTTCGCCCGCGCCGAGGAGATCTTCCAGATCGGCCAGGAACTGCCGCAGGAAGTCCGCGCCGCCGCCACCAAGCCGGTGATCCGCCTGTCGGTGGGCCTGTCGGACGGCATCTCCAAGCTCGCCGCCCACGCGCTGCTGGGGCCGGTGCTGGACACCCCGGACCTGCGCCTGACCTGCCACGAGGGCGAGGTCGAGGAACTGCTGGGCGAACTGGCGCGCCACCACCTGGACCTGGTGCTGGCTGGCCAGGGCGCGCCGGCCAACCCCAACCTGCGCCTGACCAGCGACCGGCTGGTGTCCTCGCCGGTCGATTGGTACGGCCCGGCGCGGCTGGTGCGCAAGGCCGACACGCAGGACTTCCCCCGCTGCCTGGAGCGCCTGCCGGTGTTGCTGCCGACCGGCCATTCGGTGCTGCGCCAGACGCTGGACCGGTGGTTCAATGAACAGGGCCTGCGGCCCAACGTGGTCGGCGAGTTCGAGGACAGCGCGCTGATGTCGGTGTTCGCCGCGCGCGGCCTGGGCGTGTTCCCGCTCAGCCGCCTGGGCGGCGACGACGTCGGCCTGCTGCGCGGCCTGCGGCCGCTGGCGCGCTGCGACAGCGTGCACGAGGAAATCCACGGCATCCGCAATCGGCGCGGGCAGCACCACCCGCTGGTGCAGCAGATACTGGCGCATGCCAAGACTTCGGTTTTTTCTTAATGATTGTCACAAAGACGCTGGTTTTTCAGAATCCGTTTCCGCTCTATCGTGGCGTTTCTTTCCTGAATCACCGGAGTACCGCAACAATGAAGAAAATCATCTGGATCGCTTTCGCCGTACTGGCCGCGCTATGGACCGGCCTGGTGGCGCTGACGCTACAGTTGGCGGACTGGGTGCTGGCGGCCATCGCCTCGACCCAGGTGCCGGGCGCCGCCGCGATCGGCTCGGCGCAATGGCAGGCGCCCGCGTGGGCGGCCCCCTGGGTCGACGCCGGCCTGATCCAGTCGCTGCAGTCGGGGCTGGTGTGGCTGGTGGACCTGCTGAACCAGGTCCTGCCCGCGGCCGGCAGCCTGGGCACCTGGATCGCGGTGCTGGGCTGGCTGTTCTGGGGCTTCATCATGGCAGCCCTGCTGGTGCTGGCGCTGATCCTGCACTGGCTGGCCGGCAAGCGCCCGCAGGGCGACGGCCCCGGCCGCCAGGTGGTGTAATAAGGCAGGCAACGCGGCGTCCCGGCGCGCTGCCTCCTCTTATAGGAGCGTACCGTGCCGTCCCGACTATTCCGCGCCGCCATCCTGCCCGCCGCCGTCCTGGCGGCGTCCACGCACGCGAACACACCGCCCCACGGCATCGAGGTGTGTACGCTGACCGGCACGTCGGGGCAGTACAGCGTGCGGGTTCGCAACACCGGGTCAGCCCCGTTGGCGCGGGCCGACGTGACCGGCGTGCGGCTGGACGGCGGCGGCCAGCCGCAGGGCAACATCAGCGTCAGCCTCACGGCCATTCCCCCCGGCCGCTACGAAACCGCGATCCTGGCGCGGCACGGCGAATCTGCCGCGCTGGTCAGCATCGCCACCTACCAGTCCGTCAACGGCCTCGAGACCCGGCAACAGGAACTGTTCGCCGGCAAGGTGGCTCACGTGTCGCCCGGTTCGGCCCTGCAATACACGCTGGCGCCGCTGGCGGTGCGCGGCTGGACCGTGGCCTACGGCGGCCCCAACGCGCCCACGCTGGCCCCCGGCAGCGCCGTGCTGCTGGTCTATCCCGCACGCAGCGGCAAGAAGATGGATACCCGGCCCGAAGCGGGCCGCACGCCCGCCGACGTGGTGCCGCTGGCGCCCTGCCCCGTGCCGCGCGGCAGGTAGGGACGCAGCGGGCGCCGACCGCCACGGCGTCCATGGCATGACGGCGCTACGTGCCGTTCAGCAGGTCGCGCTCGTTCAGCAGCGCGTAGACGATCTCGGGCCTGTTGTCGAAGCCGCGGCGGATGGCGGCCGGAATCGACGTGCGCGTCTTGCGGCACAGGCCGGGCTGCTCGTCGAGCTGGATGGCAATGCCGCGCGAGGTGCGCACTTCGTTGTCGCTGGGGATGATGCGCACCACGATGCCCAATTGCGCCTGCATGCGGCCCTGCATGGCGCGCAGGTCTTCCAGGCTGGCAATGTTCTCCAGCCGCGCCACCAGGCGCTTTTCCTCTTCCTTGGTGAGCCGCAGGATGCGCACGTCCGCCGCCGGATCGGCCAGCAGCCGGTCGCGGTCGCACATACAGGCGCCCGGCGGGCATTCTTGACGGATGGGGAACGGGAGGTTCATGGCGCGCGCGTCGCAAGCTATCCGATGATTCTACCCAGGAACCCGCGGCCGCCGCGACCCTCGACGCGTCCCCCGCAGGCACGGCGCGCGGCGCGACGGCTCGGGCATAATGCGCCGAGAAGAAATCCGGGAGGCGCTGCCTTGAAAATGTTCCTGCTTGCGGCCATGCTGGCCGGCGCCGGCGTCAGCGCCGACGCATTCGCGCGCGACCATGCCTACGACATCAAGCCGGGCCTGCGGGCGGTGGTAACCGTCGACGGGGCCACGCAGCAGCGCGTCAGCGTTCGCGTCGGCAAGGGCGCGCCGCAGGAAATCGCCCGCCTGGACGACGAAGCGGTCGACGTCTTCGAGACGCCCGACATCGACCACGACGGTTACCGCGACCTGGTCATCGGCCAGAGCGGCGGCGGCGGCCAGGTCCAGGCCCGGCTGTTCCTGTACCGGCCCAAGGAAGGCAGGTTCCGCGAGATCGCGCATCCCGCGCCGCTGGCCAGCCCGTGCCACCAGTTCGTCAACCCCGTGTTCGATGCCGCCAAGGCCGCCTTCTCGGTGGGCTGCCGCTACGGCGCCGACAGCAACGGCACCGAGGACTACGCGCTGCGCCCCGATGGCACCGCGCGCCCGGTGCGGTGGACCGCCCAGGCGCTGTTCGACCTGGAGGACAGCGCCTTCGAGCTGACATACGGATTCAATGAAGACGGCACGGTGGCGCGCATCCAGATCGACGGCGACGACTCGCCGCTGGATGGCGACAGCAGCGTGCCCTTCGACCGGCTCGACCTGTACGACGCCCCCGATGTAAAGGCGCTGTCGACGCGGACAGCCAAGGCCGGGGAGCGCCTCGACGTGATCGCGCTGCGTCCGCAGTGGCTGCAGGTGCGCGAGGCCGGCGCGAGCGCGGATGCGCCGCCGGCATGGGTGCGCTACGCCGACCTGAAGATCGACAAACACCGCTATGCCCCGGCGCCGCGCACGCCCACGAGCGGCCTGATGCTGTCCGTCTATGGCCACCTGGGCACCACGCTGTACGAGGCCGGCGGCCGCTTCACGCTGCACGTGACCAACCTCGGCCCCGAGTCGGCGCGACTGCAATCGCCACGCATCTGGCTGCTGTTCATCGACGCGCAGGATCGGCGCACGCTGCAGCCGCTCTACCAACGCCCGCCGGTGACGCTGGCCGCGCCCGCCGTTGCGGCCGCCGCCGCGCAGGCCTCCCCCGCCTATGCCGACAACGCCGACCGGCCTGCGGCGCCCACGGGCCCGCGCCACGTGGCCGACTGGGCCGACGACCCGGTGCTGTGGCGTCCGGACGGAAACGGCGGGTTCGAGTATCAGGTAAGCGCCGGCAACGGCCAGTACGTGCCCTTCTTCCCCGACCTGGCCCCCGGCCGCTACCGGCTGGTCGTGGCGCTGACGGACCCGGCCGCCGCAACCAGCCCGGTCTACTCGAACGCCATCGAAGTCGACCTGCCCTTCCCCAAACGGCAATGAGCGCGCCCCGCTGGCCCCGCCGCGCCCTTGTTGCCCTCGCCAGCCTGGGCGTGGCCGTGGCGCTGGCCGCCGCCGCCCTGGTCGCGGCGGGCCTGCAGGCCGACGCCCCGCAGGCCGACGTCGCGGTGGTGCTGGGCAACACGGTCGCGCCCGACGGTAAGCCCTCGCCGCGCCTGGCCGCCCGGCTCGACCGCGCCTACGACTGCTACGCCGCCGCGCGCTGCCGCGTGCTGTTCGTCAGCGGCGGCGTCGATCCGGCCGGCCATGACGAAGCGGCGGTGATGCGCGACTACCTGATCGCGCGCGGCGTGCCGGCCGACCGGGTGGTCGCGGACAGTCTCGGCAACGACTCCTGGGCCACCGCCCGCCACGCCAGCGCCTACATGCGCGAGCACGGCTACGCCAGCGCCACGGCCATCACACAGTACTTCCACGTACCGCGCACCATGCTGGCGCTTAGGCGCCATGGCGTGCCGCAGGTCGGCGGCGCCTCGCCCCGCTATGCCGAGGCGCGCGACCTGTATTCGATCCTGCGCGAGCTGCCGGCCATCGCCTGGTACGCACTGCGGCCGCTATAGTTTCCCTTCCTCTCTTTCCACAGACGCTACCGTGCTTATCTTCCACAATCCCGTCCACGGCAAACACGATGGCCGCCAGGAAATGTTCCGCGGCAGGCTGGTGCCCTGTCACGAGACCCCGGCCCGGCTCGAATACGTGCTGGACGCCCTGCGCGAGCGCGGCATCGGCACGCTGCGGGCGCCGGCCGCGCCCGACCTGGACCTGATCCGCCGCGTGCACAGCGCGCGCTACGTCGACTTCCTGCAACGCGCCTGGGCCGACTGGATCGCGCTGGACCCGGCCAACGCCGAGCTCGACATCCTGCCGTCGGTATGGCCGGTGCGCGGCTTCCGCCACGACATCGCGCCCAGCAATTTCGCCGCGCGCGTCGGCCTGTTCTCGTTCGACAGTGGCAGCCCCCTGACGGCGGGCACCTGGGAAGCCGCGGCCGCCGGCGCGGCCTGCGCCATCGACGCCGCGCGCGCGGTCGCGGGCGGCCACGGTCCGCGCGCCGCCATGGCGCTGACGCGCCCGCCCGGCCATCACGCCGGCGCCGACTTCTTCGGCGGCTACTGCTTCCTGAACAACGCCGCCCTGGCGGCGCAGGCGCTGCGCGAGGCCGGCGCCGAGCGCGTCGCGGTGCTGGACATCGACTACCACCACGGCAACGGCACGCAGAGCATCTTCTACGAGCGCGGCGACGTGCTGACCGTGTCGGTGCATGGCGACCCGACCACCGAATATCCCTTCTTCCTGGGCTATGCCGACGAACCCGGCCAGGGCGCCGGCCTGGGCGCCAACCTGAACCTGCCGCTGGCGGCGGGCACCGACTTCGCCGGCTGGACCGAGGCGCTGGAACAGGGCCTGGCCGCCATCGGCCGCTTCAAGCCGGACGCGCTGGTGATCGCGCTGGGCGTGGACACCTACGAAGGCGATCCGATCTCGAAGTTCAAGCTGCGCAGCGCCGACTACCTGCGGGTGGGCGCGCGGCTGGCCCGGCTGGGCCTGCCCGCGGTGTTCACCATGGAAGGCGGCTACGCGGTGGCCGAGGTCGGCGTCAACGTCGCCAACGTGCTGGAAGGCTACGCCGGCTGAGTGGACGCAGCCAGATGGCAGGATCGCCGGCGCTGACCCGCGCGACGCGGGCGGACAGCCCGGACCGGCGGTTCCGCGCCACGCCTGCCGCGCCCTCGGGCGCGGCGATCTTTTCCGGGATCAGGCGCCGCGCGTCCCGCGCCGCCACCACAGCGCCTCGCACAGCCACAGCAAAGGCCAGGCGAGCAACAGTCCGACCAGCAAGGTCGGCAGCCACGGCGCGGCCGCGGGCGGCGTACCACCTTGCAGCCAGGCCGGGCTGTAGAGCAGGAAACCGGAGACGAAGCCGCGCGACCAGATATCGCGAAAGCCCGCGCCACGGCCCAGCGCCGCGGCCAGCATGCATACGATGACAAAGAACGCGTCGCCCGCGGCGCGATACCAGGCCGGAATGACCTGCGGATCCAGCGGCCGATACATGGCGATGGCGATCAGCAACGCGCCCAGCACCAGGGCGCGCGCCCAATTGAACGAAGTCCCCGTGTCGCTGCCGCGTACTGGCGCCATCTTCCCGTCAGTCACGCGTTTCCAGCGCTTTGTTGATGCGCAGCGCCAGCAGCGTGCAGGCGGTGCCCGACAGCAGGTAGATGCTGACCGCCACCAGTCCGAAACGCGCCGACAGGCCCAGCGCCACCAGCGGCGCGAAGGCCGCGCCAACCAGCCAGGCCATGTCGGTGGTCAATGCGGCGCCGGTATAGCGAAAGCGCTTGGTGAAGTTGGCCGTGACGGTGCCCGACGCCTGGCCGTACGACAGCCCCAGCAGCGCGAAGCCGATCAGGATGAACGCGTCCTGCGCCTTGGGGCTGCCGCCCAGCAGCCATGGCGTGAACAGCGCGAACACGCCGATCAGCGCGGCCAGCAGGCCCAGCGTGGTGCGCCGGCCGATGCGGTCGGCGATCCAGCCCGAGGCGATGGTGCCCAGGATGCCCACGCCCGCGCCGATGATCTGCACGATCAGCACATCGGAGATCTGCTGCGTGGCGCTGACCGCGATCCACGACAGCGGGAACACCGTCACCAGGTGGAACAGCGCATAGCTGGCCAGCGCCGCGAACGCGCCCAGGAACAGGTTGTAACCCTGCTCGCGCACCATCTGCGTGGTGCTGATGGGTTCCAGTTCGCCTTCTTCGAGAAGTTGCGTGTATTCCTCGGTCAGCACCAGCCGCAGCCGCGCGAACAGCGCCACCACGTTGATGGCGAAGGCGACGAAGAACGGATAGCGCCAGCCCCAGTCGAGAAAGTCCGCCTCGGTCAGCGTCAGGTGCAGGAACAGGAACAGCGCGCTGGCGATCATGAAGCCGATAGGCGCGCCCAACTGGCCCAGCATCGCGTACCAGCCGCGGCGCTGGGGCGGCGCGTTCAGGGCCAGCAAGGACGGCAGCCCGTCCCAGGAGCCGCCGAAGGCCAGCCCCTGCAGGCAGCGGAACACCGCCAGCAGCACGATGGCGTGCGAGCCGATGACGTTGTAGCCCGGCAGGAAGGCCATGCCGACCGTGGCGGTGCCCAGCAGGAACAGCGCGATGGTGAGCTTGGTGCCGCGCCCCCAGCGCCGCTGGATCGCCATCGACACCGCCGTGCCGATGGGACGCGCAATGAACGCGAACGAGAAGATGACGAAGGCCCACAGCGTGCCTTCGAGCTGCGGTTCGAACGGGAAGAACACCCGTGGAAACACCAGCACGCAGGCGATGCCGAAGACGAAGAAGTCGAAGTATTCGGAGGCGCGTCCGATGACGACCCCCACGGCGATTTCGCCCGGCGCCACCTTGGCGTGGCTGGCCGCACCCCCTGGCGCGCCCGGACCGGGCAAGGCAGAGGCATGACCGGGATACTGCGTGGTGGTCGCCATGTGAGTGCTCGCTGAAAGGAGGTTTTGAAAAACGCCTTGTCTACGCTTTTTGCAACACACTCGTACACACATGCGCCAAGGCCCCGTGGACCGCGGCGCGATCTCGCCCGGCCCTGCCCCGCACGCCTTTCCGTGCATACTTTTGCTCTTTTTACCCTAGATTTTTCGCGGCTTCCAGCGTAGTGTTGCGTTTACCTCCCACGGTTACGTTTCGGGGTATGGCCATGCCGTCTTTCCCAAGGTTCCGCGGATTGTTGCTGTTAGCCGCCCTGCCATTGCTCTCCGGATGCAATGCGGTGTTGCTCTCGCCATCAGGCGACATCGCGGTGCAGCAGCGCAACCTGATCATCATCTCCACCGGCCTGATGCTGCTGATCATCGTGCCGGTGATCTTCCTGACCTTCCTGTTCGCGTGGCGCTATCGCGCCAGCAACCGCGACGCGCACTACGACCCCGACTGGAACCACTCCACCATGCTGGAGCTGCTGATCTGGGCCGCGCCGCTGCTGATCATCATCGCGCTGGGCGCGCTCACCTGGGTCAGCACCCACCAGCTCGATCCCTACCGCCCGCTGGCGCGCCTGTCCGAAGGCCGCGAAGTGCCGGCCGGCACCAAGCCGCTGGTGGTCGAAGTGGTGGCGCTGGACTGGAAGTGGCTGTTCCTCTACCCCGAACAGGGCGTGGCCGCGGTCAATGAAATGGCCGCGCCGGTCGACCGCCCGATCCAGTTCAAGATCACCTCGTCCACGGTGATGAACTCCTTCTTCATCCCGGCGCTGGCCGGCCAGATCTACGCCATGCCGGGCATGCAGACGACGCTGCACGCGGTCATCAACCACCCCGGCGAATACGAAGGCCTGTCGGCCAACTACAGCGGCGCGGGCTTTTCCGGCATGCGCTTCCGCTTCCACGGCCTGGACCAGCAGGGCTTCGACAAGTGGATCGCCGACGCCCGCGCCTCCGGCGCCACGCTCGGCCGCGACACCTACCTGAAACTGGAACAACCCAGCGAACGCAACCCGGTGCAGCGCTACGCCAGCGTCGCGCCCGGCCTGTTCGACGCCATCGTCAATCGCTGCGTGGAACCGAACCGCATGTGCATGAAGGACGCCATGGCGATCGACGCCGGCGGCGGCATGGGCATCCCCGGCGCGCGCAACATCGCCAGCCTGGACGAGGCCACGCGCGAACGCCTGGGCCTGGCCGATGCGCCGCCGCGCAAGTATGTCGGCGCCATGTGCACCTCGGCGGCGGAACTGGCGCTGTAGCGTCCGCGCCGCCGCCACGGCGCATCGCGTGAAATCAAGGTATTCCCCCTGGAAACCGAGCCCTGGAAACCGAGATGACTGATCAACCAGACCTCACCAAGCTGATCTTCGGTCGCCTGACCTGGGACGCCATCCCCTTCCACGAGCCGATCCTGCTGGCCACCTTCGCCATGGTGGCGATCGGCGGCATCGTGGTGCTGGGCGGCATCACCTACTACCGCAAGTGGGGCTACCTGTGGCGCGAGTGGTTCACCAGCATCGACCACAAGAAGATCGGCATCATGTACATGATCCTGGGCCTGGTGATGCTGCTGCGCGGCTTCGCCGACGCCATCATGATGCGGCTGCAGCAGGCCGTGGCCTTCGGCGATTCCACCGGCTACCTGCCACCGCACCACTACGACCAGATCTTCACGGCGCACGGCGTCATCATGATCTTCTTCGTGGCCATGCCGCTGGTCACGGGGTTGATGAACTACGTGGTGCCACTGCAGATCGGCGCGCGCGACGTGGCCTTTCCGTTCCTGAACAACTTCAGCTTCTGGATGACCACCGGCGGCGTGGTACTGGTGATGATGTCGCTGTTCGTGGGCGAGTTCGCCCGCACCGGCTGGCTGGCGTATCCGCCTTTATCGGGCATCGCGCAGAGTCCGGACGTGGGGGTCGACTACTACATATGGGCCTTGCAGATCGCGGGGGTCGGCACATTGCTGTCCGGGGTGAACCTGCTAGTCACCATCGTCAAGATGCGCGCGCCCGGCATGTCGCTGATGCGCATGCCGATCTTCACCTGGACCGCGCTGTGCACCAACGTGCTGATCGTGGCGGCGTTCCCGGTGCTGACCGCGGTGCTGGCGCTGCTGTCGATGGACCGCTACGTCGGCACCAACTTCTTCACGGCCGACTTCGGCGGCAACGCCATGATGTACGTGAACCTGATCTGGATCTGGGGCCACCCGGAGGTCTACATCCTGATCCTGCCGGCCTTCGGCATCTTCTCGGAGGTGGTCGCCACCTTCTGCCGCAAGCGCCTGTTCGGCTACGCATCAATGGTGTACGCCACGGTCGTGATCACGGTGCTGTCGTACCTGGTGTGGCTGCACCACTTCTTCACCATGGGGTCCGGGGCCAGCGTGAACTCGTTCTTCGGGATCACCACCATGATCATCTCGATCCCGACCGGCGCCAAGATCTTCAACTGGCTGTTCACCATGTACCGCGGCCGCATCCGCTTCGAGGTGCCGATGCTGTGGACGCTGGGCTTCATGGTCACCTTCGTGATCGGCGGCATGACGGGCGTGCTGCTGGCGGTGCCGCCGGCCGACTTCGCGCTGCACAACAGCCTGTTCCTGATCGCCCACTTCCACAACGTCATCATCGGCGGCGTGCTGTTCGGGCTGATGGCCGGCATCACCTACTGGTTCCCCAAGGCCTTCGGCTACAAGCTCGATCCGTTCTGGGGCAAGTGCTCGTTCTGGTTCTGGCTGGTGGGCTTCTACTTCGCCTTCATGCCGCTGTACGTGCTGGGCCTGATGGGCGTGACGCGCCGCGTCAACCATTTCGAGGACATGTCGCTGCAGATCTGGTTCCAGGTGGCCGCGTTCGGCGCCTTCCTGATCGCCATCGGCATCGCCTGCTTCCTGATCCAGTTGGTGGTGAGCTACCGGCGCCGCGAATCGCTGCGCGACTTCACCGGCGACCCGTGGGACGGCCGCACGCTGGAATGGTCCACCTCCTCGCCGCCGCCCAATTACAACTTCGCCTTCACGCCGCGCGTGCATGACCAGGATGCCTGGTGGCAGATGAAGCAGCACGGCTACCAGCGCCCGCAGGCCGGCTTCATCCCCATCCACATGCCCAAGAACACCTGGGCCGGCATCGTGCTGGCGGCCATCAGCGTGGTGATGGGCTTCGCGCTGATCTGGCACATGTGGCCGCTGGCGGTGCTGTCGTTCGCCGCGCTGATCGTCGTGTCCATCGTCCATACCTTCAACTACAAGCGCGAGTACTACGTGCCGGCCGACGAGGTCGTGCGCACGGAGGACGCCCGCACCCACCTGTTGGCGAAACATGTCTGATACCCTGGCTCCCCCCCTGCATGGCGGCGCCGCGCCGCCCGCCGAGCCCGTGTTCCACGTGGCCGGCGAACACCACCCGAAGAACGGCACGCTGCTGGGCTTCTGGGTGTACCTGATGAGCGACTGCCTCATCTTCGCCTGCCTGTTCGCCACCTACGGCGTGCTGGGGCGCAACTACGCCGCCGGCCCGTCCGGCGCCGACCTGTTCGACCTGCCGCTGGTGGCGGTCAACACCTCGCTGCTGCTGCTGTCGTCCATCACCTACGGCTTCGCCATGCTGGAGATGCGGCGCAACCGGGTCGGCGCCACGCAAGGCTGGCTGGCGGTCACCGGCCTGCTGGGGCTGGGCTTCCTGTCGCTGGAACTGTATGAGTTCGCGCATCTGATCCACATCGGCGCCGGGCCGCAGCGCAGCGCCTTCCTGTCGTCGTTCTTCACCCTGGTGGGCACGCACGGGCTGCACGTCACGTTCGGCATCGTCTGGCTGGTGACGATGATGGTGCAGGTGCGCATGCACGGCCTGATCCCCGAGAACCGCCGCCGGCTGATGTGCCTGTCGATGTTCTGGCACTTCCTGGACCTGATCTGGGTCGGCGTGTTCACCTTTGTCTACCTGATGGGAGTGCTGCCATGAACGCCCATGCCGACCACGCCGGCCACGGCCACGATCACGGCCATCACGACGATGACGACGGCGCCGCCCATGGCACCCTGAAAAGCTACGTCACCGGCTTCATCCTGGCGGCCATCCTGACCGCCATCCCGTTCTGGCTGGTGATGGACCGCGTGTTCGAAAGCTCGCGCACCACGGCGCTGATCATCCTGGCGTTCGCGGCGGTGCAGATCGTGGTGCACATCATCTATTTCCTGCACATGGATGCCAAGTCCGAAAGCGGCTGGAACATGTTGGCGTTAATATTCACGCTGGTGCTGGTCGTGATCACGCTCAGCGGATCCATCTGGATCATGTACCACTTGAACTCCAACATGATGCCCATGTCGATCCACGACATGCGGAATATGCCCTGACGTGATGGCGGCAACAAAAGACTCTACGCATTCCGGCGACCCCCCCCGCAATCCCCGCAGCGCAACCACCCTGGTCATCCTGGGCGTGGTTGCGGCCGCGCTGTTCGCGGGCCTGTGCGCCCTTGGCACCTGGCAGGTGCATCGCCTGGCCTGGAAGCAGAACCTGATCGCGCAGGTGGAGCAGCGGGCGCACGCGCCCGCCACGCCCGCCCCCGCGCGCGCCGACTGGCCGGCCCTGACCTCCGACAACGCCGAATACCGCCGCGTGTCGGCCAGCGGCGCCTACCAGTACGACAAGCAGACGCTGGTGCAGGCCGCCACCGAATTGGGCAGCGGCTACTGGGTCATGACGCCGCTGCAACTGGCTGATGGCGGCGGCACGGTGCTGGTCAACCGCGGCTTCGTGCTGCCCGAATGGCGCAAGCGCCAGGCGGCCGGCGGCCAGGCCGAGGCCGACGCCGGCCCGGTCAAGGTCGACGGCCTGCTGCGCATGGGCGAGCCGGGCAACGGCTTCCTGCGCAACAACGATCCGGCCGCCAACCTCTGGTATTCGCGTGACCTGCCCGCCATCGCCCAGGCGCGCGGGCTGGGCGAGGTGGCGCCCTACTTCATCGACGCCGACGCCGCCCCCGGCGCCGGCCGCGATCCGACGCAGGCGCCGGTCGGCGGCCTGACGACGCTGACCTTTCCCAACAACCACCTGGTCTACGCCATCACCTGGTACGCCCTGGCCGCGATGATCATCGTCGGCGCCGGCATCGTGGTGCGCGAGGAACGGCGGCTGCGCGCGCGCCGCTGACTGGCCCCTGTTGCGAAAGCGCCTCACCAGAGAGGGACGAGCCCCCGTCAATCAGTCCGACAATCGACGCAGATGACCGGAAATACGTGACGGTTGGCCGAGAATGCTTGAGTGCAATCTACACAGGCAATCGGGAACAGGGCGGGCCGCAAGCCCGCCGCTTCGTTCCCCTTGCCATCCCCACTCAAGGAGTTCTCCGGATGAAAAAATCGCTGCTCGCAGCCGCCATGCTGACCGCCTTTGCTGGCATTGCCCAGGCGGAAACGTCGGTCACGCTCTATGGTGTCATCGACACCGGCATCGGCTACAACAAGGTTTCTGGCACCGTCGACGCCGGCAACAACGCTGCCGGCCAGCCTCTGCGTAAAGACGTCGGCGCCAGCCGCATCGGCATGATCAACGGGGTCCAGGCCGGCTCGCGCTGGGGCCTGCGCGGCTCGGAAGACCTGGGCGACGGCCTGCGCGCCATGTTCACGGTCGAAAGCGGCTTCGACTCGGGCAACGGCACGGCGCAACAAGGCCGCCTGTTCAATCGCCAGGCCACCGTCGGCCTGGCCAACGACAGTTGGGGCTCGCTGGAGTTCGGCCGCCAGACCACCGTCGGCGGCACCTTCCTGGCTGAAATCGACCCCTTCTACACCAGCTTCACCCAGGCCAACATCGGCACGTCCTTCAGCGCCGCCAACACCATGCGCTGGGACAACATGGTCATGTACCGCAGCGCCTGGACTGACGGCTTCCAGTTCGCACTGGGCTACTCCTTCAACGCCGACAGCAGCGACGACAACCAGAGCGGCTTCGCCACCGCGGACAACGCGCGCGGCATCACCGCCGGCCTGCGCTACGTCCAAGGCCCGCTGAACGTCTCGCTGACCTATGACCAGCTCAACAGCTCGAACTCGGCGCGCAAGCTCGATGCCGAGGGCGCCCCTGTCATGGTCGACGGCGAGCGGGTGGAATTCGACCATTCGGTCAAGCCGCGCCAGTACGCCGTGGCGGCCTCGTACGACCTCGAAGTGCTGAAACTGGCCGCCGCCTACGGCCGCACCACCGACGGCTGGTTCGTCGGCCAGGACCTGGCGGCCAACCCGGCGCTCAACGACAAGCTCGGCACCATGCACTACGCGGGCGGCTTCAAGGCCAATTCGTACATGCTGGGCGCGACCCTCCCGCTGGGCGGCACGAGCAACCTGTTCAGCTCGTGGCAGCACGTCTCCCCGTCCAACGACAAGCTGACTGGCGACGACGCCACCATGAACATCTGGAGCGTGGGCTACACCTACGACCTGTCCAAGCGCACCATGGTTTACGCCTACGGTTCGTACGGCAAGAACTATGCCTTCATCGAAGGCATGAAGAGCAGCGCCGGCGGCATCGGCCTGCGCCACCTGTTCTAAGCATCCGCGCCAAGCCGGCCCTGCCGGCCTCATGCGCAAGACACCGCCACGGACCCGCTCCGTGGCGGTTTTTTTTGCCTTGGCCTATGGCGATACGCAGCGCCCTGGCCCGTTTGCCCGGCTTTGGGGGAAGAACGGACCCATGATTCCGATACAAATAGACAGAAAATCACGGTTTTTGGCAGGAAATAGGACTTTTTGACCTACACTAGGGTTTGGGAACCGCGTTGGGCGTCATGCTCAACGTGTTGTTCCCTTTATTTTTTCCCCTCTACAGCAAGGAGTTCCACGGATGAAAAAGACGCTGCTCGCAGCCGCAATGTTGACCACTTTTGCAGGCGTCGCTCAGGCAGAAACGTCAGTCACTCTCTATGGTGTCATCGACACCGGCATTGGCTACAACAAGATCAAGGGCAATGGCTATGACGGCAGCAAGCTCGGCATGATCAACGGCATCCAGGCCGGCTCCCGCTGGGGCCTGCGCGGATCCGAAGACCTGGGCGATGGCCTGCGCGCCGTGTTCACGCTGGAAAGCGGTTTCGATTCGGGCAACGGCACCCGCGGCCAGAGCGGTCGCCTGTTTGGTCGCCAGGCCACCCTCGGGCTGGCCAACGACGCCTGGGGCACCATCGAATTCGGCCGCCAGGCCACGGTCGGCTCGAACTACCTGGCCGACATCGACCCCTTCTACACCAGCTACACCCAATCGAACCTGGGCCTGGGTTTCAGCGCGGCCAACACCATGCGCTGGGACAACATGGTGATGTACCGCAGCCCCTCGATGAGCGGCTTCCAGTTCGCCGCGGGCTATTCGTTCAACGTCGACGATACCAACAGCGACGAGACCCATTTCCGCACCAACGACAACTCGCGCGGCATCACCGCCGGCCTGCGCTACGTTGAAGGTCCGGTCAACGTCACGCTGACCTACGACCAGCTCAACGGCTCGAACCGCGCCTCCATCGACCACGGCGCCACGCCGCGCCAGTACGCGATCGGCGCATCGTACGACCTGGAAGTGGTGAAGCTTGCCGCCGCCTATGGCCGCACCACCGACGGCTGGTTCGTCGGCCAGGACCTGCCGGCGGGCACGCCCTTCAGCGACGAGTTCGGCACCAACCGCTACGTGGACGGCTTCAAGGCCAACGCCTACATGCTGGGCGCGACGATGCCCGTGGGCGGCGCCAGCAGCCTGTTCGCATCATGGCAGCACGTCTCGCCGTCCAACGACCGCCTGACCGGCGGCGACGCCAACATGAACGTCTGGAGCGTGGGCTACACCTACGACCTGTCCAAGCGCACCAACCTGTACGCCTATGGTTCGTACGGCAAGGACTACGCGTTCATCGACGGCCTCAAGAGCACCGCCGCCGGCGTCGGCATCCGCCACGTGTTCTAAGGCAACGGGTCGCGCCGGCGCTGCCGGCGCCCCGGCGGCTCGCCGTAGGCGCGCCGGTACATGGCAATGAAGGCGCTGTCGCTGGCATAGCCCACGGCGTGCGCCACTTCCGTGACGGACGCGCCTTCGGCCAGCCGGGCCCGCGCCATCAGCAGGCGGCATTGCGTGCGCCAGCGCGTGAACGGCAGGCCGGTCTCCGCCAGGAATGCGCGCGCCAGGGTGCGGCCGCTGGCGCCCACCCGTCGGCCCCAGTCGTCGATTGACAACGCGCAGGCCGGGTTTGCCAGCAATTCGCGCGCGATCGGCGCCAGCCGCCGGTCGCGCGGCATGGGCAGGTGCAGCGGCGCCGCGGGCGCGGCGGCCAGTTCATCCAGCAATGCGCCCACCAGGCGCTGTCGCGGCCCATCCAGCGGCCGGTCGGATGGCCATTGCGTAACGCGCACGATCAGCTCGCGCAACAGCGGATTGACGTCGAGGATTTGCGGCTCGCGCGGCAGGCCGGGATAGACCGACACATCGAAATACAGGCTGCGATACGCAAATGTGCCCTGCATGGCCGTGCGATGCACGCAGCCGGCCGGCAGCCAGGCCGCCTGCAGCGGCGCCAGTTGCCCCACCCGGTCGGTGAGATACAGGGTCACCCCGCCTTCGGCCTGATACAGCAACTGCGCGCGCTGATGCGCATGCCAGTCGGACGCGTGCGCGCGGGTGTCGATCGCCATGCCCACCACGGGGCAGGCGACGAGGTCCGGATCTTCGACGGCGTCGGGGAGATAGGCGGGCATGTCCGATTGACGATGTTTTATGGCGAGATGTCGTGATTTTGCACACCCCCGCGCGCCTACGCTAGCGACTTTTCGCATCACGGTCGTCGCATGTCATCCCATCCTGCTTTCGCGCCCGCCCAAGGCGCCCTGCCCCCGCCCTGGCTCATCATCGCGCTGCTGGCCCTGCCGCAGATCGCCGAGACCATTCTCGCCCCCGCCCTGCCAGACCTGGCGCGCCATTGGCGCCTGGACGCCGCCGCCACGCAGCCGGTCATGGGCGTGTTCTTTATCGGTTTTGCCGCCGGGGTGTTGCTGTGGGGGCATCTGGCGGACATGTGGGGCCGCCGCCCCGCGATGCTGGCCGGCCTGGCCACCGGGCTGGCCGGTACGCTGGGCGCGTTGGCCGCGCCGCACTACGGCTGGCTGCTGGCCGGCCGCTTTGTCCAGGCGCTGGGTCTGGCAGCCTGCTCGGTGGTGACGCAGACTGCGCTGCGCGATTGCCTGAGCGGCCCGCGGCTGACGCGCTACTTCGTCACGCTGGGCACGGTGCTGGCGTGGTCGCCCGCCGTCGGGCCCCTGACGGGCCAATGGCTGGCCGACCGGCAAGGCTATGCCGGGGTGCTGGCGGCGCTCGCCGCGACGGTCACGTTGCTGCTGGGATCGGTCGCCTGGCGCTGGCACGAGACCCGGCCTGCCCCGGCAGGGCACACACCGCTGGCGGCGCTAGGCCGCGCCATGCTGGCCGACGGCGCGCTGCGCCTGGCGGTGCTGCGGGTCGCCGGCCTGAACCTGCTGGTGTTTTCCTTCTATGCCGCCGGGCCGTTCATGACGGGCCCGCTGCCCGGGCTGGGCTTTGGCTGGGTGGGCCTGGGCGTGGCGCTGGTCGGCAGCCTGGGCGCCGCCGCCAACCGCCGGCTGCCCGCCTCGGCCGATGCCGAGCGCCGGGTGCGCTACGGCCTGCGTTGCGTCGCGCTTGGCGCGGCGGCGCAGGCCGCCGCCATGGCCTGGCGTCCGGAACCGGGCTGGCTATGGGCCGCCACGGCGCTGCCGCTGTTCGCGGGCTATGGCCTGGCGATACCCAACCTGCTGGGACCGGCGCTGCGGCGCTACGGGCATTGCCTGGGACGCGCCGGCGCCCTGTTCGGCCTGGCCTACTACAGCCTGCTGGGCGTGGGCTTGGCGGCCACCTCATGGCTGCCTTTCGACACGCCCCGGCCGCTGTCGCTGGCATGGCTGGGACTGGCGCTCTGGCTGCTGCTGGCGCGCCAGTCGGGAAAGCCGGCGTCGAGCCGGCGGGCGCGCAGGCCGTGCGCGCGCAACGTGGCGACGGCATCGGAGGACAGCACGCAGAACGGGCCGCGGCAATAGGCCACGATCTCGTGCCCGGCCGGCAATTCGCCGAGCCGCTCGAGCAGTTCATCGGCGGGGATGTTGAGGGCCCCGGGCAGGTGGCCTTGCGCGAATTCGTCGGCCGGCCGCACGTCCAGCAGCGTCATGCCGCCTTCGCCCAGGCGGCTGAGCAGTTCGTCGCGCGAGATGGCCTCGAGGCCGTCGCGACGATCCTGGCTGTCGGCCACCAGGCGACGGATCTCGCTGCGGTTGTGCTGCGCCACGGCCCCGAGCGCATTGAGCAGCCCGGCGATAGGCGCGGTGCCGAGCCGGTAATACACATGCTTGCCATCGCGCCGGGTCGCAACGAAACCGGCGCGGCGCAATTGCTGCAGATGCTGCGAAGTGTTGGCGACCGACAGGCCTGACAATTCGGCCAGCCGTTCGACAGGGCGCTCGCCCTGCGCGATATGCTCGAGCAGCACCAGGCGGTGGGCGTTGCCCAGCGTGCGGGCGAGTTCGGCCAGTTCGGCCGCGAGAGGGGTCTGGAGCGGTGGCGCGGTCATTGGCGGCGATCTTAGCATTGGGTCCGGGCCCGTCGCGCGGCGCCTTGAACAACGCCTGGCGTGACAATGCAATGAACACGAAACACGTAGCTGTCATCATTGGATACTTCCCTGTCGAACCCGATACGCTCATCCATGCCCCGCACGCCCGACTCCGACCTTCCCCGCCCTTTCGCCGCGCGCTGGCGCCCCGCGCTGCGGATCCTCGCCCTGGCCGCGCTGCCGCTGCTGCTGGCAGCCTGCAACGGCAGCAAGGATGGTGACGACGACAGCCCCGTCGCGCAGAACCCGGCGCCACCGACCGACACGCGCAACCCGGCCTACCTGTCGGCGCGGCCGGGCGACGTGATCAAGGTGCGCATCGAGGAACTGCGCCCGACCCAGGCCGCGATCGGCTATGACCAGATCTACTACAAGCTGGGCCGCTGGCAGGGCGACTTCAACCGCCCCACCTGGGCGGCCGACGCGACCAAGCAACTGGACTACCTGAACCGCACGGTCGGCAAGAAGTTCAGCGATTATTGCGAGGACATGGGCGCCACCACGTCACAGGCGTTCACCTCCATCGCCCAACTGCAGGCCGCGCGCCTGGACCAGCCGACGACCTTCAGTTGCACGGCCGCGTTCGGGGCCAACCCCGCCAACCTGAAGACGGTGGTGGTGGGGTGGGACGGCAACCTGTACCTGACCGACGGCCATCACACGTTCTCGTCGCTGCGCGAGATCTTCGATGGCGGCCCCAAGCTGCCGGTGTGGGTCAAGGTCGACGCCAACTACAGCGGCGCCGGCACCGCCGCGGCCTTCTGGCAGCGCATGGTCGATGAGCGCAAGGCCTGGCTGCGCGACGGCCAGAACCAGCCCATCACCGTGGACCAGTTACCGACGCGCGTGGGCATCGCCAACGCGCAGGAACCCGGCGGCATGCAGGAAGACCGCTACCGCTCGCTGGTGTACTTCACCCGCGACATCGCCTACAGCAATGGCAGCCTGCCGGAATTCGCCGAATTCCTGTGGGGCGACTGGCTCCGCCGCCAGGTGGCCGCCAATCTGCTGCCCGGCCTGGACCAGTACGCGATGGTGGCGCCGGCCACGCCCGCGCAGATCCTGACGGTCAGCACGCTGAGCGCGGCGCTGGCGCCCACCGGCGCCAACGACGGCTATGCCGCCGCCGTGCGCAACGCCGCCCTGAAGATGACGGCGCTGGCCGAGACCGACATCGTTTTCCAGGACCGCACGGCCGCCAGCCTGGGCCGCATCCCGCTGGTGGCGGGCGCTCCCAGCGGCTCGCCCACCAAGACGGCGCGCGACACGCTGGAAGAATTGCCGCGCAACGACGTCAAGGCCGACGGCAGCCCGCGCGGCGCCGGCAAGCTGTGGTTCGCCGTCAACTATCGCGCCTGCGGCAAGCCGGCCGCGGGCACCTGCTGGGGCTGGTAGGCGCCGGGGCGGCAACGCCGCCTCAGCGGTCGATCTGCATGGCCGGCCGCGCCTGCACCTTGGCCAGCCAAGCCTGCACCTTCGGGTGCGCCGCCACCGGCGCCCCGAGCATCGTGCTGTAGCCGATCACCGAGCCCACCACCAGGTCGGCCAACGAGTATTCGTCGCCCAGCATCCAGGCCTGGCGCGTCAGGTGGCCATCCAACACCGCCAGCAAGACGTCCAGGTCGGCCCGCGCCCGCTCCGCGTGGCGCGGATCGCGTTGGCCTTCCTCGCCGTGGCCGACGTGGAACAGACGCCACAGCACCGCGCCGTACGATACATAAGCCCACGCGCTCCAGGACATCGCGGCGAGCCGTTGCGGCGTGCCCGCGGCGGGCCACAGGCCGCGCTCGACGCCCCATTGCTCGCCCAGCCACAACTGGATCGCCAACGCTTCGAACAGGGGCGCGCCGTCCACGGTCAGCGTCGGCACCTTGCCATTCGGATTGATCGCCAGGAATTCGGGACGGCGCTGTTCGCCGGCGCGGATGTCAACCTTTACACGCTCGTGAGGAACCTGCAGTTCGGCCAGGGCGGCGGCGATCGGGGAAGCGCTGGACTGGGGGTGCCAATAAAAGACGATGGACATGGGAAATACTCCGGTTTCGTGGATTCCCGCCGCGGCCCCATGGCCACCGGCGATGGCGTGAACTGTAGAATCGATTGCGGACAGATTCCGCCCTCGATTTGCTTTACCGTCACGCCATGCTCACCTCCAGCAACCGTCTCCTGCGCCTGCTGTCCCTCCTGCAGACCCGCCGCCACTGGGCCGGCGGCGAGCTGGCGCAGGCGCTCGCGGTGCACCCGCGCACCTTGCGGCGCGATATCGACCGGCTGCGTGAATTGGGCTACCCGATCCAGGCCAGCAGCGGTGTGGCCGGCGGCTACGCCTTTCGCGCCGGGCACGCGCTGCCGCCCCTGCTGCTGGATGACGACGAGGCCCTGACGGTGGCGATCACCCTGCGCACCGCCGCCACCGGCACGGTTGCCGGCATCGAGGAAGCCGCGCTGCGGGCGCTGGTCAAACTGGAACAGGTGATGCCGGCGCGGTTGCGGCACAAGGTGGATGCGTTGCGCTCGGCGCTGGTGCCGCTGGCGCGCCACACGCCGTCGGTGGATGCGGGCCTGCTGGCCGCGCTGGCGGCCGCCTGCCGCGACCAGTTGCGCGTGAGCTTCGACTACATCGACGGCCGTGGCCAGGCCAGCACGCGCCAGGTCGAGCCGCAGGGGCTGGCGCACACGGGCTGGCGCTGGTACCTGGTCGCCTGGGATCCGGCGCGCGACGACTGGCGCACGTTCCGGCTCGACCGCATCGCCGCCGGCGGCGTGACACCGGGCGCGCATTTCCGCCCACGGCCGCCGCCCGACGGCGGCGACCTGCGCGCGTATGTCGCGCGATCGGTGGGCCAGGCGCCGAATGCCGAAGACGCCCGCGTCATCCTGCACGCGCCGCGGGCGGCAATGGCGGCGCGCATTCCGCCATGGGCTGGCGATCTCGAAACGCTCGACCCCGGCCGCTGCCTGCTGCGCTGCGCGGGCCAGTCACCGGACGCGCTGGCCTACTGGCTGATGTCGCTGGACGTGGAGTTCGATGTATTGGCGCCCACGGCGCTGGCACAGCGCCTGCGGCAGGCGAGCGAACGCGTCGACCGCATGCTGCAGCGCCATGCCGCGCGCGAACAGGCGTCGACAACAGGCGGATTGACGCCGCCCGCGCCGTAACGCCGGCGGCGCCACGGCGCGCGCCGATCAGGCGCCGGAACGCGCCTGATCGGCCTGCTTGGCCTGTTCGGCCCTGGCCAATTGCTGCATGACCAGCGAGACCTTTTCGGCGATCTTGAGCTTGTCGGCCGCCGACATCGCGTCGTAGTCCTTCTTCGAGATCCCGAGGGAGGCCAGCGCCGCGTAGAACATCTTGTCCTGCAGCGACATGGAGGCATAGTCCATGAATTCCTGCTCGGACTCCGAGGCGGCGCCCGGCGAAGCGCCGCGCACGCCACCGCCCAGCGCCGAGGCGCCGCGCTGCTGCGCGTCCTGGAACGCGGCGCGGAAGGCCTCGCCGGCGCCCGCGGCGAACGACGAAGATTGGCGAGGATCGGCCGCGTCGGCGGCATTCCTGGAATTCACGGTGATCATGGTCAGCCTAGTCTGAGGAAAACACGATGGTTCGCAAGTTACTCTCCCGGCCGCCGGACCGATGCACCGGAATGACGCCCGATCCGGCTGTTTCTCCGCCGATTGCCCCGATGCGCGCCCGCCGCAGTTCGAGTATCTTGTGACTCCCTCGCACATTCCGGAGCCTGTGCCGTCATGAATTTCGAACCGACCCCCACCTCATCCCAGCCCGCCCCCGCCGTCGCCGCGCCGCCAGCCGACGTTTTCCTGCAGTTCCTGGTGAACCTGGTGAACAATGGCGGCCAGCTCAAGGGCATCGGCGTGACGCTGCAGATGGGCGGCATGCTGGTGTCCGGTTCGATCGTGTCGGGCGCCGAGTACTTCGACCGTTTCGCCGAAGCCTTCGCCGATTCGCTGTCGGACATGGACGACCAGGCGCGGGGATCGGTGCGCTCCTCGCTGTCGGAACTGGGCGACGTGTTCCGGCTGCCGCAACCGGCCGAACCCCTGCCCAACTACATCCACCTGGCCGACGCCCTGTTCTTCACCGCGGACGGCACGCCGATCGCGGGCCAGCCGACGCTGTGGCGCGGCCGCAGCAGCGCCGTGGACGGTTTCATCCTGGGCCGCCTGCAGGCCGCCTGAACGGGCTACGCTAGCCGGCGCCAGGGCCGGGCCGGTGGACGCAGGCGTTGAAGCTGCGCCAGGCCCCGCCGTCAGCCTGCAGCCAGACCGCCAGGCATTGCGCGCTGAGTGGCGCGGACAGCATGGCGCCGCGAAACAGCAGTCCGGGGTGCGCACGCAGCCAGACGAAATCGTGAATGTCTTCTATGTCGTCGGCGAGCACCTGCAGCTTGGCATCCTCGATGCACGCCATCACGGCGCAAAAGCGCTGCTGCAGCGAGCGGTCGGCGCCGAGCCCGCGCGGAATCTTCAGGGTCAGGCCGCAGACGCGCAGCGCGCCACAGGCCACCGGTTCGCCGCCGCAGGTGGCGGGCAGCAATTGCGCCCGCAAGCCGGGCTGGAATTCGGCATAGCTGGCCAGAACGGACGCCTGGGGCAACAGGCGCTGGAACAAGGGCAGGAGGAAAGTCAGGCGCCGGGTCGCCAGGTGCGCGCGCTTGCCGCCAGCGCGCGCACCCAGGCAGAGTTGGTCGCGTGTCAGGCCCATGTCGAGATCGGTGCACAGGCGCTGCGCCAGGTCGGCGTCGCCGGGCCCGGCCAGCGCGTGTTCGAAAGACAGGTCGATGAGCGCGCCGGACTGCTCGGCGAAGGCCGCCGCGGCGCGCAGGCGCGCGCGTTGCGGCGCAAGGTTGTCCGCGCCGCCGCTCCACGGCGTGAAGCCGTCCGCGACCGCGTACTCATGCACACGGCCTTGCGCGGTGAAGACCGGCTGGAACCGCAGGAACAGGGTTTCCTTTCGCGCAGGCCAGGCGGAAACGGGGTCACGCATGGCGGAAGCGGGCCACGGGCGCCGGCCAGGGGCGGCGCGTGGGGGAGAACATCATGGAACCTCATGAAGGCGTGGACACGCCGCAATGCCGGCCGCGTCGGACGGAAGACAGCAGATATGAGGACGATGGTGCCAAAGGCGGGGAAGCGATTGAACAGGAAAATTCTCAATCCTGGAATCCTCTCGCCTCGTCCGGCTTCGGCGCCATGCGTTCCGCGACCGGCCGCCGATGCGGAATAATTCGTCTGTCTCCCCGGCCAACCTGACCCCGCTTCGCATGCAACGACTCCGTATCGCCATCGCCGACGACCATCCGCTGGTCCTGATGGCCATGGCCGACCTGCTGAAAAAGCACCTGGGCTTCGAGGTCGTCGCCGCGCTCGACACGCCCACGGCGCTGGTCGAACAGCTTGCGCGCGACGCGCCGCAGGTGGTCATCACCGACTACGCCATGCCCGGCGACGACCTCTACGGCGATGGCATCCGCCTGGTCAAGTACCTGATCCGCCACTACCCCGGCGTCCGCGTGGTGGTGCTGACCATGGTTTCCAACCCCATGATCGTGTCGGCGCTGTACGACGCCGGCGTGGATGCGGTGGTCTTCAAGCACGACAGCCCGAACGAGATCGTCACCGCCCTGCAGGCGCTGCAACGCGGCCGCAAATACTATCCGCCCGGCCTGCCGCGGCGCCGCTCGCCGGCGGGACACGGCGCGCTCATCGGCGAGCGCATCAACAGCCTCTCGCCCAAGGAGTTCGAAGTGCTGCGGCATTTCGTGCGCGGCGAGTCGATGATGCAGGTGGCCGGCTGCCTCAAGCGCAGCGTCAAGACCGTCAGCGGCCAGAAGATGTCGGCCATGCGCAAGCTGGGCGTGCGCACCGACCAGGAACTGGTGGCGTTCTGTGTCGAGCACGGCATGTTCCAATGAGGCTCCGCGGGCGGCCGCCGCTCGCGCGGGAACACCCACAAGGCGCCCAGTCCCGCTACACTCCTGGCGACAGGCCGGTCATCGGCACCGGTCCGCGACCAGGGAACCGCCATGCTCGAAACAGACAGCATTCAAGCGCGCAGGTCCAACGGGCAAAAAGCCCGGGAGCACGTCAAGCGCTCGTCCCACGCCGCCCTCGGCAATGTCGACCGGGACCCGATCCGGTTGCTGCGGATCAATAGCGCCGGACGGGTACAGGCCCTGATCCCGTTGCGCTACGGCCGCATGGCGGCCTCGCCCTTCGCCTTCTTTCGCGGCGCCGCCATCCTGCAGGCGCACGACCTGGCCGGCACCCCGCATACCGGCATCTCCATCCCTATCTGCGGCGACGCCCACCTGCTCAATTTCGGCGGCTTCGCCACGCCCGAGCGGCAGTTGCTGTTCGACCTGAACGATTTCGACGAAACCGCCACCGGCCCGTGGGAATGGGATATCAAGCGGCTGACCGCCAGCCTTGCGGTGGCGGCGGCGCACATGGGCTACGGCCGCGGCGACAGCGCCGACATCGTCATGGCGGCCGCCTGCGAATACCAGTTGCGCATGAACGAGTACGCGCAGAACAGCACGCTCGACGTGTGGTACGAGGGCATCACCTTCGAACGCATGCTGCAGGACGCGGAAACCGCCGAGGGCCGCCGGCTGATCAGCCGCGCCATGGAAAAGGCCGCCGGCCGCACCAACGAGAGCATGCTGCACAAGATGGCGTACATGGAAGGCGGCCACTGGCGCATCCGCGACGCGCCGCCGGCCATGTTCCACCCCAGCGGTCCGGTGACACTGCTGGGCAAGGCCGAGCACTGGCCGGACACGCCGACCTGGAAGAAGAAGATGGCCAAATGCTACGCCGGCTATCTCGATAGCCTGGCGCCGGACCGGCGCGAACTGCTCAAGCACTTCGCGGCGCAGGACGTGGTCTTCAAGGTGGTGGGCGTGGGCAGCGTGGGCACGGTCTGCCTGGTGATGCTGATGGTGGACAGTTGGGGCAATCCGCTGTTCCTGCAGGCCAAGGAAGCGCGTGAATCCGTCATCGCCCGCTATGCCCGCGACAGGGCGCCCGCGCATGACGGATATCGCGTGGTGACGGGCCAGCGGCTGCTGCAGGCGGCCAGCGACATCTTCCTGGGTTGGGCCACCGGGCCGCGCGGCAAGCACTACTATTTCCGCCAGTTGCGCGACATGAAAGTCTCAGCCGACGTCGAGAGCTTCAACCAGAAGATCCTGACCGGCTACGCCCGCATGTGCGGCCGCGCGCTGGCGCGGGCCCATGCCAAGGCCAGCGGGCACTCGGTGGAGCTGGCCGCGTACATGGGACGCGCGGGCCCGTTCGCCGAGGCGCTGCTGGCGTACGCGCAGGGCTACGCGCGGCAGAACGAAAAGGACTACCGCCGCTTCCTCGAGGCCTGCCGCGCGGGCAAGCTGCCCATGCGCACGGACGAGGACATGGCGGCGGACTTCCGCGTCTGAGCGCGTCCGGCCCTCAGGCGCCGGCCACGCCCATGGCCGGATCGCTCACCGTGTGCGCGCCGGTCTCGACGCGGCCGGCGAAGCGGCGGTAGAACGCCGGATCGCTGGAACAGGTGACGGCAAAGTCATACCACTGGCCGCTGGCCGCCAGGCTCCAATTGCGCGTGGCCTTGCCCCCGCCCGCGACCTCCAGCGCCAACGGCGCGTCCTGCCGGTAGGCCTGCGGCGTCACGGTGAAGGTGCAGGCGTTGGCGCCGGTGTTGAGGAACTCGGCGTAGACCTCGCCATTGGCAATGTCGTAGCAGACCCGGATCTCGGGCAGCGAACCGCTGGCGGCGATGCGGTGGGTGTCGCCCTTGAAATGGCGGTGATAGCCGTTCGGGCCCAGCACCCACAGGTCGTACCTGCCCAGGTTGTCCAGCAACGCGTTCCAGGTGTCGGACAGGGTCTTGCCGGCCTCGACCGCGTAGCGGCGCGGCAGCCGGTCCAGGTGATAGCGGTCGTAGACGTGGAACACCGCGCCCTGCGTGCCCGTGTTGGCGAACACCAGTTCCACCGTGCCGGCCGCGGCGCAGCGCGCGCTGGTGTGCAGTTCGTAGGGCAGCGCGCGCGACGGGCGCGTGCCGCTGGCCTGCAGCGGCAATTGCATGTCGGTGGGCAGCGGCATCTGCGGCAGGGCTTCCTGCGCGCTGCGCAACTGGTCGGCGGCCGCGCGCGTGGCGCGCCCGGCCAGCGTCGGCAGCGCTTCGGCGTTGGGCGTCTTGAAGTTGAAGGCGCTGGTCAGGTCGCCGCAGACCGCGCGGCGAAACGGGCTGATGTTGGGCTCGGCCACACCGAAGCGCGCCTCCAGGAAACGCAACACCGAGGTGTGGTCGAACACCTGCGAGTTGACCCAGCCGCCGCGGCTCCAGGGCGAGATCACGAACATCGGCACGCGCGGGCCGGGGCCGTAGACGCGGCCGTCCTTGGTCGCCGGCTGGGTCGTGCTGCCGGCGGGCGAGGCGTGCGTGAAGTACTCGAACGCCATGTCGGCATCGGCCAGCGTGGTCTTGCCGGCCGGGTTGCCGCCGGCATCGCGCGACGGCGCGGACGGCGACGGCACATGGTCGAAGTAGCCATCGTTCTCGTCGAAATTCACCAGCAGCACCGTCTTGCTCCAGACCTCGGGCACGGCGGTCAGCGCATCCAGCACTTCCTGCAGGAACCAGGCGCCCTGCACGGGGCTGGACGGGCCCGGGTGTTCGCAATAGATGGACGGCGCATTCATCCAGCTCACCTGCGGCAAGCGGCCTTCGCGGATGTCGCGCCTGAAGGCGTCCAGGTAGTTCTCGGGCGCGGCGCCCGGCAGCGTGTTGGCCACGCCCTTGTAGAGCGGATTGGCGGCGTTGTCCGTGGCCGGATCGTAGGCCTTGTACGGCAGCGCCTGGCCGGTGTTGGCATAGGGCACGCCGGGCTCGCCGCCGCTGGACACCGGATAGCCGGAATTCACGTTGGCCTGGCGGAACGCGCGGAACGCGCCCAGCATGTTGTCGCCCCATTCATCGGGCATGTTCTGGTACGAGATCCAACTGACGCCCGCCTGTTCCAAGCGCTCGGCGTAGGTGGTCCAGGTGTAGCCCTTGTTGACGTTGGCCGGCAGGCCGTCGATCCAGTCCCACTCGTTGTTGACGAAGGCGGTGTTGGTGGGCACGGCGCCGTTGGTGCCGGTCAGGTGGAACGAACGGTTGGCGTCGGTGCCGGTGTGCATCGAACAATGGTAGGCGTCGCACAGGGTGAAGGCGTTGGCGAGCGCGAACTGGAACGGGATCTCGCTTTCCTTGAAGTAGCCCATGGAGATATCGTTCTTGTGCGTGGGCCATTGCGCCATGCGGCCGCCGTCCCAGGCCTTCTGGCTGTCGTCCCAACTGTGCGGCGTGCCGGCCGCGCGCTGCGCGTTGTGGCTGCTGCCGTCGATATGGAACGGCGTCAGCACGGCGCCGTTGGCGCGCTGCTGCTGCCAGACCTCGCGGCCGTTGGCCAGCGGGATGGTGAAGCGATCGCCGAAACCGCGCACGCCCTTGAGCGTGCCAAAGTAGTGATCGAACGAGCGGTTCTCCTGCATCAGGATGATCACATGCTCGACATCCTTGATGGTGCCGGTGGCGTTGTTGGCGGGAATGGCGAGGGCGCGGCGGATGCTGGGGGGAAATGCGGCGAGCGCGGCGGCGGCAAAGCCCGCGCCGGCGGCGGTCTGGAGAAAGTTGCGGCGGGAGGTCATCGGGTGGATTTGGAAAGAGGAGCACCAACCTTGCCGCGAAGCATCGGCAAGACCCCAGCGAGTCTAGGAATGCGAAGTGACAGCGCCGTGAAAGCGGACGCGTCGAAGCGGGCCGCGGCGCGTGCGCGCGGCCTCAGTGTGTGTCCAGATGCGTCAGCGCGAGGTCAGCGCGCCGCGCGGCTGAAGCGCTGTTCGACCACCACGCCGCCCCATTGCGTGCCCTCGGCTTCCTGTGTCAGCACGAAGCCGGCCGACTCATACAGGTGGCGCGCGGCGTCCAGGCCCTTGAAGGTCCACAGATACGTTTCGTCAATGTCGAGCGCGTCGACGAAGGCCATGGCGCGCGCCAGCAGGGCCCGCCCCACGCCCATGCCGCGCAGCGATTCATCGACAATGAACCAGCGCAGATGCGCCGTGCGCGCCGCGAGGTCACTGTCGATGGCGATGGAGGCCAGCGTGCGGTTGCCGTCGGTGTAGCGCCACAGGTTCTTGCCCGGCGCGGGCAGGCTCTCCGCGAAGGCCGCCAGCCCCGTCGCCACCAGGCGCTCGAACACCACGCCAAAGCCGGCGGCCTGGGCGTAGTAGCGCGCGTGCAGGCCGGCCACGTCGCCGATACAGCCGGGCGCGTAGCCTTCCTGGATCTGCGACTCGATCGCGTCGCTGGCCTGCGCGGCGCGGGTGTTGGGGTTTTCGCGCGACAAGGCGTCGGCGTACAACGACAGGTAGCGCACCAGGATCTCCTGGTCGGGCGGCGCCAGTTGCCGCAAGGCGCGCGACACCTGCTCGGTGGCGAACTGATCGATGCGGCTGCGCAGGTCCTGGCCGGCTGGCGTCAGCGACAGGCGCGAGGCGCGCGCGTCGCCGCTGTCGGTCTCTCTCGCCACCAGGCCGGCCGCCTCCAGCTTGGCGACCTGGCGGCTGGTGTTGGACTTGTCCAGCCGCAGCACCAGCGCCAGGTCGCGCGCCTGGATGCCCGGCTGCAGGCCGATCTCGATGATGGCGTGGACCGCCGACGGCGCCAGCTCGCTGCCGGCCAGCGATGGCCGCATGAAGCCCAGTTCTCGCACCAGCTTGCGCGAGAATTCCCGCAGGTCGCGGATGGTCTGTTCCCGGGAGCGGGTGGGAAAATCGATAAGATCCATGATGACGCGTCCTGAAGTTGCGGGTCGCAACCAATTTACTTGCGAATCGCAACCAAAACAAGCCCTGCCCCATGAAAATTCAATTGCTGTCCGATCTGCACCTGGAGTCCGACCCCACTTTCGTCGCACACCCGACGGCGGGCGCGGACCTGCTGGTGCTGGCGGGCGACATCGGCTCGTACCAACCGCGCTCCAGACTGACGGCGGACGATTTCGGCCTGGGCCGCTATTCGCCTCGCCACGGCTGGCCGACGCCGGTGGTCTATGTGCCGGGCAACCATGAATACGACAACCTCGATTTCGATGAAACCCACGACCGGCTGCGCACGCTGTGCGAGGCGCTGGGGATCCATTGGCTCGAGCGCGAGACCCTGGTGCTCGACGGCGTGCGGCTGGTGGGCACCACGCTGTGGACCGACTTCGACGCGCTGGCCGCGCCGGGCGACACGCTGACGCAGGCGCTGGCCAAGCGGGGCAAGGCCTTCCGCGCCGCCGATTTCTATCTGGAGAAAGCGCGGATGCGGCGCCACGGCGCCCCCTTCATGGCCGAGCAGATGCGCGAACAGGGCCTGGCCTGTCAGGCCTGGCTGGAGGCGGCGCTGCGCGCGCCGTTCGACGGCCCGACGGTGGCCATCACCCATTTCGCGCCAAGCCTGGCCAGCGCCGATCCACGCTACGGCGTGACGCCGGGCACCGCCGGATTCTGCAACGCGCTCGACCACCTGCTGCCGCTGGCCGACATGTGGCTGCACGGCCACCTGCACTGCCCGCTGGACTACGAGAAGGAAGGCTGCCGCGTGGTCGCCAATCCGCTGGGCTACGCCCGCAAGGGCGAGCAGGAGGGCTACCTGCCCGACGCGTTGTGGGAAGTGCGGGACAGGCGCGGCGCGTAGGCCGGGATCGCGGCGGCGTTCAGCCGGCCGCGGTATCGAGTTCGGCCAGCACCTGCCGGGCGACCTCGTCGAGCGAGCGCCGGCAGTCCATGGCAACGCGCTGCAATTGATCGTGCGCGGCCTGTTCGCTCAGGCCATGGCGGCTGACCAGCAGCCACTTGGCGCGCTCGACCCGCCGTCGCTCCTCCAGCGCGCGGCGTGCCAGCGCCAGCGCGTCGTCCGATTGCCGCAGGCGTTGCGCCTGATCGCGCATCAGGTCGAGGATGGAGCGTTCCATGGCCTCGCCCACGCCGTCCTGCGGCGGCACGTCGAGAATGCGGCCTTGCAACTGGAACAGCATCGCCGGCGTGTCGTCACTGGCGTGATCGGCGAAACGGCTGAGGAGCAGCCGATGGTTGTCCAGTTCGGCGCGGGTCTCGACGATGCGGCGATGGCATTGCAGGGTGAGTGCCTCGGCCAGCAGGCTTTCGACCGCGCGCATCGCGTCGATGCGTTCGGTGCATAGGCCGAACCACAGCTCGGCCAGGCCAGCATCAACGCGTTCGGCTTCGGAAGTCCGCAGCGCCATGTCGCGCATGCGCAGCACCGGGCCTGCGCCCTGCTCCACTCGCTCCCAGACGGCCAGCGCATCCGCGCCGGCGTATTGCGCGAAGCTGTCGAAGCAGCGCTTCTGCAGGTCCGCCAGCTCCAGCACGCGGGCCTTCTGCGCCTCGGTGAAGTAGCCGGTGGTGTAGCCCATGACGCCGTAGGCCCGTTCCTGGCCGCACAGTTCCTTGCCCTGCATGAAATTCAGCAACGCCACCAGCAGGCGCGTGACGCCCGCATCCAGCGACGAATCGGCGGCTTCGAACACCAGCGCGAACAGGCTGGCGATGAGCCGCGTGAATACCGCCCCGGCCTCTTGCGCCGCGACCCGGCGGTCGCGGATGGCGCGGCGCGTGCGCGGCAGTTCGTCGAGGCGGTACAGCGCGTACGCGATGCAGTTGAGCAGCCGCGCCTTGCCGGCGCTGCGGGTGGCATCCGGCTCCAGCCGGTCGAGGAAGCGGCGCACTTCCTCCTCCACCGCGCAGGCGTCGGAACTCAGGCCGGCCAGGGTCTGGCGCAGCGCGTCCTGGCCGCCGCACAGGTACAGGTTGGAAGAGCCGCGCTCCTTCTGCAGCACGTGCACCAGCTTGCTGACCAGGGTGGCCAGCTCGCAGGTGCTGGCCAGCGCCTCGAGCCCGTGCAACTCGCTGCGGCGGGCGGCCAGGAGAAAGCGCAGGGTCGAAGGCATGGCGTGCTGCGGCATGGCGGTCGCCCTCAAACCATTGCGGGCGGTTGGACTTCCACCGCATCGCCATTGAAACGCACGGGCCAGGCCCGCAGCGATTGATCGGGATACTCGACACAGGCGCCGTCGCGCAGACGGAAGTGCTGCTTGTAGAGCGGCGAGGCCACCACCAGTTCGCCGGCCAGGTGGCCGACGATGCCGCGGCCGATGACGTTGGCGCCGGATTTCGGGTCGCGGTTGTCGAGGGCGTAGAGCGTTTCGCCGGCAACGGCGGGCAAATAGAACAGGGCCACCTGGCGGCCGTCCACCAGCGCCACCACGCCGGAATCGGCTACCAGGTCGCGGCGGGTGCAGGCGGGGCGCCAAGACGCGGCGTCGGGCGTGGCGTCACGTGCGGTCTCCGGGCGCAGGGCAATCACGGCATTCGAGCGCATCAGGCAAGCTCCTCGGCGATGGGAATCACGCGCGCGGCCGGCGCGGGGCGCGGCTGGCCGCGCTCCTGCACGAAGCGGATATCCGGATCCGCCGCGGCGTCGTTGACGAAGGTGCGGAAACGCTTGAGCTTTTCCGGGTCGGACAAGGCATTGGCCCATTCGCATTCATAGCGGTCCACCACCAACTGCATCTGCGCCTCCAGTTCGGCGCCCAGCCCCAGACTGTCGTCGATGACCACGGCCTTCAGATAATCCAGGCCGCCTTCCAGCGACTCGCGCCAGACCGAGGTGCGCTGCAGCTTGTCGGCGGTGCGGATGTAGAACATCAGCAGGCGGTCGATGTAGCGGATCAGGGTGGCGTCATCCAGGTCCTGGGCGAACAGTTCGGCGTGGCGCGGCCGCATGCCGCCGTTGCCGCACACGTACAGATTCCAGCCGTTCTCGGTGGCGATGACGCCGATGTCCTTGCTTTGCGCCTCGGCGCATTCGCGGGTGCAGCCCGAGACCGCGAACTTGAGCTTGTGCGGCGCGCGCAGGCCCTTGTAGCGGTCTTCGATGCGCAGCGCCATGGCGACGCTGTCCTGCACGCCGTAGCGGCACCAGGTGCTGCCGACGCAGGACTTCACGGTGCGGGTGGACTTGCCGTAGGCGTGGCCGGTCTCGAAGCCGGCGGCGATCAGTTCGGCCCAGATGTCGGGCAGTTCGTGCAATTGCGCGCCGAACAGGTCGATGCGCTGGCCGCCGGTGATCTTGGTGTAGAGCTTGTATTTCTTGGCCACCGCGCCGATCGCGATCAGGCCGTCGGGCGTGACCTCGCCGCCCGGGATGCGCGGCACCACCGAATAGGTGCCGTTCTTCTGCATGTTGGCCATGAAGGTGTCGTTCGTGTCCTGCAGCGGCACCAGATGAGGATCCTGGATCGGGCGATTCCAGCACGAGGCCAGGATCGACGCCACGGTGGGCTTGCACAGGTCGCAGCCGACGTGGCCGCGGCCGTGGCGCGCCAGCAGTTCCTCGAATGATTCGATGCCCTGCACCCGCACGATGGCGTAGAGCTCCTGGCGGGTGTAGGCGAAGTGCTCGCACAGGCTCTTGTCCACCGCGACGCCGCGGCTCGCCAGTTCGTGTTCCACCACCTGCTTGAGCAGGGCCGCGCAGCCGCCGCAGCCGGTGGCGGCCTTGGTGCAGGCCTTGACGCCGGCGACGTCGGCGCAGCCGCCGTCCAGCGCGTCACAGATGGCGGCCTTGCTGACGTTGTGGCACGAACAGATGGTGGCGGTGGCCGGCAGCGCGGCCGCGCCCAGCATGGGCGCGGCCTGCCCGGCGGGCAGGATCAGGCTGGCCGGATCGGCCGGCGGCACGATGCCGTTCTGCGCGTATTGCAGCAGGGTGTCGTAGTAGCTGTTGTCGCCCACCAGCACCGCGCCCAATACGCGCTTGCCGTCGGCCGACACCACCAGGCGGCGGTACGAGGCGCCGGCCTCGTCAATGTAGCGATAGCTGCGCGCGCCCGGCGTGGCGCCGTGGGCATCGCCGATCGAGCCGACGTCCACGCCCAGCAGCTTGAGCTTGGTCGACATGTCGGCGCCGGCGAACGGCGCGCTGTCGTCGTCACAGAGGTCGGCGGCGGCCACGCGCGCCATCTGGTAGCCGGGCGCCACCAGGCCGAAGATGGCGCCGTCGAACGCGGCGCATTCGCCGATGGCGTAGATCGACGCATCGCTGCTGCGGCAATGGCCGTCGACGGCAATGCCGCCGCGTTCGGCCACGGTCAGTCCCGCCTGGCGCGCCAGGCCGTCGCGCGGCCGGATGCCGGCCGAGAACACGATCAGGTCGGTTTCCAGCGGCGCGCCTTCGGCGAACCGCATGCGGTAGCGGTATTGCGTGCCTTCCTTGATTTCCTGCGTGGCGCGCGACAGATGCACGCCCACGCCCAGCGCCTCGATGCGCGCCTTGAGCGCGGCGCCGCCGGCCTCGTCCAGTTGCACCGGCATCAGGCGCGGCGCGAACTCGACCACGTGCGCCTCCAGCCCGAGCGACTTGAGCGCGTTGGCGGCCTCCAGGCCCAGCAGGCCGCCGCCCACCACCACCCCGCGCCGGGCGCCATCGGCCGCCGCGCGGATCTGGTCCAGGTCATCGAGCGTGCGGTACACCAGGCGCGAGGCTCCTTCGGCGCCGGCGATCGGCGGCACGAAGGGATAGGAGCCGGTGGCCAGCACCAGCTTGTCGTAGCCATGGCTGCCCTCGGCCGTCACCACCTGCCGCGCGTGGCGGTCGATGCGCAGCACCGGCGTGCCCAGCCGCAGCGACAGGCCCGGCCGTTCATAGAACGCGGCGTCGCTCATGGCCATCGATTCGGCATCGCGCCCGCCGATGTATTCGGACAGGTGCACGCGATCGTAGGCGCGCCGGGTCTCTTCGCCGAACACCAGGATGCGGTAGCGCGCCAGCGCGCCACGCTCGATCAGTTGCTCGACGCAGTGATGGCCGACCATGCCGTTGCCGATGACGATCAGGGTCTGCATGGGGGTCGTGGAGGTCGCTGTGCTCATAGGCTATCCAGGCTGGGCCGTTCGGGTTTCAAAAGACAAACGGCGCCCGGGACTGGTGGGTCCGGGCGCCGTTGCCTGCAATGCTCGCGTTGTCTGGCCGGACACGGGCCCGGTATGGCAAACAAAGCAATAAGCATGCCATCGCGCTGGCGCCCGCGCGGCAGCGCGCCGGCGCGTCCACCGCGCACCCAAACGGTTCGAAGGCGCACCAATGCGGTGCGGCCGCGCACCACCGCGCGCGCCGCCTGTCGGCGCGGGGCGAGGTCCGACAGCGGCGGCCGACTGGCATGGAACTTGCATCGACAGGACATCGACCCGGCCACGCCGGGAACCAGGGCAATGGCGCCCTGCCCGCCCGGCCACTGGCCGCGCAGGCAGGGCGCCTTCTTTTTTTGGAGCCGAGCATGAACGGCAACGCGCGCACCGTGGACACCGTCTGCCCCTACTGTGGCGTGGGCTGCGGCATGACCCTGCATGTGGAGCGCGAGCAGGTGGTGAAGATCACCGGCAACCGCGAGCATCCCAGCAACTTCGGCCGCCTCTGCACCAAGGGCTCCTCGGCCCACATCGCCCTGCGCCAATCCGGCCGGCTGGAGCACGCCTATGCGCGCGACCGGCGCGGCCAGGACCTGGCGCCAAGGCCGATGGCGCAGGCCCTGCGCGAGACCGCCCGCCGGCTGCGCGCCGTCATCGATGCGCACGGGCCGGACGCGGTGTCGCTGTACGTGTCCGGACAGATGTCGATCGAGGCCCAGTACCTGGCCAACAAGCTGGCCAAAGGCTTCATCGGCACCAACAACATCGAGTCGAATTCGCGGCTGTGCATGGCCAGCGCCGGCAGCGGCTACAAGTTGTCGCTGGGCGCCGACGGCCCGCCCGGCTCGTACCAGGACATCGACCGCGCCGACCTGTTCCTGGTGATCGGCGCCAACATGGCCGACTGCCATCCGATCCTGTACCTGCGCATGATGGATAGGGTCAGGGCCGGCGCCCGTTTGATCGTGGTCGATCCGCGCCGCACCACCACCGCCGAGAAGGCGCACCTGCACCTGAAGATCAAGCCGGGCACCGACCTGGCGCTGCTCAACGGCCTGCTGCATCTGCTGCATGAGGCCGGCAAGACCGACGCCGCCTTCATCGCCGCGCACACCGACGGCTGGGAGGCGATGCCGGACTTCCTGCGCGACTACGCGCCCGAGCGCGTCGAGGCGCTGACCGGCATCGCCGCCGCGCAACTGCGCCAGGCCGCCGACTGGATCGGCGCGGCGCCGGAATGGATGAGCTGCTGGACCATGGGGTTGAACCAGAGCACCCATGGCACCTGGAACACCAACGCGCTGTGCAATCTGCACCTGGCCACCGGCCGCATCTGCCGGCCGGGCAGCGGGCCGTTCTCGCTGACCGGCCAGCCCAATGCCATGGGCGGGCGCGAGATGGGCTACATGGGCCCCGGCCTGCCGGGCCAGCGCAGTGTGCTGTCGGCCGCCGACCGCGCCTTTGTCGAGACGCGCTGGGGCGTGCCGGCCGGCACGCTGCATGCGCGGCTGGGGCAAGGCACCATCGACCTGTTCCAGCGCATGGCGGCGGGCGAGATCAAGGCCTGCTGGATCATCTGCACCAATCCGGTGGCCAGCGTCGCCAACCGCGCCAACGTGCTGGCCGGGCTGCGCGCCGCGGAACTGGTGATCGCGCAGGACGCCTACCTGGACACCGAGACCAATCGCCATGCCGACATCCTCCTGCCCGGCGCGCTGTGGGCCGAGGCCGACGGCGTGATGATCAATTCCGAGCGCACCCTGACGCTGATGCCGCGCGCCGTGCCGCCGCCCGGCGACGCGCTGCCCGACTGGCGCATCATCGCCGCCGTGGCCGGCGAGATGGGCTACGGCCACGCGTTCCAGTACGCCAGCGCGGCCGAGGTGTTCGACGAGATCGCCGGCTTTTCCAACCCCGCCACCGGCTACGACCTGCGCGGCGCCAGCCATGCGCGATTGCGCGAGACGCCGCTGCAATGGCCCTGTGCGCGCGCCGACGGTCCGGACCGCAATCCGATCCGCTATCTCAACGACGGCGTCAGCCAGCCGTGGCGCGAAGAGGAGAATGGCGCGCGGCCGCGCCTGGCGTTCGCCACCGCCAATGGCCGCGCGCAATTCCACGCGCGGCCGCATGTCGATCCGGCCGAGCTGCCCGACGCCGACTATCCCATGGTGCTCAACACCGGACGCCTGCAGCACCAATGGCATACGCTGACCAAGACCGGCAAGGTGCCGATGCTGAACAAGCTCAATCCCGCGCCGTTCGTGGAGATCCATCCCGATGACGCGACTGCGCTCGGCATCGCCGCCGGCGACAGCGTCGAGATCCGTTCGCGGCGCGGGCGCGCGGTGCTGCCCGCCGTCGTCACCGACCGTGTCCGGCCCGGCAACTGCTTCGCCCCCATGCACTGGAACGACGTGTATGGCGAGGCGTTGTGCATCAACGCTGTCACCAGCGACGCCATCGATCCATTGTCGCAGCAGCCTGAACTGAAGTTCTGCGCGGTGGCGCTGTGCCGCGTGTCAGCGCCTGCCGACAGGACGACGGCCGCCGAACCACCCGCCGTGTCGGCAGGCCGCGCCGCGCTGGCCGAGGCCATGGCTGCGCCGCTGGGGCTGGCAAGCGGCGCCGGCGAAGCCGCCATCCGCGTCATCGGCCCGCGTCCGCGCGTGACGCTGCTGTGGGCCTCGCAGACCGGCAATGCCGAATCGCTGGTGGAACGCAGCGCCGCCGCGCTGGCCGCCGCCGGTTTCGCGCTGCGCACCGCCTGCATGGCGGACTGCGCGGTCGACGCCCTGGCGCGCGCCCCGTACCTGTTGCTGATCACCAGCACCTTCGGCGACGGCGAGGCGCCGGACAACGGCCAGGACCTGTGGCGCGCGCTGTCCGCCGCCGACGCGCCGCAACTGGCGTCGCTGCGCCACGCGGTGCTGGCCCTGGGCGACAGCAACTACGAGGCCTTTTGCGGCCACGGTCGCCGGCTCGACCGGCGGCTGGCGCAATTGGGCGCGCGGCCCTTGCTGGCGCGGGTCGATTGCGACACGGACTTCGAGGCGCCGGCCCAGGCCTGGCTGGAAAGCGCCATCGCCGCCATCCACGCCGCCGAGGCCGAACGACACGGCCATCCAGCGGGCGGCCTGATGCCGGATGACATCGCCGCGGCCCTCATGGCCGAGGCCTCGCCGGCCCAGGCGGCGCGACTCGCGCCCGCCATCGTGCCGACCATTGCGCCGCCGACGCCCGCCGACTCGCCGCCCGGCATGCGTCGCGCGCCGCCCTCCCGCAAGAGCCCGGCGCGCGCGCGCCTGGTGGGCAACCAGCGCCTGAACGCCCACGGCGACAAGGACACCCGCGCGCTGGCGCTGGACACCTCGGGCTCGGGGCTGGCCTACCAGGCCGGCGACGCGCTGGGCGTGTGGCCGGTGAACTGTCCCGAGCTGGTGGAGGAGCTGCTGGCGCAGACGGGCCTGTCGGGCGACGCCGTGGCCAGCGTGCCGGGCGTCGGCGACATGCCGCTGGCCCAAGCGCTGTCCGCGCATTACGAAATCGCGCGCCCCGCGCCCGCCACGCTGGCGCTGATCGCGGAACACAGCCGCGACCCCGGGCTGCGGCAATTGCTGGCCGAGGAGCGCCGGGCCGACCTGCGCCAATGGCTATGGGGCAAGCAACTGGCCGACGTGCTGCACGCGTACCCAGTCAGGCTGCCGGCGCAGGCGTGGCTGGGCGCGCTCAAGCGCCTGCAACCGCGGCTGTACTCCATCGCGTCCAGCCCCAAGGCGCACCCCGGCGAGGTCCACCTGACGGTGTCCGCCGTGCGCTATGACAACGGCCGGCGCCAGCGCAAGGGCGTCTCGTCGACCTTCCTGGCCGACCGCGCGGGCGCCGCCGACGTGCCGGTCTTCGTGCAGGAGGCCAGCCACTTCCGGCCGCCACGGCAGGGCGACACGCCGATGATCATGGTCGGCCCCGGGACCGGCGTGGCGCCGTTCCGCGCCTTCCTGCAGGAACGGCGGGCGCGCGGCGATGGCGGCCGCAACTGGTTGTTTTTCGGCGAGCGGCACGCGGCCAGCGATTTCTACTATCGCGACGAATTGCAGGCGCTGCGCGATGACGGCCTGCTGACACGGCTGGACCTGGCGTTCTCGCGCGACCAGGCGGCCAAGGTCTACGTGCAGGACCGCATGCGCGAGCACGGCGCGCAGCTCTGGGCGTGGCTGCAGGAGGGCGCGCATTTCTATGTCTGCGGCGATGCCGAACGCATGGCCAAGGACGTGGACGCCATGCTCCGGCAGGTGGTGGCGGAACATGGCGGCCTGGACGCCGACGCGGCGGCAGCCTATGTGGCGCGGATGACGGCCGACAAGCGCTACCTGCGCGACGTGTATTGAGAAACAGGGGCCGGGCAGTCCGGTTGGGCGGCCCGGGCCGCGCCTGCGCGCAGGCGCGGCGGGCGGGGATCAGGGCGCCGGGTTGGGATGGCGCACGTGGATCTGGTCGATGGCCTGCAGCACCTCGGACGACAGTTCGACGTCGACGCTGTCGATGTTCTCCTTCAATTGCTGCAGGTTGGTCGCGCCGATCAGGTTGCTGGTGACGAACGGGCGCTGGTTGACCCAGGCCAGCGCCAGGTGCGTCGGCGAGATGCCGTGCTGGCGCGCCAGTTCGACGTACGCGCGGGTGGCGGCCTCGGCCTGCGGATTGCTGTAGCGCGTGAAGCGCGTGTACAGCGTCAGGCGCGCATTGGCGGGACGGGCGCCGTCCAGGTACTTGCCGCAGAGCATGCCCATGGCCAGCGGCGAATAGGCCAGCAGGCCCACGCCTTCGTGGTGGCTGAATTCGGACAGGCCGATCTCGTAGACGCGGTTGAGCAGGCTGTAGGCGTTCTGGATCGAGGCGATGCGCGGCAGGCCGAGATTGTCGGAGGCCTTCAGGAACTGCGACACGCCCCACGGCGTTTCGTTGGAGACGCCCACGTGGCGCACCTTGCCGGCGCGAACGAAGTCCTGCAGCACCGACAGGGTCTCCTCGATCGGCACGGTATGGTCGTCCTTGACCCACGGATACGACAACTGGCCGAAGGTGGCGGTGGTGCGGTCGGGCCAGTGCAACTGGTACAGGTCCAGGTAGTCCGTCTGCAGGCGCTTGAGGCTGGCGTCCAGCGCCTCGGTCAGGTTCTTGCGGTCCAGGAAGGTCTTGCCGTCGCGAATGTGGCCGGGACGCTTGGGATCGCGCACCGGGCCGGCCACCTTGCTGGCCAGCACGATGTCCTGGCGGCGCTTGCTGCGCGCCAGCCAGGTGCCGATGTAGGTTTCGGTCAGGCCCTGGGTTTCGGGCTTGGGCGGCACCGGGTACATTTCAGCCACGTCGACCAGGTTGACGCCGCGCTCGAGCGCGTAGTCCAGTTGCTGGTGGGCCTCGGCTTCGGTGTTCTGCTCGCCCCAGGTCATGGTGCCCAGGCCGATGAGGCTGACGTCCAGGTCGGTACGGCCGAGTTTGCGGTATTTCAAGTTCTGCTCCGTGCGGAATCTCTGAAGGGAACGATTACCTTACCGCAACTCGGTTGGCGTTTTGCTGACGAGGCCGCGCCGTTGGCCCACCCTGTGGACGCCGCCCCCCGCCGCCGCCCGCGTCAGGCGATGGCCTGGCGCACCCAGGCGATCACGTCGCCATGGACCGGCGCCCAGCCCAGCTCGCGGCGCGCCTTGCCCGCCCGCACCCGGCTGTTGGAACCGAGCGCGTAGGCGCCCAGGTCCTTGCCCCAGTAGGCCACCGCCTGCGCCGGATCCCAGGCCTGGGCCGGCCCCAATCCCAGCGCCTGGCCGATGGCGCCAACCAGGTCGACGAAGGCCGCCTCGCCGTTCTCGACGAAATAGAAACTGCCGGCCGGCGCCTTGTCCAGAGCCAGCCGGTACAGCGCCGCCACGTCGGCGACGTGCACGTTGGACCAGCGGTTCAGGCCGCGGCCGACGTGGCGCGCGACGCCGCTTTCGCGGGCCTGCGCCACCAGCGGCGGAATCTGCACGCTTTCGGCGCGCGGCCCCTCGGTCGAGCCGTAGATCAGGCTGTGGCACAGCACCACGCTGCGCACGCCAGGCGCGCTGGCCAGGATCAGGTCATTGATGGCGATGCGCGCGGCCTTGCCCGGCACCGGCGCCACCGGCGTGGTCTCGTCGAACACAGCGTCGGACGGCTCGCCCAGCGCGTCGTCGGCGACCAGGCTGCTGCCACTGGTGTGGATGAACACCTTGCCGCTGCCGGCCAGCGCGCCCAGCAAGGCCTCGACGGCGCCACGGTGGTCGCTGTCAGCCGCGTTGATGACGGCGTCGGCGGCGCGCGCCTCGGCCGCCAGCAGCGCCGCGTCGTCCAATGTGCCCAGCACCGGTTCGATGCCGAAACCGCGCAGCTCGGCGGCGCGCTCGGGGTTGCGGATCAGGCCGCGGACCTCATGGCCGGCCTTGACCATCGAGGTAGCGACCGCGCCGCCGATGAATCCGCTGGCGCCGGTGATGAATAGCTTCATGGTGCTTGCTCCTTGTGTTGATAGGCCGCGAACGGCTCAGGCGGCCGTGGTTCCCGCTTGCGGGGCCGGCACGCCGCCGCCATGGAACTGCGGCAGCACGTGCTCGGCGATCTCGTGCAGCGTGTCGGCCAGGGGCCGCTGGTTGCGCCGCAGGTGCAGGCCGATGTGCTGCACGCCCGCGGAGCGCAGCGCATGAAGTTCCCGCGCCAGCGCGTGGCGGCCCGCCTGCGCGCCGAAGCGAAAGCGCCGCAGCGGCGCGTCCGGGTCCTCGGCCAGGTCCAGGTGGATGAAACTGGCATAGGGTTTGCCGCCGGCCACCTGGCGCCAGGCGGCGCTGCGCCGCGCATGGTCGTCGGGCGCGCCGGGATAGGCCAGGCAGGCATCCATGTGCGCACCGATCCAGGCCGGCGTCTGCTGCGCCAGGCCCGCCACCAGCAGCGGCGGCGCCGGCGCCCGCGGCAGCACCTCCAGGCCATCGGGCAGGCTGCCGAGGGCGCCTTGGCGCAGCAGCGCCACCTGTTCGCGGAAAGCGGCGCCGCGATTGGGAAAATCGCGGCCGAACAGCGGATACTCCACCGGCCGATCGCCGCTGGCCACGCCCAGCAGCAGGCGGTTGCCGCTCAGCCGCTGCACGCTGGCGGCGGACTTGAGCGTCAGCAGCGGCTCGCGCAGCGGCAGCACCACCGCGGCGGTGCCCAGCAGGATGTCGCGCGTGACGCCCGCTAGGTAACCCAGGTAGGTGAAGATCTCGAACACCTGGCCGGCGTCGCCGAAGGCCGGGTCGTACAGCGGCACGTCGCGCACCCACAGGGCGCGAAAGCCGAGCCGGTCGGCCAGCACGGCCAGGTCGGCGTGGCGTTGCAGGTCCGGCTCGCCGGGCAGGCGACCGGCCTGGCGCCGCGCCTGCTCGCCGGCGGCGGTCCAGTCGTTGTCCAGGGGCGCTTCCAGGCCGATGCTGAAGCCGCCCGCGGTCAGGCTCGAAAGCGCGTTGTCCATGGCGCGCCTCAGTCCCAGGCCGCGGCCAAGCCGTCGGGGCTCACTTCGCGGCCGTTGCGTTCCAGCGCGGCGATCTGCGCCATGTCGGCGTCGGTCAGGCGCAGGTCGCGGGCCAGCAGGTTGCTCGCCAGGTTCTCGCGCTTGGTGGACGACGGGATCACGGCGAAGCCGCGCTGCAGCGCCCAGGCCAGCGCCACCTGCGCCGGCGTGGCGTTGTGGCGCCGCGCGATCTGGCCGATCACGGGGTCCTTGAGCACCTTGCCGTAGGCCAGCGTCATGTACGACGTGACGTGGATGCCCTGTTCGTTCAGGAAGTCCACCAGCTTGCGGTTCTGCAGATACGGGCTGAGCTCGATCTGGTTGGTGGCGATCGCTTCCTTGCCGACGGCGGCGATGGCTTCGCGGGTCTCGGCGATGGGGAAGTTGGAAATGCCGATCTGGCGCGTCAGGCCCTGCTCGCGGGCGTCCATCAGGCCGGCCATCATCTCGGCGATGGCCACGCCGTTGCCGGGCGCGGGCCAGTGGATCAGGGTCAGGTCGACGTAGTCGGTGCGCAGCTTGGCCAGGCTGTCCTTCAGGCTGGGCACCAGCTTGGCGCGGCCATAGTTCGGCACCCAGATCTTGGTGGTCACGAACAGGTCGGCGCGGGCGACGCCGCTGGCCTCGATGGCCTGGCCTACTTCGGCTTCGTTTTCATAGATCTGGGCGGTGTCGACGGCGCGGTAGCCGACGTCCAGCGCGTTGCGCACGGAATCGATGACGACCTGGCCCTGCAGGCGGAAGGTGCCGACGCCAAAAGACGGAATGCTCATGTAAAACTCCCGGTAGGTGTTGGAATGCACCCAGTGTGCCCGCGAGATCCTTGCGGAATAAGCCCTGTATCGGCGAAAGACTTTTGATATAACGTCAAATATGAAAACGACCCTCGACGAAATGCAGGTCTTTATCGCCATCGTGGACTGCGGTTCGATCACCGCCGCCGCCGATGCGCTGCAGCAGACCATTTCCGCCACCAGCCGCACCATGACGCGGCTGGAGGAAAAGCTGCAGACCACACTGATGCGCCGCACCACCCGGCGGCTGGAACTGACCGAGGAAGGCAGCGCCTACCTGGAGCAGGCCCGCAAGATCATCGCCGCGGTCGAAGAGACCGAGGAACAGATGCGCGCGCGCCGCAACCAGCCGGCCGGGCGGCTGCGGGTCGACGCCGCCTCGCCCTTCATGCTGCACGTGATCGTTCCGCTGGTGCCGGGCTACCGCAAGCGCTATCCCAAGGTCGAGCTGGAACTGAACAGCAACGAGGGCAACATCGACCTGCTGGAACGCCGCACCGACCTGGCGCTGCGCATCGGCAGCCTGAAGGATTCGTCGCTGCACGCGGTGCCTATCGGCCGCAGCCGCGTGCGGGTGCTGGCCAGTCCCGGCTACCTGGCGGCGCACGGCACGCCCAAGCGGGTAGCCGATCTGCGCGAGCACACCCTGCTCGGCTTCTCGCAACTGGAATCGTTGAACGAATGGCCGCTGGAGGACGCCGACGGCCAACCGCTGCACATCCAGCCGTCGATCCGCTCGTTCAGCGGCGAAACGCTGCGGCAACTGGCGCTGAACGACGCCGGCATCGTCTGCCTTTCCGACTTCATGACGCGCGCCGACCGCCAGTCCGGCGCGCTGCGCCAGCTTTTCCCGCGCCAGACGCTGGACGTGCGCCAGCCGGTCAACGCGGTCTATTACCGCAACACCGCGATCTCCTCGCGCATCAAGTCCTTCATCGACTACCTGGTCGAATCGCTGGGGCCTCGCGGCTTCGACGAGTGAGCGCCACCCACGCCGGGCTCGCGGCGGCGGCTCCGGCATAATGGCTGCCTGAACCGCAACCTCACGCATTACCCATGAAAAGCAGCTCCCCAGGCGGACTCGTCTACTCCACCGACGGCGGCCGGATGTGTCCGCAATGCCGCCGCCCGCTCGCCGATTGCCAGTGCAAGGCGGCGGCCCGGCCCGTGCCGGCGCCCGGCGGCGTGCGCGTCTCGCGCGAAACCAAGGGCCGCGGCGGCAAGGCCGTGACCGTGGTCAAGGGCCTGCCGCTGGACGACGGCGCCCTGGCCGCGCTGGGCAAGCAGTTGCGTACCGCCTGCGGCTCCGGCGGCACCGTCAAGGACGGCGTCATCGAGGTGCAGGGCGATCACTGCGACCGCATCCTGGCCGCGCTCGACAAACTCGGCCATCGCGCCAAGCGCGCCGGAGGTTGACCCTCATGATCCTGGACCCCGCCATCGTCGATAGCTGGCACGCCCACGTCTACTTCAACGCCGACAGCCGCGACGCGGCCTGGGCGCTGCGCGAACAGGCGCTGGACGCCTTCGGCGACAGCATCCAGATGGGCCGCTTCCACGAGCGCCCGGTCGGCCCGCACCCGCAATGGAGCTACCAGCTCGCCTTCGCGCCAGCCGCGTTGCCGCGCGTGCTCACCTGGCTGACGCTCAACCATGGCGCGCTGGACGTGTTCCTGCATCCGAACACCGGCGAGTCGCTGCGCGACCACCGCGACTGCGCGGTGTGGATCGGCCGCAGCCACACGCTGAACCTGGCGGCGCTCGGCGGTTGAACGCCGCACCAGCCTTGCGCGGCGCGCCGGCCGCGCCCGCTTCCGTGAGACTGCACCCGACATGAACCTGCACTACCGCCCAGCCCATCCCGACGACGCCGCCGCCTGCATCGACCTGCGCGGCCGCACCCGCGAGAACGCCTTCTCCGCCGAAGACCTGCGCGCGCTCGGCATCACCTATGAAAGCTGGAGCGGCGGCATCCGCGACGGCTCGCTGCCCGGCGTGGTGGCGCTGGCGGACGGCGAGCTGGCCGGCTACTGCTTCGGCGATCGCGACAGCGGCGAGATCGTGGTGCTGGCGCTGCTGCCGGCCTACGAGGGCCGCGGCATCGGCAGCGAGCTGCTGGGCAAGGTCATGCGGACGCTGCGCGGGCTCGGCCATGAGCGCCTGTTCCTGAGTTGCGCGGCCGATCCCCGAGTGCGGTCCCACGGCTTCTACCGGCGCCTGGGCTGGACCCCCACGGGCGAGATCGACGCGGCCGGTGATGAAGTGCTGGCCTACCGATTCGACCCGGACGCGTCGGCGGCGTAGCGCGCACGCGGTTCAATCCGCGTCAGGCAAGTCGCCCTGGGGCGTCCGCAGGTACCGCCCCGGCGTCATGCCGAAGGCGCGCTTGAACATGGCGATGAAATTGCCGGGCGTGGCATAGCCCAGCGCGTCGGCCACCTGCGCCACCGGCTGGCCCGCGCTCAGGCGCTCCAGCGCATGGATCAGGCGCAGTTGCTGGCGCCACTGCGCGAAGCCCAATCCCGTTTCCTCGCGGAAAAGGCGCTGCGCGGTGCGCGGCGCCAGCCCGGCCTGCGCGGCCAGAACTTCCAGCGGCCGATTGTCGGCCGGGTTTTCCGCCAGGACTTGCGCCAGTCGGGCCAGCCGGCGGTCGCGCGGCCACGGCAGGTGCAAACGCTCGCGCGGCGCCGCCCCGATCTCGTCGAGCAGCACGGCCGCGAAGCGCGCGCGCGCCGGGTCCAGCGCCAGCTTGTCCGGCCAATCGGCCGCGCGCAGCACCATGGCGCGCAACACCCCGTCCACCCCCAGCACGCAGGGCGCCACCGGCAACGCCGCGGCGGCCTGCGGATGCACCAGTGCCACCCAGCCGCTGGCCGCCCCGGCCACGCTGACCCGATGCCGCAGCCCCGGCGGGATCCAGCCCGCGCGCTGCGGCGGCAGCAGCCACGAGCCGGCCTCGGTGCGCACCCGCATCGCGCCGCTGTCCACCCCGAACAACTGCCCGCGGGCATGGGCATGCCAATCGTATTCGCGCGAGCCCAGGCGGAATTCGCTGCCGGGCGCGTCGGCGCCATGGAACACGCACACGGCCGGGCCGTCGAGCAATTCGCTGTAGTCGGGCGCGGGGGCGGCGGTCTGGCGGGTTCGCATCATTTGTTGGCGCGCCGGCATTACCGGCGCGGGCGCGCTTGCGCGCAAGCTGTGGGGGTGCCGGCAACGCCGGCTTGCTTCGAGGACATTATGCAGAATCTCCACGTTTCCATCATCGGCGCCGGCCTGGGCGGCCTGTGCCTGGCGCAGGGGCTGGCGCGCGCCGGCATCGATTTCGACGTCTACGAGCGCGACGCGCGCACCGACAGCCGGGTGCAGGGCTACCGCCTGCGCATCGACGCCACGGGCCAGGCGGCGCTGGCGCACTGCCTGCCGCCGGACCTGTACGCCCTGTTCCAGCAAAGCTGCTCGACCCACGACCGCCCCGGCGCCATGCTCGACGCGCAACTGCGGCCGCTGCCGCAACGCGCCTCGGCCACGTGGCGCCTGGACGACGCCGACACCCCGCCCGACCGCTCGGCGCACCGGCAGACGCTGCGCGAAATCCTGCTGGCCGGCCTGGACGGGCGCGTGCATTTCGGCCACGGCTGCGCGGGCATGGATGACAGCGGCCCGCGCCTGGAAGGCATCCGCGCGCGGCCCGGCACGCTGGTGGTGGCCGCCGACGGCGTGCACTCGGCGCTGCGGCGCCAGCACCTGCCGCAAGCGGCGCCCGAGGACAGCGGCACGGTGACGATCTTCGGAATGGCGCCGGCCGGCTGCCTCACGCCCGATGGCCTGCCGCCGGCCCTGCGCGACGGCGCCGGCGTGGTGTTCGGCGCCGGCTACGCGCTGGTGCTGGACGCCATGAAACTGGCGGCGCTGCCGTCCCTGGCGCAACGCCTCGCGCCAGGTTGCACGCTGACGGCCGTGCCCGGCTACCAGTACTGGGCCATCATCGGCGAGCGCCGCGCGGTGCTGGGCGCGGACGACGCCGCGATCAGCGCGAGCCAGCGGGACGACACCGCGACGGGCGCGCGCTGGCAGCAAGCCGCGCAGCGCCTGCTGGCGCCGGTGCATCCCGCGCTGGCCGCCATGGTGGCCGCCAGCGATCCGCGCGGCATCGCGCTCAAGACCGTCTACCAGGCGCCGCCCCTGCCGCGATGGACGCAAGCCGGGCTGACGTTCCTGGGCGACGCGGTGCATGCGATGAGCCCGGCGGGCGGCCTGGGCGCCAACACCGCCCTGGCCGATGCGCAATCGCTGGCGACGCGGCTGGCGCAGGTGTGCAAAGGCCTGCCGCTGGGGCAGGCCTTGCAAGACTATGAAGCGGATCTGCGCGCTCGCGGCGACCGGGCCGTCCAGCGATCGGCCGAGGCCGCCGCCCGCGTCACCGGCAGGGGCTAGGGCCTGCTCGCGCGAGAAGCAACGCCGCGCAGGCCCGCAACCCCGCCACCTCAGGGCTCGGCCGGCGCCTGCTCCAGCGCGGGCGCCTTGCGCGCCTTGCGCAGGAACGACACCAGTTGCCACACCACGGCCGCGCCGATCAGCGCCAGCAGCGTGCCGCTGATCGGCCGCGTCAGGAAGATGCTGAACTCGCCGCGGCTGAGCAGCATGGCGCGGCGGAAGTTCTCTTCCAGCATCGGGCCGAGGATGAAGCCCAGCATCAGCGGCGCGGCTTCCATGCCCAGGCGCAGGAACAGGTAGCCGATCAGGCCGAAGATCGCCGTGATGTAGATGTCGTCCAGGTTGTTGTTGATGCTGAACGTGCCGATGCAGCAGAAGAACAGGATCGCCGGGAACAGCACCGTGTACGGAATCTTGAACACCGACAGCCAGTAGCGCACCAGCGGCACGTTCAGGATCAGCAGGAAGCAGTTGCCCACCCACATGCTGGCCACCAGGCCCCAGAACAGGTCGGGGTGGGTGCCGATCATGTTGGGGCCGGGCTGGATGCCCTTGACGATGAACGCGGCCAGCATCAGCGCCATGACGGCGTTCTCGGGGATGCCGATGGCCATCAGCGGGATGAAGCTGGTGCGCGCGGCCGCTTCGTCGGCCGCCGCCTGGCCCGCGACGCCCTCGATGGCGCCGCTGCCGATCTCGTGGCGGTACTTGCTGAAGCGCTTATCGGCCGCGTAGGCGGCGAACTGCGCGATGGTCGGGCCGCCGCCGGGGAGGATGCCCAGCACCGAACCGACCACGCTGCCGCGCAGCGCGCTGGGCAGGATGCGCTTGAACTCGGGCCACGTCGGGATCAGCTTGATCTTGCCGTTGAACGGCGTCAGCGTGTTGCGGTTATCCAGGTTCTTGACGATCTCGGCGATGCCGAAGCAGCCCAGCGCGATGCTGATCAGGCCCACGCCGTCCTGCAGGAAGGCCAGATCCATGGTGTAGCGCGCCACGCCGCTGTTGACGTCGGTGCCGATCACGCCCAGCAGGATGCCGATCATGGCCATCGCCAGGCCATTGAGCAGGCTGCCGCTGCTGACGAAGCTGACGCAGAAAAAGCCCAGCAGCATCAGCGCGCAGTAGTCGGCCGGGCCAAACAGCAGACCGACTTCGCCCAGCGCCGGCGCCATCGTCGACAGCACCACGATCGCCACGGTGCCGCCGATGAAGCTCGACACGCCCGCGGTGAACAAGGCCAGGCCGGTCTTGCCCTTCAGGTTCATCTGATACCCGTCGATGCAGGCGACGATACTGCTCGCATGCGGGATCTTCATGGTGATCGCGCTGACGCTGTCGCCGTACTGCGCGCCGTAGTAGATGCCGGCGAGCATGATCAGCGCGCCGCCGGTGGGAATGGAATAGGTCAGCGGCAGCAGCAGGCTGATGGTCGACAGCGGGCCCAGGCCCGGCAGCAGGCCGACCAGCGTGCCGACCACGCAGCCGATGGCGCAATACATCAGGTTCTGCAGCGTCAGCGCGTGCTCGAACCCGAACGCGAGGTTGTTGAACATCTCCATCATGGCGTCTCTCCCCTCAGAACAGCGGCAGGTTCAGGCCGAGCAGGTTGCGGAAGGCGAACGCCACCGCAATCAGGCCCAGCGAGATCTTGACGTTGCGCACCAGCGAATACGAGGTGCCCGCCAAGGTCGAGCAGAACACCAGGAAGACGATGCCGACGATCATGTTGATCAGGCCGGACACCACCGCGAAGCCGCACAGGCTCAGCATGATGATGGCGATGTTCTTGATGCTGTAGCTCAGCGGCACGGGCGGCACGAAGCGCGAACGCACCACCGAGATCACCCCGATCACGCCCAGCAGCGAGCTGACCATGAGCGGGAACAGGCCAGGCCCCGACCGGCTGAACGAACCCAGTTGATACTTCAACGCCGCCAGCCCGAACAGCAGGGCGAAGGCGATCATGAAGAGCCCCGCGACAAAGTTTCTATTGCCAAAGTACATAAGACGCGCCCTCCCAGGCATTGCGTTTTTTTCGCTTGTTATTGCCACCCGGCTTCTCGAACCGGTCTGGTTACCCGCCTGTCTTCCCGCTGAAAATTTCGGTGCTGCGGACGAGTTCGGCAGATAGTAGAGAGCGACACTTCCAATCTGCTTTCGCTTTTTGCGCCGGAACGCGTGAATGCGTTATCGCTTTCCCGTAGGTCCAGCGACATGAAGCTGACTGATTCCTGAATTGATGTCAAAATGAAGACGGCCCGCGGCCTCACCCCCTATTTCGAGAGACGAAAGCCGCGTGCGCGGCCGGCTCCGGCAAGGCGGATCGAGTCAGCGAAAAGATCAGGAAAGCCGTCCGCGAACGGGACGAAGAATGGTCGGCGCAATGCATCCATGTCCGCCACGGCGAGCGCCGTATCCACCCCCATGGCAGGCGCCACCCGCGCCGCATTGCGCGACGTCGGCGCGGCCCGTCACCCCTCGGGATGACGGACCGCCATGCGCCCGGACGCGCGGCGCGTCACGCGCCGCCACGCCGATCGAGCCGGATCAGGCCGGCAGGGCCGCCATGCGCGGCGCGGCGCCGTGCGCATCACCGCGCAGCTTGAACAGGGCCACGGTGCCGGCCAGCGCGCCGGCCTGGTCGCTCAGCATTGCCGAAGCCGCCGCCGACTGCTCCACCAGCGCCGCGTTCTGTTGCGTGGCCTGGTCCATCTCCGACACGCTGCGGTCGATCTGGCTGATGCCCACACTCTGCTCGGCCATGGCGCCGTGGATCTCGCTGACAAGACGCTGAACGCGCGACACGCCTTCAACGATCTCCTGCATGGTCGAGCCGGCCGCCTGGACCCGTTCGGTGCCGCTGCGCACGTTCTGCACCGACGCCTGGATGAGCGCGCGGATCTCCTGCGCCGAGGCCGCGCTGCGTTGCGCCAACGTGCGCACCTCGCCGGCCACCACGGCGAAGCCGCGGCCCTGCTCGCCCGCGCGCGCCGCCTCGACCGCCGCGTTCAGCGCCAGGATGTTGGTCTGGAAAGCGATGCCGTCGATGACACTGATGATCTCGGTGATGCGCTCGGACGACTGCGCGATCGCGCCCATGGTGCTGACCGCGTCGGTCACCACCTGGCCGCCGCGCTCGGCCGCCTGGCTGGCTTCGGTTGCCAGGCGCGTGGCGTGCTCGGCGGCCTCTTCGGTCTGGCGCACGCTGGAGGTCAGCTCGGTCAGCGCCGACGAGGTCTCCTGCAACGAGCCGGCGGACACTTCGGTGCGTTGCGACAGGTCGCGGTTGCCCATCTCGATCTCGCGCGTGGCCGAGGTCATCGAGTGCACGCCGTTGCGCACGTCCAGCATGACATGGCTGATCTTGTCGACGAAGGCGTTGAACGAGGAAGAGATCTGCGCCACTTCGTCGTGCCCGACAACCGCCAGCCGATGCGTCATGTCGCCGTCGCCCGAGCCGATGGTGTCCATGGCGTCGCGCACCGCCGACAGGCGCTTGAAGGCGCGCGAAGTCACCACGCTGGCGAGCAGCGCCGCGACCAGCGTCAGCACCACCATCGAGATCAGCGTGGCATTGAAGACCTGCGACAGGCCGGCGGTGGCCTCGGCCTCGTCCAGCGCGATCACCAGGAACCAGTCGGTGCCGGCGATGGGACGCGCCTTGAGCAGCTTGGGCACGCCGCCCAGGCGCAGCGCCAGCGGCGTCGCGCCCTCTTGCGCCATGCTCGCCAGCACGGCCGGCGTCAGGCCGGCGGCCACGTCGGTGGACGGCTTGAGCGCCAGCTTGTCATCGACGTGCGAAATCACCTGGCCGTCGGTGGCCAGCACGAACGCGGTGCTGGAGGGCGTGGGCCGGATTGCCTTGATGACGTCCTTGATGCCGTCCAGCGCCACCGCGCCGCTGATGGCGCCGGTGGTCTCGCCGGCGCGCACGATCGGCGCGGTGAAGGCCACGTAGGGCTTGCCGGTGCCGGAATCGCCATACGGCTTGGTCACGGTCAGCTTGCCGGCGGCCACCGCGCTCTTGTACCAGGGGCGCGCGGTGGGGTCGTAGTCGGGCGGCGTCTGCGCGGTCGAGAAGTAACTCTTGTCGGACCAGCCGATGCTGGTGATGGGAAAGCCGTTGGTGGCGCCCATGAGCTTGGTCAGGCCGCGCGGATCGCCCTTTTCCACCACCGCGGCAGTGGCCGATACCGCCAGGGCCTTGTCGGCCGACCAGCGTTCGATGGCGCTGGCGTTGCCGGCGGCGATGGCGTCCAGGTCCGCGGAGATGGTCGCCATCATGTTGTCGCGCACAATGTGATAGATCGCAATGCCCGAGAGCACCAGCGCGCCGATAACGGTGAAACAGGTGATCAACAGGATCCTGTTGCGCAACGAGGTGATTTTCATGCTTGTCTTCTTACTGCAACTGCCCATGCCGGGGGGCACGGGTATCCAGGTACGCGACGACGCAAGCGTCCGCGCCATCCTGGCTTACGGCAGTGCAACATAGGACTTTAGGGAAACAGCGCGGGCATAATGTCGACAAGGCCGCTCCCTGGGCCGAGGACCCGGGGCCGGCGTCGATGCGTCAGTGTTTTTCTGGGAGCTTTCTTTGGACCCGATACTCGCCGAACTGTCGGCGTCTCTGCAGGCGGCCAAGTCGGTCGAACAGTTAACGCGCCCCCTTCTGGATATGCTCGGAGCCGTCACCGGCCTGGAATCCACCTATCTCACCTCGATCGATCCGGACCAGGACCAGCAGCACGTGCGCTACGCGCGCAACGTCGGCGCGCTGCAGATTCCGGAAGGTCTGTCGGTGCCCTGGTCGGACACGCTGTGCAAGCGCGCGCTGGAAGAAGGCCGCATGTCCACCAGCGACGTCGGCGCCTGCTGGCCCGACTCCGACGCGGCGCGCCAGCTTGGCATCCAGACCTACGTCAGCACCCCGATCCGCACCGACGACGGCCTGCTGCTGGGCACCCTGTGCGGCGCCAGCGCCCGCCGCCAGGACATCGCGCCGCAGGCCGAGGAAATCATGCGCCTGTTCTCCAGCGTGATCGCCAACTTCCTGGAACGCGAACAACTGGTGGCCGAGCTGCGCACCGCCAACACCAAGCTGATGGCCTACGCGCTGACCGATCCCCTGACCGGCCTGCCCAACCGGCGCGCGCTGTACGAGGAACTGGAGCGCCTGCGCGGCCGCGCGCTGCGCGAAGGCGGCAGCGTGCTGGTGGGCGTGGTGGACCTGGACGGCTTCAAGGGCATCAACGACACCTACGGCCACCAGTCGGGCGACGCCTTCCTGCAGGAGGTCTCGCGGCGCCTGGCGATGGCGCTGCGCGCCTCCGACATGGTCGGGCGATTGGGCGGCGACGAATTCGTGCTGGTCGGCCCGGGCCCCGCGCTGGCGCGCGGCGACGCGGCGCCGGGCCACGAGGCCGAGCGCGGCGACGCCGAGGAAGCCGCCCGCTCGCTGGAAGATCGGGCCGCCGCCGCCACCGTCGGCCGCTACCCGCTCGGCGACATCACCCTGACCTACGAAGGCGCCAGCGTCGGCGTGGTGGCGCTCGATCCGCGCGGCCTGGCGGCCGAGGAAGCCGTGCGCCTGGCCGATGCCCGCATGTACGAGATCAAGCGCGCCCGCAAGGCGGCCCGCACCCTACACTGAGACGCGGGCCGCGGCGATCCGGGACGCCGTGCTCCCCGGGGCTTGCACAACACATAAGCAACTGCTAATGTGTTGCCATGATCGAAAACGACATCTTCAAGGCCCTGGCCGACCCGACCCGCCGCGCGCTGTTCGACAAGCTCGCGGCGGGCGCCATGAACGCCAGCGCGCTGCGCGAGGGCCTGGACATCAGCCAGCCCGCGGTCTCGCAGCACCTCGCGGTGCTGCGCCAGGCGCGGCTGGTGCGCGAGGAACGCCAGGGACGTTTCGTCAACTACCAGGTCGACCCGGACGGGCTGGCGCTGATCGCCGGCTGGCTGTCGAAGTACCGCGCCTGGTGGCCGGCGCGGGTCGACGCCCTGAAAACGCTGCTCAAGGACATGGACCAATGACCCACACGGCCTCCGCCCCGCAGGACACGGCAATCGTGCTCGACTATGAGCTGGATGCGCCGCCCGAGAAGGTCTGGCGCGCCCTCAGCATTCCCGCCTTGCGCGAGCAGTGGCTGCCGGCCAGCGCGCTGGCCGATCCTGAGCCGCTGGCCGCGACACCCGGCGTCGAAGTCCGCTACCGCATGCGCGACACGCTGCCGCCCTGCCTGGAAAGTGTGGTCACGTTCCAGCTCAGCCCCACCGCCGACGGCGGCACCCGCCTGACCATCGTCCACGCCCCCGACGACGCGCGGCTGGCGCGGCCCGCGCCGCGGGCGGCCAACGATGCGTGGCCGGCCCTCAAGCTCGCCGCCTGACGCCGCTTTTTCCCTTTGATGCAAGACAGGAGTTCGCGCATGAGCGAAACGATGCAGCTCGTCCCGATGGTGGTGGAACAGTCCGGCCGCGGGGAACGTTCGTTCGATATCTATTCGCGCCTGCTGCGCGAACGCATCATCTTCCTGAGCGGCGAAGTCAATGACGCCGTGTCGGCCCTGGTGTGCGCGCAGTTGCTGTTCCTGGAAGCCGAAAACCCCGGCAAGCCGATCCACCTGTACATCAACTCGCCCGGCGGGGTCATCACCAGCGGGCTGGCCATGTACGACACCATGCAGTTCATCAAGTCGCCGGTTCACACCCTTTGCATGGGCACCGCGCGCTCGATGGGGTCGTTCCTGCTGATGGCCGGCGAGCCCGGTCATCGCGCCGCGCTGGCCAACGCCAGTCTGCACGTGCACCAGCCGCTGGGCGGCTTCCAGGGCCAGGCCTCGGACATGCTGATCCACGCCGAGGAAATGCAGCGCACCAAGCAGCGCATCATCCGCCTGTATGCCGAGCATTGCGGGCGCGACTACGACGACGTCGAGCGCAGCCTGGACCGCGACCGCTACATGAGCGCCGAGGAAGCCGTGCAATGGGGCTTGATCGACCACGTCATGGATCCGCGCTCGGCCGGGTTCTGACGCGGCCAAGCGCGTTGCGTCCCGTCATGCCATCGACGCACGCAAGCCGCGCGACGGCTACGCCTCGGCCAGCGCGCGCTGATGACGCGCGCGCAACACGCCATTGGCCACGGCGCCCGCCGCCAGCAGCACCGCGGTGCCCAGGAAGACGGCGGGCATGCCGAAATGCCCGCCGATGAAACCGCCCAGCAACGGGCCCGCCACCTGGCCCGCGTACTGGGCCGAAATCGACATGCCCAGCACATTGCCGCCAACGCCGTCGGGCACGTTGTGACGGATCACGCTGGTGACGCACGGCAGCAGCCCGCCCAGCGCCAGACCCATCAGGAAACGCAGCGCCACCAGTTGCCAACCGGCTGTGACGAAAGCCTGCGGAATCAGCAGCAGCGCGGCCACGGCAAGCGCGCCGACGATCACCGTCCAGTGGCCCACGCGATCGGCCAGCCGGCCCAGTCGCGAGGCCGACAGGATCGCCCCCAGCGCCGCCGCCGACATGACCACCCCAGACACCAGCGTGACGCGGGCCGGATCCTCCACCAACTGGCCCACGTATACCGTGATGATGGGTTCGATCGACATGGTGGCGAACATCAGCAGCATGCCGGTCGCCAGCATCGCGGCCACCGGCCGCTTGTCGGGGATCTGCGCCCAGCCGCCGCGGCGCTGGCCGCCCTGCCCGGCCGCCTTGGGCGGGCGCGGCATTTCCTTGATGAGGAAGACGGTGGCCAGAAACGCCAGGAAGATGACGCCGCCCGCCAGCAGGAACGTGGCGCGGATGCCGATCAGCGGCGGCAGCGCGCCGCCAATCAACGGCCCCACGAGGTTGCCCGCCATGATGCCGGCCGACAGTACGCCCAGCGCCCAACCCGAGCGCGCCTTGGGCGCCTGCATTGCCACCAGGATGGTCGAACCCGACGCGTAGCCGCCGGCCAGGCCCACCAGCAGCCGCAGCAGCACCAGTTGCCACGCGTTCTGCACCATGCCGGTCAGCGACATGCAGACCGCCATGCCGAACGAGGCGCGCACCAGCATCAGCTTGCGTCCGTAGCGGTCGCCCAGCCGGCCCCACAATGGCGCGACCAATGCCGCGGCGAAGAAGGTGGCGCCGTAGGCCACGCCCGACCACTGCACGATGGCGGCATGGCCCTGCACACCCAGCTCTTCCACGTACAGCGGCAGGAACGGCAGCAGCAGCGTCATCGCCACGATGGTGCTGAACGAGCCGGCGAAACAGACGGCCAGGTTGCGGCGCCAGTGGATGTTCTCGGCCGGCGCGGCGGCGCCGACGCGATCCGGGGTCGTGGGGGAAGTCATGGGGGCAAGCCTTGCGCTGTCGGGCGGGAAGTCGTGGAACCGGGATTGTTGCCAGCCTCGCCCCCCGCAGCAAGGCCAGCCGCGATACCGGTATTGCCGCTACCCCCCAAGGCGCGCGGCTACTGCGCGGCGCCGCGCAGCCAGGCCTTGGGGGTGGCCCCGCGGTGCGCCTTGAAGGCCTTGATGAAATGGCTGAGGCTGGAAAAGCCGATGCTGTAGGCGGTTTCGGTGACCGAGCAGCCGCGCCGCAACAGGCCGGCGGCCGCCTCCATCCGCGCTTGCAGCAGGCAGCCATGCACCGATTGTCCGTAGAGCGACATGAAGCCGGCCTGCAGCCGCTTTTCGCTCAGGCCCACGGCCTGCGCCAGTTGCCGCACGCCGCGGCAATCGGCGTATTCGTGCTGGATGCGGCGATGGGCCTCGGCCAGCCGCTTGCGGTCGGCCGGTGGCGGCAAGTCGGCAACGGCGCGACCGGCCAGGTGCGCCAGGGTCAGGGCCAGGGCCTCCTGGGCCTTGCCTTGCAGATATAGGGCCGCGATCTCGCCACGGTCCTGGTTCCAGGCCAGGATCTCGCCGGCCACGCGCGCCAGTCCCGGCCACAGCGGCAGCGTCGCCAACTGCGCGTCACGCGCCGGCACGCTGCCGTCGGCCGCGAACGCGGCGGGCGGCACCTGCCGCAAGGTGCGCCGCCACAGGGCGCGCACGGTGTCGCTGAAAAAACGGATGTCGACGGCGCGGATATTGTGGCGGCCCTTGAATTCGTCCCATCCGGGCACCGGCTCGGCCGTGCCGTGCAGGATGACGCTGCCCGGCTGGATGCGCAGGGCCGCGCCGCCCTCGAAGCCCACCCCGAACTGGCCTTCCAGCACGATCGCCACGCCGACGCTGGATTCGGCCGCGCCGCTGGCGGCCCAGTCGGACTCGGGCCGACCGTCGAGGCAGCCGATCGAGATGCCGCCCGGCAGCTCGTGCTGGGTGCGGATCCTGAGCCAATCCGGCGGCAGCAGGCGCAGCAGGTCCTGCGCGGTAAGGGGCGCGCGGCGGTCCGGGGCAGGACGGGGCTGAGAGGCCATTTTGTTCCAATTCCGCAATTTCCGGCGCGGATTCGCTAGCGCGGCCGCCGCCTGGCCTGGATGATAACAATTTTCATCCGCATCAAGCCTCCCATGCCGCCTTTGCCAGACACCGCCCGCCGCCCGAACGAGGCCGCCGCCCTGTTCGTCTTCAACACCTTGTGCCTGACCGCAATCATGGCCTTCATGCCCGTGATCGGCCCGGTGGTGCGCGGCCTGCGGCTGGCCGAATGGCATGGCGGCCTGGTGGTCACCATGGCCGGCGTGCTGTGGATGCTGATGGCGCGCTATTGGGGCGGCCGCAGCGACCGCATCGGCCGCCGCCGCGTGCTGCTGCGCGCCGCCACCGGCTATATCGTCAGCTACCTGCTGCTGGCCATCGGCCTGGACCTGATGCTGCGCGAGCCGCCGCCGGTGTGGCTGGCGCTGCTGGCCCTGATGGCGCTGCGCGCGCTGATCGGCGCCTTCTACGCCGCCATGCCCACCGTCAGCGCGGCTCGCATCGCCGACATCACCGCGCCGGACCAACGCGGCGCCATGATGGCCAGGCTGGGCGCGGCCAACGGCCTGGGCATGGTGCTGGGGCCGGCCATCGGCGGCCTGCTGGTCAAGGACAGCCTGACCCTGCCGCTCTACATCGCCGCCGCGCTGCCGCTGCTGGGCACGCTGTGGCTGGCCGCGAAGCTGCCGTCCGATGCCGCGCACGAACCGCGCGCCACGCCGCCGCTGAAACTGAGCGACAGGCGCTTGCGCCTGCCGCTGGCCGCGATGTTGCTGGCCATGAGCGCGGTCATCACCGCGCAGATGATCGTCGGCTTCTACGCCATGGACGCGCTGCGCCAGGCGCCCGGCCCGGCCGCGCGGACGGCGGGCTGGGCCATGACCACCGTCGGCGTCATGCTGATCCTGGTGCAGGTGGGGCTGGCCAAGGCGCGCCGGATGCACGCGGCGCGCTGCCTGGCGGGCGGCGCGCTGCTGTCGGGCATCGGCTTCCTGCTGGTGCCGGTGCTGGGCGGCACCGCGGGGCTGGTGGCGTGCTACGCCGTCATGGCGGCCGGCATGGGCCTGGTGTTCCCCTCGATCCAGACCTTGGCGGCCAATGCCGTGACCGCCGACGAGCAAGGCATCGCCGCCGGCTCGGTGATCGCGGTGCAGGGCATGGCGATGGTGGTGGCGCCGCTGGTATGCACGCTGCTGTATGGCGTGCGCCCCTGGATGCCTTATGTGGTGGCCGCCAGCCTGTTGCTGCTGGTGGCGCTGGCCGCGACGCTCAAGCCGCGCGTGACCGCGCCCTGACGCCACGGCCCCCGCGGCGCGGGGGCCGGATCAGTGGTTCGCGTCATTCGGTGATGCGGATGTTGGCCTGGTCGATGATGACCTGGTAGCGCTTCATCTCGGCGTCGATGAACTTGGCGAAGGCCGCCGAATTCTTCACCGACGGTTCGAACCCCAGGCCATTGAGCTGCTCGACGATCCTGGGATTGGCCATCACCTTGGCCGAAGCCGCCTCCAGCTTGCGCAGCACCGGCTCGGGCAGCTTGGCCGGGCCCCACACGCCATACCAGGAATAGAACTCGAAGTTCTTCTGGCCCTGCTCCTTCATGGTCGCCAGATCGGGCAGCAGCGGACTGCGCGCGGCGCCGGTCACGGCCAGCGCCTTGAGCTTGCCGGCGCGCACCATCGGCAGCGACGACAGCATCGGATCGATCAGGCCCTGCACCTGGCCGCCGACCAGATCGGACAGCGCCGGACCGCCGCCGCGATAGAGCACGATGGGGATCTGGTCCAGGCCGTTGTCATGCAGGAACGAGGCCGCGGCCAGGTGCCCGGCCGAGCCGAAGCCGGAAGTGGCGAAGGAGTACTTCTGCGGTTCGGCCTTGAGCAGCTTGACCAGGTCGCCCACGTTCTCGGCCGGCACCTTGGGATAGACGCTGAAGATCAGCGCGCCCTGCGCCAGTTCGCTGATCGGCGTGAAATCCTTGACCGAGTCGAACTTGATGGTCTTTTTGTACAGCAGCGGATTGATGGCGTGGATGGACGCGTTCAGGTACAGCGTGTAGCCGTCCGGCGCGGCCCGCGCGACGTAGGCCGCGCCGATCATGCCCGAGGCGCCGGCGCGGTTTTCCACCACGATCGACTGGCCCAGCTCCTTGCCCAGTTGCTCGGCATACAGGCGGGCCACGCCGTCGACCGAGCCGCCCGGCGGATGCGGCACCACCAGCGTGATCGGGCGTTGCGGATAGCCGGCGGCATCGGCGGCCAGCGCGCTGGCGCCGCAGGTGAAGCCCACGACCGTCAAGGCGGTGGCGAGCAGCCGGGTGAACGGCGCGGGACGGGACGGCGAACGGAACATGATGGGTCTCTCTTGGCGATGGCGCGTCCATTCCGGACGCGCAGGGGCCGACCACGCCACCGGCCGCGACGCTCGCGGCCGCCATGTCGTGGATCGTCAAAATGCATCCGGCGGCTATTGCCGCCGGAACAGGGGAATCAGGCCGCCTTGAGCTGGGCGGAGCTGAAGCCGTACTTGGCGTCCAGCCCCAGCTCGCGCACGATGCGCAGGCCCTTGGCCAGCGCGTCGCCCTCCAGGCCGCGCAGCGGCCGGCGCAGGTCGCCGACCGGCAGGCCCACCGCCTTCATCAGCGACTTGATGGCGACCGGGTTGATGGCCGAATACGAGTAGTGCAGCATCGGCAGCAGGCCCAGGTAGCCTTCGCGGAAGCTGACCGACACGTCCGGCGTGTCCCACGGACGCGAGATGTCGGCCATCTCCGCGGGCGCGATGTTGCCGGTCATGTTGGCGGTGCCGTGGCCGCCCAGGCTCATGGTGGGCACGACCAGGCCCAGGTTGGGCGAGTCGCAGCACATCACCGACACGTCGGGACGGCCGCGCAGCACCTGCGCCACCTGGCCGACGCGGGTGGTCGATTCCTTGTGCACCACGTAGTTGGGGTGCTTGAAGATGCGCAGCAGTTGGTCCCAATGCAGGTCGCTCTTGACCCGCGGCGGGTTGTTGTAGATGCCCAGGGGCAGGTCGGTGGCGTCGGCCACTTCGAGGAAATAGGCCTCGGTGTCGGCCTCGGATGCGCAGATGTAGGCGGGCGCGGCCAGGATCGCGCCGTCGGCGCCGTTGGCGTGCGCGAACTTCAGGTAGTCGATGGTGGAGTCGGTGTTGTTGCCGGTGCAGCCGTAGAACAGCTTCATCTTGCCGGTCTTCATCTTGGCCGTCTCGACGATCACCTGGCGCCGCTCTTCGGGCGACAGCATCGAGACCTCTCCCGTGGAGCCCATGATCAGCACAGCGGCGGTGCCGTTGTCTTCCTGGAACTTCAACAGAGTGCGGAAGGCGCTGAAATCGACGCTGCCGTCGCGATTGAACGGCGTGACGATGGCGACGAAGGACCCCTGGATTTTCATTTTGCTCATGACCTGCTCCACATGCGGAAGGACTGCCCAATCAAAAAAGGCCAGGTTGGCGCGCGGTCGTTGGCGCCTGCACCTGACCATTCCCCTTGTTGCTTTCGCAGTATAGGAAGAGCGGCCCCGAAAATTTTTCTATTTTCCACACTTTTGCAGGGCCTGAAAGACAAAGAATTTCTAAGGCAATGCCGTTAAGTTATGAAGATTTCCATAACAATACGCTTTTCACGGCGCCCCCCGCATGTCCGAAGCGATCTTTCGTTATCCGTCCCTGTCCCACTGGGGCGCGTACACCGCGCTGGTGCGCGAAGGCCGTGTCGTGGGCTGTGAGCCGTTCGCGCATGACCAGGCCCCGTCCCCGCTTATCCACACGATGCCCGATATGGTGCATTCGCCGCTGCGCATCGCCCGCCCCGCCGTGCGCGCCAGTTGGCTCAGGCATCGCGGCGCGCCCGAGCTGCGTGGCGTCGACGGCTATGTGGAGGTCGATTGGGACACCGCGCTGGCGCTGGTGCACGACGAATTGCAACGGGTGCGCGCGCAGCATGGCCCGACCGCCATCTTCGGCGGCTCGTATGGCTGGTCCTCCGCCGGACGGCTGCACCACGCCCGCACGCTGACACACCGCTTCCTGTACGCCGGCGGCGGCTGCGTCGACCAGTCGGGCAACTACAGTTGGGGCGCGGCGCAATTCCTGCTGCCGCACATCATCGGCACCTACGCGCCCGTGACCGGCCGCATCACCGACTGGAACAGCGTGGTCGGGCACACCCGGCTGCTGATCGCGTTCGGCGGCATCCCGCTGCGCAACACCCAGATCGCCTCGGGCGGCGCGGGCGACCACAGCGCCCCCGGCTGGCTGGCGCGGGCGCGCCAGGCCGGCATACGCACCGTGGTGGTCAGCCCCACGCGCGGCGACGCGCCGGCGGCGCTGGCGGCCGAATGGATCCCCATCCGTCCCAACACCGATGCCGCGATGATGCTGGGCATGGCCCACACCCTGCTGGCCGAGGGCCGCCACGACCGCGACTTCCTGGCCCGCTGCTGCAATGGCTTCGAGCAGTACGCCGACTACCTGCTGGGCCGCGCCGACGGCCAGCCCAAGGACGCTGCCTGGGCCGCGCGCATCTGCGGCGTGCCGGCCGATACCATCCGCGCGCTGGCGCGGGACGCGGCCGGCACCCGCACGCTGCTGTCGTGCTCGTGGTCGCTGCAGCGCGGCCATCGCGGCGAACAGCCTTACTGGGGCAGCGTGGCGCTGGCCGCCCTGCTGGGCCAGATCGGCCTGCCTGGCGGCGGTTTCGCCTTCGGCCATGGCTCGATGAACGGCGCCGGCAATCCGCGCCCCGACCTGCCCGCGCCGGAGATGCGCGCGGGCCGCAATCCTGCCGGCGTGTCGATCCCGGTGGCGCGCCTGACCGACATGCTGCTGCGGCCGGGCGAGCCGTACGAGTTCAACGGCAGGACCGGCATCTATCCGGACATCCGCCTGGTCTACTGGGCCGGCGGCAACCCGTTCCACCACCACCAGGACCTGAACCGCCTGGCGCGGGCCTGGACGCGGCCCGAGACCATCATCGTGCACGAACCCTGGTGGACGCCGACGGCGCGGCGCGCCGACATCGTGCTGCCCGCCACCACCACGCTGGAACGCAACGACATCGGCGGCTCGTCGCGCGACCGCTACCTGCTGGCGATGCGGCAGGCGCTGGCGCCGGTGGGCCACAGCCGCAACGACTTCGACATCTACCGCGAACTGGCCGCGCGCGGCGGTTTCGAGCGGGCCTTCACCGAAGGCCGCGACGAGATGGCCTGGATCCGCCACATCTACGAACAGATGCGGCCGGCCTGGGAAGCCGCGCAACTGACGCTGCCGGCCTTCGATGAATTCTGGGAGCGCGGCCACGTGGCGCTGCCGCCGCCCACGCGCGACTTCGTGCTGTTCGAGCAGTTCCGCGAGGATCCCGCCGCGCATCCGCTCAAGACCCGCTCCGGCCGTCTCGAACTGCACAGCACGGCCATCGCCGAGTTCGGCTACGACGACTGTCCGCCGCATCCGGCCTGGCTGCCGCCGGTGGAATGGCTGGGCGCCGAGCGCGCCGCGCGCTGGCCACTGCACCTGGTTACCTGCCAGCCCGCCGACCGGCTGCACTCGCAACTGGACCCGGCGCCGGCCACCCGCGCCCACAAGGTCGCCGGCCGCGAGGCGGTGCTGCTGCATCCCGACGATGCCGCCGAACGCGGCATCGCTCAGGGCGATGTGGTGCGCCTTTTCAATGATCGCGGCGCCTGCCTCGGCGGCGCGCAACTCAGCGCCGACCTGCTGCGCGGCGTGGTGGTGATGCCCACCGGCGCCTGGTTCGATCCACAGGACGATGCGCTGGAGCGTCATGGCAATCCCAACGTGCTGACGGTGGACGTGGGCACGTCGCGGCTGGCGCAGGGCCCGAGCGCGCTATCGGCGCTGGTGCAGGTGGAACGCTGGCACGGCGAGGCGCCGGCGGTGCGGGCCTTCGAGCCGCCGCCGCTGCGGGCCGAGACGCCGGGCGCGCCACGCTGACGGCGCGGTCGCCCCCGGCGCGGCGACCGCGCCTGGCGCCCGATTGCCGGCCTGTGCGAGGCTACTTATCGTGTGAACAGGCCCTAGGCCGCTCGCAGGAACGCCAGCACCGCGTCGTCCTGTCCCCGGATGAAATGCCGCTCACGCGGCAGCAGCGTCACCTGCGCGCGCGGCGCCAGGCGGCGCAGGCGTTCGCAGGTATCTTGCGAATCGAGCATCACGTCGCGCCCGCCCACCGCCACGTACAGCGGCTGCGCCAACTGACGCAGCGCCTCATCGTCAAAGACGGGAATGGCGCCGAAGCGCGAGCGGAAACCGCGATTGATAGCGTGCATCAACCCAAACTGAGCCCGATCAGCGGGCGCCGGATCGGCCGGCAGCGGCCCGATGATGCGGCGGCGCACCAGCGCGCGGCCCGCGGGTCCCAGCAGCAGCAATGGCAGGACCCACGGCAGGATGTGCTTCTGCCGGCCGATGCCGGACGGGCACAACAGCGCCAGCCGCTCGACCCGCGCCGGCCGCCGCACGGCGAAGTCCAGCGCCAGCCACGCGCCCAGCGAAATGCCGAAGCACGCCGCGCGCGCCACGCCCAGTCCATCGAGCACGGCCTCCAGCCAGGCCGCGTGCGCATCGCTCGCCAGCGGCAGCCGCGCCGGCGCGCTCGGGCCTGCCTCGCCGATCAGGTCGATCGCGTAAATGCGGAAATGCGGCGCCCAGGCCGCGGCCTGCCGCTGCCAACTGGCGGCCGTGCTCTGCGCGCCATGCAGCAGCACCAGGGGCGGTGCGTCCTCGCGGCCGCACACCAGCACATGGGTGTCGCCGGCTGGCGTCGGCACCGTCACTCGCCGCACATCGGCCGGCCAATGGGCCAGCGCCGCGGCATAGGCCTGGCGCACGGCCTCGGCGTGGCGCTCGGACTTGAAGACCGGGCTCATGCCGGCGCGTCGCCGCGATGACGCAGATGGATCAGCGGATAGGCCCGTCCCTGGCCGTCGCGCTCGGAACGCCCGGTGCGCTCGAAGCCCAGCCGTTCATAGAAGCCGATCGCCTGCGCGTTCTGCTCGTTGACGTCGGTGCTCAGGCCGGGATGGCGCCGCAGCGCGTCCTCGACCAGCGCGCGCCCGACGCCCTTGCCGCGCGCGGCGGGATCGACGAACAGCGCTTCCATGTGGCCGCCGTCGAGCAGCATGAACGCCAGCGCGCGGTCGTTCGCATCCACGGCCAGATCGAGCGTGGCGGCGGGCAGGAAGCCCACCACCTCGGCCTCGATGTCATGGCGGTCCTGCGGCGACAGGAAGTCGTGGGTGGCATCGACGGCGCGGCGCCAGATGTCGACGACGCGTTCGCCGTCGGCGGGGGTGGAGGTTCTCAGGGTGATCATGGTGCTACGGAAAAAAAAGAAGAAAGGCTGGCGGCCGTCAGCCGGCGTCGGTGCGCCGCTCGATGGCGCGGATAACCGCCACCATGTCGGACGCGCCCAGGCCCTGGGCCTCGGTCTCGCCGTACAGCGCATGGCTGGCGTCCAGCAGCGGCGAAGCGATGCCGGCGCCGCGCGCGGCCTCGGCCACCAGGCGGCTGTTCTTGAGCACGTCGGTGATCGCCGCCTGCACGGAAAAGTCCTGCGTCACCAGCTTGCCAAGCTTGACGCGCGACACGTCGCTGGCCATCGGTCCGGCGTTCAGCACCTCGGCGAACAGGGCCAGGTCGATGCCGTGACGCTCGGCGAAATGCACCGACTCGGTCAGGCCCGTGACCATGGTGATCAGGAACAGGTTGACCGACAGCTTCATGACGAGCGCGGACGGCACCGCGCCACAGACGAAACTGTCGCGGCACAGCGGCCGCACCAGTTCGCGCACGGCCGCGACGTCGTCGTCATGGCCGGCCAGCATCACCACCAGTTGCCCGGCTTCGGCCGGCTTGCGCGAGCCCGACACCGGCGCCTCGACGTAGCGCCCGCCGGCCGCCTCGATGTCCGCGCCCAGTTGGCGCGAAAAGTCGGCCGATGTGGTGCCCATGTTGACGATCACGTGGTCGCGCACGCGCGCGGCGAAGTCGTCCGTGCCGCGCGCCAGCACCGTGTCGATGGCCGCGTCGTTGGCGAGCATCAGGATGACGGTGCGGCATTGCGCGTAGACCTGGCCGGCGCTGTCGGCCACGCGCGCGCCCGCGGCGCGCAGCGCGTCATAGCCGCCGGGGGAACGGCTCCAGACCACCAGCGGCGTGCCGGCGCGGGCCAGGTTGAGCGCCATCGGCGTGCCCATGACGCCCAGGCCGATGAATCCGATATCCATGCGTGTTTCCGCTTTGGTTGTGTTCATTGTCCCTATTATTCCACCGATTGTTGCCGCCGCTTGCGGAAAACGGCCCCGGCGCGCGTCGGCCGAGCGGATGTCAAGCCAGCACAGCGGGATTGATCACATGGATCGGCTTGCCGGCGGCGTAGGCGACGATCTGATCGAAAACGTCCGAAAACTGGGTCTCGTATTCGTCCTCGGTGACGTAGCCGATGTGCGGCGTGCAGATCGCGTTGGGCAACTGCAGCAGCGGATGTTGCGGATCGATCATCGGTTCCGATTCGAACACGTCCACCGCCGCCGCGCCCGGCCGGCCCGCGGCCAGCGCCTGCGCCAGCGCGCCCGGCTCGATCAGGCCGGCGCGGCTGGTGTTCACCAGCAATGCCGACGGCTTCATGCGCGCCAGGTCCTGCGCCGTGACGATGCCGCGCGTGTCCGGCACCAGCCGCATGTGCAGCGACAGCACGTCACAGGTCTCGAAGAACGCCTGCTTGTCCGGCGCCACGTCCCAGCCGTCGTCGCGGGCCCTTTGGCGCGAGGCCTCGCGCGCCCACACCAGCACCTTCATGCCAAAGGCGGCGCCGTAGCGCGCCACTTCGGCGCCGATGCGGCCATAGCCGTAGATGCCGAGCGTGCGGCCGCGCAGCGTGCGGCCCATGCCGGTCTGCCAGGTGCCCTGCTTGAGCAGTTGCACCGCCTGCGGAATGCGCCGCATGCCGGCCAGCACCAGGCCCCAGGTCAGCTCCGCCGCCGCGTACGACGGCGTGCCGGCGTGCTGGTTCGAGGACAGGATGACGCCGTGCGCGGTGCAGGCGTCGACGTCGATGTGCGGATAGACGCTGCGCTGGCTGATCAGCCGCAGCTTGGGCAGGCGCGCGATGAGCGGCGCGCGGATCTGGGTGCGTTCGCGGATCAGCACCAGCGCCTCGGTGTCGCGCAGGCGCTCGGCCAGCGCATCCACGTCCTGCACATGGTCGTTCCAGACCGTGACGGCATGGCCGTCGAGTTTGCGGAAACAGGGCAAGCCCCGCAGCGTGTCGAAATAGTCGTCCAGAATCGTGATGTTCATGGTCTGTCTCCTGCCAGGATGCGGGCATTGTGAGCGCCGCCTTGCCGACCGTAAAATGATATTAATTAGTCAATTGATGCGTTTTTCTCATGAAAATCGACGTGCTCGGCGTGCAGGCCTTCGTGGCGATCGCGGATCACAAGAGCTTTCGCCGCGCCGCCGGCGAGCTCAGCATCACCCAGACCGCGTTGAGCCGCCGGCTGCAGAACCTGGAATCGTTCCTGGGCGTGCGGCTGGTGGAACGCACCACCCGCTCGGTGGCACTGACGCCGCCGGGCGACAGCTTCCTGCCGCAGGCGCGGCGGCTGCTGGCCGACCTGGCCGCGGCGCTCACCGAGATCCGGGAAACCGGCAAGGCCCAGCGCGGCGACGTGACGCTGGCCTGTGTGCCGACCATCGGCGTGCACTACCTGCCGCACATCCTGCAGCGCTACAGCGCCGAGCATCCGCAGAACCGCGTCAAGGTGCTGGACCATTCTTCCGGCGCGGTGGCCCAGGCGGTGCTCACGCGCGAGGCCGAGTTCGGCATCAACATCGCCGAGACCCACGCCCCCACGCTGCGAAGCATCCCGCTGCTGCAGGACGACTTCGTGCTGATCTGCCGCGAGGACCATCCGCTGGCGCGCCGCCGCACGCTGCCCTGGGAAAAGCTGGAGGGCCACCGGCTGATCTTTCCCGGCGCCAGCAGCAACAACCGGCCGCTGCTCGATCACGCGCTGGCCGAGCTGGCGCCGCGGCTGACGGCCTTCTATGAAGTGCAGCGCAGCTCGACCGCCGTCGGGCTGGTGGCGGCAGGCGCCGGCATCGCCGTGGCGCCGCGGCTGGCCTGGCAGGCCGGTTCGTATCCGGGGCTGCGCGTGGTGTCGCTGCACACGCCGGTGGTGAGACGCACCTTTTCGCTCATCAGCCGCAAGGGCGCGCACCTGTCGCCGGCCGCCCAGGCCTTGCACGACCTGATCCTGCGGCACCGCGCGCAGGGGCCGCGCTGACGTGCCGCCCGACGCGGAACTTTCGCACCGCCTTATACAATTGGTGACGCTTTGCCGGAGGAATCGGGCCACAATGCGCCGGCGCTTTTCCCGACCGCTTTTCCCGACCCATTAGGAACCACGATGAACAAAGCCCTTGCGGCGCTGCTCTGCGCCGTCCTGCCCGCCGCCGCGTCCGCGGTGCAGCCAGATGTCGAGCCCCTGACGCTCAACCCGCAAAACCAGCTTTACTGCAACAAGCAGGCCGACTGGTGCGTGGGGATCAAGGTCGACGGCGGCTTCGAGGATAACGGCCCGTTCGCCACCAGCCGCACCCTGCGCGCCGACTACCGCTTCTGGGACCTGCCCGACATCCCGAACTTCACGCGCTTCACGGTCTGGCCGCACCTCATCCGCCTCAGCGAGGAACGCGCGCTGGTCGGCGTGATCGGCCCCAACGAGCCGGACTACAAGGAAGAGATCCAGTTCCCCGGCGGCAGCTTCTCGCGCCGCGACCTGTACCTGTTCGCGGTCGACCTGGGAGACAAGTCGTCGAGCCTGGTGAAGTTGCTGCCGTACAGCGCCAAGGCCGCGATCCGCGCCTGCGCCAACGAGGCCGACGAGAAACGCCGCGAAGGCAACTGCATGGACTATTACCGCTATGACGCCACGGTGAAGGCCCTGCCCAGCCAGCAGCCGTACCCGGACCTGCAGGTCACCACCCAGGCCACGCGCAGCCCGGCCGACGCCAGCCGCTACGCCGACGCGAGCAAGCGGCCCGCGCCGACGGCCGCGCAGTTGCAGCCCCTGGCCGACAAGCAGTGCAGCTACACGGTGACCTACAGGTGGAAGGAAGACGGCTCGGTCTACCAGCCGGCCACGCCGGTGCCGGACTGCGCCGAGTTCCTGGAACCGCAGCCCGGGAAGAAATAAGGCGCGGGCATTGGCCACCCTGGCCGCGCCCGCCCCGCCGCACCGGCGAGACGCGGCGGACCGTTGGGGTCGTCAGTCGGCGTAGCCCGGATTGCGCCGGTCCAGCCGGCGCAGCAGCCCCGGCCAGGCCAGCGAGGCCTTGTGGGCGCGGTCGGCCGGGGATTCCACCGCCGCGCGCGCCAGCACCTCGGGCGGAATGAACGTCAGTTCGCCGCCCGCCTGCGCCCGCACCTGCACCATGCAGGCCGCTTCCAGCCGGTGCATGGCCTGGAACGCTTCGGCCATGCTCTGCCCCACCGTCAGCAGGCCGTGATTGCGCAGGATCAGGTAGTTGTTGCTGCCCAGGTCGCGCACCAGCCGCGGCTGCTCTTCGGGATTGAGCGCCAGGCCCTCGTAGTCGTGATAGCCGAGCGAACGCAGCACGATGAACGCGAACTGCGACAGCGGCAGCAGGCCTTCCTTCTGCGCCGACACCGCCACGCCGTTGATCGAGTGCGTGTGCAGCACGCACATGGCGTCCTTGCGGGCCGCGTGGATACAGCTATGGATGGTGAAGCCCGCCGGATTGATGTCGTATTCCGAGTCCATCACCTTGCGCCCGTGCAGATCGATCTTGACCAGGCTGGACGCCGTGATCTCGTCGAACATCATGCCGTACGGGTTGATGAGGAAATGCTCGGTGCCCGGCACCTTGGCGGTGATGTGCGTGAAGATCAGGTCGTCCCAACCGAACAACGCCACCAGCCGGTAGAGCGCCGCCAGGTCCTTGCGCACCTGCCATTCCGTCTCGCCGACCCGTTCGCGCACGCTGGCGCCCGTCTGCCCTGCCGTATCCATGCTGTCTCCCTTTGTGGTGTTCTCCCGCCGCAAGGACGCGGCGGGGTCTGTTGCGCACTGTATTCGGTTTGGGCGCCGGCGGCGGCGCGGCGACGGCAAGCGTCCGCAGCGTGCAACGCTGCCTGGTCAGCGGGTGTCGGCCGCCGCCTGGCGCAGGATGGCGGCCAGGCAAAGCCCCAGCGCGTCGGCGCGCGCCGGCGTGGCCTGGCCGATGCCGAAGACCAGTCCAGGCTCTGGCGCAACCATGCAGAATTCCGAATAGGTGCGGGCGCCGTAGCCGGCCCGCGCCAGCGCCTGCACCACCAGGCGGTCGTCGATGGCGGGGTTGCGGAACCGAACCGCCAGCTTCAGGCCGCCGGCGCCGTCCGCCACCCGCAGCCAGCGCCCGCAATGCCGCGTCAGCGCGCCCACCAGGTTGTCCATGCGTTCGGCGTAGACGGCGCGCATGCGGCGGATGTGGCCGCGGAAATGGCCGTCGTCCAGGAAATCCGCCAGGCCGGCCTGGATGTGGATCGAGACCTCGCCCTGCCGCAGCGCCATGTCGGCCAGGCACGGCGCCACCAGCGCCGGCGGCAGGATGGCGTAGGCCACCCGCAACCCTGGCGCCAGGGTCTTGGAGAACGTGCCGAGGTAGGCCACGCGCTGGCCGCTGTCGATGCCCTGCAGCGCGGCGATCGGCCGCGTGGCGTAGCGGAACTCGCTGTCGTAGTCGTCCTCGATGATGAAGGCGTCGTGGCGTTGCGCCGCCTCCAGCAGCGCCAGGCGCCGCGGCAGGGTCATGGTGGCGCCGGTGGGACACTGATGCGACGGGGTCACGTAGATCAGGCGCGGCGGCCCGTCGGCGGCGCGGGCCGGATCGATGCCGGCGTCATCGCAAGGCACCGGCGCCAGCCGCGCCCCGGCCCGCTGCAGCAGGGCGCGCGCTTTCGGGTAGCCCGGGTCCTCGATCCACGCCACGGGCGCCTGCGGCGTCAGCGCGACACGGGCCAGCAGATCGATCGCGGCCGCCACCGAGGGCAGGATCACCACCTGGTCAACCTGCGCCACCACGCCGCGCGCCGCGCCGACGTGCGCCAGGATCGCGCTGCGCAGGGCCGGCAGGCCGGCCACCGGTCCGTAGCCCAGGTCATGCACGCGCAGCGACTTGATGCGGCCGGCGACGCAGCGCGACCAGGCCGCCGCCGGAAAACTCCTGAGGTCGGGAATGCCGGGCTGGAACGGCAGGCTGCGCGCGGCCGGCGCCGGCGGTGACGGCGGCGGGGCGTCGAGTGGCCCCGCCAGCGGCCGCGGCTGCCGCGCCGCGACCCGGGTGCCGGAGCCGCGCACGGTCTCGATATAGCCCTCCGCGCGCAGGCGGTCATAGGCCTGCACCACGGTCGATCGGGCGACCCGCAACGCCAGCGCCAGGGCGCGGGTCGACGGCAATTTTTCGCCAGCGCCGAGCCGGCCCGCCAGCACGCGTTCGCGAATGGCCCGGCACAACTGCCCTTCGAGATCGCCCAGGGGCCGGTCCAGCACCAGCCAGGTGACGGCGGCGGATGTCATGGCGGAAAGCGCGGAACGGGTCTGCCGGAATTTTAGTGGCATCGGCGCCCGCCGCGCCGCCCGCGCACCACACTGGTAGGGCGGACATCGGCAAAGCGGACGGTTGCGGCGGCGGCGATCGGCGCTACAAGTATGCGCCCACCCCGCCCTCACCGCTTCGCATGTCCTACGACCCGCTTCTCATCACCGGCGGCGCCCTGGCCGGCGGCCTGGTCTCCGGCCTGACCGGCTTCGGCACCGGCCTGACGGCCCTGCCGATCTGGCTGCTGACGCTGCCGCCCGCGCTGGCCTCGCCGCTGGTCATCCTCTGTTCGGTGGTCTCGCAGGGACAGACCCTGCCGTCGATCTGGCACGCCATCGACCTGCGCCGGACAGCGCCCTTCGTCGCCGGCGGCCTGCTGGGCGTCCCGGTCGGCGTGGCCATCCTGCCCCACGTGCCGCCGCGGTTGTTCCAGGGCGGCCTGGGACTGCTGCTGATGACGCTGTGCACCGTGCTGCTGCTGAACGGCCACTATCGCCTGCCACGCACCAGCCGCCTCGCCGACGGCCTGGTGGGCCTGGGCGGCGGCCTGCTGGGCGGCATCGCCGGGCTGTCCGGCCCGCTGCCGACCCTGTGGGCCGGGTTGCAGGGCTGGGGCAAGGACGAGCGGCGCGCGGTGTTCCAGTCCTTCAACCTGTCGATCCTGGCGGTGGCGCTAGTGTCGCAGGCGGTATCGGGCTATCTCACCGGCGAAGTCATGTCGCTGGCCTGGCGCGCGCTGCCCGGCACGCTCGTGGGCGCCTGGCTCGGCCGGCGCCTGTACCACCGCGTCAATGTCGAGGTGTTCAACCGCATCGTGCTGCTGGTGTTGCTGATTGCCGGCATCCACATGCTGATCCAGGTGTTCTAACGCGCAAACCCGTTTTTCACGGGCAAGTCCGTCTACAATTCAGGAATAATTCAGGTCCGCCGAAGAGCGGGGCTCGGCGTGCCACGACGACCTGTGAAGACGGAGACACCATGCAAGACCCCATCAGGATCTTTGTCGGTTGCGACCCCAACGATTGCGATCTCGAGCAGATGATGGTGCTGGACTACAGTGCCCGCAAGCATGCCTCGCGCCCCGTCGAGATCACCTGGATGCGCCTGTCGCGCGACCCGGCCAGCCCCTGGTACTGCGATCCGGAGCGTGGCCGCGGCTGGCGCACCGAAAAATGGTCGACGCCATTCTCGGCTTTCCGCTGGGCCGTCCCCGCCGCGGCCGGCTTCCAGGGCCGCGCCTTGTACATGGACGCCGATATGCTGGTGCTGTGCGACCTGGCCGAGATCTGGGACCTGCCGCTGGACGGCGAAGCCATCGTCGCGGGCCGTCGCGACGGCGACGGCTGGCGCTCATGCGTGGCGCTGTGGGACTGCGCCCGTGCGCGCGCCCATCTGCCCACGCTCGAGGTCCTGCGCGCCAAGCGCCACGCCAATCGCGAGATGAAGCATTACTTCGCCGACCGGCCGCACCTGGTCCAGCACCTGGACGCCCGCTACAACAGCATCGATGGCGAAAACCTGGCGCGCGACGAGATCGGCATCCTCCACTATTCCGACATGGGCACGCAGTTCTCGCACCGCTACGCGATGCCGCGCCTGCGCGCAGAGGGCCGCCAGCACTGGTTCGACGGCGAAGTGGTGACGCACGCCCGTGCCGACCTGGCCGAGCTGTTCGATCGCTACTACCAGGAAGCGCTGGCCGCCGGCCATTCGCCCGACGACTACCGCAACGACGCGCCGTTCGGCAACGTGGTCAAGGCCTCGCAGAAGGACTACACCGGCAACCGGCCGCGTCCGGCGCGCCGCTCGTGGGTGCAGCGGCTGTGGGCCAGCGCGCTGGGCAGTTGAAGCCGGGCGGGTTTGAGCTCTAATAGGGCCATGCCCACCGCCCCCCTCGTTTCGTATTTCTGGAGCGGCGACGCGCTGCGCAGCCGCAGCGTCGGCGCCGCCGTGCGCACCGCCACGCTCGCCCTGCCCGCGCCGCCGGCGCGCCTGGTCGCCGACTGGGCGCGGGAAATCGACACCCGGCTCGAACTCGAACCCGGCGACGTCGAGCAGATGCCGCTGGCGCGCACCATGGCCCGCTGGCCCGAATACGGCGCCTGCGTGCGGGCCATGCGCGACTGGAGCGCCGCGCTCGGGCTGGGCGACCTGCTGGCCGACTGCGACATCGCGCTGATGGCCTGCCGCGGCGCCCGCTACCATCACGACGGCAATCAATACGGCGGCGCGGCCTTCTGCAATCTTTTCCTGAGCGAAGACAAGGAACTGGACCTGTTTTTTGCGCAGACCGGCCAGCGCATCGCGCTGACCCGCGGCACCGCCGTGCTGTTCGACACCTGCCAGCCGCATGGCGTGGTGCCGCGCGGCGCTCGCGCGTTCCGCGAAAACGACTTCGCGCCGCGACCAGACCTGTCGCAACTATTCCTGACCTGGGAATTGCCCATCGAGGACCCGCGCGTGGCCGCCGCGCTGGACATCCGTTTTGACACAGACCCGGCTGGCGCAGCCGGGCTCGCTGGGGAGCAGGTGCGGCGCGGCGGCGCGCGCCTGGCCGTGCGGCCCGGCAGCGGCGATTGGGAAGCCGCCGCCTGACGGATCATGGACCGGGCCGGGCGTCATCGTGATGCGCCTCGTGCCCGTGCCACGGGGCCTGCGCCTGCGGGTTGTCGAACAGCTCGTCGAGCGACTCGATGCATTGCGTCGCCACAGCCGCCGCGCGGTCCAGCATCGCGGCCTCGCTGCGGCGCTGCGCGGCGCGCCAATCGTCGCCACTGACCAGCGCCTCGGCCAGCTCCGCCGCATCCAGCATCGCCAGGTTCACGCCGACCCCTAAAGGCGGCATCACATGCGCGGCGTCGCCCACCGCGGTCAACCCCGTCCGATGGGGCCAGCGCGTGCCCGCGGGCAACGACACGATGGGCCGCACCGCCGCGATCCGGTCCGCCTCGGCAATCAGCGCCAACAATGACGGCGACCAGCCGGCAAAGCGCGCCAGCAGCGCGTCCTTGCCGATGCCCGCCAGGGCCGGGTCCGGACGGCTGCCCGCCTGCGGCCCGGTGCGCAAGGCCGCGTAGACGCGCACGGTCGCGTTGCCGTTGCGCTGCGCCACGATGCCGTTGCCGCGATGCCGGGAGAACATCGTGCCGTGCCCGACCCGGGCGGCCGCCTCGGGATGGCGGCGGTCCACATCGTGCAGCCACAACTCGACGAAAGTGACGCCGCAGTACACCGGCTGCGCCGGCGTCAGCGCCGCGCGCACCCGCGACCAGGCCCCATCGGCGCCGATCACCAGGTCATAGGGTCCCATCTCGCCGCCGGCGCAGCGCAAGCCATGGCGCCCGTCGGCGCGAGGGATGACGTCCTCTAGCCGCCGCCCCCAACGCACGGTGCCGGCGTCCAGCGGCCGCAGCAGCAACTGGCGCAGCGCCAGGCGGTCGATCTCAGGCCGCTCTCCCATCCCCGCGGCTGGAATCTCCTCGCGCAGGACCGCGCCAGTGGCGTGATGCACCAGCCGTGTTTCCTGGTCCTCGTGGCGCGCCACCGCCATGAACGCGTCCAGCAGGCCCGCCTGCGCCAGGGCCCGCTGCCCCTGCCCCGGATGCAGATCGAGCGATCCGCCCTGGTCGCGCGCGTCGATCGCGGCGTCGGCCTCGAACACATCGGCGCGCCAGCCATGGCGTTGCAGGATATTGGCGAGGGTGAGGCCGGCCGGGCCGGCGCCGATGATCGCGATAGTGGGGACTTGCGGCATGACGGCCTTTCCCTTAATTTAATAGGCACCTATGCATAGTACATAGGTGCCTATTAATTTAAAAGAGGACGTATGGCCACTCCCCCCGACTGGCAGCCAGGACGGATGCCCACGCTGTTGATCCACCGCTATGCGCGGTTGATGGCGCGGCGGGTGGACGAGGAACTCAAGCCCATCGGCATCACCGCCTCGCAACTGCCGGTCCTGGTGGCCCTGAAGGACGGCGCGCGGCTGACGCAGAAAGAACTGGCGCAAGCCTGCGACGTGGAGCAACCCAGCATGGCGCAGTTGCTGACGCGCATGGAACGCGATGGACTGGTGCAACGCGAACCTTCGCCGACCGATGGCCGCAGCAGCCTGCTGTCACTGACCGCCGCCGCCCGGCGCAAGCTGGAGCCGGGGCGCGCCATCCTGCGCCGGATCGACGAGCGGGCCTGCGCCGTGCTGACGCCGGCCGAGCGCGAAGCGCTGGCCGGCATGATGCTGCGGCTCCTGGAAGACGCCTACCAGTAGATGTCCTGGTTGTAGTACTTGTGCAGGTCACGCGCCCAGGTCTCGTCGGCCATGCTGGGCCAGTTGTCCTTGTCGAACCCCGGCGCGTTCTTGAGCGTCTCCTTGTCGACGTTGAGCACGAAGCACTTGCGGTCGGTGTCCAGCGTCAACGCGTTCCAGGGAATGGCGAACAGTTTTTCGCCCATTCCCAGCACGCCGCCGCGCGCCAGCACCGCATAAGCCACCCGGCCGCGCGGCACGTCGATCATGATGGCCTTCACGTCCCCCAGGCTCTCGCCGGCCGCGTTGTAGACGTCGTTGCCTTCCAGGGTATTGGCGGCCATGACTTCCGGTCCAGGGCCCAGCGCCTTGGTTTTCGGCCCGCCGACGATATTCGATTGATGTTCCATGGTGTCGCTCCCGCGCGGTTTCCCGCGGCATGTCGTGAAATGAATCGATAAAAAAGGATCGCTCAGCGACGGCGCGATTCCGCCATCAGGCAGGCGCCGGCCAGCGCGCCCACCAGCACGGCGCCGGCGATGGTCTTCCAGGCGTTTTCATGCACATAGCCATCGGTGGCGGCCGATACCTCGCGGGCCCGCCGCCAGGCATGCCGGCCCCGCTCGCGGGCCTCGGCGCGCGCGGCGTCGAGCTGGTGCTTGAGCCGATCACGCGCCGCTTCGATCTCCGCGCCGCCGTAGCTGGCGGTGCTGCGCAGCAGATTCTCGGTTCCCGATACCAGTTCACGCAGCGTGTTGCTGCCATTTTGTGTAGCCATGACCTCTCCTTGAAAAAATGACTGCCGGACGTCGGCCGGTTCAGGCGGCGGCCGCGCCCCTCTAAACCGTTAGCAAGTCGCGTGCCGCGCGCTCAGCCAGCCCACCATTGCTTGAGCGTGGCGCGCAGCGCCGCGGCGCCGGCGCCATCGCTTTCCTTGCCCAGCGCGGCCAGGTAGGCGCGCGCCTGCTTGAGCGACACGTGGGGCGGCAGCGGCGGTATCTCCGGATCGGTCACCACTTCCAGCACGACCGGCCGCCCCGCCGCCAGGGCCTGGTCCCAGGCCGGTCTGACCTGATCCGGCGCGGTCACGCGAATGCCTTCCAGGCCAAGCAGGCGGCCATAGTCGGCATAGGAGAACTGCGGCAGCCACTGCGAATCGGCAAAGCGCGGATCTCCGCCCATGACACGCTGCTCCCACGTCACCAGATTGAGATCGCCGTTGTTGAGCACCATCACCACCAGCGTTGGATTGCTCCATTCACGCCAGCGGTGGGCGATGGTGATGAGCTCGTTGATGCCCAGCATCTGCATCGCGCCGTCGCCCACCAGCGCGATCACCGGACGGCTGGGATAGGCCAGCTTGGCCGCCACGGCGTATGGCACGCCGCAGCCCATGCTCGCCAGGCCTCCCGATACCGAGCCCATCATGCCTTCGCGCAACTGCACGTCGCGCGCGTACCAATTGGCCGCCGAGCCGGAATCGCAGGTGACAATGCAGTCCGTTGGCAGACGCTCGGACAGTTCCAGGAAAGGCAACTGCGGGTTGACCGGATTGGCCGCGACCGCCGCGCGCGCGTGCACCTTTTCGCGCCACCGTTCCACCCGCTTTTCGATGTGGCCGCGCCATTGGTCGGCGGCCTTGGGCCGCAGCAGGGGCAGCAGCGCTTCCAGCGTCAGCCGGGCGTCGCCGACCAGCCCGACCTCGGCGGGATAGCGCAGGCTCAACTGGCGCCCGTCCAGGTCGATCTGCACGCAACGCGCCTGCCCTTCGCGCGGCAGGAATTCGGCGTAGGGAAACGAGGTGCCCACCATCAGCAGGGTGTCGCATTCGTTCATCATTTCCCAACTGGGCTGGGTGCCCAGCAGGCCAATGGCGCCGGTAACGTATGGCAATGCATCCGGCAGCACCGCCTTGCCCAGCAGCGCCTTGGCCACGCCCGCGCCCAGGCGCTCGGCCACCGCCCGGACTTCGTTGCCTGCCGCCAGCGCGCCCGCGCCCACCAGCATCGCCACCCGCTCGCCGCGATTGAGGATGTCCGCCGCGTTCTCGAGCGCGGCAGCCGGGGGCACGGACGCGTGCGAGGTGACGCCGATGCCGGTGTGCACCGTGCCGTGCTCGCGCGGCGGCGCGGGCACGGCTTCGAGATCCTGCACGTCGTTCGGAAAGATCAGGCAGGTGACGCTGCGCCGTTCCATGGCGATGCGCATGGCGCGATCGACCATGTGCCGCGCCTGCAGCGGCGAGGTCACCATGTGCACGAAATCGTGCGCCACGTCCTTGAACAGATTGGCGAGGTCCACCTCCTGCTGGTAGTCGCCGCCCAGCGCGCTGCGAGCCTGCTGGCCCACGATCGCCACCACCGGCTGATGGTCCATCTTGGCGTCGTACAGGCCGTTGAGCAGGTGGATCGCTCCGGGTCCGGAGGTGGCCATGCAGACCCCGACCTGCCCGGTGAACTTGGCGTGGGCGCACGCCATGAAGGCCGCGGCTTCCTCGTGCCGGGCCTGCACGAATTGCAGCGCCTGGTTGCGGCCGAAGGCGCCGATCAGTCCATTGATGCCGTCCCCTGGATAGCCATAGATGCGTTGCACGCCCCACTGGCCGAGGCGGTCCAGCACGAAGTCGGATACGGTTTGCACGGGGGTTCTCCTTGCGATTGCGATGATGCAATCACCCGCCTGCGCAATTGCCGTTCCCTCCGCCCAGCCCCCGGCGCGGTGGCGGCGGACACGCCTCCCATGGCATCCCTTACAAGGACCGGTAATTAACGGCCCCCCGCGCAGGGCCCGACCAACGCCTCGTTCGGGCTGCCGGCGGATTGAGCGTCACCGGGAGGTTGGCGCGGCCTTCAACCCCGCACCGCCGACTCGATGCCGGCGACGTCGATCTTGCCCATCTGCATCATGGCCTCGAAGGCACGCCTGGCGGCGGCGCGGTCCGGCGACACCAGCGCCTCGGTCAGCACCCGCGGGGTGATCTGCCAGGACAAGCCCCAGCGGTCCTGGCACCAGCCGCACACGTTTTCCTGGCCGCCATTGCCGACGATCGCGTTCCACAGGCGATCGGTCTCCGCCTGGTCGTCGGTGGCGACCTGGAACGAGAAAGCCTGGTTGTGCAGGATGCCGGGGCCGCCATTCAAGCCGAGACAGGGAATGCCGGCCACCGTGAACTCCACCGTCAGGACATCGCCCTCGCGCCCGGACGGATAGTCGGCGGGCGCATGCATCACGCGGCCCACGGCGCTGTCGGGAAATGTCTGCGCGTAGAACCGGGCCGCGTCCAGCGCGTCACGGTCGTACCAGAGGCAAATCGTATTCTTGCTGATCATCATCGGTCTCCTGCGATGAGAAGCGACACACGAAACGAAACGCGCGCGAAACGAAACACGCGCCGCGCGAACCCGCGCGCAACGCGCGAGCTCGACACGCGCCGGCGAAGTCCGCGCGCCGCGCGCTGAAGAATGCTGCCCGGTCGAGCATAACGCCGGCCCTGGCGCGCAGACGTTACGAAGCGTTGGCAATCGCGCCGTGCCCCGCCACGGCGATCCGCCCACCGAGGTGACAGACCGTCGCCGCTCTGCGCATAATCCCGGGCATTCCGTCCTTCCGCAGGAGCCCACCGGCATGTCCTCCCCTACGCTGGCTTCGGCGCGTCTTGCCGTCCTTCGCATGCGCTACGCGCTTTGCTGCGCCGCCGCACTCTTGTGGCTGGCCTGCGCGGCCCCCGCCCAGGCCTTCGACCGACAGGCCCAGACGCAGCGCTACCAGCAATGGCTGGCCGATTTCGAGCGCGACCTGCTCCGGCTGGCCGCCGTGCCCACCCCCACCGACGCCGACGTCGAGCGCATTTTCGCCGACACCGTGGTGCCGTCATCGCGCGCGGTGGCCCTCGTGCGCCAATTGGCCGCGCAGCCGGCCGGCACGGTGTCGGGAGAGATTGCCTACCAGGGCCGGACTCGCCTGCTGCTTGGCCTGTTGCGGCAATCGGTGGTGGCGGGCGACGGCGGCCCCTACACCGACACGCCGCCGGGCAAGGCACCCCTACAGTTGCGCGCCTGGTATCTGCATATCGACGGCGGCGGCCGGCTGGAGCCCCATTTCAACGACCCCGACGCCTATAAGCCCTATCGCCTGCCGCCCGACGGCAAGCTCGAGCGCGACGCCTATCCCTTCCTGGTGTTCGACGACGGGCCACGCCTGCGACTGGGCGCCATGACGCGGGAATACTGGGACGTGGTGCGCTTTCTGGACGGGCTGCAACATGGCTGACGCGACGATGTCCCGCCGCTGGCCGCGCCGTCTCGGCGCCGCGCTGCTGGCCGCGGCGCCGACGCTGGGCTGGGCCGCCTGCGCGCCCATCGACACGCCGTTCGGCGCCGAGCCGGCGGGCGCCGCGCTGCGCCCCCAGCCGCTGGCGCTGGCGCTGGACGGCCCGCGCGTGCTGCTGGGCCTGCATGGCGAACGCGTGCAAGCCGACACCCGGCTGATCACCGTGGCCGAGGACGGCGATCTCACGCCGCGCCTCTGGCCCGACGCGGTGGACTGGAGCGTCTACGCCAGTCGCGCCGGCGAGCCCGGCGCGACCGTGTTGCAGCGCGATGCCGACGGCCGGCTGTGCCGCATCGACCGCTACCGGCAGGTGCGCGGACGCCAGGTCGAGGATGGCGGCTACCGGCTCGCCTACGATGCCCAGGGCCGGCTGGCGGCCTACGCCGAATTCACGTCGGCGCGCAGTGGCAAGAGCGCGCTGCAGCAGGCTTGCGTCGCCCGCGACGGCCAGGGCCGCGTCACGGCCGTGTTCCTGGACGATTGCGGCGGCACGCCATCGCGGCCGGTGTACTACGTGCGCGACGATGCCGGCGCCCTGCTGCGCATCATCGACCTGCGCGCCGGGCCGCTCGGCGCGCGGGTGCGGCGCTTGAACGCCGATGGCACGACGCGCGCGGTCTACCGGTCGCGTCCCGATCCCGACCGGGACGGCGCGATGATCGCCTATGCCCTGCCGGCCAATCCGCAGGACCGGATCCTGCCGGTGGCGCCCGGCGCCTCGCCGATCGTCATCACCGAGATCCCCGACGAGCCCTGGCGCGTGGTGCGCGTGCCGGCCGACACCGTCGAGGGCGACGGCCTGCCGTCGTGGGATCCGAAGGTGCAGACGGTGCTGCTCAAGGGCGTCAGCAATGCCCAGGGCCGTGTGGTGCTGGCGTCCGCGCAGATCGCGCCGTTCCACCGGGCCTTGCGCGAGACGCCGGGCCGGGTGTTCCTGTATGTGCACGACATGACCCGCTTACTGCCCGTCACGGCGCTGGATGCCAAGGCCTGGGGCCGCTGCGTCGACCCGGCCCGGGGTGACGCCGGCGCCTGCGACTGAGCCCGCGGGCCGTCTCGTTCAGGGGCTGGCCTGTGTCTCGACCGTCAGATGCGACAGGCCGGCGATATGCGCCAGCTTGGCCTTGTAGAAGGCGCTGTCGCGCGGATGGCGCGTAACCAGCGACACGATCGCGGCATAGTGGCCCGGACCGACCTGCCACACATGCAGGTCGGCGATCTCGCCGTCGCCGGCATCCAGGGCCTGTTCGATGTCGCGCCGCATTTTTCCGCTCTGCGGCGCGGCGTCGAGCAGCACTGTGCCCGAGTCGCGGATCAAACCCCACGACCAGCGCGCGATGACCAGCGCGCCGACCACCCCCATCGCCGGATCGGCCCATAGCCAGCCGTAGCTGCGGCCCAGCAGCAAGGCCGCGATGGCGAGCACCGAGGTCAAGGCATCGGCCAGCACGTGGACGTAGGCGGAGCGCAGGTTGTTGTCACGGACCCGCGCGGGATGGCCATGACCGGCGGCTGGCGCGCGGCCGTGGTCGTGGTCGTGGTCGTGGTCGTGGTCGTGGTCGTGGTCGTGCCCATGATGGCCGCGATCATGGGCGCCATGGACATGACGCCCATGATCATGGTCAGGCCTATGGCCGCCATGGCCGTGCGCATGACCATGGTCATCCTTCAGCAGCCAGGCCGATACCAGGTTGACCAGCAGCCCGGCGACCGCGATGGCGATGGCCTCGTCGAAACGGATGGGCACCGGATCGACCAGCCGCGCCAGGCTGTCCCAGCCGATGATCAGGGCGATCAGCGCCAGCACGATGGCGCTGGCGAAACCCGCCAGCTCGCCCAGCTTGCCGGTGCCGAAGGTGAAGCGCGGATTGCGGGCCTGGCGGCGCGCATAGCCGTAGGCCAGCGCGGTGATCAGCATGGCGCCGGCATGGGTCGACATGTGCCAGCCATCGGCCACCAGGGCCATCGACCCGTAGAGATTGCCGGCGATGATTTCGACGACCATCATGCTGGCGGTCAGGGCGATGACCCACCATACCTGGCGCTCGTTGCGCCGATGGTCCTGGCCGAGGAAGACATGATCGTGGGACGGGGAATGATTCATGGGGTTGCTCCTGCTGCCCGCCAGGCCCGTGACCGACGGCCCGGCGCCGGCGGGCGGTTATTTCATATAGGCCCGGATGACATCCATCATTTCCCGCGCCGCCTGGACCCGCTCGGATTCGGACGGCGCGTGCACCACGTGCTCGTCCAGATGGCCCTGCATCACCTCGGCAGTCAAGCCGCTGAGCGCGCCGCGCGCGGAAGCCAATTGGCGCAATACCTCGCCGCAGGGCGTCTCGGCCTCCAGAGCGCGCTCCAGGCCATCGAGCTGGCCGCGGATGCGGCGCACGCGGGCGATGAGTTTTTCTTTCTGGCGGATGGTGTGGGCCATGGCGGATGAATGCCGGAATATAGTCTAGGGGACTATATTATAGATACCACGACGCAAAAGGAATGCCCCTGCCACCGCCCCCGAAAAGCGGACGAAGGCAAGCAGTCCGGGCCCGAACGCCCAAGGATGCCCCGGCGCCGCGTGGCGAAACGGCCGGCAATGACACGGTGCGTCTATCCGATTCAGGCTGAAATGACCCGATTCGGGTAGAAATAACAATAACAATCATTATCATCAATGAATTCGCGGCGCGTTCCCTCCCGGGCTTGCCGCCTTCGCCCCGCGCCGCCCCCGAGCGGCACGCCCGGCATCCGCCTGCTCATTCCTCCGGAGAATCTTCCCCGTGCCATCGCGCCGCGCCTGGGCCTTGCTGGCCAGCCTCTACAGCACCCAGTTCCTGGGGCTGATGTTCTTCGTCATCGCCATGGTGGCCATCCTGCGCGACGGCGGGGCCAGCCTGGACACCCTCGGCCTGGTCTACCTGATAGGCATGGCCTGGCCGCTGAAGGCACTGTACGCCCCCTGGATCGACCGCCACGCCACCGGCCTGCGCGGCCACTACCGAGGCTGGCTGCTGGTGACCCAGGCAGGGCTGGTGCTGTGCCTGGCGCTGATCGGCATGCTTGACCTGCGGACCGACTTCACGGCGGTCTACCTGTTGTGCTGGGCCACCGCCTTGTTCTCGGGCGCCCAGGACGTGGCGCTCGACGGCCTGGCCTGCCGGCTGCTGACCCGCCCGGCCGATCGCGGCTTCGGCAACGGCCTACAGATCGCCGGCGGCCTGATTGGCAACCTGGTCGGCGGCGGCATGATGCTGATGCTGTATCCACGGCTGGGCTGGCGCGGCTGCTGCCTGTTGCTGGCCGCGCTCACGGCGGTGTCGTGGATCCAGCTTCTGGGTTACCGCGAACCGCAATGGCCCCGCAGCGCCGGCCCCGCCAGCCATGCGCGCCTGCTGGCCTTCTGGCGCGGCCCGCAACGCAAGCGCTGGTTGCTGTTGCTGGTGCTCTATCCGGCCTCCGCGTCGCTGGGGTATGCCGTCATCATGCCCTCGCTGATCGACACCGGCTGGTCGCTCGCCGACATCGGGCTGGTCCTCAACGTAGTCGGCGCCAGCGCCGGCCTGCTCGTGGCGCTGGCCTACGGCCGCCTGCTCAAGCGCTGGTCGCGGCGCGGCGCCACCCTGTCGGCGGCGCTGTTGCAGGTCGCGGGCATCGCCGGGCTGGCGTTGCCCGCCATGGCCTGGGGGTCGCATGCCACGGCGGGCGTGGCGGTGGTGCTGTACTACATGCTGTACACCCCGGCCGCCACGGTGCTGTGCACGCTGATCATGGATCAGGCGTCGCCGCAAAGCCCCGCCACCGACTACACCCTGCAGATGAGCGTGAGCCATTTCTTCGCGATGCTGCTGACCTCGGCCGGCACCCTGATGGCCGGCCGCATCGGCTACGGCGGGGTGGTCGGCGCGGCGGTCGCGCTGGCGGTGCTCGGCCTGCTCGCCGCCATGCGCTGGATTCCCCGGGAGGCGGCATGAACAAGCCCTGGGAAATCATGCGGCCGGTGCGCGGCCGGATCCGCCTGGCCATGGGCCTGGCGGTGGCCGGCGTGCTGTGCAGCCTGGCGAGCCTGGGCTGCCTGGCCCTGGCCATGCGCGACCTGCTGCGGGCCTCGGCCGCCTACCCCTGGCCCGCGTTCCTGGGCGCACTGGCCTGCACCCTGCTGGCCTGCTTCCTGCGGCTGCAGGCCTTCAACCAGTCGCACTATGCCGCCTTCCGCCTGGAAGTGATCCTGCGCAACGACCTGGTCCGGCACCTTGCACGGCTGTCATTCGGCGAATTGCAGGCGCTGGGCAGCGGTCCGCTGGCCAAGGTGGTGCAGAACGACGTGCAGGCGCTGCACGTGTTCGTGGCCGACAGCACGCCGCTGTTCGCCCGCGCCTACGCCATGCCGGTGTTCAGCGCGGCGCTGCTGTTCGCGCTGGACTGGCGCATGGCGCTGGCCGCCGTGGGCGTGCTGGCGGTGGGCGCCGGCGGGCTGTCGCTGGCGATGCGCGGGCGCGAAACCATGACGCGGCGCTACCACCAGGCGCGCGAACAGGTCAGCGCGGCGGTCATCGAATACGTGCAGGCGATGCCGGTGGTGCGCACCTTCGATACCGGCCAGACCACCTTCGGCCGCTACCATCGCGCCCTGGAGCGCTACCTGGTCGTGCTGACCGATTGGTACCGCGGCGCCAGCTTCAGCTCGCGCTTCGCGATCGCCGTGCTGGGCCCGCTGCCGACGCTGGCGGCGCTGCTGTGGCTGGGCGCCTGGTGGACGGCGCAGGGCCAGCTCGATTTTCCCGTCTGGCTGGCCTTGCTGCTGTTTGGCATGGGCATGGCCGAGGCCATGTTCCCGATGATGTCGCTGGCGCACATGATCGACCAGGCCAAGCTGAGCGTGGCGCGCATCCAGCAGGTGCTGGCGATCACGCCGCTGCCGCCGGCGCGCGCGCCGGAGCGTCGTCCTGCCGACGCCAGCGTGCGCTTCGAGGATGTGCGCTTCGGCTATGGCGGCACCCCCGCGCTGGACGGTCTGAGCTTCACCGCGCGCGCCGGCCAGTTGACGGCGCTGGTGGGTCGCTCCGGCGCCGGCAAGAGCACCGTGGCGCGGCTGATCGCGCGCTTCTGGGACATCGACGCCGGGCGCCTGCTGGTGGGCGGCGTCGACGTGCGCGACCTGGAACGCGAGACCCTGTTCGAGCACGTCGCCTTCGTGTTCCAGGACAACTTTCTGTTCTCCGGCAGCGTGGCCGAGAACATCGCCATGGGCCGTCCCGACGCCAGCCCGGCCGAGATCGAGGCCGCCGCCCGGGCCGCGCAGGCGCACGACTTCATCCTGGCGCTGCCCGACGGCTACGCCACCGTGCTGCGCGAGGGCGGCAAGGACCTGTCCGGCGGCCAGCGCCAGCGCCTGACGATCGCCCGCGCCGTGCTGATGAACCGCCCGATCCTGGTGCTGGACGAGGCCACCGCCGCCACCGATCCCGAAAACGAACGCGCGGTCGGCGCCGCGCTGGCCGCGCTGATGCGCGGCCGCACCGTGATCATGGTCGCGCACCGGCTCGCCAGCATCCGCCACGCCGACCAGATCCTGGTGCTGGACCGTGGCCGGCTGGCCGAATGCGGCACGCACGACACCCTGGTCGCGGCCGGCGGCCTCTATGCCCAGTTGTGGAACAACCATCAACGCGCCCGTCGCTGGACCCTGGGCGACCAAGCCTCATGACAACACCTCCCGCTCCCTGGCGCGACACCTATCGACGCCTTCTCCGCAGCGCCGGCAGCCAGGCCGGCCGCCTGCGCGCCAGCCTGTGCCTGCTGCTGCTCGCCGCCGTGTGCCAGGGTCTGTCGCTGGCCTGCATCGTGCCCTTGTTCGTCCATGTGACCCGCGGCGATCCCTGGCGCGCCGCGCTGGCCTGGCTGGCGGGCTTCACCCTGCTGGCGGCGGCCGCCATCGCCCTGCGCTGGCGGGCGCAGGGCTTCGATTATCGCGGCCACATGGCGCGCGCCACGCACGAACTGCGCGTGCTGCTGGGAGAACAGTTGCGGCGCATGCCGCTGGAGGCGCTGCAGGCCCACCGCACCGGCGGCATCGCCGCCAAGCTGCTGGGCGGCGTCGACGAACAGATGAACTACGCGCTGACGGTGATCAACCTGATCCTGGGCGCCATCGTCACGCCGGCCGCGGCCGCCGTGGCGCTGCTGGCCTGGGACTGGCGGCTGGGCGTGGCGCTGATGCTGGTGTTCCCCGCCATCGTGCCGCTCTACCGCTGGCGCCGGCCGGCGCTGGACCGAGGCCACGACGCCACCGGGCGCGCCAACGAGGCCCTGAACGCCGAACTGCTCGAATACATGCAAGGGCTGCCCGTGTGCCTGGCGACGGGCCGCGCCGGCGCCGCCAACGAACGCCTGCGCGCCGGCTTCGAGCAGCTCGAGCAATTGCAGCGCGAACACCACCGGCGCGGCGCCAAGCCGTCGCTGATGGTGGCCGCCATCGTCGAATCCGGCATGCTGGCGATCCTGGGCTGCGGCATGCTCTGGGTCACGCAGGGCAGCCTGGCGCCCGCGGCGCTTGGCGCGGTGCTGGTCCTGGTGGCGCGCTTTGCCGAACCGCTGGCGACCTTTGTGAACTTCACCACGGTCCTGGCGCTGATCGAAGCCGCGCTGGCCCGCATCGAGGAGCTGCGCGCGGTGGCGCCGCTGCCGCAATGGCCCTCGCAGGGCGGCCCGGCCGGGCCGGCGGACATCCGCATCGAAGGCCTGGAGTTCCGCTACGCCGGCGGCACTGCCCCGGCGCTGCGCGACATCGACCTGGACCTGCCGGCGCGCGGCCTGACCGCACTGGTGGGGCCGTCCGGTTCCGGCAAGACCACGCTGACGCGCCTGCTGATGCGCCACGCCGACCCGCAGCGCGGCGCGATCCGGATCGGCGGCGTGGACATCCGCGGCCTGCCGCCCGCGGACCTGAACCGCCTGATCTCGACCGTGTTCCAGGACGTGCACCTGTTCGACGACAGCGTGATCGGCAACATCGGCATGGCGCGGCCCGAGGCCGGCGAGGCCGAGGTGCGGGCGGCGGCGCGCGCCGCCCATTGCCTGGACTTCATCGAGCGCCTGCCGCAAGGCTGGCAGACCCGCCTGGGCGAGGCGGGCGGCAAGCTGTCGGGCGGGGAACGCCAGCGCCTGTCGATCGCGCGCGCCATCCTCAAGGACGCGCCGATCGTGATCCTCGACGAACCCACCGCCGCGCTCGACACCGAAAGCGAACTGGCGGTGCAGGCGGCCATCGACACCCTGGTGGCCGAGCGCAGCGTCATCGTCATCGCCCATCGCCTGTCGACCATCGTCGCGGCCGATCGCATCCTGGTGTTCGAGGACGGCCGCATCACCCAGCGGGGCACGCACGCTGAACTGCTGGCGCGGCCGGGACGCTATCGGCGGATGTGGCAGGCGCAGCAGGGGTAACCCGCGGCCGCCCCCCTTCGCGATTCCTCGTCCGGCGCCCTCATCGCGCGCGTGCGCCGACCTCGATCGCGACGCCTTCCACGCAGGCGACGACGCGCCCGTCGCCGCGATCGGCCGGATAGCCGCCGGTGAAGTCCGAAAAGGCCGGCAGGATCGTAAGACCAGGGCGCAGCCAGAACGCCGGCCAACTGCGCGGCACGCCGCGCACGGACGTTTTCGGATGCATGTGGCCGGCGATGACGTGCCGGCCGTCTGGGTCCGCCCGCGGGACATGACTGAACAGGAACGGGCCGTCAATGTGCGTCTCGCCCAACTGCCGCACGCCGAACGCCGGGCCATCCAGGGCACGGTCATGATTGCCCGCCAGCACCGCGACATCCAGCGCCGCATGGTCCCGCCGCCACGCCATCCAGGTATCGCGCCACCCCGCCTGCCCCGCGGGCCCGTGCAACAGGTCGCCCACGATCCACAGCTCGCGGGCGGCGGCGCGCGCGATCACATCCGCCAGGCGATCCAGGTCGCCGCGCGTGGCGCCGCTGGGCACCGCGATGCCCGCGCGCCGGAACACATGGCTCTTGCCCAGGTGCAGGTCGGCGATGATCAGGCGCGATCGCGCGGGCCAGAACAGGGCCCGCGTCCCCAGCAACCACATCGGCTCGTCGCCCAACAGCGCCTGCAACGCGCCCTCAGGCAAGGCGCTCATAGCGCTTCTCCAGTTGCTGCGCGGCGCGCCTGACGCGCGCCTGCCAGGTCTCGGTGCTGAGTTGACCGCGCATGCTTTCTGTCCACAGCGGGAACGACAGGGGCGTCAGCGCGCGCGGTTCGCACAGCGCCAGTTCGCGCCGCTGGCAGTCGTGCAACGCAGCCAGCAGGCGCGGCGCCTCCAGTTGCAATTCGAACACCTCGCGCTCGGCTTGCGCCAGCAGCAGGTGGTCCGGATCGTAGCGGCGCAGCACATCGTAGAGCAGCCCGCTGGAGGCCTGCACCTGCCGCAGCGAGCGTGCCGCCTGGCCGGGCAATGAAGGCGTCAACAGGCCCGCCACGCGCGCGATCTCGCGGAACTGGCGGCGCGCCATTTCGCCCAGGTTGACGCCGTCGCGCAGGTCTTCGGCCATGTGTTCGGGGCTGAGCAACTGGCGCAGCAGCGCCGCGTCCAGCGCGGCCGGCTCGGCCAGCGTCAGCATCAGCCCGTAGTCGTTGACCGTATAGGAGATCGTGTTGGCCTGCCGCCGGCCCCAGCGCAGCGCGATCATTGCCGCGATGCCTTCGTGCACGGCGCGGCCGGCGAACGGAAACAGGAACAGATGCATGCCGCGCCGCGTGCCGATGCGTTCTGCCACCAGCCGCCCCCGGTCCGGCAATGCGCTGGCCTGCGCCTGGATCCGCAGCAGCGGCGCGACGGCGCGCATCTCCGGATGCGTGCCGGGATGCGAATACAGGCTTTCCACTTCGCTGGCCAGTTGCGTCGACAGGGGCATGCGCCCGCCCTGCCAGGTGGCGACCGGGCCATCGCCGCCCTTGGCGCGGCGCACATAGGCCACCATGCCTTCCAGGCGCACCAGTTCCAGCGTGCGGCCGGCGAACTGGAAGCGGTCGCCACGCCGCAGGCGCGCCAGGAAGCCTTCCTCCACCGAGCCCAGGCTGCCCCCGCGCAGGTATTTGACGGCCACGGCGCCGTCGGCGGTGATGGTGCCGATGGACAAACGATGGCGGAACGCGACGCGCCGGTCGTGCACGCGATAGCGGCCGTCGTCGTCGCGCACTACGCGTTGATAGTCCGGATACTTGGCCAGCGCGCGGCCGCCCTGCACGATGAAGTCCAGCACCGCCTGCCAGGTGGCGCGATCGAGCGCGGCATAGGCATGCGTGCCGCGCACTTCCTGGTACAGCGCGTCGGCGTCGAAGCCGCCGCCCAGCGCCAGCGTGACGGCATGCTGGGCCAGTACGTCCAGGCTGCCGACCGGCGGCGGCCGGGATTCGATCTCGCCGCGCGCGATGGCCTGCCGGGCGGCGGCGTACTCGATCAGTTCGAGCGCCTGCGCCGGCACGCACACCACGTTGCCGGACTCGCCCGGCCGATGGCGGGCGCGGCCGGCGCGTTGCAGCAGGCGCGCCACGCCCTTGGGGCTGCCGATCTGCAACACCTGGTCCACCGCCGGAAAATCCACGCCCAGGTCCAGGCTGGAGGTGGCCACCACGCAGCGCATCGTCCCGTCGCGCAGGCCCTGCTCCACCGCCGCGCGCAGCTTGGGATCGAGCGAGCCGTGATGCAGCGCCAGGGTGCCCGGGGCCTCGGGCCAGATCGATTCCAGCGCGCGATGCCAGAGCTCGGCCTGCGCGCGGGTGTTGGTGAACAGCAGGGTCGCGCGCACGTCGAACAGGCGCTTGAAGACCCGTTCGAGCTGCGACAGCCCCAGGTGCCCCGCCCACGGCAGGGCGCGGCTGCGCTCGGGCAACAGGGTCGATATCTGTATCTTGCGCGGCCGCGCGCCCGCCACCAGGGCGCTGTCGGGCGCATGCGGCAGCAGCACCGCGCGGGCCTGGTCCAGGTTGCCCAGCGTGGCCGACAGGCCCCAGGTGCGGGCGCCGGGCGACAGGCAGCGCAGGCGCGCCAGGCATAACTGCAGCAGCACGCCGCGCTTGTTGCCCAGCAGCTCGTGCCATTCGTCCACCACGATGCCGCGCAGGGCGCGAAAGCGCTGCGACGCATCGGCGTAGGACAGCAGCAGCGCCAGGGACTCGGGCGTGATGACCAGCACATCCGCCTTGCCCTGGCGCGCCAGGCGCTTGTCGCGCGCGCTGGCGTCGCCGGTGCGCAGCGCCACCGTCCACGCCAGGCCCAGCTCGGCCGCTGTCTGTGCCAGGGCGCGCGTGGTGTCGGCGGCCAGCGCCCGCAACGGCGTCACCCACAGCACGCGCGGCCCCTCGCCCGCCGCCGCGCGCGCCGGCGCCGGATCGGCCAGCGCCTCCAGCAGCGGGCCGCCGAATGCGGCCAGCGTCTTGCCGCTGCCGGTGGGCGTATGCAGCAGGCCGGATTCGCCGGCCAGATAGCGCCGCCAGGTTTCGCGCTGGAACGCGGCGGGCTTCCAGCCGCGCGCCGCGAACCACGCCAGCAAGGGGCCGTCCCGCCGCGCGGCGCTCATCGCGCCAGGGCCTTCAGGGTATCGAGCCGGTCGGCCTGGTCGGCGCGCTTGTCGTGACGCCAGCGCAGGATGCGCGGAAAGCGCACCGCCACGCCGGACTTGTGCCGTTTGGACAGGTTGACGCCCTCGAAGCCCAGCTCGAACACCTGCACCGGGTCGACCGAGCGCACCGGGCCGAAGCGCTCGCGCGTGTGGGCGCGCAGCCAGCGGTCCAGTTCCAGGATCTCCTTGTCGTCCAGGCCCGAGTAGGCCTTGGCGATGGGCACCAGCGCGTCGCCGTCCCATACGCCGAAGGTGTAATCGGTGTAGAGCGTGCTGCGGCGGCCGTGGCCGGACTGCGCATACAGCAGCACCGCGTCGATGGTGAGCGGATCGATCTTCCACTTCCACCAGTCGCCGCGCCGCCGGCCGCTCTGGTAGGGCGCGCCGCGGCGCTTGAGCATGAAGCCCTCCACGCCGCGCTCGCGCGATTGCGCGCGCAGCACGTGGGCTTCGTCCCAGCTCGCCGGCGCCACCAGCGGCGACAGGCCCAGGCGCGGGTCGGCGCGCTCGCGCAGCAGCGCCTCCAGCCGCGCGCGGCGCGCGGCCTGCGGCTCGTCGCGCAGATCGGCGCCGTCCAGCTCCAGCAGATCGTAGGCGAGCAAGCGCACCGGCGCCTCAGCCAGCCACTTGGGTCCGGGCTTGAGCCGCTGGATGCGCGTCTGCAGGGCCGAAAACGGCATGGGATCGACGCTGTCTTCCTGCCAGGCCAGCAGTTCGCCGTCGACGACGCAGTCCACCGCCAAGGCGGCCGCGGCCGCTTCGACTTCCGGAAAGCGGCCGTCCAGGCGCTCTTCGCCGCGCGACCACAGCGCCACCTCGCCGCGCCGCCGGATCAGTTGCGCGCGGATGCCGTCCCACTTCCACTCCAGCAGCCAGTCGTCGATCGGCCCCAGCAGCGCCGGGTCGCCTTCGAGCGGCGAGGCCAGGAAAAAGGGATAGGGCTGCTGGCGGTCGCCGGGCAGTTCGTCGGCGCTGAGCAGGTCGCGCAGGAACGCGGGGCTGGGCGACCATGCGCCCAGCATGCGCTGCGCGATGCGGGCGATGGGCACGCCCGACAACTCCGCCAGCGCCTGCTGCACCATGCGTTGCGACACGCCGACGCGCAGCGCGCCGGTCAGCAGCTTGTTGAAGACCAGGCGCTCGATGTAGGGCAGCCCCAGCCAGGCCGCGACGATGACTTCGCGGCGCTCGGCCTCGTCGCGGTTGGCGACCGGCACCAGGATCTCCTCGATCCAATCGGCCAGGCCGCGCTCGGGCGCGGCGGTGCGCGGGTCGGGCACCAGCAGCGCCAGCGTCTCGGCCAGGTCGCCGACCTGGTCGTAGCAGGCGTCCACCAACCAGGGCGCGGTATCGGAGGCGGTCGCGGCCCAGGCGCGCAACTCGCCGACGGCGGCGATCTTGCGGCGCGCGCTGGTGATCTTGCCGCCCGCCAGCAGGTACAAGGCCCAGGCCGCGTCGCGCGGCGGCGCATCGCGGAAGTAGGCCACCAGCGCCGCGCGCTTGTCCAAGGTGGCGGTGCTGCGGTCCAGTTCCTGATACAACGCCGCGAATCGCTTCATGCCTGGATCCGTTCCCCTGTCGCTACGAAAATGGCGCGGCGCGCCGTGCTAGTCGTCTTCGCCATATTGCGTGGCCAGCGTCTCGGCGACGATGCCCGATTCATTCAACGTGCGCACCAGCGCGTCGGTGTCGCCATGCGTGGCGATGACGCGGCGCGCGCCCGTCTGGCGGATCGTGCGCAGCAGGTCGGGCCAGTCGGCGTGGTCAGAAACGACGAAGCCCCGGTCCATGTTGCGCCGGCGCCGGTTGCCGCGCAACCGCATCCAGCCGGACGCGAAACCGTGCTGCGCCTTGCGGAAGCGCCGCAGCCACGCGCTGCCGGCCGCCGACGGCGGCGCCAGCACCAGCTCGCCAGCAAATCCCGTGCCCGCGGCCGCCGGCGCGCCGTCCGCCTCGATGACCAGGCGCGTGTCGGGCAGCGCGATGCCGGCCTCGCGGTAGACGTCCACGCCCGCGGCAATCGCGCCATGCAGGTAGACGGGCCGGTCGACGAACGGCATCAGCTCGGCCAGCACCCGCTGCGCCTTGCCCAGCGCGTAGCAGTAGAGAATGGCCGCCTCGCCGCGCGCGGCGCAATGGTCGCGCCACTGGACGATGTCGCGCGCCACCTCCGCGGTGTCCGGCCAGCGATAGATCGGCAGGCCGAAGGTGGCTTCGGTGATGAAGGTGTCGCACGGCACCACCTCGAACGGCGCACAGGTGGGATCGGGCTGGCGCTTGTAGTCGCCCGACACGACCCACACCTGGCCGTCGACTTCGATGCGCACTTGCGCGGAGCCCAGCACGTGGCCCGCGGAATGCAGCGAAACCCGCGCCCGGCCCAGCGTGAACGGCTCGCCGTAGGCGTGGACGCGGTAGTTCTGTTCGCGCAGGCGCCATTGCAGGATCGGCAGGCCTTCGGCGCTGGTGTGGTAGCAACCCATGCCGGCGCGCGCGTGGTCGCCATGGCCATGCGTGAGAACGGCGACGTCCACGGGGCGCCAGGGGTCGATGTAGAACTGGCCCGCGGCGCAGTACAGACCCTCCGGACGCAATTGGACGATGTCGGGCATGGGCAATCTCCCGCCGTGGAGGGAGCGTCTCGCGCGAGGCGCGTGAAACGCGGCACGGCATCAGTCGGTTATACCGCGAATGCCGTATCCGGCCAAAGCCGCTATGCTGCCCGCCGCGCGGCGGCCCCGGCGGGATCCCACCCCCGGCCCGGCACCGCCGCCAGCAATGCCTGGGTATAGGAATGCGACGGCTGGCCGAAGACCTCGGCGCAAGGCCCCGCTTCCACCACCTTGCCGTCCTTCATCACCGCGACGTGGTCGCACACCTGCGCCGCGACCCGCAGGTCGTGGGTGATGAACAGGATCGACAGGCCCAGTTGCTCGCGCAGGCGCGCCAGCAGCGCCAGCACCTGGGCCTGGACCGACACGTCCAGCGCCGACACCGGCTCGTCGGCGATCAGTACGCGCGGTCGCATCGCCAGGGCCCGCGCCAGTCCCACGCGCTGGCGCTGTCCGCCCGAGAACTCGTGCGGATAGCGATTGATCGCGTCCGGCGACAGGCCGACCAGTTCGAACAACTCCCGCGCCTGGGCCCAGGCCTCGCGCCGCGGCGCGCCATGCACGATGGGGCCGCGCGCGACGATCTCGCCGACGCGCTGGCGCGGGTTGAGCGAGCCATAGGGGTCCTGGAACACCATCTGCACCCGCCGGGCGTGCGCGCCCCGCGCGGCGGCGCCCTTGAACGCCAGCGGTTCCCCGGCCAGTGTGATGGCGCCGGCATCCGGCGGCAAGAGCCCCAGCAGGGTACGCGCCAGGGTGGATTTGCCCGAACCGCTTTCGCCGACGATGCCGAGCGTGCCGCCTTCGCGCAACGTCAATGACACCCCGTCCAGCGCGTGGGTCACCCGCCCGGGCTGGCCGAACCAGCCGCGCTTGCGATAGGTCTTGGACAATCCGTCCGTAGTGAGAATGGCGGGCTTTTCCGGGGCGCCCGGGGCGCGCGCGGCTGCCGGCGCCAAGGGCGGCACGGCCGCGATCAGGGCCCGGGTATAGGGATGGCGCGGATGCCTGAGCACCTCCTCGGCGCGGCCGCTCTCCACCAGCTCGCCGCGCTGCATGACCGCGACGCGGTCGGCGATCTCCGCCACCACGCCGAAGTCGTGGGTAATGAACAGCACCGCGGTGCCGCGGCGGCGTTGCAGGTCGTGTATCAGGCTCAGGATCTGCGCCTGCGTGGTGACATCGAGCGCCGTGGTCGGCTCGTCGGCGATCAGCAGCGCCGGCTCCAGCGCCAGCGCCATGGCGATCATGGCGCGCTGGCGCTGGCCGCCGGACAGTTCGTGCGGATAGGCGCTGAACGCATGGGCGGGATCAGGCAGGCGCACCGAGTCGAGCAACCCGAGCGTTCGCCGCCGGATTTCGCCGCCTGGCAGGCGCGTGTGGGTGCGGAAGACCTCGCCGATCTGGTCGCCGATGGTGCGCAGCGGATTGAGCGCCGTCATCGGCTCCTGGAAGATCATGCCGATGCGCTGGCCGCGCAGGCGGCGCATGGCGGCCGGGGACAGGCGCAGCAGGTCCTCGCCTTCCCACAGCACCTGCCCGCCGCTGGCGCGCACGCCCTGCGGCAGCAGGCCCAGGATGGCGCCGGCGGTCAGCGATTTCCCGGATCCGCTCTCGCCGACCACGCAAACGATCTCGCCGGCGTTGACGGACAGGGACAGGTCGTGAATCGCGTGGCGCCGGTCGGCGCCCGCCGGCAGGTCGACGGTGAGGTTCTGGATGCGTAGCAGTTCGGTCATGGGATGCCGATGGTAAAGCGCACCGGGACAGCGGCTAACGACAGATCGGCGATTAGCAAATGCCCGCAGGCGTGATCCTGCGGGCCGAACTTGCTAAGATGCCCGCAATCGGTGGTTTCATACCCCGGCCTATCGGAGCGACGCCCCTTTGACGCGGACCCTCACGACCTTGCTTTCCTTTTTCGGCCAGGCGCTGCTGCTCGCCTGCCTGGCCTGCTCCGCCGCGTTCGCCGCCCCGCCCACCCTGGCGCAGTGCAATGGCATCAAGGACCTGGCCTTCGTCGCCCACCTGGATGACGACCTGCTGTTCATGAATCCGGACATCGCCTCCAACATCGCGGCGGGCGGCTGCGTGCGGGTGGTCTACCTGACCGCCAGCGATGCCGGCGAGGGCGACACCTACATGCTGGGCCGGGAGCGCGGCGTGCGCGCGGCCTATGCCTACATGGCGCGCCAGCCCGACCTGTGGAAGGAAAGCGCCGGCCATGCGGGCCCGCGCCAGATCGCGCGTTTCACCCTGTCCGGCAATCCGCGCGTGCAACTGTGGCATCTGCGGCTGAAGGACCCGTGGCTGGGCAAGGGCTGGGGCAGCCTCACGCCGCTGAGCCGCACGGAATCGGAACCGGGACAGACGGTGGACACGCTGGGGCCGTATCCGGAGGTCTACTCGCGCGAACAACTGATCGACACCCTGGCCGAACTGATCCGCCAGTACCAGCCGACCACGGTGCGGCACCTGGACGACACCATCAGCGTGCCATACACGCAACTGTGCTGGCGCTGCGCCGGCCACGGGCATCCCGACCATATCGCCAGCGCGCGGCTGGTCCGCGCCGCCATGCTGCGCGCGCCCGGCAACTACGCCGAGACCGGCTACATCGACTACCCCAGCCAGGAACGCGCCAGCAACCTCGCCGACAACGAGATCGCCAGCAAATCGGTGATCTTCCAGCACTACGCCTGGAACGACTATCACTATTGCGCAGGCCCCACCGGCTGCAAGGAGCCCGCCGGGCCCGCGGCCGCCTGGGTGCAGCGCGCGTATTACGTCTCGCGCCAGGACATGCCGCCGCAGATCTATCCGGACGGCCGCAACGGCCTGGTGGTATTCGCCGCCGGCGAGACCAACGCGGCCGCCAACCGCTGGGACGCGGGCCAGCGCCGCTGGCAGAGCCTGGGCGGGCGCACCAGCGGCCCGCTGGTGACATTCGGGCATGCCGACGGCACCGCCGGCCTGATGGCGCGCGATCCGCTGGGCGGCGTGTGGGCCAACAAACAGCGCCACGACGGCACCTGGCAGGGCTGGCAGGCCCTGGCCGGCGTGCGCGTCAGCCAGATCCCGGCCGTGGCGCCGCGCGGCGAGGCCGCCGCGGTGGCGCTCGGCTACGACGGCCTGCTGCACTGGATCGCGCCGTCCGGCATCGACGGCAGTTGGGCGCCGTGGCAGAGCCTGCCGCCCCTGGACGGCGCCACCGGCGCGCCGGCGGTCGTGCGCGGCGATGACGGCCGCTACATCGTGTTCGCATCGGCTGGCGGCGGCCAACTGTTCTACACACGCCAATTGCCGGCGCCCAAGGGCCAACGCCCCGAGTGGCATTCCTGGCGCCGCGTGCAGGCCCCCCAGGCCGCCGGCGGGCTGGCCGCGATCCGCAACCACGAGCACCGCGTCGAACTCTATTTCCGCCAGCGCGCCAACAATCACCTGACGCGGCTGGAAGAAACCGGCGACACCACCGACCTGGACATGGAATGGAGCGCGCCGACCGACCTGGGCGTGCCCTACATCGGCCGGCCCGCCATCGACGCCGATGCGCAGGGCAATGTGATCGTGGCGATCCTGGAACGCGCCGACGGACCGCTCTGGCTGGTGGAGCACGGCAAGCCGGCCAGGCTCGACGCCGAGGCCGCCTCGCCGCCGGCCATCCATCTCATCGACGGCACCTTGTACGTGGTGGCGCGCATGGCCGGCGGCCCGCAGCGCTACCAGGTGCTGTCGCGCCGCGCCGGCGTCTGGGCGGCCACCCTGACGCTGGACGGCCTGCCCGCCGCCGGCGGCGGACCGTTCGCGACCCTGGCCGCGCGGCCCGCCGACCTGCCCAAGCTGGGCGCCAACGACGCCCAGCACACGGTCGTGCTGCGGCCGTCCGCCACCGAACCGGGCACCCTGGCACAAGAAGCGATGCCCACGCAGGCCTCGCGCGCCGCCACGCCCACCCACGTGCAATAAACCAAGAGATCCCCCTCATGATCCGTCATCTGGTCCTTGCCGCGCCGCTGGCGCTGGCCGCCCTGCTCGTCCCCGGCGCCGCGCAGGCCGCCCGTGGCGCCTGCCCGCAGGCCGCGGCTGTCGTGCGCATGGCCTACCCCGAGGCGCCCGCCCCCGACGGCGAAGGCAACCTGCGCCTCGGGCGGGACAATATCGTCATCCGGATCGCCGACGCCGACGACGGCGAACCCTTCGCCGTGACGTGCAAGACCTGGCCGGCCCAGCCTGGCCTTCTGCTGGCGGCGATTCCGCTGATGCAGGACACGCCGAACCAGGACGACGGCCACACCGGCGACCTGCGGATCCTGGTGCTGGACAGCTCCTCCCTGGAAATCCGTCATGACATCCGGCTGCAAGGACTGATGTCGGACGATGCGGTACGCCTGACCAGCGTGTCCTTCGACACCGCCCGCTACGACCTCGCGCCCGGCCGCCGCGCCTTCGGCTTGCGCATCTCGCGCGTCGGCGCCTCGCGCGCCAACCCCTTCGACGAAACCAGCCTGCGCCTGTTCGACATCGGCCCCAAGGGCCTGGCGATGGTGCTCGATGGCTTGTCCGTCGCGCGCTCGAGCGGCGAATGGGACACCAACTGCGCGGGGAGATTCACCAGCCGCGCCGTGACCCTGTCCATGGCCGACACGGTCACGCAGGGATACCGCGACATCGCCACGAGTGAATCGCGCGAGTCGAGCCGGGCGGCCGTGGTGCGCGGCGATTGCGAGGAAAAAGTCGTCGACAAGGGCAAGACGCCGCGCACGCTGAAATTCGACGGCCAGCGCTATCGGATTCCGCAACCATTGCGGTCGATGGACCGCGACGGCGCGGAATAACACCCCCGCCCGACCGATCGGCGATCAGCAGATCGCCGATCGCCAGATTGCCCGGCGCCAAGGCCGGCTGGCACGAAATCCGCATATCGACATGCGAAAAACGTCCTTCTGGCAGCCGCCCTGACTGCTTAGGATCGGTCTTTTGCAAAGCCCGCCTGCCGGCGCTCCGCGAGACCCCTGCGCTTTTTCCTCCCCTGCCCACATGTCCCACTCCCCCTCTGAGTCCGCCTCGACGGCGTCGGTGCGCGTTGCCGTCGACGTCGGCGGCACGTTCACCGATATCGTCCTCGAACAGGAACCACAACGCTGGTCGGCCAAGCTGCTGACCACGCCCGACGCGCCCGAAACCGCGGTGCTGCAAGGCATCGAAGAGCTGCTCGGCCAGGCCGGCCTGGCGTGGCCGCGGGTCGACCTCCTGATCCTGGGCACCACGCTGGCCACCAATGCGCTGATCGAGCGCAAGGGCGCCCGCACCGCGCTGCTGACGACCGCGGGTTTCCGCGACCTGGTCGAGATCGGCCTGGAAGACCGCTTCGCGCAGTACGACATCTTCCTGGACAAGCCCGAACCGCTGGTGCCGCGGCCCTGGCGCTTCGGCGTCACCGAGCGCGTCGATGCGCACGGCCAGGTGCTGACGCCGCTGGACGAGGCCCAGGTGATCGCGCTGGCCGGGGAACTGACCCGCGCCGGCATCGAGAGCGTGGCGGTGTGCCTGCTGCACAGCTACGCCCATCCCGGCCACGAACGCCGCATCCGCGCGCTGCTCAAGCAACACGCGCCGCAGCTTTGGGTGTCGCTGTCTTCCGACGTCTGCGCCGAGATCCGCGAGTATCCGCGCCTGTCCACCGTCAGCGCCAACGCCTACGTGCAGCCGCAGGTGTCCGGCTACCTGCGCCGGCTGAACGACGCGGCGCGCCAACGCGGACTGCGCGACGAGCCGTTCCTGATGACCTCGGGCGGCGCCATCGCCACCTTGCAGACCGGCATCGACGAGCCGGTGCGGCTGGTGGAGTCCGGACCGGCGGGCGGCGCGATCCTGGCCCAACACATCGCCGAACAGACCGGCGCGGCGCGCGCGCTGTCGTTCGACATGGGCGGCACCACGGCCAAGATCTGCTACATCGACGACTTCGAGCCGCAGGTCAGCCGCAGCTTCGAATTCGGCCGCGTGCACCGTCACCTGAAGGGCTCGGGCCTGCCGATCCGCATCCCGGTGATCGAGATGGTGGAGATCGGCGCCGGCGGCGGCTCGATCGCGCGCGTCAACCACCTGGGCGTGGTGCAGGTCGGCCCGGACAGCGCCGGCTCGTCGCCCGGCCCCGCCGCGTATGGCAATGGCGGCGAACTGCCCACCGTCACCGATGCCCACGCGCTGATCGGCACCGTCACGCCGGAACGCTTTGCCGTCGGCAAGGTCAGCCTGCAACCCGAGCGCGCGCGCCATGCCATCGAAACCCACCTGGCGCGCCCCGCCGGGCTGGAAGCGCCGCAGGCCGCCCAGGCCATCATCGAGGTGGTCAGCGAGAACATGGCCAACGCCGCCCGCGTGCATGCTTCCGAGCTGGGCAAGGCGGCCGAGGAACACACCCTGATCGCCTTCGGCGGCGCCGCGCCGCTGCATGCCGCCGGCCTGGCGCGCAAGCTCGGCATCGGCCGCGTCATCATCCCGGAATCGGCTGGCGTGGGGTCGGCCGTGGGCTTCCTGTGGGCGCCGATCGCCTACCAGGCGGTGCGCAGCTTCCACCAGCGCCTGGCCGACATCGACCATGCCGCGGTGCAGCGCCTGCTGGACGAGCTGACCGCCGGGGTCGACACCGTGGTGCGGCGCGCCGCGCCCGAAGCGCCGCTGAGCCACAAGCGGGTGGTCTTCATGCGCTACAGCGGCCAGGGCCACGAGATTGCCGTGGACCTGCCGGATGGCCCTTTCGACGCCGCCGCCAGCGTGCGGCTGGGCGCGGCCTTCGCCGAACGCTATGCCCAACTGTACGGCCGCAGCCTGCCGCACGTGGCGCCCGAGGCCGTCAGTTGGTCGGTCGCCGCCCAGGCCGGCGAGCGCCGCGCGCGGCCGCGTGACCACATCGCCAGCGGCCCGGCCACGGCGGCGCGCCAGGCCGGCACGCGCCGGCTCTACGACTTCGACCGCAACGACTGGATCGAGGTGCCGACCTACGAACGCCAGGCGCTGGACGCCGAGCAGAAGCTGACCGGCCCCGCCCTCGTCGTGGAAGACGAGACCACCACTTTCGTGCCCGCGGGCTTCGAAGCGCGGCGCAGCCGGCTCGGCTCGCTGGTGCTGGACGATATCAAGGCGGCCGCCGCGCGCGCCGCAAAGGACCCCGCATGAGCACCGCGCAACCCACGCCCCAGCAACGCATCCGCTTTCAACTGGCCTGGAATCGCCTGCTGTCGGTGGTGGAGGAACAGGCCCAGGTGCTGATCCGCTCGGCCTTCGGCACCGCCACGCGCGAAGCCGGCGACCTGTCGGCCGGCGTGTTCCTGCCCGACGGCCGCATGATCGCCCAGGCCGTCACCGGCACCCCCGGCCACGTCAACGCCATGGCCGAATCGGTCAAGCACTTTCTCAAGGTGTTCCCGCCGGAGACCCTGAAGGACGGCGACGTGCTGCTGACCAACGATCCGTGGAAGGGCACCGGCCACCTGTTCGATATGACCATGGTGTCGCCGGTGTTCCATGACGGCGCCCTGGTGGCGCTGTTCGCCTCGACCCTGCACGTGATCGACATCGGCGGCATCGGCAGCAGCGCCGACGGCCTGGAGGTCTACCACGAAGGCCTGTTCCTGCCGATCCTGCGCTTCTTCCACCAGCACCAGGTCGACCCGGGCGTGCTGGCCATCATCCGCGCCAATGTGCGCGAACCGGAACAGGTCGAGGGCGACCTGTACGCGCTGGTGGCCTGCAACGACATCGGCGGGCGCCGCCTGAAGTCGCTGTTGACCGAGTTCCAGTTGGGCGACCTGGAATCGCTGGGCGGCTACATCATCGAGCAATCGGCGCGAGCCATGCGCCAGGCCATCGCGCAATGGCCGCAGGGCACCTGGCACAACACGCTGGTGATCGATGGCTACGACGCGCCGATCACGCTGCAGGCGAGCGTGACGGTGCGGGATGGCAAGATCCTGGTGGACTTCGACGGCACTTCGCCCAGCGTGGCGCGCGGCATCAACGTGGTCAAGGCCTATACCGACGCCTACACCTCGTTCGGCATCCGCTGCCTGATCGGCGCCGACGTGCCCAACAACGCCGGCTCGCTGTCGCTGGTGGAAGTGGCCGCGCCCGAAGGCTCGATCCTGAACGCCCGCTTCCCGGCCGCGGTGACGGCGCGCCACATCATCGGCCAGTTGCTGCCCGACGCCGTGTTCGGCGCGCTGCGCCAGGCGCGGCCCGACCAGGTGCCGGCCGAGGGCGCCTCGTCGCTGTGGAACCTGCACCTGGTCGGCGGCGAGCCGCTGGCCGGCGCCACGCAGGATGAACAGCGGGCGTTGCTGGCGGGTCCGCGCTTCAATGCGGTCAGTTTCTCCACCGGCGGCACCGGCGCCCGGCCCGGCAAGGACGGGCTGTCCGTCACTTCGTATCCCAGCGGCGTGCGCAACGTGTCGCTGGAAATCCTGGAAAGCGCCAATCCGCTGGTGTTCGAACAGAAGGAATACCGCGCCGATTCCGGCGGTCCGGGCACGGTGCGCGGCGGCCTCGGCCAGACCATCGTCGTGCGCCACGCGGATCCGCAGGCGGCCATGATCATCGCCGCCGCCTTCGACCGCGTGGTGCATCCGGCCCGCGGCGCGCTTGGCGGGCACGCCGGCGCCGGCGGCGCCCTGGGGCTGGTCGGCGGCGCGAGTCTGCGCGCCAAGGGCCGCCAACTGGTCCCGGCCGGCGAACGCCTGGTGGTGCACACCCCGGGCGGCGGCGGCCTGGGCGACCCGGCCCGCCGCGACGCCGCGCGCGTCGAACGCGACGTGCGCTACGGCCTGGTCAGCGCGGAGCAGGCCGGCAGCGCCTACCAGCACACCGGCACCTGAGCACGACCCTTTCCATCCCGCCCCGGGCGCGCCCCGGGGCCCTCATCATTTCCCCGCCCGACGATCATGAAGCCAACCCGCCGTTCCTTCCTCAGCCTGACCCTTGCCGGCCTGCTGCTGGCCGCCAGTCCGTACACCCATGCGGAACCCGCCCGCGGCGGCACGCTGACGCTGCTGCTGCCGTCCGAACCCACCGCGCTCGTCACCGTGGGCAACGTCGCCACGCCGATCCTGAGCGTCAGCGCCAAGGTCACCGAAGGCCTGCTCAAATACGACTACGACCTGACTCCCGAACCTCAGCTTGCCACCGCCTGGAACATCAGCCCCGACGGCACCGTGTACACCTTCACGCTGCGCCAGGGCGTCAAGTGGCATGACGGCAAGCCGTTCACGGCGGCGGACGTGGCTTTCTCCATCGAGCTGCTCAAGAAGATCCACCCGCGCGGCCGCAACACCTTCGCCAACGTCACCGCCATCGAGACGCCGGACGACCACACCGTGGTGCTGCGCCTGTCCAAGCCGGCGCCCTACCTGATCCGCGCCTTCGTCGCGACCGAAACGCCGATCATCCCCAAGCACATCTACGAAGGCACCGATCCGCTGACCAATCCGGCCACCTCGGCGCCGATCGGCACCGGCCCGTACAAGTTCAAGGAATGGGTGCGCGGCAGCCATATCGTCTACGAGCGCAACCCGGACTACTGGGACAAGCCCAAGCCCTACATCGACCGCCTGATCGTGCGCATCGTCGCCGACCCGGCCGCGGCCGCCATCGCCTTCGAGACCGGCACGGCCGACCTGGGCTACCGCACGCCCGTGCCGCTGGCCGACCTGGCGCGCCTGAAGGCCGTGCCGTCGCTGCGCTTCGAGACCAAGGGCAACAGCTACTCCTACAACGTGACGCGCCTGGAGTTCAATCTGGACGATCCGCACTTCAAGAATGAGAAGGTGCGCCAGGCGGTGGCCCACGCCGTCGACCGCAACGTCATCCTGAAGGTGGTGAACTACGGCGTCGGCCAGGTGGCGTATTCGCCCATCGCGCCCGGCCTGAAGACCTACAACGACCCGACGCCCACGCCCTACCCCTTCGATCTCAAGCGCGCCAACGCATTGCTGGACGAGGCCGGCTATCCCAAGGGCGCCGACGGCGTGCGCTTTCGCGTGACGCTGGACTACAACCCGATCGGCGCCGACGGCCCGCGCCTGGCCGACTACCTGCGCACCACGCTGGCGCGCGTCGGCATCGCGGTGACGGTGCGGGCCCAGGACGCCTCGGCCTTCATCAAGCGCGTCTACACCGACCGCGACTTCGCCTTCACCACCAACGGCGCCAGCAACCTGTTCGACCCCACCGTCGGCGTGCAGCGGCTGTACTGGTCGAAGAACTTCATCAAGGGAGTGCCGTTCTCCAATGGCACGCATTACCAGAACCCGAAGGTGGACCAGTTGCTGGAAGCCGCCGCGGTCGAGAACGACCCGGCCCGCCGCGTGCAGCTTTTCAAGGAGTTCCAGCAGATCGTGGCGCGCGAGGTCCCCGACCTGAACCTGTACCAGCCGGAATTCATCACCATCGCCAACCAGCGCGTGCATGACCACTCGCTGACGGCCGACGGCGTCGAGTCCAATCTGGCCGACGTCTATCTGCAGCCATGACGGCGCATCGTTCATTGCGGGTCCTGGGACGGTCGCTGCTGCAAGCGGTGCCGACCGTCATCGGCGTCGTGCTGCTCAGTTTCTTCCTGCTGCAGGCGGTGCCGGGCGATGCCGCCGACGTGATCGCGGCGGAGTCCGGTTCGGCCACCGAGGCCAGCATGGCGGCGCTGCGCAGCCACTTCGGGCTGGACCAGCCGGTGCTGCAACAACTGGGCGCCTATCTGCGGGACCTGGCCACGCTCAACCTGGGCGTGTCGCCGCGCTACAACCTGCCGGTGTCGGAGCTGATCTTCAGCCGGCTGGGCAACACCGTGCTGCTGATGGGCAGCGCGTTGGCGTGCGCGCTGGCGGCCGGCATCGCATTGGGCGCGGTCATGGCCAGCTTTGCCGGCCGCTGGCTCGACCGCGTGCTGTCGCTGGCGGCGCTGCTGCTGTATTCCACGCCCGGCTTCTGGCTCGGGCTGATGGCCATCATCCTGCTCTCGGTCAAGCTGGGCTGGCTGCCGCCCGGCGGCGTATCCACCATCGGCTCGGGCGCCACGGGCTGGGCCCACGCGCTGGACGTGGCGCGCCACCTGGTGCTGCCGACCCTGGCGCTGACCGGCTTCTACGTGGCCATCTTCGCCCGTCTCACGCGCGCCTCGATGCTCGAGGTGAACCGCCAGGACTTCGTCCGCACCGCCCACGCCAAGGGCCTGACGCCGCGCGCGGTAGCGCTGCGTCACGTGCTGCGCAACGCGCTCATCCCGGTCACCACCGTGGCCGGCCTGAACGTCGGCACGCTGCTGGGCGGCGCCGTGGTGGTGGAGACGGTGTTCAGTTGGCCCGGCCTGGGCCGCCTGGCCTACGAGTCCGTGATGGCGCGCGACTTCGTGGTGCTGCTGGGCATCCTGGTGCTGTCGTCGCTGCTGGTGATCCTGGCCAACATCCTCGTCGACCTGCTGCAGACCTTGCTCGACCCGCGCATCCGCGTGCGCTGACTCCTTCATTTCCCGACTCGCCATGACCGCTCAATCCGCTTCCGCGCCGGCGCCCGGCGCTCCTCTGCCCCGCCTGCGCCGCGGCGCGCTGGGCCGCCTGCTGGCCAACCCGGCCGCCGTGGCCGGCGCGCTGCTGCTGATCTTGATCCTGCTGGCCGCGGCCACCGCGCCGTGGATCTTTCCGCACGATCCGCTCGACATGGTGGGGCCGCCCATTCTGTGGCCCGGGCAGGACCATGAATTCTGGCTCGGCACCGACACCATGGGCCGCGACGTGGCCGCCGGCCTGGCGCATGGCGCGCGAGTGTCGCTCACGGTGGGCGTCACCGCGGCGCTGCTGAGCCTGGTGATCGGCATCGCCATCGGCGCGGCGGCCGGCTACTTCGGCGGCTGGGTCGACGTGGCGCTGATGCGCGTGACCGAGCTGCTGCAGACCATCCCCGCCTTTTTGCTGGTAGTGGTGATCGTGGCGATCGCCCGCCCCTCGGTGACGGTGATCGCGCTGTCCATCGGGGTCGCCTCCTGGCCCGTGGTGGCGCGGCTGGTGCGGGCCGAGTTCCGCACCCTGCGCGAATCCGAATTCGTGCAGGCGGCGCGCAGCCTGGGTTTCAGCCACGCCCGCATCGCCCTGCTCGAAATCCTGCCCAATGCGCTGCCGCCGGTGATCGTGACCACCTCGGTCCTGGTGGCCAACGCCATCCTGATGGAATCGGCGCTGTCGTTCATGAACATGGGCGATCCCAACGCGGTGTCGTGGGGCAGCATGATCGGCGACGCCCGCGAGATGCTGCGCACGGCCTGGTACCTGGCGGCGCTGCCGGGCGTGTCCATCATCCTGACGGTGCTGTCGCTGAACCTGCTGGGCGACGCATTGAACGACGCGTTCAATCCCCGGCTGTCGCGCTGAAGCCTTGCCGGCCCGGCGCATCGGTGGCGGGTCGGTGGCTAAAGAAGCGAAAGGAGCCGCGAAAGAAGCGGAAGTAGACAAACTTTTCTAGAACATTTATTCTAGATCGACTTTTTGTCGACTTCCCCGCTTCATGACCGTCTCCCCTTCCGCCACCGCCAAGCCCACCAGCGCCGAACTCGACGTGTTGCAGGCGCTCTGGGAAACCGGTCCCGCCACCGTCAAGCAGGTCCACGCCGCGATGGCCGCCGGGCGCGACGGCCTGACCTACGCCAACGTGCTGCGGCTGATGCAGATCATGCACGGCAAGGGCCTGCTGACGCGCGACGAAAGCGAACGCTCGCACGTCTACGCCGCCGCCCAGAGCCAGAAGGCGACCCAGGGCGGCCTGATCAAGGACCTGATCGGCAAGGCCTTCGCCGGCTCCGGCAAGGCGCTGGTGCTGGCCGCGCTGCGCGAAGGCCACGTCAGCAAAAAGGAACGCGCGGAAATCGAAGCCCTGCTGCGCGACGACAAGCTGTGACCGACTTCCTGCTCGCCACGGCCTGGACCCTCGGCGGCAGCCTGCCGGCGCTGGCCTGGAAAATCCTGTGCCTGCACGCCGCCACGCTGGCGCTGCTGACGCTGACGCGCCCCCACGATGCCCGGCTGCGCTACCTGCTGCTGGGCGCGGCGCTGTTCGCCGGCGTGGGCATCGGCGTGGCCGACGTGGCGCTGGCCTGGCGCGGCCCGCCGGCCCCGCTGCCCGCCGCGGCCGCGCCCACGGCGGAAACGACCGCCACGGCCTGGCCGCTATGGCTGGCGCTGGCCTGGCTGGCCGGCAGCGCGCTGGCGGCGCTGCGGCTGCTGTTCGGACTGGGCTGGTTGCGCGGCGTGCTGCGCGCCAGCCAGCCCTGGCAGGATCCCGCCTGGCAGGCGCGCGTGGCGGACATGGCGCGCCGCCTGCGGCTGTCGCGGGCGGTCGGCCTGCGCGTGGCGCGCAACCTGTCCACGCCGGTCACCGCCGGCTGGCTCAAGCCGGTGATCCTGGTGCCGGCCTCGCTCGTCACCAGCATGCCGGCGGACCTGCTGGCCGCGCTGCTGGCGCATGAGCTGGCCCACGTGCGGCGCCACGATTACCTGGTGAACCTGCTGCAGCACGCGGCCGAGGTGCTGTTGTTCTTCCATCCGTCGATCTGGTGGCTGTCGCGCCGCCTGCGGATCGAACGCGAGCGCATCGCCGACCAGATGGCCGCGGCGCTGATCGGCGGTCCCATGCCGCTGGCGCGGGCCCTCCACGCCCTGGAGCGCGCCAACGAAGCGCCGGCGCCGGTGGCGCCCGCCGCGCGCGACGGCGACCTGCTCGACCGCATCCGCCGCCTGGTCCGACCCGACACGCTCGCCGCCCGCCGCGCGGTGGCCCTGCCCGTGCTGGCCATGTCGTGCGCATTGGCGGGGTTTGGCGCCTGGTCGGCGCTGACGACGGGGCCGGCGCAGCCGCTGTCCGCGCAGGAGGCGCAACGCCTCATGGCGCGGCTGCCCGCGGTCCAGGCGCTGATCTCGGCCAGCGGCGCCTCCCACGTACTGGTGCAGGACACCCGCTCCGGCGCCACCCTGCTCGGCCGCGCCGAGAACGAGGCCGTGCCGATCGCCTCGCTGACCAAGCTGATGACCGCCATGGTGGTGCTGGACACCGCGCCGGACCTGTCGCGCGCCATCCGCATCGATGAGCGCGACGCGCGCGCCACCGCCGCGGGCGCCGCCTCGCCGCTGCCGGTGGGCGCCAGCGTGACGCTGGACACGCTGCTCAGGCTGGCGCTGATGGCCTCGGACAACCGCGCCGCCCACGCCCTGGCCCGCACCTATCCAGGTGGCGAGGCGGCCTTCGCCCAGGCCCTGCGGCGCAAGACCGCGGCGCTGCATCTGGAACACACCACGCTGGAGGAGCCGACCGGCCTGTCGCCCGCCAATCGCGCAAGCGCCGCCGACGTCGGCCGCATCGTCAGCGCGGCCGCCGCGTATCCGCAGATCGCGCGCGACACCACCACCCCCGCCGAGACGGTGCACGCCGCCGGCGACTCGCTGCGCTATCGCAACACCAATCCGCTGGTCGGCGCGCAAGGCTGGGACATCCGCCTGTCCAAGACCGGCGCCTCGACCGAGGCCGGACGCTGCCTGGCCATGCGGATCCACATCGACGACCGCGACCTGACGCTGGTCCTGCTCGACGGCCGCGCCGACCGCGCCTGAACGCACCTTCCGTTTTTCCCCACCACGCTTCATCGATCATGCCCCTCCGACTCCCTCTGCGCGCCCTGGGCGCGGCCCTGTCCCTGTTCGCGCTGGCCGGCGCCCCCGCCAGCGCGGCGGTTTTGTGCACCGTGGTGGCCGACGCGGCCGACGGCCGCATCGTGTTCCAGCAAGGCACGCAGGCGGCCTGCGCCGAGCGCTACACGCCCGCCTCGACCTTCAAGCTGCCGATCGCGCTGATGGGCGCGGACGCGGGCATCCTGCAAGGCGCGCACGCGCCAGTCTGGAACTACCAGCCGGGCTACCCCGACTGGGGCGGCGACGCCTGGCGCCAGCCGACGGACCCGGCGCGCTGGATCAAGTATTCGGTGGTCTGGTACTCACAACTGACCGCCCGGGCGCTGGGGCAGGAGCGCTTCCAGCGCTACGCCTCGGCCTTCCAGTACGGCAACGAGGACGTCTCGGGCGAGCCCGGCAAGCACAACGGCCTGGACGGCGCGTGGATCAACTCGTCGCTGCGCATTTCGCCGCTGGAGCAACTGGCGTTCCTGCGCAAGCTGGTCAACCGGCAATTGCCGCTCAAGCCCGCGGCCTACGATCTGGCCGAGACGCTGTTCGACGCCGGCGAGGCCGGCGGCTGGCGCCTGTATGGCAAGACCGGCACCGGCTCGCCGGGCAGCAACGGCGTCTACACGCCGGACAACGCCTACGGCTGGTTCGTCGGCTGGGCGCGCAAGGACGGCCGCCAACTGGTGTTCGCGCGCCTGCTGCAGGACGAGAAAGCGACCCGGCCCAATGCCGGTCTGCGCGCCCGCGACGAGCTGTTGCGCGAGTGGCCAGCCATGGCCGACGCGCCCCGCCAGTAGGCCGGCGCCGAGCATGAACGCCGCCCCCCGCGATGACGCCATCGACATGCTGCGCGGCCTGTCGATCCTGCTGGTGCTGCTGCATCATTTCAACATCGCCTATCCGCTGCGCGACACGGCGCTGGCCGGCGTTATCGGCTGGCCGCTGCTGCACGCCATCGCGCGCAATGGCAACTACGGGGTGACGATCTTCTTTGTCATCTCGGGGTTCCTGATCACCCGCAATGCGCTCGAGCGCTGGGGCAGCTTGAACGCCATCCGGCCTGCCCCGTTCTGGCGCTTGCGACTGGCGCGGATCGTGCCCACGCTGGCGCTGACGCTGCTGGCCGTCGATGCGCTGGCGCTGGCCGGCCTGCCACTGTTCGCCAACCGCGCAGGCAGCGCGGTGTCGCTCTGGACCGCCAACGCCGCCGCCCTCGGCGCCTGGATGAACGTGCTGGTCATCCGCGAAGGATGGATCAACTACGCGCTGGGCGTGATGTGGTCGCTGTCGGTGGAGATGGCCTTCTACCTGCTGTTTCCGCTGGCCTGCGCGTGGCTGCGGCCTGGCGCGGGGTTGCGGACGCTGGCCGCGCTGCTGATCGTGGCAGGCCCGCTCTATCGCCTCGCCAACCAGGGCGAGAGCGAGGCGTACCTCTACGGCTATCTGGCCTGCTTCGACGCCATCGCCATCGGCTGCTGCGCCGCGGTGCTGTGGCAACGGCAGGCGATGCCGGCGTTGCGGCAGCCCTGGGTTCGTCCGCTTGCCGGCTTCGCCATGGCCGCGCTCTACCTCGCGTGGCCGATCAGCCAGAGCAACGTCCTGGGCGCCAGCGCAATGGCGCTGGGCTCAGCCGTGCTGCTGCTCGGCCGACCCATGACGCCCCCGCCTTCGCCCGGCCTGGCACGACGCCTGCTGGCGCGCTGCGGCCGCGACTGCTACGAGATCTACCTGCTGCATCTGCTCGTGCTGGGCCTGCTGCGCACCTGGCTGCCGACCGCGCAATATCCGGGGGATGCCAGGCCCGGCCTGCTGCTGGCGTGCGTCATCGGCTCGTGCCTGCTGGGCGCGCTGGTGTCGCTCGGCTATTCCACACCTCTGAATCGCGGGCTGCGACGGTGGTTCGGCGCGGCGCGCTAAGCGCGCCGGATACCGGCCGCATCGCGCCGGAAAAAAAATCCACAATGATTCAATAATCGTTGTATTATCGAATCATGAATGAAGACCACGTCATCTCCGCCCTCGGCGCCCTCGCCCACGCCCAACGCCTGCGCACCTTCCGCGCGCTGGTCGTGGCCGGCCTGCCAGGCCTTACCCCCAGCGTGCTCGCGGAGCAATTGGGCATCGCCCGCAATGCGCTCTCGTTCCACCTGAAGGAGCTGGCGCACGCCGGCCTGGTCACGGTCGAACAGCAGGGCCGCAACCTGATCTACCGCGCCGACTACTCGCGCATGAACGGCCTGCTGGGCTATCTCACCGAACACTGCTGCCAGGGCGCCCCCTGCGACCTCACCGATCCCGGCGCCTGCACCAACTGCTAACCAGGAGTTATCCCCATGTCATCCGTTCCGTTCAACGTGCTGTTTCTCTGCACCGGCAATTCCGCCCGCTCGATCCTGGCCGAAGGGCTGCTGCGGGGCCTGGGCGGGGAGCGCTTTCGCGCCTACTCCGCGGGCAGCGCGCCCAAGGGCGAGGTCCATCCGCTCGCGCTCGCCACGCTCCAGGCCTATTCGCTGCCGGCCGACGGCTACCGCAGCAAGGCCTGGGATGAATTCGCGGGCCCCGGCGCGCCGACGATGGACTTCATCATCACCGTCTGCGACAACGCCGCGGGCGAAGCCTGCCCGGTCTGGCCGGGCAGGCCGGCCACGGCGCACTGGGGCGTTCCCGACCCCGCGGCCGAGACCGGCGACGAGGCGCGCCGCCTGAAGGCCTTCCACGACGCCGCGCGCACGCTCAAGCGCCGCATCGAACTGTTCCTGTCCCTGCCGCTGGACAAGCTCGACGCCCTGTCGCTGCAGGCCGAACTGCGCGGCATCGGCGCCTCGCGGGAGTAAAGCCATGTCGCTTTCCAGACAGCAGGCGGCCGTCCGGCGGCCGCCCGCGGGGCTGAGTGTTTTCGAGCGCTATCTCACGCTCTGGGTCGTGCTCTGCATCGTGCTGGGCATCGCGCTCGGGCAACTCATGCCGTCCCTGTTCCAGGCCATCGGCCGGCTCGAGGTCGCCCAGGTCAATCTGCCGGTGGGATTGCTGATCTGGGTGATGATCATCCCGATGCTGCTCAAGGTCGACTTCGGCGCGATGCGCCAGGTTGGCCGCCACTGGCGCGGCATCGGCGTGACGCTGTTCATCAACTGGGCGGTCAAGCCGTTCTCGATGGCGTTGCTGGGCTGGGTCTTCATCCGCCAGGTGTTCGCGCCCTGGCTGCCGGCCGACCAGCTCGACAGCTACATCGCCGGCCTGATCCTGCTGGCCGCGGCCCCCTGCACCGCCATGGTGTTCGTCTGGAGCCGGCTGACCGGCGGCGACGCGACGTTCACGCTGTCGCAGGTGGCGCTCAACGACGCCATCATGGTGTTCGCCTTCGCGCCCGTCGTCGGCCTGCTGCTGGGCCTGTCGGCCATCACCGTGCCGTGGGACACGCTGCTGGTGTCGGTCGGGCTGTACATCGTGATTCCGGTCATTCTCGCGCAGCTGTGGCGCCGCGCGCTGCAACGGCGCGGCCAGGCCGCCTTCGACGCGGCCCTGGCCCGGATCGCGCCGTTCTCCATGGCGGCGCTGCTGCTGACGCTGGTGCTGCTGTTCGCCTTCCAGGGCCGCGCGATCCTGGCCCAGCCGCTGGTGATCGCCATGCTGGCGGTGCCGATCCTGATCCAGGTGCTGTTCAATTCGGGCCTGGCGTACTGGCTGAACCGCCGCGTCGGCGAACGCCACGAGATCGCCGGCCCGTCGGCCCTGATCGGCGCGTCCAACTTCTTCGAGCTTGCCGTGGCGGCCGCGATCAGCCTGTTCGGCTTCCAGTCCGGCGCGGCGCTGGCCACGGTAGTGGGCGTGCTGATCGAGGTGCCGGTAATGCTGCTGGTGGTGCGCGTGGTCAACCAGAGCAAGGGCTGGTACGACGCCGGCCCCCGACGGCGCTGAGCCATGGCTGGCGCCGCGCTGCGCGTGGTTGGCGCGCTGGGCACGGCCCAGACCCTGGCCTGGGCCTCGTCGTATTACCTGCCGGCCATGCTGGCCGCGCCGATGGCGCGCGACCTCGGCATCCCGACGGCCGCGGTCTACGCGGCGTTCTCCGGCGCGATGACGGTATCGGCGCTGGCGGGCCCCGGGTCCGGCCGGCTGATCGACCGCCATGGCGGCGTGGTGCTGGCCGCGACCAGCGTGCTGTTTGCCTGCGGCCTGGCCCTGCTCGGCCTGGCGCAGGGCGTGTGGTCGATGACCGTGGCCTGGCTGGTGCTCGGCGTGGCCATGGGGGCCGGCCTGTACGAAGCGGCCTTCGCCAGCCTGGTGCGCCTGTATGGCCATGACGCGCGCGGCGCGATCACCGGCATCACCCTGATCGCCGGCTTTGCCAGCACCGTCGGCTGGCCGCTGTCGGCCTGGATGGACAACCATCTCGGCTGGCGCGGCGCGTGCTTCGGCTGGGCCGCGCTGCACCTGCTGATCGGTCTGCCGCTGAATGCCTGGCTGCCCAACACCGCGGTCCGGCCCGCCGCCGCCCAGCGCGACGCGGCGGCGCCGGCGCAGGCCGCCGCGCCGCCGAGGCAGGCGGGCCGCACGACCGCCTTGCTGGCCTTCGTCTTCGCCGCCACCTGGTTCATCAGCACCGCCATGGCGACGCACCTGCCGCGCCTGCTGGAGCACGCCGGCGTCGGCCTGACCGCGGCGGTGGCCGCGGGCGCGCTCATCGGCCCGGCCCAGGTCGCCGGCCGCCTGTTCGAATTCGGGCTGCTGCGCGGCGTGCATCCATTGCGGTCGGCGCGCCTGGCGGCCCTGGCCCACCCCGCCGGCGTGGCGGTACTGCTGGCCGCCGGTCCGGTCGCCGCGCCCGCGTTCACGCTGCTGCACGGCGCCGGCAATGGCATCCTGACCATCGCCAAGGGCACCCTGCCGCTGGCGCTGTTCGGTCCGCAAGGCTACGGCGCGCGCCAGGGCTGGCTGATGATGCCGGCGCGCATCGCGCAGGCGCTGGCGCCGTTCGCCTTCGGCCTGGCCCTGGACGCCTGGGGCGAGCGGGCGCTGTGGCTGTCCGGCGCGATCGGCGTGGCCGCCTGGGCGGCGCTGCTGGCGCTGCGGGCGCCGCGCCATCCCCACTGAGATTTCCATCCTGCATCACGAGGCATTGCATGCATTCCAAGCCGGACTCCGATCTTCCCAACCTCGACGCCGCGCGGTTCGAGGCGCCGGACCGGGCGCGCCTGTTGACGCCCGAACGCGCCGCCCATGCGCCGCGATTCCTGCTGCTGTACGGCTCTTTGCGCGAGCGCTCCTACAGCCGCCTGGTGGCCGAGGAAGCCGCGCGGCTGCTGCGCGCGCTGGGCGGCGAGACCCGCCTGTTCGACCCCTCCGGGCTGCCGCTGGTCGATGACGCCGGCAGCGAAGACCACCCCAAGGTGCGGGAACTGCACGCGCTGGTCCAGTGGGCCGAGGGCATGGTCTGGTGCTCGCCCGAGCGCCACGGCGCCATGACCGGCCTGATGAAGACGCAGATCGACTGGATTCCGCTGTCGGTCGGCGCCGTGCGGCCGACCCAGGGCAAGACGCTCGCCGTCATGCAGGTATCCGGCGGCTCGCAGTCCTTCAACGCGGTGAACCAGATGCGCATCCTGGGCCGCTGGATGCGCATGCTGACCATCCCCAACCAATCGTCGGTCGCCAAGGCCTACCAGGAGTTCGACGAGGCTGGCCGCATGAAGCCTTCTCCGTACTATGACCGCATCGTCGACGTGGTCGAAGAACTGATGAAGTTCACGCTGCTCACCCGCGACGCCTCGCCGTACCTGACGGACCGCTATAGCGAGCGCAAGGAAAGCGCGCAGGCGCTGTCGGCGCGAATGAGGCAATCGTCGATCTGACACGCCGCCCGCACGGCCGCCCAGCGCTCGCGCAGGGCGTCAATAACCCGTGCGGCATGCCGCCTAGCGCGCGCGGTCGCCCGGTTCCGCCGCCCGTGCGCGCTGTTGCGACAAGGCAATCAGCATGCGCTCCAGGACGGAAAAATCAACCGGCTTGACCAGGTGGTGATCGAAACCCGCCTCCTGCGAACGGCGCCGGTCTTCGTCCTGCCCCCAGCCCGTCATGGCAATCAGCGCAATGTCCTGCCCCGCGGGGCCTGCGCGCACGCGCCGCGCCACCTCATAGCCATCGATGTCCGGCATGCCGATGTCCACCAGCATGACGTGCGGCGCAAAATCGACCAGCATGGCGAGCGCTTCGGCCCCGTTGCGCGCGATCCGGACCTGCGCGCCAAAGCTCTCGAGCACCATGGCCGTCGTATCCCCGGAATCGGGATTGTCGTCCACCACCAGGATCCGGCCCGGCGCACGCCCTGGCGTGTCCGCGCCGTCCGTTTGCGGCAACGCCTGCGACGCGCCGCCCTGAACGGGCAGGCGAACCACGATTTCGCTGCCCGTTCCCGGCCCCGCGCTATGGGCCTGCACGCTGCCGCCGTGCAAGGCCACCAAGCGCGCCACCAGCGTCAGGCCGACGCCCAGCCCCCCGGATCCGCGACGCCCATCGACCTGGACGAACGGTTCGAAGACGCGCGTCAGCATGTCCACCGGAATGCCGCGGCCATTATCGCGGACCGACAGGACGAACTTGCCCCGGCCATCGCACGCGCCATTCAGGGTGATGTGGCCGCCACGGTCGGTATATTTGGCCGCGTTGTTGAGCAGATTGGACACCACCTGCGTCAGGCGCACCGCATCGGCCTCGGCCATCACCGGCTCGGCGGGCAGCGTCACGCTGAGCGCGTGCCCGGCCGCGTCGATCACGCCGCGGCTCGCTTCCAGGGCATTGCGCAGCAGCGCCACGAGGTCCACGGGAGCCTTTCGCAGCAGTATCTTGCCGCTGTTGATGCGGGCGATATCCAGCAGGTCATCGACCAGCCTTGCGATGTGGCTGACCTGGCGCGCCAGCATCTCATGGATGCGCCGGACATCCGCTTCGCCGGCGCGCGCGCGCAGCAACAGTTGCAATCCGTTGTGCAGGGGCGCCAACGGATTGCGCAACTCATGGGCCAGCATGGCAAGGAATTCGTCCTTGCGCTCGTTGGCGTCGCGCAGCGCCGCCTGGGTTTCCTGCCGCAGCAACGACAAGCGCAAATGCGCGCCCACGCGCGCTCGCAGTTCGGCCGGCGAGAACGGCTTGACGAGGTAGTCGTCGGCCCCGGCGTCCATCCCCTCGACACGCGCTTCCTGGCCGGCGCGCGCCGATAACAGGATCACCGGCACCGTGCGCGTTCGCGCATCGCTGCGCAACGCCTGCAACAGCGTCAGGCCGTCCATGCCCGGCATCATGATGTCGGTGATGACCAGGTCGGGCGGAACCTGCCGCGCATCGCGCAACGCCGTCTGGCCGTCGGCGGCGATCGTCAGGTCATAGTCCTGCGCCAACAGGCCGCGCAGGTATTCGCGCAGATCGGCGTTGTCATCGACGCAGAGTATGCGTGGGCGGTCGCCCGTTGCCACGGACACGGACAACGGGGATGCGTTGGCCAGCCAGCGCGACGCCTCCTGACGCGCCTGGAGGGCCGCGCGGCCCAGGCGCGGCCCTTGTGGCTCCCGCGGCTCGCCTGGCTGATGTGGCCCGCCCGGCTCATGCGACCGTTCGCCGGCCGCGCTCGGCGCCTGCCTCTTGGGCAGCGTGACGATGAACCGGCTACCGACACCGGGCTCGCTCTCGACGGTGATGACCCCGCCCTGCAGCTTCACCAATTCGTGCACCAGCGCCAGGCCGATGCCCGACCCCTCATGGCTTCTGGCGGCGGAGCTGTGCCCCCGCTGAAAGCGCTGGAAGATTCTGGCCAGATCGGCCTGCTCGATGCCGACGCCGGTATCGCGCACGGACAGCACGACCTCGTTCCCGCCATCGCGCAAGGTCACGTCAATCGCGCCCCGCAAGGTGTACTTGAACGCGTTGGACAGCAGGTTCAACACGATCCGCTCGTACCAGTCGCGGTCGACGTAGACCTCGGGCAGCGCGTCGCACTGCACCGACAGTGTGAGGCCGGCGCCCTCGATCGCGGATCGGAATGCGCTGGCGTGATCGAGGGTGGCGCGCGCCAGGTCGGTCGGCTCGAGGCGCGCGACCATGCCCCCGCCTTCGATGCGCGAGAAGTCCAGCAGCGAATTCACCAGCTTCTGCAGCCGCAGCGCATTGCGGAACAGCAACTCGAGCGTCTCGTGGCCGAGGCTTGCCCGCGGCTCGGCCAAAGCCTGTTCCAACGGGCCCAGGATCAACGTGAGTGGCGTGCGGAATTCGTGGCTGACGTTCGAGAAAAAGGTCGTCTTGGCCCGATCCAGCTCCGCCAGCGCCTCGGCGCGCCGGGCCTCCTCTTCATAGGCGACGGCGCTGGCGATGGCGCTGGCCGAATGCCGGGCGACGAGGTCGAAAAAATCGCGGTACGCGCCGTCCAGCGGCCGACGCGCGCTGACCCCGAGCACCATGATGCCGGAGACCGAGCCGTCCGCCGTCCAGCGGATCGGCAAAATGCGCGCCCATTCGGCCCGATCGGGCCAGGGGCCGCCAGGCAGGGCCAGTGCCCGGGACGCCAGCTCGACGGTCTGCGGCTCGCCCGTGTTGGCAACCTGCTCCAGCGGCCAATGGGCGGCGGCGCGCGCCTGGCCGTCCGCGCCGGTGGCGGACAGCAGCTCGAAGGCCGAATCGCCGCAACGGTAGATCAGGCAGAACGGCACGTCGCGCGGATTGCGGGCCAACACGTCGCAGATGCGGCGCGCGGTGGCCGCCGGCCCCGCGGTCGGCGGCTGCGCGCCCAGTTCGCGCAGGATCTCCAGGCGCCGCGCGCTGACAATCTTTTCGGTGGTCTCCGTGCAGGGGCAGAAAATTCCCTGGACGGTCACGCCATCGGTCGCCAGGATCGGACCGTAGGTGAAGGTGACGTAGACCTCTTCCCGCGGCAAGTGGCGATCGAAATAGAATTCCTGGTCATAGGACCACGTTGCCTGGCCGCTGCGATACACCCCGGCCAGCATGGGCCCGATTTCAGGCCAGATTTCACGCCAGCATTCCTGGCCCGGCCGCGCCAGCGCGCCAGGATGCTTGCTGGCGCCCAGGAAAGGAATATAGGCATCGTTGTACAGAATGCTGAAGTCTTCGCCCCACCACAGCAGAATGGGGAAACGCGAACTCAGACACAGGCTCAACGCCGTGCGCAGGTTCTGCGGCCAGTGCTCGGGCGGTCCGATCGTGGTCGAGTGCCAATCCAGCCGCGCCAGATGCCGCGCGACCTCGCCGTGGTCCGGCAGGAAATTCAAACTCGTGTCGGGTAGCAAGGAGTCTCGCATGAAATAGGAGAAGGCCGCCGCGCGGCGGCCGCCGCAGTCTGTTCCGCACGCTTCGATGGTATCGCAGCACGATGCAAAATGAGCGCAAAGTCGTGAGTAGCCGTAACTGTCCTTGCCCGACTGCACACCGGGGCCGGCGCGCGGCGCCAGCAGGCGATACGGCCCTGGGCGCGGAATACGAGTTCCCCCGGCGAGCGGTGCAAATGTAATATCCCCGCCAAGGCCGGGAATAAACCCGACCGTCAGTCGTCTTACGGCAACCCTGTACCGTGAAAGGCTTGTTTCCCCATGACTGGCGGCTTTACCGACGATGATCTGCGCGAGGCGTTGCCGCGGCTGCGCCGCTTCGCGTTGTCGCTGACCCACGACGTGGCCAACGCCGACGACCTGGTGCAGTCGTGCATGGAGCGCGCGCTGTCGCGGGCCGCCGGCCGCCGCGCCGACGGCGACCTGCGGGCCTGGCTGTTCTCGATCCTGTACCGGTGTTTCCTGGACGGCCAGCGGCGCGGCAAGCGTTACGCCCGCATCCTCGACTTCTTCAGCGGCGCGCCCGAGCCAGTGGCGCCGTCCGCCGAGGACGTCGCCCTGGCCCGCGCCGCGCTGGGCGACCTGGCGCGCCTGTCGGCCGACCAGCAGAGCCTGCTGCTGCTGGTGTCGGTGGAGGGCCTGGGCTACCAGGAGGCCGCCGACGTGCTCGATATCCCCATCGGTACGGTAATGTCCCGGCTGTCGCGGGCGCGCAAGGCGCTGCGCGAGATCACGGAAGGCCATGTGGCCGCCAAGCCCGCCCTGCGATTGATGAAATGACCATGCCGACTCCCAGCGATCAAGAACTGCATGCCTACGCCGACGGCCAACTCGATGCCGAGCGCCGTCGCGAGGTCGAGCGCTATCTGGCCGACCATCCGGACGCCGCGCGCGAGGTCGACGCGGTCCGGCGGCAGACCGACGAACTGCGCCGCCAGCATGCCGACCTGGGCCGCTTCGCGCCGCCGCCCCGGCTGGACCCGGCGCGGATCCGCCTGGCCCAGGCGGCGCGCCGGCGCCGCGCCATGGCGCTGGCGGCCTCGCTGGTGCTGACGCTGGGGCTGGGCAGCGTGGGCGGCTGGCAGATCCGCGACGCCGCCCTCCGCGCCAGCTACCTGCCGATGGCCGACGCGGTGCAGGCCTATCGCATGTTCGCCTCGGACGCGGCGTCATCGATGGTCGACTTCCGTTCCAGCCAGCCGGCCGAATTGCAGGCCTGGCTGAACCGGCACTTCGTGCAGCCGGCGCCATTGCCCGACTTCAACGCCTTCGGCTTCCAGCCGGTGGGCGCACGCCTGATGTCCTCGGAGTATGGGCCGGCGGCGATGGTGCTCTACCAGAACCCGGCCGGCGAGTCGGTGCTGTACTACGTGCGTCCGCCCGGCGGCGTGGTCAATTTCGGCGACGGCAAGCGGCGCGACGGCGACCTGACGGCGCAGTACTGGAAACAGGGGCGCTACTTCTACGGCGTGGTCAGCCCGAGCGACACGCCAGCCGCGCGCGCGGTGCAGCAGGCGGTCGCGCCGGACGCCTGAGCCGGCCAACCCAAGCCGCCGCGCCAGGCCCGCGCTCCCGCCGCCCCGAACCGGGCGGCTTTTTCTTTTTCATGTCGCGGGAATAAGCGCGAGGCCGGTTCGTCTTACGACGGACAGGCAGACGCCGGCGACATCGCGCCGGACGCCCCAGGCCTGCATGCCCCTTGTCGACCGAGAACCGAAGGACATCCCATGAAGATCAAGCATTCCCTCATCGCCGCCGCCTTTGCCCTGGCCGGCGCCGGCCTCGCCCACGCCGCGTCCGCCGCCGAGGCCGCCCCCATCCGCAACGTCGTGCTGGTGCATGGCGCCTACGCCGACGGCTCGAGCTGGTCGGCCGTGATCGAGCGCCTGCAGAAGGCCGGCCTGCACGTGACCTCGGTGCAGAATCCGCTGACCTCGCTGGCCGACGATGCCGCCGCCACGCAACGCGCCCTGGCGCTGCAGGACGGCCCGACGATCCTGGTGGGCCACTCGTGGGCCGGCACCGTGATCAGCCAGGCCGGCAATGATCCCAAGGTGGCCGGGCTGGTGTACGTGGCGGCGCGCGCGCCCGACGCCGGCGAGGACTACGGCGCGCTGGCCGCCCGGTTCCCCACTCCGCCCGCCAGCGCGGGGCTGGTCAAGTCGGGCGGCTACGCGCAGTTGAACGAACAAGCCTTCCTGCATGATTTCGCCGGCGACCTCGACCCGGTCCAGGCGCGCGTGCTGTATGCCGAACAGGGCCGCATCTCGGACACGTTGTTCGCCTCGCGCACCACCGAGGCCGCCTGGCGCCACAAGCCGACGTGGTACGCGGTCTCGACCAACGACCGCACCACTTCGCCCGAGCTGGAACGCTTTCTGGCCAAGCGCATGAACGCCCACACCATCGAGCTGGCGTCGGGCCACCTGTCGCTGTTGTCGCATCCCGACGAGATCACCGACCTGATCCTGCAGGCCGCCGGCCGCAAGGGCTGAACCAGACAGGCCCGGCCCGGGTCAGCGCGGGCCGAACACCTCTGCCAGCTTGCCGGCCTGCGGCATGCCGTTGTACTTCTTGAGCGCCCCGGCGTCGTCGCGCACGACGATGCCGGGCGTGCCGCGAAAGCCCAGCGACACCATCAACGCCTGGTTGTCGTCGAGTATCTTGCCGATGTTCTCGGGCACGCTCTTGGCGGGGGTGATGCCGCCCGCGTTGAACTTGTGCTCGTTCTCGAGCAAGGCGGCCGTAGGATCGGCGGCGCCCAGGATGGCGGCGGCCTTGGCCGGGCTGTCCTGGCGGATGACGCCCACCATCACATGGCGCAATTGCACCTTGCCTGAATCGACCCATGGCCGCGCCGCCTCCCAGAACTTGTGGCAATAGGGGCAATTGGCGTCGCTGAAGGTGTAGATGATGCGCGGCGCATCTTTCTTGCCGTCCAGCACCCAGGTCGATTTCTCGAGCTGCGCCCAGGCCTGCTCGCCCATCGGCTTGCTGACCAGCGCTTCCAGCTTGGCGTCGTCGAGCGGCTTGCCCTCGGCGTCCAGGCGGGCGCCGACAATGGCGTTGCCATCGCGGGTGACGTAGATCGCCACCGGCTGGTCGCCCGCCACGCCGGCGAACGCGCGCAGGTCGCCGCCGACCTTGAACTCTTCCACGACGCGCAGTCCGCGCGCCTCCAGCGCCTTGAGCACGGCGGGCCGATCCTGGGCGGCCAGGGCGCCGGCGGCGGCCAGCAGGGCCGCCAGGGCAAAAAGGAAACGGCTGGGCGCATGCGGACGGATCATGGGTACTCCTGGGCTTTTCAGAACAGTGCCAAAGGCGCCAATGATACCGGCAGCGCTGTCATCCACGCGTACAGGGCTACGGGAGCAACCCGGCCTGCTGCAGGCGCCAGCGCGGGCGCTGCGGCGCGACAGGCGGCCAGGGGCTGGCGGACACGCAAGCGGCCCGCGGGCGGCCAGCTAAAATGCCGCCTGCGATCGGCCGGCCCCCGCCGAGTCGACGTATTCCCCCTGCCCCTGTGGCGCCGCGCGCGACTCCTGCCGCCAGACTTAGAAAGAGACATGAAAAATACATTGATGGCCACGCACCTGCGACTGGTCGGCATGGCGGCGCTGTGGGGCGCCTCGTGGTCCTGGGGCAAGGTCGTGGCCCAATCGATGGCGCCGCTGGCAGCGGCCAGCCTGCGGTTCCTGCTGGCCAGCGTGGCGCTGGTGCTGTGGATGCACCGCGTCTCGGCGCTGCGCGGCCTGAAGTCGTTGACGCGCAATCAATGGCTTGGCCTGGCCGCCGCCGCGCTGGCCGGTGTGTTCGGCTACTCCAGTTTCTTCATGCTGAGCCTGCAACTGGTGCCGGCTGGCAAGGCCGCGATCGTGGTGACGCTGAACCCCGGCGCGACCCTGTTGCTGGCGGCGATCCTGTTTCGCGAGCACCTCAATGCCGCCATCCTGACCGGCATGATCATGTCCGCCATCGGCGCGTATATCGCCATCGGCGGCGGTGGCCCGCAGGCCGCCACGGGCGCCGGCGTGGGCCTGGGTGAACTGCTGCTGCTCGGCTGCGTGGCGTGCTGGGTGGCCTACACCCTGGTTGGGCGGCTGGTGCTCAAAGGCGTGGACGCCCTGACCACCACCACCGTCACGACCGTGATCGGCGCGCTGATGCTGTTGCTGACCAGCCTGATGGTGGAAGGCGTGCCCGCCTGGGAGAAGCTGGGGCAGGCGCCGGCTAGCGCCTGGGGCAGCCTGCTGGCGTTGGCATTTGGCGCAACCGCGATCGCCTACGCCTGGTACTTCGAGGGCGTGAAGGCGCTGGGCGCCGGCGCGGCCTCGGGCTACATCACGCTCGTGCCTGTCTTCGGCGTGCTGTTCTCCAGCCTCTGGCTGGACGAGGCCACGCCCGCGAACCTGTTCATCGGCGCCGCCCTCGCGATCTCGGGCATGGCGCTGATGCACGGCGGCCGGCGCCGTGCCGAGGCGCGGCAGCGCCGCTAGCCCGCCGCGCGACGGCTGCGCGCCGTGGCTGGCGCGGCACGGGTGGATTGACAAACGGCACAATGTTTCGTTGAATAAAATATATTCCATTCAATGAAACAACATGGCCACCTCCCCCGAAAGCACCCTGGTCACCCATCTGGCCGACCTGCAAAGGCGCCCGATCCCGCCCGTCACCCGCGCCCGCCTGGCGCAAGCCCTGCTCGACTGGTTCACCGCGGGCTGGTCGGCGGCGGCCACGCCCGCCGCGGACACCTACCGCCAGGTTGCCCGCGATTGCAACCCGGCCCCCGGAACGGCGCCGGTTTTCGGAGGGTTGCCGATGCACGCCAACGGCGCCGCGTTCGCCAATGCCGCCATCGCCCACGTCCGTGAGATCGACGATGCGCACCGGGCCGCGATGCTGCATCCCGGCGTGGTGTCGGTGACGCCGGCCCTGGCGCTGGCGGGCGCAGGCGGCATGACGCAACGGCAGGTGGCCGACGCCGTCATCGCCGGCTACGAGGTCTCGCTGCGGCTGGGCGAGGCGCTGGGGACGCGCCACGCGGCCGGCTTTCACGCCACGGCCACGGCCGGCGCGGTGGGCGCGGCGGCCGCGGCAGGCGTGGCCCTGCGGCTGGATGCCGCGCGGCTGCATCACGCGCTGGGCATCGGCGCCACCCAGGCCGCCGGCCTGTGGCAATTGGTGGACGACGGCGCGCACGAAGCCAAGTCGCTGCACCCCGCCTTCGCGGTACGCAACGGCATGGCCGCGGCCTACGCCGCGCGCGCCGGGCTGCCGGGCGCGCAGCGCTTCGCCAGCGGCGCGCGCGGACTGTATGCCTTGCTCGCGGGCGATGGTCCGCTGGATGCGCTCGACGGCGGCCTGGAGGCGAGCGAGCGGTTGAACACCGCCACCATCAAGGCCTGGCCGTGCTGCGCGCAACTGTTCACGCCGCTGGACGCCACCCGCGAATTGCTGGACCGGCATGCGCCGGCGCCCGACGCGATCGAATCGGTCGACGTCGAGATCTTCCCCCACGCGCTCAGGATCGCCGGCGTCGATTGGCCGGCCAAGCCGGCGGAAACCTGCTTCTCGTTGCGCTACGTGGTGGCGCGCCTGCTGCTCACGGGCCGCTTGGGCATCGAGGACATGGAGACACCCGATCTGCGCGCGCCCGCCCTGCTGGCGCTGGCGCGCCGCATCACGGTGCGCACCAGCGACCAGTTCCAGCGCGACTTCCCGCGCCTGCGGCCATGCCGCGTGACACTGACGCTGAAAGACGGCCGCACGCTCAGCGCGTTGCGGCAACTGCGCCGGGGCGATCCCGAAGACCCGTATGACTGGCCGGCATTGCTGGCGCGCATGCGCGCCTTCGCGCCGGCCATGGATGACGAAACGGCCCGGGCCATCGCGGCCTGGTGCGAGGGCTTCACCGACGCGGATCGGGACTCACGGATCTGCCTGCCGCCGCCCGCCCTGTTCGGCGCCGCGCCGCGCGGCTGAAAGGCAGCCAGGCGCTTCACTCCTGCGTCGGCGGCGTCCAGGATGCGGGCGGCGCGGTGCGGAATCCCTGCTGCGCCAGTTCGTGGCGCGCAATCTCCACCGCCTTGCGCTGGGCCGCCTCGTTATGCCGCGAGGCCAGTCCCAGCACCACCAGCGCGCCCACGAAGGCGTCGTCGGCATCGAAAACCGGCACGGCCACGGACGCCATTTCGGCGACACGCTCCGAACGGGTCATGGCATAGCCCTTTTCCTGGATGTCGCGCGCCAGCGGCGTCGTGCCGCCGGTGAAGGCGCGCAGCACGTGCGCCGACGAACCGCCGTCTTTCAGGCTGATGCGCGTGCCGACCTCGACGTGATGACGCACTTCCTTGGTGGTGTTTTCACGGTACAGGCAGATGCGGTCGTCGCCACTGCGCACGTACACGGCCACGGTCTCGCCGGTCTGCGCCACGATGTTGCGCAGCGCTGGCTGCAGGCGCGAGCCCAGGTCGAAGGTATCGCGATACAGCATGCCCATGTGCAGCAACGCCGGGCCCAGCGCGTAGGTGCTGCTGTCGTAGCGATGGATCATGCGCGCCTTGATGAACACGCCCAGCAGGCGCAGCAGCGTGGCCTTGTCCAGGCCTGTGCGGTCGGCCAGGTCGCGCAGCGACAGGCGCAGATGGTCTTCGCCAAAGCACTCCAGCACGGAGATACCGCGTTCGAGCACGCCGGCGGGCGGCTTAGGGGAATTCTCGCTTGACACGGTTTCGGATGCTTCCTATAGTTTTGTTCAATAAAACGTATTTTAATCAATGAAACGAAAGACGGCTACCGGACCAGGGAAATGCCGTCCTGGTTTCAACCCAGGAGACAAGCGTGGCGCGACCCCGCGAGCCTTACGCCCGCCGCCGCGCACCGTAGCATTATGCCGAATCAGATCGATGCATTCGCCGCCGCGCTGGGCGCCATCGTCGGGCCGTCCCACGTCCTGACCGGCGTGGCCGACACGGCCCGCTACACGGCGGACTGGCGCCGCAATTTCCCCGGCGTGGCACGCGCGGTGGTGCGTCCGGCCAATACGGCGGACGTCTCGCGAGTGGTGGCGCTGTGCGCCGCGCAAGGGGTGGCGGTGGTGCCGCAAGGCGGCAACACCGGCCTGGTGGGCGGCTCGACGCCCGACGCTTCGGGCCGCGAGGTGGTGCTGAGCCTGGACCGCATGACCGCCGTGCGCCGGGTCGATGCGCTGGACAACAGCATCATCCTGGAAGCCGGCTGCACCGTGCTGTCCGCCCAGCAGGCGGCCGCCGACGCCGGCCGGCTGTTCGCCCTGTCACTGGCCTCGGAAGGCAGCGCCACCATTGGCGGCGTGGTCGCCACCAACGCCGGCGGCGAACAGGTGCTGCGCTATGGCAATACCCGCGAGCTGACGCTGGGGCTGGAAGTGGTGCTGGCCGACGGCAGCGTGCTGCCGCTCCTGGGCACGCTGCGCAAAGACAACACCGGCTATGACCTGAAGCAACTGTTCATCGGCGCAGAGGGCACCCTGGGCGTGGTCACCGCGGCGGCCTTCCGGCTCTACGCCCTGCCGCGCAAGGTGGTGACCGTATGGGCCGCGGTGCCGACGCCGCAGGCGGCGGTGGAGCTGCTGGCACGCCTGACCGACGCTGTCGGCGAGCGCGTCACGGCCTTTGAACTGATCGGCCGACAGACGCTGGAACAGGTGCTGGCGCACCCGCTGGACGGCATGCGCGATCCGCTGACCAGGCCCTCGCCCTGGGCGGTGCTGTTCGACGTCTCGGAGACCTCGGCGCGGATGGATCCCGAACCGGCGGTGGAAGGCGTGCTCGAGGCCGCGATGGAACAAGGCGGCGTGACCGACGCGGTGATCGCCGCCTCCGGCCGCCAGGCGCACGAACTGTGGGCGCTGCGCGAGCACGTGCCTGAAGCGCAGCGGCTGGACGGCCCCTCCATCAAGCACGACATTTCCGTGGCGGTGTCGCGCATCCCGGATTTCATCGCGCTCGCCGACGCACGGCTGCGGGCCCTCGTGCCAGGCATCCGCATCGTCTGCTTCGGCCACGTCGGCGATGGCAACCTGCACTACAACCAGAGCAAGCCGCTGGCGATGGACGACGCCGCCTTCCGGGCGCGAGAAGACGCCGTGCACGACATCGTGCATGAGGTCGCCGCGCAACTGGGCGGCTCGATCTCGGCCGAGCACGGCATCGGCCGCCTCAAGCAGCACGCCTTCCTGCAATACAAGCCCGCCGTCTCGGTCGACGTGATGCAACGCCTCAAGCACGCGCTCGACCCGCGCGGCACCTTCAACCCCGGCCGGCTCCTGCCGCGCCCCGCCCATCACGCCTAAGCATCCAGGATCCTTACCATGCCCGTTTCCGTCTTCGACATGCAGTCGCTCCAGCACCTGTGGAGCACCGATGAATTGCGCGCCATCTTCTCGGAAGAGAACCGCATCCAGCAATGGCTGGAGTTCGAGGCCGCGCTGGCCGAGGCGCAGGCCGAGCTGGGCATCATCCCGGCCGCGGCCGCCGCGCAGATCCGCGCCCAGGCCTCGGTCGCCAACATCGATATCGCCGCGATGTCGGCCGAGATCCGCCGCATCAAGCATTCGCTGGTGCCGGCGCTCAAGCAACTGCAGGCGCGCTGCGGCCCCGACCACGGCGAATGGCTGCATTACGGCGCCACCACCCAGGACGTGGTCGACACCGGCGTGGCGCTGCAACTCAAGCAGGCGCACGCGGTGTTCCTGCGCGACCTTGCCGCCGTCGGGCGAGAGCTGGCGCGCCTGGCGCTCAGCCATCGCGACACGCCCATGGCCGGCCGCACGCATGGCGTGCAGGCGTTGCCCATCACGTTCGGGCACAAGTGCGCGGTATGGCTGGACGAGCTGGCGCGCCATCACGCGCGCCTGAAGGAATGCGAGACACGGGTGCTGGTCGGCATGGTGGTCGGCGCGGTCGGCAGCCAGGCCTCGCTGGGCGAACAGGCCGCCGAGGTCGAGCGCCGCACGCTGGCCAGGCTGGGCCTGGAGATGGCGCCCATCAGTTGGGCGCCGGCGCGCGACCGCTACACCGAATACGCGCTGGTGCTGGCCATGATCGGCGCCACGCTGTCGAAGATCGGCAACGAACTATTCAATATGCAGCGCAATGAATTTGCCGAAGTCGAGGAAGCCTTCTCCGAGGGCAAGCTGGGATCGTCGACCATGCCGCACAAGCGCAACCCGACCTCGGCCGAGAACCTCGCCGGCCTGTGCCGGCCGCTGCGCGCCAACGCCGCGCTGATGCTCGAAGGCATGGTGCAGGAAGGCGAGCGCGACGGCATCGCCTGGAAGATCGAATGGAAGGCGCTGCCCGAATGCTGCCTGATCGCCGGCGCCATGCTGTTCCAGGCCAGGAACCTGCTGGCCGGATTGCGCGTGGACGCCGACGCCATGGCGCTGAACCTGGACCGCATGCGCGGCTACCTGCTGTCCGAACACGTGATGCTGAACCTGTCCGAGCGCGTCGGCAAACAGACCGCGCACGAATGGATCTACGAGGCCTCGATGCACGGCATCACGCACAAGCTCGATTTCGCCCAGGCGCTGCGCCAGCACAAGGATCTGGCCAACCTGCTGGGCGAGGAAGAGATCCTGCGCCTGACCGATCCTGCGGGTTACCTGGGGCAGTGCGCCGCCTCGGTGGACAGGGTGGTGCAGCGACATCAAGCCGGCTGGCTGCGGGCCTGACGGTTCCCCCTGATAAAAAATACACAGGAGACAAACACCATGGGCATTTCCTTCGCGAGCGGCGCCATGCGCCGGCTGGGGCGGCGCGCCGCCATCGCCGCGACGCTGGGCCTGGCCGCGCTGGCCGGCGGCCAGGCGCAGGCGGCATTTCCCGAGCGTCCCATCACCCTGGTGGTGGGCTTTCCGCCGGGCGGCGGCGGCGACCTCTACGGCCGCCTGATCGCCACCGCCATGGGCAAGACGCTGGGGCAGACCGTGATCGTCGAGAACCGGCCGGGCGCGGGCGGCAACATCGCCGCCGGCCTGGTCGCCAAGGCCGCCCCGGACGGCTACACCATCCTGCTGGCGATGAGCGGCAACCTGGCCGTGTCGCCGGCGCTCAAGCCGCAGAGCCTGCCGTACAAGGTGCCGGACGACTTCGCGCCGATCGGCCTGATCCTGGAAGCGCCGCACGGCCTGTTCGTGGCCACGCCGTCGCGCTTCAAGACGGCGCGCGAAGTGATCGACGCCGCCAAGCAGCGGGAGCTGACCTTTGCCTCGACCGGCACCGGCGGCGCCGCCCACATCGGCATGGAGACCATCAAGGAACTGGGTCACCTGAAGCTGCTGCACGTGCCATACAAGGGCTCCGGCCCCGCCATCACCGACATGCTGGGCGGACAGATCGACATGTTCTTTGCCACCGCCTCGCCGCTGGTGCCGCAGGTGCAGCAGGGCCAGTTACGCGTGCTGGCGCTGACCGGCCGCCAGCGCAGCCCGATCCTGCCCGAGGTGCCGACCTTCAAGGAACTCGGCATCGACATGACCATGACGCAGTGGTATGGCCTGGCCGCGCCCGCCGGCACGCCGCCGGCGGTGGTCAAGACACTGTCAGAGCACCTGTCGCGCGCGCTGGCGGACCCCGCGGTGCAGAACACCATCCGCAAGGACGCCGCGATGGAGCGCGACCTGCCGATGGACCAGTTCAAGCAGTACATCGTCGAAGACATCGCCAACTACCGCAAAGCCGCCACGCCGGACCTGCTCAAGCAGATCGGGCAGTGACCCCGTTCCCCCCTTTCAGGATACCCACCCATGTTGAAGAACTGGACCGACACCCTCGCCAACAACCGCAAGGCCGGCGCCGCCTGCGTGTACTCGCTGCGTGCGATGGACGCGCTGGCCGCCGGCCAGGCCTGAGCGGGGAGCGACGCATGCACACCACGCTGATCTGCGCGCAGGACCTGGCCCGAGCCTTGCACGGCCCGCACCGCGAACGCATCCTGGTGCTGGACTGCGGCTTCGAATTGACCGACCCGCAGGCCGGCCGCCGTCACTACGACGCCGGCCACCTGCCGGGCGCCTTCTACGTCCACCTCGAAGACACCCTGAGCGGCCCCAAGACCGGCCGCAACGGCCGCCACCCCCTGCCCGACCGCGCCGCGCTGGCGCGGGCCCTGGCGGCGCTGGGCGTGAACCCGGACACCCAGGTAGTCGCCTATGACAACGCCGGCGGCATGTACGCGGCGCGCCTGTGGTGGCTGCTGCGCTGGATCGGCCACGAAGCCGTGGCGGTGCTGGACGGCGGCGCCAGCGCCTGGCAGGCGGCGGGCCTGCCGCTGACCACCGATGCGCCTGTCCCGCGCGCGGCAGGCGCGCTGGTCGCGCGCGACGGCCGCCAGCCGACCCTGGACTACGCCGGCTTGCGCGCAGCGCTGGCCGGGCACGACCGCCTGGTGCTCGATGCCCGCGCGCCCGACCGCTACCGGGGCGAAAACGAAACCCTGGACGCGGTCGGCGGCCACATCCCCGGCGCGCGCAACCGCTTCTTCCGCGACAATCTGGGCGCCGACGGACGGTTCCTGCCGCCTGCCGCGCTGCGCGAAGCGTTCCTGGCGCGCCTGGAAGGCCGCGCGCCGGACGCGGTGGTGTGCCAATGCGGTTCGGGCGTCACCGCATGCCACAATCTATTGGCCATGGAAGTCGCCGGCCTGCCCGGCGCGGCCCTCTACCCCGGCTCGTGGAGCGAATGGAGCGCGCAGCCCGGCGCGCCCATCGCCACGGGCGCCAACCCCTGACACGCCCATGATCGACGCCTCTTCCCAACCCGCCCGCGCCGACGACGGCCGCAAGCCCCACAGTGCGCATTGGGGCGTGTTCTCCGCGGCCTGGCGGAACGGCGTGCTGGACGTGCGGCCGCATCCGGGCGATCCGGATCCGAATCCGCTGATAGAGAACTTCACCAACGCGCTTGACCATCCCGCGCGCGTGACCACGCCGATGGTGCGGCGCGGCTGGCTCGAACGCGGACCGGGGCCGGACCCGCGCCGGGGACGCGACGACTACGTGGCGGTCAGTTGGCCCGACGTGCTGGATCTGCTGGCCGCCGAACTGCGCAGGGTGCGCGACCAGCACGGCCCGCAGGCGGTGTTCGGCGGTTCGTATGGCTGGTCCAGCGCCGGCCGCTTCCATCATGCGCAGAGCCAGGTGCACCGCTTCCTGAACACGGCGCTGGGCGGCTACGTGCGTTCGGTCAACAGCTACAGCGCCGGCGCCTCGGCGGTCATCCTGCCGCACATCCTGGGCAGCATGGACGACGTGGCGCGCCGCAACGTCACCTGGAAGCAGATCGTCGCGCACACCGACGTGGTGCTGGCCTTCGGCGGCATGGCGCTGAAGAACTCGCGCGTGGCCAGCGGCGGCATCAGCCGCCACATCGAGCGCGACTCGATGCGCCAGGCCGCGCAGCGCGGCTGCCGCTTCCTGAACATCAGTCCGCTCGCCTCCGACCTGCCGGCGGAGGCGGCGGCGCAATGGGTGCGCGCGGCGCCAGGCACCGACGTGGCCCTGATGCTGGCGCTGGTGCATGAGCTGGTGGCCAATGGCTGGCATGACCAGGCGTTCCTGCGCGACTTCTGCGAGGGCTGGGATGGCTTCGAGGATTACCTGATGGGCCGCACGGACGGCCAGGCCAAGGATCCGGCCTGGGCCGCGCCGATCTGCGGCGTGCCGGCCGCGGACATCGCGCGGATCGCGCGGTCGCTGCCGGGCAAGCGCGTGCTGGTGACCGTGTCGCATTCGCTGCAACGCGCCGAACATGGCGAACAACCGGTCTGGATGGGCGCGGTGCTGGCCGCGGCGCTGGGACAGTTGGGGCTGCCGGGCGGGGGCTACGCCTACGCGCTGGGCACGCTGGCGCATTACGGCAAGCGCAGCAACGCGGTGCCGGTGGCTTCGCTGCCCCAGGGGGTGAACGGCGTCAAGGACTTCATCCCCGTGGCCCGCATCGCCGACATGCTGCTGCATCCCGGCGAGCCGTTCGACTACAACGGCAAGCGCATGCATTATCCGCGTATCCGGCTGGCCTATTGGGCGGGCGGCAACCCCTTCCACCACCACCAGGACCTGAAGCGCCTCGCGCGCGCCTTCGCCACGCTCGACACCTTCGTGGTGCACGAGATCGGCTGGACCGCCACCGCGCGCCACGCCGACATCGTGCTGCCCTGCACGATGACGCTGGAACGCGAGGACATCGGCGGCGCGCCCACCGACCCGCTGCTGGTGGCCATGCACCGCATTGCCGCGCCCAACGGCCAGGCGCGCGACGACTACGACATCTTCACCGACCTGGCCGAACGGCTGGGCGCGCGCGAGGCCTTCACCGAAGGCCGCGGCAGCGCCGAATGGCTGCGCCACCTGTATGAAAGAACCCGCGCGGCCCTCGAGGAAAAAGGCCTGGACGCGCCGGACTTCGATCAGTTCTGGAAGCGCGGCGAATTGACGCTGCCGCAACAGGACGACGACGGCGGCATCCTGCGCGCCTTCCGCGACGATCCCGCCGGCAAGCCGCTGCCCACGCCCAGCGGCAAAGTGCAGATCAGCTCGCCGACCATCGCCGGCTTCGGCTATGCCGACTGCCCCGGCCATCCGGCGTGGCTGGCGCCGCAAGACGCGCCGACCCCGGCGCATCCCCTGTTCCTGGTGGCCAACCAGCCCGCCACCCGCCTGCACAGCCAACTGGATTTCGGCGCTCACAGCGCCGCGCAGAAGCGCCAGGGCCGCGAGGTCTGCACCCTGCATCCCGCCGACGCCGCGGCCCGCGGCATCGCCGAGGGCGACATCGTGCGGTTGTTCAACGAACGCGGCGCCTGCCTGGCCAGCGCCACGTTGAGCGAGGCCATCATGCCCGGCGTGGCGCAGTTGCCCACCGGCGCCTGGTACGACCCGGTGCGCGACGAAGACGGCGAGGTGACGCTGTGCGGCCACGGCAATCCCAACATCCTGACGCGCGACGTCGGCACCTCGTCGCTGGCGCAGGGCTGCAGCGGCCAGTTGACGGCGGTGCAGGTGGAACGCCATGACGGCGCGCTGCCGCCGATCCGGGCGTTCGACCGACCGCGCACGGACGGCTCGCCGCGGTGACGGCCGGGGCCCGGCCCGCGGCCGTCAGCGCGGCGGCGGCGCTCAGCGCAAGGGCATCGCCACCGGACGCAGCGGCGCGGCGTCGCCGCCGCGGATCTTCAGCGGCCCGCCGATGAAGGCGAACTCATAGACCTTGTCGCGCGACAGTTCGTCCAGCGCGGCCAGCTCGATGATCGGCACGCCCTGCTGCGCCAGCAGATAGGTATGCAGCGGCACGTAGTCGTCGGCGACCTCGGACGGGAAGGTCTCGAAGCTGAGGTTGTCCGCCCCCAGGATCATGGCGCCGCCCTCTTCCACCAGATAGCGCGCCGCGTCCAGGCCCATGCCGGGCGGCTGGGCCATGTAGGCGGCCGGATCGTGGTACAGCTTCATGCGGCCGGTGCGGATCAGCACGATGTCGCCCTGGCGCAGTTCGGTCTTCTGGCGCGCCAGCGCGGCCTTCAGGTCCTGGCGCGTGATGCGGTACGAATCCGGCAGCATGTCCACGCCCTTGAGCGCGGCCACGTCGATCAGCACGCCGCGCGCCACCAGCGGCGGGAATTTCTCGATGCCGGTGCGTTTCCAGCCGCGGTCGCCCAGGTGTTCGTCGGCGCGAAAGCCGTTCCAGATCTTGCCGTGGATGCCGAAGTGGTTCAGCGCGTCGATATGCGTGCCGGTGTGGCTGTACATCGAGAACGCGGTGCCGGTGTAGCTGCGCGTGGCGTTCATGTCCTTGCCCACGCCCATCGGATCGTCGACCTCGGTGCCGCGCGGCGTGTGCGTCATCCAGAACTGGTAGCGCGGATCACCGGCGTCCTGCCAACTGGGCATGCCCACGTAGTATTCGGTGGCCAGGTCATAGACCTTGTCGCCGGCCACGCGCGACATGACGGCGGCGCGCGATTCGGGCGTGATCAGGTTGAGGCGGCCGATCTCGTCATCGGGCCCCCAGGGGCTGACGCCCACTTCCTGGCCGGAGGCCGGGGCGCGCGACGGCGCGCCATGCGCGAACACGTTGCTGGCAAGAACGACGCCCAGCGCGAGGCCGAGCAGTTTGCGGGAGTAAGGGAGCGGCATAAGACACCTTGAGCAGGAAAGCCTCGTCCGGCGGACGGGCGGGATTGAGGAAAAGGAAAGGCGAGCGCTGACGACGCCGGATCGGCGTCAGCCGCGCGCGGGCATCAGCGCCGCCAGGCGCTGCCGCAGCTCGGCCAACGGCAAGGTCTGCAGGCGGGCCTGGTGCGGCCCCGCGACCAGCGTGGGGATGGAATCGATGCCCAGCCGCGCGGCGGCGGCGCGGTCGTCGCGCACGCGCCGCGAGGCGTCCTCGCCCTGCATGATGCGGGCGAATTCGGCGCGGTCGAAGCCTTGCGCCACGGCAATGTCCAGCAGGACCGCGGCGTCTCCGATGTTGCGATGCTCGCTCAGGTGGGCGCGCTGGATCGCGTCGAACAGGTCCCAATGCGCCGCGTCGCCCGCGAGCAGGTGGGCCGCCTGGCAGGCCAGGGCGCCGGCCAGGCCGCTGGGATAGTCGAAGGTCTCGGCGCGCATGCCCTCGACGTCGATGCGCGCCTCGTCATCGTGGCGGGCGCAGGCGTCCCAATGCCCCAGGATGACGCGCTTGGCGCGCTCCATCGAGCCGAACACCCGACGCATCTGCTCGGGCGATTCCTGCAGCACGAAACTGCGCTGGCGCACCGTGATGCCGAGTTCGGCGGCCACCTGACGCAGGCGCGGGGACATGACGTAGCACCAGCCGCAAACCACGTCGTGGAAGAAGTCCACGACCCGCGGCGCGGCGGGCGCGGGGTTGCCGGCGGGCGCGGCGGGGGTGGCGGGCGAGGTCGAAAACATGCGAGCATCCATCGGGTTTCAATGGATGCCAGCTTACGGACGGGGCGGCGCGCGAGTAAGGCGTTCGCCGGCAGGACTCTATTCGCTGGGCGTCAACAATCGCCGCCCATGGCGGCCGGCAGATGTTGCGCCAGGAAGTCCACGAAGGCCTTGACCTTGGGCTGGAGGTGACGGCTGGTGGGATACACCGCGTAGACCTGGCGCGGCGCGCTGGGCAGATCGGGCAGCACCCGCGCCAGCCGGCCTTCGGCGATGGCGGGCGCGGCCAGGAAGGACGGCAGCGCGCCGATTCCCAGGCCAGCTTCCAGCAGGTCGCGCAGCATCAGGCTGTTGTTGGCCTGGACCCGCGTCGGCACGCCGAACGGGTCGGCGGGATGGCTGGCATCGTCGTCCGGCACCGGGCCGGGGCTGTCGGCCAGGCTATAGCTGAGGCAGTCATGCCCCCGCAAGTCGTCCACGCTGCCGGGATGGCCGCGCTGGGCAAGATACGACGGCGCCGCGCACAGCACCTGCGTCAGCGACGCCAGCCGGCGGGCGATCAGCGAGGAATCATCCAGTTGCGCCCGCAGGCGGATCGACACATCGAAGCCCAGCCCCACGGCGTCGACCAGCCGGTCCTCCATGGCCAGGTCCAGCCGCAGCTCCGGATACTGCCGCAGGAAGCGCGCCAGCAAGGGCGACAGCACGCTCAGCGCGAACGACACCGGCGCATTCACCCGCAGCCGCCCGGCCACGCGCCCGGCCTGCTGCTTGATGGATTTTTCCAGGGTATCCAGTTCGTCGAGCAGGCGGCAGCATTCGGCATAGTAGGCGGCGCCGGTGTCGGTCAGGCTCATCTTGCGCGTGGTGCGCTGGATCAGCACCGCGCCCAGGTGGGCTTCCAGCGCGCGCAACTGCTTGCTGAGGCCGGCGGACGACATGTCCAGGTCCTCGGCCGCCTTGGCGAGGCTGCCCAGTTCCACGATGCGCCGGAAGGCGCGCATGTAGTTGAAGGTGTCCATGGCGGAAACGGAGAGAAGGGAATCCCGGGATTCTGCAGCGATCGGCGGTATTCGCCAAACGGGGCGCCGGCGACGGATCATGGCGGCATAATCGAGGCAGTATCCACGACACGACAAGGAGACCCGACGCATGTCCATCATCCGCTCCTGGCGCGCCTTCCTGGCCGCCACCCTGCTGGCGGTCGCGGAGGGCAGCGCGGCCAGTTCGGGCGCGGCCGGCGAGACCGAGGCCGGCGCCGCCCTGTTGCAGGCCGCCGGCGACGGCGACGCCGCCCGCGTCCAGGCCCTGCTGGCCCGGGGCGCGCCGCTGGAAGCGCGCGACGCCGACGGCAACACGCCGCTGCTGCGCGCCACGCTGATCAACGCGGAGGCGGCCGCCTCCGCGCTCATCCAGGCCGGGGCCGACGTCAACGCCAAGAACGCCATGCAGGACAGCGCCTACCTGTACGCCGGCGCCCGCGGCCACAACGGCATCCTGGCGCAGACGCTGCGCCATGGCGCCGACCTGCGCAGCACCAACCGCTACGGCGGCACCGCGCTGATCCCGGCCTGCGAACGCGGCCTGGTCGAAACGGTGCGCATGCTGCTGGCGGCCGGCGTCGATCCGGACCATGTCAACCGGCTGGGCTGGACGGGGTTGCTGGAGGCCATCATCCTGAGCGATGGCGGGCCGGACCACCAGGCCGTGGTCGCGCTGCTGATCGCGGGCGGGGCCGATGTGAACCTGGCCGACGGCGATGGCCGCAGCCCCCTGTGGCACGCGCGCCAGCGCAGGCAGGCGGCGACGGCGCAGCTGCTGCTGGCCGCCGGGGCGCGCTGACGGCGCCGGCCGGCCCCTGTCTTCGATATGAGTTCGTGCGCAGGCGCGGGCCGAGCCCGGCGCGCGGTGAAACGGCGCTACGCGGCCAGGGCGGCCAACTCGCGGGTCTCGCCCGCCGCCAGGATCGGCGCGCCGGCGCGCGGCCGCCGCACGGGCGCCGGCGCCAGGCGGCGCACGGCCGCCAGCACATCCTGCGGCTCGGCGGGCTTGCGCATCAGGGTGGCGCGCCCTTCGCAGACCGCGGCGATCTCGGCTTGCGGACGGCCGCTCAGGACCAGCACCGGCGTATCGCCGAGGTAGGCGTTCTCGCGCATGGCAGTCAGCAAGGCGCCGCCATCCATGCCGGGCATGGACAGATCGGTGATGACCAGATCCGGCCGCACTTCGAGCATCTGCTGCAACGCGGTCAGGCCGTCCGTGTGCGTCGTGACGTCATAGCCTTCGCCGCTCAGGAATTCGCTCATCAGGGTGACCAGCACGGGCTGGTCGTCGACCAAAAGGATTTTCGTCATGGTTGTGCGCTGCCACGCGTGCGGGACGCCGGCGGGCAGACGGATAGGTGGAACCGGGTAGACGCCGAATCCTAGGACATGCGGACCCTTCATGTGTGAAGTAATTGTATCCGGACGAAACGAATGCCCCATCCGCCTGTATAGTCTCGCGGGTTTGGCCGGGCAGCCGGGATCGCGGCTCGTCCCTATAATTGTCGCCGCCCCCCCCGCCCCGCGCGCCGTCCTCTTCCCCGAGCCGTCAACCGTTCCCATGCCGAATTCGCAACAATCCGCCAGCCGCCACACCCTTCCGCGCACCTTGATGGCCGGTTTCGTGACGGCGGCGCTGGCCACCCTGGTCATCGCCTTCGTCAACGTGCGCTCGGCCGAGACCCGGACGGAGGCGGTCAGGGCCATGGACCGCGCCACCGAGACCGTGCGCCAACTGAGCCTGTTCAACTCGGCGCTCAAGGATGCCGAGATCGGCCAGCGCGGCTACCTGCTGACGGGCGACCCGGCTTACCTGCAACCGTATCTGCGCTCGGTGCCGTTGATCGAACAGCGCCTGGCGCTGGTCAAGGAAGCGGCCACCGCGGATTCGGCGCAGCGCCGCATCGTCAACGACATCGCGGGCATCACCCAGCAGAAGCTGACGGAACTGCGCGAGACCATCGAAATGCGCAAGGCCGGCGACGTGCAAGGCGCAATGGCCGTGGTGCGCACCGATGCCGGCAAGGAAGCGATGGACCGGTTGCGCGACCTGGTCGCCGACCTGTACACGCGCCAACTGGGCCAGGTCGAGGAGCAACGCGAAACCTGGGCCGCGGCCTCGACCACCTCGACCTATTACTCATGGGGCGGGTCGATGTTGCTGCTGGCGCTGATCCTGGCGTCGGCCGCCGTGACCATCCGTGAGTACCGCGCCAAGGCGCGCCAGGCCTGGGTCACGACCGGCCTCTCGGGCCTGAGCCTGCGCTTGCGGGGCGATCATCGCCTGGACGAAATCGGCAAGCGCGCGCTGGACTACCTGGCGGACTACCTGCACGCCAGCGTCGGCGCCGGCTACGTCGTCAACCACGGCGGCGACGAGCTGGAACTCTTCGGCGGCTATGCCCTGCCGACCGAGCGCCTGGCGCAGAAGATTCCCGCCGCGCAAGGGCTGGTCGGGCAGGCGGCCAGCTCGCGCAAGCTGCTGCACCTGCGCGACGTACCGCCCGGCCACCTCCCGGTCTCGTCGGCCACGGGCACGTCCAATCCGGCCGAACTGATCCTCGCGCCCGCCATGCAGAACGATCGGGTCTATGCCGTGATCGAACTGGGCTTCACCCACGCCGTGGGCCAGAGCGAGCGCAGCCTGCTCGAGGGCGCCTCCGAGATGCTGGCCTCGGCGATCCGCGCCGGCCTGGACCGCACGCGGCTGGAGGCGCTGCTGGCGGAAACCCAGCGCCAGTCGGAAGAACTGCAGACCCAGCAGGAAGAATTGCGCGTCAGCAATGAAGAGCTGGAACAGCAGAGCCGCATCCTGCAGGAATCGCAGGCGCGCATGGAGGTGCAGCAGACCGAGCTCAAGCAGGCCAACGTCAGCCTGGAACTGCAGACCGAGCAATTGTTGCGGGTGCAGGGCGCGCTGACCGACAAGGCGCGGCTGCTGACGCAGGCCAGCCAGTACAAGAGCGAGTTCCTGGCCAACATGAGTCACGAACTGCGCACCCCGTTGAATTCGACGCTGATCCTGTCCAAGCTGCTGTCCGAGAACAAGCCGGGCAACCTGAGCGCCGACCAGGTCAAGTATGCACAGACCATCTACGAAGCGGGCAGCGACCTGCTGGCGCTGATCAACGACATCCTGGACCTGGCCAAGATCGAGGCCGGCCAGGCCACCGTGGAGGTCGAGGCCGTGGCCATCGCGCCGGCGCTCGAGCGGCTGCTGGATCCGCTGCGCCCGATCGCGCAGGACAAGCGCCTGACCCTGGAACTGGACATCGCCGCCGACGTGCCGGCGTCTTTGCATACCGACCCGCAGCGGCTGGGCCAGGTGCTGAAGAACCTGCTGTCGAACGCCCTCAAGTTCACCGAGCAAGGCAGCGTTGCGCTCAAGGTGTCGCGCGCGCCGCGCAACATGCTGTCGTTCGCCGTGCAGGACACCGGCATCGGCGTGCCGGCCGACCAGCAGGAACTGATTTTCGAGGCCTTCCGCCAGGCCGATGGCAGCAGCCATCGCAAGCATGGCGGCACCGGTCTGGGGCTGTCGATCTCGCGCGACCTGGCCAAGCTGCTGGGCGGATCCCTGTCGCTGGTCAGCACGCCGGGGCAAGGCAGCGTGTTCACGCTGCTGCTGCCGATGCGCCTGGAGGCCGCGCCCGCGGCGCCCGTCCCCAGCCTGCCCGCGCCGGTCCCGACGCCGCCCGCCATCCCCGCCTGGGCGGCGCCCGCCGCCGCGCCGGCGGCCGAACCCGTCCAGCCGGACCCGGAACCGGCCCGCGAGGCCGGCCGCACCATCCTGGTCATCGAGGACGATGAACGTTTCGCCGGCATTCTCGGCGACCTGGCGCACGAAATGGGCTTCGGCTGCCTGGCCGCGCACACCGCGACCGACGGCCTGGCGCTGGCGGCACAGCGCCGGCCCGACGCCATCGTGCTCGACATCAACCTGCCCGATTTCTCGGGCCTGGGCGTGCTGGACCAGCTCAAGCGCAACCCCCACACGCGCCACATCCCGGTGCACATCGTGTCGGTGGCCGACTACGCCCAGGAGGCCATGGGCCGCGGCGCGATCGGCTACGCGCTCAAGCCCGTCAAGCGCGAGGAACTGACGCAGGCGCTGCTGCGCCTGGAGGCCAAGTTCACCCAGAACGTGCGGCGCGTGCTGGTGGTGGAGGACGACGACCGCCAGCGCGAAAGCGTGCGGGAGCTCCTGGCGCGCGACGACGTGGAGATCGTGCCGGCCGCGACCGCCGGCGCCGCCCTGAAGCTGCTGCGCGAGACCACCTTCGATTGCGTGGTCATGGACCTGAACCTGCCCGACATCAGCGGCTACGAATTGCTGCGCGAAATGGCCGAGCAGGAGAGCGTGTCGTTCCCGCCCGTGATCGTGTACACCGGCCGGGCGCTGTCGCGCGACGAGGAGCAGCAACTGCGCCGCTTCTCCAAGTCCATCATCATCAAGGACGCGCGCTCGCCCGAACGCCTGCTCGACGAGGTGACGCTGTTCCTGCACCAGGTCGAGGCCGACCTGCCGCCGCAGCAGCGCCAGATGCTGGAGCTGGCCCGCAGCCGCGACAGCGCGCTCGAAGGCCGCACGGTGCTGGTGGTCGAGGACGATGTGCGCAACGTGTTCGCGCTGTCGAGCATCCTGGAGCCGACCGGCCTGCGGGTGGAGATCGCGCGCAATGGCCGCGAGGCCCTCGAGGCGCTGGACCGCGTCGGCGTGGACGGCCACCCGGCGATCGACCTGGTGCTGATGGACATCATGATGCCCGAGATGGACGGCTACACCGCGATGCGCGAGATCCGCACGCGGCCGGAGTGGCGCCGCTTGCCGATCATCGCGCTGACCGCCAAGGCCATGAAGGACGACCAGGAGAAATGCCTGGCCGCCGGCGCCAACGACTACATCGCCAAGCCGCTGGACGTGGAGCGGCTGTTGTCGCTGGTGCGCGTCTGGATGCGCAAGTAACCAGCGGCCCCGGACCCGGCGACCATGACCCTGCCCCCTCCGCCCAAGGCGCAGACCGAGGATATCGAGCAGCGGCTGCTGCTCGACGCGATCTATCACCAGTACCACTACGACTTCCGCGAGTATGCCCAGGCCTCGCTCAAGCGGCGCCTGCGCAGCGCCTTGTCGCACTTCGGCTGCAAGACCCTGTCGCAGTTGCAGGACCGCGTGCTGCATGAGCCGCCGGTGTTCACCAGCCTGCTGCAATTCCTGACCGTCCAGGTCAGCGACATGTTTCGCGACCCCAGCTATTTCCTGGCGCTGCGCCGCGAAGTGGTGCCCATCCTGCGCACCTACCCCTCTATCAAGGTGTGGGTGGCCGGCTGCAGCACCGGCGAGGAGGTCTATTCGCTCGCCATCCTGCTGCATGAGGAAGGCCTGCTGGACCGCGCCCTGATCTACGCGACCGACATCAATCCGCATGCGCTGCGCGCGGCCGAACAGGGCGTGTTCGACCTGGACCGGGTGGCCGCCTTCACCAGCAACCACGCCCAGTCCGGCGGCCGCAGCTCGCTGTCCGATTACTACACCGCGCGCTACGGGCGCGTGGTGTTCGACAAGCAGTTGCGCGAGCACATGGTGTTCTCGGACCACAGCCTGGCGACCGACAGCGTGTTCGCGGAGGTGCACCTGGTCTCGTGCCGCAACGTGCTTATCTATTTCGAGCGCGACCTGCAGAACCGCGCATTGCGCCTGTTCCATGACGCGCTGGTGCATCGCGGCTTCATGGGCCTGGGCTCGCGCGAATCGGTGCGCTTTTCCGCCCAGGCAGACGGCTTCGACGATTTCGTGCTCGAAGACCGCATCTACCGCAAGAAGGCCGGCCTGTGAGCGCCCCAACGCCGGATCGCGGCGAGGCGGCGGGCGCCTGGGACGCCATCGTCATCGGCGGCTCGTCGGGCGCCATCGAGGTCCTGAACCTGCTGATGCCCGCCCTGCCGGCCGGCCTGCGCGCCGCGGTGATCGTGCTGCTGCACCTGCCGCGCGACCGCCGCAGCCTCTTGGTCGACATCTTCCGCGACCGCTGCGCGCTGCCGCTGTGCGAGGCTGAGGACCAACAGCCCATCCAGCCGGGGCACGTCTATTTCGCGCCCCCCGACTACCACCTGCTGGTCGACCGTGGGCCGCGCCTGGCGCTGTCGATCGGCCCGCTGGTGCATTTCTCGCGGCCTTCAATCGACGTGCTGTTCCAGTCCGCCGCCGACGGCTATGGCGAGCGGTTGCTGGGGGTGCTGCTGTCGGGCGCCAACGAAGACGGCGCCGCCGGCCTGGCCGCCATCCACGCAGCAGGCGGCCGCGCCGTGGTCCAGGCGCCGGACACCGCCGCGATGCGCGCCATGCCCGACGCCGCCCTGGCGCGCATCGATGCCCCCCTGGTCCTGGCGCCCGCCGCCATCGCGACGCTGCTGTCGCAGTTGCCCGCGCAGCCGCGGCCCTGCCCCCCCACTTCCACCACACCATGATATTGACATCTGCCAAACCCTCGGATGACCGCATCAAGTGCCTGCTGGTCGACGACGTGCCCGAAAATCTGGTCGCGCTGGAAGCGCTGCTGGCGAGCGACCGGGTCGAAGTGCTGAAAGCGCAATCCGGCCCGCAGGCGCTGGAACTGCTGCTGAATCATCCCGACGTGGCGCTGGCGCTGCTCGATGTGCAGATGCCCGACATGAACGGCTTCGAGCTGGCCGAGCTGATCCGCGGCAGCGAGCGCACCCGCCACATTCCGCTGATCTTCATCACCGCCGGCTCGCGCGAACAGAACTGGCAGTTCCGCGGCTACGAGAGCGGCGCGGTGGACTTTCTGTACAAGCCGGTCGACCCTTACATGCTGCGCAGCAAGGCGAACGTGTTCTTCGAGTTGCACGAGCGCCGGCGCGCGCTGGCGCAGCAACTGGAGGCGCGCACCGAGGCGCTGCGGGTCAACGACATGTTCATGGCCGTGCTCAGCCATGACCTGCGCACGCCATTGCAGGCGGTCATCATGGGCGCCTCGATGCTGGCGCGCCAGGGCGGCGACGCGCGCGTGGTCAGCGTGGCGCAACGCATGCTCCAGAGCAGCGAGCGCATGAAGCACCTGATCGAAGACCTGCTCGACGTGACGCGCATCCGCCAGGCCGGCGGACTGGCGCTGGCGCCGGCGCGCATCGGCATGGACACGCTGGTCCACCGCACCCTGGACGAATTGCGCGCCGGCTTCGCCGACCGCCAGATCGAAGCCGAATGCCATGGCGACCCGGTCGGCGAATGGGACGGCGAGCGCATCGCCCAGGTGCTGGCCAATCTGCTCGGCAACGCCTTGCACCACGGCGCCCGCGACGTGCCGGTGCGGGTCGAGGTGGATGGTTCCGTTGCCGACCGGGTCGTGGTCACGGTCAGCAACGGCGGCAGCATTCCCGCGGAACTGCTGCCGCAACTGTTCAACCCGTTCCGCAGCGGCGCGCGGCCGGCCGGGGGCCATCGCGGCCTGGGGCTGGGACTGTTCATCGCGCAACAGGTGGCGCAATCCCACGGCGGCCGCATCAGCGCCGAATCGCGCGACGGCATCACCCGCTTCCGCGTGGCGCTGCCACGGCAGGCGTCGACCGCCTCGACCTGACGCTATCGATTCGCGTCAGAACGGCCCGGCAAGGTCCGGGTCCTGCCCGGCCCCGACCGCGCGCAGCAGCCGGCCCAGGTGGCCACTGCTGGAAAACCCCAATTCGGCGCTGACCCGCGCCAAGGGTTCGCCCAGCGCAAGCCGCTGGCGCGCGGCTTGCGCCAGGAGCAGGCGGCGCAGGGCGATGGGGGAGAGTCCGTAGGCTTGCTGGCAGGCGCGCTGCAGCGTGCGCGTGGTGGCGCCGAGCGCGCTGGCCGACTCCGCGATGGCGGGCAGCGGCTGCCCTTCCTCCAATCGACCGCGCAGCAGCGCCAGCCATTGCCGCGCCAACGGCAGCGGCGCCTGCGTCACGCGGGCGTGGGCCTGCAGCCGGTGATGCGCGTCGAGCTGCGCGATCAGCGCCGCCACCAGCATCGGCAGGGCCGCGGCCGACAGCGCCGGCTTCCACAGCGCGTCCAGCATGGCCTGGGCCGCGCCGTCCAGTTGCAGCACTCCGCCGGCCTGGCAGTCGCGCAGCAGTTCGGGCGCCAGATAGAGTTCGCCATGCTGCTGCGCGGCGCTTTCGGCGCGCGTGCTGTGTTCAACGTGCGAGGGCAGCAGCAAGGCCTGGCCGCGAACCAGGCGACTGCGGCGGCGCGCGCCTTCCTCGTCCTGCCAGGCGCTGTCGAGCGCGCCGGCGCGCGGCCAGAGCAGCATGGCGCAGTCGTGCTCGTGCCAGTGAAAGGCGTAGTGCGGCTGGCGGCTGGCCGCAATGGCAAAGCCGGTCTGGGCGATCAGGTCCTGTTTGGACGAAAGCGGGACGGAACGCATGATGGGTCGGCGGCGCGGATGCCGCGCCGGCGGCAGGCCAACGCGGGCGGAAATGGACGTCGCCCCAGTATCGACGCGCGCCCGCGTCCACGCAAGCCCGGCGTCCGCGCCGCCGGGCCGCTGTCGTGTGCGGGATCGGCCCCTGTCGCGCCGTGGTTCGCCCGCGCGCGGGCCGCCCCCCTACGATCGGGGCGTTCAACCTATACAAGGGGATGTCCATGATCCGCGCATTGCCGCTCGCCCTGTTGTCCTTCGCCCCCCTGGCCCTGCCGCTCGCCGCCGCGGCGGCCGAACCGGCCTGGCCTGACAAACCGATCACGCTGATCGTGCCGTTCCCGGCCGGCGGCGGCACCGACCTGGTGGTGCGCACCCTGCAGCCGGCGTTGACGCGCCAATTGCGGCAGACCGTCATCATCCAGAACGCCGGCGGCGCCGGCGGCACGGTGGGCACCGGCCAGGCCGCGCGCGCCAGGCCCGACGGCTATACCGCCGTCGCGGTCACCACCAGCACGGTCGCGCTCAGCGCCAGCCTGTACAGGAATCTGCCGTACAAGCCGGCCCACGATTTCGACTACGTCGGCTTCATCGGCACCTCGCCCTACGTGCTGGCCGCGCAGCCGGCCCTGAAGGCCACCACCCTGCCCGCGCTGGTCGCGGCACTCAAGGGCCGCAGCGTCACCTATGCCTCGGTGGGCGCCGGCACCGTGTCGCACCTGCTGGGCGAGATGTTCAAGAAAGACGAGCGCCTGGACCTGACCCACGTGCCCTACCGCGGCGCGGCGCCCGCCTACACCGACCTGATCGGCGGCCAGGTCGACATCATGTTCGACAACCCCGTGGGCCTGGCGCCCTTCGTGCAGAGCGGCAAGCTGGTCGCCGTGGCCACCACCGCCGCCACCCCGATCCTGCCGAACGTGCCGACGTTCGCCGCGCAAGGCATGCCCGCCTACACGCAATCGCTGTGGTACGGCCTGGCTTTCCCGAAAGGCACGCCGCCTGCCATCGTGCAGAAGATGAACCTTGCCCTGAACACGGTGCTGCGCGATCCGGCCATCGCGGCGGACCTGGCGGCCAAGGGCGTCGACGTGCACCCGGACACGGCCGACGCGCTGGCCCACACCGTCTCCCACGACCTCGCCTTCTGGGGCGAGCTCATCACCACCCTCGGAGTCCAGTTTGACTGACCTTCCCTCCCCCCGCGCGCCCGCCCCGCCGGCCGCCGGCTCGGCCGCCCTGCTGCGCGTCTTCGTCGATCCCGCCCACGCCGGACGCGGCGGCAACCCCGTGCCGCTGGTGCTCGACGCGCTCGGCATGACGGCCGCCGACATGCAGGCCCTGGCCGCGCGCCACGGCCACGAATCGTCCTTCGTGGCGCCGGCCGATCGCGATGGCCACCTGTGCCGGCTGCGCTTCTTCGTGCCCGGCCATGAAATGGAGATGTGCGGCCACGCCACCGTCGGCACGCTCTGGGCGCTGCGGCAATGGGGGCACTGGCGCACGCCCGCCACGCGGGTCCAGACCCTGAGCGGCAGCGTGGACGTCGAATGGGACGAGGCCGGCGATCGGGCCTGGGTCTCGCAACCCGCCGCGACCACCCGCGCGCTGACGCCAGACCAGTGCCGCGCCGTCGCGGCCGTGCTGCGCATCGATCCGGCGCTGCCGGGCCTGCACATGGTCAATGCCAGCACCAGCCGCGTCAAAACCCTGGTGCGGATGCCCGACGCGGCCGCGCTGGACGCGCTGGCCCCCGACTTCGATGCGATGCGCGGCTTGTGCGAGGCCATCGGCTCGACCGGCCTGTACCCCTACGCATTGACGGCCGACGGCGCCAGCGCGCGGCAGTTTCCGAAGGCTTCCGGCTATCCCGAGGACGCCGCCACCGGCATCGCGGCGGCGGCATTGTGGGGCTATCTGGACAAGACCGGCGCCATCCCCGCCGGCCAGGTCTGCACGGTGCGCCAGGGCGTGGCCATGGGCTCCCCGTCGGCAATCCAGCTACGAGCGCGGGGCGATGGCGCCGGCTGCTGGCTGAGCGGCCTCACGCAATGGATGACGTGACCGGCAAGGGCCAGACCGCGCAACGAGGCCGGAGTTTTCGGTAGTATGTCGGATGGTGCCGCGGCGCGTCCCGCCGTGGCGCCCATTCCGCGCATTCTGCGGCCGCACCCCATGTGACCCCGGATACCCGTCATGCCCGACCCCATACGTCTGAAGGCCCTGATACAAGACTGCGCGCGCGGCCAGGAATCCGCGCTGGCCGAACTCTATCGTCAAACGTCCCCGCATCTGTTTGCCCTTGCCGTCCGTATATTGCGACGAAGCGACTGGGCGGAAGAAGTCCTCCAGGACAGCTTCATCAATATCTGGCGCAACGCCGCCCGCTATTCTTCGGAACAGAGCCAAGTCATGACCTGGATGACCCGCATCGTGCGCAACCGCTGTATCGACCTGCTGCGCAGGCCCGACCTGGAGCGCCCGGACGCCGACGGCGAACTGACGCTGGCCTGGGCGGATGACGCGCCCGGCCCCTTCGAGCGCCTGCAGTCCGACCAGGATGCCCGGCGCCTGGCCGACTGCCTCAAGCAACTGGAAGGCCAGCAGCGCACGGCCATCGCGCTGTCCTTTTTCGACGACCTGAGCCACGGCGAGATCGCCCGCCGCCTGCAGGCGCCGCTGGGCACGATCAAGAGCTGGGTGCGGCGCGGCATGGAACGGCTCAAGAGGTGCCTGTCATGAACTACCGCGATCCGCAATTGCGCGCCCGGCTGGCGGCCGACTACGTCTCGGGCGCCATGCGCGGCGGCGCCCGCCGCCGCTTCGAGGGCCTGATGGCCGCCGACGCCAATCTGCGCCGGCAGGTGCGGGGCTGGGAAGACGACATCTACCCCCTGCTCTGGTCGCTGCCCGGCAGGACGCCCCCGCGCCGCGTCTGGCGCGCGATCCAATCCCGCCTGCACCCGGGCGCGGCGCCCTGGTGGCGCGGCCTGGCGTTCTGGCGCGTCGCCAGCGGCGCGCTGGCCGCCTTGCTGGTGGCCGGCGTCGTCATCTATCCCATGCAGGTGGACCGCGCCGCCCGGGCGCAACTGATGGCCGTGCTGCAAAGCCCCGAGGCGCAAGCCATGCTGGTGGTGCGCGCCGACGAAGCCGGCGGCCTGCACATCCACGCGCTGCAGAACCTGGCGACGCGCGCCGGCGGCAAGTCCCTGGAACTCTGGGCCATTCCGCCCGGGCAGGCGCCGCAGTCGGTCGGGCTGGTGTCGCCCGAAGGCCTGACCGCGCTGCGCCGCGCCCAGGGCCTGGCCGGCGTCCAGCAACTTGCCATCACGCTGGAGCCGCCGGGCGGCTCGCCCACCGGCGCGCCCACCGGGCCGGTCATCATGAGCGGCGACGTGCTGAAGATCTGAGCCGCATCCAACGCGGGCCCGTGCCCGTATAGAGGGGTGTCCCCGTTGCGGAGCACCCCATGTCTTCCTGGATCGGCCCGGGCCAGCGCGGCCTGCTCGAGATACTGCTGCTGGCCAGCCTGGCGCTAGGCCTGCTGGCCGCCTGCTCGCCCCTGACCCTGCTCAACGGCGCCGTGCCCGACGGCGCCAGCCGCGCCACGTCCGGGCTGGCCTATGGCCCGCTGCCGCGCCAGCGCCTGGACATCCATGCGCCGCTGGACGCCGCCGGCGCGCCGGTGGTGGTGTTCTTCTACGGCGGCAGTTGGCGCAGCGGCGAACGCGCCGACTACCGCTTCGCGGGCGACGCGCTGGCCTCGCGCGGCATCATCGCCGTCATCGCCGACTACCGCCTCTATCCGGAGGCTACCTACCCGGCGTTCCTGCAGGACGCGGCGCTGGCGGTGGCGTGGACGCAACGGCATATCGATGCCTATGGCGGCGACCCGGGCCGGGTGTTCGTGGCCGGCCACAGCGCCGGCGGCTACATCGCCGCCATGCTGGCCCTGGATCCGCGCTGGCTGCGCGATGCCGGCTCCGCGCCGGGCTCGCTGGCCGGCTGGATCGGCCTGGCGGGCCCCTACGACTTCCTGCCGATCGTCGCGCGTGACGTGCGGCCGGTGTTCCGGTTTCCCGATACGCCGGCCGACTCGCAACCGATCCGCCACGTCAGCGCCGACGCCCCGCCGGGCCTGCTGCTGACCGGCGGCGCCGACACCGCGGTGGACCCGCGGCGCAACAGCGCCGGCCTGGCGCGCGCCCTGCGCGCCGCTGGCGCCTGCGCGCGCCTGGTCGAGTATCCCGACCTCGGCCACAAACTGCTGGTGGGCGCGCTGGCGCGGCCCTTGCGCTGGCGCGCGCCGGTGCTGGACGACATGGCCGCGTTCGTGACCCGTCCCTGCTCCGCCCCGGGAGAATGACATGCGCCCATCGCTGCTGCTCGCCCTGATCCTGCCGCTGGCGCCGCTTGGCGCCCAGGCGGCCAACGAACACTACCTGGGCTACGCCTATGCCCAGCACGGCGGCGCCGAGCGCTACCGCGAGGAGCACTGGGTCGTCAGGGACGGCTCGCGGCAGACCCGGCTGGTGCTGTATCGCTGTCCGGACGGCGCCGCCTTCGCCCGCAAATGGGTGCGCGGCGGCGTGGATGATCCCGCGCCCGATTTCGCCCTGCTGGACCAGCGCGACGGCTACCGCGAAGGCGTCAGCAGCCGCGGCGGCGTGCGCCACGCCTACGTGCAGGCGCGCGCCAGCGCGACCACGCGCAGCCAGGCGCTGCCGCAGGCCGAAGACCCGGTGATCGACGCCGGCTTCGACGTCTGGCTGCGCGCGCACTGGGACTCACCCGACCGCCCCTTGCAGTTCCTGGTGCCCAGCCGATTGGCCCTGATGCCGCTGGAAGTCCAGGCGCGCGACGTGCCCGAACGGCGCGAGCGCGTATTCCGGCTGCGGCTGGATGCCTGGTACGGTTTCGCCGCGCCGCCGCTGCGCGTGACCTACGACCGCGACAGCCGACGCCTGCGCCGCTTCGAAGGCCCCAGCAACCTGCGCGACGGCAACGGCGGCACGCAGACCGTGCGCATCGAATTCCCCGCCGACGCCGAACTGGCCCCGCCCACCCAGCAGGACATGGACGCCGCGGCGGCCACGCCGTTGACGGGCCGGTGCGACTAAGGGTTTTCACTTATGCATCCGTCCGCCCGCCCCGCCCGTATATCCCCGCAAGCCTCGAACAGGACACGATGATGCGCCCTGAACCCTCTCACTGGACCACTTCGATACGCCGTTGGGTCGATACCCAGGCGGCGGGCGCGCCCGCCGGCCCGCCCGACCGCATCGACTGGACCCGCGCCCTGCCCTTCGCGCTGCTGCACGTTGGCTGCCTGGGCGTCGCATGGACCGGCGTTTCGCCGGTGGCGGTGGCCGTGGCGGTGGCGCTCTACGCCGTGCGCATGTTCGCCCTGACCGGCTTCTACCACCGCTATTTCTCGCACCGCACCTTCCGCACCTCGCGCGCCATGCAGTTGGTTTTCGCCATTCTCGGCGCTTCGTGCGCCCAGCGCGGCCCGTTGTGGTGGGCGGCGCACCACCGCCACCATCACCGCCACGCCGACGACGAACAGGATCTGCACTCGCCGGCCCGCCACGGTTTCTGGTGGAGCCACATGGGCTGGTTCCTGACGCCGCGCGCCTTCGCCACCGACCTGGCGCGCGTGCCGGACCTGCGCCGCTACCGCGAACTGCGCTGGCTGGACCGCTTCGACGCCGCCGTGCCCATCGCGCTGGCGCTGCTGAGCTATGCCCTGGGCGCCGCGCTCGCGCGCCTGGCGCCCGGCCTGGGCACCAGCGGGCCGCAGATGCTGGTGTGGGGCTTCTTCATCTCGACGGTGGCGCTGTTCCATGCGACCGTCACCATCAATTCACTGGCGCACCGCTACGGCAAGCGCCGCTACGACACCGCCGACGATAGCCGCAACAACGCCTGGCTGGCGCTATTGACCTTCGGCGAAGGCTGGCACAACAACCACCACTTCTATCCCGGTTCGGCGCGCCAGGGCTTTCGCGCCCGGGAAATCGACCTCACCTGGTACGGCCTGCGCCTGCTGGCGGCCGCTGGCCTGATCTGGGACCTGAAACCCGTGCCGGCCTGGGTGCTGGCGCGCGCCAAGGAATGACCATGCGCATCGCCATCATCGGTTCGGGCATCGCGGGACTGGTCTGCGCCTGGAAGCTGGGCCAGGACCATGACGTGACCCTGTACGAGGCCAACGACTACCTGGGCGGCCACACGCACACCCACGACGTCGAGCAGGACGGCCGCCGCTATGCGGTGGACAGCGGCTTCATCGTGCACAACCCTGTCAACTATCCGCACTTCACGGCGATGCTGGAGGAGCTGGGCGTGCGCTCGCAGCCCACCACCATGAGCTTCTCGGTGCACCAGGAGGCCGGCCGCCTGGAATACAACGCGACCTCGCTCGACACCCTGTTCTGCCAGCGCCGCAACCTGCTGTCGCCGCGCTTTCTGGGCATGGTGCGCGACCTGTTGCGCTTCTACCGCGAAGCCCCGGCCCTGCTGGCCGGCGACGAGCCCGGCCCGACGCTGGGCGAGTACCTGGCGCGGCACCGCTACGGCCAGGCATTCCAGGCCGACCACCTGATCCCGATGGCGTCGGCGCTGTGGTCATCGCCCGCCGCGCGCATTCTCGAATTCCCGGCGCGTTATCTGGTGCAGTTCATGGCCAACCACCAGATGCTGCAAGTCGATGCGCGCCCCCAATGGCGCGTGGTGCAGGGCGGGTCCAGCAGCTACATCCGCGCCCTGCGCGAACGCTGGAACGTGCGGGTGCGACTGAACTGCCCGGTGTACCAGGTCACGCGCCAGGCGGACGGCGTCACGCTGGCCTCGTGCGAGGGTCGGCCGCGCTACGACCAGGTGGTGTTCGCCTGCCACAGCGACCAGGCCCTGAAGCTGCTGGCCGCGCCCAGCGCGGCCGAGCGCGAGGTGCTCGGCGCGATCACGTATCAGCACAATGACGTCGTGCTGCACACCGACGCGCGCCTGCTGCCACGCCACCCCAAGGCCTGGGCGGCGTGGAATGCCTACGTGCCGGCCGACCCGTCGGCGCCGTGTTCGGTCAGCTACTGCATGAACCTCTTGCAAGGCCTGCAATCGCGCCGCCCCTTCATCGTCACGCTCAATCGCAGCGAAGCCATCGATCCGACGCAGGTGCTGGCCCGCATGCGCTACCACCATCCCGTTTACACCCTCGCGTCCGTGGCCGCCCAGGCGCGCCGCGACGAGATCTCGGGCCACCACCGCTGCTGGTACGCGGGCGCCTATTGGGGCTGGGGCTTTCACGAGGACGGCGTGGCCAGCGCGCTGGACGTGGTCCGGGGCATCCAATCGCAGGCCGCGGCCTTATCCGCGGTGGCGGCATGAACGGCCACAGCGCCCTCTACGAAGGCCGCGTGACGCACAGGCGCCACGTGCCGCACGCGCATGGTTTCAGCTACCGCATGGCGCAACTGTACCTGGACCTGGACGAAATCGACCAGGTGTTCCAGCGCCGCTGGCTGTGGTCGGTGGACCGGCCCAACCTGGCCGAATGGCGCCGCAGCGATTATCTGGATGGCGAGGCGGGGCAGCCGCTGGCGCAGGCGGTGCGGGCCAGGCTGCGAGCGCGCCTGGGCGAGGCGCCCGCCGGGCCGATCCGACTGCTGGCCCATCCGCGCTACGCCGGCTATGTCTTCAACCCGGTCAGCTTCTACTACTGCTACGAAGCCGACGGCGTGACCCTGGCCGCGATCCTGGCGGAGATCACGAACACCCCATGGAAACAACGGCATTGCGTCGTCCTGCCGGTCGCGCAGGCCGAGCGACGTGGCGACGCCATGGCCTGGCGCTTCGACAAACGCTTTCACGTCTCCCCCTTCATGCCCATGGACTGCATCTATGACTGGCGCTTCAACGCCCCGGGCGAGGATCTGCGGGTGCACATGCGCGTCAACCGCCAGGGCCAGCCGCAATTCGACGCCAACCTGCGCCTGCAACGCCGCGAACTCGACGGCGCTGCGCTGGCGCGCCTGCTGTGGCGCTTTCCCTTGATGACCCTGCAGGTCATCGGCGGCATCCACTGGCAGGCCCTGCGCCTCTGGCTCAAACGCAACCCGATCTACGACCATCCCCGCACGCCCAACGGAGAACCACAATGAAAGCCATGACGCCGTCCGAACATGCCGCCATCGCGGGGACCCGTCCGCCCGGAGCGCTGGAGCGCCTGCTGCGCAGACGCCTGTTCGCCCGTCTCTCGACGATCACCAGCGGCCGGCTGGCCATCGAGGACAGCCTGGGCAGCGTCACGCTGGGCGACGGCGAGCCGGTGGTGCGCCTGACCATCCGCGACATGGCCTTCTACCGCCTGGTGGCCACCCAGGGCAGCGTCGGCGCGGGCGAAGCGTACGGCGACGGCCTGTGGACCTGCGACGATCTGGTCGCCCTGGTGCGCCTGCTGGTGCGCAACCGCGACACGCTGGACGGCATGGAATCGGGGCTGGCGCGCGTGGCCGGCTGGGCGCTCAAGCGCTGGCATGCCGGCAACCGCAACACCCACGAAGGCAGCCGCCGCAACATCGCCGCCCACTACGACCTGGGCAACGATTTCTTCTCGCTGTTCCTGTCGCCGGACCTGATGTACTCGTCGGCGCTGTGGGCCGGCGCCGACGACACGCTGGAAGAGGCCTCGCGGCGCAAGCTGGACACCATCTGCCGCAAGCTGGAACTCGGCCCGGGCGACCGGGTCGTCGAAATCGGCAGCGGCTGGGGCGGATTCGCCATCCACGCCGCGCGCCACTACGGCTGCCACGTCACCACCGCCACCATCTCGCGCGAACAGCACGCGCTGGCGCTGGCGCGGGTGCGCGCCGTGGGCCTGGACGATCGCGTCAGCGTGGTGCTGCAGGACTACCGCGACCTGCAAGGCCGCTACGACAAGCTGGTGTCGATCGAGATGATCGAGGCGATCGGCGCGCAATATCTCGAGACCTATTTCGCCAAGGTCGCCGACCTGCTCGCGCCGCACGGGCGCGCGTTGATCCAGGCCATCACCATCGAAGACCATCGCTACCAGCAGGCGCTGGGCGAGGTGGATTTCATCAAGCGCCATATCTTTCCTGGCAGCTTCATCCCCTCGATCGAAGCGATGCTGCGGGCCAAGACGCGCGCCTGCGACCTCGCCCTCGTACACCTGGAGGATTTCGGCCTGTCGTACGCCCGCACCCTGCAAGCCTGGCGCCACCGCTTCCTGGCGCACCTGCCCGAGGTGCGGGAACAGGGCTTCGACAGCCGCTTCTGCCGCCTGTGGGAGTTCTACCTGGCCTACTGCGAAGGCGGCTTTCGCGAACGCTCGATCGGCGTCTCGCACCTGTTGCTGACCCCTCCCGGCGCCCGCGGCGACGGCGAGCGCTGGGTCCAGGCGGGCGTGTGATGCGCTTCTGGGCCAACCTGCTCGGCTACCAGCTTGTCTGGTTCAGCGCCGTCATCGGCGCGGGCCGCGGCCTGGCGTGGCCGGGCGTGGTCTCGGCCCTGGTCTTCATTGCCGCGCAACTGGCCTGCTCGGCCGAGTGGCGCGCCGACCTGAAGCTGGCCGCCGCCGCGTTGCTGTGCGGTTGCCTGCTCGACGGTGCGCTGTCCGCGTTGGGCTGGGCGGTCTACGCCGCCGACGCCTGGCCCGCGCCACGCTGGATCCTGGCGCTGTGGGCGGCCTTCGCGCTGACGCTGAACCATTCACTGGCCTACCTGCGGCCGCGCCGCTGGCTGGCCTTTGCTTTCGGCGCCATCGGCGGGCCGCTCGCCTACTGGGGCGCCGCGCGCGGCTGGCAGGCGGTGCAGTTCGAGGCGCCCGCCTGGCGCGCGACCGCGGCGCTGGCACTGGGCTGGGGGCTGATCCTGCCGGCGCTGACGCGCCGCGCGCAACGCTGGACGCGGGAGGCCGCATGAATCCCCTGTCGCAATGGCTGATCATCGCCGCCGTCATGGTCATCGCCATGACGTTGGCCTGGAGCTGGCAGCGCCGCCACGCCAACGCGGGCATCGTCGACGTGGTCTGGGCCGCGGGCCTGGGCGCCAGCGCCTTGCTGATCGCCGCCACCGGCCAAGGCGACTGGGCACCCAGGGCCAGCCTGGCCGCGATGGCCGGCGTCTGGTCGCTGCGGCTGGCCTGGCACCTGTGGCGCAGGGTCCGGCATGGCGAGGATGGACGCTACCGCGCGCTGCGCGAATACTGGGCGGGCCATCAAGGCAAGTTCTTCGGCCTGTTCATGTTCCAGGCCGGCCTGGTGATGCTGTTCAGCCTGCCCTTCCTGGCCGTGGGCGTGAGCCCCGCGCGCGGCCTGCCCGTCGCGCTGGGCCTGGCGATCTGGCTGGCGGCGCTGGCCGGTGAAGTCATCGCCGACCGCCAGCTCGACCGCTTTCGCGACGATCCGGCCCATCGCGGCCGGACCTGCCGCGACGGCCTGTGGCGCTATTCACGGCATCCCAACTATTTCTTCGAATGGTGCCATTGGTTCGGCTACGTCGCGCTGGCCTGGGGCTCGCCCCTGAACTGGCTGGCGTGGCTGGGCCCCGCGCTGATGTACGTCTTCCTGCGCTGGATCAGCGGCATTCCCTTCACCGAGCAGCAGGCCCTGCGCACTCGCGGCGACGACTACCGCGAGTATCAGCGCCGCACCTCGGCCTTCTTCCCGTGGTTCCCCAAATCCTGACGAGGCACGCCATGACGACCGCCAGCCTGAATGACCTCCCGCTCGCCACCGACCGCCCCGCGCCCGGCCTGCTCGGCCTGGCCGAACGCGGCCTGGTGCCCGACGCGCTGCTGCGCCTGGGCATCCGGCGCCTGTGCGCCGAACGCCTGACGGCCGAGTACGCCGGCGGCATCGAGGCCTGGACCGCCCGCGACCAGGCCCTGATCGCGCGCCTGCGCACCAGCCCGGTGGCCATCCACACCGACGCCGCCAACGCGCAGCACTATGAACTGCCCACCGCGTTCTTCCAGCTCTGCCTGGGCGCCCGCATGAAATATTCCGGCTGCCTGTACCCGACCGGCGCCGAAACGCTGGACCAGGCCGAAGCCGCCATGCTGCGCCTGTATGGCGAGCGCGCCGAGCTGGCCGACGGCCAGGACATCCTGGAGCTGGGGTGCGGCTGGGGTTCGCTGACCCTGTGGATGGCCGAACAGTTTCCCAACGCCCGCATCACCGCCGTGTCCAACTCGGCCACCCAGCGCCAGCATATCGAGGCGCGCTGCCGCGAACGCGGCTGGGAGCACGTGCGGGTCATCACCTGCGACGTCAACGCGCTGTCGTTGCCCGGCGCCGCCTACGACCGCTGCGTCTCGGTGGAAATGTTCGAGCACATGCGCAACTACCAGGACCTGCTGGCGCGCATCGGCCAATGGCTGCGGCCCGGCGGCAAGCTGTTCGTGCACATCTTCGCGCACCGCGAGCGCGCCTATCCGTTCGAGACCGAAGGCGCCGGCAACTGGATGGGACGCCACTTTTTCACCGGCGGCATCATGCCGGCGGCCGACACGCTGCTGCATTTCCAGCGCGACCTGCAACTGCAGGAAAAGTGGTTTCTCGATGGCACGCACTACGCGCGCACGGCCAACCACTGGCTGGCCAACCAGGACGCCCGCGCCGCGCAGGCCCGGGCGGTGCTGGAACAGGCCTACGGCCCGCAGTTGGCGCCGCTGTGGCATCAGCGCTGGCGCATGTTCTGGATGGCCTGCGCCGAATTGTTCGACTACGACCACGGCCAGCAATGGGGCGTCGCCCACTACCGGTTCACCCGTCCCTGAGGAGACCGCCATGTTGCGCGCCCTGTGTGTTGCCGCGATGGGCCTGCTGGCGGGCTGCGCCGGGCCCGCGCCCATGCCGCCCGTGGCCCATGTCGATCTGCCGCGTTTCATGGGCGACTGGTACGTCATCGCGCACATCCCCAGTTGGCCCGAACGCAACGCCTACGATGCCGTCGAAAGCTACCGGCCGCTGCCGGACGGCCGGATCCAGACCGATTTCCGTTACCGCAAGGGCAGTTTCGACGCCGAGGTCAGCACCATGCACCCGGTGGCCACGGTGCGGCCGGACACCGGCAACGCGGTCTGGGGCATGCAGTTCATCTGGCCGATCCAGGCGGAATACGTCATCGCCTACCTGGACGACGCCTACCAGACCACCATCATCGGCCGCTCCAAGCGCGATTACGTGTGGATCATGGCGCGCACGCCATGCCTGAGCGATGACGCCTACGCGCAGTTGGCCGACCGCGTCGCCGCGCTCGGCTACACGGAGTCCCTGCGCAAAGTGCCGCAGCGTTGCCAATAGGCGATACCGGCCCGCAACGCCGCCGCGGGCCGGCGGCTCGCCATCGTCAGAAGTCCATCGATGCCGACAGCATGAAGGTGCGCGGCGCGCCCAGCGCCAGGCTCGACAACTGCGGCATGCCCCAATATGCCTTGTTGGTCAGGTTGTTGACGCTGGCCCGCAGGGTGAGCGGGCGGTCGGCCACCCTGGTGGCGTAACGCGCGCCGACGTCATAGGTGGCGCGGCCGGGCACCGACAGCGAATTGTCCGCGCTGATGTATTGCTTGGACACGGCGGTCGCGTTGGCGGTCAGCGTCAGCCCGTGCACGGCCGGCACATCCCACTCGATGCCCAGCTTGCCTTGCAGCTTGGGCACGCCGGTCGCCTGCCTGCCCTCGTTGACGGCCAGCGCGGCCTTCGTGACCTTCGGATCGATGTACGCCACGCCGCCCATCAGGCGCACGCCGCGCAGCGGTTCGCCGAAGAAGCCCCACTCCACGCCGCGGTTGCGCTGTTCGCCGCCGAACGAAAACACATTGGTGACGGGATTGGTGTAGCTGCTCGGCCGCGTGATCTCGAACACGCCGAGGGTATGGGTGAAGTCACCGAAATCGACCTTGATGCCGGCCTCCTTCTGCTTGGTCTTGTAGGGCGCGAACAGCTCGCCGGCGTTGGCGGCGGTGGCTGGCGCCGTCTGGCCCTTGCTCAGCCCCTCGATGTAGTTGGCGTAGAGCGAGACATTGTCGGTGGCCTTGAACAGGATCGCCGCCGCCGGCGTGGTCGCGCTGGCGTCATAGCGGCTGGTGCGCGCGCCCGTGGCGACATTGAAGGTGTCCGAACGCACTTCCTGGCGACGCGCGCCCAGCGTCAACTGCAGCCGGTCCTCGGCGAACGACAACGTGTCCGCCAGGCCGTAGCTGATCAGGCGCGTTTCGGTATGCAGGATCGCCGGCCAGACGCCACTGACCTCCGGCCCCCAGACCGGCTTGTAGATATTGGTGGTCCAGTCCGCGCCCGGCACCGAGCGGCGGCCGTAGTCGCGTTCGGTATCGGTGTAGTAGGTGGCGTTCAGCACCCACTGATGCTTGATGCCGCCCGTCTGCAGCGTGCCTTTGACGCCGGCCTCCCCGGTGGTCTTCCTGATGCGCATGTTCAATTGGCCGATGGTGGTGCGCAGATCGCCCGCGGCGTTTAGCACCTGGGCCGAGATGGCGCCGTTATAGGTGTATTCGGACCGGCTGGCGCCGATCGCGGCGTATGCCATCAGGTTGTCGCTGACGTCGACTTCGCCGCGCACCATCGCGCCGCGATCGCGGTTGTGCACATACGCCCAGTCGGGGTTCAGCAAGGTATCGGCCTTGGGCGGCTTGGGCACGGCCACGCCCGGCGCCAGATTGATGCCGCGGGTCACTCCGTCCACGCGCTCGTCGCTGTCGTACAGATCCGCCGACACGCGCACGCGCTCGCTGCGCCAGTCCAGCCCCACGGCGGCCAGTTGCGCCTTCTTGTCCTGGTCCTTGATCGCGCCGGCGCCGTCGCGATAGACGCCGTTGAAGCGGATGCCGAACTGCTTGTCCTCGCCGAAGCGGCGTCCCATGTCCAGGTGGCCGCCGAACTGCGCGTCCGACATGTAGGTCGCGGTCAGGCGCGTCAATGGCTCATCGCCGGCGCGCTTGGGCACCAGGTTGACCGTGCCCCCCACCGAGCCGCCCGGCGGCATGCCGTTGAGCAGGGCCGACGGCCCCTTCAGCACCTCGATGCGCTCGAACATTTCCGGCGTGGTGCGATAGTACGGCGCCATGCCGAACAGCCCGCCGAAGGAGATATCGGTGGTGCTGGAGCTGAAGCCGCGGATCGAGTAATTCTCGCTCCAGGCGCCGGTGACGCCGTTGCTGAACACCGACGGGTCGGTCCGGGCGATCACGTCGGTGATGTCCTGGGCCTGCAGGTCCTGGATGTACTTGTCGGTATAGCTGATGACCGAGAACGGCGTGCTCATGAAGTCCCGCTCGCCCAGGAAGCCGGCACGACCGCCGTAAGTGACCTGGCCGCCGGCATAGGGCGAGGCGGGCTCCTCGGACTGCCCCGTGACCCGTGCCGCCGGCAGCGTCCTGACCCCGGCGACGGCCTGGTCCGGTTGCGCCTGCGACGCCGTCTCGCTGACGCGGGTTCGGTTATCGGCGGCCTGCTGCGCCTGCGCGGAGGGGGCCGCGATCAGGGCGGCGCCGGCCGTCAGGCCGAACAGGGCCGCGGTCAGGCCGTTGAGGGAAAAGGCGGTCCTGGCATGCGATGCGGGACGCGCGGCGCGGCCGCGATGGCGACGTGTGTTCATGGAATGCTCCGTTCGGTTGAGCGTGGCTTGCCCTTCATCGGCTTCATAATCAAGAATGAAAACAATGAAGAGAATGGGAATCGTTAATCAATAAAACCGTTAGCGCCGAAGCGCCGGTCGACCGGGTCAGTCCCGGTAACCCTTCATCACGTCGTCGATCACGATCCGCAGCGAATTCACGCTGGCGGCCGTGACATACCAGGCCTCGGCGTCGGCAAAGACCACGCGGCCGTGCTTCCAGGCGGACGTCGCGCGCAGCAACGGGTTGCCCAGCGTCCCGGCGGTCAGCGCGGGCCGGCGTTCCATCACGGCGGTGCGATCCACCACGTAGATCACGTCGGGATTTGCCTGCTGGATGAATTCGCTGGAGATCGGCTGGCCATGCAGGCCGGCCTCCGCCATCGGACCGGCCGGCTTCACGCCTAGCGCGTCGAAGACGAATCCGTAGCGCGACTGTGGGCCGAAGGACGTGAAAGCGCCGTTGTTGTGCAGCACGATCAGCGCCTTCTCGGGGCGGTCCTGGATCAGGCGCCGGGCCTGCTGGACCTTCTCGTCCAGCCCGGCCGCCTGCTGGCGCGCCAGGTCTTCCTTGCCGAAGATCCGTCCCAGCGTCAGCAGGTGGTCCTTGACGACCTCGATGTGATTGACCTGGCTGTCGCGGTAATCCACGTCGAAATGGATCGTCGGCGCGATCTGGCTCAGTTCCTTGTAGTGGCTGGCCTGCAGGGACGTGATCAGGATCAGGTCGGGCCTGGCCGCGTGCACCCGCTCCAGGTTGGGTTGCACGATCGCGCCCGTGTCCCGCACGTGCGGCGCGTCCCGGTACCTGGCCAGGAAGTGCGGCACGAAGTCCTTGGGCATGCCGGCCACGGGCACGCCCAGCAGGTCCAGGAAGTCGACCTCGTTCATATCCAGCGCCACCACGCGCTCGGGCTGCCTGTCGATGACGGTGACGCCGAGCTTGTGCCGCACCGTGATGGCGGCATAGGCCGGCCGCGCCTCCGCGCCGGACGACGGCGACGGTTGCGCCCCATTGGGCGCTGGCGCCGTTTCCTGGCCGCAGCCCTGCACCGCGATCGCGGCGGCCACCAGCAGGGCAAACGCCCAGGTCCTGTGCTTGCCGTTCATGTCAATTCTCCCGATGGGTTGAAGTAGTTGCACAGGCGGCCGCGCGCGCCGTGCGTGATCTCGAAATCCAGCCCATACAGTTCCCGCAAGCGGTCCTCGGTCACGACCTGCGCCACCGTGCCGGCGCAATGCACGGCGCCGTCTTTCATGGCGACGATGTGGTCGGAATAACTGGCCGCGAAGTTGATGTCGTGCACCACCAGGATGACGGTGCGGCCGTGCCTGTCGCACAGGCGGCGCAGCGCCCGCATGATCTGCACGGCGTGCTTGATGTCGAGGTTGTTCAGCGGCTCGTCGAGCAGCAGGCAGTCGGTCTGCTGGGCGATGGTCATGGCCAGGAACGCCATCTGCCGCTGCCCGCCGCTCAGTTCGTCGAGATAGGCCTGGCGCAGCGGCTGCAGCGACAGGAACGCGATGGCCTCGTCGATCACGCGCCGGTCCGCAGGCGTCAGCGCCCCCCGGCTGTAGGGGAAACGGCCGAACGCGACCAGCTCCTCGACCGTCAGGCGCAGGTTGAAATCGGGAGACTGGCGCAGCGTGGCCACGCGCCGGGCGTAGTCGCCGACGCGGATGTCCGACACGTCGCAGCCTTCAATCAGTATCTCGCCCCGCGTCGGCGCCAGCAGCCGCCCAATCATCATCAACAAGGTCGTCTTGCCCGCGCCATTGGGGCCGATCAGCGAGGTCAGCCGCCCCGCCGGAAACTGCGCGCTGACGTCGGACAACACGGCGCGCGCGCCATAGTGTCTGGAAAGATGCTTGACGGTAATCATGCTGTGCCCCGCGCCCGGGCCATCAGCGCGAGGAACCACGCGCCGCACGCCAGGTTGACCAGGATGCCGACGGTGGTCCGGTAGTTGAAGAGATGCTCCACCGCCAACTGGGCCAGCAGGAACAGGCCGATCGCAATGGCGCAGCCGGTGGGCAGCGTGACCCGATGCCGGCGCGTGCGCGCCAGGGCATAGGCCATGTTGGCGACGAAGATGCCCATGAACGCCGTGGGCCCCAGCAGGCTGGTCGACACCGCGACCAGCGTGGCGATCCGCGCCAGATTCCTCCGCACCTGGCGCGGATAATCCACGCCCAGCGACATCGCCTGATCCCGCCCCAGCGACATCACGTCCAGTGTCGGGAGAGTCTTCAGGCCCGCCAGGCACACGCCCGCCACCAGCAGCCCTGACACCAGCAACTGCGCCGGCTCGATCTTATTGAACGACGCCTGCGAAAAACCCATCAGGATCGAGAACTCGCCGGGGCTGGTCTTGAGTTGCGCGAACTGCGTGAAGGTGCCGATCACCATCGTCAGCACCAGCCCCGCCAACAACAGGAAATGGACGTTCTGCCGCCGCTGGCTGAACAGCCCGCGATGGATCAGCCACGAATAGCCCAGCATCACCGCCACGGACAGGAAGAAGTTGCCGTGCGCCCCCAACAGCACCAGGCTCTGCGCGCCCAGCCCCAGCACCAGCAGCGATTGCAGCAACAGGTAGACCGCCTCGTAGCCCATGACGGCCGGCGTCAGGATGCGATTGCCCGTCAGCGTCTGGAACACGATCGACGACCAGGCGATGGCCACGCCGCCGATCAGCATGGCCGCCAGCCGCGCCAGCCGCTTGGGGATGACGTAGTCGAAATCGAAGTCGGCGCCCAGGAACAGGAACGCCAGCGCCAGGGCGATGACAAGCATCCAGGCCAGGTGCCGCGAAGCCAGGCGCGTCATCGATGTTTCCAGAAGATCAGCGCCAGGAACAGCAGGCCGCCCAACCCGCCCGCGGTCAGGCCGATGGGCACTTCGAACGGGTGGATCAGCAGGCGCCCGAGCACGTCGCATGCCAGCAGCAGCGACGCGCCGCCCAGCGCCACCACCGGCAGGGTGCGGCTCAGGCTATCGCCGTAATGCAGCGCCACCAGATTCGGCACCACCAGGCCGACGAAGGGAATCGCGCCGACCGTGATGACCGTGGCGGACACCGTCACGGCCACCAGCATCAGCCCCAGCGCCACGGTGGCGCCATAGTTCAGCCCCAGGCTCGACGCCATGCCCTCTCCCATGCCCAGCACAGTGAAACGGTGCGCATACAGATACGTCAGCGCGACGATCGGCAGGATCAGGTAGATGATCTCGTAGTTCCCCTGCACGATCCGGGAAAAATCGCCCAGCATCCACCCTTGCATACTCTGCAGGATGTTGTGACGATACGCATGGAACTCGGCCAGCGCGCTCAGCACGCCGCCGTACATCAGGCCGATCACCGGCACCAGCACGGTGTTCTTGAACTTCACCCGGCGCACGATCGCCACGAAGAGCAGGCTGGCGGCCAGGCAGAACGCCAGCGCGAAGAGCATCCGTACGGTCGCGCCGGCGGCGGGCGCCAGCGTCAGCGATACCAGGATGCCGAACTTGGCGGCGTCCAGCCCGCCCGAGGTGGCGGGCTCGACGAACTTGTTGCGCACCACGTGTTGCAGGATCACCCCGCAAACCGACAGCCCCACGCCCGTCAGCACCAGCGCCGCCAGGCGCGGCAGCCGGCTCGCCGTCAGCGTCAGCCAGGCGTCGCCCGACAGCGACAACGCCTGCGACCACGCCATCTGCCTCGCGCCTACCAGCAGTGACGCGCCGCACAGCGCGACGAACACGCCGACCAGCCCCGCGCGCATCAGTCGCCCACCTCGTCCAGCGCCGCGGCGGCGATGCGCCAGCCCTTGGCGGACCGGCGCTGCGCCAGGAATCGCGCATAGCGCCCCTGGCTCGCGCGCAGCGACGCGGGCGCTCCCTGCTCGACGATGCGGCCCGCTTCCAGCACCACGATCTGGTCGGCCATCGCCACCGTGGACAATTGATGGGCAATCACTACCAGCGTGCAACGACCGCGCAGCCGCGCCAGCGCCTCGGTGACGACGTTCTGATTCTGCGCATCCAGCGCCGCGGTTGCCTCGTCCACCAGCAGGATCGGCGCTGGGCGGATCAGTGCGCGGGCGATGGCGACACGCTGGCGCTCGCCCCCCGACAGGCGCGCGCCGCCCTCGCCCACCATCGTGTCCAGGCCTTGCGGCAGGCGCTCGGCGATTCCGGCCACCCCCGACTGCCGCGCGGCCTCCATGACCTCGGCGTCGCTGGCGTCCGGTTTGCCGACGCGGATGTTGTCGGCGATGCTGCCCGAAAACAGATAGTTGTCCTGGAAGATCTGGCGGATATGGCCGGCCAGGCGCGCGCTGGCGATCTGTCTCACATCCACGCCGCCCACGCTGACGCTGCCCGCGGTCACGTCGAAGAAGCGGGCGATCAGCCGCGCCAGCGTGGTCTTGCCGGAACCAGACTCGCCGATCAGGGCGACCATGCTGCCCGGCGCGATACGCAGCGTCACCCCGCGCAACACGTCCGGTTCCTCCGGCGCATAGCGGAAGTCCACCTCGCGAAGTTCAATCGCGCCATCGCGCGGCGCCCGCGGCGTCTCGGGCTCCGGCAGCGGCCGCACCGCGAACAGCGCCGCGATGGCGTCGAGCTGGCCGCGCGCGCCGCGCAGCACTTCGCCATACCCCGCCACTTCCAGCAGCGCGTCGACGTAGCGGGCCGCCAGCACCAACGAGACAATGACCGACGCGACCGCGCCAGGCGCCAACGGGCCGCCGGCGAGATCGTTGGCCCACCACACCGCCGCCATCAGCATGGCGGCGAATGCCGCCTGCGCGGCCCAGGCATTCAGGACGGCCGCCCCCGCCGATAACCAGATCAACCGCGCGCCGGCCTGGCGCTGGCGTTCGACCGCCTGCTCCAGCAAGCGCAAGCCGCCGCCGTCGCCATTGAACGCGCGCAGCACGGACTGCGCCTGGGCGAACTCCACCACGCGCTGGCTGGCCGCGGCAAAACTGCGATGGAAAGCGCCGTCCGCCCGACGCGACATAGCGGCCGTCAATGCCAGGACGCCGGCCAGCAACGGCAGCGCCAGCAGCGCGATCACACCCAGCAACCAGTGCTGCGCGAACAGCGCCACGACCAGCACCATCGGCGTCACGATTCCGGTGAGCACCGGCGTGAACACGTGCGCGGGAAGCTGCGCCACGGCCATCATGCCCTGCGTGACCACATGCCCCAGACGCGCCGTGTTCGCCGGCGTGAACCATCCCACCGGCAGCCGCGCCACGTGCTCGCCCAGACGGTGGCGGCCGCTTTGCAGGATGGCCACCCCCACGCGCACGCCCGCCCGCTCCACCTGGCGCCGCAACAGCCAGCAAACCGCCACCTCGCCCGCGAGCAGCGCCAGCCAAGGCGCCACCCGCCGCACGTCGCCGTCGAGCAGATGGATCAGCACCGGGACCAGCGAGGCGATGGCCAGCCCGCACAGCACGCCATAGGCGACAGCCATCCCGGCATAGCGCCGCAGCACGGACGCCTCATTGCCCAGCAACAACAGGAACGTCTTCAGCATGACGCCCCCGCCGGTTCCGCCGCCTTGTCATAGTCGCCCATCGCCCACAGCCGGGCATAACGGCCGCCCAACGCCAGCAGCGCGTCGTGCCGGCCCTGCTCGACGATGGCCCCGTCCTCCAGGACCAGAATGCGGTCGGCGTGCATCACCGTATCCAGCCGATGGGCGATCACCATCAGCGTGCGCCCTTGCGTGAAACGCGACAGCGCCTCCTGGATCGCCACCTCGTTGCCGGCATCGGCCGCCGCCGTGGCTTCGTCGCACACCAGCACCGGCGCGTCGAGCAACACGGCGCGCGCGATGCTCACGCGCTGGCGCTCCCCGCCCGACAGTTGGGCGTCCTCGCCGACCATCGAGTCATAGCCGCGCGGCAGCGCCAGGATGCGTTCATGGATGTTGGCGGCGCGCGCGGCCGCCTCCACCTCGTGGCGGCTGGCCGCCGGCCGGCCCAGCGCGATGTTGTCATGCACGCTGGCGTGGATCAGCCGCACTTCCTGCAGCACGAACCCGACGCGCCGGTACAGTTGCCCGGTCTCGATCTGTCGCAGATCCACTCCGCCCAGTGTGATGCGCCCCGCGGTCGGGTCGAAGAAGCGCAGCAGCAGCCGCGCCAGCGTCGACTTGCCCGCGCCCGAGGCGCCAACGATGGCCGTCACGGTGCCCGGCTCCAGCGTGAAGCTGATGCCCGACAACGCCTGGCGCTTTCCGTCATAGGCATAGGCCACGTTCTCGAAGCGCACCTCGTGGCCCGCCGGCGTCGCGCCGTGGCCGGGCGCCGGCGCCGCCAGCACTGGCGTCTCCAGCAATGCCAGCACGCGTTGCGCGGCGGCCGTGGCGCTGCCCAGGTCGTGCAGCAGCGTATGCAGCAGCAACACCGGCGCGCAAATGCCCGGCGCCACCAGCGCGAACGGCAACACCTCCACCGGCGCGATCCAGCCCAGGCCGACAAACAGGGCGCCGCTGGCCAGCGCCACCCCCAGCACCGTGACCGGGGCGATCATGGCGTGCGCGTGGGCCATCGCCGCCACAAGCGGTCGGGTGAAACGGCTGAAGGCCTCGGCGAGTCCGTCCACGGCCTCGTGGTAGCCGCGATGCGCCTTGCCGCTGGCGCTGAACGCCTTCACCACCGGCATCCCGCCGACGAACTCGACGGTCGCGCCGTTCAGTCGCTCGAGTCGGGTGATGAAGGTCTGCATCTCGGCGCCGCCGGCCTTCATGGCGCGGCGCAGGAACAGGAAGAACCCCGGAAACGGCAGCAACGCCGCCAGCGCCATGCGCCAGTCCAGCGCGAACAGGTAGATGACCGACAGCCCGATGGCGCCCGCCGCGCGGCCCACTGCCGTGTAGAAATGCGCGGTCAGGCTGTGCAGCGTGGCGATGTCGTCCTGCATCGCCTGCTTGACCTCGCCCGACGCCCGGCCGGTGAACCAGCCCAGCGGCGCCTGCGCCAGCCGCCGCGCCACGGCCAGGCGCAGGTGATGCGTAATGCGGTTGTCGGCCAGATGCGCGGTCAGCTCGCCGGCGGACACCAGCGCCATGCCGGAGAACAGGCTGGCCACGCTGGCCCCCGCCACCCACCAGAGTTCGGCCCGCCGCGACGCCTGGGAGGCATCCACCGCATCGAGGCCCGCCAGCAGCAGTTGGGCGATGTGCGTCACGCCCGCCAGCGGCACCAACGTGAGCATGGTGCCCAGCGACGCCAGTACCGCCGCGGCGATCAGTTGCCCGCGTATCGGAGACAACACTTGCCTGAGCGGGCCAGGTCTGGCCGCGGCGACTACGGACGTGCTCATGAAATCGGACTACCCAGATGGTGGTGATAATTATTTGCATGACTATAAACTAAATCCTGAATTAGTTGCATACCGATAAACTAAATAATTGCGGGCAGGTTAAAGTGACGGATAGGCCGTCACCATCGAGGACCAGACATGAACCCGTCAGAGCGCCGCCCGGCGCGGGGCCGCCCGCCCACCATCACCCTGGAGCGGATCGCCGACGCCGGCATTGCGATGGGCTTGCCCAACCTCACCTTCGTCGGCGTCGCCGCGGCGCTGGGCGTCAGCCACATGGCGCTCTACAAGCACGTGCCGAGCCTTGAGGAGCTCAAACGCCTGATCGCCGAGGAGATCTTCAAGCGCTGGCAGATCCCGCAAGCGAGCAGCAGCGACCGTGGCGGCCTGAAGGAATACCTGACGGTATTCACCGCGTCGGTGCGCGAGTTCGTCAAGGCGCATCCGGGCGTGACGCCTTATGTGATCCGGCGGCTGGCAGCCACGCCATCCATGATCGCCAAGATCGAGGGGCACCAGCGCCACATCGCCCACGCCTACGGCATTTCCCGGGAACAGGCGCGCATGCTGCTGGCGACCGTGGCGTTCCATTGCATGGCGGTCGCCGACACGGTGTATTCGGTGGCTGGCTTGGAACCGGTGGTCGACGCGGCGCGCGCGGCCGAGGAAGCCGAGATGGAAGCGGAACTCGATCAGGGCATGCAGGCGCTGATCATCGGTGTGCTGGCGATGCTGGAAGACGACCTGCGGCGGACTTGAGCCCGCCGACCCCGCTCTATCGCAGCTCGTCGGGCCCCAGGAAGAACTGCCGGTTCCCTTCCAGCCGCCTGACCATGAAATCCACGAACGTCCGCACCCGCAGCGGCTGTTCGGTGCGGCGACCGTAGTACAGATAGATGCCCTCGAGATCCACCGCGTGCCGCAGCAACAGCGGCACCAGCCGGCCGGCGCGGATGTGCGGCACCGCCGTGAAACTGCCCAACTGGCCGATGGCCTCGCCCGCCAGCACGGTCTGGGCCTCGGCGTCGATGTCGTTCATGCAAAGCGCCGGCGTGATCTCGCGGTAGACCTGCTCGCCATCGACCTGGAACGCCCACGGCGCCAGCTTGCCCGTGTTGGCGTGGACAAAGCCCGTGCACCGATGTCGCGCCAAGTCATCGATATTCGTCGGCGCGCCGTGGCGCGCCAGGTAGTCGGGCGCTGCGCAGACCAGCAACTGGATCGGCACCAGCCGTCGCGCCACCGTGCCCGCCGCCGGCAGCGAGCCGCCGCGAAAGCCCACGTCGGCCCGGTCGCCGACCAGATCGGTGAGGCGATCATCGAAATGCACATCGAGCTGCACGCCGGGATATTCCCGCGCGAACGCCAGCACGTACTGCCACAGCATGCAGTGGATCAACGCCCGCGGCGCGCTGATGCGCAGCGGACCGCTGATCTCGTCGCTGGCGCGCCGCGCGTCCGCCAGCGCCGCCGACAGCAGGCCCAGGGCCGGGCTGGCGTTGTCGAGCAGCCGCCGCCCCTCCTCGGTCAGGCTCAGCTTGCGCGTGGTCCGACGCAGCAGTTGCACGCCCAGCGATTTCTCCAGTTGCATCACCGCGTGGCTCGCCGCCTGTGGCGAAATGCCCTGGTCCACGGCGGCCTTGCGCAGGCTGCCGAGCATCGCGGTGCGCACGAAAATGGTCAGGGCGCGGACTTCGTTCATGGCGGATCCCCCAGCCGGTCGGAGCGGCCAATTAGCAAATAAACGTTGATTATCATTCTATTGAATAGCGTCTATTCGGAACACCCACCGCTCTCTACCATGCGTTCACCCCTTCCCCCTGATTGGAGAAACGCATGAACACCCCGACGGATTTCAAGAAAGTCTGGTTCATCACCGGCGCCTCGCGCGGCTTGGGCGCGCTGATCGCCGAAGCCGCCCTGGCCGACGGCAACGCCGTGGTCGCCGCCGGCCGCAACCCCGCCGCCATCACGGAACGCCTGGGCCAGGCGCCCGGCCTGCGGGCGGTCGCGCTGGACGTGACCCGCCCCGAACAGGCGCAGGCCGCGGTCGCCGCCGCGCTGCAGGCCTTCGGCCGCATCGACGTGCTCGTCAACAACGCCGGCTTCGGCCTGTTGGGCGCGGTGGAAGAATCGAGCGACGCCGACGTGCGCCGCATGTATGACACCAACGTCTTCGGCCTGCTCAACGTGACCCGCGCGGCGCTGCCCGCCATGCGCGAGCGCCGCGCCGGCCACGTCATCAATATCTCGTCAATCGGCGGCTTCCGCTCGGGGGCCGGCTTCGGCGCTTACTGCTCGACCAAATTCGCCGTGGAGGGACTGACCGAGGCCTTGCATGACGAGCTCGCGCCGCTGGGCATCCACGCCACCGTGGTCGAGCCCGGCTATTTCCGCACCGACTTCCTGGACGCCACATCGCTGGTCGTGGCCCCGGGCGAGATCGCCGACTATGCGGCCACGTCAGGCCAGGTGCGCAGGAGAGCCGTCGATCTGAACCACCAGCAGCCTGGCGATCCCGTCCGGCTCGCCGCGGCCATGGTCGAACTGGCCAACGCCGCCGAACCGCCGCTGCGCCTGCCGCTGGGCAGCGACACCCTGGCCGCCATCGCCGAGAAGCTGGCCTACGTTGCCCGCGAAACCGAGACCTGGCAGGCCCTGGCGCGCTCGACGGACTTCGCCGCGGTGTGAGGCGGGAACGCCGGCGCATCGAGCGAGAGGGTGAAAGATCGATAGCGAGCCGCTATACTTTCGCGCATGACCGTCCTGCGCCGGCTCCTCGTCCTGATGCTGTGCCTGATGCTGCCCTTCGCGGGGCTGGCAGCCAGCGGCATGACGGGCGCCTATGCAATGCAGGCCGGCATGGCCGACACGCCCGACTGTGCGCCGATGGCCGACATGCCGGACTGCGCCACCATGACGCAATCCGCTACCCCGGATGACGGCCATGGCCATCCTTCCTGCAAGATGACCACCCAGTGTCAACTGGGCAGCCTCTATCATCCCACCCCCGCTCCCACAGCGTATCGACATGCCGGACTCGCCAGTCCGGTCACGTTCGCCTACGCCGAGCCCCTGATCGTCCAGCGCCTGGACGACTTCTGGCGGCCTCCCCGCGTCAGCTAACTCCATCGTTCCAAGACACCCCCGCAAGGGGTGACGACGTCCGGGTTCCGGACGAGCGCCCGCGCACGCGCGTGGCGCTCCACTATGGAGTCGAAAGATGCCTTCAATGTTTTCCACGCTGCTTGCGCGGCGGGGCTGGTTGCGCCTGCATGGCCTATTCGCCAGCCTGATCCTTGGCCACGGACTGGCCTACGGCCAGGTTACGGCCGTCACACTCGATGACGCGGTTCGCCTGGCGGCCACGGACTCCCCCGCCAGCCAGGCAGCCCGATCCTCGGTAGAGGCCAGCGTCCAGGCGGCCGTCAAGGCCGGTCAACTGCCCAACCCGATGCTATCCGCCGGCATCGACAACCTGCCCGTCAACGGTCCCGACCGCTTCTCGGCCACCCAGGACATGCTGAGCATGCGCCGCATCGGAGTCGAGCAGGAATGGGTATCGGCGGCAAAGCGCCGATTGCAGTCCGCCCAGGCCGATGCCATGGTGGATCACGAAAAGACCGCCTATCTGAGCCAGGTGGCGAGCCTTCGACAACGCGCCGCGCAAGCCTGGCTCGATGCCGCGTATGCAAAAAAAGCGGTGGCGCTGCAACGAGAATGGGTCGACCAGACTCGGCGCGAGCTGGCGGCTGCTGGCGCCTCGTTGCAGGGCGCCAAATCCGGCGCGGCGGACGTCACCCGCGCGCAAGCCCTGCTCGGCCAGGCCCAGGACCAACTGCTGCTGGCCGAACAGCAATGGCGCACGGCGCTGGTGCGGCTCTCGCGCTGGACCGCGCGTCCGGTCACGGACGTGGCGGGTGAACCGCCACCGCCCCGGTCGGCGGTCGAGACGTTCACCCTCGACCAACTGCGGCAAATGCAGCCCAGCCTGATCGAAGCGGCGCACGCCATCAAGGTGGCCGAAACCGATACCGCGCTGGCCGACGCCAACCGCGCCCCGAACTGGACCTGGAATGTGTCGTACCTGCAAGGCAGCCGCGCTTCGCGCTACGTGTCCGTCGGCGTGAGCATCCCCTTGACGTTCAACCACGCCAACGTGGAAGACCGCGAGGTCGCGCAAAAGGCCGCGCTCGGCAACAAGGCGCGGTATGCATACGAGGACACCCTGCGCCAGGTACAGGCGGACACGCAGGCACTGGCCGAGACCCTGGCCAGCGGGCGGCGTCGACTGGAAAACCTGAAACAGACCCTGCTGCCGGCCGCGGCACGGACCGCGCAACTGGCCCTGGCCGCCTATCAGGGCGGCAGCGGCGCGCTGGCCGATGTCTATGGCGCCAGACGGGCCCAGTTGGATGCCCGGCTGCAAATCCTTGCCCTGCAACGTGATCTGTCCATGACCTGGGCGCAGCTCGACTATCAGGTCGTGCCGCTCGCGATGGTCATGGACCATTGAAGGAGACCCCTGTGAAAGCATCACTCACGGTTCGCGCCGCCTCGTGCCTCGCGCTGGCCGCCGTACTGCTCGGCGCCGGCTATCTCGCCGGCTCGCGGCGCCCGGCGCCAGACGCCACGACGCAGGCCGCGGCCGCGTCCGGCCCTGGCCAGACGGATCGCAAAGTACTGTATTGGCACGACCCCATGATGCCCGGCCAGCATTTCGACAAGCCGGGCAAGTCGCCGTTCATGGACATGGCGCTGCAGCCCGTCTACGCGGATGACTCCGCCGCGCCCGGCATCGCAGTCGATGGCGGCCTGCAACAAAGCCTGGGCATACGCTACGCCCGTGTGCGCCGCGTGGACAGCGCGCAGACATTCGACGAAATCGGCACCACGCAACTCGACGAATCGGCCACCGACGTGGTACAGGCGCGCACCACCGGCTACGTCGACCGGTTGCAGGCTAATGCGCCCTTGCAGCGCGTCGCGAAAGACGCGCCGATCGCCTCGCTTTTCGTGCCCGAATGGATCACGCCCCAGGCGGAGTACCTGGCCTTGAAGCGCGGCGGCGCCGACGCCGCCCTGCTTGGCGCCGCGCGGTCACGGTTGCGCGCGCTATCCGTGCCCCCCGCCATGGTGGCGGAGCTGGAACGCAGCGGCACGGTGCAAACGCACCTGACGCTGTCCGCGCCCCGCTCCGGTTTCGTGGCGGAACTGAATGTGCGAAATGGCGCCATGGTCAGCGCGGGGCAGACGATCGCCAAGATCGCCAGCCTGTCCACCCTATGGCTGATCGTGGACATACCCGAGTCACTGTCGTTGCGCATCCGCCCGGGCATGCCCGTGGAAGCCGCCTTTGCCGGCGACCCCACGACGCACTTCGACGGACGGATCGAGCAGGTCCTGCCCGGCATCCAGGGAGACAGCCGCACGCTGCGGGCGAGGCTGACGATCGCCAACCCGGATCTGCGGCTCACGCCCGGCATGCTGATGCGCGTCCGGCTGCAGTCGCTGGACCGGGCATCCAGGCTGATGGTCCCCTCGGAAGCGGTCATCAGCACGGGCAAGCGCACCCTCGTCATCGTCAAGGAAGATGACGGCAGGTTGCGGCCGGTCGCCATCGCCACCGGCATCGAAGCCGGCGACGAAACCGAAGTGACGGACGGCCTGGCCGAAGGGCAGCAAGTGGTGGCCTCGGGCCAGTTCCTGATCGACTCGGAGGCCAATCTGAAGGCGATCCTGCCGAAACTGCAAGGTCCTCCCGGCGCCAACCCAGGGCAGGCGGGGCCGCAGGGAGACGCATCATGATCGCGCGACTCATCCACTGGTCCATTCGCAACCGCTTTCTGGTGCTGCTGGCCACGGTATTCGTCATGGCATGGGGGCTGTATTCCCTGAAGGAAACACCGCTCGACGCCCTGCCCGACCTGTCGGATACCCAGGTCATCATCAAGGCATCCTATCCAGGCAAGGCGGCCCAGGTCATCGAGGACCAGATCACTTATCCCCTCACGACCACGCTGCTCGGCGTCCCCGGCGCCCGCACCATCCGCGCCTACTCCTCCTTTGGCGACGCCTTCATCTACGTCCTGTTCGACGACAGCACCGACCCATACTGGGCCCGTTCGCGCGTGCTGGAATACCTGAACCAGGCGCAGAGCCGGCTGCCGCCAGGCGCCAGCGTCACCCTAGGCCCCGACGCCACAGGCGTGGGCTGGGTCTATTCCTATTCGCTGGTGGACCGCAGCGGCCAGCACGACCTGGGCCAGTTGCGCGCCCTGAACGACTGGTTCCTGAAGTTCGAACTGAAATCGGTCGCCAACGTATCGGAGGTGGCGTCGATCGGCGGCCAGGTGCGGCAATATCAGGTTGTCCTCGACCCCGACAGATTGCGCGCCTACGGCATGACGCAGGCGGAGGTGGCGCAGGCGCTGCAGCGCTCGAACCAGGAATCTGGCGGCTCGGTGCTCGAGCTGGGCGAATCCGAATACATGGTCCGCACCTCCGGCTACCTGCGGTCGCTGGACGATTTCCGCCAAGTGGTACTGCGCGCCAACGACGCCGGCACGCCGGTGCTGTTGGGCGACGTCGCGCGCATTCAGATCGGCCCGGAGGCGCGTCGCGGCGTCGCCGAGTTGAACGGCCAGGGCGAGGTCGCCGGCGGCGTCATTGTGATGCGGTCGGGCAAGAATGCGCTCGCCACCATCGAGGCCGTCAAAGCGCGGCTGGAGACGCTCAAGCAATCCCTGCCTGCCGGAGTCGAGATTGTCACCACCTACGACCGGTCGCAGTTGATCGGCCGGGCAATCGACAACCTGCGTGACAAGCTGATCGAGGAATTCATCATCGTCGGCATCGTCTGCGCCGTCTTCCTGTTCCATCTGCGCAGCGCCCTGGTCGCCATTCTCTCGCTGCCGCTCGGCGTGCTGGCGGCCTTCATCGTGATGCGCCATCAGGGCGTGAACGCGAACCTGATGTCGCTGGGCGGCATCGCTATCGCCGTCGGCGCCATGATCGACGCGGCGATCGTGATGATCGAAAACGCGCACAAGCACCTGGAAGCCCACGAACTGGCGCATCCAGGACAGGCCATCACCCCCGCGCAACGCTGGGAGCTGATCGCGCGCTCGGCCATCGAAGTCGGCCCGGCGCTGTTCTTTTCCCTGCTGATCATCACCCTGTCTTTCATACCCGTGTTTTCGCTACAAGGCCAGGAAGGCAAGCTGTTCGCCCCGCTGGCATTCACCAAGACCTACACCATCGCGGCGGCGGCCGGCCTGTCGGTCACGCTGGTGCCCGTGCTGATGGGATACCTGGTCAGGGGCCGCATCCCCCATGAGGCGGCCAACCCCATCAACCGAGTGCTCACCCGGTTGTACCGACCGTTGCTGGAAGCCTGCCTGCGCCGCCCCTGGGCTGCGCTGGCCATGGCGGGCCTGGCGCTGGCCCTGACCGCCCTGCCCCTGTCGCGTCTGGGCGGCGAATTCCTGCCCAAGATCGATGAGGGCGATCTGCTGTACATGCCGACGGCGCTGCCTGGCATCTCGGCCGCCAAGGCGGTCGAACTCCTGCAGCAGACGGACCGCCTCATCAAAACGGTGCCCGAAGTCGCGACCGTCTTCGGCAAATCGGGCCGCGCCGACACGGCAACGGACTCGGCGCCATTCGAGATGTTCGAAACGACCATCCAGTTCAAGCCGCGCAGCCAATGGCGGCCCGGCATGACGCTGGAAGCGTTGGTGGCAGAGCTGGACCAGCGGGTCCGGATACCCGGTCTGTCCAATGTCTGGGTGCCGCCGATACGCAACCGGCTCGACATGCTGTCCACCGGCATCAAGACCCCGGTGGGCGTGAAGATCGCCGGGACCAACCTGGCCGAGATCGATCGGATCGCGGCCCAGGTCGAGGCCGCCGTCAAGACCGTTCCCGGTGTCTCCTCGGCGCTGGCCGAGCGCATCAACGGCGGCCACTACATTGATATCGACATCAATCGGGCGGCGGCCGCCCGCTATGGCATGACGATTGCCGATGTGCAGGACATCGTTTCGTCGGTGGTCGGTGGCGACAATGTGGGCGAAGTCGTGGCGGGGCGCGAACGCTTTCCCATCAGCCTGCGCTATCCGCGCGATGTGCGCGATTCGGTGGAGAACCTGCGGCGGCTGCCGGTCGTCACGGCGCGGGGCGCGCGGATCACCCTGGGCGACCTTGCCACCATCCGCATCGCTGACGGCCCGCCGATGATACGCAGCGAGAATGCGCGCCTGTCCGGTTACGTCTATGTGGACATCCGCGGCACCGACCTGCAATCCGCCGTCAGCGCCATGCGCAGGGCCGTTGTGCAACAGGTGGCGCTGCCCCCCGGCTATTCCATTGCCTGGTCTGGTCAGTTCGAATACCTGGAACGGGCCTCGGCCACGCTGCGCACCGTCGTGCCGCTCACGTTGGCCATCATCTTCGTGCTGCTGTACCTGACTTTCAAATCGGCCAGCGACGCCGTGTTGCTGATGACCACAGTGCCATTCGCGCTGGTAGGCGGATTCTGGCTCATCTGGATGATGGGCCATGCGGTATCCGTGGCGAGCGCGGTCGGCTTCATTGCGCTGGCGGGCGTAGCGGCGGAGTTTGGCGTGGTGATGCTGCTCTACCTGAAAGGCGCCCTGCAACGACGCCTGGACGCAGGCGAGCCCCTGACCGATGCGCTGCTGGTCGACGCCATTCGGGAGGGCGCGATCCTGCGTGTGCGGCCCAAGGCGATGACCGTCGCGGTGGTGCTGGCCGGCCTGATCCCCGTCATGCTGGGCCACGGCGCGGGCGCCGAGGTCATGCAACGAATCGCCGCTCCCATGGTCGGCGGCATGGTGACGGCTCCCCTGCTGTCGATGTTCATCATTCCGGCCGCCTGGCTATTGCTGCAGCGACGCCATCTGGCGCGCGCGGCGGCCAGTCGCCGCGATGTCACCGTCCAGGACGCCCCTGGCCGGGACCACCCCCAAGGCACGACCGTGCCGTCATCCCTACCTGGAGAATCACAATGAAGCAAACGACTCTTGTTTTCGTCGCCGCCTGCGGCGCACTCGGCCTGAGCGCGGGCGCCCTGGCCGCCGACGGCATGTCCGGCATGGACATGGGCGGCATGAAGATGAATGCCAGCCCCGCCCCGGCCGCCAGCAGTGGCGATCAAGTGCTGACCGACGCCATCGTCAAGCAGGTGGACATATCGACCGGCATGGTGACCCTGCAGCACGGCGCCGTAGCCAAGCTCGGCATGCCGGCGATGACCATGGCCTACAAGGCCGGTAGCGCGGCCCTGCTGGCACAGGCCAAGGCAGGCGCACAGGTCAAGGTGCGAATCGAAAACCTGCAAGGCGTCCTGACGATCGTGACGTTGACGCCACAGTAGCGGCGCGCTGACCGCCACTCCCCTCAGGCGACCTGGCTCGGGGCAACCCGTTCAGGCCACCTGATTTCGGGCTGGCAATTCAGCGCGGGCCTGGCGAACAGGTAGCCTTGGAAGCGCTTCAAGCCGGCCGCCTCGAGCCAGCACCATTCCTCTATCCGTTCCACCCCCTCGGCCACGGGCATGATGCCCATGGCCGTGCACGCCTCGAGAATCGCGCGCACGATCGCCTGCCGAGGGCCGTCCGAATGGATATTCTGGATGAGCTTGCGGTCGATCTTGAGCTTGTCGGGCTGGAATTCGGCCAGCAAGGACAGGCCGGCAAAGCCCGCGCCAAAATCGTCAATCGCCACGCCGATCCCGGCTCTGCGCAAGCGTTCGATGGCAGCGCCGAAATCCCCCTGGTTGGCGACGGCCTCCTGCTCGGTAACCTCGACGATCACCTGTTGGGGCGACAGGCCGCATGCGGCGATCTGGTCAAGCAGATGGTCCACCGCCGCGGGATCCGCAACCAACGACATGGGCAGCAGATTCACCGACAGCTTGACGTCTTCCAGGCGCAGGCGACGCGCCAATCGGAACGCGGACGCTTTGGACTCCAGGTCCATCCGGTAGCGCTGGACGGGGGGAACGCTGGAGAACAACTGTTCGGGCGATCCGCCGGTTCCGCTGCGGATCAGGAACTCGAAGGAAGTAACCGTTCGACGCATGGGCTCGACAATCGGCTGCAAGGCAAACTGATACGCCTGCTCCGCCAGCAAGCCCTGCCCGGGCGCTGCCTCGCCCTCCGTCACGAATCGCCAGTTGCGCGCGCTTTCCCCTTCAACGATATGGCTTGTGCCGCGCGCAAGCGCATACCACGAGAGAATCTGGATGACCCGGTCGTCGCTGGCCGCCAACCTGGCTTTCCGCTTCATTTTCTCGAGAATCAGCGCTGCCACCCGCTTCGAGTCGAGTTCACGCAGATCGACCATCGCCATCTGGTCGCCCTCGAAGCGACGAAATGGCCCCTGGTCGCGCAGGAGATGCACGACATTCGCGTGCCGCTCGTCCCGCTGGATGGCCTCGAACAGCGCCGCCAATTCCCGTGCGCCCCCCTCCAGCAACTGAACAAAGTGAACCCCGTCAAAAAGCAGTATCCCCGTGACGTTCAACGACGCATTGCGCGCTCGGGCTTTGCGGACGAGAACGCCGAGCGCATCGGCATCCAAGGGTTCGCAGACTCGGCTGCGGTAGATCAATGTCGATAGCATGGCGTACTCTCCCGCCCCAGGGACCAGCATGTTCAATATGAAGAGTGTACGTCGGGGACTCGTCCTGCCCTGGCGGATCGGGCGCCCCCGCATTCGGCCCGATGCGTCACGATCAGTCCCAACGATACGGCCGCGACCACGCTCAGCGCAATGAACGCCGGCCCATAGCCAAAGCGCTGCGCCACCCAGCCGGCCAATGCCGGGCTGAGCGCCGCGCCGACGCCCTGGACGGCCATGACGGCGCCCAACCCGGCATTGACATGTCCGCTCCCGCGCAGGATCGATGCCACCAGGCCGGGCAGCGCCACGCCCACCAGGCCCGCGGCGACGCCATCCATCATCTGCACCGGCACCAGGGCGCAGGTCGGCGGCAACATGGCGGCCAGCAATCCCCGCACGGGCAGGACAGCGCAGGCCAGCGTCAGAATCCGCCAATAGCCGTACCGACGGGCGTGGCGCCCCGCCAGCAACGCTACCGGGATCATCACCAGTTGCGCCACGATGATGGTCAACGCCGTGTAGGCGCTGGGATCGGCCTCCCCACGCGAGGTGGCGGCCTGCCCCAGCAGCGGCAGCATGGCCGCGTTGCCGAGATGGAACAGCATCATGACGAGCGCCAGCAGGCGCAGCGCCTTCGAGCGCGACAGCACCTGCCAGATCGTCGGCACTTGTGCCTGGGATGCCTGGGGCCGCGCGCTCGGCGCCGCGCCGCGAGCGACCTCATGATCGATCGCGGACGGCCGGATGCGGGCCAGGCAGAGAAACGCGCCACACGGCACGATCATCATCAATACGAAGACGGCGGACAGCCCCCAGCGGTAGCCCGCCAGGCCGGCCAGTGCCGCGGCCACCACGTTTCCCGCATGATTCCAGGCCTCGTTCAAGCCAAGCTGCCGTGGCAGGCCGCGCGGGCCGACCAGACCCAGCGTGAGCCCCATGATGGCAGGCGCAAACAGCGCGCCGATGATGGCGGCCAGGACCTGCGTCGCGGCCGCGACACTGGCGACGGGCATCGCCCACAACGCCACGTTGCAGGCGATCAGCGCCAAGGTGGCGCCGGCGAGCAAGCCGCGCTTGCGGCGGGACGCGTCCACCCACGCGCCCATCGGCGTCGTGGCCAGCATGCCCGCCAGACCGGCCGCCGTCATCAGGTAACCGATGGCATCGGCTTGCCAGCCATGGCCGAGCAGGAAAACGCCCAGAAACGGGCCCAGGCCGTCACGCACATCAGCCAGGAAGAAATTGACGCCGGCGAGCCAGCGCCGCGGGTCGTTATCCGCTTTCGGAATCGACATGATCGCGTCCTAAGGCAACGGGCCCTTGAAAACGAAGAACGCGCCCAGTCCGATGCAGCCGAAGCCGACCAGGTGATTGAGCGTCAGCCGTTCACCAAGGTAGAACACCGAGAACACGGCGAACACCGTCAACGTGATGACTTCCTGCATGGTCTTGAGTTCGGCGGCGCTGTAGACGGCGTGTCCGATGCGGTTCGCCGGCACCGCGAAGCAGTATTCGGCGAAGGCGATCAGCCAACTGGCCAGGACGACGACATACAGCGGACGCTCGCCGAACTTGAGGTGCCCATACCAGGCGAACGTCATGAACACGTTAGAGACCAGCAACAGCGCGACGGGCAAGAATTTGGGGGACATCTTCAGGGTTCTCGGGCGGATGACGGAGAAGCCGCCGGCGATCGGCGCAGCGGCTCGGTCCGAACGGGCGCGACGGCGGTCAGGGAGCGCGGTCGTACAGGGGTTGCAGCGCCGACAGGCTGGTGCCCATGCGGATCGCCTCCAGCGACGTGCCCAGGGCGTTGCGCGTCCCCAGGCCATCGGCGGCGAAGGAGGCTCCGGGCAGCACCGATAGACGCAGGCTTTCCGGCGGGAAGCGGACGATGCTGCCATCGGTCAGGATGACGCCGTTGGCTTCACCGCGCGGGCCGGTCAGCACGGTATCGACCTGGCCTTCTACCCGCTGCGGCCGCAACGCCTGCGCGCGCAGGTGCGGCGGCAGCGGCCGTCCCGTATCCGGCGCCGGCGGCTGGTCGTACACCGTCTGGCCGCTGGTGGTGTTGACGATGGCATCGGCCTTGACGTTGCCGCGCGATTGCGGGCGGCCGATGATGCGAACGGCGTCGCCTGGTTTGACGGCGGCGCTGAGCGCCTGGGACAGATGCGGCGGGAACCGCGCCACGGTGCCATCGACCAGCCGCAGGCCGTCGACCTCGCCATAAGGGTTCATCAGCAGGCGCTGGACTTGTCCCTGCGCCACCGTCGACGCGGCGGCGTCGGGCGCGGGCGGCGGCATCGCGCCAAGGGGCGGCGGCGTCGCGCCAGCAGGCGTTGGCGTCGCGCCAGCAGGCGTTGGCGTCGCGCCAGCAGGCGGCGACGCGGCGCAGGCCATGCCCGCGACAACGGCCGCGGCGAGGGCGAAAAGGGCGAATGCGGATCGAGACATGATGGACTCCTTGCACCGGCAGTGAACACACCGGTTTCCATGCAAACCGTGTGCCAACAAGGAGTTCCCTGCAAATCAATGAGTTGCGCCGCCCGACGGCCCCGCGGCGTCCGATCCTGTGACACCACGGCGTCACAGGGCCGGACACCTCATTCCAGGCCGTGCTCGGCCAACTTTCGGTAGAGCTGCTGGCGCGACAGGCCGAGCCGGCGCGCGGCCTCGGCGCGATTGCCGGCCGTGGCCGCCAAGGCGCGTCGGATCATGGCGCGCTCCAGTGCCGCCACCGCGTCAGCCAGCGGGCCATCCAGGGCGATACCGCCCTGGGCCTCCTGCGTGGCATGCAAGGATGGCAGGCCGATATGCTCGGGGCCGATGGTGGTGCCGCGGCAAAGCACCGCCGCGCGCTCCATGGCATTGCGCAGTTCGCGCACGTTGCCGGGCCAGGCGTGCGCCAGCAGCCGCTGCGCGGCCGCGCTGGAAAGGCGCTTGGGCGAGCCTGCGCCGATACGCCTCAGGAAATGCTCGGCCAGCAGCACCACATCGCCCAACCGCTCGCGCAGCGGCGGCAACGCGATCGGCACCACCTGCAGCCGATACCAGAGATCCTCGCGGAACCGCCCCGCCGCGACCGCCGCCGGCAGATCGCGGTGGGTCGCCGCGACGATACGCACGTTCACGGGCACGACACGCGCCCCGCCGATGGGGGTGATTTCCCGTTCCTGCAACACGCGCAGGATCTTGGCCTGCGTCGCCAGCGGCATATCGCCGATCTCATCGAGAAACAGCGTGCCGCCCTCGGCCTCGCGAAAACGTCCAGCGCGATCGCTGATGGCGCCGGTAAACGCCCCTTTGAGGTGGCCGAACAGCTCGCTTTCCATGAGTTCGTCTGGAATGGCGGCGCAATTGACGGCGACGAAAGGCCGCGCCGCCCGCGCGCTGCTGCGATGCAGGGCGCGGGCCACCAGCTCCTTGCCCGTGCCCGTTTCGCCCAGGATCAGCACCGTGGCATCGCCGCGCGCCGCCATGCCGATGCGCTTGAAGACCTCGCGCATGGCGGCGCTGCCGCTGACCAGCTCGAAGTCGTCGACCGGCGCGGCGTCGGCGCTGGCAGCGTCATCCCCGGCCGCCGCCACGCTGCTCAACGCCCGATCCAGCGTCTCCACCAGGGCGGCCCGCGCCACCGGCTTGGTCAGGTGGTCGAATGCCCCCAGGCGCATGGCGTCGATCGTGTTGGCGCCGCTCGCATAGGCGGTCAGCATGATGCAGGGGACCGGCGACAGCTCGGACGCCTTGTGCAGGAACGCCAACCCGTCATCGCCCGGCATGCGCAGATCGACGATGGCCAGATCCACGGCCTCGGTGCGCAGGCGGTTCAGGCCCGCGAGGGTCGACGAGGCCTGCAACACCGTATGCCCCAGGTCTTGCAGCGTCTCGGTCAGGCTGTCGCGAAATGCCGCGTCGTCGTCGACGATCAGGATGCGGGCCATGGCAGCTCCATCTCAATGCGGGCGCCTCGCGCGGTCCCCGCCAACCGGACCTGCCCGCCGTGCGCCTGGACGATTTCCCGCACCAGGGCAAGCCCCAGGCCGGATCCGCCCGCGCGGGCCGTGGCGAACGGCTCGAACAGGGTTTCGCGCAATGCTTCCGGCACGCCGGCGCCATCATCGGCGACCCACAACAACAAGGCGCCGCGCGGACTGCGGCCGGCGCCAAGCTCGATGCTCCCCCCGTCGCCCGTGTGCGCCAGCGCGTTCAGCAGCAGGTTGTCGAACGCCCGCGCCATCTGCGCCGGATCGAACCACGCGCGCGCGCCGGATACGTCACGGGCCACCGTCGTCAGCCGGATGCCGGATTTCTGCGCCATCGCCGCATGCGTCTGCGCCCGCTCCTTCAGGAAGGCGGTCAGATCAAGCACCTGGCGCTCGACGCGAAACGGCTGAGTCAGGGCCAGCAGGCTGGCCACCAGCGATTCGAGGCGCTCGGTCTGTGCCAGCACCGCCTCGAGGGCGCCAGCCACGCGCGCCTCCCGGACCGGCCCGGGCGCCGCCAGCGCGTTCTCGACTTTCATGCGCATGGTGCCGAGGGGGTTGCGGATCTCGTGGGCCAGGCCCGCGGACATGCGCCCCAATGTGGCGAGCCGTTCGGCCTGCTGCAGTTGGCGCTGCATGTCGTCGGATTGTCGGCGCCAGCGAACGAAAGTGCGGCCGAGCCAGAGGCCCGATACCACGACCATGCCCAGCAACAGGCTGACCGCCAGGATCAGCGCATTGATCACGTCGCCGCCGATCAGCGGCACGCGCGTCAGGGTCCAGGCGGCGAGCGGGTCATTCGGCGTGTCGGCGGGACAGGCGGCGAAGACCACGGCTTCACGCAGGCCGGGACGCATGTCGGTCACCAGCACGGCCGCATCCAGCGCGCGCTGCGCCGTGGCGCCGATGCGCTCCAGCTCCGCGCTGGGCGGGTCACGCTTGATGCCGGTGCCGTCATAGGTGGGAAAGGCATAGGCGACCACCCCGGCGCCCGGCCGCCAGAAGCCGCCTTCCACACCGGGGCGGTCCCGCAAGGCCAGATCGAGGATGGCCTGGGCGCCCGGCAGGCCGGACGCCTCTGCTTGCGGGCTGGCCGCGCCGAACTGTTGCAGGCGCCCCGCGCCAGCGCGCAAGGCCTCGCAACTGACCGCCGCCAGGTCGCGCGCACGAGCGACCTGGGAACTGGCGCCCTGGCGGCTGAGTGTCACCAGCAGGCCCGCCAGCACCAGCGCGACGATGGCGATCCAGAACCAGAGGATCGCCAGGTCTCGACGAATCGATTTCTGCGGTGACAGGATCGCGCTCCTTCGCGGGTACACGCCGGCAGAATACCCGATCGCGCCGCGCGATCGATAGGCCACAACGTGGAAGCGGTGTGCCATCGGCCGCAGGCATGAGGCGGGACGCTCGCCCGGGCGCCGGGCGTCCCTCTCGTGAGGAGCCCGGCCACACCGCCGCCATGGCGGATCACGGCAGCCGCGATCTCAGGGCCTGAGCCGAGGCGGCAGGTTTTCCATGAGCCAGTCGATGAACACACGCAGGCGCTGTGTCACGTGGCGATTGTGCGGATAGACCACATGGAACGGATAGGGTTGGAGCCGCCAGGGTTTCAGGATCTCCACGAGCGCGCCACGGTCCAGCGCGGCCCGGGCCGCATAGGTAAAAGTCTGGATGATACCCAGGCCGGCCAGCGCCGCGGCCAGATGCGCATTGCTTTCGTTGACACCCACGCGATGCTCGGCCTTGATCTCCCGCTTGTCTCCGTCCCGCTCGAAGCGGAACGGAAATGCGCGTCCGTTCTGCGGGGAAAGATAGCTCACCAGCCTGTGGCCGTTCTTCAGCTCCTCCGGATACGCCGGCGTGCCGAAGTGCTTGAGGTATGCCGGCGCGGCGCAAGTGATGAGATCGGCCGTGCCGATATGCCGCGCCACCAGCGAGGAATCATCAAGGGGGCCGCCGCGGATCACGCAATCGACGTTATCACTGATGAGATTGACCGTACGATCCGACACGCCCAGGTCGATCCGTATGTCGGGATACCGCGCAAGAAAATCCGGCATGGCAGGGATCAACAAATCGCGCGCGGTGGAGCCTCCGACATCGATGCGCAGGTGCCCTTTCGGCCTGCCCTGCCCCGCATTGAATGAGCTGTCGATGTCTTCCAGGTCGCGCACGATGCGCAAGGCCTTGTCGTAGTAATCGCGACCTTCCGGCGTGACGGTGACGCGGCGCGTCGTGCGCTGCAGCAGGCGCACGCCCAGGTGCGTTTCCAGGTCCTGAACCAGCTTGCTGAGCGTGGCATTGGGCATGTCGAGCGAGTCTGCCGCCCGAGTGAAGCTGCCTGCCTCCACCACCCGTGAAAAGGCGCGTATGGCCGTCAACTGATCCATGCGGATTTCTTCTCCCGGAGAAAGCAAATTATCCACATGTATGGATAGTTATTTCGATTTTACAGTATTTATTCAATATCCAGAGGTCCTTAAAGTGACGCCATACCCTGCAACGCCAGCGCTTCGGAATGCATCCGGCGCCGTGAGACGTTGACGGGCAACCGAGCAAAAAGGATCTGGAGAACACCATGAATCAGCAACTGAATGGCAAGATCGCACTCGTCACCGGCGGCACCACCGGCATCGGCTTTGCCGCCGCGCAGGAATTGGCGGCGCAGGGCGCGCGCGTATTCATCACCGGCCGGCGCCAGGCGGAACTGGACGCCGCCGTGGCTGCCCTGGGCGGCGCGGCCGCCGGCATCCGCGCCGACGCCGCGGTGCTGGGCGACCTGGACAATGTCTACGCGCAGATCGCCCGGACCGCAGGCAAACTGGATATCCTGTTGGCCAACGCGGGCGGTGGCGACATGCTGCCGCTGGGCGCGATCACCGAGGAGCACTTCGACCGCATTTTCGGCACCAACGTACGCGGCACCCTGTTCACCGTGCAAAAGGCGTTGCCGCTGCTGGTGGATGGCGCTTCGGTGATCCTGACGGCCTCGACCGTGTCGATCCAGGGCACCGCGAACTTCAGCGTTTACAGCGCCAGCAAGGCCGCCGTGCGCAACTTCGCCCGCTCCTGGGCGCTGGACCTCAAGGATCGGGGCATTCGCGTCAACGTCGTCAGCCCGGGGCCGATCCGCACGCCAGGCCTGGGCGGACTGGTTCCCGACGAGGCGCGCCAGGGCTTGTTCGATCACCTGGCCGCGCAGGTGCCGTTGGGACGCCTGGGCGAACCGCGGGAAATCGGCAAGGCCGTGGCGTTCCTCGCCTCCGACGCGGCCAGCTTCGTCAACGGCATCGAACTGTTCGTCGATGGCGGCATGGCCCAGGTGTAAGTGGCCGCAGGCCTCCCTGCCCGCTCCCCCTTGCTCCACGCGCCCGTCAACGCAGTCCGCGGCCAAGCCGCCACGGCCGCCGCAGGCGCAGGTTCAACGGCGTGGAACACGCCCGCGACACAAGCGCGCCCAGCAGGCACGCGCCAACGACACTGGCCAGCAGCAAACCGAGCCTGGCGTCGCCCACGTATTGCGTGGGCGGCAGCCAGGTGCGCAACAGGCCCGGCACCAGCAGGTGCGGCAGGTAGATCTCGTAGCAGTCGCGGCCGCAGCGTCCGAGCAGGCGCCGCGCCAGCAGCGCGGCCAGCGGAAACAGCAGGTAGAAGGCCACCTCGACCGACAGGGACCGCATCACGCCCAGGGCATCGTTGATCCATCGCTCGCGGATGATCAGCACGTTCAGTTGGCCAGCGTGTAGACGCCGTGGCTGCCGGGCGAGCCGGTTCCGGTCTTGCCGTACGTCGGCCACCAGGGTGCTCAGGACGTTCGCCCGCGCGCGCGGGCCAGGCGCGGGATCCAATCGGAAAGCCAGCGGGCCGAATCGATTTACTATCCCCGTGGCGGATTCCCGCCGCGCCGTGCGAATGGCGCCCTGCCCACCCTACGACTGCCTGCCCATGACCATGACGCCCCCACGGAAAGAACACCGCCCGTCCACGCGGCGCATCCTCGCGGAGGTCGCCCTCCTCGGCCATGATCAACGTTACGGGCGGATGGTGGCGCTCGGTCGTGAGTCCATCGCGGATGCGCGGCTTGCCGAAGACCTGAAGTCGCTGGCGCAATCGGAGATCCACTACGAGCGGCTGCTGGCGCTGATGTCGGCCAGCGGCTCGCGCGCGACGGATCTGATCGTCACGCTGCTCGCCGACCCATCGCCCATGCTGGTGTTGCGTGCCGCCCGACTGGCGGCGCGTGTGGTGCCAGACGAGATCCTGGTCCGCCTGATGCCCGACATGACAAAGCCGTGCCGCCGGGAGCTCGCCCGCCAGCTCTGGCGAGCCGGACGCGGGCAGGTCAACGATGCCGTCTATCCGACACTCGAAGGCGCGGCGCGCCGCCATCTGCTGCCTTGGACGACGGATGCATTCATCGGCGCCAGCCTGGATGCCGAACAGGTTGCATTGCTGGAGGCGCCGCAGTGGGCGGCGCTGGCGCAGCGCTTGCCGGGGCTCGTGCGCGACAGGCTGGCGCACGAACTGGAGCAGTCCGGCAATCCCTCCTATGCATTGCGCGTTGCCATCAGGGCGGCGCTCTATCGCATGCTGCGCAGCGACCGGGCGGCCGGGTTGAGCCTGTTGCGCGTGGCGGTCGCCCGCATTCCCGTCCAGGATTTGCCGCTGGCGCGCTATGCCTCTTTCTTCCCGGCGCAGATCGCCGCCATCGTCGAGGACCTGGGCGGCAGACAGCGCGTTCCCTTCACCCTGCAGACCCTGCGGCGCCTGGAGGCGTCCGCGCTCTGCAAACTGTTGTCGGTTGACGCGCTCCCCGACCTGCACGCGGTCTTCCAGCAACTGCATGCAAGCCAGCGGGACGCCCTCTATCGCCAGGGCGGCGAAGCCTGGCGCGAGGACAGCGGGGCCTTGCCGTTCGAGTTCGTGCGGGAACTATCCAGCGCTGCCCGGCAGGCCGAAGCGCGCCGCGCGTTCTCGTCGCCACGCCTCGCCGCCGAGCCGCTGGTCCGGCTGCCGTACCTGTCCTGCCTGCCATTCCAGGAAGCGCTGACCCTGGCCCAGCCGTTCCTGTCGCAGCCCGATGGCGAGCTGCGCGCGCAGGCCGTGGCGGCGGTGGCAGGGACAGGACGATACGAGGCATCGAGCCTGGCCGCCATTCTGGATTTCTGCCGGGCCCGCGAGAACGAGCAGGACCCTGTGCGACTTGCCATGCTGACGGCCCTGGCGGCACTGCCGCCTTCGCGCTGGGAAGCCGGGCACCTGCCCGGGTTCACCGCGCTCATCGATGCCGCATTGCGCGCCCGCGACTGCTCGCACCAGACCATGCTGGCGGCCATGCAATGGTTGATGTCCATCATCACCCCCCACACCGCATTTGTCGTGGCCGCGCTGCCCGGCCTTGTCGAGCGCATGGGCGGCATGGGCAACCTGCGCCAGGGGCACTGGGAATCCCGCATGAGCGATGGCGAACTGCGCCGGATCGCCCCGCACCTGATGGGGCTGCTCGAGACCTGGATCCGGCGCGATCGCGCCCAGGTGGCGCTGCAACTCGTCTTTGGCTTCGGATGCCGGGCGAAGGCCGTGGACCTGTTTGTCGACATGATCTCCGACCTGGCCCGCGACAAACGCGGCAATGTGGCGCGTTCCGGGCTGGACGCGCTGGTGCGGCTCGGACTGCGCAAGCGCGCGGCGGAATTGATTCCCCAACTGCTGGGGGCCGATCCGAGCTGGATCCAGGTGTCCGCAGTCTCCTCGCATCTGCATCGTCGCAGGCAAGACCTGCTGACGCCGTTTCTGACCGCCCGCGTCTACAAGGGGCGGTTTCCCAGCGGCAAGGCGGCATTTCTCCCCGCCTACGAAGACGGATTCTTCCGGTGGACGGCGGCCCAGCAGCAATGCTATGCCGCCGAACTGCTCGATATCCTCACCAGCACGCAGCGCAACGCCTGGGAACTCTACGGCTGCGTCCAGCGCTATGCGGCCATGCCATCCATCGACCTGGCGCCGCTGGTCGACCTGGCGCGCCTCGACACGCCCGACCAGGCGCTGCGTGACAAGGCGCTGGAAGCGCTCGGACGCGCCGATGCCGGACGCGGGGTGGCGGCGCTGATACAGGCACTGGATGACGGCCGGGCCCGGGTCGCCATCTATGCCTTGCGGCGATCCTTGATGAACCTGCGCCCCGCGCAGGTGCTGGAACTGCTGGACCGCGCGCCGCGAAGCAAGATCACCGTCGCCAAGGAGATCGTCCGCCTTGCCGGCGACCTGAGGACGGATGGCGCCTTCGCATTTCTCGCCCGGATCGAAGCCGAGCCCAAGCTGCATCAGGACGTGGCGATCGCCTTGGCGCGAGCGTACTGGAACTTCCTCGACCGTCCCGAGGTCTGGCCCAGATTGCACGCCGCCGCGCGCAGCGGGCCGCCGGCCCTGGCGCGCGCAACCATCCGCATTCCGCCGACGGGCCTTTCTCCGGATGGCCAGCGCGCCCTGAGCCAGCATCTCGCCTTGCTGCTCGGGCATTCCGATGCCCAGATCCGCAAGGAAACGCTGGAGCGACTGATCGCGATGCCTCCTGGGCAAGGCGCACCCGCGTTGTACCAGGCGCTGGCCGCGCGGCTCGGAGATGTCGATGTGTCGCTGGTCGAACTCGCGGCAGGCGCGCTGCTGGGCATTTATGCGGGAAACCTGCCGCGCGAACTGGCGGACAGTTTCGCGGGCCTGACGCGGGCGCATGCATTGGCCGCGGTTGTCGCCGCGTACCAGCAGCAACGGCAGCGTGGCCAGTTGGAACTGGCCGCGTCGGCGGACATGCTGGCCGCGGCCCTGCTGGCCAGGCGCTGGCATCCGGGACTGGCGCTACGACTGGCGTTCTCGGTGTTGCGTCCAGAGGCGGCGCTGGCGCTCGCGCGGCAATCCGCGGCCTCGGACTTGCTGCATCCCGGCGTCGTTGGCGACGTCCTGGATGCGCTCGCGGACACGGTGGCTGGCGCGCGCCTGGATCAGCTTACCCAGGTCGAAGCGTGGTTGGGCGCCGAAGGCAATGCCGGCATGCGGCGCATCGGCCTGGGACTGCTGTGCGCAATGTCGGCCCGGACCGGATGGACGCCAGAAATGCGCCAGCGGCTGGATTTGTATCGGCACGACAAGGATGGCTGGGTTTCCGACGCCGCCGACCTGGTCACGTATCCGGATGCGCTTTCCCCGCGCGCCGGCGGATGACGCGCATTCCGGGCGGGCGGCATGCCGGCAACCGGATCCGCCCGCGCCGCGCTGCCCGCTATCCCGGCAGCTTGCCGAGTTTTCCCTTGGCGCGTTCGGCCAGTCGCAGCGCCATGTCCTGCTGACGCCGCATCAGGTCGGCGATCTGCTCGGCATAAAGATCGATGAGATCGCCGCCCACCGGCTCCGGGTCGGCCCAGTCGTCGATCGCCACGACGGCCCCCGCCTGGTCCACGCCCCATATCCGGCTGCCGTCGCCCACGATCTTCAGCACCGGCAGGATGCCAGGCAGACCGGCCTCGGCAAGCTGGCGCTGCTGCGCCGAAATGCTGGCCCATTCGGGCAACTCCGGCGCATCGATGCCCAACAGCACCACGCCGCGCCAGAAGGTCCAGGCGGGGCCGACGTCGAACTCCTTGGCGCGCGGCCAGACTTCCTCGCGCGCCATCACGCACAGGCCATTGGTGCGCTGGCAGAAGGCCGCGAACGCCGCCGGCAGCGGGAACCCGACAGCGGCCTCCAGGCTCGCGATCGCGGCCGCGTCGGGCGCGGGCGCGGCCACCACCTCGAAATACGCGGTGTCCACGGGGTCCAGGATCTCCCAGATGCGTTTGTGGAACTGTTCAGCGGTCATGGTCATGCAAGCTTCCTGAATCAAAAGACAAGTCCCGGCCCGCCGCCAGGACGGGAGGCCGGAATGACGCAACACTATAGCCGCGAGCGCGCCCGCATGGTCCGTGGCTCCGGTTCGACGATCGATGGCGGTTGGCTGCGCGGAGCGGTTCACGCCGGGTCGTTCAGAACATTCTCAGATATCGGCGACATCGCGCAGCCGCACGCCAGAAAAGCTGGCCGCGCGCAATGCCTCAAACATCGCGCGGTCACAGATGGGAGGCGCTCCCATGCGGTCCTGGCGGAAGATATGGGCGCCTCCCACAACCTCGGGTTTGAAAACCAAACTGGCGCCGCCGACGAGGCTATAAAGCTTCTCGTCCTCGCCGGTCTGATAATTGTGGTCGAGCTTGATCCTCACGCGGGAAGAGGCTTCATCCAGGGCATCGAGTCTGCGCAGCACATTGCCCAGGTAGTACCGAGGACCGGGGCTGCCGTCGGCAAGGCTGAAGTCGCATGCCACAAACGCAAACGCCTCGGCGTCCAACTGCTCAAACAACCGCTTCAACGGCTCCGACACAATCCATATGCCAGCGAGCTCTTCCAGATCGCGGGGCATTGCGCCCTTTTGCGGAACATGGACCAGGTGGGGACGCGCCGGATACTGATCTGGCATTCCATTCGGGCGCGAGATGACGTTCATCCCCGGATCGATCAGCGTCTCTTCGTTGGCGATTTCCAAGCCGGGAACCCTGCCGTCGCCCGGTAAGCCGGCGTCGATCAGGAAAAACTTGCCCTTATGCGATGCCGCTTCGGCTGAAAGTCCAGTGGCGGTCGGTTCGGTCACGGTGGCTTCCATCATGGATGCGGGGAGGCGGAATAGAACAGCGGTTCAGCCGATGCTAGCCGGATTTGAGCGCGGCCAAAAGATCTGTCGAAATGGCGCCTGGTGAGCCGCACACACCGTGACCGAGTTACTAAGCCGCTCTGAGCATGCTCCGAAAAAAACCGTCCGGTTGACGCACCGGCCGAGCCATGACGCCGCCACGAAGCTCCCGTTCATAGTGAGCCCTATGCCCGCAAGCAGGGAACCAACTCGGGCGTTCACTACACGTCCTTGTCCGAACTCAGGTTATCCAGCAGCTCATCCAGCGAATTGAATTCGACAGTCTCAACGTCATCCTTCTCGTCAATGGAGACGTCTTCCAGTGTCAGATCCACGCAAAGCTGCGCACGCACCCAGCTATCGGGAAACTGCCGTGGCGCCATGAACGACAGCAACACCGCATCGGGCAAAACGGCCGCTGAATGCAGGCGCAGGTCATCGCGCAGATCCGTGGGCTCTTCCACCTCTGCGTCCCCGACGGCCTCTTCCACCTCCAGCGCAATGTCGTTGATCAGCCCCTTCCAGTGATCCGCCGACATCTCCAGAAAGCGCCGGGTATTGGCGATGAGGGTGTCGACACATATTTCTGGATTGTCGGCCAGCTCCGGATCGACATTCATATGGATATCGACGCCCGCCGCCTGAAACCGCACGCTGCCAACCACAAAGTCGTCGCGCGCCTGCACGTCTTGGAGAAGTTGGCTCGCCGCAATGACGTCGCGCAGATGAGAAATCTGTTCCATGGGACCATCCGTTGCATTGAAAAGGATAATGATAATAGGCGGTTGCTTGCGGGCCCGCCGCCGCGTCCGCGGCATGTATACCGGCGAGCCCCGAGGGCCCAGCCAGGTTCCAAGCCCATTCCGAAGTCATCGATTGATAGTTGAAACCCAGCTATCCGCAAACCATCAACCGCCATAGCATTGCGCGTAAGTAAAGTCGACCAGGCGCTTGTCTGAGGCATCCTGTGGCGTGGACGGCTCGACTTGGAAATGCCCGAACATATCGTCGTTGCAGATCCTCACGTCCTTGCGCTGCGTACCTTCCTGCAAAATGCAGGAACCGCCAAAACTGTGATTACCTCCGGCGACGCCAACCGGTAGATCAATCAGCCGGCTACAACCGATGATTCGGCCGTTTTGCTTCTGGTGCGTCAACGATTGGTTGAACGATTCAATGCGAGAGTTGGGATCACGAATCGGCACGACATTGACGCATTCGCCCGCGTCGACATCCGCGTGCCGCCCCTCACCTTCATCAACACCAAGCCGGAATTCGCCTGGCTGGTCACCTACATCGAAACGCTGTTCAGTTGCGAATTGTGGAAGCCGTCCACCGTGGCCACCATCGCCTTCGAATACTGCAAGCGCTTGACCTACTTCGCCCGCCTGACCGGCAGCCCGATTGTCGGCCTAGGGCTTGCCGCGGGTCGATGAGACGGCGACGGGGTATTTGTTGCTCGACCAGCAGACGCCGGAGCGGGTGGCTGGCGGCGCGCTGGCGCCGGTGTTCCGGGATGGGGTTTTGCTGGTGGAGCAAAGCCTGGCACAGATCCGGGAACGGTTGCAGGGGTCCTGGGTGTGCCCGGAGCCGGGGAGCATTGCTTGGGGTGCGCGCCCCCGCGCAGCGGAATAGATCAGCCCATTATCGGACCTCACGCCCAATATCCAATCGGCCATGCCCGCCGGGAATTCCGGAAATCCAATGCTCTAGCACGGCTCAATGGGGGCCGTTAGGATGTTCTCAGCGACTGAAGACGAGCGGTATTCAGCCGCCGCGGGCGGGGGTCCGCGAGCTCGGGACGGGCAACGGATCCTCATCTATTTGACGAGAAAGCCGAGCCGCCATCACCGGGCGCCGCATCGGCCAGCACAATTTTTCTTGGCCTTCACTCATGCCCTCCTCGATTGCACAGAAGCTTTCGCTCATCACCCCAAGCCCCGTCAATGTCAGTACGGCAGGCACCCCTATAGGATTCAAGGTAGTAAACCCCGCACAAGAGGCGTTGGCCAATATTGAAGTCAACTTTGTCATGGGCGGGCCTTCCCCCAGACCGGAAATCTCGGCCGACCGCAAAGTATGGAAAGAGTCCGGCGCCATCGCCAAAACGCAAGCAAATGGCGAGGTACTGGTATGGGTCCGAAGCGGCGCCAGTTCAGGGGAATTCCGACTCAGAGCCGAAATCGACGACTACGAACCGCCGGATCACCGCATCTTCGTGGAGCTCAAGGCGCAGCCGTCCATCACTGACGTGACGTTCGACCCTCAGCCGTCTCTGTCCACGTGGCAAGGCGAACCGTTTCCCCCTGCACCCGCGATCCACGTCAAGACCGTCCCTGACTCCAAGCTTGGGGTCACTTTGCGGCTAGCCGGCCCCGACAAGGCGCAAGGCGCTTCGGAAAACAATGCCCACTTCCTAACCGGCCCAAGGCAGGAGGCCACCGTGGTGTCGGGCGGGGAACTCCCTCCGGTCCAGGCCGGCAAGCGTATCGGAGAAGTGACGATAACGCCCTCGGCAGGCGGGCACACCGGCAAGCCGTTGACGTGGCATGTCCTGCCCGTGCCGGACCGGTTGACAAATGACTGGGGCACAACGCCCCGACACATATCCATCCGTGCCGCCCTGCGAGACGGGGTGGTTCTTCCCTTTCGATTGTCCGGGCACAAGACGCTAGGCGATTCAACTGGCGAACCCGACTCCATCGTGCCGGTCGGCCAATGGGCCATCCAGCTTAGCCTCGACGCCACGCCGCACGCAAAATTCAAAGAGGGTTCGACGGGTGGAGGCAACAGCTTGATTCTACGCACGGACGCCAGCGGAATCGCGAGCATCCCTGCAGGGGCTCTGCAGATCCAGGCGAGCGCCCGCAATCAGACCATCACGATCCACGCGGCATGGAGCAAGAATCCCACGAATGCCGGCCCCTGGGCTCCTTCCCCGCAAGACGGCGCTATCTCGATCTACTTTGACCCTTGACTTCGGAGCGAAGAGCAACCGCCCCTTCCCAGCACGCGCATCCCCCTCGAGCGGCGAAACGTCTTCTTCCCGCTGTCTTTGTCTTTTCTTCTGAAAAAGGACCTGTAATGGCATCAACATCAACCCCTCTGTCCGTAACATTGGCCGGCGAACAGCACGACCAAGCGGTGCCCGCTACCACGGCATACATCAGAAACCTTGTCGTGGCACAAGACGGTACGGTTTGGGCGGCAGACAGTGATATCAACGCGAATCTCGAGGCCAAGGTGTACCGCCAGGACGCCACAGGGAAAACCGTGGCCACCCTCACGCTGCCTCGCCCCGCGTTGGGCAAGCCTTCCACGGTCGCGGCGCCAAAGCCCTCCACCATCGTCCGGGGCCTCTATTTGGACCCGGCGAACACGCTATGGATCTCGGACTATACGTACGGCACTATCTACCGGTACAAAGTGGCAGCGGCGGCCGATGCAAACGCCGAGATCTATTACGAAACTCCCGTTTCCACCGCCACAACGGGTACCCGCGTGCAGTTCGGGGCGATCGCCTATCAGGGGCTCGGTAGCACCAAAGCGTATCTGTGGGTTCTGGATACCCTGGGCAATCTGGTCGCCTTTGATACAGAAAAGCCCAAGGGTACCCCGCCGGTCCTCACAATAAAAATCGGCAAGAAGGCTGATGCCCTGCAGTCATCCTTGGTATTCCATGAGGAGAAGAAGACCCTATGGATGACGGCCCAGGATAGCGCCTCGGGAAAGCAGCAACTCGTCGGCATCCCGGCGGCGACGCTACCTGCAGCGGCGCCCGCGAATATGAGGAGGATCGATCTGGCGGGCCAAACGCTTGCGCTCGATGGGAACATCTTGTACATCGGCGGAACAAATGGCGAACTGTGGCGAATGGACCTTGCAACCGAAAACGCCCAACCCGCCTTGATCGCGACGTTGAAGGCGGGGAGCGACCCCGTAAGCATATCGAGCATTGCGGTCGATAAATCGGGATACCTCTGGATCGTCGACGACCGTTACCCGGACGATGGACACATCTATGCGGTATTGCCGACCCCTGATACGACACCACCCGCCCACGTTCAGATAAATTACGCATTGAAGCAAGGCACCGTAAAAGCTGCCCCCGCCGTGGTCGCCTGGCACATTGACAGCGCCAGTAGTGTCGAGTCGCTCTATGTCAGCGACCAGGCCGGCAACGGCAGGGTTATCCGTATCAGCCCCTTGCCCCAAATTCCCCCAATCGATAAGGACGGCAAGCCCGCCTATACACTCAAATTCGACCCGGACAAGGGAACCGCCGACAAGGGCGCCGCGTTTGGCGCGACAGAGAAGCCAACGGCGGGTATCAAGCTCCACGCCAAAACCACCAAGGCTCCCGCCGCTGATATCGCGGCCACCGTTTCGCTGCAGGTTACGTCGAGAGACCCAGGCGTCCTGGTCGCTCTGGACGGTGAAGCGCAGCGCTCGACAACCGCCGACGCCACGAAGCCACTCGCCATCACAGATCTTAAGGCCGACGCAACGTCGGCGCTTGGCCACGCCAAACTTACGGCTATCGGCCGGGGCAGACCGGTTGCCACCGCGGTATATGACGGCGAAGTCGCGCCGGCGATCACTGCCATTACGTTCTCTGCCACCGGCAAGCGCATAACGCCGCAGTTGGAGGTGTTCTCGGGCGAGCCCGTCAATGTCGTTACCACTCCGGAGACCAAAGCGCCGGCAAAAGTCACCGTCACGGTCACCCTTGACGGCCCGAACAAGACGCCACAAGTTCAGGGAGACCGTGCGCATTTTGATCTCGAGCCTCACTATTCCACCAACGTTGTCGTAGGAGCAGGCGCGACGTCAATGGGACTCATCCAGGCCGGCAAGCTGGCCGGCGATCTGACGCTTACGCCTTCGGTTCCGGGCCACAAAGGCACGCCCATGACGTGGACAGTCATTCCCGTCCCCACGCATATGAAGCTCCCGACCACCGGCACCAATCTGTCGAGACGTCACCCCGAGGTGACGCTCGCAACGTCCAAATTCCAGTTGTTCGGACGCGAACGGTACGGAGATCTCAACAGCGACGAAAAGCCCGTTCCCAAATGGAAACTGAGATTGACGATTACTGACACGTCGATCGCAAAATTCAAGGGCCCAAAAATGTCGAATAACGGTGCGACGTTTATTTCCGAAACCGGAGAAGACGGATCCGTGATGCTCACGCGCGATGACCTGGTATTCGAGCGCAGAACGCCTGGCAAGGACCAATTGGAGATCAGCGTGCGCTGGAAAACCACCTACGCCGGCCCGGACAATTGGCAAGAACCCCCTGCGGGCCAACCGAGTAGCACGACATTCGAACTTCAAAGCTAGCGCCAACAGCCCGACGCGAAGCAAGTATCTCGCGCCGGGCATTTCACACGCGGCGCCCCCCGGCGCCGCGGTAATGCGCTACCACTGATAGCGCAATCCTGCGTTCAGAAGGAAAGGCTGCGACAGCTTTCTGCCATTCGCATAGGCGTAGTCCAGATGCGCGCTGAGATGCTTGCCAATCTGCAGCGCAGTGCCCAGCCCCAGCTCCACCCGCGACCCCGACAAATCCGCGTTGAAGGAGTGATCGTTGATCGATATATCGTTACTCTTGACGAACTCGTGAACCACCGCGACACGTACGTAAGGCTCGACAACGTCACCATTGGCGCTGCGGAAGGCCCTGCCGACCTGCGTCCCAATGGCCGCCTGGACGGAGTCCATGCTGTCCCCCTTGGCATCCATGCCGTTGTTCAAGCTGAACCGGGATCCCTGCATATGCAAGGCGGACAACTGCCCATACGGCTGGACAAACCATCGATTGTCGAAATCGAACCGACGTCCGCCTTCGAGCGAAACCCCCACACCGTTCGTATTGAAAGAGCCATCGGCGCTGCCACCGTTGCTCGTGCTGGCGCGGGCCTTGCTGATATATCGATTCGCGTTCACCAAGCCATGCAGGTAGTATCCATTGCGGCCCATCCACGTGGCATAGGCGCCGATAGAGTACGCGTCCACCGTGCCCTTGGCGCCCGCTTTGTCGTCAAGCTTCGATTCGCTGTAATTGAACAAGGCACCGAAATAGGTCTTGCCTCCCAGGAAGTCGACCGCCTTGTCGGCGCCCACCGCCACGCCAGACTGGTTCTGCTGGAAGCGGGCCCCCGAGGCGCTCTTGATCTTGTATTCGGTACCGTACGGACGCACCCAGACGCCGCCCCTGTCCTGCTCGAACCCCAGTTCGCCAAAGCGTTCCCGCACCGTCATCAGTTGCCCATACCATATCGTGGGCGCAACACCCATGATGTTGACGACGCTGTTGGTATAAGGGGTCGTCTGACCGGTCGGCTGAAGCTCCCAATTATTCCCGTTCTGCGGGTTCTGCCCAAGCCTGTACTGGTACACGCCCTGGTTGACCACCCCGTCCGGGTTGTCGAGCGAAAACTTCGCTCCTCCTCCGCCGGTTTCGACCAGCGTCAGCGGCTTGGCGTCGCCGCCGCCCGGCTCGCGGCCCGAATCGGCGACCCGCACTTGGTAACTGCCGGTCGCCTGGTTCTTCACGATCAGCTTGTCGCCCACCGGCGCGGCGGGCTGGCTCAGATCCGTGCCGAACCGAAACATCCCTCCGCCACTCAAGTCGTTCACCGTCAGTGTATGGAACGCGCCGCCCGCGCCGCCACCGAGGTCAACCGTGCCGCCATTCATGGCCAACGTCGACACGGTCGAACTGCCACCGAGCGCGAAGACGCCGCCGGATCTCACGTCCATCCTGGTCACGCCCTGCGTAGCCCCCTGCCAGACGGCCCCCCGGTCAAGCGTGATTCGGCTGATACCCCCGTTGTTGATGGCGTCGCCTCGGACGTTCGCGTCCGCGACCCTGAGGTCGATCTGCCCCCCCGCATCGGTCTGCAACGCGACACCGTTCGCCCCGGTTAGTGTCGACTTCTGTCCTTGGACAAGCATGTTGGCCATTGCGCCCTTGCCCACCACCCACACCGCGGGGCCCTCCCCCGCCGTCACCGTGGTATCCGTCAGTACGACAGTGGAGGTCGCGGGCATCAAGTCTTTGGCATAGAACGGGTCCACGTTAAAAACGACCCCATACTTTCCGCCCTTGATCGAAGAGTCCAGCACCCCGATCTCAACATTCCCATTCACCGCCTGACTGAGCAATCCAGCGCTCTTTGGGCCCTCGCCAATCACGGCTACGTTTGACAGCGATACGACAGTTCTAAAGCGGGGATCGCCCGCCGCGCCATCGTTAAGCGCAAAGACACCCGCATTGTTCACGCCGCCAAAGTCATCCACCTTGACACCACTGGCCTTCAAGGTCCCGCCATTGACCTGCACCACCGAATTCGTCTGCGCATACAGGCCGCTTATGCCGCCCGTCGAGGACACGTCATTCATTGTGAGGAATGATGCCTGCGCGCCCCCCCCTCTTACCTTGATTGCACTGTCTTCCGCATCGATCGTGGAACCGTTCATCAGCAACGAGGAAGCGCCGGTCAGAATGACGCCGACCTGAGCCCCACTGCCGTGGATCCGCGTCCTGGCAGTTGTCGTCGCGGTCGAGGTGCCTTGCACCGAAAGCACAGACCCATAACTGCCCTCATTCAAGAACACGTTATCGAGGGCCAACGTGTTGTTCGCATTGGTGTGCACGCCGAGCCGGATCGTGACCTGGTCCCGCGCGTTTACGCCGATGTTTGCGTCGGCATCGCCATGCAGCGCGACCATCCCTTTCAGGCTTGCCCCCGAACCGATGTTGATCTGGCCGCCTCTTACGACCGCGGACGCCGCTCCATCCGAACCGAACACACCGCTGCTCAAATTGACGGTGCCGCCCGTTTGTTCAATCCAGTTGTTTTCATGGCCCGCTCCGGAAAAGTCGTGAGTGCCATTGGCGATAGCCACGGGATCGGCAAGTGCCGGCCCGGAAGCGGTGCAGAATACCGCAGCGACGGCAGTCGCTACGACGGATGGCCGAAAGCCGATGAGTTCACGTTTTGACATGCTGAATTCCCAAGAGATCGCCAGCGGTTGGCTTTTGCGACAGGCGCAGCAATGCGACGTCGCGATGAAACACGCGGCCCCCTGGCTTTCCTGAATTTTTGGCGGTGACGGGCCAATCGAATGGTGATTGGAACCCTGCTTCTACTGAACGTCGACCTGGGCGACGCCACGCCATCGATCTCGGATAACCGCGGGGGCCTTATGTGAGGATCGCGGTGAAGGTACCCGCCATTCTCTTGCCAATCACTCAGAAAAAACTCAGAACTTGTTAAGCCACGTGTCGCCACGAGCAAAACAACAATCGATTTTTGACACTAAGGTGCGATTCCGTGAATTCTGGTCGTCGTTCGCGAGAGCGACTGCGGGGTGCGCCCATGCGCATCCGTATGACTGTTAAAACAGCCTCTGCACAATCCAATTCCGGCGGGGCGTTGCTCTAATAGGATTGAGGACCGCGGCAGCGCTCTTCCGGAAATAGCCTGCCCTATCCGACCCCACGCGGGTAGCGCTAGGATGTCCATGGCTTCTCATGTTGCGAATGCGGACGGGTGTGGAAGCCAAGGGTCAACAACGACGCATGTCTTCACACATGCACTGACACTTGACCAAGTTCCCACCGTGCTGGCTCGGCTAGCCCCCCCCTGCCCATAAAGCTATCCCCTCTGACAGCCAACCCTTTTCCCCACTGGAGATTCTCATATGCCCGTTAAGATCTCAGGCCCCGCCCCCGTCCGCGCCACCACGTCAAAAAATCTTGTAAGAGACGGACGCTTCTTGGAGGTTGAAAAGTATTGGCGGGACCTGACGGAAGGCAATGCCGCCGCTATCCGCCTCTTCTCGCAGAAAGCGTACCCTGACCCTGGCCATCATTGGTCCAACATCTGGGACGTTGATGGCGACACACCCACGGCGCGGGCAGTCCACGACATTGAGCTTCTCGGCAAAGGGTGGTTCGAGTATGCCGCGGCACATCGGGAGTGGACGGGATATCCCATTGGATGGCCTCCCGTAGAGTCTGGAGACCGCGGCTTTGCCATCAATACAAATGGCTGGGGCTACGGGGAACTAGGACAGGACGTCGACCTCCCCATTGCAGGAATGGTCAATCTTAACTTTCTGAGCGTCAGGGACAACATCCATAATTGCGGAACGCTCGGTGCCTCTTTCGACGTCGAATTGCGCCCGCAGGGCGTTACCGGCGGCGAGTCACTGGTTGCAACGTTCTTCGATACCGCGCACGGGGATTGGATGCGGCGTAGTCACGACTTCAACATCGAGAAGCCGGGCAAATATCGCTTGATCATGAAAGGGGTCCCCAATGACCCTATCAGCCCGATCTGCGGTTCGTTCGTTGCGGACATCGTGCTGGCGTATCGACACAAGCTCAAGGCGCTTGGGATCCAAGCCCCGATAAAGGGTAGCGGCGACAACCTTACCCTGGAGGCAAACGCCAACGGGTATTTCCCTTCGTTCAAGTTCTTCCTTTTTGATGTTATCTCCGGCACCCTGCTGCGCCACTTTCCCGTGACCTTTGAGATCAAGCAGCCGGCGGCCTCGGGCAGCCACTTTGAACATCAAAGCGATAGTCATTTGCTTCAAGTGGAATCTGATACAGAGGCAAATGTCGTCATGCCGGCAACGACCCTGCGCGCCGGCTCGCCCCCCGCGAGCGCCGCATCCGACGAGCTTCTCGTCAAGGCGGACGGCCAAGTCATTGCCACCATCAAACTGGTTGTGAAGCAAGCCTCGCTGCCCGACCATCAGGGAGAGGCGGAAACGGTGCTCAAGGCCCGCTTCGCCTACCTCAGCGGCGACGCGCAGAGCGCGGCGAGCCAGACGCGCTTTCGTCACGCTCTGTCGGTGGACGTTCGCGATGCCAAAGGCGGCAGGGCAACCAAAGGACACGTGACCTTCAAGGTGGTCAATTCGGACAACGGGGCCGCGGGCTATCTCACCGAATCGGAGGATGGTAGCTGGACCACCATTTCCCTTGAAAAGCGTACGCAATTGGACGTCCCGGTCAACGACGGACGCGCCAAAGTCTGGCTATGGGGACAAAATAGCTCAGCGCATCCCGGACATTTGAAGATCGAAGCCCACGTGCAAGGAAAACTGGAGCCGACGGTCGCTTTTCATGAGAATGTGTGGCCCACCCAGACGGCGCTGACCTTGAGCAAGGAACAGGGCGACGGCCAAACCGTGTACCAAGGCGAGCTGCCCGCCCCCCTGCGGATCCGCGCGGTTCGCGCGGACAATACATCCGTCGGCGCCGATGGCGAATGGCTACATTGGACGATCGATACGCCAAGCCTGATGCAATTCGAGCCGGTCCCGTCAGGAGCAAGTATTGAGTGGGAAAACGGGGAGTCCGTCTGGACGCGCACGGATCCCGATGGACACGCTTCCGCCCCGCGTATCCACGTGACGGCCGGGTCGGTGGGCACCGCCATAGTTAGCGTGGCGTCGCCCGTCGCGCAAACCGCTGTATTCACCCTGAACCTGAAGCTGAACGAACCAAGGGTCAGGTACCACCTGGTCCGAGTGGACCAAGAATCAGAAATCGCCGTCAATACCGAAACGGATGTCAGCGTGAAAGTAATGGACAACGCAGGCAAGGGCGTGCCGAACGTCCATGTGCGGGCAGCCGTGGAAAGCAGGAGCAATCTGGCGAATGCCACGATTACGCCCACCGCGCCCGCGTCGGTGGTAACCAACCAGGAGGGGGTTGCGACATTCAAAGTTGTCGCGCGCAAAAGCGGCACTTTCGCCTTGAAATTCGAAACCGACAAAGCGCAGTTTATAGTGCTGTACCTGTTCGCCACGGGACATTTGGTCACGAGCACCCTGACGGTAACCCTTGGAAGACAGCTCACGCTCCTTCCCGGGCAACCGACCGCGGATCATCCGGTCAGCATTCACCTGAGCCCTCCCGATGACGGAATCCCTTTGGTGAATTTCAAGGTCTCGCCCCAGCGAAATGATGGACTTTACGTCTGGCAGGACGGAACATGGGTGCGCGAAGGGAATTTGCCTTTTCACGACAGCGTCGCCTATCTTGGCAAGCTTCGGATCGGAGCGGCCTCGCCCCCCAACCCGGCCGAATTCAAGATCCGCTTTACGATTCCCGGGCATGAATCCACCCTGCATGATGAAGCGACCATCAAGGTGGGTGGATTGGCCTACGTGCAGCTACACCCAGCCACCAGTAGCGACACAAATCGCCTGAAGGTCGATTCCGATTCCGAAATCGGGAACGATCCGTCCATGTATGTTCAGGTATATACGGATTCCGGGCACAACAGCGCCGCTGCCAACGCCCAAGTAAAATTCCTGATCGACATTGAGGCGCCCAATCACACCTCCGACGAGGTCGCCTTCACCGAAGGCTCGAAAACCGAGCACGTGGGCACCTCAAGAGCGGACGGAAAGTGCCCGCTGCCAGCGATCAAGATAGCGCGCAATTTCACAGGCGACTTTCGCGTGTCGGTGTACGCAGGCACCTCGTCGACCGCCGACGGCGTGTTCTATTTTCAGGCGCTTACAGCTTCCCCGCCTCAGGTCATCAGGTTCGACCCGGACGAAACGCTCAAGACGCTACATCCCAAAGTCTATGATGAGGATCGGGAGGCGGGCCGCGTGCAGGTCTACACGGATGCCCGATCGACGGTTCCCGCCCACTCGGGGACAGTCAACTTCGCAATAAACGCCAGCAGCACCGCCACCGCCAGATTCGCCGGGAAGGACGGGGCCTACGATCAACAACAATCCAGCTCCCGGATCAACGCTAAAGGTTGGGCGAAGGTACCCCCCCTGAAGGTGAAACAGGAAGGCACCTTGATCATAGACGCCACGATCGGCGTCCTATCGACGAGTCACACGTTCACGGTGAAGGACGATTAATCCCCGCGGACACTGCCTAGCCTCCACGGGCGCCCCGCGCCCGTGGAGGGTTTCAGCGCCTTCCTGAACGCCTGCTTCACGCATCACCATGCGTACTTCACGCCCATCCGCCCGACATACGGATGATATGTCCTGCGTGCCCCCACTGCCGAAAGCTGACCCATCCGGTCCAACCCTTCGTGAAGTCGGTATGGACGTTCACCTTCAATTCCTATCGGCCCTTGGGATACAGCCCGCCGGCTGCACATCCAGCCGGCACAGCGCCCCGCGCTCGATACTGCGGCGCCAGCCTTGCCGAGACATCGATGCCTAACGAGGACCTGACCATCCAGACGTATCAAAGGTGACTAGATTGCCCTGTGTGTCCGGAACCCACAGATACGCTTTGCCATTGAGCGGCCGCTAGGCGATCGCCGCGAATTGCACGCGCGTACCCGTTGCGGCGGTGGCAGCGGGAGCTCTTCGTAATACATCTCGGCGTTTACATCGGCCGCCGTTTTCCCAGAGGCGTCGTAGCGATATACCTTGGCTCGAGATTCGCCTCGATATCACTTTCTACCCCCTAAGCAGTACCTCCGGTTGTTACCAGGATGTTCCTGGTGTATGCCTGGAGTGGGCACTGTTTGTCTTGCAGTTCGCTGGCTAATGTTACGGACAGAGGGGTTGATGTTGACGCTCTTCGCTCCGAAGTCAAGGGTCAAAGTAGATCGAGATAGCGCCGTCTTGCGGGAAAGGAGCCCAGGGGCCGGCATTCGTGGGATTCTTGCTCCATGCCGCCCGGATCGTGATGGTCTGATTGCGGGCGCTCGCCTGGATCTGCAGGGCCCCTGCAGGGATGCTCGCGATTCCGCTGGCGTCCGTGCGTAGAATCAAGCTGTTGCCTCCACCCGTCGAACCGTCCTTGAATTTTGCGTGCGGCGTGGCGTCGAGGCTAAGCTGGATGGCCCATTGGCCGACCGGTACGATGGAGTCGGGTTCGCCAGTTGAATCGCCTAGCGTCTTGTGCCCGGACAATCGAAAGGGAAGAACCACCCCTTCTCGCACGGCGGCACGCATGGACATGTGTCGGGGCGTTGTGCCCCAGTCATTTGTCAACCGGTCCGGCACGGGCAGCACATGCCACGTCAACGGCTTGCCGGTGTGCCCGCCCGCCGAGGGCGTTATCGTGACCTCTCCGATACGCTTGCCGGCCTGGATCGGAGGGAGTTCCCTGCCCGACACCACGGTGGCTTCCTGGCGTGGGCCGGTAAGGAAGTGGGCATTGTTTTCCGAAGCGCCTTGCGCCTTGTCGGGGCCGGCTAGCCGCAAAGTGACCCCAAGCTTGGAGTCAGGGACGGTCTTGACGTGGATCGCGGCCGCGTGTGTGAATGCTTCGCCCTGCCAGGTGGTCAATGACGTTTTCGGTGCAAATTCAACCTCGACAACGGATCCCTTCGCGACAAGCGATGCGTGGACTTTGTGGAAGGGCGCCTTTGCATCGCCGATAGCGCCACTGACCTGGAATTTCCCGGCGCTGGAGCGACTGCGTATGTAAAACCAGGCCAGGCCGCTCGCATCTGTCCTCTTGTCCGCGCCGCTGCTCCACTGTTGACCGTCGGCCGACAGTTGGGGCGACGCATCTTCAGGGAAGCCAGCCCCCGCGGGCGTCACGATGTCCGCGGACACGAGCACGCCGAGAAGGCCGCCCGGATTGTTTAACCGGGTAACGGCGAATCCGATTCGGTCATCGCCTTTCGCGGATATGGTATCCAGCGCGCGCGGAACGACCGCAATGGCGAGATCATCGGGATCGGGCATGATTTGTCGCTTCCAGAATGTCGGTGATATGCATAGGGTTCTTTCAAATTCGGTGTCGCGCAAACAAAGGGGGCTCTCGTTTTTCGAGCCCCCCTCACAGCCTTGCGTCAAGCAACGGTGATAGCCAGGGTCTGATCCACGCTGGTACCCACGACGGTCGCGTTCAGCGTCAGGCTCCCTGCATGCCCGGTCCTGATCGCCGGGATTTGAGCCTCTCCAGACGAATCCAGGGAAACCACCTTTCGAACAATGGCCTTGCCACCGCTCGGAAACTTACCGCCCTCCTCCTGAAAGGTTGCGCCCTTTGTCTCGCCTGTCAGCGAGAATGCCACCTGTCCCGATCGCACGGGATGTTGCTTGCCGGCATCCGAATAGACCTTCACGGAGCCGATGACCCCAACCGCGTAAGGGTGCGACGGTTTCAGCTTTGTGCGCGCGTCCTCGAACTCGAGCAAGGTCGCTGCGGCAGCCTGTTTCACGCCAAAGTACAAATTGGCCAACGTTGTGCCCGCCCCCTCATTCGACACAGCAATATTGAAGGCCCCCACAAACCCGTTCTTGACCTTGAAGGCAGGCACAAAGCACTGACCGTTCGGGTCCGTTATGCCCGTGGCGCTCAGACTCCCGTCCTTGAAGGCCACCGCGTCGGGCGAGGCACCTGATGGCTCTGTGACAACAATGAAAAAATGCAGCCGGGCATTCGGTGCCAGAATCGTCTTCTTCGTATCCCTGTAGGCGATCACCCGAACGTTCGGGTCATTGTCAATACTGGTCCCCGAATCGATCTCGTAGGGATGGTCGCTGCTCGTCCCCTGCGGATAGACCTCCAGGGCCGCAGCCCCCTCGCCCACCCTGACCTGGAATGTCACGGGATGGATAGCATGCTCCTGCCCGGGGACCGAGAACTGGATCTGGTACTGTGAAGTCTCGCTTACGCCGACCCGCAGCGCCGTGATAGTCGTCCTTCCGTCCACCATCGGCAACTTCCCGTTGGAATTCCAGTTCCCGCTCTCGTCCTTGAGCAGCAGGCCATCATCGTCTGCCGGCGTGATCGCATAGGCAATGCTGTCGACATCATCATCCGCCGGATCCAGCACGACCGTGATCAGATTTGCGCTCTTTGTCTCGTGGTCACGTGAAACCATCAATGGCTGCTGTGTGAGAACGGTCAAGGTCTCTCGCACTACGTGACTCGTCGCCGTCAACAGCAACCTTCTAACGTGTGCCTTTTCCGCGGACAACAGCACCGTCGTCGCCCCGGAGTGACCGGCGGTAAACCCAAACGAAACTTGCCCTGCGCTATTGGTGATTTGGTGCTGCCGCAATGGATGGATTTGCGCCGGGTTACCGTCTTCTCCCAGGACTTCTGCGTCCACTCGCACACCGCTTACAGGCTGATTTGTGATCGAATCCCTGACCGTTATCGTGCGATGTTGCACCGTATGAAGCGGAAGCGCATCGTTTTCCCCGACGCCGATGGTGTACTGTATCGCCGGGTCCAGGAACAAGGTAAAGCTGGTCTCGGCCGCCAAGGGTGTTGACGCCCTGACGTGGCCGGTGCCCTTGTCGCTGCCGATGCGTTCCAACGCGGGCGCTCGCGCAATCCCGTCGGGGTCAGTTCTGGTCCAGATCGTGTGTGCGCTTTCCTGGTAGAAAATGGCGCCCGGTTCCAACGGTTTGAAACGCAGTACGGTGGCATCCATGATCTCCCATCGGATCCACTCATTGGAAATTCCTCGTGAAGTACTCTCCATGACGAGCTTGGCTCTCAGGCCAGTAACGGGAGCGCCGGGCGTCACATGCTGGCGATCTCCCCCCACGCGGAGAATCAGGAAACTTGCGTTCTGTGACCACACGCTTTCGTGGAAAATAACGCTGCGACTGCTCTTTCCCTTCACCTTCGCAGCGACAGCGATCGGCCCCGCGGAATCGGCCCCCGAAAACTCGCCGATCAGCCAGGCCTGCGCGTTGCCGTCCCTTACCGGCACGTCGACCTCGGTCTGCGAGGCGGAATTCCACTCAAGGTTCTCGCTTGCCGAAACATAGCTCCGAACCTGGCCATTCGTGCTGGAGGCGGAGAAGGTGACCTGCCCACTGGTCGCCCGCTGATGGCCAGAATCGAATACGGAAACGCGAAGCGCGCGCGAGAAGCGTCGTCTGCTCGCCGCGGTCTGCATGTCCCCGCTTAGATAAGGGGATGCATAGATATCGACGGATTCCGCCACACCGGATATTGGCGCCCTCTCCAAGACTTCCAGACTCACCCTGCCGATTTCTTCCCCATCAATGACAACGACAAGCTCGCCGGTCTTGTCCGCCTTCGGCCCAGCCTTCAACTGATGCCCAGGCAGGAAGAAAAAACCGTCGCTGTTCGTGCGATCGCTGAATTTCGTCTGATCGGCGCCTTCGAAATGCAAGCCGCTCTGGGCGGGATCGCGAAGCTCGACTGTGACAAGATGGTTCCGCAGCACGCCAAAGCCAGAGCCAACGGCAAAGAGAAATGTGAGAGGACGGAAGTGTTGGTCCGCTCGCGCCTTCACCTTCCAATGCGGCGCCGGTCCCTCTGCGCCTTCTACGTTCAAGAGCTTGGGCTTGGCCCTGGGACACAAAAAAATATCCGTAATGAAAGGGGCGCACTGCGGAGGATTGTTCCCTTGCGGCACGCCACGGAACCTCAGCCAATAATTTCCGGCCTGGGGAACCTGAAAGTCGACGCTGTAGCGTTGCCAATGACCGTCCGTGGACGACGGGTTGTTCTTGTCCTGACGCCGGAATTGGAGCTTTTGGCTGGTGGCTCGCCCCCCGTCCTGTTCCAGGATCACCTCCAGCTCGGCCTCATGGGTCAATGAGCCGAGCCAGTTATTCCGGACGCCAAGAAAATTGACGTTTACCGCCCCCTGGGGCAGATGCACTTTCTTGGCCAGGGACATCTCGCCGAGCGTCGTGATCATCATGGCATAGTGGATTCTGTTTCCCTGAGGATCTTGCGGCCACCCAATGCGGTAATACACGCCCCCATGATCGTCGACCGGGCCAAACCAATGCTGGCCCAGCAATTCAATGACGCTCGAGGAAGAACCGGTTACCGCCCAGTCATCCGACCAGCGCGTCGTGCGGTAGATGTACGCTACGTCATCAGCATCCGCATAGCTCCGCTGCAGCGAAACCACCTTTTCGAATTGCGGGTCTGGAACCAGATTTCTCGCGCGATCAAGAATGGGTTGAGGATTGCCGCCATTCTCGGCAGTCATTTCAGGCATGTTCAGGACCTCCACGAGGGAACAGGGAACAGGGAACAGGAGCTAGCATGGACTACCGCGACACACCGATGGCACGACACACGGCAGGCGGCGACGTCTGCGCACTTCGCCGCCTCGCCTCGCGCTCAGCGGGCTACGGCAACATCGAGGCGGGAGTCAAACGCTTCAGGGAAATCCTATCCGAAGAAAAAGCTCCTAAATAGTTCTTGTTATTTCCGGAGTGCCACGTGGCGCGGTGCCGGCAAATGCGATTAATGCGGTCCGGAAATCGGCTGCATGGAAAGGACCTGCTCGCGTGCCGGGCTTTCCCCTATTTGCGGTTCAGATGCGCACTGAGGTGCTTGCCGATCTGAAGGGTGGTACCCAGGCCCAACTCGACGCGCGATCCGGAGAGATTCGCGTTGAACGAGTGATCGTTGATGCTGATGTCGTTGCTCTTGACGAATTCGTGGACGACAGCCCTGCATCACACCAAGTGATGCAGCGCGTCCGAATTAACTGCCGCCCCCCCCCCACGGCAGCGACGAAGCCCGCAGCGGTGATACATCAGGGTTCAATTGCAATAGACGCCTGGCCTTCAGAACCACACACAACGCGCGCGGCCCTTACGTCCCAGTTGCTAACTGCACAGCCGTACCGAAGAGGTCGCCGTAAAGTTACTCAGCAGTGTGGATAACAATCCTCACCTGCGGCAGACAAACACCGCAAGCGCCAGCATGCCGGCCAGGGTCCCACCCAACGCCATTGCGGCGCGCATGGCCCGAGGCGTACCCATACAGGCCAGCGCGACAATGAACCCGATCAGCACCATCAACAGGAGCGCCAGGGACAAGAGTCGCCAACGCGTTCGCAGCATGCCGGAGGGACCAGAATCAGTGATGGCAATAGGCGAAAGGCGCATGGCGGCACGGGCACGCACGCCGCCCCCGGACGCAGGGCATCAAGCCATGGCCGGCAGCCTGCCTATTTGCCCGCATGGCCGAACGTTAAACCATGGCGCCTCCTACCAACCCGCGGAGCTTACTTCCTGGCGTCGGTGTGCGGCTTGCCTGCGGCAGTGGCAGGCTTACGCTGATGCTGCTCCGTCGGCTGCACTTGGCGCTGACGATCAGACTTGGTGCTCTGGGCTCCCGCTTGTTGAGGCTGCTTGCCAGCGTGGGCAGGTGCCTTGGCGGATTGATGGTTTCCGGGCGTCGCGCCCGTTACCGGATGAACGTCCGCGGCATAAGCGCCGCAGCTCGCGGCGAGTGCCCCCGAAAATGCCAGGCCCGTCATGATTTTTCGAAACATGTTATTTCCTTCAATAGATGCAGACGTTCTGCGGTTTTCCACTCGAAAAAGTGGCGCAGCAATCGTAGAAGGATCGCCCCTCGCATGGGTGGCAAAACACGCCGCGGCGAGAAGTTTCGGTGCCTTTTTGTCAAATCCATGGATTAATCATTCACTCAGAAATCTCGTGCGGTTAAGCTGACCAACTGTTATCAATCCGGCCGCGAACCCTTACTGCGGCGGCTCTATACCGGGAGCACACGATCATGAAACATCGCTACGCAAAAATATGCCGTGCCTTTCTGGTTTCAGCGGTCCTTGCGTTGCCTGTGGTACAGGGATGCGCAACCGAGCAGAACCCGCGGGTTGACGCGGCTGTCGACGACCAGCCGTTCCAGGCCTGGCTCAATGGGCTCGTCAGTCAGATTGACGCCAACCCGCGGTACCAGCGCCTGCCGCTCGATACGACGGACAGCCGGGAGGCGTTTCTGGTCCTGCTACACGACACGTACCACCATCGCGTCTCGAAAGAGGAATTCTCCCAGCGCGTCAACAGCCAATTTCCTGGCCACCAATACGAAACTTCATTCATCGTTTCGCGGCTACCCTAGTCACCCACAGGCACTCAGAATGTTCTCAAGAGCACTCCGCCCCTTCCAGAATATGCTCACGTACGAGCCCTTCAGTCGGGGTACTCCAGCGGTCGCCGGTTAGCGCGGCGACGAGTCTGGACGTGATACTTGAGCGTTATTTACCCTGCTTCATGGGAGCGCGGGAGTATCCCGACTAGAGGGCTTGGCCGAGCTACGGGTTAGCGCCGTGGCACTGAGCGATGCGTGCGAGGGAGCAAAAAACACTGCTTTATGTGGACGGCCAGCCCTCGCCTTCCTTCACTACCGAGCAAGCCTCCGCGCTGAAGAAAAAGAAAGGCATGGCGCCAGAACCTCGGCGCCATGCCTACCTCGATAATTGCCTGTCCCGTGCGACTCCCGCGCGACGGCAGAGGCGTTTCTCTCGGTGTTTGGGCGGCTACTTCCCCCTGATCTCGCTATACGTTCGCTCGCACGCTAACCCGGCGACTCGACGCCGGTCAGCTTCGCTCGCGTAGACTTCCGCCATTCGATCAAGTTCGCCAAACAACTCGGCGAACAGGCCGATGGGGTCGGCGGCTGACGCGCCGACGCCGGCAGAGTGGGAATGGCCGCAGCGACCGGCTTGGCGCCTGGCAAAGAGGACGGCCTGCTGGCGCAGGCGCTCATCAGCAGCAGCGCGCTCAGCAGCCAACACGCGCGCAAGATTCTCATCCGCTTCATTCCTGATTTCATTCACCACCTCGTATCGGCGTTCCGTTTGCATGCGGGCTTCGTCTTGGGCAGTGGCCAGCACGTGGCTCGCCACCGCACGCTCGTCGGCCCATCGTCTTTCGAGTTGTGCGACTTGACTCTCGGCGCGCCATCCGCGGACATTCCACGCAAAACCTGCCGCCAGCGACGCCACCAGCAGCGGAACCAGGATCCCCCTGCCGCTGAACATACTCAACCATCCTGATACCGCGCTCATGGGGTCACCTCGCCCACGAGCGCGGCTGCCTGAGCGTGATACCCGCGCCACTTTTGCCGCAGCGAGGCTCGTTGAGCCTGGCTCCCGCGCGCGTAGGCGCCAGGGCGCCAGGTTCGCAAATAGAGGGCCCAGGCCTGCGGCTCGTCATCGATCGAAGGCAAAGCCTGAGGGTCGGTCCACAGCAAAAGCCGGGCCACCCCGGCCGCGAGCACATCGTCACGCTCCAAGGTCTCGTGTACTACGCCAGGATCCATCTTCACTCGCCGCTCAGGGCACAGTTGCCGTAGCCATCGCCTGCTCGCTGGATGCATCCACACGCCCCATACGCCTCCGAGGCTGGCGCTCGTTCCTCTTTCGAACTGCCAGAGGCCACGTGCCGGCCCCTTGAGGCCGGGCTTGCCCGAGACGAGTTGGAATCGATGTCTCAAACCGCTCTCCTGCAGGCCGATAGCGAGCAGCATGACGCGAGCGCCCGCTGTGTCCATGTCTGGGGGCAGCAGTCGCAACGCCGGCATGATTGCGGTATGCAGTACTGACTGAAGCGGCATACTCACTCCTTATCCTTGGCGCCGCCCAGGAGCGGCAGCCTCGCGCGGAGTTCATCCAGCCAGGGAAGCAGGCCGATCTTCCGAATGCGAGCGACCCACCGCATGTACCCACCCAGCATCCACCAGGCTGGCAACCCCGCCAGCAGCATGCAGGGGGCTATGACATAGAGCTTTGCCAGGAATTCGTCTTCCGTACTGCCGTGGTCCGCCAACCAGACCAACGCGTCGGTCAACGCGGGAAACCACGCCAGCGCGGCCGCGGCCAGGGCGGGGCCGAAGGCAAACGAGCACACCAGCGTGGATGCTGTGCGCATCATCAACTCGGCGCGACTACGGGGCGGCAGGACTACCAGGCCTAAAAGCGCGGCCAACGCGGCACATATTGCGTAAGTGGTGACGATCTTCAATGCCATTGAAGATGCCGCCGTCATGACGGGTTGCATTGTCAGATTCCTATGAGTTTGCCGGCGCGAACCAGACTGCGGCGAGGCAGACTGGCCGCAACGACCGGCTTGTTTGCTCTTAGGACGGGAGGGACTTGGCGCCGGCAAATTCTAGCCATGGCTAGTTTTTGCGTCAACTTTCCAGCGCCGGCGAGCCGGCACCAAGCCCTTGCCACTCAGGCCAGACTGCTCAGCCTCTCAAGAATTTCGCCTGTCAGGATATGGCATGCCAGCAACAACGGCATGAGGTCACAAGGCTCGGCGGTCAGGCTATGGCGAAACCGCCCCTCGCTCAGGATATCGACGCAAGCGCGCGCCCTGACCTCTTCGCCGGCGTGAATAAGGCCGCAAGCACACTTGGGACACTGCGGCGCCCCCTCACTTTTTCCCCGAAGCCCGTCGCCTCCTGATGCGATCAGCGTCAACTTTGTCGTCACGTTCAATCTCCTTGCTAAAATGGTGACGCAACGCTTCAGACGTTCGCTTCAAGCCCTGGCGGAGTTGTTGAATCGACTCAGCCGGCACACTGCCTGCGGTAGAGGCGGAAGACCGGGACGCACGCTCCCCACTCTCTTGCACCAGAAACGCAAGATAGCTTTCGAGATGCGCGCGCGCCTCAGCCGAAAGGAGTTCGAATTGCTCCAGAGTCACTTGCCTGAAGGGCCAGGCCAGCGACCCGCCCCTCTCTCGCTTGCCCACACCCGCACCAAGCCAGGCCTCGGAAACATTCAGCAGGCGCGCCACGATGACCAGGTTCTCGCCCCGGAGATTCTTGGTGCGCCCGCCCACCCAGTTGGCCACGGATGAACTTTTGGCCCCCGTGGCTCGGACCAGATCTGCTTGATTTTTTTTTGCCGCGGCCATGGCCTCGCGGATCCGCTCAGAGAGAGTGCTCATAGACGCACACTAGTCGCTGCAAATCTAGCCATGGCTACATTTCTATCAGACTGACCGACGGGAACAATTCCGGCCCATCCAGGGCTCGGCCATATTAAGGCGCACTCCGCCAGCAACAAAATGTACCAAGCCCGCCAGGTTTCACAATGGCTGCCCAGCCTATATATTGTTTTATCGATTTCACATTGTCGCGCCCTCGAAGGCCGCTGCGCGCCTGGCCCGCCGTATCAGCCAGCAATAGCAACAACAAGGGGAAGGACATGATTCTTGAGAGCATTCCCGAGGCATGGGGACCCAAGTTGGAGTTGGGCGATGCCGCGATCGCCACGACAAAGACAGGGCCCAACACCATCCGCTTTACTGCTCCTGCGCATTACTTCCTGGTGCTCTTCACGCCGCAACCGCATCGACAGATTGCCCTCAATTCCGACCGCGCGACGCTAGGCCTCGCGCCCACCGGCTCCGTCGAAGTTATCCCGCGCCAGCACGAACTCCTTGCTCGCTGGGCGGTTGCCAAAGAGAACCTGCTGATGGGCTTGAGCGACGAGCGTCTGCGGCGTCTCGCAGGCATGGAACTTGGCGACGACCAAGTCCGTTGGCAGCCACCGAAGCTCGGCAGCGTGGACCGACGCGCGCTATGCATCGCCCGCCATATCCGCGACGAGATAGAAAACGACGATCCCGGCAAGACGGAATCCCTGAACGCCTGGATCACGCTGCTGGGCGCGCACATGCTGAGAACCTATTCACACCTGACTCAAAGGAGTCTTCATCCGCACGCCGCGAAACTCAGCCCCCGCGCGCATCAACGCATCGAGGAATTCATTCGCGCCCATCTGGATCAGAACATCAACCTGGAAAGCCTGGCCACGATCGCCAATCTGTCGCCCAGCCATTTCTCGCGCGCGTTCCGCCAGGTTTTTGGGCTGCCGCCACATCAATACATCATCAAGCTTCGACTGGAGCGCGCTCGCCAACTGTCCTTGTGGAGTACCCTGCCCTTCGGGGAGATTGCGCGGTTGACGGGCTTTTCCAACAACAGCCACATGACCATGACCATGCGGCGCGCCTGGGGCATCACCCCCTCGGAAATCCGTCGAAAAGAGAGCTGAAGGCACGAAAAATTAGCAAAAAACTGTGCCTCCTGCCGCAAACCCCGCATTCATTCCGGGAATCGAACCTCGTCTCATCTGAACAGTGATATCAATGTCGAGCTCTTGTGAAGAACGTCTCTAACCGGAGTGGCAATGTTGCGGTCCTGTCTGGCCGCGGCGCGACAGTCACTCGCTCGACACAGATGAAGGTTCATGCGCGTTCTGCATACTTTTTCCGGGCTAAATCTCGGAGGCCTGGAGTTTCGCATCCTCGACCAATTGGCCTGGCTTCAGGCTCATGGTCATACCGCGGTCTTCGCGGGCCCATCCAGGAGCGAAACCCTGGCGCTGGCTCGTCAGCGCGGGCTACCAACGTTGGAAATTGATTTTGACTCGCCCTACTCCGTCTCAACGATACGCCGGCTGCGAACGGCAGTACGTCAAATGGGCATTCACGTCATTGATTCCCACGGAGCGAAAGACGGCCAGGCCAGCGCGCTATGCCGCGATCTCTGCACGCTCGTCAGGACGTGGCATTTCGCGCGAAAGCCAAGCACATCATGGCGCCGCCGATTGGAGTGGCGGCTGGGATGCCATCGTGTCATCGCCACCAGCCGAAGCGGCGCGGGCAACATCGTGGCAGCGGGGTTTGCGCCCAGGCGCCGTGTCAGTGTCGTAGGCGAATGGGCGGCCCCCGGATTCTTCGCAAGTGAGCAACGGGAAGCGCGCCGCCACGCGATAAGACGCACGCTCGCGCTGGCCCCCCGCTCGTTCGTCGTAGCGACGGTCGGGATGCTCAGGCCGGAAAAGGGGCAGGCGGAGCTCGTAAGGGTCGTTCATCTGCTGCTTCAGCGCGGTATTCCGGCCGTGGCGCTGGTGGTCGGAAAGCCGACCCAACGCACGCTGGCATACGAACAAGCCGTACGCGATCTTGCCGTGCAGCTCGAAATCGAAAAAAGCGTCATATTTACCGGCCATCGCGAAGATATCGGGGATGTGCTTCAAGCCGTGGATGCCGTTCTCGTCCCGTCCTCTTGCGAAGCGTGGTCGCGCATCATTCCGGAGGCGTTTGCCTCGCGCTGCCCCGTCGTCGCGAGCGACGTGGGCGGCATACCGGAAATCGTTCAACCCCGCGAGACCGGCTGGCTATGCGGGGCCGGTGATACGGCTGGCTTCGCCGACCGTATTGCGGATATTTGGGCCAATCCGCACATAGCGGACCAAATCACAGATCGTGCAAGAAAGTACGCCGAACACCATTTTTCGATCTCCGTGAAGATGTCGCAGACGTTGGAGGCCTACGAGACCGCCCTGACGGCATCTCGTTCCGGCAGGTCCATCGCGCTAGCAGACTGAACAAGCCAGGGCTGAAGGCACATGCCTGATCAGATAATTCTTAAGCGATGAGTACAGTTTCATCACTATGCTTGAGCGCCAAACCCTCATTCCGGAACGCGTCCAAGGACGTCGACTGGGGCCGCGGCAAGCCGCTGATCCCGGTCCGCACCAGGCCCAGGCACGCCATGGGCCGCACACCGGCACCACCAAATTCCAGCACAGCAATGTTGCGGAACTGAAATGTCATCGAAAGCCGTAGAAACCAAGCAACCTCATGTGCCAACGCTTCAATTGCGAGGCACCGCCCCCTGTCGCCCCCTCACCCTCTCGCCCGCCATGCGGGAAATAGCCCAACGCGCAGCAGCCTCCCAACCCCGATTGATCACCATCTCTCATCGTCGATGGACTCACGTCGACGCCGAGCGATATTGATGAGCAATCGTGCTGCAGGGCGTATCGAAAACCTCTCCGCGGAGCCCCCAATGGACATGGAAGAAATCCGGGATCTGATGACCACCACGCCCTTGCCTTTGCAAGACGATTCTAGCCATCTCGTATCCATGTACGCCGACATCCTGGAACAGCTCGCGCCGAAGCTTACTCAAGACGAGCTCTTCTCTTTAATCGCTGTTGGAACGGCCTTCTACCAGGGAGCCCGGCGTCAAGAGGAAGCCAGGCCATTGACTGATCGCGCCTTGCGGCACACCCATAGGCGTTGAAGCTGCCCGCACACCGCACCACACCAAATCATCCACGAATATGTTCTTCAGAAATTGTCTTCGCCCCCTGGCGACCTCGGCGCTATCGGCGCTCCTCCTTGCCAACGCCTCGGTTTGCCATGCGCAACCCGCGCCTGCGTATGCCCGGATTTCACCGCCCCTTCCGTCGGATACGCCGGGAAAAATCGAGGTACTGGAATTCTTCGCCTACACCTGCGGGCACTGCGCCAAGATCGACCCGCTGATTGCACAATGGTCCCGACACATACCGCCGGGCGTAGTCCTGAAGCGCGTTCCGATCGCCTACAACGCCAACATGCGCCCAATGCAACAGTTCTACTACGCCCTTGCCGCCCTCAACCGGACTGATCTGCATGCGCGCTTCTTCGACGCGATCCACAACGAACACCAGCGTCTGTTCGACAGGACGGCGATCGAAGCCTGGGCTGTTTCCCAGGGATTGGAGAAAGCCAAATTCGACGCCGCCTTTGATTCATTCGGCGTGCAGGTCGAGATGCGCAGGGCCTCTCAATTGGCCGAGAGCTACCATATCAAGGGCACGCCTTCTTTCGCGGTGGGCGGTCAATACCTGACTTCGCCAGCGATGGCCGGCAACAGCTACGCTGGCGCAATCCAACAAGTCGACCATCTGATCGCGATGCTTCAAGGCCACACGCAGAATTGACAGCGCGACGCAGGTACCGGCACCGATGGGAAGCACGCTCCACCACCCTGCCGGCCCTGCGAATGCCTGATCAATGACAGGCAGTACGGGTGTAGACACCTTCGGCCGCGGGACGACCATTTCGAACGTCGTCCTCGTTGGCATAGGCGGACACGTTCAGATCACACTTGCCTTCCGGCTTCGCTACGCGAACGAACAGCACGCGGGTATGGGGTTCATCGTCCAATACACAGGTGCTGTCCGGACTCAAGACGAGCAGCATGCCAGGCTTGGGCGGATCGGGTTGCTCGACAAAAGCGGTCTTGCATTTGTGCCAGTGAATTCCATTGGAGCTCGTCAATCGCAGGTTGCCCATACCCTGGTAGCTGCCGCTGATCGGTTCCCACACGCCGACATAGAATTTCGTAGCGCTGGCTTGATCACCAGCATCTGCCCGAGCGTGAGATGAACCGCCCGTCCCTGATGACGAAGCGGCGCCTTCATGGACAGTCGGCGCGGTCGCCGACTGCGGGGCTCGCGAACAGGCCGTGCAGACAAGCGCGGCCGCAAGCAGCATGCACGCCTTCGAGATGCGTTGGATTCCCATTTTCTCTCCTAAATGAAACGGGGTTGACGATTTGAGCGGGCCAGGCAGGAAGGGATCCTCGCGCCTGCCCGTCACTGAAAATATCGAGGAGCCTGCGCTTTCGCGCCGACCAGCAAGTCACAGAATTCGTCGCTGCGCAACGCGGGCGCAACCAGATAGCCCTGACCGCAATCGCAATCCACACGGCGCAGCACATTCAGTTCTTCAACCGTTTCAATTCCTTCGGCCGTCACCACCAATCCCAACTGCTTTCCCAGCCGCACCGATGAGAACAGGGCGGCCAGACGCTTGCAATCCTGCGCCGACCCGCTGACAAAGGCGCGGTCGATTTTTAGCTCGGTGAAAGGCGCCGATATGAGGTTGTACAAAGAGCTGTAACCACGGCCGAAATCGTCCAGCGCCAGGCCGAATCCGCTCATGCGAAGGCGGGACGCTCCGGCACAGTAGTTTTTTGTCAGGGATGCAGCCTCGTCTTCCAGCAACTCAAAACAGATCTGCTCCGGCGCGACCCCGCCGGCGACCACTCGCTGGTGCAGCTCGTCGGCAAGCCGGATGTCGTCCAACAGAGGAGGAGGAAGGTTGACGGAAACAGGCACCACACTGCCGAGGTCCCGCCATTTCACGTGGGCCGAAATCGCATCGTCCAGCATCCGGAAGAGCAACTCCCGTTCCAGACCGTGATGACGGACATGTCGAAGAAAGTCGCTGGGCGCCACGACACAGCCTTCAGGGCCGATCCATCGGGCCAGCGCCTCAGCGCCGATGACGGCCCCATCCCTCAGCCTCCACTTCGGCTGAAACCACGCCTGAATCCGTCCCTCTCGAAGCTGTGCTTGAAGGAAGTGGCGGGAATAGGCGGGATCACCGCTCCCAAGCGACCGTGTGCCGCTATGGGCCTCGGCTACGGGGCCGTCGAATTGGAACGGCATGGGTAGACTCCTATTGAACCGGATGGCCGATTTCGCAAGCCTGCACTCTATCAATCCCTCGCGCCCGCCAGCCTGAGAAGAATCTGAGCGGCCTCACCCCGGCGAAGGCCGCCAGACATCGGAGTCGCGGCCGCTAGTACAGAAAATATTCGGAAATGCGCCCATAGATAATTCCGGCATGGCGCTACAGCACATTCCGGAAATCTAGTGATCTATTACTCCGAGTACTCACCGGGTAGCATAGTTGCGATTGGTTATCAGTGATCCGGCACTCACGCTCCCCATGCGCATTCGCAGGAGATCTGGCCGGACAGGGGAACTGAACCTATCCCATTTCGTCGAGACCTCTCCATCGCCAAGATGAACGTGACCAGCCTGATATGGATCGTGCCCTATTTGGTGTGCGGCGCGTTTTCGCACCTCTTTGACGACCCGCTCAACCATGCGGTCTACGTCTGGTTGCCCTCGGGGATCGCGGTCGGCGCATACCTGCTGACCAGGCGGGATAACTGGGCATTGTTGTTACTCGGTTTTTTTGCGGCGCAGGTCGTCATCACCGGCATTCATCGGGCGGACCTATCAACGTCCTTTGCGTTCGCCTTCGCGGCCAGCGCTGCCAACCTGCTGGCGGCATGGTCCATTCAGACCCTGAAACCCAGAGATGGCGGCCCGGGCCTCGTCGCAGCCCTGTTCCTCGGCGCCGTGATAGGGGCCGCCTGTAGCGCCGCGATAAGCGGAACATGGCTCTGGTTGAGCCACGGGCTTCACAGTTGGACCCAGCTTCGAAACTGGGTGGCCGCCTATCTGGCGGGCGTGTTGATCCTGGCTCCCGCGCTGAAAGGCTGGGCGAACTTCCGGGCGCGTCGTTCAGGCGGCCCACGGTGGCGCGACTTGGCGCTGGGCCTGACTGCCTATCTCGGTCTGGCCGCATCTGCGTTTGTCACCTTCGATGGGGAAATGCTGAAAAACGTCCCGTACGTTGTCTCGTTCGAACTTACCTACCTTCCGATCGTGTTCTCGGTGCTGGTGGCGTTGATCTGGGGCCCTCCGGGCGGCACCCTTGCCGTCGCCACGCTCACTCTCATAACGCTCTGGCAGAGCGCCCAGGGAGAAGGCCCATTTGTCGACCCCGACGACCAATGGCACGCGCTGATCGCCACGCAGGTCTATCTGATCATTGCCGCGCTCCTTATCCTGCTGGTGAACAGCCTGCGCAGTGAGCGAGCCCAGAAACTCGAGACCGCGGAGCAATGGCGCGTAAAGGTCGAGCTGGCCCTGGCAGGCAGCAGGCAACTGCTTTATCGCTACAGTCCGGAGCGCGATGAACTGGATGTTTCTGGTGACGTGACAAGCGCATTGGGTACATCCGCCGTGACAATTTCAACCTTGAATCAACTGCTTGCGCTGACGCATCCCGAAGATCGAAATCGTCTCAAGCTGCATTGGGAGGGAAGGCGCGCGGGCGCCCTCGACCAGACACCCTTGTTATTCCGCCTGGCTCACGAGACGGGGGGCTGGCGCATTATCAATGACCGCGGCAATCCGCTTAGCAACGCCGACGGCAGCGTCGAGATCATTGCGGGAACCTGGCGCTATGGCGATATCGAGCACACCGATGCCTCATAGCACCGGCGCCCTGCTCATACACGGCCTGGGGGGAACGGAATTTGACCTGGGCTCGCTACATAAAACCCTCAAGCGCGCCGGTATCGAGACACATAGCGTGACCCTTCCGGGCCATGGAACGCACCCGGAGGACCTCGTGTCCGTTCGGGCCGAAGACTGGATGGACGCAGTGACACAGGAATACGCGCGTCTCGCCAGCCGCTACGAAACGCTTCATGTGGTCGGTATGTGCCTGGGCGCGTTGCTCGCCATAGAGCTATGCAAACGAGTCCGGCACCGCAAGGGAAAGTTGGTGAGCCTGGCGGCCCCCGTCTATATCGACGGCTGGAGCACGCCCTGGTATCGCGACCTTCGGAGAATTGTGTACCGGATACCTGACGTGGCCGCCCGCATGCGCGTCGAGGAAGAAGACCCGTACGGCATCAAGAATGAACTGGTGCGTTCCATTGTCAAAGCCAAATTCGAGCGCGGCGAGAGCTTCCACTACCCGTGGGTGCCGCTCTCCTGCATTCGCGAAGTCGATCGGGTCGGCGCGTGGGTGAAAAAGGACCTGGGCCAGGTGGCCTGCCAGACACTCATCGTGCACGCGCATGAAGACGAGCTTACGTCTGTGCGCTCCGCCCATTTTCTTCATGGCGCCATCGCCGACAGCAAGCTGGTGCTGCTGAACAATAGCTACCACATGGTTTGCGTGGACAACGACCGCGATCTCGTAACAGCAAGCGTCCTGGAATTCATGGACCGCAACCCGGAGGCGGCTGTCAGGCCAGGCCGCTCCGCCCCCATGACCGCTGCCGAGGTTCAGGCCTTGTTGGATACCTATCGCACTTCGATGGCACAGAACGAATTTGAAGCCCTCTTCCCTCTCTTCTCCGAAGAAGTCGTCTGGCAGGAAGAAGGCAACAATCCCATCAGCGGCACCTACAGGGGCCGAGGCGGGCTCATCGAGTTCTTCTCCCGAGTGATGGACTTCTCGCGCAATACCTTTTCGATCAGAGAGGTCGGGGCCGTCTCCACCGCCAGCCGATCCTTCTCGATGCCGCTGACGTTCGAGATACGCCTCGACAGCGGCCCCTATGAGGGAACGCGCACTCATACGTTGCGGCTCCGCGACAAGCGGATCGCGCGGGTCACATCGACCGCGCAAGACGCAGCCGAGCAGGATTCCATATGGCTTGGGCTCGCATCGAGCCATGGCGCGACGTATGCGGATGAGCATCTCGACGAGGATTCAAGAAACATACCCGACGATGACCTCGACCGGCTATTCGAGGACGCCGTGGCGGGCCAGAATCTAGGCGCAGGCCCGCTACCGTTGGTTGTCGGCGCCCGCCTGTGGGCGCTGGAACAACAGGCCCGCCTTGGCAATGCGCCACCCGCCCAAGAGGACGCCACCGAGGTCAGAACGCAGATACGACAGGCTGTGTGGCGCCAACTGGCAGGCACCAGCAAGGATCTGGCGCGGCGCCGCTATATCGCTTTGACTCGAAGGCTGAACGCTTATGGATGAGGTCGCTCTCGCTCAGTGAGTCCCGCGCGCGCATCGAGCGCGCCAAATCGCACGCACACCGCCCCGTCCGCGGCGAACATTCAAAAAAGAATGCCCCCGCTCCAAAGGGCGACGACGCAACTTATGAAAATCCTTTTGCAACCTGCAAGGTTTGCAGGAAGTCTGCTCATGACCACCCCCATAAGCCGCGAAAACTCTCTCATGATTTTCTCCATGGGCTTTCACCGTCACATTGGCAGCCCCAGCCAACACCAGCTTATCGGATCGCGGGTGGGCTACGTTTGAGATCAATCTGATGCAGCCGCTGGAATTTGCTATGCGCTAAAGACGCATGGCTCCATGCCGCCATCCGCACATTAGTGGCACACGGCTTTCCGGTAACGCCTGGTGGCCGCTCCTCAGATTTATCTGAATCACGATGCGCCGCGTGAAACCTATCATCGCTGACTTCGAATTCATTTATCCAAAGATTCCAACGACTGCCGCGCTCGAGTGCTTTCTGTAGTTCGAGCCTGGCCGTCGCGCGGGACTGGTGATTAGGGATCTCTCGATGCGTTCCAACCACGAACTTCCGCAGCCGGCCAATTTTTCGTCACGGACGAAGCCGTCCAACTGGGCCCCTCAAGTACTGCTTGGACTCGCTGGCGCGGCATTTCCAATATGGCTGCTGAGCGACCTGATGCATGTCAGCGACGTGGCCACGATTCACGCACTCGTCCGCTTGGGCTTTCTGCTGACCGCGCTGGCGATTGGCCAGCAGATCGGCGTCGAAACAGGTGAAAGACGCTTCAGCCATTGGCTATGGCTGGCGCTCCCTTCCGGCCTCTGGATAGCGACTTGGCCAATCCTGGATTTTGAAGCACAGCAGACCCCGCGCTTGAACGCTGCGTTCCACATGCCTTGGTGGGACAGCCCACTCACGAAGTGGGGCGTTGTTCTTGCCTTATTGACTGTCGGATGGGCAGCATGCCGGCGTTACTCGCGGCGACCGCGACGCTGACTAAGCAGATTATTCATGAACTCAAGAATATGAAGGAAATCGACCCAAGCACCGGCGAGCCTGCTTCCATCGCGACGCGGCAGCCCGTAAAGAACCTGCTCGACAACATTCCCTCTTCGTGGGGCCAGAAGCTCGAACTCGGCCATCAAGCGGTCAGCGTCACATGCACCGGCCCTAACCAGATCCAATACAAAGCCGATTCTCACTGCATCCTCGTGTTGTTCACCGCCCAGCCCAATCGGGAACTGGCGCTGAACAGCGACCAACGCATCTGTGGATTGGCACCGATCGGCTCCCTGGAGATCGTGCCAGCCCATTCGGATGTCTCGGCGCGTTGGACAGCGCCAAAGGAAAACTTGCTCGCGGCGCTGACCGAAGACCGGCTGCGGCGCCTGGCCGGCATTGAGCACGGTCGTGAGGATTTCGAACTACGCCCGCCCGCGCTGGGCACGATAGACCCCCGGGCGCTTCATATCGCCCAGCGGATCCGCGCCGAACTGCAAAGCGGGGAAATCGCAAGCGTCGAGAGTATTGACTCCTGGGTCACATTGCTCGGCGTCCACGTCCTGCGCACCCATTCGTCGCTGAACCGTATGGAAGCGCGCCCGCCTGCAGGGGGGCTGTCTCCACGCGCCTGGAAGCGGGTCAACGAGTACATCGTTGAACATATCGCCGACAAGCTAACGCTGGAGAACCTGGCGAAGGTTGCACAGTTGTCGCCCAGCCACTTCGCACGCGCGTTCCGCGAGACCGTTGGCCAGGCCCCACACCAGTACATACTGAACATGCGTCTCAATGTGGCTCGGCAACTGATTCTTGATACCGACACTCCACTGCACGAGGTTTCCCGTCGCGCTGGATTCTCTAACAATAGCCACATGACCGCGCTGATTCGACGGACGTGGGGCCTTACGCCCACAAGGATGCGGCGCAACTAGGCCATCAGCTCAACAGCCCGAGTGCGCTTGCTGTTCCAACTCCCTCTTCTTCTCGGGCGTGCGCTGCGTGTAGAGCAGCTTCCGGCTGGACTGATAAAGGAAAAATGAGCGGGAAATGCCCACCAGCCGGCAGGCCCGGCTGAGTGCGATGCGGTAGTTATCGACAAGCCAAGCGACCGCGGCCCTGCGTTGATCCGATGTCTTGGCATAGGACTTCAAGGCGGCCGTCATCATCGCAACCTCTTCTTCAAGCTGGACGATACGCCGGCACAGGCGGGTATTCTCCTGGGCCATCTTTTCCATGCGCGCAATCAATTCGACCGGCGCGCTCGCATACAAGCCCTTGAGCTCGTAGAACGTGCTGATCCCTATGCCGTACTGCACACAGATTTCCATTGCGGACCGTCCGCGTTCGACATCACGCAACATGGCGGCGATCTGTGCGGCGGTGAGTTTTCTACGCCTCATGCGCACATCCCGCCGGCAGGGTCGCGAAAAGCCGGCCGGTCGTCCCGCCAGCGAGCTTGCCTGTCGCGAACAGCTCTTGCAGCAGGCGCCCACTCGGGCGAGAAATGAAGATCACGACCATGCATCCGGCTTTCCCCAAAATTTCCAATGTCGGAACGCAGCATTCCGCGTGCGAGGCATCTCACGGCATATCCAACTTCGACAATGCCGCGGCTTCGCCGCCGACTCGTTCCAAGTGCGCTGAAAATACTGGCGTTTAGCTGTGCTTTTTTAGATGAACGCCTATCTCTGCCGGTGCTAAAAATATAGCGTGAGATGGAGGGCAGGATTATTGAAAACCTGCTTGGTTATCGAGAAACCGCTTCTATTATTCCAAGCCCTCCTCACCGGCAACCAATGCACCAATTCGGCAAAATTTTGAAGGCACTTGGGTCGTATCATGGCGAGACGCCCGGGGAGACAAGACTGGCGCCCGACCAGGCAGGCCATCGGGTTTACATCATGATGATCGTCACGGCCAGACGGCGTGACATGAGCCTGCTCCATGAGCCGCCGGCCGGGAAGATCCTTTTAGACCAGCCCCATTTCCTTCGCGTGCCAGATCAGTTCGGCGTCCGTACGCGCCGCCAGCTTTTTCATGGCGTCCCGCTTCTGACGGCTCGAGGTCTTGGGGCTGACCTGCAGCAGAAATGCGATCTCGTTATTGGAATGACCAGAGGCAAAGAGACGAATTACCTCGATTTCTTTTGGGGACAGGCGTGAATTGGCTGAAATCGCCGCGGTACTCGTTGGCTGGCGCGAGCCGCTGCGCAACCGTTCCGACAAGTAGGGCCGGCCGAGCGCCACCGTATGCACCGCAGCCAGAACCTCTTTCATCGCAGCCCCTTTTTCGATCACGGCCAACGCGCCAGCCTTGAAAATGGGATCGATCATCGCCAGACTTGTGATCCGGGTGAGAACAACAATTTTCATATCGGGATACTGCTCATGCAGTTCCGAGATCATGCTCAGTCCGTCGGGTCGCGCGCCGCCTGGCATGGAGTAATCGGTGATGAGCACATCGCACGATTGTCGGGCCAGCAACGAAAACAAGGCGTCGACGGATGTCGCCTCGCCGACGGGTTCCATTCCCAGCGTTTGAGCAAAAACAGCTTTGATGCCAAGAAGAACGACCGGATGGTCGTCAGCCAGGACGATACGAATCATGATGTTTTGCCCCCTTCAGATTACTGGCCGCATCTCAGTGAGCAAGTATGCTCGTGGGCTGCTTATCGCACTGCTGATGATGGTCGGCGCCACAAACCAGACTCACGCTGAAATAGGCCCGAGCGCACAGCAAGAGTGGCTGCGCGCACATGGCGACATTGTAGTCGGAACGACTGCGCAAGGAAGAGACTTCTATGAAACCTGGCGCCAGGGCCAGCTCCATGGCTTGAGCGTCGACTATCTGGATATGTTGACCAAGATCCTTGGCGTCAACTACCGGATCAAGCCGTATCCGACCTGGCATGATCTCTATCTGGCAGTGTGCACGGGCCAAGTGGATCTGGTAATGACCCAAGCCATGTCGGAAACGACGGCGCAACAGAGCTGCATGTCATACACCCGCCCCTACTTCAAGGCCATGCCGATCGTCGTATCGCGGCGCGGCTCGGGAGTATTGGACACCGCGGATTTACACGGATTGAACTTGGCAGTGGAAGACCGCTCGCCGTTGGTGGAGGCTCTGTCCACGCGCTACAAGAACATTTCCATCAAGGCCTACGACAATGTGGCCACGGCGTTGGAGCAAGTCCGGGACGGCACGGCCGATGCCTTTGTCGGATCGCCCAGAACGGTTCGAGCATTAATGGAGGATCCTGCTTTCCGGCAGTTGCACATCATTGGCAGCATCAACACCGCCGGGCGAAATCTGACGTTCGGGCTTGGACCGGGGAGGGAACCGTTGCGTGACGCGCTCGACGCTGCGCTGCGCTCGCTGTCCCCTGAACAACAGGAAGCGGTATCACACGCCTGGAGCACCGCGATCGAACCCACAGCAAGGATAAAGGTCGCTTTATCCCCCGAAGAGGCCCGGTGGCTTTCCACGTTGCCTACGCTACGGGTTGGTTTCCCTATGCGTGAATTTCCATATGGATTTTTCAATCATTACGGGCAACCCAGCGGCATCGCTGCCGACTTCCTCGAAATTGTCGCGCAGGGCCTGGGGCTGCATTTCGACTTTGTCCCCACGGAATCGTACGAAGGCGCGCAGGCCTTGCTCCGGTCTGGCGCCATCGATCTCATAGCGGTTTCGCAAGACCATTCGCAGGAATTTCCTGCGTTGAACACGCAGGCGTATGCGGAAGCACCGCTGGTCATCGTCACAGGCTACTCAGACAGCGTTTCCGACCTACGGGACTTGCATGGCGCAGCGGTATACCTGGACGCCTCGGCGCCACCGGCGCTTTTGACCAAGCTGCAGCACTTCGGCGTCTCCACAACATCCGAGAGCCGCATTGAAAAGGGACTGGACCACGTACGCGACGGCGAGGCTCGCGCGTATATCGGAGATCTTTTCCTGCTCGACCCGCTGATTCAAAGCAATTATGTCGGGGAAGTGAGAATTGCCGCGCCGGTCGGCGCTCGAAAAGGCATTTCCATCGGCATATCGACGCGGCTTGAGCCTCTTGTCCCCTTGGTCAACAGGATCCTCTCCAATCTACCCTCTGGTCGCGAACAGCGTGTAGCCAGCACCTGGCTCGCCCCAAAATATACCTACGGCATACCCGAATCCGTCTTTTGGACCGAGATTCTCCCCGCGATGGCGATCATTCTTGCCATCGGTTCCGGCTTCGCGGCGGGGTACTGGCGCCTGCGCAAAGAGATACGCAGGCGGATCGAAGTCGAAGCACAGCTGGAGACCGCGCGGGATCTGGCGCAGTCCCAAGCACAGGCGCGGTCCACCTTCCTAGCCGTCATGAGCCACGAGATCCGCACCCCGCTCTCGGGGGTCATTGGCATGCTGGAACTGCTTGGCCGTACCGGAATGCGCTCGGAGCAGCGAGAAATGGTTGCCGTGATCGACGAGTCCGCCCACTCCCTGCTCAAGATCCTGGACACGGTACTCGACTACACAAAGGTTGATGCCGACCAGATGGAGCTGGAACGGATACCCGTGAACTTGCGCTCGTTGGTGGCGAACGTCATGCTATTGATGGGCGAGCCGGCCCGGCGTCGAGGGGTGCTGGTTTCGCATCATGTGGATGAACGTATCGCTCCGGCTGTCCTGGGTGATCCCGTGAGGCTTCGCCAGGTCCTGGTCAATCTCGTCGGCAATGCCGCGAAATTCACCCACAAGGGCGAGATCCGCGTTGGGGTGAATCTGCTTTCCGACACGAAAGGCAGGCAGCGACTGGAGTTCATTGTCAGTGATTCGGGCACGGGAGTGGCGCCCGAGGCGCTCAAGAATCTGACTCAGCCATTCAAGCAGGCCGACAGGTCCACCGCCAGAAAGTACGGAGGAACGGGACTGGGTCTGGCGGTGTCGCAGAAGCTGGTCAAACTCATGGGTGGCACACTCACATTGAAAAGTGAGCTGGGCAAAGGCACGCAGGCGCGCTTCCAGTGCGATTTCAGCGCCAGCAGCGCTTCCCCTCAAGGCCCGGAGGCCACGATCGAACGACCAATACTCGCGGCGCCTCAGCCAGAGGCGCTCACGGGCCGACGCGAACACAGAGCTCCCGACGAACCCATCTCGCGCCCGCGCATTCTCATCGCGGAAGACCACCACATCAATCGTCAAATGCTCGCCAGACAATTGGACGCCGTGGGCTGCCAGAGCGTCGCGGTGGTTGACGGCGCCGCGGCGCTGGAGGCCCTGGGGCAGGAACGCTACGATCTGCTCCTTACCGACTGGCAACTGCCCGTCCAGGACGGAGGCGAACTTGCAAAGACGTGGCGCGCACGGGAGCGGGCTCTAGGCGCATCGAGAAGGTTGCCTATCGTTATCTTGTCGGCGGCCCTCCAACCCGATCAGGAAGCATGGCGTCGCGCGGGCATTAACGCCTACCTGCGCAAACCCGTGCGACTCGACGTGTTGCGCGAGACACTGGCCCGCTTCATTCCGCAATGGATCCCCCCCCCGCTGCGTGCAAATTCGAGAACGGCAGAAGTCGAACGGCATCGAGGCATCGACATGCAGTCCCTGTGCACGACATTCGGCACATTGCAGGCCGCCAGCCAGATGCTGGCTGACTCCTCCGCGCTTCTACGCAGCGAACTCGAGACGCTGCGACAAGAACTATCCACCATCGTTTCGCACCACTGGGCACCCAGCCTTCACCGCATATTGGGCGCTCTCAGCACGCTGGGAGAGTGGGATTGCCTGGGTGAAGGCGAGCGCATTGAGCGGGCGATTGCCAACGGGAAGCTCGACGAATGGACGCCGGCGATTTTCGAGCTTCTTAACGACGTCGAAATCGCCATTGACGAGGCCGCGCATGCCGCAAAGCAACACTAGCCTGGGCGTTCACTCAGATATCTCTGAGCCGAAAACCCGAGTGTTGTCTCTATCCTGATCTTCCCATTGGCGCGGCCAATCCCGGCCTCGTCCCTTATAGGAACTCACAGGAATGTCTCTCATGAAGCGCGGTCTAGTCGCATTCGCCGGCCTCGCGATACTTTCGGCGCCGGCCATCGCGAAGGAAAGCACTAGCGTAGCCATCGATAACTGGCTAGGTCCCAAAAGTCATGAGGCGTACCAAATATTGTTCAGGCGCCTGCAGGCTGCGGTGGTCAATCATGATGAGCAAGAGGTGGCTAACCTGGTTCAGTATCCCTTGAACGTCACGGTCGATGACCACATTCTGATACTGAAAAATCGTGGGGATTTCGTGGCGCACTATGAGAAAGTCATCTCTCCGAAGATCGTAGCAGCGGTGAAGACCCAGCGCTACGGCGCCTTGGCGGTGAGTCACCAAGGCGTGTTTTTCGATCATCACGAAATCGGCATTGGCCCTGTCTGCGAAGAGCATGGTTGCAGATTCTCCGTGCCGCGGGTGATCGACATCAATCCATAGACAACCCGGCAACAGCCTCCCCAGACAGCCGGCTCAGCGAGCCGCCTGTCTACGGGGAAAACTGAAGATCGACGACCATGGGTCCCGTTTCTGCTCCTCGCTTGCGCGCCTTTCTTTCGGCAATATTCCTGAGGTCCTGACGTTCTTCCCGTGAGAAACCATCACGCATCACGGAAAGCACGCCAAATTTCGCGCTGGGGACACGAATATTCCAAGCCTCCAGCAAGCCTGAAAAACAGCCGCCGGGGCGCGCCGCTTCCGGCACGCACGTTGAGCCCTGATTCTTACTCGTACACCGCTTGCGACTCAGCGCGACCCCCGTACGCTCGTAAACCACGCCGGAGCGGATGTTCTTGCTCATGGCGCTACGCCGGATCGCCCCGGCGTTTCGAAGGCGACTCAACGCGCTATCAATTTCCGAGGGAGTCAGATCCGCCATTTGCAGGATTTCCTTGCGACTTAGCATCCGATTGCGTGCGAGCAAGTCAAGGACGATCTCGGCGCACTCTTCTGTGGAACGCCGAAGGGGAAGGGATGAGGTAGACATGATCAATGGAAAAACGAAGACGTCTGTTACGGCACGCGGTATTTTCCGGCAACTCATCCCCGTGGCTGGTCAGATTTTTCTCAACCCCAGGCGGCGGAGCCGCTGCTAAATTTCTTCGTAGCGGCATTCCGTCAACGTCGTCGCGCTGCCATCCTCGCCTCAAGCGGTCGGGCACGCTCCTACCCACTCGATGTACTTCTGAAGAGATCACCAATGGCGGATAAAGTCATGCGTCCCGCGGTTGTGGGACTACTCCTCGTTGCGTGCGGATTCCCCGCGCTAGCCACCGCGAATATCGATCAGCGCATGGTGGACGATGCCATCAAGCACCGCCTGCAGGAAATTTATCAACACAGTGGGCCTAATGATTTTCATGCGTTCCAGCGCCCTCCCCGTCAGGCCGACTATGTTGACGACGCCGCCCCCGCGGTTGTATTGGAACCGCCGCTCAAGGCCGCTCGCCCCCCTTGTGGAAGCGCTCGCCGCTGCGGCGCTTCCGCCACGTCTTCGACATCACGTCACAGAGGAAATGGAACATGAAGGAAGACCCGCAATTCTTTTGGGCAGGTGGCGAGGCACGGACCAGCAGGGACAGAACGCTCTACTTCCGCTGTACACGATGCTCCTGGCTGGCTTATGACTTCGAGGTAAGGATAGGCCCCGACGCAAATCAGATCATCTGCAGCCGGTGCGCTGGGTATGAACCCATCTCTTTGGAGGAACGCTTCACCTCACGGCCAGGCAGCTTTCGCGCCCTTAACGATGATCTCGCATGAAGGGCCTCATGCCCCCGGAAGGCGAAATCACTAAGAAAAATCTCATGAACCATGGGCATTCCTCCCGCTATCCTGCCGCCCTAGACAATTCCAGGGCAGGAGCCTCCATGAAAGCCAAATTCATCAAGACAACAGCGAGCGTCATCATCTGCATGCTGGCGGCCCCCGCGGGCGCGACCGGTTGCGAAAAGATCACCGATGGCATGAACGCGATGATCGAAGCAGGACAAGTCAGGGACTTCTGCCTGAGCACCCCCAACGAGAGAGTTCAGGAAGTCGAAGCGGGCGCGAGCACTGAATGGAAGGTCGGCGTGGGCGCATGGCGCGATCGCATCATCGTCCTGCGGGGAACGGGCGAACACGCGGCACCGCTCAACGTGCTCCTGTACACGGATCGCGGTGAGCGATACGAACTGCACTTTTCAGATCGGGCCGTCCCTTCGTCGCCCGCGTCCTCTGTCGGCATCCCGCCATCCAAGACAGGAGCAACGAAGCCGTAACCTCCCAGTGGGGCTGCTGGTCCCTCCCCACCCCCGCTGGACTTACACCCTCAACATGAGGTTTTCCGGGCAGCCTTCAGTGCTGCTCTTTTTTTTGGCTTCCTTCGCCAACCACGCTCCCGAAGGCGATCGTCAGCCCCCCGCCACGATGGTCGCGAAGCACTGAGCCAATCCCGCGGGCACTCCCAGGTTCTCCGCCCACTTCATTGCGAATGGGCTCTCCCAGGGTTCCGGCCGCCCGCCCCAGACTTGCCTGAACCGAGGCGCCCCTCCCACGGACTGGAAAAAGAATACGCCGTCTTCGTGACCCGGCATGCGCACAAAAGCCGCGCTCCACTCCTGCTCGCGCAGCAGCCGCTGGACTTCGACCTTGGAGGCCTGCACGCCACCACCGATGGCCGTCGCCACCAAAGGGGCATATCGCGCCCGCTCGTGCTTTCCTTTCACACTCAAGCCGTCGCATACGCCCGCATGGGCAGCGCCCACACCCAGCGTCACAACTGCTGCCAGGCTGATTCTCAACATGCATTGCTTCATCTGCGCTATGTCCTTTTTTAGGATTCAGCAATGAGCGTATGGCAAAAGCGAACGAAGTCATGGGGTGATCCACGCGGTCCGAGAAATGTCGGTGCCATCCTGTTAGCCATGTGAAATCTGCAAATTTCTTTTCCGGCGCACCTTCATCATGAGCGAGCAAGCCACCCGCCTCAGATTTTTCTGATGCATGCGTTGCGGGCGGCTTGCTAATTTTGAAGCATGGCAATCACGGTGGTTAGCGAACTGCCCCTGACAAGGCTCGGCAACCGCGTCACACCGGGCGATCCGCCGTATCTCGGTTCCCATACTGTTGACATATGCATATTGCTGGGCCAAACGCACACAGGAATTCTCGAAAGCTAATCAGCGGCGCGCTGGTCGCCCTCGCCTTTTTCCTGGGCGTCGTTCCATTCACCCGCAGCGATGGCTCTTTCGCGTCACCCAAGATGCCCGGCGAGATGCCCATACATCTTCAAGTGACCCTGTCCCCAGCAGCTCAAAGGGCCTTGGCCGAACAAGGGGAGGACGTCATGGTCTCCGCCGATTGGTACGGTTGGCCTACCCGGCAGGACACTGAATACGCCAACGAAATTGGTGCAATAGACCTGGGGCAGGCGGTCATCGAAATGCCGCGGTCACATCCGACAACGCGGATCTCGCCTCCTCCCTGGAAAGCATGGAAGTTGAAGATGCTGAAGAATGGGGTCTATGCGAACGTGAACGTCTACTCGACACGTCGGCACGGACCTGACAACCTCCTGGCCTGCGATTTCGCGGACGGCCTGCTAGGCGAACTGACTGGCCACGTCATCCCGGTGCATTGCTCCCTGATTCGCGAGAACCTGCCCACTCGACAGATCGCGCACTAGCTGGCCACGTCCTTGAAGCAACGGCGCGTCCGGGCGGATCCTCGTCATGACGCCAGGCCCATTGCCAGGGCGACCTAAAGGTTGGCCTCGCCCAGCAACCAATCCCGGAACGCGACCAACTTTGGCAAGCTTGCATATTCCGGACGATAGACCACGTAGTACGCGAGCGGTGAGGCCAAGGTGACCTCCGGAAAAAGCCGCACCAGCCTGCCCGCGGCCAGATCGTCCCTGGCCATCACGCTGCGGGCCAGTGCAATTCCATGGCCTTCCGCCGCAGCTTGCAATACCGCTGCTGAGTTGTTGATTTTCATACCCCGCAGGGCACCGACGCCGGACACACCGGCCTTTCGCAACCAGGTTTTCCATGTGGGAAACTCTGCGTGCCCATCCATCGAGAGATCGTGGATCAGCGTCTCTGTGGACAACGCGGCAGGCCGTTCAAATCCGCCTCGCTGGCGCAGCAGCCCGGGCGAACAGACGGGATAGATTTCCTCGTCCAACAGCTTCTGCGCCGACAAACGCGGCCACTGCCCGGTTCCGTAACGTACCCCGATATCGATATCCTGCGCGACGAAGTCCACCGGTTTCAGATTGGTGTCGAGTCGCACATCGGTATCGGGCCAGGCGCGTTGAAAGCCGTCAATTCTCGGCAGCAGCCACTTGGCGGCGAAAGCGGGACTCACAGCGACGGTCAGCACGCCGCTGGCGGATCCTTCCTTTAGTTTTTCGAGCCCAATGCTCATCCGGTCCAGACCCGCCCGGATGTCAGGCAATGCGCGTTGCGCCGCCTCGGTGAGAACAAGCCTCGCGCCTCCGCTGGGCCTGCGCCGAAACAACGGTATGCGCAGCCATGCTTCCAGCGTTCGGACCAGTTGACCAACGGCCGCGGGCGTCACATTCAATTCGGCCGCCGCGGCGGAAAAACTCTGGTGACGCGCACTGGCCTCGAACGCGCGGAGGGCATTTAGATGGACTGGCGACTTCATTTGGATAAAGTTTTTCTTTGTCGTCCAAGCACTTTATCTCATTTGTCGCGGCACGACGATAGGAGAAGAATTGGGTCTGGATCAAGCAATTGGCTTGGATTTTCCTCACCCGGCCCGGCTTTGGGCCATCAAAGAGAGCTCACATGAACACGCAATTCAATGGAAAGAAACTATTGGTCGTTGGCGGCACCAGCGGCATCGGCCTGGAAGCTGCCCGGAAGGTGATGTCGCTCGGTGGCAATGCCGTAATCGTCGGACAGCGCCCGGGCAAGGCCGAAGAGGCCCGTCGACTGCTCGCGCCCCTTGGCCCGGTCACCGCCGTTTCAGCCGATATGTCCACCCACGAAGGCCTGACCAGACTGCTCGCCCTCCTCGACGAGCAGCACTCGGACATCGACCTGCTGGTCAATGCCGCCGGGGTGTTCTCACCGAAGCCGTTCCTCGAACACACGTCCGCCGACTACGATCGATATATGGCGTTGAACAAAGCGTTCTACTTCATCACGCAGAAGGTGGCCGCAAACCTCGTCGCCGAGGGACGTCCCGGCGCCATCGTCAATATCGGCTCGATGTGGGCCAAGCAGGCGATTGCGGCCACGCCATCTTCCGCTTACTCAATGGCAAAGGCGGGCCTTCATTCGCTGACGCAGCATCTGGCGATGGAGCTGGCGCCCAAGAACATCCGCGTCAATGCGGTGTCGCCCGCGGTAGTGCAAACGCCGATCTATGAGGGCTTCATTCCGAAGGCGCAGGTCCACGACGCCCTGCAAGGCTTCAACAGCTTTCATCCTATCGGGCGCGTCGGCACGCCGGAAGATGTTGCCGAGGTGATTGCTTTCTTGCTGTCGGACCAGGCGGCCTGGGTTACCGGCGCCATCTGGGACGTGGATGGCGGCGTGATGGCCGGACGCAACTGACGCAACGCGGAAATGGCGCGGAGCGGACCCGCCAGCGCACGCCTCCCCCACGGGACAATGAAGAGGGCGATCGCCCAGATATTTCTCAGACCCTCAAGAGCGTCGCGGATATAAGGTTCTCGTCGCTTCCTCCTGGGGGTCTGGCACGTGAAGACCGCCCTCCCCGCCTGACTCGCATGCTCAGATAAATCTGAACGACGCGCTCCTACGCTCCGCCTAACATCCCGAGCAGGTTTCACGAAAACACGTCTGTGTGCCATCGGACGCGAAAGCGAAGGGCACTCGCTGGAGATTGCTTGAATGACACTCACTGTACTTGTCTCGATTTTGCTGCTGGGAATGTTTTGTTCCGCGCTCAAGTTTCGCCGTGTGAGCGCACTGGCTTACGTGGTCGTAGCCACCCTGTTTCTGATGCTGGGATGCGGTCCCATTCCCGCATGGCTCTTGGGGAGCCTGCAGTCCGCCTACGTCACCGCACGGCCGATCGAGTGGGGAAAACACAATGCAATCGTTCTGCTGGGAGCAGGCACGGAAAGGCTGACGGACACGGTCGAGCCAGGCGCCTTCTCATACGCGCGGATCGTCGCGGCGGTGGAACGCTACGACGATTGCAGGAAGACCGGTGAAAAGTGCGAAGTGATCGTGAGCGGCGGCGACGCGGCCCACACCGGCGCGCCGGAAGCTGCCGTCTATTCGAACGCTCTCCTGAAGCTTGGTGTTGCCGAAGCCGATATCGTGCTCGAATCGGAAAGCAGGAACACGTGGGAGAACGCCCGACTCACCAGCGAAGTCCTGCAGCGCTTCGGCGCCGACCGCGTGGTGCTGGTTTCGTCGGGAATCCATCTCAAACGCAGCATGCTGTACTTCGCTCACTTTGGCGTCCCCGCGACGCCTGTCCGCGCGGACTACCTGAACGCGCGCTGGTCTGTGCTTCCGCTCTCGTACAACTTTGCCGTCGCTGACTTCGCCTTGCAGGAATACGCCGGCATCGCCAGATACCACGCCTACAACGCGCTGGGACAGAATCCCGCGCCTGCGCGCACTGGCGGCTGATGGAACGAGAATCGCCTGGCACGGGCATAGCCACGCCACCCTCCCCAAAACGCTCACTTCAGCGCGAGCCTCTGTTCGCCTGATGAGCGGGGAAGAACTGCAACGGAGTCGCTCTTGAAGGTTATCTTCGAACTCATGATCATCGCCGTAGCCGCAGTGGTGGCGGTCAGCATTCTACGGCTCTATGGGATGGTCTAGTGGACCGCACCGCATCCACTTTCAATATCCAACCGCCTCAGCATGATTTTTCGCCCGCTTTCGTACAGTTGTTTTCTATGTGTTCTTTTGTCAGGGTGCACTTCGTTTTTGAGCCAGGGAACGGGCGCTGCGGCGGGCATCGCCGGGACCACGCTGGCCAACAAAGTCACGCGCAATGCGTCGGTCGCCACGGGCATCGGCCTGGGCGTGCAGAGCATCGCGCAGGCCGGGCTGCAATACTTGGAACGCGCCGTCCACGAAGAGGAACAGAACGCCATCGCCCAGGTCGCGGGCCCCTTGCATGTGGACGAGGTCGCCGACTGGCGGGTCCGGCACACGCTCCCCATTGAAGGCGACGAGCAGGGAAAGGTCGCCGTCAGCCGAATCGTCGGAGGGGATGGATTCAGTTGCAAAGAGATTGTGTTCTCAATCGCTCCGCCTCCGCTCGCCTCCTCTGCCCCCGAGGCAAGCAATAGCGCCAATGGCCAGCCGGCGCCTAGCGCGCCAAGCCAGTTCTACACCAGCATGATCTGCAACGATGGAAGCGCTTGGCGCTGGGCGGTCGCGGAGCCGGCTACACCTCGCTGGGGCGCGCTGCAATGAGCTTTTGCCGCGTCGCCGGGCCCCTCTCGCTATTGCTGCTCGTATCGGGCTGCGCCTCGCTCGGCGGCGCGGCTGGCGCCGTGGCGGGAATCGGCAGCGGCGCATTGACCGCCAATCCGGCCGTGGGCTACGCGGTGGGGGTGACGATACAGGCGGTCACTGACGCGACGGTGAAGGATGTGATGCGCGAATGGAAGAGCGATCAACAAGACACCATGGCGAGGCAGGCCGGCGAAATGAAGGTCGGCCAGATTCGACAGTGGGAAATCCGTCACACGATTCCCTATGGCAACGAACGCGGCGAAATGGGCGTCATCCGGGAAATGCCGACGCCGCTCGCGTCCTGCCGCGAGATCTTTTTCACGGTGACTCAAGACCAGAAAAACACGGGACCTTATCTTGCGACAATTTGCCGCCAGGGAGACCTGTGGAAGTGGGCGGCGGCGGAGCCCGCCGTCGCGCGTTGGAATGGCTTGCAGTAGCTTGGACCTTGTTCGATCAAGGGCACGGGGCATCTATCATCTCCCGGGCAGCGCCGCCTTGAGCGCCTGCAGCGTGGCCTCGTCCGCTCGGTCAACCTGGAGAATGGTCGTCCCGTAGTACCAGTCCCGGCCGATTCCCTCGTCTACCCGCGACAGGTGATACCTGGTACGGATTGATCAGCTTTCTCGGCGAGGGCATCTCAAGCTGGCGCGAAGCCGCCGGAGCTCCTGCCAAAGAACGACAAGTGATTTACCGTCTTCCAATGGTTGCACAAGACGCTGGCCTACACATTGCTCGGGCTGGTTGCCCTGCACGTAGTAGGCGCGTTGAAGCATCGGTTCCTCGACCATGCGCTCCCTCTGAAAGATATGAACTCCTGGAACCCCCCTTCCTGGCGCATCCCGAGTCGTTCGCACAGCCTTCGGGAACGAAGGTTGGTGTCTTCCATGTTGCAGCTTGGACGCGATGTACGCACCACCCGCGCCTTGTTCGCCCGCATCTTCGAGTATCCGGACACGCCGATCGAGATCAAGGAAAAGGTCGCCGCAGTAAAACTGGAGCATGAATATCAGTTTCGATATCCCCGCGGGTAGCGACGTCGCCATCGTCGGCGCGACCGGATCAGGCAAAAGCACTCTCGGCCACTTACTGGCTCGCCTGTACGACGTGGATGGCGGGTCGATCCGCTATGACGGGGTCGACGCCCGTGATCTCAGTTTCCAGTCGTTGTCGGAAATGCTCGGCGTGGTCTCGCAGGAGCCGTATCTCCTGAATGCCTCGGTGGCCGACAACCTGCGTTTCGCCGAGGCTGGGGCAACCGACGAGGAACGGGTGGTCGCAGCCAAGGTAGCGCAACTCGATACCGCAATACGCAGGCTGCCCCAGGGCTATGACACCATGGTGGGGGAACGCGGGCACCGCTTCTCTGGCAGCGAGAAGCAGCGCCTGACGTTGGCCCGCACCATACCGCGCAATCCCCCAGTGCTGTTGCTCGATGAAGCCACAAGCTCGCTCGATTCGCGAACCTAGCGAGCGCTGACCCGAGCCTTGAACTTTTTGGGAACTATGGACAATAGCGGCCTTCAGCCGCGGGCGATACGCGACGATGGCGGGCAGGCATGCGATGCCGACCTCGCCCCCCCCATCCTGCCGCTCAAGGTCACTTCCATCGGGTCTCCTCTCTTATGGTAAAGGCCTGCAAACGATGATGTGCGGGCGGCCCGGGTGCGGTATAAACAAGGCCCTGTCGATTGCACATGGAGGAACGACTTGTCGAACGCACGCGGAGCGATTTCATTCTTCAACGCAACGGCTGGCGCCATCCGGCGCCATGGCCGCGCGATGCTGGCGGCCGCGCCGTGGTCGCTGGCGGTGTTCCTATTATCGCTGCCGCTCGCCATTCTGGCCGCGTCGCTGTACTGGCTTAAGGGCGGCCTGTTCCTGCTGTCCGCGCTGGTCAACCTGATTGCATTCTCGCGCATGACGTACGCCTGGCACCGGGTCATCGCGCGCGCGGACGATACGCGGATCGATGCCGGCGGCAGTACGGCGCAAGCCTGGCACCTGGTGATGCTGGGCCTGCTGGCGGTGGTCGTGACGACGCTGGCGCGCGCCACCGGCGACCTGCCCTACGTGTTGTTCGCGCTGATGAACGGCCCGGACTCGGGCCTGTTCTTCGCGGCGCTGGTGCCCGTGGTGCTGGTGCTCTGGCTGCCGATCCTGTACGGGTTGGCGCTGCTGGCGCCCGCCCTGCCGCGCGCCGCCGTGACCGGCGCAACCGGCTTGCGCGGCGTGCGCGCCGCCATGCCCTACCCGCGCTGGCCGCTGATGCTGGCCCTGGGCTTCCTGGTGAGCGCGGGCGGCCTGGCCCACAGCGCGCTGTACGAGTACCTGGGCTACGCCCTGGACGGCGGGCCGTATTGGATCGTGGCCTATCTGACGCTCTTCATCGTGATGACGTTCGTCGTGGGCGCCATGGTCTCGGTGGCCTACCGGGACGGCGCGCCGGCGCGTCCCGCGTCCGACAGCGACAGCGACAGCGACAGCATCAAGGATGCAGCGACCGCCCCTTGATCGCCTTGTCCACCGCCCTTTTCGGACCGTGCAGGGCGATGCCGACCAGGTCCAGGTCGTCGGCCGGCTGGGCGCGGAACACGGCGCGGTTGGCCTCGTAGCGGCCGGTGGCGAACATGGCATGGACGAACGGCGCCAGCGTCAGCTCGCGGTCGCGCGCGATCCGGTACGCCGCCTGCAGGCCGGCGCGGTCCCCCTCGAACACCGGGATAAGAAGAAGAAGAAGAAGTGATGGGGAGGCTGGCTGAGTGAGGTAAACGTCCGGCTCTCACCGCGCAAAGCCCTTGCCTGAGCGCCAAGATGGCCTCTACGCGGTGAGAGCCGGACGTTTACCATCAACCGCCATAGCATTGTGCGTAAGTAAAGTCGACCAGGCGCTTGTCCGAGGCATCCTGCGGCGTGGACGGCTCTACTTGGAAATGACCGAACATATCGTCGTTGCAGATCCTCACGTCCCTGCGCTGCGTGCCTTCCTGCAATACGCAGGAACCGCCAAAACTGTGATTACTTCCGGCGACGCCAACCGGCAGATCAATCAGCCGGCTACAACCGATGATTCGGCCGTTTTGCTTCTGCTGCCCCAGCGATTGGTTGAACGATTCCACACGGGAGTTGGGATCACGAATCGGCACAACATTGACGCATTCGCCACTGGCGGTTTGGTTGCCCGGCAGCTTGCAGTCCGAGTACACCTTGCCATTGGCAATATGTTTCTCATTACGCGCCAGCAGGGCGATGCGGCTTGTGTATGCTTGCCGCAGGCAGGCGCTGTCTTGACAAATGCCACGCGCGTATTTAATCCAGTTGCGCTGTTCTTCAGCCAACGCTTTCTTGCCATAGGCATCGGTTGCGGCTAGTGCTGCCTTATAGGCCCCCTGCAATTTGCCATCCAGCGCGGAGGTCTCGGCATCGCTACAGATCAACTTTTCCGTCGTGCTCGCGGCCTTGTTGCAATCAAAACTGGCGGCTTGGGCGTAGGTCCCTAGCATTGCGAGGCCCAACGTAAAGAGAAGCTTCATCGCAGGTGTATACCGTGTCTTCAGTACGTCAGCGGGTGGGCGTCTTGAATGCGGCTGGGTCATGATCCTATCTTCTCAAGTTGTATGTCGATGATGTCTTTCGTACAGCACAACACATGCTAGCAAGTCGCTCTTCAGTGGATATATAACCTATTGAGCAAGGCACGGCCTGCCAATGAACGGGCTTTCAATCCACACGCCGCCTCAATCTACACTCGTCCACGTGCCAACTTCAGTGAACCGAATCTCAAGTCGAACGAAATTCGACACTCGCCGCCCCAAAGCAATGAGGAATTCGCGGCGTTGACGATGGCGTCCACGCGAAGCTTCGTGATATCCGATTGAATTGCGCGCAGGCTGGCGGGCATGTATTAGCTCCTTGGGCGTGAGAGAACTTCTTGCGCAGACTCTCGCCCCCTGTTGAAGTTCAACGAACTTGGAAATTTGGTCACTCAATTTGAAAAGTAACAATTGTGTGGATCCAAGGGTGGTGCGGCCTTCCGCCTCGTTCAGGTGAAGAGGCTATGCCTGTGGGACTGCGCAGACGGGAAAGGCGAGTGGGCTTTCGAGTTCAGAATGAGTGGAAACACTGCTCCTCGCGTCGCTGAAGTTGGAATTAGTGCCCGAGAATTCGCCCAAGTTGGAAAGGCGCCGTTGTCACTATTCTGCGCTTCAACCCCGATCCTAGTCGCCTCGCTAAGGCGGTGTATTGAGCACCACAGGGATGGCGCTGTCTCTGCCGAACGGTGGATATGAGGAGATTCACGAAAGCGCCGGGAATAGCCGCTTCGGCAGTTTGGTTGGACAGTACAGCCCCCCCTGAGCTGTCTGTCCGTTTTCGACCCAAAGCGGACAATCAAGCCACTAACGAACAAATCAAGCCGACCGCCGAAGGCGGGTCGGCTTGAGCTATATACAATGTATATAACAATATCTACAAAAAAAAGGCTGAATCGCCCCGGTTTTCGCGGAGGCTGTTTGGTTAAAGTAAAACAGCCTCACCGGCGGATGTGCCGAGTAGGTTGTAGTAGTTTGCCTCAGCCTCGGCCGGCGGGATATAGCCGATGGATGAGTGCAGGCGCTTATGGTTGAACCAGGCGACCCATTCCAGCGTTGCCAGCTCGACAGACTCCCTGGTTTTCCAGGGTGCGCGGCGGTGAATCAGTTCAGCCTTGTACAAGCCGTTGATGGTCTCGGCCAAGGCGTTGTCGTAACTGTCACCACGGCTACCCACGGACGGCTCGATGCCCGCTTCGGCCAGGCGTTCGCTATAGCGGATGCTGACGTACTGCGATCCCCTATCGGAGTGATGGGTCAGAGAACCATCGTTGCCAGGCTGGCGGGCGTATAGGGCCTGCTCCAGCGCATCAAGCACGAAGTCCGTCGTCATGGATTTGCTCACGCGCCAGCCGACAATGCGCCGGGCGTAGACGTCGATGACGAAGGCCACGTACAGCCAGCCCTGCCAGGTCGAGACGTAGGTGAAGTCCGAGACCCACAACTGGTTCGGCCGCTCGGCCCGGAACTGCCGGTTGACCCGATCCATTGGACGGCTGGCCGCATCATCAGCGATGGTCGTTCGCAGCCGCTTGCCGCGCCGCACGCCTTGCAGGCCCTGAGCGCGCATCAGTCGTTGGACCGTACAACGGGCCACCATCACGCCTTCGCGGTTCAACTGCCGCCAGACCTTGTCGGCGCCGTAGACGCGATGGTTCTCTTGCCAGACTCGCTGGACGTGCGGCATGAGCTGTTCGTCACGCTGCGCACGGTCGCTGCGCCGCGCCGGATCGCGCAGCCGCGCGGCATGGCGCCGATAGGCCGACGAGGCAACCTGCAACACCTTGCAGATCGGCTCGACCCCGTAAACCTCCCGGTGCCGGTCGATGTAGGTGTTTACGACTTCAGTTTGCGGTCGAGCTCCGCCTGCGCGAAAAAAGCGCTGGCGGTGCGCAGGATGTCGTTGGCGCGGCGCAGCTCTCGGTTCTCCCGCTCCAACTCCTTGATGCGTTCTCGCTCGCTGGTGGTGACGCCTTCGCGCTGCCCGCTGTCGACTTCGTGGCGCTTGACCCAGGTCAGCAGCGTCTGCGCCGAGCAGCCGATCTTGGGCGCGATGGACTCGACCGCCACCCACAGCGACGGGTACTCGCTGCGCGACTCCTGCACTAGGCGCACCGCGCGCTCGCGCACTTCAGGGGAAAACTTGTTCGCGTTGTTTTTGCTCATGGCTCGCATTCTCTCAAGAGTAGGAGCCTCCGCAAAACCCGGGGCGATTCAGATGCCGTGTTTGCGGCATAGCTCGGCGACCGGCATGCCGGCTTCGCCCTCCTTTAACACGGCAACGATCTGGCTCTCTGTAAATCTGCTTTTCTTCAAGGGAATCTCCAACTCAGGGAGCCCGCGGAATTCTACCGATTAGTGTCTACCTGGAGGGGGAGCTTACGAATGCGCTGTCCGGCACGTACGGTGCCGTTACCGGGCGGGGCAACGATAGAGTTCCGGATGACATCTTGCACGACACGCTGGAGAAATGCGGCGCTGCGATGAGCAACGAGGAAAAGCAGGCGCTTATCAGCCTCTATACGCAAAACGGTCCTTCCGCTGACATCGTGACCGAAACGCGCGGCAATCCGGGCCTCATCCTGGGATACCAGGATGATCGCTTGGCCGAGATCATGCCGGCTCAAAATCAGCGTCCACTGTTTCTTGATGGCAAGGACGTACTATCGATCGGCGCGCTGGAGTCCTTAGCGTTGCTGGAGCGCTTGAATGGCGGCCCCGGACGCTACGCCGCCACAGAGGCCGCCTTCGACAATCTTGCGATGTCGGTGGACGGCTTCTGCGTCGCCGATCCGATTACTGTCGTGCGCATGCTGGATGAGGCCGATAAGCGTTTCGCGGGACGCACCGTGACCTTACGGGCCGAGCCCTACTTGCCTGAAGGCGAGATGGACCGGTTCGTCATCCATTCGGTCCTGAAGTAGATCCGTAGCGGAGAGGAATCTTACAGTCAATGGGATACATCCGGCAGGCTGTCCAGCGCCGCATTGATATACGCGCCAGTCATGTCCATCGACACTGATTGCAGTTGCTTGCAACGCCGACGCCCCGCCCGTTGAAGCAACGGCGCACGCTCTCGGCTGCTCGACCATCTTCCGACGCCAATACACGCTACGCCGACGAAACGACCGTCACGTAATCCCGCCCCCTGCCGAACGCGACTTCGTCAACACAGATATGGGCAACGCTGGCAATGCGGCGCTGACGCAGGCCCCTTGTATCCAGGATAGATTTGTCGGCAATGCGGGCATCGCAATGAGCAGCCGGGCTCGAGTCCGGTGGACACTGTAATGGTCTTCAGCACCCCGTTCACCGTCACGTTCAACACTCGCCACGGCTTGTGCAGCCTACGAATTTCGCGTAAAAAACTGCGTCGATCATGCGCACCTTTAACCGCAATTGCGCGCATCTTTCCCGCGGCTGGGATGCAATTCAGACTGTGTATCAGCCGCCCGGTCCACCTCTGCCGGTCAGCCTAGCTTCGATTGAGCGGAGAAAACTCTCTTCGTCCCTGATGCTGTTTCGTCTCATGCCGAGCTTGATCGCGAGCTCGCGCCAGCCACATCGGGGTTCGGTCCTCGGGGCGCCATAGGGATCCGCGAACCAGGCGAGTGGCACGGCATAACCATAGCCATAGTCCATCTCGATCGACCCACCAACCGATGCCCACAAATCGGCTCCCACGAAGATCCGCGTCCGGAAATCGCCGCCGACCGTCAAAGCGGAATCCTCCCGCGCCGCGAACACCCATTCGCGGGCGATCAAGTCGCCGGTGACAAACAGGATGCTGCCCCAATCGTGATCGACACGGTCGCTTCGGACATTGCCGAAAACGACCAGCGTCACCTGCCCATCACCGTCGCGCTCGCCTGTGCGAAGGGTGCCGCTGACGGTCAGATCGCCGTGAATGACGACGACTTGGGAGGGGGCCAGGAAGTCGCCGTCGATCGTCAGGCTGCCACGATGCACAGTGGCGGTGGCCTGATCGGCATAGGGGCCGGCTGGAAGCAGCTGGAACCGCATCAGGACATCAGCTACTTCACGATCGGTCATGCCAGCGGCCAAGTCAGCCACGATCATCTTCCATGCGTCAGGTGTCACTGTTTGAAAGGGCATTCTCGCTCCTCAATGAAGACGTATTGGGTGGGCACGTAGATCCCGTCAGCTCCCATGGCCTACAAAATGAACTCTGAAAATCGGCCGGAACTCGCTGAAATCATGGCATGTTTCAGTGCGTGATAGGCTTCGTCTGCTGACGCGCAGGCAATGCCCTATTCTCCGGAATAGTGCGAGATTTGCCTCGAACGTAGCATTCTACGCCCCCCAAACATCCCCAACCCACGTATGCGGTCAAGGGAGCAGGCCAGCCCAACTGGGCGATCATCATCGAATTTCATTGAGTGCGGCAATGCAGACGATGCGATTAGTTGGTATATGTTTGGATGTAGAAACGGTGTTTTTCATCTTAAGTGGACATCTAAGGGAAAAACTCCATTCTTAATGGTTAGGCTGTGGCAACTTGAGTGGTGAAATGCTGCCTAAGTTATTGATTCTTATAGACCCAGGGTTTTATCTTGAATGGACTTCAACACCCCCCGGACCCTTCAGCGCAATCCGCAAAAAAAGGGACACACCACAAGACGCATTGTCGCCCGCCCCATATGTAACAGCCACCGCTCTCCCCCTTGAACCCCACCACATCATCCCTATAATTAGCACTCGACTCCGGTGAGTGCTAACAATCCTCCCGGGCCCAACCGATCATTCACTTTCTTCTCTAGTAACAGGAGTTCCTCATGGCCTTGCGTCCCCTGGGCGATCGCGTGATCGTCAAACGCCTCGAAAACGAGCGCAAGACTGCGTCGGGCATCGTCATCCCCGACAGCGCCGCTGAAAAGCCCGACCAGGGTGAAGTCGTGGCCGTCGGCCCCGGCAAGAAGACCGAAGACGGCAAGATCCTGCCGGTCGACCTGAAGGCTGGCGACAAGGTTCTGTTCGGCAAGTACGCCGGCCAGTCGGTCAAGGTTGACGGCGAAGAGCTGCTCGTCATCCGCGAGGACGAAATCCTCGCCGTGGTCCAGTAAACCCTGCCTCAAAACGAATTTTCGAAGGAAGCTAACAAATGGCTGCCAAGCAAGTACTGTTCGGTGACGACGCCCGCGTGCGCATCGTCCGTGGCGTGAATGTCCTCGCCAACGCCGTCAAGACCACCCTGGGCCCCAAGGGTCGCAACGTCGTGCTGGAGCGCTCGTTCGGCGCCCCGACCGTGACCAAGGACGGCGTCTCCGTCGCCAAGGAAATCGAACTGAAGGACAAGTTCGAGAACATCGGCGCCCAGTTGGTCAAGGACGTCGCCTCCAAGACCTCCGACAACGCCGGTGACGGCACCACCACCGCCACCGTGCTGGCCCAGGCCATCGTTCAGGAAGGCCTGAAGTACGTTGCCGCCGGTTTCAACCCGATCGACCTGAAGCGCGGCATCGACAAGGCTGTCGCCGCCGCCGTCGCCGAACTGAAGAAGCAATCCAAGCCGGTCACGACCAGCAAGGAAATCGCCCAGGTCGGTTCGATCTCGGCCAACAGCGACTCCTCGATCGGCCAGATCATCGCTGACGCGATGGACAAGGTCGGCAAGGAAGGCGTCATCACCGTCGAAGACGGCAAGTCGCTGGAAAACGAGCTGGACGTCGTCGAAGGCATGCAATTCGACCGCGGCTACCTGTCGCCCTACTTCATCAACAGCCCGGAAAAGCAAGTCGCCGCGCTGGAAGACCCGTTCGTCCTGATCTTCGACAAGAAGATCAGCAACATCCGTGACCTGCTGCCGGTGCTGGAACAAGTCGCCAAGTCGAGCCGTCCGCTGCTGATCATCGCCGAAGACGTCGAGGGCGAAGCCCTGGCGACCCTGGTGGTCAACAACATCCGTGGCATCCTGAAGACCACCGCCGTCAAGGCGCCTGGCTTCGGCGACCGCCGCAAGGCCATGCTGGAAGACATCGCCATCCTGACGGGCGGCACGGTGATCTCCGAAGAAACCGGCATGTCGCTGGAAAAGGCCACCCTGGCTGAGCTGGGTCAAGCCAAGCGCATCGAAGTGGGCAAGGAAAACACCACGATCATCGACGGCGCTGGCGACAGCAAGTCGATCGAGGCGCGCGTCAAGCAGATCCGCATCCAGATCGAAGAAGCCACGTCCGACTACGACCGTGAAAAGCTGCAAGAACGCGTGGCCAAGCTGGCCGGCGGCGTTGCCGTGATTCGCGTTGGCGCTGCCACCGAAGTCGAAATGAAGGAAAAGAAGGCTCGCGTCGAAGACGCCCTGCACGCCACGCGCGCTGCGGTGGAAGAAGGCGTTGTGGCCGGCGGCGGCGTGGCTCTGCTGCGCGCCAAGCAAGCCATCACCGACCTGAAGGGCGACACGCCTGACCAGAACGCCGGCATCAAGCTGATCCTGCGTGCCGTCGAAGAACCCCTGCGCACCATCGTCACCAACGCCGGCGAAGAAGCCAGCGTGGTGGTCAACACCGTGCTGCAAGGCAAGGGCAACTACGGCTACAACGCCGCGACCGGCGAGTACACCGACCTGGTCGAGCAAGGCGTGCTGGATCCCACCAAGGTGACCCGCACCGCCCTGCAGAACGCAGCCTCCGTCGCCAGCCTGCTGCTGACCGCCGAAGCCGCCGTTGTGGAACTGGCCGAAGACAAGCCCGCTGCCCCGGCCATGCCCGGCGGCATGGGCGGCATGGGCGGCATGGACTTCTAAGTCCCGCTTCCCTTGCATGGCCTCCCCGGCTTCGGCCGGGGAATGCAGTACCCCGAAAGACCCCCGGACCTTCGCCCCGGGGGTTTTTCTTTTTTCCGCGCGCGACATGCTCAACCCCGACCTCCACTCGGGCTTGCCCGCGCGCGCCCGGCAGGCGGCCACCGCCCCGCGACGCCGGAACGTTTGCCAACAAGTTCATGGTTTCGCGCGCGCGCATGCGTACCTACAATGAAGTTTCTCCAGCCCGAGCCCAGACCCATGCGCCTTCCCCAAAGCCTGCGTGCCCTGCGTCCGTCCGAGATCGGCGGCCTGTTGATGGATTCCGCCAACCAATGGTCCACCCACCGCGCCTCCAGCAAGGGCGCGGCGCTGGCGCTGTACATGGTGTTCTCGCTGGCGCCGATGCTGATCCTGGTGATCGCGGTGGCCGGCGCCTTCTTCGGCGAGGACGCGGTGCGGTCCGAGCTGTTCGCGTCGCTGCGCGACCTGACCGGCGAGCGCGGCGCCGAAGTGATCCAGACGGTGCTGGCCAGCGCCCATGAATCCGGCGGCGGCTGGATCGCGGCGCTGATTTCGATCTTCGTGCTGATCTTCAGCGCCACCACGGCCTTCGCCGAGCTCAAGGCCAGCCTGGACGAGTTGTGGGAAGTGTCCGGCAACCAGAAGGGCGGCATCCAGGGCATGGTGCGCAGCCGGATGCTGTCGTTCGGCCTGGTGCTGGTGCTGGCGCTGTTCCTGTTGGTCTCGCTGACCGTGAACGCGGCCCTGGGCGCCGCGCGCAAGTACTACGGCGACCTGTGGACCGCCTCGGCCTTCGCCACGGCGGCCGACTGGGCGTCGAGCCTGTTTTCGTTCTCGGTGGTGGTGGCGCTGTTCGCGGTGATCTTCAAGCTGCTGCCGAGCGCGCGGATCTCCTGGCGCGACGTGATTCCCGGCGCCATCGTCACGGCGGCGCTGTTCCTGGTGGGCAAGTGGGGGATCGGCGTATACCTGAGCCGGGGCGCGGCAGTGTCGGCCTACGGCGCGGCCGGCTCGCTGATCGCGCTGCTGCTGTGGATCTATTACTCGGCGCAGATCTTCTTCTTCGGCGCGGTGTTCACACGGCAGTTCGCGCTGCGGTTCGGGCGCGAGGCTCGGCCCAAGACGCCCGCGGCCTCCAAGGCTTCGGATGCGGATCCAGCGTCCGCCGTGCCGACATCGTCGGCGTCCGTGCCGGCATCGGCGCCGCCGGCTTCACCGCCGTCGGACACGCCCTGAACCAGGCGCCGCGTCCGTCACCCACTGCGCTGGACGCGAGCCTTTCCCGCTCCTTTTCCCTCATGACGGCTCGGGTGATTCCAGCCCCGCCATCAGGCGCAGGCAGCGCAGGAACACGGGCCGCAGTTCCTCAGGGATCGGCGCCAGCACCTGCGCCTCCACCTGCGCATCACGCGGCAACACCCGCGCCAGCAGCGCCATGCCCTCGTCCGTGATCTCCAGCGCATAGGCGCGGCCGTCCTCGGCAGAGCGCGTGCGCCGCACGTACCCCTTGGCGCTCATGCGGGCGATCATTTCGGCGAAGGAATTGCGGTCCAGCGCGATCAGCTCGGCGACCCGGTTCTGGGTCGCGCCCGGATTCTGGTAGACCGTGATCAGCAGGGCCTTCTGGCGCGGCGTCAGGTCCTCGTCGGGAAACGCCTGGGCGAACAGCGCCTCGGCCCGGAAATGAGCGCGGCGCAGCAGGTGCGAGGCCACGTGGGTCAGGTCGAATTCGCGCAAGGCGCGGGGCGGGGCCGGGCGTGAGGTCGAACGGGAAACGGTCATCGGGCGTTCCATGGAGAGGGCCTGGCGATTGTAGGCCGGGGCTGGCGTTGCCCCGAGGGTCCCGCGTGGCGGCCAGCCCGCGCCGCGGCAGGCGGCCTGCCCACCCACGCCGGCCCTCCTGGGGCAAAACCCTGCATTGACTTCGCGCCGGGCGCTGCCTAATATCCGCATAATAGTACGTATACGTACATTATCGCCAGCCTACCTCTTGGCCCTTCCCGGAATCCCGATCATGACGATCCGCCAGTTGCGCAACTACATCGATGGCCGCTTCGAAGACGGCGCGTCCACCTTCGACAAACACAGCCCGGTGGATGGCGCGCTGATCGCCCAGGCGCACGAAGCCAGCCGCGAGCAGGTCGACCGCGCCGTCGCCGCCGCCCACCGCGCCCTGCCCGCCTGGGCCGCGCTGCCGGTGGTCCAGCGCACCGAGCACCTGCTGGCGCTGGCCGACGGCATCAACCGCCGCTTCGACGATTTCCTGCAGGCCGAGATCGGCGACACCGGCAAGCCGGTCTCCTGGGCCAGCCAGATCGACATTCCGCGCGGCGCCGCCAACTTCCGCGCCATCGCCGAACTGGCGCGCACGCTGGACATGGAAAGCTACATGACCGACACGCCCGACGGCCGCCAGGCGCTGAACTACGCCTACCGCAAGCCGCTGGGCGTGGTCGGCGTGATCTCGCCGTGGAACCTGCCGCTGCTGCTGCTGACCTGGAAGGTGGCGCCGGCGCTGGCGTTCGGCAACACCGTCATCATGAAGCCGTCGGAGGTCACGCCCTCCACCGCCACGCTGCTGGCCGAGGTCGCGCACGATACGGGGCTTCCGCCCGGCGTGCTGAACCTGACACATGGCTTCGGGCCGGGCTCGGCGGGCGAGTTCATCACCACGCATCCGGACATCGACGGCATCACCTTCACCGGCGAATCGGCCACCGGCGCGGCCATCATGCGCGCCGTGGCGCCGGGCGTGAAGCCGGTGTCGTTCGAGCTGGGCGGCAAGAACGCGGCGCTGGTGTTCGCCGACGCCGACTTCGAAGCGGCGGTCGACGGCACCGCGCGCTCAGTGTTCGCCAACTGCGGCCAAGTCTGCCTGTGCACCGAGCGCGTCTACGTGCAGCGCCCGATCTACGAACGCTTCGTCGCCGCGCTGGCCGAGCGCGCGCGGGCGCTGCGCATCGGCTGGCCCGATGACGCGGACACCGGCATGGGGCCGCTGGTGTCGCGCGAACACCGGGAAAAGGTGCTGTCGTATTTCGCCCTGGCGCGCGAGGAAGGCGCCACCGTGGTCACCGGCGGCGGCGTGCCGGTGTTCGGCGATGCGCGCGACGCCGGCGCCTACGTGCAGCCGACCATCTGGACCGGCCTGCCCGAGAGCGCGCGCTGCATCAAGGAAGAAGTGTTCGGCCCGGTCTGCCACGTAGCGCCGTTCGACACCGAGGAAGAGGCCATCCGCCTGGCCAACGACACGCGCTACGGCCTGGCCGCCGCCGTCTGGACACGGGACCTGACCCGCGGCCACCGCGTCGCGCAGGCCATGAAGGTCGGCCTGGCGTGGGTCAACTGCTGGTTCCTGCGCGACCTGCGCACGCCGTTCGGCGGCAGCGGCCTGTCCGGCATCGGCCGCGAGGGCGGCCGCCATTCGCTGCATTTCTATACCGAGCCCACCAACGTCTGCATCAAGCTGTGAGCCACAGCGCCTTCAAGGACACCGCCATGACCTCATCTTCCACCCGCGCCACCGTCGTCGCCGGCAAGGCCACGCCGCGCGGCAAGTATCCCCACATCAAGCGCGCCGGCGACTTCCTGTTCGTCTCCGGCACCAGCTCGCGCCTGCCCGACAACCGCATCGCCGGCGCCGAGGTCGACGCCATGGGCACCACCACGCTCGACATCCGCGCGCAGACGCGCGCGGTGATCGAGAACATCCGCGACATCCTGGCCAGCGCCGGCGCGGGCCTGGCGGACGTGGTCGAGATCAGTACTTTCCTGGTCAACATGAACGACTTCGGTGGCTACAATCAGGTCTACGGCGAGTTCTTCGACGCCGATGGACCGGCGCGCACCACCGTGGCGGTGCATCAGTTGCCGCACCCGCAATTGCTGATTGAGATCAAGGCGGTGGCCTACAAGCCGCAGGCGCGCTGAGCGGCGCGCGCGGCCATGGCGCCTGACCGCCTTGCGGCTTCGCCTTCGGAACAGGATCGCCGCCCCGCCGGGACGGCCGCGCGCATGTCGAACTTCCGCATCACGCCCAACGCGCTCAGCCACAAACTCAAGCTGCACCAGTTGCAGATCTTCGAGCGCGTGCTGGCGCGCCGCTCGCTGTCGCGCGCCGCCAGCGACATGCACCTGACCCAGCCCACCGTCACCAAGGCCATCCACGACCTGGAAGCGTTCTTCGGCGCGACGCTGTTCGAGCGCTCCAACCGCGGCGTAACGCCGACCGAGCTGGCGCTGGTGCTGGGCCGCCGCGTGCACGCCATGATGGCCGAGATCCGCTACATGGCCGACGACATCGACGCGGTGCTGGGCGGCGCCAGCGGCCACGTGGTGGTGGGCACGCTGATCGCGGCCTCGGCCAAGCTGCTGCCCGAGGCCATCGCGCGGCTGATGACCGAGCACCCCGGCATCCAGGTCACGGTGCGCGAGGGGCCGTCGGCGCAGTTGCTGCCGGCGCTGGCCACCGGCGACGTCGACATCGTGGTGGGCCGCCTGCCGGGCGCCGACATGGCGTCGATCTCGGGCGTCGCCGTCGACCACCACAAGCTCTACCGCGAGGATCTGTGCCTGGTGGCCGGCGCGCGCCATCCGCTGGCGGGCGCGGCGCGCGTGACGCTGGCCGAGCTGGCCGACCACATCTGGATCCTGCCCGCGCCCACCTCGCCGCTGCGCGCCTCGATCGAGCGCAGCTTCTTCGACGCCGGCGTGCGGCTGCCCACGCGCCACGTCGAGTCGCTGTCGCTGCTGACCAATATCGGCATCCTGATGCACAGCGACGCGCTGGCGCTGATGCCCTACGACGCCGCGGCCCAGTTCCTGGCCATGGGCGTGCTGACGCGCCTGCCCACCGACGCCTTCGGCGCGTTTGGCGACGTCGGCTATTCGATCCGCGCCGACCGGCCGTTGACGCCGGCCTGCCTGCGGCTGGTCGAGTACCTGAAGCAGATCGCGGCGCAGCGCCCCGCCGGCGCCTGAGCGCCGGCCACCGCATCCGGGATATCCCGTTCAGGGAAACCCCGCGATAGATACCCCGCATATCCAACCGCGCAATTTCTATTGTGCCGCGGCCCCTTCCCCCGCCTAGACTTGCCTTCAACGAAGTCCGCAAGCGCCTCCCGGAGACCGTCATGCCCGCCTATGGCCCGCCCCTGAATTTCCAGCGTTGGATCCAGGACCATGCCCACCTGCTGCAACCGCCGGTGGGCAACCAGCAGATCTGGCAGGACGCCGATTTCATCGTCACCGTGGTCGGCGGCCCCAACCTGCGCACCGACTACCACGACGATCCACTGGAAGAGTTCTTCTACCAGGTACGCGGCAACGCCTGGCTGTCGCTGTGGATCGACGGCAAGCCCGAACGGGTCGACCTGAAGGAAGGCGACATCTTCCTGTTGCCGCCGCACGTGCGCCATTCGCCGCAGCGCCCCGAGACCGGCAGCGCCTGTCTGGTGATCGAGCGCCAGCGCCCACAGGGGCTGCTGGACGGCTTCGAATGGTATTGCCCGCATTGCGGCCACCTGGTGCACCGCGTCGAGGTGCAGCTCAAAAGCATCGTGACCGACCTGCCGCCGCTGTTCCAGGCCTTCTATTCCAGCGAGGAAAAGCGCACCTGCCCCGGCTGCGGCGCGCTCCACCCCGGCAAGGCGCAGGCCCCCGCCGCGCAGCCGTCGCCCGCCTGACGCCCCCAACCTGTCATCCGCCCTCTTTATGACCCTGAAAATCGATATGCACGCGCACTTCTTCCCGCCCATCACGCGGCAGGAAGCGGCGGCGCTGGATCCGGTGGCCGCGCCCTGGCTGCGGCGCGACGGCGATGGCTCGACCGGCCAGATCATGGCCGGCGACCGCCCCTTCCGCCCGGTCGACGCCACGTTGTGGGACCCGGCCCTGCGCATCGAACAGATGGACCGCCACGGCGTCGACCTGCAGATCCTGTGCGCCACGCCGGTGATGTTCGGCTACGCCTATCCCGCGCGGGCCGCGGCCGACTGGGCCGCGCGCATGAACGACCTGGCGCTGGAGCACTGCGCCTTCGCGCCCGGCCGCCTCAAGGCGCTGGCGCAGGTGCCGCTGCAGGATCTGGACCTGGCCTGCCGCGAGGCCTCGCGCGCCCGCGCCGCCGGCCACCTGGGCGTGCAGATCGGCAATCACGTCGGCCCGCGCGACCTGGACGACGACACGCTGGTGCGGTTCCTGGTGCATTGCGCCGACGAAGGCATCCCGGTGCTGGTGCACCCTTGGGACATGATGACCGACGGCCGCATGAAGCGCTGGATGCTGCCGTGGCTGGTCGCCATGCCCGCCGAAACCCAGTTGGGCATCCTGTCGCTGATCCTGTCCGGCGCGTTCGAGCGCATCCCCCGCAGCCTGAAATTGTGCTTCGCCCACGGCGGCGGCAGCTTCGCCTTCCTGCTGGGACGCGTGGACAACGCCTGGCGCCACCGCGACATCGTGCGCCAGGACTGTCCGCAGCCGCCCTCGTCGTACACCGACCGCTTCTACGTCGACAGCGCCGTGTTCGATCCGCGCTCGCTGCGGCTGTTGATCGACGTGATGGGCGAGGACCGCGTGCTGCTCGGTTCCGACTATCCGTATCCGCTGGGCGAGCAGGAGGTCGGCCGGCTGGTGTCGAATTCCGACCTGCTGCCCGCGGTGCGCCACAAGATCCTGTCGGCCAACACGCAGACGTTCTTCGGGCTGGACCGCTGAGCCGCCCGCCAACCATGACCGTGAGACACGGCAACGCAAGGGGATTCACCATGAAACGCATCCATCTGCTGGCCGCCGCCGCGGCCGTCGCCCTGGCGCCCGGCGCCGCCGCCTGGGCCGATGTGAAGATCGGCCTGTTGACCACCCTGACCGGGCCCGGCTCGGTGCTGGGACAGGACCAGCTCGACGGCTTCATGCTGGCCGTGGAACAGGGCGGCGGCAAGCTCGGCGGCGTGCCGGTGCAGGTCATCAAGGAAGACGACCAGTTCAAGCCCGAGGTCGGCGTGCAGGCCGCGCGCAAGCTGGTGCAGAGCGACAAGGTGCCGATCATCACCGGCGTGGTGTATTCGAACGTGATGCTGGCCGTGGCGCGGCCGGTGACGGGCGCCGGCGTGTTCCTGGTGGGCTCGAACGCCGGCCCCACCAACCTGGCCGGCAAGGACTGTTCGCCGTTCTTCTTCTCGACCTCGTGGAACAACACCCAGCGCCACGAAGGCAGCGGCGAGATGGCCAACCAGATGGGCTTCAGGAAGGTCTACCTGCTGGCGCCCAACTATCAGGCCGGCAAGGACGCCATGGCCGGCTTCAAGCGCTTCTTCAAGGGCGAGGTGGTCAACGAGGTCTTCACCCAGGTGAACCAGCCCGACTACTCGGTCGAGCTGGCGGCGCTGGCCGACGCCAGGCCCGATGCCGCCTATGTGTTCTTTCCCGGCGGCATGGGCGTGAACTTCATCAAGCAGTACCGCCAGGCCGGCCTGTTCGACAAGATCCCGCTGCTGTCGGTCGACACCATCGACGGCGCCACCCTGCCCGCGCTGCAGAAAGACGCGCTCGGCGCGGTCACCAACGTGCCGTACTCGCCCGACCTGGACAACGCCGCCAACAAGGCCTTCGCCGCCGCCTTCCGCCAGAAGTACGGCCGCGAGCCGTCCAGCTACGCGGCCCAGTCGTGGGACGCGGCGCAACTCATCGGCTCGGCGCTCAAGCGCACCGGCGGCAAGACCGACGACAAGGAAGCCCTGCGCAAGGCATTGGAGGCGGCCGATTTCCAGTCGGTCCGCGGCGAATTCCGCTACCAGCCGAACCACTTCCCGGCGGCCGGCTTCTTCCGCGCCGACGTGGCGGCGGGCGCGGACGGCAAGGTCGGCTTCGTCAACAAGGGCCCGATCTTCGCCGACCTGTCCAAGGTCTCGGACCAGTACGCCGCCCAGTGCGCCATGAAATGACGCCGGCCTGCCGGGCAATAACGAGGTAAGGCGCCATGTCCGCGACATTGCTGCTGGTGCAGGCCCTGAACGGCCTGCAACTGGGTATCCTGCTTTTCCTGCTGGCCGCCGGCCTGACGCTGGTGTTCGGCATCATGAACTTCATCAACCTGGCGCACGGCTCGCTGTACATGATGGGCGCCTTCATCGCGGCCACCGTGTTCCGCCACAGCGGCTCGTTCCTGCTGGCCGCGGCCGCCGTGGTGGCGGGCATGGCGCTGCTGGGCCTCTTGCTGGACCGCATCGCGCTGGCGCGGCTGTATCCGCGCGAGCACCTGGACCAGGTGCTCGCCACCTTCGGTTTCATCCTGTTCTTCAACGAGCTGACCCGCATCATCTGGGGCCCTGCGCCCATCAGCATGGGCCTGCCGTCGTGGCTGTCGGGCACCATCGACCTGCTGGGCGTCACCTACCCGCTATACCGCTTTCTCATCATCGTGGCGGGGCTGGCGGTGGCGGCGGGCTGCTACGCGCTGATCCACCGCACGCGGCTGGGCATGCTGATCCGCGCCGGCTCCACCGACCGCATGATGGTGGGCGCGCTGGGCGTGAACATCGCGCGCCTGAACACACTGCTGTTCGTGCTGGGCGCGGTGCTGGCCGGCGTGGCCGGGCTGATGGCCGGGCCGATCCTGTCGGCGCAGACCGGCATGGGCGAACCGATCCTGATCCTGACGCTGGTGGTGATCGTCATCGGCGGCATCGGCTCGGTGCGCGGCGCCTTCCTGGCGGCGCTGATGGTGGGACTGGTCGACACGCTCGGCCGGGCGCTGCTGCCCGCCTTGCTGCGCGCCGCGCTGCCGCCGGCCGCCGCCAACGCGGCCGGCCCGGCGATCGCCTCGATGCTGATCTACATCGTCATGGCGCTGGTGCTGGCGCTGCGGCCGCAGGGCCTGTTTCCCGTGCGGCATGGATAGCGCCCAAGGAGGCCCCGACATGCTTCGACTCTCTCCCCGCGCGCTCGCCGCCGGCGCGCTGTTGCTGCTCCTGGCGCTGGTGCCGCTGTACGCGCAATGGCAGGGCGAACCGTTCCTGCTGGCGCTGTTCGGCCGCGTGCTGGTGTACGGCATCGCCGCGCTGGCGCTGAACCTGCTGCTGGGCTACGGCGGCATGGTCAGCTTCGGCCACGCGTTGTACCTGGGCCTGGGCGCCTACGCGGTCGGCGTGCTGAACCACTACGGCATCGAGAACGGCTGGCTGCACCTGCTGGCCGCGCTGGGCGCCTGCGCCGTGGTCGGCCTCGTCAGCGGCTACGTGGTGATGCGCACGTCCGGCATCGCCTTCATCATGATCACGCTGGCGTTCGCGCAGATGTTCTATTTCCTGGCCACGGGGCTGGAGGGCTTCGGCGGCGACGACGGCATGTCGCTGTTCGCCGGCAGCGACTTCGGCCTGTTCCGGCTCGATACGCCGCTGGCGCTGTACTACACCGCATTCGGCGTGCTGCTGCTGGCGCTGGCCGCGCTACGCCGGCTGGTGCACGCGCCGTTCGGCATGGTGCTGCGCGGCTGCCAGGCCAACGAGCGGCGCATGCGCGCGCTGGGTTTCGCGACGCTGCGCTATCGCCTGGCGGCCTATGTGCTGTCGGCGATGGTGTGCGGCGTGGCCGGCGTGCTGCTGGCCAACCTGACGCTGTATGTGTCGCCCTCGTACCTGGCCTGGACCACCTCCGGCGAGCTGATCGTGATGGTGGCGCTGGGCGGGCTGGGCACGGTGGTCGGCCCGGTTGCCGGGGCCCTGGCCTTCCTGTTGCTGGAGGAAGGACTGAAGCTGCTGACCGACCATTGGATGCTGGTGATGGGCCTGCTGATCGTGGGCGTGGTGCTGGTGTCGCGCCGCGGCCTGTATGGCGGTCTGTCGGACAAGCCGTTGCGCCTGCGCGCCGCGCGCGCCCTGCCCCACCCCACCGGAGAACCGCGATGAGCGCGCTGCGCGTCGAACATCTGGTCAAGCGCTACGGCGGCCTGACCGTCACCGACGACCTGTCGCTGGACATCCGGCCGGGCGAACTGCATGCGGTGATCGGCCCCAACGGCGCCGGCAAGACCACGCTGATCGGCCAGTTGAGCGGCGAGCTGCGGCCCGACGGCGGCCGCGTGCTGCTCGATGGCGAGGACGTGACGCGCCTGCCGGTCGAACGGCGCGTGCGCCGCGGGCTGGCGCGCTCGTACCAGATCACCTCGGTGTTCAAGCCGTTCACCGCGCTGGAGAACGTGGCCATGGCGGTGCAGGCGCGGCGCGGCCACGGCTTCCGCTTCTGGCGGCCGCTGCTGGCCACGCCGGCGCTGCGCGAGCCGGCGCGGGAGGCGCTGGCGCTGGCCGGCCTGGACGCGCGCGCCGACACCCCCGCCGCCGCGCTGGCGCATGGCGAGCTGCGGCAACTGGAGCTGGCCATGGTGCTGGCCTGCCAGCCGACCCTGCTGCTGCTGGACGAACCCATGGCCGGCATGAGCCAGCATGAATCCGAGGCCATGACGCGGCTGCTGCAACGCCTGCGCGGGCAATACACCATTCTGCTGGTGGAGCACGACATGCAGGCGGTGTTCGCGCTTTCCGACCGCATCACGGTGCTGGTGTATGGCCGCGCCCTGGCCTGCGGCGATGCCGACCAGATCCGCAACGATCCGCAGGTGCGCGAGTGCTATCTGGGCAGCGAACGCGGCCACGCCGGCCGCCGCGCTCAGGGAGCGTCGGCATGAGCGCGCTGCTGTCGCTGCGCGGCGTGACCGCGCACTACGGCGCCAGCCAGGCGCTGTTCGGCATCGACCTGGATATCGGCCCGGGCGAGTTCGTGACGCTGCTGGGCCGCAACGGCATGGGCAAGTCGACCACGGTCAAGGCCATCATGGGCCTGAACCGCGCCAGCCGCGGCGCCGTCACGTTCGACGGCCGCGACATCGTCGCCCTGCCGGCCTATAAGGTGGCGCAGTGCGGCATCGGCCTGGTGCCCGAGGGCCGGCACGTGTTCCCCAACCTGTCGGTGCGCGAGAACCTGGTGGCCACCGCGCACAACCGCCAGGGGTTGGCGCAGCCCTGGACGCTGGAACGCGTCTACGCGCTGTTCCCGCGCCTGGCCGAACGCGCGCGCCACCTGGGCAGTCACCTGTCGGGCGGCGAGCAGCAGATGCTGGCCATCGGCCGCGCGCTGCTGACCAATCCGCGGCTGCTGATCCTGGACGAAGCCACGGAAGGCCTCGCGCCGGTGGTGCGCGAGGAAATCTGGCAGGCGCTGGAAAGCCTCAAGCGCACCGGGCTGGCGGTGCTGTGCATCGACAAGAACCTGGAGCCGCTGCTGGCCACCGCCGACCGCCACGCCATCATCGAAAAGGGCCGGGTAGCGTGGAGCGGCACCTCGCAGGCCTTCATCGACGACGAAGCGCGCCTGCTGCACTACCTGGGCGTATAGCGCCACCGCCGGCGCGGGCTCACATACCCAGGCCGGCCGCTTCCCGTGAAGGCGGCGCGGCCGCGGCGGCCGTCGCTTCAGCCGCCTCGGTCACGCCCACGCTGTCGGCCGGAACAATAGGCTCGGGTTCGCGCGCCACGGCTTGCAGCGCATGCAGGACGCCATGTTCGCGCAGGACCTCCAACTGCGCCGCCAGCGCCGCGACGAACACCGGCTTCTCGCCCAGGTCGCCGAACACCGGTCGATAGCCGGCCAGCACCAGGGCGCGGCGATAGGCCGCCTGCTTGGGCGCCGCCGCCCGCGCCGCCACATCGGCACGCGCCAACAGTCTGGCCAGGGGCGCGGCCAGCGGATCGTCGATCGGATAGCGCGCGCCGCTTTCGTCTTCGCCCCGCAGATAGTGCAGCCAAGCCGCGACCGCCAGCGCCAGGCGGCGAATATCGTCGCCGCGGCGCAGGCGGTCGCGGATGGTGGCCAGCAGGCGCGGCGGCAGTTTGTGCGAACTGTCCATCGCCACCTGCCACGTCGGATGCGGCAGCGCCGCGTTGTCGGCGCGCGCCAGGAAGCGCTGGCGGTAGCCTTCCAGGCCGGCATCCGGAATGCCCTTGAGCGTGGGCGCGATCTCGTGGCGCATCAGGTCGTCCACGAAGCCGCGCAACGCCGGCACCGCCGCCGCCTCATGCATGGTGGCCGCGCCCAGCAACGTCCCCAGGCAGGCCAGCGCCGAATGCGGGCCGTTGACCATGCGCAGCTTCAGCCGCTCATAGGGCGCGGCATTGGCCACGAAGGTCACGCCCGCGGCTTCCCAGGCGGGGCGGCCGGCCGCGAACTTGTCTTCGATCACCCAGTTCAGGTAGGGCTCGGCCACCACCGGCCAGGCGTCTTCCACCCCCAGGCGCTGCGTGATGCGCGCGCGGTCTTCGTCGCGGGTGGCCGGCACGGTGCGGTCGACCATGGAATTGGGAAAGGTGCAATGCGCGTCGATCCAGCCGGTCAGCGCCACGTCCAGCCGCAGCGCAAAGGCCAGCACCAGACTGCGCAGCGTGTCGCCATTGGCCTGCAGATTGTCGCAGGACAGCAGCGTCAAGGGCGGCAGGCCGCGCTCGCGGCGCAGCGCCAGGCCATGCACCAGCATGCCGATGGCGCTGCGCGGGCGCACCGGGTTCTCCAGATCGTGCAGGATGTCCGGGTCGTCCCAGCGCAGGTGGCCGGTGGCCGGTTCGTGGCAGTAGCCCTTCTCGGTGATGGTCAGGCTGACGATGCGCGTCTGCGGATAGGCGATGCGCTCGAGCACCGCTTGCGGATCCTCCTGGGCCACCATTACGCGCAGCACCGACCCGACCACGCGCAGGGATTCCCGCGCGCCGCCTGCCTCGTCGCCGTCGCGCAGCGCCAGGGTGTACAAGCCATCCTGGGGCGTCAGCGCATCGCGCACGGCCGGACTGCGCAGCGACACCCCCAGGATGCCCCAGGTCAGATCCTGGCTGGCGGCCATGGCCAGGTCGGTGGCCAACGCCTGGTGCGCGCGATGAAAGGCGCCCAGCCCCAGATGCACAATACCCGGCGTCAATCGGCCGCGGTCATAGGCGGGTTTCTCCACGTCTGCGGGCAGGCGCGACAAGGACTCCGTATTCAAGCGTTCGAGCATGGATTGCTGTGTCTCAGGGCGCCTTGATGCATCCGCCCCAAGACGGGCGCAGAGGCGCGTTGGTAGGGAATTGCACACGGCGGGCGTGGTCAGAAGCCAACGCCGCGATGCCGCGCGCCGCCAGGGTATCGCATGGCCGCGGCGAAGGCAAAAAGTAACGTAGTATTACCAGCAAAACCTGGCGGATGCTTGACCCGCCTCATGTCGCATCACGCCGGCAATCCATATCTGTTAAAAAGCCGCCACACCCGGCCTTATTACGCTTCCCATGTCGACCAACCCGCACCACTCGCCCTACAAAAGCACCGGCGGCCTGCGCCGCATCCTGAATGCGCTGCGCTACTCGCTGCAGGGCCTGCAGGCCGCCATCAAGTACGAGGCCGCCTTCCGCCAGGAACTGGCGCTGGCCGTGCTGCTGATCCCGGCCGCGTTCTTCCTGGGGCGCACCACGGTCGAGGTGTTCTTCCTGATCGGCACCGTGGTGCTGGTGCTGGCGGTGGAGCTGCTGAATTCGGCGATCGAGGCGCTGGCCGACGCGCTGTCGGTCGACACCCATCCGCTGCTGGGCCGGGCCAAGGACCTGGGCAGCGCCGCCGTCATGCTGCTGCTGCTGTTCACCGTCGCCGTCTGGGTGGGCGTGGCAGTCAGCCGCTTCGTGATGCACTGATTCACGGCGCCGGGCTTGCCCGCCAAGGGGTCCGGGCCTCTATACTGGGAACCATGATGCCCAACTCGACGCCAGCCCCTTCGGAACGCATCGTCATCGTCGGCGGGGGTGCCGGCGGCCTCGAACTGGCCGCCAAGCTCGGCCGCCTCCACGGCCGCCAGCACATCACCCTGGTCGACAGCCGGCCGTTCCACATCTGGAAGCCGTCGCTGCACGAAGCGGCGGCGGGCACATTGGATATCCACCAGGAAGGCCTGTCCTACCTGATGCTGGCGCACCTGAACGGGTTTTCCTTCGCCCAGGGCCAGTTGGTCGGCGTCGACCGCGAGCGCCGCATGGTCACGGTCGATGCCGTGGCCGACAGCCAGGGCCAGGAAGTGCTGCCGCGCCGCGAACTGGCCTACGACACGCTGGTGCTGGCGCTGGGCAGCACCTCCAACTTCTTCAATACCCCGGGAGCGGCCGAGCACGCCGTCACGCTGGACACCACCGAGAACGCCGAGCAATTCCGCCTGACCATGCTCAAGGCCATGGCGCTGGTCGACCAGGCCAAGGTGCGCGATCCGTCGGCTCGGCTGGACCTGGTGATCGTCGGCGGCGGCGCCACCGGCGTCGAGCTGGCGGTGGAACTGGTCGAGGCCAGCCACGTGGTCAGCGCCTACGGCCTGCCGAATTTCCGCGCCGAGCGCGATCTGGCGATCACCCTGGTCGAGGGCGCGCCGCGCATCCTGTCCGCGCTCCCCGAAAAGATATCCATCGCCGCCACCGCGCGCCTGACCGAGCTCGGCATCCGCGTCGAAAGCGACTGCCGCGTCTCGGAGGTCGCCGCCGATTCGGTCAAGACCGCCGACGGCCGCGAATTCCCCGCGCGCCTGTGCATGTGGGCGGCCGGCATCAAGGGCCCGGCCCTGCTGGCCGAGCTGGACCTGCCGCTGAACAGACTGGGCCAGCTCGAGGTCAACGAACGGCTCGAAACCGCCGACCCGCACATCCTGGCGCTGGGCGACTGCTGCGCCGCGCCCTGGCGCGATGGCCGCACCGTGCCGGCGCGCGCCCAGGCCGCGCACCAGCAGGCCGATTACCTGTGCAAGAAGCTCACCGCGCGCCTGCGCCGCGCGGCCGAGCCCACCGCTCCCTATGTCTACGAAGACCACGGCTCGCTGGTCTCGCTGGGCCAGGACGCCGGCGTGGGCAGCCTGATGGGCAAGCTGGCCGGACGCGGACTGTTCGTAAGCGGTACACTGGCGCGCCTGATGTACATGAGCCTGCACCTGATGCACCACAAAGCGGTGCTGGGCATCTCACGCACCGCCTCCCTGGCCCTGGCCCGCCTGCTCATGCGGCGCACGCGCCCCCGGGTCAAACTGCACTGAACTCCCCCATGAATTTCCTCCAAAGACTCGAACACGCCTGGACCACCAGCAACTCGCTCCTGCAAGTCGGGCTCGACCCCGACCCGCAACGCTTTCCGCGCGAACTGCAGGGCAAGCCGGACGCGATCTTCCACTTCTGCCGCGACATCGTCGACGCCACCGCGCCCTACGCCTGCAGCTTCAAGCCGCAGATCGCCTACTTCGCCGCGCACCGCGCCGAAGACCAGCTCGAAGCGCTGTGCCAGCACATCCGCGACAAGCACCCCGACCTGCCCATCGTGCTGGACGCCAAGCGCGGCGACATCGGCTCCACCGCCGAAAACTACGCCCGCGAAGCCTACGAGCGCTACCAGGCGCACGCGCTGACGGTCAGCCCGTACATGGGCCTGGACTCGGTCGAGCCCTACCTGGCCTGGCGCGACCGCGGCGTGATCGTGCTGTGCCGCACATCCAACCCCGGCGGGTCGGACCTGCAGTTCCTCAAGATGGATAACGGCGAGCCCCTGTACCTGCACGTGGCGGGGCTGGTGGCCGACAAATGGAATGCCAACGGCCAGTGCGGCCTGGTGGTGGGCGCGACCTTCCCGAACGAGCTGGCCGCGGTGCGCCAGCGCATCGGCGACGCGGTGCCGCTGCTGGTGCCGGGCATCGGCGCCCAGGGCGGCGACATCACCGCCACCGTCAACGCCGGCGCCAACGCCGCGCGCAGCGGCATGATGATCAACTCGTCGCGCGCCATCATCTACGCCAGCGGCGGCGATGACTGGCGCCAGGCCGCCGGCGACGCCGCGCGCGGCCTGCGCGACGCGATCAACGCGGTGCGCTGAGCGCCGCCCGCGGGGGCCAGGCGGTTCCCGCGGTATCCCTGGACCGCGCCATTGCGCGGGCGGTCTTCCTCAACGCCGGTTGACCGGCGCCCCCAGCAGTTCCAGCACGCCGCGCAGCGCGAATTCGACCGCCTGCTGGCGCACCTGCGCGCGGTCGCCGCTGAACACGTGGGTGACGGCGCGGCTGCTGATGCCGTCGCCGACCCGCTGCGCGAAGCCGAAGCACACCATGCCCACCGGCTTGCCCGGCGTGGCGCCGCCCGGACCGGCGATGCCGGTGGTGGACACCGCCACCTGCGCCGCCGGCGAGGCCAGCAGCACGCCGTTGGCCATCTCCAGCGCCACCGGCTCGCTGACCGCGCCGAAGTGATGCAAGGCGTCCGGCGACACATCCAGTTCGCTGACCTTGGCATCGTTGCTGTAGGTGACGAAGCCGCGGTCGAACCACTCGCTGGACCCGGCCACCGCCGTCACGGCGCCCGCCAGCAGCCCGCCGGTGCAGGATTCGGCGGTGCCCAGCACCAATCCCAGGCGCCGCAACGTATCGCCCAGCCGCTCGGCCAGCCCGTATACGGTGGCCTGCGCCAGTTGTTCAGCCGACAGATTGGACGGCGGGTTTTCGTGTTGCTGGTTCATCCCAAGACTCCTGTGCGCACGGCCAGCGCCATGATCAGCAAGGCGTATCCGGCCGCGACGATATCGTCCCACATTACCCCGAAACCGCCCTTCAGGCGGGCATCGAAGAACTTGATGGGCGGCGGCTTGACGATGTCGAACGTGCGGAACAGCACGAACGCCAGCGCCTGCGACAACCAGCCGGCCGGCGTCAGCCACAGCACCAGCCAGAACGCCACCATCTCGTCCCACACCATTCCGACATGATCGGGCTGCTGGAGTTCGCGGCCGACGCGGTCGCAGGCCCAGCAGCCGTACAGGAAGGCCAGCGCCAGGAAGATGCCGATGGCCAGGTCCGACGCGGCCGGCGCGGCGGCGACCCAGATGAGCCAGGCCAGCAGCGTGCCCCAGGTGCCCGAGGCGGGGCGGATCAGGCCGCTGCCGAAGCCGAAGGCGATCAGGCGGCCCGGATCGCGGCACACCCAGGACAGCGCGGGATAGACCGCGCGCGAGCGTTCGCGCATCGACGGGGAATGAGGAGAAGAGGACGACATGGATGAGGGCCCGGGAATGGCTGGGATGAGGCCGATGGAAAGGGTGGCGTTCAGGAAACAACCGTGGCAGCGATTGTGACAGGGTTTGCCTGCGTCCGGCGCAAGGCCGGCGCTCTCAGACCGAGGGAAAGTGATCGAAGCCGGCGGGCAATCGTGTCAACGGCTGTCCGGCGGCGTCCCGCAGCACCAATCCCGGCTCGGCCACGATATTGCCCACTTGCGTCACGCGGACGCCGGCCGCCTGCGCGGCCGCCCGCACGGCGTCGCGGCGGGCGGGCGGCGCGGTGAAGCAGAGTTGGTACACGTCGCCGCCGCCCAGCACCGCTTGGCGCACGACGTCAGCGGACATGCCGGCCAGCGCGGCGGCCACGGGCATGCGGTCTTCATGCAGCAACGCCCCCACCCGGCTGGCCGCCAGGATGTGGCCGAGGTCCTGCAGCAAGCCGTCGGAAATATCGATGGCGGCGTGCGCGATGCCGCGCAACGCCACGCCCAGCGCCACTTGCGGCTCGGGCCATTCCAGCGCGCCGCGGGTCGCGGCCAGCCGCGCCGCGTCGGCCGGATACTGCCCGTCGAGCAGGCGGTAGGCCACGTCGGCCGCGCCCAGTTCGCCGGACACCCAGATATCGTCATCCACCCGGGCGCCGTCGCGGCGCAGCGCGGCGCCCGCCGGCACGGCGCCGAACACGGTCACGCTGATGGCCAGGTCATGGACGCTGCGGGTGGTGTCGCCGCCGATCAACGGGCAGCCATGGACCTGCGCCAGCGCATGAAACCCCTCGGCAAACGCCGCCAGCCACGCCTCATCCAGCCGCGGCAGCGCCAGCCCCAGCACGCAACCGATGGGCCGCGCGCCCATGGCCGCCAGGTCCGACAGGTTCACCGCCAGGGCCTTGTGCCCCAGCGCCTTCGGATCGACATCGGGAAAGAAATGCCGGCCTTCCAGCAGCAGATCCGTGCTGGTGGCCACCTGTTCGCCGGCCGGCACCGGAAACAACGCGCAGTCATCCCCCACGCCCAACAGCCCCGCCGGCGCGGCGCGCGTGAAATAGCGCGCGATCAGATCGAATTCGGACGCCACGACAACTCCGCAGTCCGGCGCAATGCGCCGGTATTGACTCCCACACCGGAGCCACGCTCCAAGGGAAGATTCGCGCCAAAGAGAGGTCCGCACCAGAGGCGCGGAAAGCTCGCTCCAAAAGAAGGAAGCCCGCCCCAAAAGGGAGGCCGCCCCAAAAAAACGGCCCTCCCCAAACCCGGGCCGCGCGGATCCGGCTCCGCCGGTCCGCAGCGGCGCCCCCCTGGGGGGGAAGCGCGCAGCGCTTCGGGGGGGGGTCTACTTCTTGATTTCGTGCGAGCGCACGTCCGCCGCCAGCTTGTCGAGCACGCCGTTGACGAACTTGAAGCCGTCGGTGCCGCCGAACGACTTGGCCAGTTCCACGGCTTCGTTGATGGCGACCTTGTACGGCACTTCGACATGATGGATCAGTTCGAAGCTGCCGATCAGCAGGATGCCATGCTCGACCGGCGACAGCTCGGCCAGCGGACGGTCGACGTAGGGCGTGAAACGCTCGCGCAGCGCGGGCGCTTCGCGCAGGACGCCATGCAGCAAGGTCTTGAACCACTGCGCGTCGGCCTCGGAGAAGTCCTCGGTGTCGCGCAGATGGGCGTCGATCTCGCCGGCGTCCTGCGTGCCTTCGCCGCCGCGCAGCAGCCACGCGTACACGCCCTGCAGCGCGAATTCGCGCGCACGGCGGCGCGCGCTGCGGGCGTTGGCGCGGGCTTGCGCCGCGCTATCAGCGCTGGTCGTCGTCTTCTTCGTCGTCAAAATCTTCGTCCTCGTCTTCGTCGTCTTCGTCTTCTTCCTCGGGCTCCAGGGCCGCCACCAGGTTGGCCATTTCGACGGCCACCTGGGCGCAGTCGCGGCCCTTGCCGGCGGCGCGGGCTTGCGCCTGCTCGTCGGTGTCCACGGTCAGCACGCCGTTGGCGACCGGGATGCCGGTCTCGAGGGAGATGCGGGTGATAGCAGTGGCCATTTCATTGCTGACCACTTCAAAGTGATAGGTCTCGCCGCGGATGACCGCGCCCAGCGCGATCAGGGCGTCGAACTCGAACGTCTCGGCCATGTGCGACAGGGCCACGCCCAGTTCCAGGGCGCCCGGCACGGTGGCGACCATCACGTCGCGCTCGTCCACGCCGAGTTCGGCCAGTTCCTTCAGGCACGCTTCGAGTTCGGCCTGGCCGATCTCTTCGTTGAAGCGGGCGCGTACGATGCCGATGTGCAGCCCTTCGCCGTTCAGGTCGGGGGTGAGGATGTAAGGGTTCATGTGTCGGCCTTCAGTGTGTTGCGGGAGTGTTCGGAGGGTCGCAATCGTAACCCGTAATGGTGAGCGAGAAGCCCGCCATGCTGGGCATCTTGCGCGGCCGGGCCAGCAGCTTCATCTGGCCCACGTTCAGGTCGCGCAGGATCTGGGCGCCGATGCCATAGGTGCGCAGGCCGAAACGGTCGGCGTTGGCGGGGTTGGCATTGGCCTTGGGGTCGCTCCAGCCGGCGATCTGCGCGAACAGGTGTTCGGTGGACGACTGGCAGTTCATCAGCACCAGCACGCCGGCCGGCGCCTGCGAAATGGCCTGCAGGGCCTGCGCCACGCCCCAGCTATGCGGGCTGGCGCCGGTATCCAGCACGTCCAGCACCGAGGCCGGCTCGTGCACGCGCACCAGGGTCTCGACGTCTGGCGCCACGGTACCATGCACCAGCGCCAGGTGGGCCGAGCCAGTGGCGGCGTCTTCATAGGCCACGGCCTCGAAGGTGCCCCAGGCGGTCTGCATGCTGCGCTTGCCGACGCGCTTGACGATGGATTCGTGCTCGCTGCGGTATTGGATCAGGTCGGCGATGGTGCCGATCTTCAGGCCGTGCTCGCGGGCGAACTGCACCAGGTCGGGCAGGCGCGCCATGGTGCCGTCCGGCTTGAGGATCTCGCAGATCACCGCGGCCGGGGTCAGGCCGGCCATGGCGGTCAGGTCACAGCCAGCCTCGGTGTGGCCGGCGCGCACCAGCACGCCGCCGGGCACGGCGCGCACCGGGAAGATGTGGCCGGGCTGGACCAGGTCGGACGGCTTGGCGTCGCGCGCCACCGCCACCTGGATGGTGCGGGCGCGGTCGGCGGCCGAAATGCCGGTCTCGACGCCTTCGGCGGCCTCGATCGACTGGGTGAAATTGGTGCCGTATCGTGTGCCGTTGCGGGCCGCCATCAGCGGCAGGTCCAACTGGCGGCAGCGCTCTTCGGTCAGGGTCAGGCACACCAGCCCGCGGCCGTGGGTCACCATGAAGTTGATGGCCTCTGGCGTGACGAACTCGGCGGCCATGACGAGGTCGCCTTCATTTTCGCGGTCTTCCTCGTCAACCAGGATGACGATGCGGCCGGCGCGCAGCTCGGCGATGATCTCGGCGACCGAGGCAATATCGAAGGATTCCGGCTCGGAGCCGGGCAACGGGGACAACTGGACGGACATGGCGGGCACGCAAACCAGGCGGGAAAGCCCGGATTTTACCGCCCCCGGCGCCATATCCCCTACCGGCCCGCCCCGCCCCCGCCCAAACAGGGCCATCCGGTTAAACTTTCGGCCGGAGAACACCCCATAAAACCAAGGAAAAACGCCATGCAAGCCCTTGCGGCCATGCCTTTGACCGTCGCGGCGGGGATCCGCGTCGTGCTCACCGACATCGACGACACCCTGACCACCGAAGGCCGGCTGCCCGCCGACGCCTACGCCGCCCTGGAACGCCTGGAACAGGCCGGCATCCAGGTGGTGCCGATCACCGGCCGCCCGGCCGGCTGGTGCGACCACATCGCCCGCATGTGGCCGGTGCGCGCGGTGGTCGGCGAGAACGGCGCGTTCTACTACGCCTACGACCGCCAGGCGCGCCGCATGGTTACGCACTACTGGACCGACGCGGCCTCGCGCCAGGCCAGCCGCAAAAAGCTCGACGCGATCCGCGACCGGGTGCTGGCCGAGGTGCCCGGCGCCGCCGTGGCCAGCGACCAGGACTACCGCGTGGCCGACCTGGCCATCGACTTCTGCGAGGACGTGCCGCCCCTGCCCGAGGCCGATATCGGCCGCATCGTGCGCATCTTCGAAGACGCCGGCGCCCAGGCCAAGGTCAGCTCGATCCACGTCAACGGCTGGTTCGGCGACTACGACAAGCTGACCATGACGCGCACCCTGTTCCAGCGCGAATTCGGCATCGACGTGGCCAGCGCGCTCGACAGCACGCTGTTCATCGGCGACTCGCCCAACGACGAGCCCATGTTCGCCTACTTCCCCGTCTCGGTCGGCGTGGCCAACATCCAGTCGCAACTGCACCGCCTGACGCACCGTCCCGCCTACGTGGCCGCGTTCCATGGCGGCGCCGGCTTCACCGAGATGGCCGACCGGCTGCTGGCCGCCCGCGCCGTCACCGCCTGAGGCACCCACCGTGGCCACCACCAAACCCGCCGCCCCCGCCGCCAATGACGGCCGCCGCAGCATCCAGTCCATCGAAGTGGGCGTGCCGCTGCTGGCCGCCCTGGTCGACGCCGCCAAGCCGCTGACCCTGCGCGATCTGGCCGCCGGCGCCGGCATGACCTCGGCCAAGGCCCACCCCTACCTGGTGAGCTTCATCCGGGTCGGCCTGGTGCAGCAGGACAGCATCACCGGCCAGTACGAGCTGGGGCCGTTCGCGCTGCAGATGGGCCTGGTTAGCCTGCAGCGGCTGGATCCGGTGCGCATCGCCATGCCCGAGATCGCCAAACTGCAATCCGAGATCGGCCACACGCTGGGCATCGCGGTGCTGGGCTCGCACGGCCCTACCATGATCCACATGACCGAGGCCAGCTATCCGGTGCACGTGAACATGCGCAAGGGCACCGTGATGTCGATGCTGCACACCGCCACCGGCCTGGTGTTCGCGGCCTGGCTGCCGCCCAAGGTCAGCGAGCACTACATCGCCCGCGAGGAAGGCGATACGGCGGTGATCTCCAGCGTGTCGCCGCCGCGCAAGGTCAGCCGCGCCAACATCGAGGCGCAACTGGCGGACATCCGCGTGCACGGCATGGCGCGCGCCCTGGGCAACCCGCTGCCGGGCGTCGACGCCCTGTCGGTGCCCGTGTTCGACAACACCGGCAACATCGTGCTGGCGCTGACCAGCCTGGGCCCCACCGGCCTGTTCGACGTGTCCTGGGACGGCGCCATCGCCCGTCCGTTGCTGGCCTGCGCGCACGAGATCTCGCGCAAGCTGGGCTACCGCGCCTGACCTTCCCTCCTCCCGCCTGACCCGCAAGCCGCGCGACGGATCCGCCGATTCGCTCGCGCGGCCGTCGCGCCGTTCGCGCATAAACGAACTCAAAGCGAACAAAACGAACAAAACCCGAAAAGAAACACAGGGACTTTCCCGAGTGTGCCCCTGGCGCTTGTATGTTTGAATTCAGTTACCAGTCATATTCAGACCTATAAGAGGAGACATACGATGCGCGCATTGCGTCACCTGCAAGCGGCCTCGCTGGCCGCGCTCGTGTTCGGAACGTTCGGAGCGTCCGCCGCCCACGCCGCCGACGCCTGCCCCAACCGGGGCGACCTGGACCAGAACTACTGCGACGCCAACAAGGACCTGGTGGCCGACACGCCCACCGATCCGGCCAAGCTCAAGACGCCGTCGACGCTGGTGTTCACCTACACCCCGGTGGAAGACCCCGCGGTGTATGAAGACATCTTCAAGCCGTTCACCAAGCACCTGTCCGAATGCACCGGCAAGCGCGTGGTGTTCTACCAGGTGCAGAGCAACGCCGCCGAAATCGAGGCCATGCGCTCGGGCCGCCTGCACGTGGGCGGCTTCTCCACCGGCCCCACCGCCTTCGCCGTGAACATCGCCGGCGCGGTGCCGTTCGCCGTCAAGGGCTACGCCGACGGCTTCCAGGGCTACAACCTGATCGTCATCGTCAAGAAGGACAGCCCGTACCAGAAGCTCACCGACCTCAAGGGCAAGAAGCTGGCGCACACCGCGCCGTCGTCGAACTCCGGCCACATGGCGCCCGTGGCGCTGTTTCCCAAGGAAGGCCTGACGCCCGACAAGGACTACAAGGTGGTGTTCTCGGGCAAGCACGACCAGTCCGTCATGGGCGTGAACTCGGGCGACTACGACGCCGCCGCCGTGGCCTCGGACGTGTTCAAGCGCATGATCGAGCGCGGCCAGGTCAAGGAAGCCGACTTCCGCGTCATCTACAAGAGCGAGAAATTCCCCACCTCGTCGTTCGCCTACGCGCACGACCTGGAGCCGAAGTTCCGCGACCAGATGCTCAAGTGCTTCTACGACTACCGCTTCCCGGCCGAGATGTCCAAGGCCTTCGACGGCGCCGACCGCTTCTACCCGGTGACCTACCAGAAGGACTGGGCCATCGTGCGCCAGGTCGCCGAATCCGGCGGCGAAAGCTTCAACCGCGCCGCCTACGACCGCGAATCCGCCAAGAGCAAGAAGTAATCAGCATGACGACGTCGCTACGCATTTCCGGCCTGGTCAAGGAATACCGGGCCGGCCGGCCGGTACTGAACGGCATCGACCTGCAGATCGCGGGACGCGGCCTGACCGCCATCATCGGCCCCTCGGGCACCGGCAAGAGCACGCTCCTGCGCTGCATCAACCGGCTGATCGAGCCCACCCGCGGCGAGATCGTGCTGGAGTCCGGCGATGGCGCGGTCGACCTGGCCCGGGTGCGTGGCGCGTCGCTGCGGCGCGCGCGCCGACGCATCGGCATGGTGTTCCAGGAATACAACCTGGTCGAACGCCTGACCGTGATGGAAAACCTGCTGACCGGACGGCTGGGCTACACCGGCGCCTTCAAGGCCTGGACCCGCCGCTTCGAGGCCGAGGACATCGAGCACGCCTACCAACTGCTCGACACCGTGGGCCTGGCGGGCTTTGCCGACCAGCGCGCCGACGCGCTGTCGGGCGGCCAGCGCCAGCGCGTGGGCATCGCCCGCGCCCTGATGCAGCGCCCGCAGTTGCTGCTGGCCGATGAGCCGACCTCGTCGCTCGACCCCAAGACCTCGGTCGAGATCATGGAGCTGCTGGCGGCGCAGGGCGACGCCAGCGGCATCCCCGTCATCGTCAACATCCATGACGTCGAACTGGCGCGGCGCTACGCCGGCCGCATCGTCGGCATGTCCGGCGGACACGTGGTCTACGACGGCAACGGCCAAGGCCTGGACGCCGCCATGCTCAAGACCATCTACGGAGGCGAGTCTTGGCTGGCGTAATGACTCCGCGTTCGTCCCATCCGCGTCCCTTCGCGCTGTCCGGCCGCGCCAAGGCCGGCGTGCTGCTGCTGGTGCTGTACACCGTGTATGCGGCCGCGCAACTGGACTTCAGTTGGGCCCGCTTCGAAAGCGGCATGGGCCACGCCTCGACCTTCCTGGCGCGCATGTTCCCGCCCAATTTCGAGAAGCCCGCCACGCTGTGGAAGGGCATCGCCGAGAGCCTGGAGATCGCCGTGCTGGCCTCGGTGCTGGGCATCCTGTTCGCGCTGCCCGTGGGCCTGCTGGGCGCGCGCAACCTGATGCCGGCGTGGGTCTCGTGGCCCGCCCGCTCGATCGTGGCGCTGTGCCGCGCGCTGCATCCGGTGATCGTCGCCATCCTGTTCGTCAAGGCCGTGGGCTTTGGCGCGCTGGCCGGCATCCTGGCGTTGACGGTGGCCTCGATCGGCTTCATCGGCAAGCTGTTCACCGAGGCCATTGAGGAAATCTCGCTCAAGCAGGTCGAAGCGGTGCGCGCCACCGGCGCCTCGTTCGCCAACGTGCTCGCCTTTGGCGTGCTGCCGCAGGTGTTCGCGCGCTTCATCGGCTTTGCCACCTACCAGTTCGACTCGAACCTGCGCAACTCGACCATGGTCGGCATCGTCGGCGCCGGCGGCGTGGGCGGCACGCTGTTCTCGGCCTTCCAGCGCTTCGACTACGACTTCGTCAGCGCCATCCTGCTGACGCTCATCGCCATCATCATGCTGGGCGAGATCCTGGCGGGCTTCGTGCGCGCCGTGTTCCTGGACAACCTGGGCTTCGACCGCATCCTGCAGGGCCGCTTCGCCGGCGCGCGCGGCATCGGTTCGAGCGCCTCGAAGGCGGCCTACCAGGCCGCGCGCAAGGCGGAGGCGGATCAATGAACACGCACGCCCCCACCCTGCCCGCCGCCAACGCGCCGCGCGTCTGGCACCGCTACAGCCTGGGCCAGCGGCTGCTGCGCTTCGCCCTCTACCTGCTGCTGGTGGCCGCCATCGTGCAGGCCATCCGCGGCGTCGAGATCATCCCGGAGTTCCTGTACGACGCGCCGGAACAGATGGCCGACCTGTTCCAGCGCATGTGGCCGGTGGACTGGGCCCACTATCGCGGCGGCGTGCACGACGCGCTGATCGAGACCCTGCACATCGCCACGCTCGGCACCATCCTGTCGGTCATCATGGCGGTGCCGGTGGGCCTGCTGGCGGCCAACAACCTCACGCCCAGCAAGACCATCAACATGCTCGCGCGCCTGGTCCTGGTGTCGAGCCGCTCGGTCAACTCGCTGGTCTGGGCGCTGCTGTTCATCGCCATCTTCGGCCCCGGCGCGCTGGCCGGCACGCTGGCCATCGCGTTCCGTTCCATCGGCTTCGTCGGCAAGCTGGTGGGCGAAGCCATCGAGGAAGCGCAGCGCGGCCCGATCGAGGCCGTCACCGCCACCGGCGCCAGCAAGGCCTCGGTGATCTGGTACGCCTACTGGCCGCAGATCCGCCCGGCGTTCTGGTCGATCGTGCTGCTGCGCTGGGACATCAACGTGCGCGAATCGGCCGTGCTTGGCCTGGTGGGCGCCGGCGGCATCGGCATGGCGCTGGACACCGCCCTCAATCTGTTCCAGTGGGACCGCGTGGCGCTGGTGCTGGCCGCCATCTTCGTGGTGGTGGTGCTGGCCGAGATCCTCATCACCCAGGCGCGCAAGCGCATCCTCTGACGCGCCCGCAACCGACGTTCCTTTGCGCCGCCCGGCAACGGGCGGTTTTTTTTGGCCGCCTCGCGCGGGGCTGCATGCCACCCCGCGCACCCGGACCGCCGAGGCACGCCCCGCCCCGGATTTACAATCCGACAGCCCCCCACGGCGCGTCTCTGCCTGTCCAGGTCATTGAGCGGACGCAATCGAAGCGGAAAATATCCCGCGCCTGACGCGGGAACGATTGTTGATGCACCGCAACCACGTCTATGCTCCGTGTGGGCGTTTGTGAAATAAATATGACCGGTCATCAAACCGCCCCTCCCGTTTGATTAAGATCTCGGCTTTTGCCGTTGGACACCCGCCGCCATGTCGGAACAGGAACTGAAACTGCACGTGCCCACGGCTTCGCGCCAGGCCGTGCTGCGAGAGATCAAGCAACGCGAGGCGACGCGCATCCGCCTGCATGCGATGTATTTCGACACGCCCGAGCGTGAACTGGCCCGCGCGCGCATCGCCATCCGCCTGCGCCAGGAAGGCCGCGACTGGGTGCAGACGCTGAAGATGCCCGGCATCAACGCCATCACCCGCATCGAACTGAACCACCCGCGCCCGGGCCCCGTGCTCGACCTGTCGGTCTACGCCGGCACCGAGGTCGAGGCCGCGCTGGCCGCCGTCAAGGGCGAACTCGGCCTGCGCTATGAAACCGACGTGCAGCGCATGCTGCGCAAGGTGCGCACGCGCTACGGCACCGTCGAACTGGCCTACGACACCGGCATCCTGCGCGCCGGCGCGCTGGAACTGCCGATCTCCGAACTTGAATTCGAACTGGTCTCGGGCCGCCCCGCCGCCATCTTCGCGGTCGCGCGCGGCTGGCAGCAACGCCACAACCTGGTGCTGGACCCGCGCAGCAAGTCCGAGCGCGGCGACGCGCTGGCGCAATTGGCGCAGCGCCTGGCCGACGTCGACGCCGTCCCGGGCGACGACCTCGACAGCCGCCGCGCCCAGGCCATCGCGCTGTTCTGGGCGCCGCGCGGCGCCGCGTCCGTCAAGCTGCGCGAGGACATGACGGCGGCGCAGGCCATGGGCCGCATCGCCGCCGAATGCCTCGACCAGATCGCCCGCAACGCGGCCGTGCTGGCCGAAGTCGACACCGAAGGCGTGTACCGCGCCGGCAATTCCGAGCACGTGCACCAGTTGCGCGTCGGCATCCGCCGCCTGCGCTCGGCCTGGAAGCTGTTCGACGGCTGGATCGGGCCGATCCCCGACGCCATCATGCAGGGCGTGCGCGCCCACTTCGCCGCCTTCGGCGCCAACCGCGACCAGGACGTGCTGAACGAAACCGTGGCGCCCGCGCTGATGCGCGCCGGCATGCCGGTCATCCCGATGGAGGCCGCGCCGCCCGAACAGGACGCGCGCGCCATCGCCGGCGGCAAGGCCTTCCAGGCCTGGCTGCTGGAACTGCTGGAATGGAGCCTGGACGTGCCGCCCGCGCAGCCCACCAGCGACGGCCTGCCCGTCGCCAACGGCATGCCCAGCGACGCGGCGCCCGAACCCGCCATCCGCCTGGAAGGCGGCATCGCCGGTCCCAGCGTCAAGCCCACCATCATCCCCATGCTGGCGCCCGAGCCCGATCCGCAGCAACTGCACAAGCAGTTGGCGCGGCGCCTGCACCGCTGGCACAGCAAGGTGGCCGACCAGGGCACCCAGTTCGCCACGCTCGACATCCCCACGCGCCATGAGCTGCGCAAGCGCGGCAAGCGCCTGCGCTACAGCCTGGCCTTCGCCGAATCGCTGCTGCCCCCGAGCAAGCTGCGCGGCTACCGCAAGCTGCTATCGCGGGTGCAGGACATCCTGGGCGAGATCAACGACCTGGCCGTGGCCAAGGACTACTACGAGTCGTGTACGGCCACGCATCCGCAGGCCTGGTTCGCGCTGGGCTGGATCAGCGCGCGCCTGGAAGAGCTGGCGGTGGATGCCCAACAGGCATTCGACGACCTGGCCGGCAGCAAGCCGTTCTGGAAATAAGGCGGCGCGATCCTTCGGGGATTGCGTTTCCGCCCGCCGCAAACACCGCGCCCCACGCCTGCGATGCAGCAGACGTGGGGCGCGGTGTTTTCAGCTCCGGGCGCGAGGCCCGTGCCGGTATCAGCGGGACGGATCAGTCGGCCAGCAAGGCGCCGGCGAATTCGTCGGCCACGAACGGCTGCAGGTCTTCCAGGCTTTCGCCCACGCCGATCCAGTACACCGGGATCGGCCGCACGCCCTGGCTGCCCGCCGCCACCGCCGCCAGCGTGCCGCCCTTGGCGGTGCCGTCCAGCTTGGTCACGACCAGGCCCGTCAGGTTGATGGCCGCATCGAACGCGCGGATCTGCGCCAATGCGTTCTGGCCGGTATTGCCGTCCACCACCAGCAGCACCTCGTGCGGCGCGGCCGGATCGGCCTTGGCGATGACGCGGCGGATCTTCTTCAGTTCTTCCATCAGGTGCAACTGGGTCGGCAGGCGGCCGGCCGTGTCCACCATCACCACGCCCATGCCGCGCGCGCGGCCGGCGTTGACCGAGTCGAACGCCACCGCCGCCGGGTCGCCGCCATCCTGCGAGATCACGGTGACGTTGTTGCGGCTGCCCCATTCGATCAGTTGCTCGCGCGCGGCGGCGCGGAACGTGTCGCCCGCGGCCAGCAGCACGCTGGCGCCCTGGCGCTGGAAGGTGTGCGCCAGTTTGCCGATGGACGTGGTCTTGCCGGCGCCGTTGACGCCCGCGATCATCACCACCAGCGGCTGCGCGCGCTTCAGGTCAAAGGCGCGCTCCAGCGGACGCAGGTGATCGGCCAGCAACTGGCGCAGCGCGGCCTTGACCTTGGCGGGGTCCTCGATGCGCTCTTTCTTGACCCGCGCGCGCAGCGCGGTCAGCAGCTTCTCGGTGGCTTCCAGGCCGGCATCGGCCATAATGAGCGCCGATTCGAGTTCCTCGAACAGGTTCTCGTCGACCTTGACGCCGACGAAGATGCCGCCAATGCTCTGGCCGGTGCGCGACAAGCCCTGCTTGAGCCGCGACAGCCAGGACGCCTTCTTGGGCGCGGCTTCCGGTTCGGGCGCGGCGGGCGCCGGCGCGATGGCGGCGGGGGCAGCGGCGACCGGGGCCGGAGGCGTGACGGCGGGCGGCGATGCCACCACCGGCGCGGGTGCAACCGGCGGCGGGGCAACGGCCGGCGCGGCGGCGTTGGGCGTCACGGCCGGCGCGGCAGCCACGGGCGCGGAAGCGGGTGCGGCGGAAGCAGGTGTGGAAGCGGGCGTGGCAGCAGGCGCAACCACGGGCGCCGAGGCCTGCGGCTGCGGCACCACGGCCGGCGACGGTTGCGGCACGCTGGCCGACGCCGGCGCGGGCACCTCGGCGGACGGCACCGGCAGGGTCACCTCTGGCGTCGCGACGGGCGCGAATTCGCGCGCCGGAACGGCGGGTTCGACGGGCTGGGCGGGGACCTCGGCCTCGGCTTGCGGCGCGATCCCGGCATCCACCTGCTCCGGCGGCGGCGCGGGCTGGGCCGGCGCGGCGGGCGGAGGGGATTTTTTCTTGAAGAAGCGGCTAAACATGGGTAACAAGTATATTCGTATCGTCGGGGGCCAATACCGGCGCACCCCTATCGTCGTGCCCGACGTGGAGACGCTCCGCCCGACGCCCGACCGGGTGCGGGAAACGCTGTTCAACTGGCTCAATCACCTGTGGGGCGGCGAATTCGCCGACAAGCAGGTGCTGGATCTGTTCGCCGGCAGCGGCGCCCTGGGCTTCGAGGCGGCCTCGCGCGGCGTGGCGCACGTGCAGATGGTGGAACGCGACAAGACTGCCGCGTCCGCGCTGCGGACACTGCGCGACAAGCTCAAAGCCGACATGATACGCATCCATGTGGGCGATGCGATGCAGGTCGTCGAAAGAATGGATGCGTCCCGCTTTGACCTCATCCTGTTGGATCCCCCCTTCGGACAGGGCTGGCTGCCGCGCCTGTGGCCCATCCTGCCCGGCATTCTGGCCGAGGGCGGATTGGTCTACGTCGAGGCCGAAAGCCCCATCGAAGCGCCCGACGGCTTCGAGATCCTGCGCCAGGACAAGGCAGGCGCGGTCCACTACCATCTGCTGGAATTTGCTGCATTGCGCAAATAGATCAATAATCCGAGCTTCGGAGGATGGTGTACACCACTAATAACGGTACGGAGCTCGCATGATCATCGCTGTTTACCCCGGCACTTTCGACCCGCTGACCAGAGGCCACGAAGACCTGGTCCGCCGCGCCGCCACGCTTTTCGACAAAGTCGTCGTCGGCATCGCGCACAGCCGCAACAAGAAGCCCTTCTTCAGCATCGACGAGCGCGTGGATATCGCGCGCGAAGTGCTGGGGCACTATCCCAACGTGGAAGTGCAGAGCTTCGGCGGCCTGCTCAAGGACTTCGTGCGCGACCAGGGCGGGCGCGTGATCGTGCGCGGCCTGCGCGCCGTGTCCGACTTCGAATACGAATTCCAGATGGCCGGCATGAACCGCCATCTGCTGCCCGACGTCGAAACGCTATTCATGACGCCGTCGGATCAATACCAGTTCATCTCCGGCACCATCGTGCGCGAAATCGCCCAGTTGGGCGGCGACGTCAGCAAGTTCGTGTTCCCCTCGGTGGAACGCTGGCTGCAGGAAAAGGCCAAGGAACGCCGCGAGCAATCCTGGCCGGGCTGAGCGCTGCCGCTCCCCGCCTCACCGAACCCTCCCGGAGGGCGCCTTGTGCGCCCTCCCTGCGTTTTGGCGGACGGCAAGCGCCGGGATGGGCAGGTCGGCGCCAGGGGCTTGCCGGGCGCCCGTCGGGCCCGGCAGTACAATTGCAGTATCCCTGCCGGATTCCGTAGCCCCTCATCATGGCCCTGACCATCACCGAAGAATGCATCAATTGCGACGTTTGCGAGCCCCAGTGCCCGAACGACGCGATTTCCATGGGCGAGGATTACTACGTCATCGACCCTGACCGCTGCACGGAATGCGTCGGCCATCACGACGAGCCGCAATGCAAGGTCGTCTGTCCGGTCGAATGCATCGAGCTGCACCCGCAATGGAATGAAGGCCAGGAACAGCTGATGGCCAAGTACCGCCGCCTGACCGGTGCCGCATGAGCGACACCGCGCAACCCGTCTTCGATCCCCCCGCCACCCGCCCCAACGCCCGCCGCGACCTGTCCGCCTCCGCGATCGCGGCCGGCCTGGTCGCCGTGCTGGTCAGCTTCGGCGGCACCGCCGTGCTGATGGTGCAGGCCGGCCATGCCGCCGGCCTGGACGCCGCCCGCATCGGCTCCTGGATCGGCTCGCTCAGCCTGGTGCTGGGCCTGGGCGGCGCGGCCTACAGCCTGCGCACCGGCCTGCCCATCGTCATGGCCTGGTCCACGCCCGGCGCGGCCCTGCTGGTGACCGCGCTGGCCGGCGTGCCATTCCCCGAAGCCATCGGCGCCTTCGTGCTGGCCGCCGCGCTGACGCTGGCCTGCGGCCTGTTCGGCTGGATCGATCCCATCCTGCGCCGCATTCCCGGCGAAGTCGCCGCCGCCATGCTGGCCGGCGTGCTGCTCAACTTCGGCATGGGCATCTTCACCAACGTCGGCAAGCAGCCGGCGCTGGTGCTGGCCATGTGCGCCGCCTACCTGGTGTGCCGGCGCTGGGCGCCGCGCTACGCGGTGCTGGTGGTGATGGCCGTGGCGGTCGCCATGGCGGCCGGCCTGGGCTTGATGCGGGTCGACCAGCTCGACTGGCACCTGACCGAGTTCGTCTGGACCACGCCTGTCTTCAGCATGCAGGCCGCGATCAGCCTGGGCGTGCCGCTGTTCGTGGTGGCGATGGCCTCGCAGAACCTGCCCGGCCTGGCCATCCTGCAGGCCGCCGGCTACCGTCCGCCGGCCTCGCGGCTGGTCGCCGCCACCGGCTTGCTCGGCCTGCTGGCAGCGCCCTTCGGCGCCCACAGCGTCACGCTGGGCGCGATCAGCGCGGCCATCTGCACCGGCCCCGAAGCGCACGCCGAACCGTCCAAGCGCTACATCGCCGCGGCCACCTACGGCGTCAGCTATTTCGCGCTGAGCATCGTCGCCGGCGCGGTGGCGGTGTTCTTCCAGGCGCTGCCGGCCGCGCTGCTGGCGGCGCTGGCCGGCCTCGCGCTGCTGGGCACCATCATGGGCGGCATGGCCGCCGCCATGGCCAACCCGCAACGGCGCGAAGCCGCGCTCATCACGCTGCTGGCGACGGCCTCGGGCTTCAGTTTCTGGGGTATCGGTTCGGCCTTCTGGGGCCTGGTGGCGGGCCTGCTGGCCCACACCGTGTTCGAATACAAACGCAGGCCGGCGGCCTGAAGCAGCCGCTTCATGCGTTGCCGATGACAAGCGCGTCGCGCAGCGGCGCGCCCTCGGATTTCCCGCGCCAGGCTCAGTCCGGCCAGACCGACACAGGCGTGTCCGGATGCACCTTCAGGATGCGGCACGGCACCTGCACGAAATTCGAGATCCAGGCGGCGGCCAGCTCGCCTTCGTCGACCACGTCGATGACCTGCTCGCCGACCTTCATGCTGTAGCGCACGCTGTCGTCGTCCTCGATCACGTCCAGCGGAATATCCATGCGCAGCATGCCGGGCGCGCGCAGCACCAGGTAGCCCAGGCGCAGTTCCACCGCCACATCGGCCAGCCGCGGGCACAGCTCGCGGTTGAGCCATTGGCCCGAATCGTTGGCCACCAGCCATTGGCGATGATACGGCGCGGCCTCGGCCTGCGCCGTCACGCCGCACTGGGCGATGGGCTGGAAGGTGGCGGCGCTCATTTGCCCAGCAGGCCCTTCAGGGCCTTGTCCACCGCCGCGCCGCCCTTGCCCTTGCCGGTCACGGCTTCACGCAGCTTGTTTTCCAGGCTGCGCTTGAGGATGCCGGCGACGGCGTCCTTCCACAGCAGCGTGTAGGTGGGCTTCTCGAACGGACCACGCACGTGCACCGGAATCGTCACGTCCTTCAGGTCGATCAATTCCTTGCCTTCCGGGTCGGCCGCCGGATTGACGACGCGCGCGCGCGCCACCAGGTCCAGCTCGCTCTTGACGAAGTCGATGGTGGCCGGCTCGCCCTGCGTCACGCGCAACAGCGGCGACACGACGTTCAGGCGCTTGACGCTCGCCACGCCCTTGGTGAAGGCCAGGTCCGCATCCATTTCCGAGAACGCGGTCTGCTTGCTGGTGTCGGCCGCCACCGTTTCGTCCTGCGACTCGGGCTTGAGCGCGGCCTTCAGCTCGCGCAGCGTCTGCGTCAGGTTGATGCCCTTGACCGCGCCGTCGCGCAGCCGCACCTGCAGCGTGCCGCCCAGGCCGCTCTTCATGGCGTAGGCGTTGGCCCCGGCGGTCTTCAGATCCAGCGCCAGGCTGCCGGTGCCGCTCAGCACGTTACGCTGCGCCAGGTCCACCAGCAGCGGTTCGATCGAAATGCCCGCCAGCGACATCTTGGTCGCCAACTGGTTGCCCTGCGCCGCGTCCACCGACAGCGCGCCGGCCAGCTTGCCGCCGTACAGGCCGGCGGTCAGGCTGGAGATATCGAGCTTGCCGCGGTCCAGCTTGACGGCGGCGGCGACGTCATCGGCCTTCAGGCCGCGCACCACCAGCTTGCCGACCTTGAGCGTGCCGTTCACGCTCGGGCCGACCAGCGCCGACAGGTTGATCGAATCATCCGCGGGCGCGGCCGGCGCCGGCGCAACCGGCTTGTTCTCGTCCTTCTTGCCGTCGGCGGGCGGCTTGGCCGGCGCGGCCGCGGCCGCCGGCGGCACCAGCTTGTCCAGGTCCAGCGTATCCACGGCCAGCGCGAAATTCACCTGCGGCGCATCGCTCAGCTTGGCGATGTCGGCGGTCAGGTCGAACTTGCCGCCTTCGAGCACCGCGTTGATCTTGCTGCTGGCCGTGTCCTTGGTCAGATCGACATTGAGGCTGCCGATCACGGGAATCTGCAGGCTGCCCTTGGGCAGGCCTGGGTCGGTGATGTTGACATCGCCGCGCAGCGCCGCCAGGCTGCCCTGGCGCTGCAGCAGGTTCAGCGACAGCGGCGAGGCGAAGGTCAGCTTGACCACGCGCTCGCCCTTCTTGGAGGTGCTGTCGAGCTTGGCTTCCTTGATGTCGAGTTCGGTGGCGTTGCCGCTGATGCCGTTCAGGCCGAAGCTGGCATCCAGCCCGCTGATGCGCACGCGGCCGGTCAGCGCCTCGCCCGTGGCCTGCGTCGGCGAAATGTTCAGCGCCGGCGCGTCCACGGCGAATTCGAACGGGCCGTCGGCCACGCCGCCCTTGGCGCGCACCGCCAGCTTCTCGATCTGCAACTGGCTCTTGTGCGGGTCGATCGACAGCTTGGGCATGGCCACGCTGGCGTCCACGTTGGTGGCGCGCGCGGCCGGATCGGTGACGTCGCCCTGGAACACGACTTCCAGCCCGGCCACGTCCAGCGCCGACTTCTGGCCGTTGAACGCCAGGTTGCCGCGCATCGCCAGGCTCTTGGCCTCGGCGCCCGGCAGCTTGCCGTCCATGCGCAGATCGAGCTTCTGCGCCGCGTAGCGCTTGGCGGACGGGTCTAGCGTCAGCAACGCCTGGCCGGTCAGGTTGGCGTCGATGCGCGGGTTGCCGCCTTCCAGGCGCGCCGTCAGGCGCACGTCGAACGGCTGGTTGAAGGTGACGCGGCCGGTATTGGCGTTGATCTTGGTCACGGCCACCGCCATGCCCGACATCTCATCCTGCAGCAGCACCTCGCCATCCTTCAGGTCGAGGCCGGCGATGTCGATCTGCATGTTGTTGCGCGACGGCGGCAGCGCGCCGCTGGTCAGCGCTTGCGCGGCGGTCTGCGCCGCCCCCGCGAGGGCCTCGGCGGGATTGGCGGGCGTAGCCACCACAGGCGCGGTGCCGCCGACCAGGTTGCTGAAATTGAACTGGCCGTCCTTGCCCCGCACCAGGCGCGCCTTGAAGCCGCTGATGGCGACATGGTCCACCACGAAACTGTTGGACAGCAGCGGCCACACGGCCACCGCCAGGCGGGTGCTCTCGATGGAGGCGAAGGTCTCGGTGCTATTGACCTCGGACAGCGACACGCCCTGCACCGACAGGCCGATGCGCGGGAACAGCGACAGCTCGATCTCGCCGTCGATCGTGAGCGTGCGGTGATAGCGTTCCTGGACCAGCTCTTCGAGCTTGTACTTGTACGCGTTGGGGTCGAACGTCAGCAGAAAGATGGCCAGGCCAACGACGGCCACGACAACCAACACCACCAGGCCTATCAGAATGCGCTTGAACCACGTTTTCATTGCCGCCCCGTCGGTACCTCGACTGGTAATCCTTGAATGCCATCCGCCGCGTCCGGCGCGGGAATGGCGCTATGCCGTCGCGCCCGGCGCGAGGCTTACTGATTTATCCGTCTTCGATCGCGTGCCGCCGCGTGCGTCAGGCCAGGGGCCGATACGCCAAGCGGAGAGGAACTGCCATGGAAAGACCTGCTGAAGACGCCAGCATGACCAGCGTGCACATACCGCTATCGTAACAAATCGGGCCCACCTGCGCGCCGGGCGCAAAACTGACGGTTTTCTGTCTTGCGGATTGTAGAGCTAGAATGATTGACCCATCAATCATTGATACATCCAACAATGCCCGCCCCCGCCCCCAGCACCCCTTATTCGCCCGGCCAGGTGCTCCCCTTCCGGCAGACCCTGCTCGCCATGCTGGGCATGTGCTTCGTCATGATGATGGTGGCCATCGACCAGACCGTGGTGGGCACCGCGCTGCCCACCATCGTGGCCGAGCTCAAGGGCTTCGAGCTGTACGCGTGGGTGGCGACGTCCTACCTGCTGACCTCGGTCATCACCGTGCCGATCTTCGGCCGGCTGGGCGACTACTATGGCCGCAAGCCCTTCGTGGTGGCGGCGATCGTGCTGTTCACGCTGGCCTCGGTGCTGTGCGGCGCGGCCGACAGCATGTTCACGCTGGTGCTGGCGCGGGCCCTGCAGGGCGTGGGCGGCGGCATGCTGGTGGGCACCGCCTTCGCCTCCATCCCCGACCTGTTCCCGGACCCGCACGTGCGGCTGCGCTGGCAGGTCATGCTCAGTTCGGCCTTCGGCATCGCCAACGCGGTCGGGCCGACGCTGGGCGGCGCGCTGACCGAGCACTATGGCTGGCGCTCGGTGTTCTACGTCAACCTGCCCATCGGCATCCTCGGCCTCTGGTTCGTCGCGCGCTACCTGCCGCACCTGCGCAATCACACCACCGGCAAGGTGCGCCTGGACTGGCAGGGCGCGCTGCTGATCGCCGCCGCGCTGGGCGGCCTGCAACTGCTGGTGGAACTGCTGCCCAAGGAAGGCCTGAGCGCCACCATCGTGCTGCTGGGCGCCGGCAGCGCCGCCGCCTTCGGCCTGCTGTACTGGTGGGAGCGGCGCTGCCCGCATCCGCTGCTGCCGTTCGACATGTTTCGCAACCGCGGCCTGGCGATGCTGTTCATACTGGCGCTGCTGGTGGGCGTGACCATGTATTCGCTGCTGTTCTACGCACCGCTGCTGCTGCAGGGCGGCTTCGGCCTGTCGCCGCAGGACGCCGGGCTGCTGATCACGCCGATGGTGGTCTTCATCACCGTGGGCAGCATCATCAACGGCCGCATCATCACCCGCATCCGCAACCCCAACCGCATGCTGTACGCGGGCTTCATCCTGATGGCGCTATCCTGTATGGGCATCGTCACCACCCACAACTACACGCCGCACGGCCTGATTGCCGCCTACATGCTGATGGCCGGCCTCGGCATGGGCTTCATCATGCCCAACCTGACCGTGTTCGCGCAGCAGACCGCCGGCCGCAGCCACCTGGGCATCGCCACCGCGCTGCTGCAATCGCTGCGCATGATCGGCGGCATGCTCGGCACCGCCGTGGTCGGCACCATGGTCAACCACAGCTATTTCAGCGGCGTTGAATCGACGCTGCGCGGCGCCTCGGCGCGCTGGCTGCCGCAACTGGACGACCCGCAGATGCTGGTCAATCCCCAGGCCCAGACGCAGTTCCTGGCACAATTGGCGCATCAAGGCCAGGATGGAACGTCGCTGATCGAGATCGCGCGGGTGGCGCTGGTCGGCGCCATCCACGAGGGGCAACTCATCGCCCTGGCGGTCGCGGTGCTGGCGCTGTGGTGCGTGCGGCGCGTCCCCCTGGTGCAATTGGCGCGCGTCTCCAAGCCGGAGCCCGCCAGCGTCGGAGAGTAGCTTTTGCCCAAACAACAACAGGGCCTGCAGGTCATCCAGCACATGGGCCAGACCTACCGCGTCATGCAGAGCGCCTTCAGCGGCCGGGTCGGCCACGCGCTGCCGCGCTGGCGCATCCTGCTGGCATTGCATGAATGCGGCCAGTGCTCGCAGAAGCACCTGGCCGAGCGCTGCCGCCTCGATCCCGCCTCGCTCACCCGCCAGTTGCAGGCCATGCAGAAACTCGGCTGGATCGCGCGCGCCGTGGATCCGAACGACAACCGGCTGACCAACGCCCGCCTCACGCCGGCCGGCCAGGCCGTGGTCGACGAGGCCCTGCCCAAGCGGGCGGCCTTCTTCGACGAATCGCTCAAGGGCCTGTCGGCCGCCGACATCGACACGCTGAACCGGGTGCTGAACGTGCTGGAAGAAAACTTCCTGCGCGCGGCGGGTGGCGGCAAGGGCGAATAACGGCGCCGGGGCCGCCCGTGGCCGCGGTGCAAGCCCTCAGGCAAAGGCCTTCCCACCGGCGCCGCTTCGCGCGGGCAATATGCCCATCATCGGTCCGTGACGTTGACACTCGGAAACGTTATTGAATAACATTCAATCAATCTATTGATTGTTGTTCACTTGCCGGAACCCGCATGCCTCCTGAGCTATTCCTTCGCGCCGTGCTGATCGGCGTCGGCGCCACCCTCGTCATGGACCTGTGGGCCCTGCTGCTCAAGCGCCTGTTCGGCGTGCCATCGCTGGATTACGCCATGGTGGGCCGCTGGCTCGGCCATCTGCCACAGGGACGGCTGACCCATCCCGGCATCGCGCGCTCGGCCCCCGTGGCGGGCGAACGCGCCATCGGCTGGATCGCCCACTACGCCATCGGCATCCTGTTCGCGCTCCTGCTGCTGGCGATCCGGGGACCGGCCTGGGCCGCGCGGCCCACGCTGCCTCCGGCGCTGATCGTCGGCATCGCCACCGTCGCCGCGCCATTCCTGATCCTGCAACCGGGCATGGGCGCCGGCCTCGCGGCGCGCAAGACCCCGAAGCCCGCGGTGGCGCGGCTGCGCAGCCTGATGGCGCATGCGTCGTTCGGCGTAGGCTTGTACTTGGCGGGATGGGCCGTGGCGCAGGCTCTGGAGGCCTGAAACGGCGCACGCCCCCGTCAACTCGGGCAGCCTTGCCTCGCGCGAATTTTGCCAATTCCGCCGAGGGCTTTTACAGTATCGGCCTGGATCACAGTCATCGAGGTATTCGTCCCATGCGCCATTGATGCCGCCGTCGCAATGACGGCCAGTCTCCACCCGCCCCCCACTCGCAGGGGGGAGTTCCTGGCATCCCTGGAAGCATCACGCATGACGACTCCGTATCTCACGCTGGAAGGCGTGTCGTATCTGCTGCCGGACGGCAGCCCCCTCTTTTCCGGACTCGACGAAACCTTCGACTCGCGTCCCACTGGTCTGGTCGGGCGCAATGGCGTTGGCAAGACCGTGCTGGCGCGGATCCTGGCCGGCGAGTTGCCGCCATCGAGCGGACGCTGCCTGCGATCGGGCAGCGTCTTCTATCTGGCCCAGCAGGTCTCCCCGCCGCCCGGCGCCACCGTCGCCAGTCTGGCAGGCGTGCAATCCACGCTGGAGGCGCTGGCGCGCATCGAGGCCGGCAGCAGCGCGCCGGAAGACTTCGAATGCGTCGGCGACCGTTGGGACATCCGCCAGCGCCTGCACCACGCGCTGGAACGCGACGGCCTGGGCCATCTCGACGCCGCGACACCCGCCAGCAGCCTCAGCGGCGGCGAAGCCATGCGCGTCGCGCTGGCCAGCGCCATGCTGTCCGAAGCCGACTTCCTCATCCTGGACGAGCCCACCAACCACCTGGACCGCCGCAACCGCGAGGCGTTGATCGAACAACTGCGCCATTGGCCGCGCGGCCTGCTGGTCGTCAGCCACGACCGGCAACTGCTCGACACCCTTGCGCGCATCGTGGAGTTGTCACCGCTGGGCCTGCGCGGCTATGGCGGCAACTACGGCGTCTATGCCGCCAGCAAGGCGCGGGAACGCGCCAATGCGCTGGAGCGGCTGGAACACCGCAAGCTCGAACGCCGGCGCGAAGAACAGGCGATGCAGGCCCAGCGCGAACGGCAGGAGCGCCGGCAGGCGCGCGGCCAGCGGCATGGCAAGCAGGCCAACCAGGCCAAGATCCTGCTCGACCGTCAAAAGGGCCGCAGCGAGGATTCGGCCGGCAGATTGAAGCAGCAACACGCAGCCGCCCACGAACGCTTGGCGCAGTCCGTGCGCGAGGCCGCGGCGCAAGTCGAAAAGGACGCAGCGATCTCGCTGCACGCCCTGCCCGTCGCGCAGGCGGCGCAGCGGCGCGTGGCGCAACTGGACGACGTCACGCTGCCGTTCATCGCGGCGGCCACCCGCCATGTCAGCCTGCTGCTCGGCGGCCAGCAACGCGTGGCGGTCACCGGCCCGAATGGCTGCGGCAAATCGACCTTGCTGAAGGTGCTGGCGGGCCAGCTTGCGCCCCTGTCGGGCGAGAGGAAGGCTGCGCCCGAAAGCGTCTATCTCGACCAGCGGCTGGCCGGCCTGGCCTCGGAGCAGCCCGTGCTCGAACAACTGCAAGCCGCCAATCCCAACCTGGACGAAGGCGAACTGCGCACACGCCTGGCCCACCTCGGCCTGGATGCGCGCAAAAGCCTGGCGCCGAGCGGCTCGCTCAGTGGCGGCGAACGGCTGAAGGCAGCGCTGGCGTGCGCGCTGTACGCCGATCCGCCGCCCCGCCTGTTGCTGCTGGACGAGCCTGGCAACCACCTCGACCTGCCCTCCATGCTCGCCCTCGAAAGCCTGCTGCGCGGCTATGCCGGCGCGCTGGTCGTGGTATCGCACGACGAGGCGTTCCTGGACAACCTGGCGCTCACGGACAGGCTGCGGGCCACGCAACAGGGCTGGCTGCTGGAGCCCTGGTAAGCCTTCCGCCATGCCGACGCGTCGGCATGGCGGTGAAGCCCCGCGCACCGCGTGTTCGCACAGCCTGATCCCGCTCTCGCGGCTGGCCCCCTTAAACAAGTCTTCTTTTGCCGACCCGTTGCGCATAGCGTGGGCCAACCCGGCCGACATCCGGCATATTCCCTGGCAGCCAATTGCATAAATAAAAATGCCAATCAATGGCGCTTCTTTTTTCCATATGAACCGGGATGGATTGTCATGCACCACCACTCGTCGGGCTCTTCCGTACTGCTTGGCCTGATCACGCTTGCCCTGGCCTCCGCGTCCGCCCCTCTCCAGGCGCGGCAGCCGGATGGCGCCGGCACCGCATCGCCCGGCCCCGCCACGCTGCCGGCCATTGAAGTGAGCGGCCAGGCAGACGAATCCACCGAGGCGACACGCGCCTATACCGTGCCCGCGACCCGCGCCTCCACCGGCCTGACGCTCAGCCCCAAGGAAACGCCCCAGTCCGTGTCGGTGGTGACCCGCCAGCAGATGGACGACCAGGGCATGCAGTCCATCGGCGACGTGCTGGACAGCACCACGGGCATCACTTTCGTCGAAATGGACAACGGCGGGCGCACCACCTACCGCGCACGCGGATTCAACATCACCAACTACAAGGTCGATGGCCTGTCGGTCATCGGCGGGGCCTCGTTCAACAGCGGCGGCAGCGGCGCGATCAACATGGATCTCTACGACCGCGTCAGCATCGTGCGGGGCGCAAACGGATTGTTGGGCGGCACCGGCGACCCCTCCGCCACCGTCGACCTGGTGCGCAAACGTCCCGGCCGCGAGCTCGGCGCGAGCCTGACCCTGCGCACCGGAAGCTGGAACAAGAAGAATGCCGTCGGCGACATCAACATCCCGCTGGCGGCGGACGGGCGCGTGCGCTCGCGCCTGGTATTCAGCGGCGAGAACTCCGACGTGTTCCGCGACCACTCGAGCATCGAGCGGCAGGGGTTCCTGGCCAGCATCGCCATGGATGTGACAGCCCGCACGCAGGTGGGCCTGGGCTTCCAGTACGAGCACAGCATCTTCCACGGCGCCTCATGGGGCGCCAACGTGCCCGCCTGGTTCGCGGACGGATCGCCGACCCATTTCCGCCGCAACGTCAACCTGGCGGCGGACTGGAGCAAGACCGACATGGAAGCGAAGACGCTGTTCGCCTCGCTCGACCACCGCTTCGATAACGACTGGAAGCTGCGCGCCGACTATGCCCACACCTCGCGCGCGGACCTGAACAACAAGGGCGCGGTGAAGGTCAACAACGGCAGGGTCCGCTGGCCCCATTGGAATCAGGACGGCAGCGGCGCCTATCTCAATGCCATCCATTCGGAGACGGAAGGCGAAACCGACGCATTCTCGCTGGATCTCTCGGGCCCCCTGGAACTGTTCGGACGCCGGCACGAACTGCTCGTCGGCGTGAACGGCTCGCGCATGGACGAACCGTCGTGGACCTTCAACAGCAGCAACTGCAGCATCGACGGCATCGCCGGCTTCCGGGGCCGCTGCCAATACCGCACCGAGCTGCCCGTCGCGGACTGGCGCGCCTGGCGCGGCGACGAATACGGCAACATCCGCGCGTTTCGCACCGATGCTCGCCGCGTCACCCGGACCACGCTCTATGGCGGCTACGTCGCGGGCCGCTTCGAACTCGCCGACGACCTGACCCTGATCACCGGGCTGCGCCGCAGCGCCTACCAGATCCACAGCGACAACTACAACGCGGCGGGTGTCCGCGGCGCGCGCACCGGCGAAAACGCCGCCCACGCCTGGACGCCCTACTACGGCCTGGTCTACGGGTTGACGCCCAACTACTCGGTCTACGCCAGCTACACCGACGTATTCACGCCGCAGACCAGCAAGAACGAAAGCGGCGACACCCTCAAGCCCATCACGGGCGCCAGCTACGAGGCCGGCATCAAGGGCGAGTGGTTCAATGGCGCGCTCAATGCCGCCGTGTCGGCATTCCGCAGCCTGCAGAAGAACGTCGCCCTGAAAGACGGCGACAGCTTGACGCCCGATGGCGACCAGGCCTACCGGACAGGCACGGGCGTCATCGTCAAAGGCGTCGACGCCGAAATCGCCGGCGCCGTGACGGCCGCCTGGAACGTCTATCTGGGCTACACCTATCTGGACGTCGGCAACACCGACACCGCCGAGCGCCCCGACCCGCGCCATCTGCTGCGGCTGAACACCACCTACCGGCTGCAGGGAATGCTGCGGGGGCTGACCATCGGCGGCGGCCTGACCTGGCAAGGCAAGACGGTGTCCGAGCCCTACCCTGGCCGGCCGGACGGCCGCGGCGGCTTCGACGACTCGCCGATTCCGCTGAAGGGCTATGCGCTGTTCAACGCGATGGCGCGCTACGACATCAACCGCCATCTGTCGGCCATGCTGAACGTCAGCAATCTGTTCGACAAGACGTACTACCGGCAGTATGGGTTCTATAACGGATTGATCTACGGCGAGCCGCGGCGGGTGACGTTGAGCTTGCAGGCGAAGTTTTGAATACTGCGCTACCGGTGTCGGAGCAGTGCGTACTCCACCAGCCGCTTGCGCCGGTCCCTTACCGGCGCAAGCGGATTCGCGCCCTCGTCAGCCTCATACATTTTTAATGCACGCAAGCATTCGGCGGTGTGCTTATTCATGCTCGCCTCCCAGTTCCCGCTCGATCTGTTCGATGCTAGGCAGGCTGGTTTGCAGTTCTTCAGGCAAGGATTCCAACAGTTTGTACTCAGCAATACCCATGGGTTGTGTTTTGTCACCCAAGGCGTATTCGGCCACCACCTTGTTTTTGCTCTTGCACAGCAGCAGGCCAATGGTGGGGTTGTCCTGTTCGTGCTTGACCTGACGATCCACGGTGGTGAGGTAAAAACCCAGTTGCCCCAGATGCTCTGGCCTGAAGGCGCCTCCCTTGAGTTCGATGACGACGTAACAGCGCAGCTTCAGGTGGTAGAACAGCAAGTCGATGAAGAACTCCTCACCCCCCACGTTCAGCAACACTTGCCGTCCAACAAAGGCAAAACCCGCGCCCAGCTCCAGCAGGAACTCGGTAACGTGTTTGACCAGGGCGTTTTCGATTGCCCGTTCCTGCGCTTCCTCGGTCAGGCCGAGAAAGTCAAAACGGTAGGGGTCTTTTAGCGACTCGCGTGCAAGGTCGGATTGTGGCGCGGGCAAGCGCGTGTCGAAATTGGTGACGGCCTGACCATTGCGTTCCAGCAGCCTGGCTTCAATCTGCATAACCAGCACATTGCGCGACCAACCATGCTCGATGGCCCGAGCAGCATACCAACGGCGGGCTTCATGGCTGGGCAGCTTGTCCAGCAACGCCAGTTGGTGATACCAGGGCAATTGTGCAAGCACCTCTTGCACAAATGAAGCATCCGGCCAGGCTTGGGCAAAGGCACGCATGTACTTGAGGTTGCGCGGGGAAAACCCTTTCATGTCAGGGAAAGCGGTGCGCAGATCATGGGCCAGCCGCTCAATGACCTTGGCTCCCCAGCCTTGTTCGGTCTGCCGTTGCAAGATGTCCTGACCGATCTGCCAGTAGAGCAGCACCAACTCGCGATTGACCGCACGCGCCGCCTGCTGTTGAGCCGTGGAAATGCGGACTTTCAGCTCTCCCAGCCAGTGGTCGTAGCCTTCGGGCACGGACATCAAGGAGGCGGGTTTGTCGCTCATGCTGCGTCCCCACCGGGGGCATTGAGCGCGGCCAGTAGTTCTGTCTTCAGCGTCCGTCGTGTCTCGGCGAGTCGTTGGGTGATTTGCTGGTATTCGGCCATTGGTTCATTCGGATCACCATACTCGACGGCTACTTCATGCGGGTCTTGCAGGAATAGCTCGTAAGCCGATGAGATCTTGACATGTGAATGCATCATTTCAAGACGAACACAGCCGGAAGGCAACACCAATTTCAGCAGGTGTCGCATCTCACAACGTTCAAACGGGGTAATTCTCCGACTCATTACCCACATTGGCGGATTCATTACCGCTATTCGACGGCCATCAAATAAGTGGCCGAATTGGACTTCACGCCCGCCCCCCTCAGAACGCCCCCAGTCAAAGCCGCGCGACGACAGACTCATCAACCCTTAACTTCAACGCAATCGTCCAGAGTCGGACGAGCGATTGGCACTCGGCAGACCATAGCAGGGGTGTGGAAGACCTTTCACAACCACCATAGACTGCCGAGCACCCAGCAATTAACTAAGAATGGACCGCCCCGATCAGACGTTGAACAAGAAATTCATCACATCGCCATCCTGCACGATGTATTCCTTGCCTTCCGCCCGCATCTTGCCCGCTTCCTTCGCGCCCTGCTCCCCCTTGTAGGCGATGAAGTCTTCGTAAGCGATGGTCTGCGCGCGGATGAAGCCGCGTTCGAAGTCGGTGTGGATGACGCCCGCGGCCTGGGGCGCGGTGGCGCCGATCGGCACGGTCCAGGCGCGCACTTCCTTCACGCCGGCGGTGAAGTAGGTCTGCAGGCCCAGCAGCTTGAAGGCGGCGCGGATCAGGCGGTTCAGGCCCGGTTCTTCCATGCCCATGTCCGACAGGAAAGCCTGGCGGTCAGCGTCGTCCAGGTCGACGATTTCCGACTCGATGGCGGCGCAGATGGCGACCACCGGCGCGTTGCGGGCGGCGGCGAATTCGGTCAGGCGGTCCAGCAGCGGGTTGTTGGTGAAGCCGTCGTCGGCCACGTTGCCCACATACATCGCGCGCTTGGCGGTGATGAAGCAGAGCTGGGCGATGTCGGCCTTTTCCTCGGTGGACAGGTCGAGCGCGCGGATCGGCTTGGCTTCGTTCAGTTGCGCCACGCACTTTTCCAGCACGGCGACGATGCGCTGCGATTCCTTGTCGCCGGAACGGGCGGTCTTCTGGTGGCGCTGCAGGGCCTTTTCGGCGGTCTGCAGGTCGGCCAGCGCCAGTTCTGTTTCGATGACTTCGATGTCGGCGATCGGATCAACCTTGCCGGCCACGTGGATCACGTTGGGATCCTCGAAGCAGCGCACCACGTTGACGATGGCGTCGGTTTCGCGGATGTGCGAGAGGAACTGGTTGCCCAGGCCTTCACCCTTGCTGGCGCCCGCCACCAGGCCGGCGATGTCGACGAATTCAACCGTGGCCGACAGGATGCGCTCGGGCTTGACGATCTCGGCCAGCTTCTGCAGACGCGGATCCGGCACCTCGACCACGCCGACGTTCGGCTCGATGGTGCAGAACGGATAGTTCTCGGCGGCGATGCCGGCGCGGGTCAGAGCGTTGAAGAGTGTCGATTTGCCAACGTTGGGCAGGCCGACGATGCCGCATTGCAGAGCCATGGGAATCCTGTGTAAGTACGGTATTGATCGTTAACGTTCTAGTTTACCCCGCCGGGCGGCGCGCCATGATGACCGCGCCCGGGGGGACGGACGGCTCAACCGGCCGCCGTGGGGGCCCAGCGCATCACGGCCCAGATCAGCAAAATGGGGCCGGCGTTGAACATGGCGTGCAGCGCGATCGCCGCGCCGATGCCCCGGCGGATGCGGATCCAGCCCAGCACCAGGCCGGTGACCCACTGCGGCAGCACCAGCAGCGGCAGCAGCCAGTACGGCGTGTGGTTGAAGACGAAGTTGGTCAGGTGCACGGCGGCGAAGGTCAGCGCCACCAGGTGGAAGACCCAGCCGAAGTGTTTCAGGTAATGCCGCCGCCAGGCGGTGTTCCAGCCCTTGAGCGGCTCGGGGCGCGGGCGCAGCGACCAGCAGGCCAGCAGCACGAAGGAGGCCAGCAGCAGGCCGGTCCAGATGCGTGGGCCGTACAGCACCACCGGCAGCAGCGCCGGGCACAGCCACAGCGCCTGCCTGGGACGTCGCAGGCCGTAGCGGAACAGCATTTCCTCGACCAGCGGGGCCCAGATCACCGCCGTCAGCCAGGGGATGTTGGCCGGGTCCAGCCGATGCGTGACGCCGCCGACGCCGGCCGCGGCGACCGCCACCGGCCCCAGGGCGAACAGGTTGATCAGCCACAGCACCGCGGCCCACGCCAGCAGGCGTCCGGGGCCGACGCCCGGCCACCAGTCCGACACCCAGCCGATCGCCGGCGTGCGGCCGGACAGACGCCGCAGCGGACGCGGCCGGCGCACGAAGCGCCAGAAATCCGCCAGCTCACTGCGGAAGCGCAGCTTGCGCGATTCGGCGGAAGCCGGAGCGCCGTCCATCAGGCGTCGTTGCCGCTGTGCAGTTGGCGGGTGGCCAGCGCGAAGTCGCCGGCCAGCATGGCGGGCACCACGGCGCGGCAGCGGTCGATGACCGCCTCGATCTCCTTCTGCTCCTCGCGGCGCGGCGGGTGCAGCACGAAGTCCGCCACCTGCTGCGCCAGGCCGAGCGTGCGCGGATGGCCGATGCCGATGCGCAGGCGCCAGAAGTTCGGGCTGCCGAGCGCGGCCTGGATGTCCTTCAGGCCATTGTGGCCGGCGTGGCCGCCGCCCTGCTTGAGTTTCACCTGGCCCGGCATCAGGTCGAGTTCGTCGTGCAGCACCAGCACCTGCTCCGGCGTCAGCTTGTAGAAGCGCGCCAGCGCCCCGACCGCCTGGCCGGAACGGTTCATGTAGGTGTTGGGCTTGAGCAGCAGCACGTTGTCGGCCCCCAGGCGGGATTTGGCCACCATGCCGAAGAACGACTTCTCCAGCGCGAACGAGGCGCGCAGGTCGTCCGCCAGGTGGTCGGCCAGCCAGAAGCCCGCGTTGTGGCGGGTGGTTTCGTAGTCGGGACCGGGGTTACCCAATCCCACGATGAGGCGTATGGGAATAGACATGATGGGGGGTGTTTAAACCAAAAAACCCTGCGCATGCAAATGCACACGCAGGGTTTCGGGCGCAAGCCGCCGGAAAGCCGAGGCTTTCCGACAGGACTTAGGCGGCGGGAGCGGCCGGAGCGGCGTCGGCGTCGTCGGCGGCAGCGCCACCCTTGACGACAGCGGCGGCCAGCAGCGGGTTCTCTTCACCACCGTGCGGGACGTAGGTCACGCCCATCGGCAGCTTGATGTCGGCCAGGTGGATCGAAGCGCCGGCCAGGATGTCGGCCAGGTTGACTTCGATGAACTGGGGCAGCGCCGACGGCAGGCACGTGATTTCCAGTTCGGTGGCGACGTGGCTGATGATCGCGCCGCTCAGCTTGACGGCCGGCGAGACTTCAGCGTTCACGAAGTGCAGCGGCACCTTGGTGCGCAGCGCCTGGTTGGCGTCGACGCGCTGGAAGTCCACGTGCAGGACTTGCGGCTTGTAGGCGTGCCATTGAACCGAACGCAGCAGGACCTGTTCGTCCTTGGCGCCTTCGAGCTGCATTTGCAGGATCGAAGCGTGGAACTCTTCCTTGCGCAGGGCGTGGTAGATCTCGTTGTGGTCGAGTTCGATGTTCAGCGGGGCAGCCGAACCACCATAGACGATGGCGGGAACGCGGCCCGCGCGGCGCAGGCGGCGGCTCGCACTCGAACCCTGGACGCTACGCGCAGTGGCAGTGAATTTCATGGAAAACTCCAAAAACAAAAAATGGCGAAGCGGACTTCACCGGTTAAAGACACGGCGCACAACAGGTGCGCCGTGTTGCTTATGTCCTGCCGCGACCAGCAGGACACAAAAAACGGTGGGGGGCTGGCGTCAGTCGACGAACAGCGAGCTGACCGATTCCGCGTTCGAGATACGCAGGATGGTCTCGCCCAGCAGCGCGGCGCACGACAGCTGGCGGATCTTGCCGCTGGCCTGGCCTTGCTCGGAGAGCGGAATGGTGTCGGTGACGACCAGTTCGTCCAGTTCCGACGCCTCGATGCGGTCGATGGCGCCGCCCGACAGCACGGGGTGCGTGCAATAGGCGTAGACGGCGCCGGCGCCGCGGTCCTTCAGGGCCTGGGCCGCCTTGCACAGCGTGCCGGCGGTGTCGACCATGTCGTCCATGATGATGCAGGTGCGGCCGTCGACTTCACCGATGATGTTCATCACTTCCGACACGTTGGCGCGCGGACGACGCTTGTCGATGATGGCCAGGTCGGCTTCGAGCTGCTTGGCCAGCGCGCGGGCGCGCACCACGCCGCCGATGTCCGGGGACACGACGACCAGGTTCGAGAAATTGCGGCGCCAGATGTCGCCCAGCAAAATCGGACCGGCGTAGATGTTGTCCACGGGAATGTCGAAGAAGCCCTGGATCTGGTCGGCGTGCAGGTCCATCGTCAGGACGCGGTCGACGCCAGCCACTTGCAGCATGTTGGCCACGACCTTGGCCGAGATCGCGACGCGCGCCGAGCGCGGGCGGCGGTCCTGGCGGGCGTAGCCGAAATACGGAATGGCGGCGGTGATGCGGCCGGCCGAGGCGCGGCGCAGGGCATCGACCATCACCATGATTTCCATCAGGTTGTCATTGGTAGGCGCACAGGTGGGCTGCAGGACGAAGACGTCCTTGCCGCGCACGTTCTCGTTGATCTCGACCATCACCTCGCCGTCCGAGAAGCGACCGACGGTCATCTTGCCCAGGGACATATCGAGGTGGTTGACTACGTCCACGGCCAGCCGAGTGTTGGCCGTGCCCGTGAAGATCATGAAGCTATCGTTTGCCATGATGGATGATGCGATGGTCGTTTCGAGACACTAACGAGGTGATGCGAGAACCTGCTGGAACCGGAAAATAAAAAAGCTGCTGAACCCGGGCCAGTGTCTTACAGGCGTGTTCAACAGCTTTGTTATGTATTCGGTTGGCTGGGGAGGAAGGATTCGAACCTTCGCATGCCGGAATCAAAATCCGGTGCCTTAACCAGCTTGGCGACTCCCCAACTATCTTGCAATCCAATTCCGCAACGGATGTTCAGTCAACCCAGGACACGCCTGCACTAACCGGAACCGTGGATGCGTTGTGCTGTCTGTGTCATCTGCGTTTTTGCAGTTTGCTTCAACAGCGCCGCGCATTGTAGCGGTAATTTCCGTTTTCGCCAAAACGGCCTCCGACAGCTCGGAAAACTCGGCGTACAAACACGCGCCAGATCCCGACATGCGAACTTGGGTTCCCGTGTTTTTCAACACACCCTGCTCTGCAAGCCACCGCGATGCCCTGAGAACCTCAGGATAAAGTCGGTAGACCACCGGCTCCAAATCATTTTTCCCGAAGGAAAATGTAGGCGAAGCAAGAAAGTCCGCTATTGTGATGTAAGAAGAATCTCTTGTCAAATCGGGTGCGGAAAAAATTCCAACGGTCGGCACGCTCGCGTCCGGTTGCGCCACCAGATAGGCGCGCGCCGGCAGGTCCAGCGCCGTCAGTTTTTCGCCCACGCCCTCGGCAAAGGCGGACTGGCCGAACACGAACACCGGCACATCCGCGCCCAGCGGCAACGCCAGTTCCATCAGCTCGCGCCGCGACAGCCCGGTGCCCCACAGGCGGTTCAAGGCGATCAGCACAGTGGCCGCGTCGCTCGAACCGCCGCCCAGGCCGCCGCCCTGCGGGATGCGCTTTTCCAGCGCGATCTGCGCGCCCTGGCGCGTGCCGGTGGCCTGTTGCAGCGCGCGGGCGGCGCGCAGGGTGAGATCTTCCTCTTCGGACACGCCAGGCAATTCCGCGGCGCGGCTGATGACGCCATCGGCGCGCGCCTCGAAATGCAGCGTGTCGCACAGATCGATGAAGCGGAAGGCGGTCTGCAGCAGGTGGTAGCCGTCGGCACGGCGGCCCACCACGTGCAGGAACAGGTTGACCTTGGCGGGTGCGGGTACGTCGTAGAGGGTCACGGCGGATCGGGAAAAAAGACAGACGGGTCGATTTTAGCGATCACCCGGCCCCCGACGCCCCCCTCGGCCACGGATCAGGCGATCTGCGGCGCGACGCGGCCGGCCAGGCGTTCGGCCGGGGCCTCGATCACCTGCCCTTCCGGCAGCTTGAACACTGCCACCGCGCCCGCCAGCTGGCGCGCCTGCTCTTCGAGCGCGCCGGCCGCGGCGGCGGCCTGCTCCACCAGCGCGGCGTTCTGCTGGGTCACGCCGTCCATTTGCGTCACGGCGCGGTTGACCTGGTCGATGCCGGTGGCCTGCTCTTCCGACGCGGCCGAGATTTCGCCCATCAGGCTGGTCACGCGCTGCACCGAATCGACGATCTCGCGCATGGTGGCGCCGGCGGTTTCGACCTGCTCGGAACCGACGCCGACCTTCTGCGCCGAGTCCTCGATGAGCTGCTTGATTTCCTTGGCGGCGGCGGCGCTGCGCTGGGCCAATGTGCGCACCTCGCTGGCGACTACGGCAAAGCCCTTGCCCTGCTCGCCGGCGCGCGCGGCTTCCACCGCGGCATTCAGCGCCAGGATGTTGGTCTGGAAAGCGATGCCATCGATCACGCCGACGATGTCGGAAATGCGCGACGAGCTGCCCTGGATGGCGCGCATGGTCTCGACCACGCTGGAGACGGCCTCGCCGCCGCGCTGCGCCACGGCGGCCGAAGCGGCGACCATGCGGTTGGCTTCGCGCGCGGTGTCGGCGTTCTGCTTCACGGTGGTGGCCAGCTCTTCCATGCTGGCGGCGGTTTCCTCCAGCGAGGCGGCCTGCTCTTCGGTGCGGCTGGACAGGTCGGCATTGCCGGACGAGATTTCGCGCGCGCCGACGTTGATCTCATCGACGCCGCGGCGCACCGTGGACACCGTGCGCACCAGGCTGTCCTGCATCGCGCGCAGGGCGTTGAGCAACGCGCCGATCTCGTTGCGGCCGCGATCGGCCACGCGGCGCGTCAGGTCGCCCTCGGCGATGCGGCGGAAGATGTCGCCGGCTTCCAGCAGCGGCCGCACGATCATGCGGCGGATCAGCACATGCGCGCCCACCGCCATCAACAGGCCCAGCACCAGGATGCCGGCCAGCAGGTACGAGAAGATCATGTGGAACAGCGAAATCTCGTCCATCACCTCCTGGCCGGTGGCCTCGGCGCGCTTCATGAAGGCGTCACGCTCGGACACCAGCAGTTCCTGCACCTGCTGCGTGCCCTGCTTGAAGTAGGCGTCCATGTCACCAGCCTCCAGCACCTTGCCGACGTTCTGCAGGTTGTTGCTGAGGTTGGTGTAGGCCTCGATCAGGTCCTTGGACACGACCTTCTCGTCGGCCGACAGGCCGCCGGCGAAGCCCTGGAAGGCGCGGTCGCCCGCGGCGATGCGCTGGCGCGCCAGGCGCAGCGCGGTGGTGTCGCTGGCATTGCCCTGCGCCACCCGGGTGGCGTAGCGGCTCAGGTCGGTGCGCGCCGCGACCAGCGACAACGCCGCCGTGTTGACGGCATTGACCTGTTGCGAGGAAAGGCGATAGAGCTGGCCGACGTCCTGGTTGGTCTGCCGCAGGGCGACGAAACCCATGCCGCCCACCAGCAACTGGAAAGTGAAAAACAGCGCGATGATCCCCAAGAGCATCGTCGCGATTCGCGTATTCCTGAACATTGGCATTCTCCGTAAAAAAGCGGCGGCGCGATCCGCGACCGCCGGCCTTGCATGCCGCGCGCAGGGGTCGTGCGCGCGGGGATCGGAGGATTATTCAGGCTAAACAGAATCTATCAATCAGTAACAGAGTCGGTTTTGCAACGCTTATTTGCCAAATTGAAGCCGGAGGGACGTGCTACCGACGGACGAGACAACGGCCCCGAAGGGCCGTCGCGCGGGTCATGAAGCGGCGGGAATCAGGGCTTGTTGACGACCAGCCGCACCATGATGCGGCGGCCAGGCTCCTGGCGCTCGAGCACCAGCATCTGGGGGCCGAGCGTGTCGTAGCGCGACAACCGCGCGCGCCAGCCACCCTGTTCGAACGCCACGGGGCGGCCTAGCTCGTCGTTGGAGACATCGCTGGCCTCGGGCTGGCCCGGCAGCCTGCCGCGCAGCCAATCGCGCAGGCCGGACACCGGCATGCTGCTGCCCAGGGCGTCTTCGGCCAGGGCGTCGGGGTTGTCGGCCACCAGGCGGGTGCCGTCGGCCTTGGTCAGGCTGGCCGCGCCGGGTTGGCCCTCGACGCGCGCCTCGGTCGATCCAAGCGGGTTGGTCAGGTCGAGCACGTAGCGACGGCCGTCGTCAGACCAGGAAAAACCACCCTGCACGGCATTCTGCCTGCCGCTTTCCTCGTTGACCGTGATGGCGAAACGGCCGATGCGCGAGAACGCATCCGGCGACGTGCCTTCAATGGGCTTGGGCGTGGTGGTGCAGGCCGCCAGCACGAACGCCAGCATGGCCAGCAGCGCCCAGCGCATCCAGCCCAGACTGCCGCGCAACGCTGCCGTCACAGGCTGACCCCCAGGCGCTTGATGACGTCGAGCACGGTCTTGTTCTTGGGATCCTTCTGCACCGCGGCGCGCAGCAGCTCGACCGCCTGATCGCGTTTGCCCTGGGTCCAGAGCACCTCGGCCAGGTGGGCGGCGATGTCGGCCTCGGGCCGCACGCCATAGGCGCGGCGCAGGTAATCGACCGCGGCGACCTGGTCGCCCATGCGGAATTTGACCCAGCCCATGCTGTCCAGGATGAACGGGTCGTTGGGCGACAGTTCCAGCGCCTGGGTGATGAGATCCAGCGCCTCGGGCAGGCGCTGGTTGTGGTCGGCCAGCGTGTAGCCCAGCGCGTTGTAGGCGTGGGCGTGCTCGGGATCCAGCGCGATGACCTGGCGCAACATGCGTTCGAGGTCGGCCAGGCGGTCCTGGCGCTCGTACAGCATGGCCAGCTCGTACTTGATTTCGACGGTGTCGGGGAGCGCCTGGTCGGCCGCTTCCAGCACCGACACGGCCTGGCCGACGCGGTCGGCGTCGCGCAGGATCTGCGCCTTGGTCAGCACGCCCAGGGTGCGTTCTTCCTCGTCCTGGGGCGCGGCGGCGTCGACCATCTTGATGGCGTCGTCGATGCGGCCGGACTTGGCGCGCAGGGCGGCCTGGCGCATGCGCGCCGAGAAACGCAGCGACGGATCGTCGATGCGGCCGAGTTCGGCGATGGCTTCGTCGTACTGGCCCTGGTCTTCGGCGATGCGCGACAGCAGCACGTGGGCGTCGGCCGCCGCGGCGCCGGCGTCGGTGGCGCCCGGCACGATGGCGCGCTGGCGCTGGTTCTGAACGTCCAGGTACTGCTGCAGCAGCGTCTTGGCCTGCGGCAGTTGGCCGGCCTTGTAGGCCAGTTGGGCCTGCATGAAGAGCAGGTCGAAGTCTTCCGGCGAGCGCCGCGACATGGCCTGCAGCTCGGCCAGCGCGCCGCTGTAGTCGCCGGCGTCGGCCATCTGGCCGGCCAGCATCAGGCGCACCTTGCGGGCGTTGGGATTGCGGTTGATATAGGCGCGGGCATCGGCCTGAGCGCGCTGCGGGTCGACCTTGGCGCCGTACTCCAGGACGCGCTGGGCGGCCGGTTCAGACTTGGGATCGGCGGCCAGGGCGGCGCGTGCCTCCTGGGAGGCGCGCGGGTAGTCGCCGGCGGCGGAGGCCACGTCGGCCAGCGCCAGATGGGCGGCCGGCAGCTTGCGCACGCTGTCGCTGAGGGCTTCGTCAAGGATGCGCAGCGCCAGGCGGCGATCGTTCAGGCGGCTCAGCACGGCCAGGGCCTGGCCGATGGCGGCGGGCTTGTCGCGCGAGGCTTCGATGCGGTTGCGCAGGGCCTGCGACAGGCCCTTCGTCTGGCCATTGGCGGCGGCCAGCGCCAGTTCGGTTGAGCTGGCTTCCAGATCGTTGGGAGACAGGCGGGCCCAGACCCGGGCGGCGTCCAGGGCGCCCGGCAGATTGCCGCCGGCAAGTTGGAATTCCAGGCCGCGGCGCGCCAGGCGGGGATCGCCGGTGTCGCGGGCCAGGCCGACCATGGTGTTGGCGGCGGTGCCGTACATGCCGCGCTGGGCGGCGATTTCCGACGCCAGGACGCGGTAGAAGATGTCGGCGGTCAGCGAGACGTAGGGCAGTTGGCCCGGACGCAGGCGGATCACCTCGGTTTCTGGCTGGCGGTTCTGGGGCGCCATGCGGGGGCCGGTCGCATCCCGCGTCCGGCTGTCGGCGGCCTGGGCCTGAGGGGCCAGGGCGGAGGCCAACGCAAGCGCCAGCGCGGCAATCCCGATATTCATTTGTTTGAAAGACGACTTCACGCGGCCCGTCCGGTTGGTGGCACAATCTTCGTACACGCAATTGATGATCTTACACTGGCTCATGCCGGAACTGCCTGAAGTTGAAACCACGCGTCGCGGAATCGACGCTGTCATCACCGGCCGCCCCCTCACGCGGCTGATCGTCCACGAGTCCCGGATGCGCTGGCCCATCCCGGCCGACCTGCCCGCCCTGGTGGGTGGGCGCACCGTGCAGGAATGCGGCCGGCGCGGCAAATACCTGCTGCTGCGCTTTGACCACGGCACCCAGATCGTGCACCTGGGCATGTCCGGGTCGCTGCGCAGCGTGGCCCCGGGCGAATTCCTGCGCAAGCACGACCACGTCGAATGGATCTTCGACCAGGCGGTGCTGCGCCTGCACGACCCGCGCCGCTTCGGCGCCGTGCTGTGGCATCCCGAAGCGGACGGACCGGTCGAAAACCACCCCCTGCTGGCCAAGCTCGGCATCGAGCCGTTCGACCCGCGCTTCGACGGCGCCTGGCTGCACCACCACTTCAAGAACCACGGCGCCGCGATCAAGCAGGTGCTGCTGGCCGGCATGGCGGTGGTCGGCGTGGGCAATATCTACGCCTCCGAAAGCCTGTTCCGCGCCCGCATCAATCCCAAGACCCCGGCCAACAAACTGTCGCGCGCCCGCTGCGACCGCCTGGCGGACATGGTGCGCGCCACCCTGGCCGACGCCCTGACCTCCGGCGGCAGCACCCTGCGCGACTATGTCGGCGCCACCGGCGAGCCGGGCGCGTATTTCGAGATCCACGCGGCGGTCTACGAGCGCGCCGGCCAGCCCTGCCGGGTGTGCGGCACGCCGATCAAGCGCATCGTCCAGGGCCAGCGGGCCACGTACTACTGCCCGAAGTGCCAGAAGACCTGAGCGCGCACGCCAGCACATCCAATTCCCTGGGGCCGCCCGCGGCCTGAAAGGTTCCCCTCCGGGCCGCCCAGCGCGGCCCGGACGCATTTGGGCGCCCCCGCCCGAAATCCCAGGGAAATCCCTGCCAAAAAGGGTCTATTCGTTTATAGCAAACGTATTGCACAACCACTAACGCCACGCTATAGTCCCTCCACACACCCTATTCCTATAAAAGTGGAAGGAGCCTCCATGAGCAAGCAATTCGCTTCGCACGCCGACCTGGCCGACAAGGTCGTGTCGTTCGAAAAGCTGTCCGACAACGCCTATGCCTACACCGCCGAGGGCGATCCCAACACCGGCGTGATCATCGGCGACGAGGCCGTCATGGTGGTCGACACCCAGGCCACGCCGGTGATGGCGCAGGACGTCATCCGCCGCATCCGCGAAGTCACCGACAAGCCGATCAAGTACATCCTGCTGTCGCACTACCACGCGGTGCGCGTGTTCGGCGCCTCGGCCTACAACGCCCAGGAGATCCTGGCCAGCCGCGACACCTACGACCTGATCGCCGAGCGCGGCGAGCAGGACAAGGCCAGCGAGATCGGCCGCTTCCCGCGCCTGTTCCGCAACGCCGAATCGATTCCCCCTGGCCTGGTCTGGCCCACCATGACCTTCAAGGGCGAGATGACCGTCAATCTGGGCAACCTGGAAGTCAAGCTGCTGCAGGTCGGCCGCGGCCACACCAAGGGCGACACCATCGCCTGGCTGCCCGAGCAGAAGATCCTGTTCGCCGGCGACCTGGTCGAATACCAGTCCACCCCCTACTGCGGCGACGCCTACTTCCGCGACTGGCCCAGCACGCTGGATGCGCTGTCGGGCTTCGAGGCCGAAAAGATGGTGCCTGGCCGCGGCCCCGCGCTGAAGAACGCCACAGAAGTGCGCCAGGGCCTGGCCGGCACGCGCGCCTTCCTGACCGACCTGTACGGCGCGGTCAACCGCGGCGTGGCCGAGGGCAAGGACCTGAAGACGATCTACCGCGAGGTCTACGACTTCATGAAGCCGCGCTACAGCGACTGGGTCATCTTCGACCACTGCATGCCGTTCGACGTATCGCGCGCCTACGACGAGGCCACCGGCCACGTCCATCCGCGCATCTGGACCGACAAGCGCGACCTGGAAATGTGGGCCCAGCTGGAGGGCTGATCCCGCGCGGCCGGCTCGCCGGCCGCCGTTCCACCGATTGAAACGGCGCCGCACGGCCCGCCGGCCAGCGGCCGCGGGCAGCGCGCGGCGCCGCGCATAAAAACAAAATGACCCACACAGGAGACAACCGTGGGAGACATCGACTTTCAGGCGATGGAGTTCGCCTATGAAAAACACGCCGACCAGGCCGCCGCGACGCAGGCGCGCCATCCGGTGGTGGTGGTGGGCGCCGGCCCGGTCGGCCTGACCACGGCGCTGGACCTGGCGCGCCAGGGCGTGCGGGTGGTGGTGCTGGATGACGACTACCGCCTGTCCACCGGCTCGCGCGCCATCTGCTTTTCCAAGCGCACCCTGGAGATCTGGGACCGCCTCGGCGTCGGCCAGCGCATGGTCGACAAGGGCGTGTCGTGGAACGTGGGCAAGGTGTTCTTCCGCGACCAGGAAGTATGGCGCTTCGACCTGCTGCCCGAGCCCGGCCACCGCCGCCCCGCGTTCATCAACCTGCAGCAGTACTACGCCGAGGGCTATCTGTACGAGCAGGCGCGCCAGGAACCGAACATCGACCTGCGCTGGAAGAACAAGGTGGTGGGGCTGGAGCAGGCCGGCGACGGCGTGGTGCTGTCGATCGACACGCCCGAAGGCGGCTACGCGCTGCGCGCCGATTGGCTGGTGGCCTGTGACGGCGCCCGTTCGCCGGTGCGCAAGCTGATCGGCCAGGAAAGCCATGGCCGCATCTTCCGCGACCGCTTCCTGATCGCCGACGTCAAGATGAAGGCCGACTTCCCGGCCGAGCGCTGGTTCTGGTTCGACCCGCCCTTCCACCCGAACCAATCGGTGCTGCTGCACATGCAGCCCGACAATGTCTGGCGCATCGACTTCCAGCTGGGCTGGAACGCCGACCCGGTCGAGGCCGTCAAGCCCGAGAACGTGCTGCCGCGCATCCGCGCCCTGCTCGGCCCGGACGCGCAGTTCGACCTGGAATGGGTCAGCGTGTACACCTTCGCCTGCGAACGCATGGACAAGTTCCGCCACGGCCGCGTGGTGTTCGCCGGCGACTCGGCGCACCGCGTCTCGCCCTTCGGCGCGCGCGGCGCCAACAGCGGCGTGCAGGACGCCGAGAACCTGGCCTGGAAACTGCGCCTGGTGCTGGCCGGCCACGCGCCCGAATCGCTGATCGACAGCTACGCCGCCGAGCGCGAGCATGCCGCCGACGAGAACATCCTGAATTCGTCGCGCGCCACCGATTTCATCACGCCCAAGAGCGACATCAGCCGCAGCTTCCGCAACGCGGTGCTGAACCTGGCCCGCACCCATGCGTTCGCGCGCTCGCTGGTCAACAGCGGCCGGCTGTCGCTGCCCGCCACGTACATCGATTCGCCGCTGAACAGCCCCGACAGCGACACCTTCGCCGGCCGCATGCGGCCCGGCGCGGTGGCGCTGGACGCGCCGGTGCGCGGGTCCGGCGACTCGCCCTGGTGGCTGTCGCAACTGGGCGCGGGCTTCACGCTGGCGCTGTTCTGCGGCGACGCTCCGCCCGACGCCCAGACCCTGCAGGCCCTGCGCGCGCTGCGCCTGGCGGCGGTACCGGTCAAGCCCGTGCTGGTGGCCAGCCCCGGTTGCGACGCCGCCGGCTGGCCGGATGACCTGGCGCGGGTCATCGACGTCGAAGGGCTGCTGGCTCAGCGCTATGACGCGCTGTCCGGCACCGCCTACCTGATCCGCCCCGACCAGCACATCGCCGCGCGCTGGCGCGCCTTCCAGCCCGACGCGGTGGCGTCGGCCGTCAACCGCGCCATTGGCCGCGCCTGAATACGGAGGCCCTTTCCATGCTGATTACCGAAACCAACCTGGCCGCGCCGGACGACTTCTACGAAGCGCTGATCGACGCCCATCGCGACCTGAGCAACGAGCAGAGCCAGGAAATGAACGCCGCGCTGATCCTGCTGCTGGCCAACCACCTGGGCGACATGGCGGTGCTGCGCGAGGCGCTGGCGCAGGCCCGCGCGTCGGTCACGCCGGCGGCGAACCCACCGCAAACGCATTGACGATCAGGGCGCGCAACCACTGGTTGCCCCCATCGCGATCGTAGCGGCGCTGCCAGTACATATTGGTCTGCAGCGCCGGCACCTTCACCGGCGGCGTCATGTAGCGCAGGCCGAATGGCTGCGCGGCGCTCGCCGCCAGTTTTTCGGGCACGGTCGCCAGCAGGTCGGTGGCGCTGACGATGTACGGCACGGCCGAGAAATGCGGCACGCTGAAGTGCTCGGCCAGCGCGACGCCGGCCCGCTCCATCGACTGGTTGACCTGCCCATAGGGCGCGGCCCGCGACACGATGAGATGACGCTCGGCGCGAAACGCCTTCAACCCCATGCCGGGGTGGGCCGTGGGATGCGCCTGGCGAAAGAGCGTGGCGTACCCCTGCCGGAACAACATGCGCTGCAAGGTGCCCGCCCCCATCTCGTCGAAGGCGCCGATGGCCAGGTCGACCCGGCCCGCCTCCATCTCGCGCGGCAGGTCCGGCCCCTGGACCCGCACCGAATCGATGCGCACCAGCGGCGCGACCTGCACGCAGACTTCCATCAGGCGCGGCATGAAATGGATCTCGCCGACATCGGTCATGGCCACGCGGAAACGCCGCGTGCTGGTGGCGGCATCGAACGCCTCCTGGTCCTGCAAGGCCTGCGACAACAGGGCCAACGCCTCGCTGACCGGGCCGGCCAGCCGCTGCGCGCGCGGCGTCGGCAGCATGCCCTGGGCGGTGCGCACGAACAGCTCGTCGCCGAACGCCAGCCGCAGCCGGCGCAGGGCGTTGCTGACCGCCGGCTGCGACAGGTCCAGCCGCCGCGCCACGGCGGACAGGTTGCGGTCCTCCAGCAAGTGCTGGAACAGGATCAACAGGTTCAGGTCGACGTCGCGCAAGTCCGCCATCAGGCACCCCTACTATTCACAAGATTTATAGTTGCTATTTTTGCATTCCCGTAGCCATAGTGGGGGAATTTTCCGACAATGGCGTATCGGCGCCGGAGCATTTCATCCGGCGCGCCACGACCAAGACCGCGCGGCCACGCATCGCGCGCCACCCAGGAGGATTCCATGGAACTGCACTACCAGACCGGTTTCGGCAACGACTGTGCCACCGAAGCCCTGCCCGGCGCGCTGCCGCTGGGCCGCAATTCGCCCCAGCAATGTCCCTATGGCCTGTACGCCGAGCAGTTGTCCGGCACCGCCTTCACCGCGCCGCGCAGCGAGAACCGCCGCTCCTGGCTCTACCGCATCCGCCCGGGCGCGCAGCACAAGCCGTTCGAGCCGTTTGGCGGCGTCAAGGGCTGGGAAAGCGCGTTCGGTCACGGCCCGGTCACGCCCAATCAACTGCGCTGGAGCCCCTTGCCCATTCCCACCGCGCCCACCGATTTCATCGAAGGCGTGAAGACCTGGGGCGGCAACGGCGGCCCCGATGAGCAAAGCGGCGTCGGCATCCACCTGTATGCCGCCAACCGCTCGATGCTGGGCCGCTATTTCTATAACGCCGACGGCGAGCTGCTGCTGGTGCCGCAGCAGGGCCGCCTGCGCCTGGCCACCGAACTGGGCCTGATCGACCTGGAGCCGCTGGAGATCGCCGTGATCCCGCGCGGCGTGCGCTTCAGCGTGCAACTGCTGGACGACAGCGCGCGCGGCTACATGCTGGAGAACTTCGGCGCCGCGCTGCGCCTGCCGGAACTGGGCCCGATCGGCTCGAACTGCCTGGCCAACGCCCGCGACTTCAAGACGCCGGTGGCCTGGTACGAAGACCTGGAAGGCGACTTCGAACTGATCGCCAAGTTCACCGGCGGCTTCTGGCGCGCCGCGATCGGCCATTCGCCGCTGGACGTGGTGGCCTGGCACGGCACGCACGCGCCCTACAAGTACGACCTGCGCCACTTCAACACCATCGGCTCGATCAGCTACGACCATCCGGACCCGTCGATCTTCACGGTGCTGACCGCGCCGTCCGACACCCCGGGCACGGCCAACATGGACTTCGCCATCTTCCCGCCGCGCATCCTGGCGATGGAGAACACCTTCCGTCCGCCCTGGTTCCACCGCAACGTCGCCAGCGAATTCATGGGCCTGATCCAGGGCGTGTACGACGCCAAGGCCGATGGCTTCGCCCCGGGCGGCGCGAGCCTGCACAACTGCATGAGCGGCCACGGCCCCGACGCCGAGACCTTCGAGAAGGCCTCGCGCGCCGACACCAGCACCGCGCACTACATCCGCGACACCATGGCTTTCATGTTCGAGACGCGGCGCGTAATCCGCCCGACGGCGCAGGCCTTGGCCTCGGTAGAATTGCAGGGCGACTATTACCGGTGCTGGCAGGGCCTGCAGAAGCATTTCGATCCCGCCAAGGCGTGACCGTTTTCTCTCCCGTCACGCCCGCCCACGGCGATGCGCGCAAGCGCATCGCCGTTTGGCTTTGGATTTTTCCGGCGCCCGCCGCGCCCTTATAAACACATTGAACGAGACATTCCTCATGACCACCGCCATCAACGAAACCCACGACCCGTCGCTCAAGAGCTGGGTTGCCAGCGCCAACACCGGCGCGTCGGACTTCCCGGTGCAGAACCTGCCCTACGCCGCGTTCCGCCGCAAGGGCTCGCAGGAGTCGTTCCGCCCCGGCGTGGCCATCGGCGACCAGATCGTCGACCTGGCGGCGCTGGCCGCCGCCAAGCCGTTCGAGGGCGCCGCCGCCGAGGCGCTGGCCGCCTGCCAGGGCGACAGCCTGAACGCGCTGATGGCCCTGGGCCAGGCCCACTGGAGCGCGCTGCGCCTGGCGCTGTCGCGCGCGCTGCGCGAAGGCGCCGCGCTGCGCGCCACGGTCGAGCCGCTGCTGGTGGCCCAGGCCGACGCCGAATACACCACGCCCGCCCGCATCGGCGACTACACCGACTTCTACATCTCGGTGCACCACGCCACCGCCATCGGCAAGCAGTTCCGCCCCGACAATCCCCTGCTGCCGAACTACAAGTGGGTGCCGATCGGCTACCACGGCCGCGCCTCCAGCATCGGCGTGGACCAGAAGTTCCCCCGCCCGGTCGGCCAGACCCGCCCCGCCAACGAAGGCGAGGCGCCGCAATTCGGCCCGTGCGCGCGGCTGGACTACGAACTGGAACTGGGCATCTTCGTCGGCACCGGCAACGCCCAGGGCGACCGCATCAAGCTGGCGGACGCCGATGCGCACGTCTTCGGCCTGTGCATCCTGAACGACTGGTCGGCGCGCGACATCCAGGGCTGGGAATACCAGCCGCTGGGCCCGTTCCTGTCGAAGAACTTCGCCTCGACCATCTCGCCGTGGATTGTCACCATGGAAGCGCTGGAACCGTTCCGCACGCAATGGAACCGCGGCCCGTCCGAGCCGCAGCCGCTGCCGTACCTGGCCTCCGATGCCAACCGCGCCAAGGGCGCCTACGACGTGCAGATGGAAGTGCTGCTCACGACCGAACAGTCGCGCGCCGGCAAGCAGGCGCCGGCGCGGCTGTCGCGCAGCAACTTCCGCGATGCGTACTGGAATGTGGCGCAGTTGATCACGCACCACACGGTGAACGGCTGCAACCTGCAGCCGGGCGACATGCTCGGCACCGGCACGCTGTCCGGCCCGCAGCCCTCGGAAGCCGGTTCGATGCTGGAACTGAACCACGGCGGCAAGCAGCCGATCGAGCTGCCCTGGGGCGAGAAGCGCACCTTCCTGCAGGATGGCGACCAGGTCATCATGCGCGCCGAGTGCGTCAAGGCCGGCTATCCGCGCATCGGCTTCGGCGAATGCTCGGGCACCGTGCTGCCGGCGCGGGTGTAAGGGCAGTCCGTCAGGATCGGGGCGTGGCGGCCGCATCGGCCATCAACGCCTCGATCTCGTCGTCCTTGGCCTGCCACTGCCGGCCCAGCCAGTGGTGGAATTCGGTGCGGAAGGCCTTGTCGCGGCTGTAGTCGCCGTCGCAGAAGGCCGGCGGCACCGGCACCTGGTGCATGCGCACCCGCACCGTGCCCATGCGGCCGCAGGCCATGTCCCAGAAGCTGGGCACGCCCGCCGGATAGGCGATGGTGACATCGATCATCGAGCGAAAGCGCGTGCCCATCGCGTTCAACGACACCGCCAGCCCGCCCGCCTTGGGCTTGAGCAAGTGGCGGTACGGCGAGCCCTGAGCATCGCGCTTGGCCGGGGTGAAGCGCGTGCCCTCGGCGAACACCATCACGCTGGTCGGCACCAGCGAGAACTTCTGGCAGGCGCGGCGCGCGGTTTCCTGGTCCTGGCGCCCCAGGGCCGGATTGCGGCGCAGGTCGGCCTTGCCGTGGCGCTTCATGAACGGAAAGTCCAGCGCCCACCAGGCCAGCCCGATCACCGGCACGTAGATGAGCTGCTGCTTGAGGAAGAACTTCAGCAACGGAATGCGGCGGTTCAGCGCGCCTTGCAGCACGAAGATATCGACCCAGGACTGGTGATTGCAGTTGACCAGGTACCAATCGGCGTAGCGCAGGCCGGCATGGCCGCGCACGTCCCAGGGCGCGCGCTGGATGCGCGAGAACCAGGCGGTGTTGACGCTGATCCAGGCCGTGGCGATGCCATTGAGGACGGGATCGATGCGGCGCCGCGCCGCGGCAAACGGCAGCGCCAGTTTCAGCAGCGCCAGGGGGAACAGGAGCAGGCACCAGAACAGCGTGCTGACGCCGATCATCATCACGCTGAAGACGCCAGTCAGCCAGGCCAGACGGCCGCGTGGCACGGGCCAACCGCGCCAACGCGCGGCCAGCGCGGACGCGGGCGCGTCGCTTGCGTCAGCGACAGGGGGCCGGCTCGGGCCGGCGAGCGGATCGGGAAAAGTCATGAGCGCGAGTGTGCGAGGACTGGCCGCGAGCCGGTTTGAGCGGGATCAAACCGGACCGCGGGCCAGACGGGGCGAAGTCAAGGCAGGCGGTATTTTTCTTCGCGGTAGACCCAACTGGCCCACAAGGCATGCGCCAGCGCTTCCTTGCTCAAGGCCTCGTCCGCCGGTTCGACCGGCTCATAGGTCTCGTCCTGCCCGACCGGCGCGGCGCGATAACGGAATTCGCGCGGCGCCTTGGACGGCTCCAGCACCAGCAGCTTGTCGCCCTGCAGGTAGCCGAAGTTGTCGGCGTACTGCATCAGCGCGCGATTGGGATCGCGCTGCGTCAGGTCCGCGCCCAGCATCGGGTTGACGTTATCCAGCCCGATCAGCGACAGCAGCGTGGGCGCCATGTCGATCTGGCTGACGATGCGCTCGTCCTGGCGCGGCGCGATGCCCGCGCCCAGGATCAGGGCCGGGATCTGGAAGTGCCGCACCGGCACCGGGATCGAACCGTAGACGCGGGAATCATGATCGGCGATCACCAGGAACACGGTGTTGTCCCAGTACGGCGCCTTGCGCGCCTTGTCGAAGAACTGGCCCAGCGCCCAGTCGGCGTAGCGCACGGTGTTGTCGACGCTGGCCGGATCGCCCACCGGCTGGATGCGGCCCGCCGGATACTCCCACGGCGAATGGTTGCTGACCGAAAACGCCAGCGTGAACACCGGCTTGTCGCCGTCGGCGCGCAGCAGGCGGTCGACCTGGGTGAACATGTCTTCGTCGGACGCGCCCCACGAGCCTTCGAACACCGGATTCTCGAACTTCGGGCGATCGACGATCTCGTCAAAGCCATTGCCCAGGAAGAAGGCGCGCATGTTGTCGAAGTGCGACTCGCCGCCATAGACGAAGCGCGAATGGTAGCCATGCTTGCCCAGCACCTGCGCCAGCGTGAAGAAGCCGGTCTGCGAGCGCGGCAGCTTCACCACCGCATCGGCCACGCTGGGCAGGAAGCCCGCGGTGACCGCCTCGATGCCGCGCACCGAGCGCGTGCCGGTGGCGTAGGCGCGATGGAACATCCAGCCTTCCTTGCCGAGGCGGTCGATGTTGGGCGTCAAGTCCTTGCCGCCCAGGCTGCCGACATACTGCGCGCCCAGGCTTTCCTGCAGGATGATCACCAGGTTGAGCGGCTTGTCGCGCCGCACCGTGGCCTTCTGCTCGTGCAGGCTGGGATAGCGCGGATCCAGCGGCGCGCCCGTCAGGCCAGCCTTGTCGCGCACGATGGCGTTCATTTCGTCCACCGGCATCTTCGGATACATCGCGGCGGACGAGCGCTCGTCGCGCATGCGGTAGGCGGCATCGAACACACTGTAGAGCGAATTGAGCGCCAGCGAATTGACCATGGCGTCCGAACTGAACGCGACCTTGGCCGGGTTGATGGGACGATGCTCCAGCGTGCCGCGCGCGCCCAGCACCACCAGCGCCAGAATCGCCAGCGATGCCAGCGGCCGCTTCCACCACGCCAGGAACGGATCGCGCACCCGCGTCGGGAACAACTTGACCGCCAGCCACGCGGCCACCAGCAGCACCACCAGGGCGGCCAGCAGCACGCCCTTGTAGCCCTGCCACAGCATCGAGCCGACTTCCTTCGGGTTGAGCAGGTAGATGAAATACAGGCGGTTCGGGCGCGTGTCGTATTCGGCGATGAACTGCGGCGTGGAGACTTCCAGCAGCACGTACAGCATCCACCAGACGCGGAACCACCAGGCGGCGACGCGCGCGGCCCACGGGCGGTGCCCCAGCCAGGGCGAAAACACCGCCGGCAGTGCGATCACCATGGACAGCAGGCAGACGTCGATACGCAGGCCGCCGAACAGCACCGGCCACAGGCCGCCGGCCGCCTCGACCCGGCCCCACATCCACAACGACAGGCCCAGCCGGCTCAACGTCAGCAGAACCAGCACGGACACGATGAAACGGAGCGTCAGGCGGCGCATGCGGCGGCCCTCCCTGGACGAATGAAATCCGTTGATGCGCCGCGCTTACCCTGCCCGCGATTACCCAGCCAAACCATGCCTGCCGTCCGGTGATTGAAAACGGCCAAGGTTAACGCGGATTGACGCGCCGCAGCGCCGCCGGCGGTCGGGCGCGCGCCAATGTCAGGCGATTGACACCCCTGTCATGTTGTACGACATCAGATTTCGCCTAAAAGGCGTCATTGCACCCGGCGCAGGCGCTCGCGGCTGTTGCTCAGGTGGGTGCGCATCGCGGCGCGCGCGCCTTCGGCATCTTGGCGCACGATGGCGCTGTAGATATCCTCGTGTTCCAGGTTGACGCGCGACAGGTAGGCGGCGCGGTCCTCGTGGGCGAACTTGGCCGAATTGATGCGGGTGCGGGGGATGATGGCCGAACCCAGGTGCGACATGAGGTCGGCGAAATAACGATTATCGGTGGCCTGCGATACCAGCAGGTGGAACTGGAAATCCGGCGTGATGGTGTCGCCGCCGCTGTCCAGCGCGGCCTTGAAGGCATCCAGCGCGCGCCGCATCTCGGCCAGTTGGACTTCGCTGCGGCGCACGGCGGCCAGGCCGGCGGCCTCGCTTTCCAAGCAGATGCGCAGTTCCAGCAGCACCAGCACGTCGCGCACCGTGGCGATGTCGGCGGGGTCGACGCGGAAATCGCCGCCGCCGCTGGGTTCGAGCGCGTAGGTGCCAACGCCGTGATGGGTTTCGACCAGGCCCGAGGCCTGCAGCCGCGACAGCGCTTCGCGCACCACGGTGCGGCTGACGCCAAACTGCCGCATGATCTCGGATTCGGTGGGCAGCTTGTCGCCGGGGCGGATCTCGCCGCTACGGATGCGTTCGGAGATGTTCTCCACCAGGCCCTGGGCCAGGTTCCGTGGACGACGCTGCGGCAGGACGGGGGTATCGACAGGAGCGTTCATCAGGGATTGTCCCAAAGCGGTTGCGTGGCGCTTGACTGCAAAAATTCGTGCTTATTATACTTTGGACTAGTTGTACGATAACGTACCAGGCGAGTCCACCCCACCGAGCGTTGCGCCATGAGCCTAGCTGTCGACCGCATGCCTGTCTCCCCCCGCTGCCATCGTTTGTTATTGACCGGCGCCGCCGGCAACCTGGGCCAGGTACTGCGGCCGCGCCTGAAAGCCTGTGCCGACGTCCTGCGGGTGTCGGACGTCGCGGCCATGGCGCCCGCCGCCGACGGCGAGGAAGTCGTGCCCTGCAACCTGGCCGACCCCGCCGCCGTCTCCGAACTGGTGCGCGGCGTCGACGCCATTGTGCACCTGGGTGGCGTTTCCGTGGAACGTTCCTTCGAGGAAATCCTGCCGGCCAACATCCAGGGGGTCTACCACGTGTATGAAGCCGCGCGCATCCACGGCGTGCGGCGGGTGGTATTCGCCAGCTCCAACCACGTCATTGGCTTCTACGAGCAGGGCGCGCGCCTGGACGCCGACGTGCCGCTGCGGCCCGACGGTTACTACGGCCTGAGCAAGGCCTATGGCGAAAACCTGTCGCGCTTCTACTACGACCGCTACGGCATCGAGACGGTCTGCCTGCGCATCGGTTCGTCGTTCCCCGAGCCGAAGGACCGCCGCATGATGGTGACCTGGCTCAGCTACGACGACCTGACCGACCTGGTGGTGCGTTCGCTGTTCACGCCCAATGTCGGCCACCTGATCGCCTACGGCGCCTCGGCCAACCGCGACAGTTGGTGGGACAACCATGGCGCCGCCGCGCTCGGCTTCGCGCCCAAGGACTCTTCCGAGATATTCCGCGCGCAGGTCGAGGCGCTGCCGCCGCTGCCGGCCGACGATCCTGCCGCGCGCTACCAGGGCGGCGCCTTCGTCAAGGCCGGCCCGTTCCCTTTTCCGCCGCGCTGACACCTGCCCCTTCCCACCATGGCGACCTCTGCCGAACGCATCGGGACCGTGCTCTGCGGCGTGGGCGAAAGCCCCGTGTGGCGCAGCGCCGACCAGTCGTTCCACTGGACCGACATTCCCGGCCGCGCGCTGTGGCGCTGGACGCCGGCCAGCGACCGGCTGGATCATTGGGCGCTGCCGCAGATGGCCGGCTGCATCGCCCCGCGCGGCGACGGCTGGCTGCTGGCGATGGAGGACGGGCTGTACGCCTGCGGCCCGCTGCAAGCCGGCCAGCCCTGCCGGCCCGCGCCGCTGGCGCCGGTTCGCCACGGCGTGCCCGGCATGCGCTTCAATGACGGCCGCTGCGACCGCCAGGGCCGCTTCCTGGCTGGCACCATGGTCATGGACATGGGCCTGGCCCGCAACGCCGGCAAACTGTACCGCTACGCCCCCGGCCAACCGCTGGAAGCGATCGTCGATGACCTGATCGTGCCCAACGGCCTGGCCTTCAGCCCCGACGGCAGGACCATGTACCTGTCCGACTCGCACCCGTCGCGGCAGGTGGTCTGGGCCTTCGACTACGACATCGCCGACGGCCTGCCGCGCAACCGCCGCGTCTTCATCCCGAAACTGCCGGCCGGTCGTCCCGACGGCGCCGCGGTCGATGCCGATGGCGGCTACTGGATCTGCGGCAACGAGGCCGGCCGCGTCTACCGCTACACCCCGGACGGCCGCCTCGACCGCAGCCTGGAAGTGCCGGCCGCCCGTGTCGCCATGTGCGCGTTCGGCGGCCCCCGACTGGACCAGTTGCTGGTCACGTCGATCCGCCCCGCCGATGCCGCGCCCGATTCCATCAGCGGCGCCGTCTTCATCCTGCGCCCCGGCGCGCGGGGCCTGGAGGAAACCGCAAGCGCCGGTTAGCACCCGACCGCGGCGCCCCAAGCGCCCACGCACGAGTAGTGAGCAGGTCCGTACACATCGAAGAGCTTCGGGGCCGCAATGGCCCTCAACGAAACGCCGTACTCCCGACCGGAGGTAGACATGTTGCGCCCGACCCTGACCCGCGCCATCCTGGCCGCGGCCGCTTTGCTGACGCTGATTCCCGCCACCCGTGCCGCCGAGCTGCGCTCCGCGGACATCCATCCCGACGATTACCCCACCGTGCAGGCCGTGCGCCAGTTCGGCGAACTGGTCAAGCAGCGCACCAACGGCCGCATCACCGTCAAGGTGTATGCCGGCGGCGCGCTCGGCAATGAAGACGACTCGATCGAGCAGGTGAAGATGGGCGCGCTGGCCATGGCGCGCGTGTCCAGCGCCGCCATGCACAACATCTGCCAGACCACCCGCGTGCCGTCGCTGCCGTTCCTGTTCCGTTCCAAGGAGCATCTGCACAAGGTGCTCGACAGCGAGATCGGCGAGCAGATCCTGAAGTCGTGCGAAGCGGCGGGCTTTGTCGGCCTGGCCTGGTACGACAGCGGCTCGCGCTCGATGTACACGCGCAACAAGCCGATCAAGACGCTGGCCGACGCCAAGGGCCTGAAAATTCGGGTGCAGCAGTCGGACCTGTCGGTGGCGATGGTGGAAGCCATGGGCGGCAACGCCACGCCGATGCCGATGGGCGAGGTCTACACCTCGCTCAAGACCGGGCTGGTGGACGCGGCCGAGAACAACTACCCGAGCTACGAAAGCGCGCATCACTACGAGGTCGCCAAATACTACGCGCTGACCGAGCACACCATGACGCCGGAAATGCTGATCTTCTCCAAGCGCCAGTGGGACAAGCTGTCGGCCGACGACCAGAAGATCCTGCGCGAAGCCGCGCGCGAGTCGGTGCCCTACATGCGCAAGCTGTGGGACGAGCGCGAGCAGAAGTCGCGCGCGGTGGTCGAGAAGGCCGGTTCACAGATCGTCGAGGTCGACAAGGCCTCGTTCCAGGTGGCGATGAAGCCGGTCTACGACCGCTTCGTCACCACGCCCGACATGAAAGACCTGGTCGCCAAGATCCAGGCCGTCCAATAAGGAATCCGCATGTTGGCTACCTCTACCAATGACCCGGATGTCGCGGCGGGGGGCCGGGCGCATGCCCTGGCTGCCCCGCTGGACGCCTATTCCCGCGGCTGCGCCCGGCTGGCGCGGCTATGCATGTGGACCAGCGTGTTCGGGCTGGTCTGCCTGATCGTCGCGGTCACACTGCAGATCGTCGGCCGCCACGTGCTGAACAGCACGCCCACCTGGGCCGAGAGCCTGGCGCTGCTGCTGGTGCTGTACGTCACCATGCTGGGCGCGGCCGTCGGCGTGCGCGACGCCGGCCACATCGGCTTCGAATCGCTGGTCGACGCGCTGCCGGCGGCGGGCCAGCGGCGCCTGAAGATCTTCATCCACCTGCTGGTGCTGCTGTTCGGCGCGCTGATGGCGTGGAACTGCGCCCTGCTGGCCGAATCCGTGTGGGCCTACAAGATTCCCAACCTGGGCATCTCCAATGGCTGGAAGTACGTGCCCGCGGCCCTGTCCGGCGTCCTGATCGCGCTGTTCTCGGTCGAGCACGTCATCGCCCTGATGCGCAACCAAAAGGTGGTACCGGCATGGCGCTGACCCTACTCTCCTTCACCTTCATGGGCTTCCTGGTGATCGGCGTGCCGGTGGCGTTCGCCATCGGGCTGTCGTCCATCACCGCGATCATGTACGAGGACCTTCCGCTGGCGGTGGCCTTCCAGCAGATGACCTCGGGCATGAATGCGTTTTCGTTCCTGGCCATCCCGTTCTTCATCTTCACCGGAGAGCTGATGCTGTACGGCGGCATCGCCGACCGCATCGTGGCCTTCGCCAAGTCGCTGGTGGGCCACGTGCGCGGCGGCCTGGGCATGTCCAACGTGGTGGCCTGCACGCTGTTCGGCGGCGTGTCGGGTTCGCCGGTGGCGGACGTGTCGGCGATGGGCTCGGTGATGATCCCGATGATGAAGCGCGAGGGCTATCACGCCGATTACGCGGTCAACGTCACCACCCACGCGGCGCTGGTGGGCGCGCTGATGCCGACCAGCCACAACATCATCATCTACACGCTGGCGGCGGGCGGCAAGGTGTCGATCGCGGCCCTGATCGCGGCCGGGGTGGTGCCGGCGCTGATCCTGACGCTGTGCAACCTGGCGGCGGCCTACTTCGTGGCGCGCAGCCGCGGCTATCCCGCCGGCACCTTCCCCGGCTGGCGCATCGTGGCGCGCTCGCTGGTGGCCGCGACGCCGGGGCTGTTCGTGGTGGTGCTGATCATCGTGGGCATCCTGAGCGGGGTCTTCACCGCCACGGAATCGGCCGCGGTGGCCGTGCTGTACGCGCTGGCGCTGACGATCTTCGTGTATCGCTCGCTGACCTGGGACCAGTTCGTGCGCGCCGCCAGCAAGGCGGTCAAGACGACCGGCGTGGTGCTGCTGCTGATCGGCATCTCGGCCACCTTCGGCTACCTGATCAGCTTCTACGGCGTGGCGGAGAAGACCGGCGAGCTGATGGCGTCGGTGTCCACCAGTCCGTGGGCGATCTTCCTGATGGTCAACGTGATCCTGTTCGTGCTGGGCACGTTCCTGGACATGGCCGCGACCATCCTGATCTGCACCCCGATCTTCCTGCCGATCTGCATGCAGTACGGCATGGGGCCGGTGCAGTTCGGCATGGTGATGCTGCTGAATTGCGCGCTGGGGCTGAACACGCCGCCGGTGGGCACCACGCAGTTCGTGGGCTGCGCCATCGGCGGGGTCTCGGTCGGGACGGTGATGCGGACCATCTGGCCGTTCTATGGCGCATTGCTGGCCGCGCTGGCCCTGGTCACCTACGTGCCGGCGTTCTCGCTGTGGCTGCCGGGGGTGCTGCTGAACTGAACGCCCGGCATGCGGGCCGGGCCGCCGGGCGCGGCCTGGCCCCGCAGCACCGGCCAGAAGAACAACGCGGCCAGCAGCCACATCAGGGCCGCCGACCACAGCGTCTGGCTCAGGAAATGCGCGCCCTGCAGGACGCGCACGATCGAGAATCCGACGCCCGCGGCGATGCCCACGGCCAGCCCCCACCAGCGCCATCCGGGCCGCTGCGCGGCCCAGCCGGCGAAATACAGGGTCAGCATGGAGTAACCGGCGCCGGCGTGGCCGCTCGGCAGCGCCCCGCCCGACTTGGCGCGATCCCAGGTCCACCATGACAACGGATACGGGGTGTATCCGCCCAGCGTCTCCAGGTCATAGGGGCGCGGCAACGTGGTGTGGTGCTTGAGCTGCGTGACGGCCAACTGCCCCACGATACAGGTCACCGCCACCGCCAGCGCCGCGCCGCGCAGGTGGCGCCACGCGGGAATGCGGTAGCTGGCCGCGACCACGGCGATCGCCCCCAGCGCCATGCCGATGGGCAGGGCCAGCACCATGCGATGGCCGACGAGTTCGAGCCAGCGGTTGGTGTGCAGGGGGAAGTCGTCCAGCGGCGCGCTGAACAGGGCGCGGGCGATAGCCAGGTCCAGGCCCGAGGCGTTGACCCACCATGCCAGGCACGCCAGCATCAGCGTCACCCCGAGGACATGCGTGGAGAAGTAGAAGGCGGGCGTCGGCCGGTCGGCCGCTGGCGGATATAGGGGTGACATGTAGCGCGGGGGACGATGGCGGTCGGCCGAAGCAAGCAGCTTAGGCGGCCGATAGTCGAAAATTCGTCAAATTCGGCCTCGCCGGGACGGGGCCGGCGCCCCGTCAATTGCCCCCGCCGTCGCCCTACGCCGCGCCCCCCGCCGCGTCCAGGCGCAAGGTGAACCGGGTGCCGCGCTGCGGCCCCTCGCGCGACGAATCCACCGTCAGCGTCCAGCCCTGCATGTCGCAGACCCGCTTGGCGATGGCCAACCCCAGGCCACGCGCGGTTTCATCGCGTCCGGCAGTCCCCGAGTCCCGCAGGCGGCCGCTGTAGTAACGGCGGAACAGGAATGGCAGGTCGTCCGCGGCGATGCCCTTGCCGTCGTCGCTCAGTTGCAGCGCGCCATCGGCGCCCAGGCTGGCCGTGAGCGTCGCCGGCGCCGCGTGCTCGACCGCGTTGCGCACCAGGTTGCGCAGGACCGTCAGCAAGGCGTAGCGGTCGAGGATGCGGATGTGGTCCGCCGGGATGGCGTTGTCGAAACGCAGATCGGCCATGCCGGCCTGGGTTTCGTAGCCACGCCAGGCGTCCAGCATGCATTCGGACAGGTCGACCGGCTCGGGAGGGCGCATCTGGTCGCGGGCCATGGCGCGGGCGCTTTCCAGGCAGACGATGACGTCGTCGACGTTGTCGATCACCCGCGTCAGCCGTTGGCGCTGGTCGGGCGTCAGGTCCTGGGTCAGCAGCATCAGCTCGCTGTCGGAGCGGATCGCGGCCAGCGGCGTGCGCACCTCGTGGCTGAGGTTGCCGGCGAACTCGCGTTCGCGCGCGATCGAGCGGTCGACCTGGTTCTGCACCCGGTTGAAGGCCTCGATCAGCCGGCCCGCCTCGTCGTCGCGGGTCACGGCCAGGTCGGGCGCGCCCGGCGCCCACGTCGACAGGCGGTCGGTCAGTTCCAGCAAGGGGCCGACCGCCACCGCCGCCACCCGCCGCGACAGGGCGTAGGCCCCGACCACGCAGATCGCGCCGACCCCCAGCACGATCAGGCCGAAATCATGCACCCGCTCTTCGTTGTCGGTGGCGTCATACAGCAGGTAGACCTTGCCGTTGCCGGTGTCGGCCACCATGACGTGCCAGGTGTAGGCGCCGGGCTCGATCAGGTGCAGGCCGTTGTCGAGCCCGCGGATCTCCTCCGGCATGCCGACGGGCGCCTGGCCGTCGATGCTGAGCCAGGCGCGCATCGAGCCGCCCAGCTCGCGGGCGCCGCGGCGCGGCAGGAACTGGTCGCTGGTGCGGGCGTGCTGCACCAGACGGTCCATTTCGGTGTTGAGGATATCGTTCACCAGATCGTCTTCCATCTGGTCGAACGTCAGGTAGGCAAGCAGGGCCAGCGCCGTCACGAACAGCGCCACGGTGCCGGTCAACGCCCACACCACCCGTTGCGTCAGGGTCCCGCCGCCCGCGATCCGGCTCATGCGCTGCGCTCCCCCGTCACCAGGCGCCAGCCCGTGCCGTGCAGGGTCTCGATGCCGTCGAAGCCGGCGTCGGCCAGGGCGCGGCGCAGCAGGTGCACCTGGCTGCGCAGGGCGTCGGAAGACGGCGGCTCGCTGCCCCACAATTGCGATTCCAGCTCCTCGCGCGACACCACCCGGCCCGGGTCGCGCAGCAGCGCCTCCAGGATGATGATGGCCTTGCGCGTCAGGTGCACCGGCTTGCCGCCGATCGACACCATGCGGCTGCGGGTGTCATAGGCCAGCTCTCCGAACACCCGCACCGTGTCCACGGTCGAGCCCTTGGCGCGCTGGATCAGCGCCAGCAGGCGCGCCTCGACCTCGAGCAGCGCGAAGGGCTTGGTCAGGTAGTCGTCGGCGCCATGGGAAAAACCGGCCAGCTTGTCGTCAAGGCTGTCGCGCGCCGTCAGCACCAGCACCGGCAGCGGCAGGCGCCGGTCCGCGCGCACCGTGTGCAGGACCGCATTGCCGTCCATGCCAGGCAGGCCGATGTCCAGGATCATGGCGTCGAACCGCTGCTCTTCCAGGCGCTGGAGCGCGGCCGGACCGCTGTAGGCCACGTCGGGCAGGAAACCGCGCGCTTCCAGGAAGGTGTAGAGATTGCCGGCGATGATGTGATCGTCCTCGACGATCAGGATCCGGTGATTCGCACCCGCTGCGGGACTGGCCGCCATGTTCTCGCTCCCCGTGGAAAGAAGGTTGTGCCGCCCCGCTCAGGCTTGCAGCACCTTGCCCGGATTCATCAGGCCTTGCGGGTCCAGCGCGCGCTTGATACGGCGCATCAGGGCCAGCTCGACCGGACTCTTGTAGCGCGGCAGCTCGTCGCGCTTGAGCTGGCCGACGCCGTGTTCGGCGCTGATGGAACCTGCGTGTGCATGCACGCTGTCATGCACCACGCCATAGATGTCGCCCTGCAGCGCCAGCAACTCGGTTTCGGTCTGGCCTGGCGCGCTGGCGACGTTGTAATGCAGGTTGCCATCTCCCAGGTGGCCGAAGATCACGTGGCGCACGCCCGGAAAGCGCGCCTGCAGCAGGCCATTGGTCTGGTGCACGAAGCCGGCGATGGCCGAGATCGGGATCGAGACGTCGTGCTTGACCGACTTGCCCAGTTCCGCCTCGGCCAGCGGAATGCTCTCGCGCAGGTGCCACAGCGCCTTGCTCTGCGCGACATTGGCGGCGATGGCCGCGTCGTTCACCAGGCCGGCCTCGATGGCCTCGCCCAGCACCGTCTCGAAGCGCTCGCGCGCATGCGCCTCGCTTTCGCTGTCGGACAGCTCCAGCAGCGCAAACCAGGGCGAGGCGGCGGACGCGCCCTCGAACGGCAGGCGCTGCTGGGGGAACAGGCGCACCACCGCCTGCAGGCAGTCGCCGCCCATCAGCTCGAAGCCGGTCAGCGCGGCGCCGAAGCCGGCGCGGGCCCGCGACAGCAGCTCGACCGCGTTGTCGATGCTGTCCAGCGTCAGCAGCGCGGTGCAGGACGCGACCGGCCGCGGGAACAGCTTGAGCGTGGCGGCGGTGATGATGCCCAGCGTGCCTTCACTGCCGATGTAGAGATCGCGCAGGTCGTAGCCGGTGTTGTCCTTGCGCAGGCCGCGCAGGCCGTTCCAGATCTCGCCCTCGGCGGTGACCACTTCCAGGCCCAGCGCCAGGTCGCGTGTATTGCCGTAGCGCAGCACCTGGGTGCCGCCGGCGTTGGTGGCGAGGTTGCCGCCGATGGTGCAACTGCCCTCGGCCGCCAGGCTCAACGGGAACAGGCGGCCGGCGTCGGCGGCGGCCTGCTGCACGGCCTGCAGGATGCAACCGGCTTCCACGGTGATGGTGTCGTTGTCGGTATCGAGCGCGCGCACCCGGTTCAGGCGCGCGGTGGACAACACCACGGCGCTGCCGGAATCGTCGGGCGTGGCGCCGCCGCACAGGCCGGTATTGCCGCCCTGCGGCACCACCGGCACGCCCTGGCGCGCGCACAGTTTGATGGCGTCGGCCACTTCCTGCGTGGAGCCGGGCCGGACCACGGCCAGCGCCTGGCCGCGATAGCGACGACGCCAGTCCAGCGTGAAAGGTTCGGCATCGGCGCCGGTCAACACATGGGACTCGCCCAGGAGGGACTGCAATTCGCTCAACAAGGTCATAGGCGCCGCACGGAAATATCGCGCCGGGCCGCGCCCGGGCGCTGTTCAAGGTTGGTGCGGACTATTGTAGAGGCTGGCAGAGCCGAGGGGCCCGGTCTAGCCGACCGCCTGGTCCAGGCGCGTCCCCGTCAGGCCCGTGCAATAGGCGCGCGAGGCGATGCGGTTCATCAGGAACGCCCGGTCCACGCCCGCGGGGCCCGGCATTTCGGACAGGGCACGATAGGCGCGCCGCAGCGCTTCGCCGCGGGTCGCGCCGCACACCAGCAGGTGCGTGCACGGCATGTGGCGGTCGGCGCAACCGTCGATGCGCACTTCCAGCGCATGCGCCGCGACCGGTTCGAAATCGGCCACCGCGGCGCCCGAACGCGGCTGCGCCTCGGCGCGGATCACGCGGAACACGCCGCTGCGGTCATCCAGCGAAAAGGCCACCGTGCCCATGCCCTGCCAGGCGCGGTCCCGCGCCACGCTGGCGGCGACCCCGCGCAAGGCGCTTTCGACCGAGGCCGGCAGATGCGGCGCCGGGCATTCGGCGATCAACACGCGGGCGTCGCGCCAGACACAGCGCTCCCAGGCGCGGCCCGTGGCCAGCTCGCCCTCGGGCGATACGAATACATGGATGTCGAGCCGGCGTTCCCGCCCGGCGGCCGGCCCGGCGAAGTCCGTGGGCGGCCCGCGCCTGCGCCGGGCGCCGCCCGATGACGTGACTGTGGATACTTTGGCTCCCATGGGCCCCTCCGGTCTTTCTGGTCTCTCCGCTTGCATGACAAGCGTATCACCTTCGGATGACCAGCAAGTTCCATGCCACCGGCCGACAGGTCAGGAAAGGTCCGGTTCCGTTGCTCCGGCGCACCGGAACAAGGCGAAAAGGGAGTCGATCGCGCACCAGATCAGGGCGGCACGCGAACGCCCAATGGAGGATAATTCAAGTCCGCCCCCCTGGAGCCGGCGCGCGCCGGTATCCGGGTTTACCAGCAGGCCGTCACCCTTCCGGACGGTCCTGCCGCGGCAAGCCGTGGCAAACAATAAGGATTCAACGTGACCAACAACGCGCAATTCCCCTCTTCTGTCTTCAAAGCTTATGACATCCGCGGCACCGTCCCGGATCTGATCGACGCGCGCTTCGCCCGCTCGCTGGGCGCGGCGCTGGCCGCGGTCGCGCGCGACCAGGGGGTGCAGACGCTGGTGGTGGGCCGCGACGGCCGCCTGAGCAGCGAGATGCTGTCGCAGGCGCTGCAGGAAGGCATGCTGGAAGGCGGCGTCGATACCCTGGATATCGGACAGGTGCCCACGCCGCTGGTGTATTTCGCCACCCACATCATGCAGACCGGATCGGGCGTGGCCATCACCGGCAGCCACAACCCGCCCAAGTACAACGGCTTCAAGATGATGATGGGCGGCCGCGCGCTGTACGGCGAGGACGTGCAAGCCCTGGCGCGCCGCATGAACGGCGGCCCGGACGCGCCCGCGGCCCGCACTGGCGTGCGCCGCGAACTGGACCTGGTGGCCGCGTACATCGCGCGCGTCGCCTCGGGCGTGAAGCTCGCCCGCCCCATGAAGATCGCGATCGACTGCGGCAACGGCGTCGCCGGCGCCATCGCCCCCAAGCTGTTCCGCGCCCTGGGCTGCGAGGTCACCGAACTGTTCTGCGAAGTGGACGGCACCTTCCCCAACCACCACCCCGATCCCGCTGAACCGAAGAATCTGCAGGACCTGATCCACTGCCTGGCCACCACCGACTGCGAGCTCGGCCTGGCCTTCGACGGCGACGGCGACCGCCTCGGCGTGGTGACCAAGTCCGGCCAGATCATCTGGCCCGACCGCCAACTGGTGCTGTTCGCCCGCGACGTGCTGGAACGCAATCCCGGCGCCACCATCATCTACGACGTCAAGTGCAGCCGCCATGTCGGGCTGTCGGTGCAGGCGGCGGGCGGCGAACCGCTGATGTGGAAGACAGGCCACTCGCTGGTCAAGGCCAAGCTGGCCGAAACCGGCGCGCCGCTGGCCGGAGAGATGAGCGGCCATATCTTCTTCAAGGAACGCTGGTATGGTTTCGACGACGGGCTCTACACCGGCGCCCGCCTGCTGGAAATCGTGTCGCGCCATGCCGACGCCGGCGCGCCGCTGGAGGCCCTGCCGCAGGATGTCTCGACCCCGGAACTGAAGCTGGAAATGGAAGAAGGCCAGCCCTTCACGCTGGTGCAGGCGCTGCAGGAACAGGGCCAGTTCCCCGGCGCAACGCGCGTGGTCACCATCGACGGCGTGCGCGCCGAATATCCCGATGGCTTCGGCCTGGCCCGCCCGTCCAACACCACGCCGGTCGTGGTGCTGCGCTTCGAGGCGCAAACCGCCGAGGCGCTGGCCCGTATCCAAGGTGACTTCCGGCGCGAACTGGCTAAACTGGCGCCCGACGCCTCCCTGCCCTTTTAAAAAAACATGCCACTGCTCAACAGCCCCGCCTGGACCCGCTTCGCCACCGCGGCACGCAACGCCGACCGGCGCGGCGAGCAACTGCGACTGATCAACGCCCCCGGGCTGCGCCTGGACTTGACCGCGCAGGCGCATTCGCCGGCATTGCATGAGGCCGCGGCCGCGCTGCTGGAGCAGCAAGGCTTCGAGGCGGCGCGCGCGCGGCTGTTCGATGGCGGCAACGCCAACTGGACGGAGCAGCGCCCGGCCTGGCATACCGCGCTGCGCGCAGCCCAGCCGCCTGCCATGGTGGCCGCGGCCGTGCTGGCCGAACGTGAACGCGTGCGCCAATTCGTGCGTGCGGCCGACGCCGCCAAACGCTACCGCTGCGTGCTGCACCTGGGCATCGGCGGCAGCGACTGGGGTCCCCGTTTGGTCAACCGCGCCCTGCGTTATGGCGGCGTCAAGCGTGACGTGCACTTTGCCTCGAATGTCGACTCGCATTCCGTGGCCGACGCCATGGTTCGCCTCGACCCGCACGAGACGCTGGTGATCGTGGCGTCCAAATCGTTCACCACCACCGAACCGCTGGCCAATGCCGAAGTCGCCATGAACTGGCTGCGCGACGCCGGCGTGGCGGATCCGATCAAGCAGGTGGTCGCCGTAACCGCCAACGTCGAGGCCGCGCTCAACCTGGGCATCTCGCCGGACCACATCTTCCAGATCTGGGACTGGGTCGGCGGGCGCTATTCGCTGTGGTCGGCCATCGGCCTGCCGGTCGCGCTGGCGCTGGGCAACGACACCTTCGACCAGTTGCTGGCGGGCGCCGCCGCCATGGACGAGCATTTCCACCATGCGCCGCTGGCCGAAAACGCGCCGCTGCAACTGGCCCTGGCCGGCGTCGTCAACCGCAGCGTGCTGGGCTTCGACTCGCTGGTCATCGCGCCGTACGATTCGCGCCTCTTCCACGTGGTCCCCTGGGCCCAGCAGCTCGAGATGGAATCGCTCGGCAAGGTGGCCACGGCGGACGGCAGCCCCACTGGCGTACCGACCGGTCCGGCCGTCTGGGGCATGCCGGGCACGGACTGCCAGCACACCTTCTTCCAATGGCTGCACCAGGACACCGCGGGCGCGCCCGTCGATTTCATCCTGTGCGAGCAGCCCGACCACGCCTATGCCCGCCACCACGAACTGCTGATCGCCAATTGCCTGGCCCAGCGCGCCGCGCTGCTGCGCGGCAAATCGTTCGAGGAAGCGCTCGCGGAGACCTCGCGGGTCGAAGCCGATCCGGCGCGCGCGCGCCTGCTGGCGCAGCACAAGGTGCATCCTGGCGGCCGGCCCTCGTCACTGATCGTGCTGCCGCACCTGGAGGCCTACACCCTGGGCGCATTGCTGGCGCTGTACGAGCACAAGGTGTTCGCGCAAGGCGTTATCTGGGGCATCAATCCGTTCGACCAGTGGGGCGTGGAATTCGGCAAGGCCCTGGCCAAGAACATCATCCGCGAGCTGGACTCGCCGTCGCAACAGGTCGCGCCGCAGGACCCCTCCACCCGCTTCTGGATCGACGCCATCGCGCGACGCGCTCCGGCGTAGCCCCCCCGCCACGGCGGCTGGCCCGGTGCTGCAGCGGCGCGCCAGGCCGCGCCGGGGCCGCTATGGACAGGACGCCATGACGGGCGAATAATGGCCCGTCGTCCTTCCCGGAGCGCCCCATGCCTACGCTAGCCCGCAGCCCCGCGCGTTTCCTGGCCGCCCTCGCCTTGTGCGCGGCCGCCTCCGCCCAGGCCCAGACCAACACACAGACCCAGCCCCTGGCAGGAATGGTTGCCGCCGCCAATCCGCTGGCCGCCGCCGCCGGACTCGACGCCCTCAAGCGCGGCGGCAGCGTAGTCGACGCCGCCATCGCCGTGCAGATGGTGCTGACCGTGGTGGAACCGCAATCGTCCGGCCTGGGCGGCGGTTCGTTGATGCTGGTGTGGGATCAGGGCAGCGCCACGCTGTCGGCGCTGGACGGCCTGGCCGCGGCGCCGGCGCGCGTCACCGCCAGCCTGCGCACCGACGTCAACGGCGACACCCTGCCGCTCAAGGACGTGGCGCGCTACGGCCGGCCGGTCGGCGTGCCCGGCACCGTGCGCGTCATGGCGCTGGCGCACCAGCGCTATGGCAAGCTGCCCTGGGCCAGCCTGTTCCAGGCCGGCATCCGCAGCGCCGAAGACGGTTTCCCGATGTCGCCTTATCTGCACGACAGCCTGCGGCGGCTGCCTCAGTTGGCCGAGAATCCGGCGATCCGCAAAATCTTCTACGACGCGCAGGGCCAGGTGCTGCCGGTCGGCGCCACGGTCCGCAATCCGCTGCTGGCCGACGCGCTGCGCAAGGTCGCGGCCGATCCCGATGCCATCAACCACGGCGCGCTGACCGCCGACGTCCTCGCCGCCGTGGGCGCGGGCAAATATCCCAGCCTGATGCAGGCGCAGGACCTGGCCGCCTATCGCCCGGCGGAACGCACGCCGATCTGCGGCCCCTTCCTGTCATGGAAAGTCTGCACCTTCCCCCCGCCCAGCTTCGGCGGCGTATCCGTGCTGCAGCAACTGGGCATGCTGGCCGCGCGCCGCATCGACACGCTCGCGCCCGGCTCGGCCGCGGCCGACCACCTGCTGATCGACAGCGCCCGCATCGCCCGCGCCGACCGGCTGGCCTATATCGGCGATCCGGACCAGGTCAAGGCGCCGGTGCGCCAGTTGATCGCGCCCGACTACACGCGAGAACGCGCCGCGCTGCTGTCCGCCAGGGCCGTGACGCATCCGCGTCCCGGCGTGTTCGCGGGCGTGCCGGCGCCGGCAGGCGCCGAGGCGCCCGGCACCACCGAGACCAGCCAGGTCGCCATCGTCGACGCGCAGGGCAACGCCCTGTCGATGACCACCACCATCAATCTGAACTTCGGCTCGTGGCTCATGCCGCACGGTTTCTTCCTGAACAACGCGCTGACCAATTTCTCGTCGGCGCATGGCAAGGGCGCGCCCAATGCCATGGCGCCCAACAAGCGGCCGGTCACCTCGATGGCGCCCACCATGGTGTTCGACCGCGACGGCAAGCTGGCGCTGGTCACCGGCTCGGCGGGCGGCGGCTACATCGTCGACTACATCGCCCAGGCCGTGGTCGGCACGCTGGCCTGGGGCCTGCGCCCGGCCGATGCGCTGGCATTGCCGCACGTGGCAGGCAACACCGGCCGCAGCCAGATCGAGAAAGGCCGCGTCCCGGAGCAAACCGCCGCGCGGCTGGCCGCGCAGGGCCACAAGATCGAACAGGTGGAAATGAAAAGCGGCGCCGCCGCGATCCGCGTGACGCCGCAAGGGCTGGATGGCGCCGCCGACCCCCGGCGCGACGGCGCCGCGCTGGGCCACTGAGGCCGCTTCAGGCGCTCAGGGTGTCGTACAACTCGACGTGGATGCGTGCCACCCGCTCGATGTTGAATTCGCGCTCGGCCAAGGCGCGGCCGGCCGCCCCCATCGACTGGCGCAGGGCAGCGTCCTCGGCGAGCCGCGCGATGGCGTCGGCCAGGGCCCGCGGGTCCCGCACCGGCACCAGCAGACCGGTCTCGTCCGGCTCGATCGCGTCACGGCAGCCCGGCACGTCTGTCGTCACCACCGCGCGGCCGCAGGCGGCCGCCTCGATCAGCGACTTGGGCAGGCCTTCACGATAGGACGGCAGCACGGCGATGTGCGACGCCGCATACAGCCGCGGCACATCCGAGCGCTCGCCCAACGCCTCGACGCAACCCTCGCGCTGCCAGGCCTCGACCTCGGCCGGCGTGGCCGAGGTCGGATTGCCGGCGTCCACGCCGCCCACCAGCCGCATGGTCACGGGCACGCCGCGCGCGCGCAGCAGCCGCGCCGCCTCGACGAATTCCCACACGCCCTTGTCGCGCAGCAGCCGCGCCACCATGGTGGCCACCACGGGCGGCGCCGGCGGCTCCGGCAGCGCCTGGCACAGATCCAGATCGACGCCGGCGCCGCGGATCAGCACCACCTGCTCGTCGCGCACGGCGCCCAGCGACTTGAGCATGTCGCGGTCGCTGGCGTTCTGGAATATCACCCGGCTGTTGGGATGGCCCAGCGCCAGGCGATACAGGCGCGCCACCACCGAGCGCACCAGACGCATCTTCAGGGAATTGGACAGGAACACGAAGCCCAGGCCGGAAATCGCGGCCACCATGCCGGGCACGCGCGCCAGGCGCGCAGCGATGCCGCCATACAGCACTGGCTTGATGGTCACCAGGTGCACCACCTGGGGCCGCAGTCGCCGGAACAGGCGCAGCAGCGCCAGCAGCGTGCCCAGCTCCTGCAGCGGATGCTTGCCGCTGCGCGTCATCGGAATGACGTGATGGGTCATGCCCAGCGCGACGATGTCGGCGACGGCCGGGCCGTCCATCGTGGCCACGTGCACGTCATAGCCGGCGCGCTGCGCGGCCTGCGCCACCGGCAGCCGGTGCGACATGAAGAACGCCGGGTTGTTGACCACGAACAGCAGACGACGGGCGGCGCTCATGCCGATGCTCCGGACAGACGGCGCCACACCGCGGCGTAGCTTTGCACCATGCGCGCCAGGTCGAAATTCTCCAGCACCCGGGCCCGTCCGGCCTCGCCGGCCCGCCCGCGGCCGCGCGCCGCCACCTCGCGCAGCGCGGTCTCGATGCCGCGCGCCAGCGCCTCGGGCTGCTCGGGTGGCACCACCACACCGGTGTCGCCGATGATGTAGGCCGCGTCGCCCACGTCCGTCGCCACGCAGTACGCCCCGCAGGCCATGGCCTCGGCCACCACGTTGGGGAAGCCTTCGGCGCAACTGGAGAGCACGTGCAGGTCCAGCCCGTTCATCACGGCCGGCACGTCGTCGCTCGGGCCGGCCAGCACCAGCCGTTCGCGCAGGTCGAGCTTGTCGACCAGCGCCATCAATTCAGGGTTGTCCACGGTCATGCCGCGTCCCACCAGCACACAGCGCAGGCCGCCGTCGCGGCCATCGCGCACCAGCGCCGCCACCGCGCGCAGCAGGTTGGCATGGTCCTTCAACGGGTCCCAGCGCGCCACGCAGCCGATCACTGGCACATCGCCGGCCAGGCCCCACTGGCCGCGCACCCGTTCCCGCGCTGCCGCATCGGGCGCATAGCGCGACAGGTCGTAGCCGTTGGCGATCACCACCATGCGATCGCGACGATAGCCCTTGGCCGCATGCCGTTCGGCCGCGTCCTGCGCGGCGCAGACGATGGCGCCGGGCAGCACGCCCGACAGCAGCGCGCAGGCGCGCAGCACCATGCGGGCAGACCGGCTGCTGCGCTCGAGATGCGCGCCGGAATTGCGGATGCCCCAGGCGACGGCGCGCACGCCGGCCAGGCGCGCCGCCAGGCCGCCGATCAGGTCGGCGTGGTACATCCAGGTCTGCACGGCGTCGGGGCGGGCCGCGGCGATCAGTCGGCGCAAGGCCAGGAAGCCTCCAAGCGTGATGCGGCCGCGCGGCATGTCCAGCGTTTGCACCGTCACGCCGGCGGCGCGCAGCCGCTCGCCGTAGACGCCTTCGTCGGTCAGCGACACGACGATGTGCTCGACCGCCTGCCCCGGATAGGTGGCCAGGCGCCACAGCACGGATTCGGCGCCGCCCTGCCCCAGGCCGGCAATCACGTGCACCACGCGCAAGGTCGCTCCGCTCATCGGCCTTCCCTCACCGCTTCGAACAATTCGTCCCATTCCATCAGCACGCTGGCCAGCGCATAACGCTGGCGCACCGCAGCGGCGCCGCGTTGGCCGAATTGCCGGCGCAACGTCACGTCGCCGAGCAGGCGGCGCAGCGACTCGCGCAGCGCGTCACGGTCCCCCGCGGGCACCAGCAGCGCGTCCTGGCCGTCGCGCGTCATTTCGCGCGGCCCGCTGGGGCAGTCGAACGCGGCGCAGGGCAGGCCCAGCGCCATCGCTTCCAGCAGCACGTTGGGAAAGCCCTCGACCAGCGAACTGAGCACGAACGCCTGGCCCTGGGCCAATTCATCCCAGGGCGTTTCAGTGCGGCCCGGCAGGCTGATCCGCGACTGCAGCCCCAGGCGCGCGACCTGTTCCTCCAGCGCCCCGCGCTCGGGGCCTTCGCCCCAGATACGCAGGTTCCAGTCGGGAAAGTCCGGCGCCAGTTGCGCGAAGACATCGATCAGCAGGTCGAATTGCTTGTCGGTCACCAGCCGCCCCATCGCCAGCAGCGTGCGCGGCGCGCCGTCGTCATGCTGCGGCACCAGCGGCGCGTCCAGCAGCGGCGCGGGCAAGGGGTTGGGAATCACGGCCAGGCGCTTGATGCCCGGCACCTGGCGCGAGAACGGACCGGCCGTGTCGGCCGCCTGCACCGTCACCATGTCGGCGCGCGGGTACAGCAGGCGGCGCAACCGACGCCAGATCGTGCCGGTGGTGGTCTCGGCGACCGGGTTGGTCCGCTCGCAGACGATCAGCGGCACGCGCAGGCCACGGGTGGCCAGGATGGCGGCCACGTTGACGTTGGTCAGGAATGACACCACCACGTCCGGCGCGGTGTCGCGGATATGCCGGCGCAGCGTCAGCAGGCGCTTGAACGCCGCCATCGGCCCCGATACGCGCGTGCCGGCCAGGTCCGCCAGCCAGTCCAGCTTGACCTTGTCCGACAGCGGGTAGAAGCAGGTGCCCTTGGACGAATAGGTCGGCGTCAGGGTGACGTCGTCGCCGCGTTCGGCCCACGCGTTGACCAGCGTGGCGGCCACGCGCTCGGCGCCCCCGGCATGCATGGAACTGACCAGCATCAGTATCTTCATTCGTCAGCGACTCCCAACCGATCCTCCCTGTTCGCCACCGGCGCGGTAGCGGTCCAGCCAGGCCTGCATCATCAGCACGCCCCACAGATGGCTATCCCAATTGCGATGTCCGGACACGTGTTCGCGCCACTTGCGCAGGATGGGCTCGGGCTCGAACCAGCCTTCCTGGCGCAGGCGCGCCGGATCCAGCAGCGCCTCGGCCCAATCGCGCAAGGGGCCGCGCAGCCAGGCCGCCAGAGGCACGGCAAAGCCGCGCTTGGGCCGATCCACCAGCGCCTGCGGCACGTGGCGGTACAGCACCTGGCGCAACAGCCACTTGCCGGTGGCGCCGCGCACCTTGTAATGGTGCGGCAGGCTCCAGGCAAATTCATAAACGCGGTGGTCGATCAGCGGCACGCGGGTTTCCAGGCTCACGGCCATGGCGGCGCGGTCCACCTTCACCAGGATGTCGTCCGGCAGATAGGTCACGGTATCGAGCTTCATCATGGATTCGAAGGTCGAGCCGCGCATCGCCTGCGCGAACTCGGACACCGGTTCCATGCCGCCCTTGACCACGCGCGCCGGGTCCGACCAGTACGACACGAACAGGCGGTAGAAATCGCCGCGCGAATCGGCGCGCAGCAGTTCGCCCAGCTTGCCGACCTTGCCGCGCCAGGCGCCGCGCCCGGGCAGGTGTGTCGAGGCGCTGAGCAGCGCGCCGGCCGGCGTGCGCAGCAGCGATGGAATGCGCTCGCACTTCTGCCACCAGTTGTTGACACGGAAATAGCGCGAGTAACCGCCGAACAGTTCGTCGCCGCCGTCGCCGGACAGGGCCACTGTGACGTGCTGGCGCGCCATGCGCGTCACCAGCGAGGTCGGAATCTGCGACGAATCGGCGAACGGTTCGTCGTACATGTCGGCCAGGTTCGGCACCACCGCCAGCGCGTCGTCGGCGGTGACGTACAGCTCGGTGTGGTCGGTGCCCAGGTGCATGGCCACCGCCTTGGCGTGCTGCGCCTCGTCGTAGCCCTTCTCATGGAAGCCGATGGCGAAGGTGCGCACCGGCTGCGAACTCTGCGCCTGCATCAGCGAGACGATGGTGGACGAGTCGATGCCGCCCGACAGGAACGCGCCCAGGCTGACGTCGGACAGCATCTGGCCGCCCACCGCCTTGGACAGCACGCCTTCGAGCGCGTCGGTGGCCTGCGCGTCGGACTCGAACGACAGCAGCGATTGCGCCGCGGTGTCGGCGGCCTCGCGCGCCGACCAGTACACGCGCGGCTCGGGCATGCGGCGGCTGCGGGTATCGTCGGCGGTGAATTCGATCCAGGTGCCCGGGGGCAGCTTGGCGATGCCTTCGTAGATGGACTGCGGCGCCGGAATGTAGTTGTGCCGCATGAACGACGCCAACGCATTGCGGTTCAGGCTGCGGCCGAAACCGGGGATCGGCATCAGGCCCTTGAGTTCGGACGCGAACACCAGCTCGGCGCCGGAATAGCCGTAGTACAGCGGCTTTTCGCCCATGCGGTCGCGCGCCAGCACCAGCTTGCGCGAGGCGCGGTCCCAGAGCGCGATGGCGAACATGCCGACCGAGGCCTGCAGCGTGGCCTCGATACCGAGCGCGGTGAATCCGGCCAACAGCGTCTCGGTGTCGGAATGGCCGCGCCAGGACGGCGCCAGGCCCGAGGCCTCGAGCTGCTGGCGCATGTCCATGTGGTTGTAGATCTCGCCGTTGAACACCATCACGTAGCGGCCGCAGGCGGACACCATCGGCTGATGGCCGGCTTCGGTCAGGTCCTGGATCGCCAGGCGCACGTGCGCCAGCGCCAGCTCGGCGCCGGCGTCTTCCCAGAAGCCGTTGCTGTCCGGCCCGCGGTGGCGGATGCGGCGGCAGCTTTCCGCCAGCACTTGCGCCTTGTTACCCAGGGGGCCCCAAATTCCGACAATTCCACACATGATTTCAGGTTCTCGTGGTCACCGCAGCAACGGTGTCGCGCGCGGCCTAGCGGGCCGATCCGCGCACACCGTCAAAAAGTTCTTTCCATTGGCCCAGCACCCGCTCGGCGGAGAAACGCTCGCGCACCGCCGTGGCCGCTTCGGCCATGCGCTGGCGCAAGGCCTCGTCGCCCATCACCGCATCCAGCTCGCGGCACAGCGCGTCGACGTCGCCATTGGGCCGCACCAGCACGCCGTCGACCCCTTCGCGCACGATCTCGCGTGGTCCGGTATCGCAATCGAACGCCACCGCGGCCAGGCCGCTCGCCATCGATTCCAGCAAAGTATTGGACAGCCCCTCGAAGCGCGACGTCAGCACGTACAGGTCGGCGCTCTGGTACCAATCGCCCACGTTGCCCGCGCGTCCCGGCAGGCTGACGCGCTCCTGCAAGCCAGCCTCGCGCACCTGCGCTTCCAGGGCGCGGCGCTCGTCGCCTTCGCCCAGGATAACCAGATCCCAGTCCGGATGCGACGGGGCCAGCCGGGCATAGGCGCGCAGCAACAGGTCAAAGCCCTTGTCGGCATGCAGCCGCCCCACCGCCAGCAGGCGCTTGCGGCCGTCGCCCGCAGGCGGCGTCAGCGCCGGTTCGCCCTTGGGCAATGGCCAATGCACCGGATTCGGAATCACCGCCAGCCGCGAGCCCGGCACGTGCTGTTCGATCCATTGCGCGGTGCCGCGCGTCAGGGCCACCACGCGCGCGGCGCGCGGATAGGTCAGGCGGCGCAGGCGTTGCCAGAAGCCCGACAGGGTCTGCGACGGCGGATGGGTGTGTTCGGTGGCGATGACGCGGCACGACAGGCCGGCGCACGCCAGCACGGACAGCACCGACGCCGTGGTCATCATGCCGAGCACGATGTCGGGCCGGAATGCCTTGATCACGCGCCGCAGCGCGCGCACGCGCTGCACATTGCTCCAGATGCCGCGCAGGCCGCCGCCCTCGCCCGCTGTGTGCAGCACCTCGCGCCGCACCTTCGGATGCAGCGTGTAGACGTCGCCGTCGGCGCTCGCCTGCGTCACCACCATGACCTCGCGGCCCATGCCGGCCCAATGCGCGCTCAGGTCGGCGGCGACCCGCTCGGCGCCCCCGCCATGCAACGAATGGATGAACAGCAGCACGCGCAACGGGCGGCCGGACTCGGGAGCGGCGGACATTCAGGCGGCCTCTTTGGGTTCGGCGCGGCGCAGGGCCACCACCAGATAGCAGGCATAGGACAGCACGTACATCAGGCTGGTGGCCAGCATGATGCCCGCGGCGCCCATCTTCGGCGCCAGCACCGTATTGAGCGCGGCTTTCAACGCGAAATTGCCGACCGCGATGGCGGCCATGATGCGATAGCGGTTCTGGCTGGCCAGCAACTGCACCAGGATCAGCACGCCGAAATAGAACGGCAACTGCAACAGGCCCCAGCGCAGCACATGCGCCACGGCCGCGGTATTCTCGGCGGTGAAGGCGCCGCGCTGGAACAGCACCGAAACGCCCCAGGGCGCGAGCACCCAGCCGATCGCCACGGCAAGGCCGCCGGCCGCCACCATCAGCACCGACCATTTCAGCGCCATGCCGCGCGCGCGCGCCGTGTCGCCACGCGCCTGCACGTCGGCCAGCACCGGCAGCGCCGCGCGTCCGACCGACACCGCGCCGATCCCCAGCAGCAGCGACAGCAACCGGCTGGCGTAGCCCAGCGTGGCGTTGGCATTGGCGCCCAGGTTGGCCGCGGCATATTGATCCAGCGGACCGACGAAGCTCATGGCCACCTGCCCGATCAGCATCACACCGGCCGCGCTCATCAGTTCGGGCCAGTGCGGCGAACGCAGGGTCAGCCTGGGCGCGCCCCAGAAGCCGCCGTCGGCGCGCGCGGCCAGCCAGGCCAGCCAGGCGGTCTGGATCGCATAGCCCACCAGCGTGCCCCATAGCAGCGGCCCCACGCTTTCGGCGCTGGCCGCCAGCATCACCCACGCCAGGGTCGCCACCGCCGGCACGCTGTCCAGCAGCGTGTTGACGTGGCGCTCATGCGCGCGCAGGCGCGCCGCGCTGATACCCGCGATCAGCAATAATGCCGCCACGGGCGCGAAGGCCAGCAACAGTTCGCCCGTCATGTCGCGGACCCGGGCCGAGAGCCCCTGGCCCAGCGCGCCCACCACTTGCGGCCAGGCGAACCAGGTCAGCGCGGCCAGCGCGATGCCCGCGGCCGCCACCCAGCCCTGCAGCTCACGGATGAATTGCTCGCGTTCGGCGTCCTCGGCGCGGCGCAGCCGCACCAGCACCGGAATCAGCACCACCGACAGCACGCCCACGATCGTGACCGGCAGCCAGGTGGCCATCGTCATCGAGAACTGATAGGCGTCCACGGCGTCGCTGACGCCGTAGCGGTACGCCACCGCCATCTCCTTGATGGCGCCGGCGGCCTTGCCCAGCAGCAGGAACACCGCCACCCGGAACGCACCTTTGAAAATGCGTTGGTGGTCCGGGTGGATGCTGCCGAGTTTGCGGACGAGTGCTTTCAAATCAACGCAGGAATTGCGTGTACCAGGGCATCGCCACTTCCAGGCCCTGCAGCACCGTGTGCGTGGGCTGGTAGCCGAGCAGGCGGCCGGCCTTGCTGACGTCGGCCTGCGAGTGGCGCACGTCGCCCGCGCGGAAGTCGCCGTAGACCGGCTGCTTGCCATAGGCGACATTCTGATTGCCCAACGCCCGGACGAGGAAACCGAACAGGTCGTTCAGGGTGCTGCGGCCGCTGACGGCCACGTTGTAGACCTGGTTGCGGGCTTCCGGCGGCGCCATGGCCGCCAGGATGTTCGCCTGGACCGCGTTCTCGACGAAGCAGAAATCGCGGCTGGTCTCGCCATCGCCGTTGATGGTGACGTCTTCGCCCTTGATCATCGCGGCGGTCCACTTCGGGATCACCGCCGCATAGGCGCCGTCCGGGTCCTGGCGCTTGCCGAACACGTTGAAATAGCGCAGGCCGACGGTCTCGAAACCGTAGGAGCGCGCGAAGACGCTCGCGTACAGCTCGTTGACGTACTTGGTGACGGCATACGGCGACAGCGGATTGCCGATGTTCTCCTCGACCTTGGGCAAGGCCGGGTGATCGCCGTAGGTCGAGCTGGAGGCCGCATAGACGAACGACTTGACCTCGGCATCGCGCGCGGCGACCAGCATGTTCAGGAAGCCGCCGATATTCACCTCGTTGGTGGTGATCGGATCCTTCAGCGAACGCGGCACCGAGCCCAGCGCCGCCTGATGCAGCACGAAGTCCACGCCCTGCGTGGCGCGACGGCAGGCTTCCAGGTCGCGGATATCGCCTTCGATGAACGAGAAGCGGGCCCACTGCTCGGCCGTGACCGAGCCACGCACCTCATCCAGATTGCGTTGGTAGCCGGTGGCGAAGTTGTCCAGGCCGACCACGGCCTGGTCCAGCTTCAGCAGGGTTTCCAGCAGGTTGGAGCCGATGAAACCCGCGCAGCCGGTCACCAGCCACTTGCGCGGCACGGCGGCGAGTTCCCGGGTGACAGTCTCGAAACGTGTGGTCATGCGACGTCCTCCTTACAGGCGCAGATCGGATTCGGCGGGCGACAACACGTACTTCAGGTCATAAAGGATGTGTTCCGGCTTGCCCAGCTTGCGGATGCCTTCGGCGCCCAGGTCCTTGAACTGGTGGTGCGCGACGGCGAGGATCACCGCATCGTACTTGCCCGCTTCCGGCTTGGCGATCGGCGTGATGCCGTATTCGTGGACCGCCTCTTCGGGCTCGACCCACGGGTCGTACACATCGACGTCAACGTTGTAGTCGCCCAGCTCCTTCACGATATCGACGATGCGGGTGTTGCGCAGGTCGGGGCAGTTTTCCTTGAAGGTCAGGCCCATCACCAGCACGCGCGCGCCCTGCACGTGGATGCGGCGCTTGGTCATGGCCTTGACCAGTTGCGACACCACGTAGCTGCCCATCGAGTCGTTCAGGCGGCGACCCGCCAGAATGATCTCGGGGTGGTAGCCGATCGACTGCGCCTTGTGCGTCAGGTAGTACGGATCCACGCCGATGCAGTGGCCGCCCACCAGGCCCGGGCGGAACGGCAGGAAGTTCCACTTCGTACCGGCCGCTTGCAGCACGGCCTCGGTGTCGATGCCCATCTTGTTGAAGATCAGCGCCAGTTCGTTGATCAACGCGATGTTGACGTCGCGCTGGGTATTCTCGATCACCTTGGCGGCTTCGGCCACACGGATGCTGGACGCCTTGTGGGTGCCGGCGGTGATGATCTGCTTGTAGAGCTGGTCCACCAGTTCGGCCACTTCCGGCGTCGAGCCCGAAGTGACCTTCTTGATCGTGCTGACGCGGTGCTCCTTGTCGCCCGGGTTGATGCGCTCGGGACTGTAGCCGGCGTAGAAGTCGACGTTGTACTTCAGGCCCGACACGCGTTCCAGCACCGGCACGCAGTCTTCCTCGGTGGCGCCGGGGTAGACGGTCGATTCGTAGATGACGATGTCGCCACGCTTGAGCACCGAACCGATGGTCTCGCTGGCCTTGACCAGCGGGGTCAGGTCGGGTTGCTTGTATTCGTCGATCGGCGTGGGCACGGTGACGATGAAGACGTTGGCCTGGCCGAGTTCGGCGCGGTCGGCGGTGTAGGACAGTTGCTTGGCTTCGGCCAGTTCGGCGTCGCTGACTTCCAGCGTGTGGTCGTGACCGGCCTTCAGGGCGTCGATCCGGCGCGTATTGATATCGAAGCCGATGACCGAGCGCTTCTTGCCGAATTCCACTGCCAGCGGCAGGCCGACATAGCCCAGGCCGACGACCGCGAGTTTCACATCCTGAATACGCAACATAACTCTCCCTTCACCGTAGAACGATTACGGCATTTTAAATATGGTCGGGGTGATGGATAACCAGGCCCCCGGCGGCGATCGCCGGGGCGCCCAACAACTTAATCGGCTCGCAGGACGGAGGGCAACAGCAACCACCCCGGACGGCGCCACGACACCAGTCGCGCATACAGCCAGATATAGACGCTGGCGAACACCACCAGGCTGGCGCTGAGCGCCCAGGCGTTGTCCCACCAGATGGTGGCGGGCACCAGGCCAATCAGGGCCAGCACCCACATGTAGGGCGAGGCCAACGCATTGCACAGCGCCGGCACCGCATGGCGGCGGCCGCGGCTGAAGGTCACGCGCACCAGGCGGCGGAACACCAGTTGATGCAGGTGCAAGGCATCCGGTTGGTCCACCGGCACGCCGCGCTTGAAGCGGCGGCGCCAGATGGAAAAGCCGGTTTCGAATACGGGGTAGAACAACACCGCCAGCGCGTAGAACGGCGACACCGAAGGGTTGCGCACCACCAGCAGCACGGCCAGCTCGGCCAGCATGAAACCCAGGAAGTACGCGCCGCCATCGCCCAGGAAGACGCGGCCGAACGGGAAGTTCCAGACCAGGAATCCCAGCGTGGCCGAAGCCAGCGCCGCGGCAATCAGGAAGATCGGCACATCGCCAACCTGCAGCGCGACCAGGCTGATGGACACCGCCATCAGCGTCGCGACCATGCCGGCCAGGCCGTTCATGCCGTCGACGATGTTCAGGGCGTGGGTACAGCCGCCCACCGCGAACATGGTGAACACCAGGGAAACAGGCCAGTACGAGAGGACATAATCCACCGGGGCCATGCCGACGCGGCTGACGCCACCCAGCAGCCACCACGCGATCGCAGCGGACAGGAAAGCCGCGAGCAGACGCTTGCTGGCGCCGATGTCCTTGGTGATGTCTTCGAGCAGGCCCGCCACGAACACGGGCAGCGCCGACACGAACAGGGCCGGCCACAACCAGGTCAGGGTCATGTTGTCGGGCCCGAGCACCAGCAGGCCCAGGAGCGTGCCGGCCAGCACGGCCAGGCCGCCGACGCGGGGCGTGGCGCGCGAATGATTCGCTTGCGGCTTGTTGAGATCGCTGTCGCCGGTGAAGGCGCCATGCCAGCGCTCCGACGCCACGATGAGTCCCCCCACCATGAACGCGACCACGCATATGTACAGCCAGGTCACAGGGTCACCTCTGGTTGGTCTATCGAGACAGGCCGGCCATTATCAATGGCAGGTGTAACGCCCATATATGGGAGGGATAAGGAAGTGCAAATCACCGGGACAGAACGTAACGTCCGCAACCCCGACCCGGATACGTGCGGGCATCCCCGGTTCGCGGGAGATGCGGCAACGCGGCGGGCAGCGCGCGGAAATACGGATTTCATGCAGTAATTGTAGAGCTTTCCGCCTCCGCACACGCGAAATATCCAAGGGAAAACGCGGAGGGCGCCCAGGCATGATCGCGGCGCTTGCGCCTCGACTCGTCCGATGCGGATGGTCGGCAGCGGGCTTAAATGGGGACGCATTAACTCGGCTTAAAAAAAAGCCCGAGATCGTGAGATCTCGGGCTAAATCCACCAAAGGAGGAGGGTGGAGGAGACAACCGTGGCATGTTGGGAGCGGCTTTCACTCGCTGCGCTGTCGGGGTTCATTTTGCTTGGGTCTTGCTTTTGAACCGCGCCGACTGCGTTTCAACATCCGATGAGATGCATAGTATCGGGTTTTTTTGTGCGATGCAAGAATTTTTTTGAGCTCTGCGCACTGCACCATTTCACGTTGCATTTTTGCCGCAAACTCCTCGGCCGTCGCCCGCAAAGCCGCATACAGCAATGACCTCCAAAAACGGAGGGTTATTGCCGAAGGGGTAAACCCCGTACGGACTTACCCTAGCTGATTCCGGGTATTCCCGGCCTATGCCTTGCACCGGAAAGGTGCATACGGCACCAATATGCTGCAATTATTGCGCATCGCAACATTTTCATGCCCCATGGGCAGGCATGCGGGCGCTGGCGGCGTCCGCCCCGGATGCCGGGCATCGCGGTCAGACCCAATAGGCGGTCGTCGTCATGACCTTGGACATTGCCCGCATCGCGGCCTTGACCGGACCGGGCAGCGGCACGCCGCCCGCCGCCTCGGCACTGGCGCGGTGCTGGGCCTCGTCATCCTTCATCTTCTGCACGATCTGGCGCGAGCGGGCGTCCTGCTCCGGCAGGGTGCGCAGGTGCCCTTCCAGATGCGCCTCGACCTGCTTTTCGGTTTCGGCCATGAAGCCCAGGTTGCGCGGCGCGCCCGCATAGCCGGCCAGCAGCCCCAGCGCGAACGAGCCTGCGTACCAGACCGGATTGAGCAGGCTGGGACGGCTGCCCAGCTCCATCAGGCGCTGGTTGCACCAGACCAGATGATCGACTTCCTCGCCGGCGGCTTCGAGCAGCAAGGCGCGCGGGCCGGGTTCACGGCACACCGCCGCCTGCCCGCGGTACAGCGCCTGGGCGCAGACTTCGCCCACGTGGTTGACCCGCATCAGCCCGGCCGCGTGGCGCTTTTCCTGCGCCGACAGGGTGTCCGGCGCCTCCTCGGCCGTGGCCGGATTGGCGCGGCCGGCGCTGGCGCTGCCGGACAGCACGCGCAGCGCCCGGTCGGCTTCCGCCAACAGCGCATCCAGCGGATTGGAACGACGCAGGAAGGCGGCGGGACCGGATTGGGGCAAGGTGGGGGACATGGACGGCTCCTGAATTTGCCGCACACCCCTGATGCGGGGCGGGGCTCTCATGCGGAATTGTACGCAACGGGTATCATCAGCCATTGACTGCGCTCAAGCACAAGGACCTGACAAATGGAATGCACGATCGACTGGGGCGGCCCCAACGGCATGCTCTTCACCGCCAGCACCGGCAGCGGCCACGTGGCCGTGATGGACGGCGCGGTGGACGGCGGCGGCCACAACCTGGCGCCCCGCCCCATGGAAATGCTGCTGGCCGGCACCGGCGGCTGCACCGCCTATGACGTCGTGCTGATCCTCAAGCGCGGCCGCCATGCCGTAACCGGCTGTAGCGTCAAGCTGCAGGCCGACCGCGCCGACGTCGACCCCAAGGTGTTCACGCGCATCCACTTCGCCTTCACCGTCACTGGCCGCAACCTGCCGCGCGCGGCGGTCGAGCGCGCCGTGCAGTTGTCGCACGAGAAATACTGCTCGGCCTCGGCCATGCTCGAAAAGACCGCCGAACTGACCTTCTCGGTGGAGATCGTCGATATCCAGGAAGCCCCCGCGGCGGCCTGACGCGGCCCGTTGCCGACGCCACCTCAGCCTTTTCAGATTCTGTACCCATGAAACAATACCTGGACCTCGTTCAAGCCATCCTGGACACCGGCGCGTGGCAGGAAAATCGGACGGGCATACGCACGCTGAGCATGCCGGGCGCCTCGCTGCGCTTCGACCTGCAGCAGGGCTTTCCGGCCGTGACCACCAAGAAGCTGGCCTTCAAATCCGCCATCGGCGAGATGGTCGGCTTCCTGCGGGGCGCGCGCAGCGCGGCGCAATTCCGCGAACTGGGTTGCAAGGTCTGGGACCAGAACGCCAACGAAAACGCGCAATGGCTGGCCAATCCGTACCGCGAGGGCCCGGACGACCTGGGCCCGGTCTACGGCGTGCAGTGGCGCCAGTGGCCGGCGTACAAGGTGCTGGACGCGGACCGCGCCGGCCAGGTCGATGACGCCCTGGCGCGCGGCTACACCAAGGTGGCCGACCTGCAGGACGGCGGCGTATCCAGGGTGCTGCTCTATAAAGCGGTGGACCAGTTGCGCCAGTGCCTGGATACCATCCACGAGCGTCCGGGCGACCGCCGCATCCTGTTCCACGGCTGGAACTGGGCGCAGATCGAGGAAATGGCGTTGCCGCCCTGCCACCTGCTCTATCAGTTCCTGCCTAACGCGACCACCCGCGAAATCTCGCTGTGCCTGTACATCCGTTCCAACGATGTCGGGCTGGGCACGCCGTTCAACCTGACCGAGGGCGCGGCGCTGCTGCACCTGGTGGGCCGGCTCACCGGTTACACGCCCCGCTGGTTCACCTATTTCATCGGCGACGCGCATATCTACGAGAACCATCTGCCGATGCTGCGCGAGCAACTGACCCGCACGCCGCACGAAGCGCCGCGGCTGGTGCTGTCCGACCGCATCCCCGATTTCGCCCAGACGGGCCGCTACGAGCCGGAATGGCTCGAAAAGGTCGAGCCGGGCGATTTTTCGCTGCAGGGCTACACCCACCACGCTCCGCTGACGGCGCCCATGGCGGTCTGAGAGCGGCGAACGGCATTCGCACACCGGCCAAAGGCTGGGCGCGCAGGCGCCGGGCGCGCCCTCTCGCGCAGGTGAAGATTGGTGAGCTTCTGGAGGCGCGTTTTCGGTATAACCCATCCCTTAGCCTCGGACGCGCGGCAAGCAAGCCCTGCGCGTCTTGGTTTCTGAACGGCCCATGTCGCGCCGTGCCTGCCACTCGCCGCGTAGCCGGGGCAAGCCGCCCGGCCTCGCCGACCGCCTGCAGTGCAGCGCCGCACCCCCCATCCAGACTAGTGAGTACGTAAATCGCCAGCGTCGACAGCAGGATCCTCTTGCGGCTCGTTTGCAACTGTTGACTACTAATTGATTTGAATTGAGGCCGGCGCGGCGGCTGTATGCGCTTAGGACAGGACCCCAAAAATGCTCGTTGGAACATATAACCCTTCGCTCGTCCTCGTATCCCTAGGGGTCGCCATCCTGGCGTCATACACGGCGCTGGGCATGGCCAACCGCGTCCGGGCCGCGAACGGACTGCCGGCGGCGCGTTACTGGCTGGCGGGCGGCGCGCTCGCCATGGGCATCGGCATCTGGTCCATGCACTTCGTCGGCATGCTGGCGTTCAACCTGCCGATCCCGATGGGCTACGACCTGCCGCTGACGCTCCTGTCGCTGGCGATCGCCATCGGCTGCTCCGCCTTCGCGCTGTGGATCGTCTGCAAGGACGATCTGCCCTGGCGCCGGCTGATCGTGGGCGCCCTGCTGATGGGCGCCGGCATCGCCGCCATGCACTATATCGGCATGGCCGCCATGCGCATGATGCCGGGCATCGTCTACGACCCTGCCTGGTTCGCGCTGTCCATCGCCATCGCGGTGGCCGCGTCGGGCGCCGCCCTCTGGATCACCTACCGCCTGCGCCATGACGGCCCGCGGGTGGCGCTGTCGCGGCCATTGGCGGCGGTGGTCATGGGGCTGGCGATCGTCGGCATGCACTACACGGGCATGAAGGCCGCCGGCTTTCCGGCCGACAGCATCTGCATGGCGGCGAACACCGGCATCTCGGCCGGCTGGCTGGCCATCGCGGTCACCGCCGTGACCTTGAGCGTGCTCGCCATCGCCCTGGTGGTGGCGGTGCTGGACAACCGCCTGGAAGCCCGCACCTCGGCGCTGGCCTCGTCGCTGGCCGAGGCCAACGAAGAACTGGTGCAACTGGCACTGCACGACACCCTGACCAAGCTGCCCAACCGCATCCTGCTGGAGGACCGCCTGGAACAAGCGATCGAGAGCGCCAGCCGCCGCAAGGGCTACTTCGCGGTGCTGTTCTTCGACCTGGACGGTTTCAAGGCGGTCAATGACGCCTACGGTCACCACACCGGCGACGCCCTGCTGATCGACCTGGCCCAGCGCATCCGCCAGACGCTGCGCACCCACGACACCGTGGCGCGGCTCGGTGGCGACGAATTCATCGTGCTCAGCGAAGTGGTGGAACCAACCGACGCCGCCAACGTGGCGGACCGCCTGATCGAGGCGATCGCCCGCCCTGTCATGGTGTACGGCCATGAAGTGCTGGTGACTTCCAGCGTCGGCATCGCCATCTACCCCAACGACGGCGAGGACACCCACGCCCTGCTGACCAACGCCGACGCGGCGATGTACCACGCCAAGCGCCTGGGCGGCACCGGCTACAGCTTCTTCGAGCCGTCGATGAACGCCGACGCGCACGAGCAGATCGAACTGCTGCACGACCTGCGCCTGGCGCAGGAACGGGGCCAGTTCGTGCTGCACTACCAACCCAAGTACGAGGCGCCCGCCGGGCCTATCATGGGCGCCGAGGCGCTGCTGCGCTGGAACCACCCGACCCGCGGCCTGGTGGGTCCCGACCAGTTCATTCCGACGGCGGAAAAAACCGGGCTGATCCTGTCGATCGGCGAATGGGTCATCAACGAAGCCTGCCGCCAGATGCGCCAGTGGATCGATGCCGGCCAGGGCCACTGGACCATCGCCGTCAACATCTCGGCGCTGCAGTTCGCCCATTCCGGCCTGGTCGAGACCGTGCGCACCGCGCTGGCGCGGCACGACGTGCCGCCCTCCTGCCTGACGCTGGAAGTGACCGAATCGACCGCGATGCGCGACGCCGAGGCCAGCCTGACGGTGCTCAAGCGCCTGTCCGGCCTGGGCGTGACCATCTCGATCGACGATTTCGGCACCGGCTACTCCAGCCTCCTGTACCTGAAGCGCCTGCCCGCCACCGAACTGAAGATCGACCGCGGCTTCGTCAACCAGTTGGACAACGACAATGAGGACGCCGCCATCATCTCGGCGATCGTCGCGCTGGGGCAACAACTGAACCTGCGCATCGTGGCCGAAGGCGTGGAAACCACCGCGCAGCAGAAATTCCTGACGGGCCTGGGCTGCGATTCGCTGCAGGGCTTCCTGCTGGGCAAGCCGATGCCCGCCGACGAATTCCTGGAACACGCCTCAAGCTGAGCCGACGCGGACGCCCCGCCGCGACGCGGCGGTTCTACCCGCCGCCCGCCCCTGCCGGCCAGATTTGCTACGCTTGGGGTCTTCCCGCCGGCCACGCCGGCTCCCCTTCCGAGCGCCCGCCCCCGCATGTCCGCCCGCCTGACCCTGATCGTCGCCTATTCCACCAACCGCGCCATCGGCCGCGACAATGCCCTGCCCTGGAAACTGCCGGGCGACCTGGCGCACTTCAAGCGCAGCACCCTGGGCCATCCCATCATCATGGGCCGCAAGACCTGGGACTCGCTGGGCCGCCCCCTGCCCGGCCGCGCCAACATCGTCATCAGCCGCAACCCCGCCTTCGAGGCCGCGGGCGCCACCGTGGTGCCGACGCTGGAGGCCGCCGTCGCCGCCTGCGGCGACAGCGCAGAGGCGTTCGTCATCGGCGGCGCGCAGATCTACACGCAGGCCCTGCCGCAGGCCAGCCGCATCCTGGCCACCGAAGTCCATGCCGAAGTCGAGGGCGACGCCTTTTTCCCGCTGCTGCCCGGCTTCCAGTGGCGCGAAACCGCGCGCCAGGCGCAGCCCGAGGAAAACGGCTACCGCTACGATTTCGTGACGTACGAACGCGCCTGAACCCCGCCCTGGGGATGACCGCGGCCGGCGCCGCCGCCGCGCCCGGCGGTATCGCAACGCCCGGCCGCAAAGGCTACGCCGCGCCCTCGTTGCGCATGAAGCGCCACAGCGCCGGCGCTTCCGAATACGCCACGTTGAAGCGCACCCAAGGCGTATCGGCCTCGTCGGCCTCGAAATACGACCCCGGCGCCAGCCAGATGCCGTCCTTCAGCGCCAGCCCCGCCAGGCCGTTGGCGCCGCGCTCGCGCCATTGCCCGGCCACCTTGGCCCACAGGAACAGGCCCGCCTGGGGCCGCGCGTAGATCTCGAAACCATGCTGCGCCATCAACCCGGCCACCGTCGCGTGCGCCTGGGCCAGCCGTTCGCGGGTGCGCTCGATGTGCGCCCGGTAGCGGCCCTCGCGGATGACCTGGTGCACGATGCGCTCCATGATCTCCGGCGAGGTCAGTCCCACCGCCATCTTGGTGCGCGCGATATCGCGCGCCAGGTCGCGGTGCGCCACCACGTAACCGACCCGCACCGACGGGCTGATGACCTTGGAATAGCCGCCCAGGTAGACCACACGGCGGCCGCCATCGAGCGCCGCCAGCATGGGCGTGACGCCGGGCGCCAGTTCGCGGGAAATGTCGTCCTCGACCACCCACAGCCCGTGGCGCTCGGCCAGTTGCAGAATGCGGAAGGCATTGGCCATGCTGATGCTGGCGCCGGACGGGTTCTGCAGGGCGGTGTTGACGAACAGCGCGCGCGGCCGGTGCTGCGACGCGGCCTGCTCCAGCGCCTCGCAATCCAGGCCATCCAGCGTGCGCGCCACCGGCACCACCCGCAGCCCGGCCAACCGCAGCATCTGCAACAGGTTGGCGTAGGCCGGCTGCTCGACCAGCACGGTGTCGCCCGGCCGCAGCAGCGTGCGGATCACCATGTCCAACCCGTGCGTCACGCCCTGGGTCAGCAGCACCTGCGACACTTCCACCTCCATGCCCTGCGCGCTGAGCGTGGCGGCGATGGTCTCGCGCAGCGGCGCGTAGCCATAGGGATGGCCGTAGTTGGCGATGCGCATGGCCGGCACCCGGCCCATGTGGCGCAGCGCCATGTGCAGCCCCTCTTCATTGAGCCACTCGCCCGGCAGCCAGCCGCAGCCCGACTTGATGGGAATGGAGTGGTCCGCGAAGATGTCCGACAGCAGCCAGGCCGCGTTCAGCCGCGGCGGCTCCCAGGACTGCGGCTCGCCCCGGCGCGGCGGCGCGTCGGGCGAGGCCACGCGATAGCCGGCGCCGGGGCGCGCCGCCAGCCAGCCCAGTGATACTAGGCGGTTATAGGCGCTGGCCACGGTGAAGGTGCTGACCTGGTACTGGCGCGCGAAGTCGCGCACCGAGGGTAGGGACATACCCGGACGCAGCTCCTGCGCCTCGATGGCGCGCAGCACGGCGGCCACGAGCTGGTCCACCAGGGTTGGCGCCTGCCCCCGGGCACGCACGGGCTGGAAGTCGATCACGGCGCTACGCTATCTGTACAGTTGTCATGCTTGCAACTATACAGTTAGCCCGGTTTGCGCGGATTGTATATTTTCATTCCTCGCCGGACGTACCAGAATCAATCGCATCCCGCCGGCCGCCCGCCCGACACGCGCGCAGGCTCCGGCGCCTGTCCTTCCCCTGGAGCCGCCATGAACGCCCCCGCCGAGTTGCCCGACCTGTCCCATCTGTGGATGCCCTTCACCGCCAACAAGCAGTTCAAGGCGCATCCGCGCATGCTGGCGGCGGCCAAGGGCATGTACTACACCTCGGCCGATGGCCGCCAGGTGCTGGATGGCACCGCCGGCCTGTGGTGCGTGAACGCCGGCCACGGCCGCCAGGAGATCGTCGAGGCGATCTCGCGCCAGGCCGGCATCATGGACTACGCCCCGGGCTTCCAGCTCGGCCACCCGCTGGCCTTCGAGGCAGCCACGGCCGTCGCCAGCTTCATGCCGCAGGGCCTGGACCGCGTGTTCTTCACCAACTCCGGTTCCGAATCGGTCGACACCGCCCTGAAGATCGCCCTGGCCTACCACCGCGCCCGCGGCGAAGGCCAGCGCACCCGCCTGATCGGCCGCGAGCGCGGCTACCACGGCGTGGGCTTCGGCGGCATTTCGGTCGGCGGCATCTCGCCCAACCGCAAGACCTTCTCCGGCGCGCTGCTGCCCGCCGTGGACCACTTGCCCCACACCCACAACCTGGAGCAGAACGCCTATTCCAAGGGCCAGCCGGCCTGGGGCGCGCACCTGGCCGAGGACCTGGAGCGCATCATCGCGCTGCACGACGCCTCGACCATTGCCGCGGTCATCGTGGAACCCATGGCCGGCTCCACCGGCGTGCTGATCCCGCCCAAGGGCTACCTGGAAAAGCTGCGCGAGATCACGTCCAAGCACGGCATCCTGCTGATCTTCGACGAAGTCATCACCGCCTACGGCCGCCTCGGCGCGGCCACCGCGTCGGAATTCTTCGGCGTGACGCCGGACCTGATCGCGATGGCCAAGGGCGTCAGCAACGCCGCCGTGCCGGCAGGCGCGGTCGCGGTGCGCCGCGAGGTGCATGACGCCATCGTCAACGGCCCGGCCGGCGGCATCGAGTTCTTCCACGGCTACACCTATTCGGCCCACCCGCTGGCGGCCGCCGCCATCCTGGCGACGCTGGACATCTACCGCCGCGAGGACCTGTTCGCCCGCGCCCGCAAGCTGTCCGGCGCCTTCGAGCAGGCCGCCCACAGCCTGAAGGGCGCGCCGCACGTCATCGACGTGCGCAACCTGGGCCTGGTGGCCGGCGTCGAGCTGGCGCCGCGCGCCGGCGCGCCGGGCGCGCGCGCCGCCGAGGTGTTCCAGAAGTGCTTCGACAGCGGACTGATGGTGCGTTACACCGGCGACATCATCGCCGTCTCGCCCCCGCTGATCATCGACGAGGCCCAGATCGGCCAGATCTTCGAGCAGATCGGCAAGGTGCTCAAGGAAGTCGCGTAGTCCCCGGCGCGGCGCAGGCGCCGCGCCTCGCACACAATGGCGGGCGGCCCCGGGCCGCCCTCCGGCGTTTTCAAAGAACCCCGCTCCGAGCTTTCCCATGAAGAAGAACCTCTCCCACTACATCAACGGCCAGCCCTACGATGGCCGCAGCAACCGCTACGCCGACGGTTTCAATCCGGCCACGGGCGAGATCATCACCTCCGTGCCGCTGGCCTCCACCGACGAAGTGGCGCTGGCCGTGGCCGCCGCCAAGGCCGCCTTTCCGGCCTGGTCCGAAACCCCGGCGCTCAAGCGCGCCCGCGTGCTGTTCAACTTCAAGGCGCTGCTGGACAAGCACCAGGACGAACTGGCCGAACTGATCACGCGCGAGCACGGCAAGGTGTTCTCGGACGCCAAGGGCGAAGTGATGCGCGGCATCGAAGTGGTCGAATTCGCCTGCGGCATTCCGCAACTGTTCAAGGGCCAGTATTCCGACCAGATCGGCGGCGGCATCGACAACTGGAGCATGCGCCAGGCGCTGGGCGTGGTGGCCGGCATCACGCCGTTCAACTTCCCGATGATGGTGCCCTGCTGGATGTTCCCGGTGGCCATCGCCTGCGGCAACACCTTCGTGCTCAAGCCGTCCGAACGCGATCCCTCGGCCTCGCTGCGCCTGGCCGAGCTGCTGACCGAAGCCGGCCTGCCGCCGGGCGTGTTCAACGTGGTGCACGGCGACAAGCAGGCCGTGGACGCGCTGATCGCGCACCCCGACGTCGAGGCCCTGTCCTTCGTCGGCTCGACCCCGATCGCCGAATACATCTACGCCGAAGGCACGCGCCGCGGCAAGCGCGTGCAGGCCCTGGGCGGCGCCAAGAACCACCTGGTGGTGATGCCGGACGCCGATCTCGACCAGGTCACCGATGCGCTGATGGGCGCGGCCTACGGCTCGGCCGGCGAGCGCTGCATGGCGATCTCGGTGGCCGTGGCGGTAGGCGACGTGGCCGACAAAGTCATCGAACGCCTGATCCCGCGCGTCAAGGCGCTGGTGGTCAAGGATGGCATGCAGGGCGACGCCGAAATGGGCCCGCTGGTCACGGCGCAGCACCGCAACAAGGTCATCGGCTACATCGAGGACGGCGTCGCCGCCGGCGCCGAGCTGGTGGTCGACGGCCGCGGCCTGAAAGTGCCGGGCGCCGAAAAGGGTTTCTTCCTGGGCGGCACGCTGTTCGACAAGGTCAAGCCCGCGATGAACATCTACCGCGAAGAGATCTTCGGGCCGGTGCTGTGCGTGGTGCGCGTGCCCGACTTCGCCGCCGCGGTCGAACTGATCAACGCCCATGAATTCGGCAACGGCGTGGCCTGCTTCACGTCCGACGGCGGCGTGGCGCGCGCCTTCGCCCGCCAGATCAAGGTGGGCATGGTCGGCATCAACGTGCCGATCCCGGTGCCGATGGCCTGGCACTCGTTCGGCGGCTGGAAGCGCTCGCTGTTCGGCGACCACCACGCCTACGGCGAGGAAGGCATCCGCTTCTACTCGCGCTACAAGAGCGTGATGCAGCGCTGGCCGGACAGCATCGCCAAGGGCGCGGAATTCACCATGCCCGTGGCCAAGTAATCCTGCCCACACCGCCCCGGCCCGCCAAGAGGCCGGGGTTTTGCCGAAAGACACACAACAAGGGGAATCCTGATGCGCATCGGGATAGGCGGCTTTCAGCATGAAACCAATACGTTCGCGCCCTCGCGCGCGGCGTGGGAAGACTTTGCCGACAAGGGCGGCGGCTGGCCGAAACTGGTCAGCGGTCCGGCGATGTTCCAGGCCGTGGCTGGCGCCAACATTCCCGTGGCCGGCTTCATCGAGGCCATGCAACAGCACACGCTGCTGCCGGCCACGTGGGCCGCGGCCAGCCCGTCGGGCCCGGTCACCGAGGACGCGTTCGAACGCATCAGCGCCCTGATCCTGCAGGGCCTGCAAGCGGCCATGCCGCTGGATGGCGTGTACCTGGACCTGCACGGCGCTATGGTCACCGAGCACCTGGACGACGGCGAGGGCGAACTGCTCAAGCGCGTGCGGGCGCTGGTTGGCCCTGACGTGCCGGTGGTGGCCAGCCTCGACCTGCACGCCAACATGACAGCGGCAATGGTGCGTTACGCCGACGCGCTGGTCTGCTACCGCACCTATCCGCACATCGACATGGCCGAGACCGGCCAGCGCGCCGCCGCGCTGCTGGCGCGGCGCCTGGCCGGCGCGCCTCGTCCCTGCGTGGCGCTGCGGCAGTTGCCCTACCTGATTCCGCTGTGCTGGCAATCGACCGACATCGAGCCAGCGCGCAGCCTGTACCAGATGGTCGGCGACATCGAGGCGCGCGGCGCCCAGAGCGCGTCGCTGGCCACCGGCTTTCCCGCCGCGGACTTTCCCGACTGCCTGCCGGCGGTATGGGCCTACGGCGCCACCCAGGCCGAGGCCGACGCGGCCGCCGACACGCTGGCGCGCGCGGTGCTCGATGCCGAACGGGATTTTGGCGGCACCCTGTATTCGCCCGATGACGCGGTCACGACCGCCCTGCGCCTGGCGCGCGAGGCCAACGCGCCGGTGGTCATCGCCGACGCGCAGGACAATCCGGGCGCCGGCGGCAGTTCCGACACCACCGGCCTGCTGCGCGCGCTGATCCGCCACCAGGCGCGCGATGCCGCCATCGGACTGATCGTCGATCCGGAAGCGGCGCTGGCCGCGCACCGCGCTGGCGTGGGTAAATCGGTCCGCATTGCATTGGGTGGACACTCGGGTATTCCCGACGACGAACCGCTGGACGCGGAGTTCATCGTGGAGAAAACTTCGGATGGGCGCTTCGATACGCATGGCGCGTTCTATCGCGGCTTCCACATGGACCTGGGCCCCAGCGCCTGCCTGCGCATCGGCGGCGTGCGCATCGTGGTGGCGTCCAACAAGGTGCAGATGGCCGACCAGGAAATGTTCCGCTTCGCCGGCATCGAGCCGCGCCGCGCGGCCATCCTGGCGGTGAAAAGCTCGGCGCATTTCCGCGCCGACTTCACCCCGATCGCCCACACGATCCTGGTTTGCGCCGCGCCGGGTTCCATGCTGATGGATGCGGCAAAACAACCATGGACACGGTTGCGTCCCGGCATCAGAATGGCGCCTTGCGGCCCGGTGTTTGCCGGCGCCGCGACCGACTGACCCTCGCTCGCCGCGCCCCGGGGCGCGGCGCGTTAACGACGTAGCGGCGAAACGCGCCGCTCACTACGCATACAAGGGGAATTTCATGCTCAAGTTCGTCCGCGCGGCCGCGTTCGCCGGCGCCACCCTGCTGATGGCCCATGGCGCCTACGCCGACACCGTCATCAAGGCGGTGATGCATTCGCCGCTGCGCCTGACCGATCCGCACGCCACCACCGCGTACATCACGACGTGGCATGGCTACATGATCTACGACACCCTGCTGGCCACCGACGCCGACAACAAGATCCAGCCGCAGATGCTGGAAAAGTGGGATGTCTCGGCCGACGGCAAGACCTACACCATGACGCTGCGCCCGGGCCAGAAATGGCATGACGGCAAGCCCGTCACGGCCGAGGATTGCGTCGCGTCGATCAAGCGCTGGGCCGCGGGCGACGGCATGGGCCGCACGCTGCTGAAATTCACCGACAAGATCGAAGTCATCGACGACAACAGCTTCCGCATCGTCATGAAGGAACCCACGGACCTGGCGCTGCGCGCCCTGTCCAAGCCGACCGGCACCGCGCCGTTCATGATGCCCAAACGCATCGCCGATCTGCCGATCGGCCAGCCGATCACCGACATGACCGGCTCGGGTCCGTTCAAGGTCATCGAGTTCAAGCCGGGCGTGAAGACCGTCTACGCCAAGAATGCCGACTACGTGCCGCGCAAGGAGCCCGCCAGCGGCCTGGCCGGCGGCAAGGTGGTGAACGTGGACAAGGTCGAGTGGGACGTGATGCCCGACGCCCTGACCACCGCCAACGCGCTGCTGGGCGGCGAGATCGACTTCGTCGAGCAGTTCCCGTACGACCTGCTGCCGATGGTCGAGGGCAACAAGGACCTGAAGGAAGAGTCGCTCAGCCCGGTCGGCTACTTCACGATGTACCGTTTCAACTTCAAGTACCCGCCCTTCAACAACAAGAAGATCCGCCAGGCCGCGATGTACGCCATCGGCCAGGAAGACGTGATGAAGGCGCTGGTGGGCAATCCCAAGTACTGGCGAACCTGCGCCTCGCTGTGGGGCTGCGGCACGCCGCTGGAATCGGACATCGGCAAGGACGTGGTGGTGCCCTCGAACATCGAGAAGGCCAAGGCCCTGCTGAAGGAAGCCGGCTATGACAACACCCCGATCCTGGTGATGCACGCCACCGACGTCGGCACGCTGTCGGCGCAGCCGGTGGTGATGGCACAGGCGCTGCGCAAGGCCGGCTTCAACGTCAACCTGGCGGCGATGGACTGGCAGAGCGTGGCGACCCGCCGCGCCTCGAAGGCGGCGCCGGCCGAAGGCGGCTGGAACATCCACAACACCAACTGGTACGCCACCGACGTGATGGACCCGGTGCGCTCGGCCCCGGCCGCGGCCAACGGCGACAACGCCTGGTTCGGCTGGCCCGACTTCCCCCAGGTCGAGGAACTGCGCACCAAGTTCGCGCTGACCTCCGATCCGGCCGAGCAGAAGAAGATCGCCGATGAATTGCAGCGCATCGGCATCGACGAAGGCCTGTACGTGCCGCTGGGCCAGATGTCCGTGCCCACCGTGTACACCACCAAGCTCTCGGGCCTGGTGCATGCGCCGGTGTTCGCGTTCTGGAATGTGAAAAAAGCCCCTTGACGGGCAAGTAGTTCAGGGGGAAATACATGCTGGCATTCGTCTCACGCCGGCTCCTCGCGACCATCCCCGTTCTGGTGATGGTCGCGGTGGTGGTCTTTGCGATATTGCGTCTGAGCCCGGGTGATCCGGCCATCATCATGGCGGGCGACGGCGCCACGCCCGAGCGGATCGAGCAGATCCGCCAGACGATGGGCCTGGACAAGCCGGTCGCCAAACAGTTCTTCATCTGGGGCGGCAAGTTGCTGCAGGGAGACCTCGGCACCTCGCTGATGTCCGGCGTGCCGGTCACCCAGCTAATCGGCCAGCGGCTCGAACCGTCGTTGAGCCTGGCGTTGCTGACGCTGGTCTTCACGCTGGTCGTGGCGATTCCGCTGGGCGTGCTGGCGGCCTGGCGCCAGGGCCGGCTGCTGGATCGCGCCGTCATGGGCTTTTCGGTGCTGGGCTTTTCGGTGCCGGTGTTCGTCACCGGCTACCTGCTGATCTGGGCCTTCGCCATCAAGCTGGGCTGGTTCAACGTGCAGGGCTACACGCCGCTGGCCAATGGCTTCTGGCTGTTCCTGCACCGGCTGATCCTGCCGTCGCTGGCGCTGTCCACGGTGTATATCGCCCTGATCGCGCGCATCACGCGCACCAGCGTCATCGAGGTGATGGGCGAGGACTTCATCCGCACCGCGCGCTCCAAGGGGCTGACCGAGACCGGCGTGCTGCTGGGCCACGCGCTGCGCAATGCCGCGGTGCCCATCGCCACGGTGGTGGGCCTGGGCATCGCGCTGCTGATCAGCGGCGTGGTGGTGACCGAATCGGTGTTCAACATCCCGGGCCTGGGCCGGCTGGTGGTCGAAGCCGTGCTGGCGCGAGACTATCCCGTGATCCAGGGCCTGACGCTGTTCTTCGCCTTCGTCTACGTGTTCATCAATCTGGTTGTCGATTGCGCCTACACGGTGTTCGACCCCCGTATCCGATACTGAGGCCACGCCATGCAAACGCCAACCGACGCCGCCGCGCAAGCGGCCGCCGATCTTCCCGGCGGCGGCACGCCCCACGTCACCGCCTGGCGCCAGATCCGCCAGGGCCTCAAAAGCTGGCCGGTGATGCTGGCCCTGGTGGTGCTGCTCATCATTGTCGCCATCGCCCTGTTCGCCCCGCTGCTGGGCACGGTCGATCCGACGTCCATCAATCCCGGCGCGCGCCTCAAGCAGCCGTTCACCGATTACCTGTTCGGCACCGACGCCTTCGGCCGCGACGTCTGGTCGCGCGTGGCCTACGGCGCGCGCGTCTCGCTGATCGCGGGCCTGGGCGCCGCGGTCGTCAGCGTCGCCATCGGGCTCGTGGTCGGCGTCATCGCCGGCTGGTTCCGCTCGCTCGACGGCATCATCATGCGCACCATGGACGCCATCATGGCGATCCCCGGCATCCTGCTGGCGATCGCGCTGGTGTCGGTGACCGGCGCCAGCCTGACCACGGTGCTGGTGGCCATCACCATTCCCGAGATCCCGCGCGTGGTGCGGCTGGTGCGCGGCCAGATCCTGACCGTGCGCGGCGAGCCCTACGTCGAGGCCGCGCTGGCGCTGGGCACGCCGCTGCCGCTGCTGCTGTGGCGCCACATGGTGCCCAGCACCATCGCGCCGCTGACCGTGCAGGGCACCTATGTGTTCGCTTCGGCCATGCTGACCGAGGCCATCCTCAGCTTCCTGGGCGCGGGCATCCCGCCCGAGATCGCCTCCTGGGGCAACATCATGTCCGAGGGCCGCATGTACTTCCGCATGCTGCCCGGCCTGATCCTGTTCCCGGGGCTGTTCCTGTCGCTGACCGTGCTCAGCGTGAACATCCTGGGCGACGCGCTGCGCGACGCCCTCGATCCGAAAATGGTGCGCAGGATCTGATGCCGATGACCTACTCCCCCACTCCCCCCGCGGGCGATACCTCGTCCGCCGTGCTGGCGATCCGCAACCTGTCGGTGGAGGTCGGCGGCGCCGGCAACCGCGTGGTGCGCAACCTGAGCCTGGACGTGCACGCCGGCGAAACCGTGTGCGTGGTCGGCGAATCCGGCTCGGGCAAGTCGGTCACCTCGCTGGCCGTCATGGGCCTGCTGCCGCCTGGCGTGCTGCGCATCAGCGCGGGTTCGATCCGCGTCGAAGGCGAGGACGTGGCCACCGCCACGCCGCGGCGCCTGCGCGAGCTGCGCGCCACCCGCATGGCCATGGTGTTCCAGGAACCCATGACGGCGCTGAACCCCGTGCACACCGTCGGCAAGCAGGTCGATGAAGTGCTGCGGCTGCATCGCCGCATGTCGGCCGCCGAACGCCGCGCCAAGGTGCTGGACATGTTCCGCTCGGTGCACCTGCCCGACGTCGAGCGCATCTACGATGCCTATCCGCACCAGCTCTCGGGCGGCCAGCGCCAGCGCATCGTGATCGCCATGGCGCTGATCCTGGAGCCCAAGCTGCTGATCGCCGACGAGCCGACCACGGCGCTGGACGTCACCACGCAGAAGCAGATCCTGCTGCTGATCAAGGAACTGCAGGTCAAGCACCGCACCGCCGTGCTGTTCATCACGCACGACTTTGGCGTGGTGGCCGAGATCGCCGACCGCATCGTGGTGATGAACCGCGGCGACCTGATCGAAAGCGGCACGCGCCACGAAATCCTGGCAGAACCCAAGCAGTCGTACACGCGCCGCCTGGTGTCGTCGGTGCCAAGCCTGGTGCCCTCGCACCGCGAAGCGCCCGCCGGCCAGCCGGTGCTGCACGTCAAGGGCCTGGGGCGCACCTACGGCGGCAAGCGCGCGCTGTTTTCGCGCCGCGCGCCGCAGAACGTGATCGCCGCGGCCGACGTCAACCTGACGTTGCGCAAGGGCGAGATCCTGGGCATCGTGGGCGAATCCGGTTCGGGCAAATCGACGGTGGCGCGCTGCATCGTGCGCCTGATCGAGCCCACCGCCGGCCACATGATGATGGGCGGCGAAGACCTCAGCACCCTGTCCGGCGCGGCGCTGCGCCCGGTGCGCCGCCGCATCCAGATCGTGTTCCAGGACCCGTACCGTTCGCTCAACCCGCGCCGCACCGTGGGCGAATCCATCATCGAAGGCCTGCTCAATTTCGGCGTGCCCCGCGACAAGGCCGAGCAACGCGCCGGCGAAACGCTGTCGGTGGTCGGGCTCAGCCCCGACGCCATGCGGCGCTATCCGCACCAATTCTCCGGCGGCCAGCGCCAGCGCATCTGCATCGCCCGCGCGCTGGTGATGGACCCCGAGATCCTGGTGGCCGACGAGGCCGTGTCGGCGCTCGACGTGTCGGTGCAGGCGCAGGTGCTGGAACTGCTCGAGCAGGTGCGCCAACGCACCGGCGTGGGCGTGCTGTTCATCACGCATGACCTGCGCGTGGCCGCGCAGATCTGCGACACCATCATGGTCATGCAGCGCGGCAAGGTCGTCGAGACCGGCGCCGCCCAGGCCGTGCTGACCGATCCCCGCCACGAGTACACCCGCGCCCTGATCGACGCGGCGCCCGGGCGCGACTGGGACTTCCGCAATTTCCGGCCCGTGGCGGCCGGGCTGGCGGCCCCCGCCGCCTGAGGCGTCCCAATCAACCCAGGCATCCCACGCAATCGGAACCCGCCATGTCGCAACCGCATGAACTCTCGGCCCAGGAACTGCTGGCCGCCTATCGCAACAAGACCCTGTCGCCGGTCGAGGCGACCCGCTCGGTGCTCGACCACATCGCGCGCTGGGAACCGCACATCCACGCCACCTATGCGCTCGATCCCGACCAGGCGCTGGCGCAGGCGCGCGCTTCCGAGGCGCGCTGGATGAAGGGCGAGCCGCAGGCTTGCGGCGGCTACTCGCTGGACGGCGTGCCCGCCACCATCAAGGAAAACATCGCCACCCGCGGCGTGCCGGTGCCGCTGGGCACCGCCGCCACCGACCTGACGCCGGCCGCGGCCGACGCCCCGCCGGCGGCGCGCATGCGCGAGGCCGGCGCCGTGGTGCTGGGCAAGACGACCATGCCCGACTACGGCATGCTCTCCTCGGGACTGTCGAGTTTCCATGCGCTGACGCGCAACCCCTGGGACCTGAGCAAAAACCCGGGCGGCTCCAGCGCCGGCGCCGGGGCGGCGGCGGCGGCGGGCTACGGCCCGCTGCACATCGGCACCGACATCGGCGGCTCGGTGCGCCTGCCGGCCGCCTGGTGCGGCATCGCCACGCTCAAGCCCAGCCTGGGCCGCATTCCCATCGACCCGCCCTTCATGGGCCGCTGCGCCGGCCCCATGACGCGCGACATCGCTGACGCCGCGCTGATGATGGGCGTGCTGTCGCAACCCGACGCGCGCGACCACATGAGCCTGCCGTTCCAGGACTTCGACTGGCTCAACCTGGAGCTGGACGTGCGCGGCCTGCGCATCGGCCTGCAGCTCGAAGCCGGCTGCGGCCTGCCGCTGGACCCGGAGATCCGCGCCGCCGTCGAAGCCGCGGCCCGACTGTTCGAGTCGGCCGGCGCCATCGTCACGCCGCTCAAGCCGTGGATGACGCCGGAGATGCTGGACGGCGTCGACCGTTTCTGGCGCACCCGCTCGGCCATTGACCTGGGGGCCCTGCCGCAGGCACGCCGCGACAAGATCCTGCCGTTCATCCGCGCCTGGGCCGAAAGCGGCGGCGGCCAATCCGGCGAGGCCGTGTTCCGCAGCTACTACGAAACCCTGAACGTGCGCGCCAGGACCGTCGCCGCCACCGCCCCCTACGACTACGTGCTGTCGCCGGTGGCGCCGGTGGTGGCCTACAACGCCGAGTGGGCCGCGCCCACCAACGAAGTCGCCACGACCATGCACCACATCGGCTACACCCTGCCCTACAACATGAGCGAGCAGCCGGCCGCCTCGGTCAATTGCGGCTATACCAAGTCGGGCCTGCCGATCGGCCTGCAGATCGCCGGCGCGCGCTTCGACGATCTGGGCGTGCTGCGCGTGGCTCGCGCCTGGGAGCGCATGCGCCCGGCCCAGCAGCCCTGGCCGCAACCGCCCCGGGCCTGACGCCGTCCCGCTCCCCTTCCCCTTTGGCAACCCACAGGAATTTCCATGCGTTGGCTTCTGGCAATGATCAAGCACGAGACGAACACCTTCTCGCCCGTGCCGACCCCGCTCGCGCGCTTTTTCCGCGGCAATCCTGAAATCCTGGCCGGCGACCGCGCCATCCGCGCCTACGAGAACACCGACAGCGGCCTGGGCGGCTACATCGAGGTGGCGCGCCGCGTCGGCGCCGAGATCGTGGTGCCGGTGGCCGCCGAGTCCTGGCCCAGCGGCCCGGCCAGCGCCGAGACCCACGAACTGCTGTGCAAGCGGGTGCTGGACGAGGTCCGCAAGGGCGGCTACGACGCCATCCTGCTGGACCTGCATGGCGCCATGGTGGCCGAGGGTGTGGAAGACGCCGAGGGCGACCTGCTGCGCCGCCTGCGCGAGATCGATCCCAACACGCCGGTGGCCGTGACGCTGGACATGCACGCCAACATCTACGCCGACATCGTCGACAACGCCACCGTCATCAGCGGCTTCCATACCTATCCGCACGTGGACATCCGCGAGGCCGGCGTGCGCGCGGCCAACGTTATCGTGCGCACGCTCAAGGGCGAGATCAAGCCCGTGATGACCTGGGGCGGCAAGCCCATGCTGCCGCACGTCATGTGCCAGGGCACCCACGCCGATCCCAACAAGTCGCTGCAGGAGCGCTGCCGCCAGATGGAGGCCGACGGCGTGCTGGCGGCCTCGGTGTTCGTGGGTTTCCCCCACGCCGACATCCGCGAGGCCGGCCTGAGCGCCGTGGTCTGTACGGACGCCAACCTGGCCCAGGCGGAGCAATACCGCGACGAGCTGCTGGACCGCGCCTGGAACGACCGGGCGAAATGGGTGTTCCATTCCGAGCCGCTGGCGCCCACCATTGCCCGGGCCAAGGCCATCGAGCAGGGACCGGTGGTGCTGCTGGACCACTACGACAACACCGGCTCCGGGGGCACCATGGACACCACCGCGGTGCTGGCCGAGGTGCTGCGCCAGGAACTGGACAACGTGGTGTTCTACGCCATCTGTGATCCCCAGGCGGCGCGCGAGGCCGCCACGGCGGGGGTGGGCAGCACCGTCACGCTGCCGCTGGGGGGCAAGGTCGACATGCCCGCCATCAATCGCCGCGGCGAACCGCTGACCGTGACGGGCCGCGTCAAGCTGGTGTTCGACGGCGTCTACCTGAACCGCGGCCCCATGTACCGTGGCGTGCGCAACGACACCGGCCTGACGGTGGTGATCGATACCGGACGGGTCGAGATCGTGGTGGTATCGCGGCACCAGGAACCCTTCGACATCAATTGCCTGCTGTCGGCCGGCATCGATCCGCTGCAAAAGCGCTATGTGGTGCTCAAGAGCCGGGTCCACTGGCGCGCCGGCTTCTCCGAAATGGCCACCGAGATCATCGAGTGCACCGGCGTGGGCGTCACCACCTCCGACTACGGCCAGCTCGACTTCAAGCACGTGCGCCGGCCGATCTACCCGCTCGATCCCCTGTAAAACACGCGTTGTCGACAATATGGCCGGCGCCCGAGGGCGCCGGCTTTCATTTTGAAATCTTCGGTAACGGCACGCACTGCAACTGGCTACCCCGCCTCGGTATACTCGCCGCGGGTCCTGACAGGCCGATGAATATGTCCCATTGCCCGCGCCGCTCGACGGCGCCGCGCCGCATGGACAAGACTCGACAATCAACGACAAAGCAAAACATGAAAAAGAGCGTAGCGATCACCTTAGCCGTGGTCATAGTGGGAGCGGGAAGCTGGGTGGGTGCTACCTGGTACACGGGCAAGCGCATCGAAGAAGGCGCGCAGCGCCGCCTGGCCGAGGCCAACGAGAAGCTGGCCAAGATCACGCCTTTGTTCGGCCTGCGCATCGACCAGATCAAATACGAGCGCGGCCTGTTCTCGACGCAGGCGCGCTACGGCGTGTCGTTCGTGAAGAGCGACAAGAGCCTGAGCGACATGCCGGACGGCATGCTGGAATTCGATGCCCAAATCGAGCACGGCCCGTTCCCCAAGAGCGCGCTGGCGCGCGGCGCCATCGCGCCCAAGCTGGCTTTCGTCCACACCGAAATGGCCAAGACGGACAACGTCAAGCCGGTGTTCGAGCTGACCAAGGACGTCTCGCCCCTGGTCACCGATGCCATGGTCAGCTTTGGCGGCAGCACGGCATCGACCGCCCGCATCGCGCCGGTGAAGGTGACGCATGAAGGCAATTCGGTCGATTTCAGCGGCATGGAAATCACCGGCACGTTCGACCGCGGACTGGCCGCCATCACCGCCAATGCCAAGACCGACACGCTGGCGGTGGACGGCACCAAGGGCAGCGATCCGATCAAGATGGCGATGTCCGGCCTGACCATGGACGTCGACAGCCGCATGGGCAAGTTCGGCCTGTCGGTCGGCGACTCGGGCATCAAGATCAAGCGCATCGAAGTCATCAAGCCGGACGCCGACGCCAAGGTGATCCTCGACAACTTCAGCTACACCGTCAAGCTGGCCGAGGACGACAAGAACATCAACATCCAGGCCGCCTACCAGACCGGCGACATCAACGTCAACGACGTGCCGCTGGGCAACGGCCAGGCCGTCATCAAGCTGGCCCGGCTGGACGGCGCCGCGGTCAAGCAACTGTCCGATACCTACAACCAGTTGATGCGCCAATACATGGCCGATGCCCACGACGAGGGCCTGAACGACGAACAGTTCCAGGTGCTGCTGGATAACGCCGGCAAGCTGCTGGCCGGCAATCCGTCGTTCAGCATCGACCCGATCAGCTGGAAGACCGCCAAGGGCGAAAGCAAGCTGAACGTCACGCTGGACCTGGCCAATCCTCCCAACGTCAAGGACCTGACGCCGCAGGAAATCGTGGTCAAGGCCATCAAGCAGATCGACGCCACGCTGGTGATCTCCAAGCCGATGGTGCAGGACCTGATGGTGCAGTACGCCATCAAGAAGGACGGCATGCCCGCCGACAAGGCCGAAGCCGAGGCCGCCGACAACATCCGCAGCATGTCCGGCATGGCCGAGATGTTCAACGTCGGCAAGAACGACGGCGACAACATCGTCGGCAAGTTCCACTTCGCCGACGGCATGGGCGACCTGAACGGCAAGAAGATTCCCGCCGACGAACTGTTCTCGGGCCTGCTGGGCGCGACCGGCATGAACAGCGCGATGGACGATGACGAGGAAGAAGCCGAACCGGCCGCCGGCGCCACCGCCATGGACGACGAAATGGCCGCGACCAGCAACGCCGACGTGGTCAATGAGTTCGACGTCGACATGGTCGTCCATATGCTGGAAGACATGGGCTACACCACCCGCAAGACCGACGGCGACGAAGGTCCGGTGCTGATCCTGGACGCCAGCAATTCCGGCGCCACCGACCTGCGCCTGGAATTCCTGTGCAATGACTTCTCCGAGAAGTGCTACGACCTGGTCGCCACCGCCACCTACGCCAGCAAGAAGCCGGCCACGCTCAAGGCCATCAACGCCTGGAACCAGGAGTACCGCTGGACCCGCGCTTACCTGGACGACAAGAACCAGGCCGTGCTGCAGATGGACATGAACGCCGAAGGCGGCATCGGCAAGAAAAACCTGCAGATCCTGCTGAACACCTACTTCAGCATCACCGAGGAATTCGCCACCGCCATCACGGCGGCGCCGGCCAGGAAGTAAGACGGCCGCGAAAAAGCAAAACCCCCATCGTGCGATGGGGGTTTTTTTTGCCTGTCGCCAGGCAAGCCTCGATGACCCGCCCCAAGGGGCGGGCCGTCACGCGGCATCAGGCGTAGGCTTCGACCGGCAGGCAGGCGCACACCAGATTGCGATCGCCATAGGCGTTGTCCACGCGCGCCACCGGCGGCCAGTACTTGGCGTCGCGCAGCGAGGCCACCGGATAGGCGGCCTGCTGGCGCGGGTAGTCGTGCAGCCATTCCTCGGCCAGCAGCATCTGCGCGGTGTGCGGCGCGTTCTTCAGAACGTTGTCCTCGCGGTCGCGTTCGCCACGCTCGACCTGGGCGATTTCCTCGCGGATCGAGATCATCGCGTCGATGAAGCGGTCCAGCTCGGCCACGCCTTCGGATTCGGTCGGCTCGACCATCAGCGTGCCGGCCACCGGGAAGCTCATGGTGGGGGCATGGAAGCCGTAGTCCATCAGGCGCTTGGCGATGTCCTCGGCGCTGATGCCGCTGGTTTCCTTGAGCGGACGCACGTCCAGGATGCACTCGTGCGCCACGCGGCCGTTGCGGCCCGCGTACAGCACCGGGTAGTGGCCGCGCAGGCGGGTGGCGATGTAGTTGGCGTTCAGGATCGCGACTTCGGTGGCGCGGCGCAGGCCGTCGGCGCCCATCAGCGCGATGTACACGAACGGGATCGGCAGGATGCCGGCCGAACCGAACGGCGCGGCCGAGACCGGGCCGACCTTGGCTTCGCCGGGCAGCTTGCCCTGCTCGTTCACCACGCCGGGCAGGTACGGCGCGAGGTGCGCGCGCACCGCCACCGGACCGACGCCCGGGCCGCCGCCGCCGTGCGGGATGCAGAAGGTCTTGTGCAGGTTCAGGTGCGACACGTCCGAGCCGAACTTGCCCGGCTTGGCCACGCCGACCATGGCGTTCATGTTGGCGCCGTCCAGGTACACCTGGCCGCCGGCCTGGTGCACCAGGTCGCAGATCTCGGTCACGGCTTCCTCGAACACGCCGTGCGTGGACGGGTAGGTGATCATCAGCGCGGCCAGCTTGTCGCCGACCTGTTCGATCTTGGCGCGCAGGTCGCCCAGGTCGACGTTGCCGTTGGCGTCGGAGGCCACCACCACCACGTCCATGCCGGCCAGTTGCGCCGACGCGGGGTTGGTGCCGTGGGCCGACGACGGAATCAGGCAGACGTTGCGCTGGTGCTGGCCGTTGGCCTGGTGGTAGCCGCGGATCGCCAGCAGGCCGGCGTATTCGCCCTGCGCGCCCGAGTTGGGCTGCAGGCTGATGTTGTCGTAGCCGGTGATCTCGCACAGCGCGGCCGACAGGCGCGTGATCAGCTCGTCATAGCCCTTGCTCTGCGAGGCGGGCGCGAACGGATGCACCAGCGCGAACTCGGGCCAGGTGATGGGGATCATCTCGGCCGTGGCGTTCAGCTTCATGGTGCAGGAGCCCAGCGGGATCATGGTGCGGTCCAGCGCCAGGTCCTTGTCGGCGAGCTTGCGCAGGTAGCGCAGCATGTCGGTTTCCGACTGCACGCTGGAGAACACCGGATGCTTGAGGATGGCGCTTTCACGCGCCACCGCGGCGGGGATGCCGCCGGCCGCCTTGGCGTCCAGCGCGTCGATGTCCAGTTCGACGTCGTCGCGTTCCAGGCCGGCGGCGAACACGTTCACCAGCGCCTGCAGGTCGGCGGCGGTGACGGTCTCGTCCAGCGACACGGCCAGGCGCGCGCCGTCGACACGGCGCAGGTTGATGTGCTCGCACTCGGCGGCCGTGATGATGGCGGGAGTGGCCGGGCCGGTTTCCAGCAGCAGCGTGTCGAAGAAGGTGTCGTTGGCGACCTTGATGCCCAGCTTGCCGAGTTCGGCGCGCAGGATGGCGGTGTAGCGCTGCACGCGCTCGGCGATGCGGCGGATGCCGGCCGGGCCGTGCCAGACGGCGTACATGCCGGCCATCACGGCCAGCAGCACCTGCGCGGTGCAGATGTTCGAGGTGGCCTTCTCGCGGCGGATGTGCTGTTCGCGCGTCTGCAGCGCCAGGCGCATCGCCGGGTTGCCCTGGGCGTCCTTGGACACGCCGACCAGGCGGCCGGCCATGTTGCGCTTGAAGGCGTCCTTGCAGGCCATGAAGCCGGCGTGCGGGCCGCCGAAGCCGAACGGCACGCCGAAGCGCTGGGCCGAACCGATGGCGATGTCCGCGCCCCATTCGCCGGGCGCGGCCAGCAGCGCCAGCGCCAGCAGGTCGGTGGCCACGGCCACCACCGCGCCCTGCGCGTGGGCGGTCTCGGCCAGCTTGCGGTAGTCGGCCACCGAGCCGGTGCTGTGCGGGTACTGCAGCAGCACGCCGAAGCACTCCGGCAGGCCATCGGCCTCGTCGCCGACGGCGATCTCGATGTCCAGGCCCTCGGCGCGCGTGCGCACGACCTCGATGGTCTGCGGATGCACGTGGCGCGAGATGAAGAACACCGGGCTTTGCGACTTGGCGCTGCGGCGCGCCAGCGTCATGGCTTCGGCGGCGGCGGTGCTTTCATCGAGCAGCGAGGCGTTGGAGATGTCCAGCCCGGTCAGGTCGGCGACCATGGTCTGGTAGTTCAGCAGGGCCTCCAGGCGGCCCTGCGAGATCTCGGGCTGGTAGGGCGTGTAGGCCGTGTACCAGGCGGGATTCTCGAGAATGTTGCGCAACACCACGTTGGGCGTCTGCGTGCCGTAGTACCCCTGGCCGATGTAGTTGCGGTAGACCTTGTTGCGGCCGGCGATCTGCTTCAGTTCGGCCAGCACGTCGGCTTCGCTGCGCGACGGCGGCAGCGCCAGCGGCGCCTGGCTGCGGATCTTGGGCGGCACGACTTCTTCGATCAGGGCGTCCAGGCTGGGGCTGCCGATGGCGGCAAGCATGGCGGCCTGGTCGGCGTCGGAGGGGCCGATGTGGCGGGGGATGAAGTCGGTGTGGGTGTCTAGGGCGCGCGACATGGGGGATCTCGGGATGGCGGTGTCGTCGGGAGGGACGGACGGTGATGCATGGACGGGCGGCGGCGCCAGCGCCGCGCCCGCCCTGGCCGGCTTAGCCGTTGGCGACGGCTTCGTAGCCGGCGGCGTCCAGCAGCTTGTCGGCATCGGCGGCGTTGACCGGCTTGATCTTGAAGATCCAGGCGGTGAAGGCCGATTCGTTGATCAGGTTGGGGTTGCTTTCCAGCTCGTCGTTGAACGCGACGATTTCGCCGGCCACGGGCGCGTAGATGTCGGAGGCGGCCTTGACCGACTCGACCACGCCGGCGGTCTCGCCCGCGTTCAGCTTGGCGCCGACCTTGACGTCGCCGACGAAGACCAGGTCACCCAGTTGGTCCTGGGCGGTATCGGTGATGCCGACGACGAACACGTCGCCTTCGGCTTTGACCCATTCATGGGACTCGGTGTACTTGCGATCGGTGGGCAGACTCATGGGAACTCCTGGGGGGATTCGGATAAGGAAATGGTGTTGCGCGCCTCGCGCCGGCGGCCTGCGCCCCAAAAGGGGCGGGCCTCCCGCGCGAAGCTTCGAGTTTACGAGTGTTCGACGGCTTTGCCGTTACGGACAAACGGCAGCTTGCAGACCAGGGCGGGCACCCACTTGCCGCGGATGTCGACCTCGACCGTGTCGCCCGCGACCACGCCTTGCGGCAGGCGGGCAAAGCCGATCGACACGCCCAGCGTCGGCGACATGGTGCCGCTGGTGAGTTCGCCCGTGCCGTTCTTGGTGCGCACCGCCATGTGGGCACGCATCACGCCGCGTTCCTGCAGCTTCAGGCCGACGAAGGCGGCGGGCGTGGCGAACTGCTCCAGCGCGTCGCGGCCGATGAAGCGGCGCTCGGGGTTCTTCAGGGACACCGTCCAGGTCAGCGCGGCTTCGCCGGGCTGGGTCAGTTCGTCCATGTCCTGGCCGTAGAGGTTCATGCCGGCTTCCAGGCGCAGCGTGTCGCGCGCGCCCAGGCCGGCCGGGCGCACGCCCTGGGCCGCCAGGTCGCGCCACAGTTGCACCGCCTCGGCGGCGGGCAGCACGATTTCGAAGCCGTCTTCGCCGGTGTAGCCGGTGCGCGCGACCAGCGTGTCGTCGCCGACGCGGGCGGCCACGAACGGGGTCAGCGGCTCGCTGGCGGCCTGCCAGGCGGGGCGCGCGGCCCAGACCTTGGCGCGGGCGTTGGGGCCCTGCACGGCGATCATGGCCAGGTCGCGGCGCGGCGTGATGGTGACGTCGAACTTGCCGGCCTGCCTGACGCGCTGCATCCAGGCCATGTCCTTGTCGGCGGTGCCGGCGTTGACCACCACGCGCCATTCATCGGCGGCGAAGAAATACACGATCAGGTCGTCGATGACGCCGCCCTGCGGGTTCAGCATGCAGGTGTAGAGCGCCTTGCCGGGCACGGTCAGCTTGGCGACGTCGTTGGCCACCAGGCGCTGCAGGAAGGCGTAGGCGTCGGGGCCGGTGATGTCGGCGTTGAGCATGTGCGAGACGTCGAACATGCCGGCGTCCTGGCGCACCGCGTGGTGCTCCTCCAGTTGCGAGCCGTAGGCCAGGGGCATGTCCCAGCCGCCGAAGTCGACCATGCGGGCGCCAGAGGCGATATGTTCGTCGGCCAGCGGGGTGCGTTTGAGGGGTGCGGACATGCGCGGGTACTCCGGAGCGGCAGCGTTGCCAGGGTTACGGAATGCCGCCGGCGGACGGGATGCGCCCACGCAACGGCTGAATCTTCCGCCCCTCTGTCCTTTTGCCTGAGAGTTGCCCCGCGTGGCGGGTTTGCACCTTCGGCGCCTGGGCTGCTCGCTATGTCCCTGATTGGGCAGCGGCGCCAGGTCTCTCCAGAGTGCTGCTTTGCCGCGTCCGCGCGGTGAAAACCGGGACAGGGCAAGCATGCGCGGTATGGGATACCTGAGCGATTCCGGGCGAATTGCGCCTTCGGCGGCAGCCGCGAACGGCCGCTCTCTCCCGCAACATGCGTGACAGCGCCGAAAGCATACCGCGAAACGCGGTTCCGTTGTTGATCCGTGATCGCTGGCCGGTCGCCGCGCCGCGCCCGTGTCAGCCCAGCGCGGTGTCCAGCAGCATCATCAGCACGAAGCCCAGCATCAGCCCGCAGGTGGCGTAGACCTCGTGCCCCTTGCGGTGCGACTCGGGGATGATCTCGTGGCTGATCACGAACAGCATGGCGCCGGCGGCAAAGCCCAGGCCCCACGGCAGCAATGCCGTCGACCACCCCACCACCACCGCGCCCAGCACCGCGCCGACCGGCTCGACCAGGCCCGACAGCATGCCCAGCGCCACCGCGAACGCGCGCTTGTAGCCGGCGGCGATCAGCGCCACCGCCACCACCAATCCTTCGGGGATGTCCTGGATGGCGATACCGGTGGCCAGCGCGGTGCCCCGCAGCGGATCGTTGCCGGCGTAGCCGACGCCGATGGCCAGGCCTTCGGGCAGGTTGTGCAGCGTAATGGCGAAGACGAACAGCCAGGCGCGGCGCAGGCGGTGCGCCTCGATGCCCTCGCGCCCCTTGATGAAATGCTCGTGCGGCAACAGCCGGTCCATCAGCAGCAGCGCCGCCGCGCCCAGCAGGATGGCGGCGCCCACCGTCAGGCCCGCGCCCCAGGGGCCGGCGCCCTGCGACTCGGCCGCCGCGATGCCCGGCGCCACCAGCGAGAACGCGCTGGCCGCCAGCATCACGCCGGCGCCGAAGCCGAACATGCTGTCCTGCATCTTCTGGGGGATGGTGCGCGCGAACAGGATCGGCAGCGTGCCCGCCGCGGTGGCGCCGGCGGCGACCATGCCGCCCAGCAGCGCGTCGGCCACGTGTGGCGCATTGGCATCGAAATAGACCCACGCCTGGTGCAGGCCCAGGCAGGCGACCAGCACCGCCAGCGTCCAGACGCTGACGCTGGTGGCCGCGGGCCGGATGCGATGACGGCTGAAGGTGTTCATGGTCCACTGCCCCCGCGCGATGCCGGCTCAGCCCACGGCGGCGGCGTAGCGGCGCGCCACCTCGGACCAATCGATCACATTGTAGAAGGCGCCGATGTATTCCGGACGGCGATTCTGGTACTTGAGATAGTAGGCGTGCTCCCACACGTCCAGCCCCAGGATCGGCGTGTTGCCCTGCATCAGCGGGCTGTCCTGGTTGGCGCTGCTTTCCACCGCCAGCTTGCCGCCCGGCGTCACGCTGAGCCAGGCCCAGCCGCTGCCGAAGCGCGTCAGCGCGGCCTTGGTGAAGGCGTCGCGGAAGGCTGCCTGGCCGCCCAGCTCGGCATCGATGGCGCGGGCCAGCGCGCCGTCGGGCTCGCCGCCGCCGCGCGGCGACATGACCGCCCAGAACAGGCTGTGGTTGGCGTGCCCGCCGCCGTTGTTGCGCACCGCGCCGCGGATCGCCTCGGGCAACTGGTCGATGCGCGCCACCAGGGCGTCGACCGGCTCGTCGGTGGCGATGCCGGCGCCTTCCAGCGCGGCGTTCAGGTTGTTGACGTAGGTCTGGTGATGCTTGCCGTGGTGGATCTCCATCGTCAGCGCATCGATGTGCGGTTCAAGCGCGTCGTAGGCGTAAGGCAGGGGCGGCAGGGTGTAGGCCAAGGCGATCTCCGTCGGGCAACGCCGCCGACAATGGCGAGCGTCTTATTTTTGAAAATACAAATGATAGGTATTTTTATTTGATACGACAACGATAACGTTGCAATGCCTGTCATGCAGGCAGGCTATGGGGTCGGACAGCCCTTGGCGAGCAGCACGAAGCGTGCCCGCGCCAACGGGCGGGAAACGCATTGGATGAAGCGCCAGGAACGGCTAGAGCGCCTTGCCGCAGGCCACGCCGGAGGCCCAGGCCCACTGGAAGTTGTAGCCGCCCAGCCAGCCGGTGACGTCCACGGTTTCGCCGATGAAGTACAGGCCGGGCGTGGCGCGGGCCTGCATCGATTTCTGGTCCAGCCCGCGCGTATCGACCCCGCCGCGCATGACCTCGGCCTTCTTGTAGCCGGCGGTGCCGCTGGGCACCAGGGTCCATTGGTGGATGTCCTGCGCCAGCGCGCGCAGGGTCTTGTCCGGCGCATCGGCCAGGCGCAGCGCCGCCAGGCCCGGCTTGCCGCCCTGCTCCGCCAGTTGCAGCCAGCGGTCGGCCAGGCGCTTGGGCCACAGGCCGGCCAGCACCGTATGCATTTGCTGCCGGTTGCCGGACTTGGCCGCCAGCAGTTCGGCCGCCAGGTCGCGCCCCGGCGCCAGGTCGATGACGATGGGCTCGCCCGGCTTCCAGTAGCTGGATATCTGCAGGATCGCCGGGCCCGACAGGCCCCGATGGGTGAACAACAGGTCTTCAAGAAACTCGCCGCGCGCCTTGCCCTGCCCCGTCGCCAGGTTGACCTCCAGCGCCACGCCGGACAGCTCGGCCAGCGGCTGCCAGTGCGCGGCGTCGAAGGTCAGCGGCACCAGCGCCGGCCGCGGCTCGACCACCTTCAGGCCGAACTGGCGCGCCAGCTTCAGGCCAAAATCGGTGGCGCCCAACTGCGGGATCGCCATGCCGCCGGTGGCCACCACCAGCTTGGCCGCGCGGATCACGCCCTGGCTGGTGCGCAGCTCGAAGCCCGCCTCGCCATGGGCCACTTCGGCCACCTGGCAAGCCATGCGCCACTGCACGCCGCCGGCATCGCATTCGGCGCGCAGCATCTCGATGATGGATTCGCTGGAATCGTCGCAGAACAGTTGGCCGCGGTGCTTCTCGTGCCAGGCGATGCGGTGGCGCCTGAGCAGCGCCAGGAAGTCCTGCGGCGTGTAGCCCGCCAACGCCGACCGGCAGAAATGCGGGTTGTCGGAGAGGAAATTGGCGGGCCCCGCGCCGATGTTGGTGAAGTTGCAGCGGCCGCCACCCGAGATACGGATCTTCTCGGCCAGCCGTTCGGCGTGATCCACCAGCACCACGCGCAGGCCGCGCTGACCGGCGACCGCGGCACACATCATGCCAGCGGCGCCGGCGCCGAGAACGGCGACATCGAACATCAGGACTCCGGACCCGATCAGTCTTCGATCAGGCAATCAACGTAATAGCGCTTCTCGCCGTCCGGCCCCACTTCGTCGGCCAGGCCGTGGATGTAGGTCTCGAAGCCCGGGAAGCGCTCATTGAACTCGCGCGCGAACTGCAGGTACTGGACGATGGTGCGGTTGAAGCGCTCGCCCGGGATCAGCAGCGGGATGCCCGGAGGATACGGCGTCAGCAGCACGCCGGTGACACGGCCTTCCAGCTTGTCGATATCCACGCGCTCGACCTCGCGGTGCGCCATGCGGGCGAAGGCATCGGACGGCTTGAGCGCCGGCACCATGTCGCTCAGGTACATCTCGGTGGTCAGGCGGGCCACGTCGCGTTCGCGGTAGGCCTCGTGGATCTGCTGGCACAGGTCGCGCAGGCCCATGCGCTCGTAGCGGCGATGACCGCGGCAGAAGTCCGGCAGGATGCGCCACAGCGGCTGGTTGCGGTCGTAGTCGTCCTTGAACTGCTGCAACGCGGTCAGCAGCGTGTTCCAGCGGCCCTTGGTGATGCCGATGGTGAACAGGATGAAGAACGAATACAGGCCGGTCTTCTCGACCACCACGCCGTGCTCGGTCAGGTACTTGGAGACCAGCGCGGCCGGGATCCCGGTTTCGCCGAAGCTGCCCGACATGTCCAGCCCCGGCGTGATGACCGTGGCCTTGATCGGGTCCAGCATGTTGAAGCCTTCGGCCAGGTCGCCGAAGCCGTGCCAGTGGTCGTTCGACTCCAGGATCCACTCATCGCGGTTGCCGATGCCTTCGGACACCAGGCGGTTCGGGCCCCAGACCTTGAACCACCAGTCGTTCTTGCCGAACTCCGATTCCACCTTGCGCATGGCGCGGCGGAAGTCCATGGCTTCGCGGATGCTTTCCTCGACCAGCGCGGTGCCGCCCGGCGGCTCCATCATGGCCGCGGCCACGTCGCACGACGCGATGATCGCGTACTGCGGCGAGGTCGACGTGTGCATCAGGTAGGCTTCGTTGAAGACGTTGCGGTCCAGCTTGCGGGTCTCGGATTCCTGCACGATGATCTGCGAGGCCTGCGAGATGCCGGCCAGCAGCTTGTGCGTGGAGTGGGTCGCGAACACCATCGCGTCCTTGCTGCGCGGACGGTCCTGGCCGATCGCGTGCATGTCCTGGTAGAACTCATGGAACGAGGCGTGCGGCAGCCAGGCTTCGTCGAAGTGCAGCGTGTCGACGTAGCTGCCCAGGTGTTCCTTGATCATCTCGACGTTGTAGATCACGCCGTCGTAGGTGCTCTGCGTCAGCGTCAGGATGCGCGGGTTCTTGTTCACGGCTTCGCGCGCGAACGGGTTGGCCTCGATCTTCTTGCGGATGCTGTCCGGATGGAACTCTTCCAGCGGGATCGGGCCGATGATGCCCAGGTGGTTGCGCGTCGGGCGCAGGAACACCGGGATCGCGCCCGTCATCGTGATGGCGTGCAGGATCGACTTGTGGCAGTTGCGGTCCACCACCACCACGTCGCCGGCGGCGACGTTGGCGTGCCACACCACCTTGTTCGAGGTCGAGGTGCCGTTGGTCACGAAGTAGCAGTGGTCGGCGTGGAAGATGCGCGCCGCGTTCAGTTCGGACTCGGCCACCGGGCCGGTGTGGTCCAGCAATTGGCCCAGTTCGTCGACGGCGTTGCAGACGTCGGCGCGCAGCATGTTCTCGCCGAAGAACTGGTGGAACATCTGGCCCACCGGGCTCTTCAGGAACGCCACGCCGCCGGAGTGGCCGGGGCAGTGCCAGGAATAGGAGCCATCCTGCGCATACTTGACCAGCTCGCGGAAGAACGGCGGCGGCAGGCTGTCCACATAGCTGCGCGCTTCGCGGATGATGTGGCGCGCCACGAATTCGGGGGTGTCCTCGAACATGTGGATGAAGCCGTGCAGCTCGCGCAGGATGTCGTTCGGAATGTGTTCCGAGGTGCGCGTCTCGCCGTACAGGTAGATGGGGATGTCGGCGTTGCGGAAGCGCAGTTCGCCGATGAAGGTGCGCAGGTTCTTGATCGCGCTGGCCACGTCCTCGGGCGAATCCACGTCGAACTCTTCGTCGTCGATCGACAGGATGAAGGCGCTGGCACGGCTCTGCTGCTGGGCGAACGAACTCAGGTCGCCGTAACTGGTCACCCCGATCACCTCGACGCCCTCGGCCTCGATCGCCGCGGACAGGGCGCGGATACCCAGACCGGACGCGTTCTCGGAACGGTAGTCCTCGTCGATGATGAAGATGGGGAAGCGGAATTTCATGCAGGCGCTCCTGGGGGCAAGGCGAATCGGACCGGGTTGGCGGACGCGAGTGTACTTCTAGTGAAAAACCGTCTGATGACAGGCGGGCGCGAGGTTCCCGCCGGCGGCGGGAATGGCCGAATTGTAGGGCCGTTTTTCTCCAGGCCCTATGGTTTTCCCGAAGACCGTTGCAACGCGTCCGCGAGCGGCCGCCGCGGGGCGGCCGGGAGAGCGCCGGCCAAGGCTCCCGCGAGAAGCTCGCGCGGCCCTACCGCAGGGTGCGGGCCTCGCCCGCCTCCAGGGCCGCGATGAAGCGGTCGAAGTACGGCGGGATGGCCTCGGCGGCGCCGTAGCGGATGCGCCGCTCGACCTTGGCGATGGCGCCGAAGCAGACCTCGGCCTCGGGCTCGCCGCAGACCAGCACCACCGGGTCCTCGTCGTCGCAGACCTCGTACAGGCCGCCATGGGCGCGCCGGGCCACCTCGTAGAGGTAGGCGGCGGCGCCGACAGTCTGCATGGGAGTCAGTGGCAATGTGCCCACATGCGCGGCTTCGAGCGCATCGTCTAGCGCATGGACGCTCGACGGTGTGTAGTCGAGCCCGGCTCCGGCGGAACCGGCGGCCTGGACGAAATCTTCGGCGGCGTGGGCCACGCGGGCCACGAACTCTTCCTGGACCTCGTCGCGCTCGGCCTCATGGTTTATCTTGAGGAAACCGAACATCGTTGGCTCCTTTGTGAAAACCGCAAGCGGCGTTGCCCCATTATAGGCAGCCGGGGCGCCTATACTGCCCCAACCGTACCTTATTCCCAACAATCCGCGTCCCGTGACCTCCGCATCCGGCCTCCTCGTCAGACGTCTGATCCCCCTGGATGCCCAGGCGCTGCGCCAATTGCGCCTGGACGCCCTGCGCGAGACTCCGGAAGCGTTCGGATCGAGTTACGAAGAGGAACATACGCTGACACTGGAAGACATCCGCGGCTGGATCGCGCCGGCGGACGACAGCGCGATGTTCGGTGTGTTCTCGGAAACGGCGCTGGCCGGCATCGCCGGCGTCACCCGCCAGCGCAAGCTGAAGATGCGCCACAAGGCACATATCTGGAGCGTCTACGTAGCGCCCGAGTGGCGCGGCCGGGGCCTGGCGCGCCTGCTCATGCGCGCCGCCATCGATCATGCCGGCGCCATGCGCGGCGTGCGCACGGTGCAGTTGAGCGTCACCGCCAACAACGCGGCGGCGCGCCGGCTGTACGCCAGCCTCGGCTTCGAGGAATACGGCCTCGAGCGCGAGGCGCTGTGCGTCAATGGCAAGCTCTACGACGAGGTACTGATGGCGCTGGCCCTGTCCGGCCGCTAGGCGGCGCCGGCGCGGCGTCGGGAACCGTAGGCCCAGACCTGGTTGCGGCCGCCGTCCTTGGCCTTGTAAAGCGCCTGGTCGGCCGCCTTGATGACGGCGTCCGGCGCGCGCAACGTCTCGCCGCGCTCGGCCACCCCGATGCTGACCGTGACCCGCAACGGCCGCACATTGCGTCCGCGGCCGCCGCGCCGGCGCAGGCCGACCTGGTCCGCCTTGGGCCGCGCCGGCTTGTCGCGCAGGCGCATCTGGTAGGCCTCGATCGCGCGCCGCACCGTTTCCAGGTGCGGCATGGCCTCGACGGCGGTCTTGCCCGGAAACACCAGCGTGAATTCCTCGCCGCCGTAGCGGTAGGCATAGCCGCCGCCCGGCACCCGGCGCAGTTGCGCCGCCACCATGCGCAGCACCTGGTCGCCGACGTCGTGGCCGTGGGTGTCGTTGAACGCCTTGAAGTGATCGACGTCGGCCATCGCCAACGTATAGACGCGGCCCATGCGTTGCAGGCGCTCATTGAGCGCGCGGCGGCCCGGCAGCCCGGTCAGTTCGTCGCGGAAGGCCATGTGATAACCCTCGTGCGCCAGCGAAATAGACAGCGATGTCAGCGCGGCGGAAGCCATCACGGCCAGCTCGATGGGATGGGCGCCGCCGCGCGGCAGCGCCCAGGCCATGCAGACGAAACCCAGCCATTGGCCAGCCTGCTGCGGACGGCCATAGCGCAACAGCAGCAGGGTCAGGGTCAGGCCGGTGACCAGCAGCGCCGCCAGCGCTTCGGCCGGGATGCCGAGCCGCGCCAGCATGCCCTGCACGGCGAGCGTGCCGAACCACTGCCCGGCGCCGTCCTTGCCGGCCAGCGCGATGGCCGCGGCGCCCACCGCCATCAGAGCGATGCGCGCGGCCAGGTCCCACAGCATGCCGGCGCGTTCCGGCCAGAGCGCGTTGATGGTGTAGGCCAGCGACCACCACACCAGCGCGGGCCCCAGCGCCCACGGCGCCTCGCTGGCCAGCGTCGGCCAGATGGCCACGGCCATCAGCACGCCGAGCATCAGCGCGAGCGTCTGCGAACGCTGGTACATCAGGCAGATCGCCGCGCCGACCAGCGCCATGACCCACGGCACGAACGGCACGATCAGCGTCAGCGCCGGCGGCCACTGGCGCCACAACAACAGCCCCACCGCCGCAATCACCGGCAGCGCAGGATAGAACAACAGGGGCAGCCAGGGGATATGGGGGTAACGCACGGATAGGCCTTGCTCACGCTTGCTGAGATGACGTCGCCAAATCGGCAAACACATATGTCATTTTACGGTCGCCCCCCCGGGTTCTTTAGCGCCGCGCAGGCCGCCGGCGCGATTGCAACGCGGCGTGCGCGCCATGCTATGTTGTGCGATCCCTTCTTGCGGAAAACCTCATGCGCATCCTGGTCAACATCGACGTGCCCGATCTCGAGGCGGCCATCGACTTCTACCGCCGCGCCTTCGGCCTGGCGCTGCATCGCCGCCTCGGTCCCGGGGCCGCCGAAATGCTGGGCGCGTCGGCGCCGATCTACCTGCTGGAAAAGGCCGCCGGCACGCCCGCCGCGAGCGCCGCGCGGCAAGCGCGCGACTACGCCCGCCACTGGACGCCGGTGCATCTGGATGTGGTGGTCGACGACGTCGACAGCGCTGTCGAACGGGCAGTGGCGGCGGGCGCCACGCTGGAGGATGCCCCGGTATCGCACGACTGGGGACGCATCGCCCACCTGAGCGATCCGTTCGGTCATGGCATCTGCCTGCTGCGGTTCCTGGGCCAGGGCTACGACGCGCTGGCGGCGGGCGCGCTACGCGACGTGCCGGTCACTCCCGCGGATTTCGAAGCCCTGCTGGCCATCCGCATCGAGGCCATGCGCGAGAGCCTGGAACGCCTGGACCGGTTCGATCCCGAGCGGGCCCGCGCGCGCCTGCGCGATACCTTCCGGCCGGATCACACCTGGATCATCGAGCGCGACGGCGCGCGTGTCGGCTTCTACGCGCTGCGTCCGGACGGCGACGGCCTGCGGCTGGATCATCTGTATGTGGTGCCCGCGGCGCAGGGGCTGGGGGTGGGCGGCCAGGTGCTGGGCCGCTTGCTGCAGGATGCCGACCGGCGCGGCCTGCCGGTCAGCGTGGGCGCGCTGCGCGGCAGCGACTCCAACCGCTTCTATCGCCGCCACGGCTTCGCGCAGGTGTCGGAAAGCGAATGGGACATCGAATACCTGCGCCCGGCGCCAGGGCGCTCCTGACGGGCGTTCAGGCATGGCGGGGCGCGCCGGGCGGCGCCCCCCGCGGCTGACGATCAGGTGCGCGGCAACGTCACGCCGCGCTGGCCCTGGTACTTGCCGCCACGGTCGGCGTACGAGGTCTCGCAGATCTCGTCGCTTTCCAGGAACAGCATCTGCGCGCAGCCTTCGCCGGCGTAGATCTTGGCGGGCAGCGGCGTGGTGTTCGAGAATTCCAGCGTGACGTGACCCTCCCATTCGGGTTCCAGCGGCGTCACGTTGACGATGATGCCGCAGCGGGCATAGGTGCTTTTGCCCAGGCAGATCGTCAGCACGCTGCGCGGGATGCGGAAGTATTCGACCGTGCGGGCCAGCGCGAACGAGTTGGGCGGGATGATGCAGACGTCGCCCTTGAAGTCCACGAACGAGCCTTCGTCGAAGTTCTTGGGATCGACGATGGTGGAATTGATGTTCGTGAAGATCTTGAATTCGTCGGCGCAACGCACGTCGTAGCCGTAGCTGCTGGTGCCGTAGCTGACGATGCGCCCGCCATTGGCCGTGCGGACCTGACCCGCTTCGAAGGGTTCGATCATGCCGGCTTCGGCCTGGCGGCGGATCCAGCGGTCGCTTTTGATGCTCATGGTGGCGAGAGTGCTTGGGGAAATGGAATGGGCGTCATTTTATCCCGAGCGCGCCGCCCCGTCCCCGAACGGGAACGGAACGGCCACGGGCGTCAATCGCCGAAGAAGGTGCGGTACACGAGCGCGATGCCGTTGACCGAGCCGCCCTTCAGGTCCAGCGACAGGCCGCGCGCCAGCCGGTAGCTGGCGCGGCCGACCGTGTCACTGCCCGCCAGCGCCTGCTCGACGCTCAGCGTGATGCCGTTGGCGAACGACTTGCTGGCCACCAGGAATTGCGTCGCCAACTGGCTGTCGCTGTCGCGGTTGACGTCGCCGGCCACGGTGCGGTCGGGCAGGATGCTGCCCGAGCTGCCCAGGTTGCCGGTGCGCACGCTGACGTCGTCCAGCCCGAACTGCTTGTAGAAGGGCTGGCCGCCGCCCAGCAGCGCCGTGCCCACCGACAGCAACAGCGCGGCGTCGCTGCCGCTTTCGTCCGGGCCCCGGCCCAGCAACAGCCACGACAGCTTCTCGACGTCGCTGACGTCAGGGTACGACACCAGGTCGATACGCGGACGCTGGGCAGTGCCCACCACTTTTACGCCCGCCTCGACCTGCTCGCCGGTGCGCAGCGCCTCGATATCCAGCAACGGGTTGTCCAGGCGGCCCTGGAAGGTCAGCGTGCCGCGCCGCAGCCGCAGCTTCTGGCCATAGGCCTCGATGCCGCCGCCTCGGGTGCGCAGCGCGCCCACGCCGGTCAGGCGGCCGTCGTTCAGCAGGATCTGGATCGACCCCAGCAGGCCGGCGTCCAGCCCCATGCCGGTGATGTAGAAGCGCGGCCCCATGTCGAACTTCAGGTTCATGCTGGTCTGCAGCGGGGTCGACACGGCGCCGGGATCGTCGCCCGCGCGGCGCACCTTGACGTCGTCGTCCAGCGACGGCACGCCCTGCAGGATCTCCAGGCTGAACCAGCCGGCGTCCGCCTTCAGGTCGCCGACGATGTCGATGCGCGGCATCGCGGCGTTCAGGTCGACGGTGCCGGACACCATGGCATAGCGGTCCGAGCGCTGCAGCGCCGGAAAGCGGTACAGCGTCAGGCGCACGTTGCCGCCGCCGTCGATCAGGTTCCATTGCCCCTTGGCCTCGGCATAGCCGCCCTTGGCCTCGGGGTTGGTGGTGATCCATTCCTTGGTGCGCCATTCGGCCGGCATCACGCGCAGCGAGGCCGGGAAACGCAGGCTGTCGAGCACCAGCTTGTCGCCGTCCAGCCGCGCCGCCAGCGTGCCGTCGATCAGGCGCACGCCGTCGTCGATGCGCACCACGCGCAGCTTGTCGCCGCGGATCGCGCCGCTCGCGCTCCACTTGCCGCTGAGCGTGCCCTGGGCTTCCAGGTTGGCCTTGACCTGGCCGCCGACCTCCATGGAGTCGCCGACGAACAGGCCGACCCAGGCCAGATCGGTGATATCCGCATCCAGCCTGGCGCGGATCGGCTGGCGCGGATCGAGCGCCATGCCGCCCTTGGCGTCCACCGCCAGCACCGCCGTGCCATTGCCGGCGATCTTGCCCATCTTGTCGGTCGCCAGGTCCAGCTTGGCGTCCAGCCGGCTGGCGTTGGCCGAGGTCGGCGTGGCGGTCAGGTCCAGCACCAGCGCCTTCACCCCCAGCGGCACCGGCGGATCGCCCGGAATCAGCAGATCGCCATCGCGCCGCGCGATGCGGGCGCGGCCGGCCAGGCGGCCGTCGAATTTCAGGTCCCAGGACGCGTCCAGCGCGATGCGGCGCTGGCTTTCCGCCACCGTAGCATTGACGCGCTTCGGTCCTTTGTTCATCTTGGCCGCGGCCTCCGGGTCGACGGCGGCGATCACCTGCCGCGCCATCGCGGCGGTGATGACCAGGTTGTCGGCCTGTCCGGCGGTTTCCCAGCGCTTGGCGTCGCCGCGCGAGCCCTTGTGCGCGATCGCCAGTTTTTCCTTGCCCGGCAGGGCCACCCCCAGCACGGTCTGGCCCACCTGCCACTGCCATTGCGGCGCCACCGCCGCCGGCAGGTAAGACAGCGTCACGGGCCGGTCGACCGAAACGGTGAAGCCGGCGCTGTCGGCCGTCAGGCGCGAAAAAGTGCCGCGCCAGCCGGTCAGGGCGGCGTCTGCCGCCCCCGGCGCGCCTTTGCCCCAGCCGCCAGCGAAGGCGAGCGTGGCCTGGGCCCGCGACTCGCCCAACACGCCGGGGCGCGGCTTGGGCGGGTTGTAGCCGGCGGTGATCTCGGCCTTATGGGCGGCGATGGTGCCGCCGAGCTTGCCCTTGAGGTCGGCGCCGCCCGGAATGCCGGGCCAGAATGCATCCAGTTGCGGCGCCTGCGCGTCCAGCGTCAGCGCGCCGTCGGCCCCGCCTATCTCGCCCTGCGCCCGGATCCGGTTGGCGCCGAGCTTGAGATCGACGTCCAGGCCGTGAATGCGCAGTCCGGCCAGCAGATCCGCGGCGGGTGTAGCGGCGTCGGGCTTGACGGCGGCATCGGGCGCATCGGGCGCATCGGCGGCGGGCCTGACCGCGGCATCGGGGGCTCCCGGCGCGGCATCTGGGCCCGACGCCACGGCGCTGGCGCTGGCCTGCGGGCCGGCGGCGGGCGCGGCGATATCCACCTGGGCCTTGACCGCGCCCGCCAGCGCCTGCTTGTTCCAGCGCGCGCCGTCTTCGAAGCGCAGGTCGATCGCGGCCTGGCGCAACTGACTGAGGTTCTCGAACTCGGCGCTCAACTGCGCGCTGGCGCTGATGATCGCCGGCGGAATCGCGTCACCCAGCCAGGGCGACAGGTCCAGGCGCCGGGCCCCCACGGTGCCGACGATGCGGTCGCGGCCCGGCTGGCCGTCCACCGCCCGCAGGTCCAGGCGCGCCGACAGCGTCGACTGGTCCGGCAGCCGCGCCTCGGCCCGCGCGCTGCGCAGCACCAGCGGCGTGCGCGGCGCCAGATCGGCCATCACCTCCAACGCCAGGCCGGCGCCGGTGCCATCCAGCTTGGCCTGGATGCCGTCCAGCGAGCCCGCCGCATCGGCCTGCAACATCACCTGGCAGGCCGGCGCCGGCGGGCCGACGAACGCATCCGTGGTCTTGGCCGGGGCGCCCTCAGGCGGCGTGGCGGAGGACGGCTTGGCGCCTGCGGCGGCGGCCTTGGCGGTTTCCCCCTTGGCCTTGCCGGCCCGGGGCTTGGCCGCCTCGGACGCCTTGGGTCGCTCCTCTTGCGGTTTCGCGGGTGGCGCGAACTTGCCGCTCAACTGGTCGGCCTGGCACAGCGGCGACGCCGGCCCCGATCCGCGCGCCATCACGTCCAGCCGCGCGGCGAACGGCCAGGGGTCGGCCAGGCCCTGCAGTTCGGCTTGCCCGCTCAACTGCGCCTGGCCGATCTCATGGCCCACGCGCAGATTGGCGATGCGTAGCTGCGCGCCCTGTTTGCCGGCCGCGAACGTGGCGCTCAGGTCGCCCAGTTCGACCGGCAGCGGTTGGCCGTCCTGCAGCAGATGGAATTCACCCAGCGCTAACCGGTCCACCGCAATGTCCACCGGCAGCGCCGGCAGGCTGAAGGGTTCTTCGGGCTTGTCATCGGCCGGCGCGTCCTCGCTGGCGGTCAGGCCGATCTCGACATTCGTGGCCGAGAGTTCGCGCACATGCAGCAGCCGGTTGCCCAGCGCGCGCCAATGCACGCTCAGGCGCAGGTCGCTGATGCCGATACGGGTGCCGCTGATGTTCAAGTCGAGCCGCCCGACATCCAGCCCGCGCAGGACCGAGCCGCGCACGTCGAGCGCCTGGCCGTCCAGTTGCTGGGCCGCGGTGGTCAGCAGCAGGCGCGATCCGGTCTGCGAGGCCAGCAGCCAGAACACGAAGCTGCACGCCAGCACCGCCAGCATCGCCAGCCCCGGCAGCCACCACACCAACAGGCGCCGCAGGAATCCGCGCAGCGCCGTCAAAACGCGATCCCCAGCGAGAAGTGCAGGCGCAGGTCGCGCTCGCGCTGGCCGTAGGCCACGTCCAGGAACAGCGGGCCGGCCGGCGTGCGCACCCGCGCGCCCACGCCGTAGCCGACCGCCAGCGACATGTCGCCGAACGACTGCGCCGCGTCGCCGGCATCGACGAACACGCCCATGCCCCAGCGTTCGTTGAAGTAATGGTCGTACTCGATGCTGCCGACCACCAGCGTGGGCGCCCCCACGATGGCCTTGTCGCGCTTGAGGCCGATGCTCTGGTACTTGTAGCCCCGGATCGAGCGCGCGCCGCCGGTACGGAAACCGAAATCGTCCGGCACCTGCACGTTGCCATTGGACCAGACCCGCCCGACCTCGCCGCGCACGGTCAGCACGTCCAGCTTGCCGATCGGCCACCACTTCTGGGCACGGAAACGCGCTCGGGTGTAAGGCTCGCCGGTATCCAGCGTCACGCCCACGCCGCCGCCCAGCGCGATCAGGTTGCCCTCGCGCGGATCGTACTTGTTGTCCACGTCGCGCCGCAGCCACTCGCCGGTGGCGGTCAGCGTAGGCAGCGAATATTCGTCGCCGCCGTCGATCTTGACGTCATCGTGCGCCAGCAGCAGGCCCCAGCGGGTTTCGTAGGTGACCCGGCTGTCGCCGGCGCCCTGGCGCTCCTGGCTGCGGGTGGCGCCCAGGGCATAGCGGGTCACCGCCAGGCCCTGGATGTCGGAATGCTGCGCCAGCACCCCGACGGAATCCTTGTAGCCGCGCTCGGTCGGGGGCAGCAGGATGTCGGTGTAGACGCGCTGCTGCAGCCGGTCCACGCTGAACCCCGACTCCATTGTCACAGGCTGGCCGAACACCACGTTCTGGCGGTAGAGCGATTCCAGCCGCACGCCGGCTTCGTCGTCGACGCCGATCGAGGCCGAGAAACGCTTGGGCGGCGCCTCGACCACGCGCACCTGCACCGGCAGCGTCACCTCGCCGTCGGAATCGTAGGCGGGCGGCGCCGGCGGCATGGCGCCGGACACCACCGGATCGCCCGCAGGCGCGGCCTCGGCGGCGTTGGCCGCGCCCGGCGCGCGGGCCCGGTCGGACAACGGCTCCGTCGTCTGCGCGTCGCTGCCCGGCTGCCGCAACGCCACGAAGGCGCCGCGAAAAAAGGCCGTGGACTGCAGGTCCTGCTGCCATTCGTCCAGGCGGTTCTGGTCATAGGGCGAACCCGGCGAATAGCGCACGTAGCGGGTGATGAGCTTGGGCGGCACCCGCTCCAGGCCCTCGGTGCTCAGTTCGCCCATGCGCACCTGCGGCCCGCTGTCGATGGTGACGCGCAGGGCGGCCGAGGCCGTGTCGGCCTGCACGTCGGCCTCGGAGGCCGTCATGCGGGCCAGCATGAAGTCGCGCACCGAGGTCTCGTCCAGCAGGGTGGACTTGGCCTTGTTCCAGTCGGCGTTGATGAACGGCTGGCCCGGTTTGAGCAGCCAGTCGTCGCGCAGCTTCTGCACGCGCTGCGCGTATTCCGGCCGCGTGATGCGGCCGGTGAAGGTCAGGTCGACCGACGACACCGTGGTGCGCTTGCCCGGCACGATGCCGATATCCCAGGTTTCGCCGCCGATGTCGGTCCCTGCCTCGAGCGTGACGGTGGGCGAGAAGTAGCCCTGGGTGGCCAGCGCGGCCAGCGTGGCGTCGCGGGCGCGGCGCCGCAGGCGGTTGATTTCGCCGCCGTCCTGGTCTTCAGCCAGGCGCGCGATGGCGCCCACCGCCTCGGTGATCGCCTGCAGCGCCGCCGGCGGCACGCCGCCGGGGTCCACGATGATTTCCGGGCGCTTGGCCACCGCCTCGCCCGCCACTACGCAAAGTCCAGCCAAGAAGGCCCGGGCCGCCCACCGCATGCGTTACGACGGCTGCTGCACGACGATGGACGGGAATTTCCCGGCCATGTCACGGGGCAGCGCCGCAACGCCGGCCGCGAGTTTACGGGCGATGGCGCGGTACAGGCCCGCCGCTTCGCTGCCAGGATCGGCCACCACGGTGGGGGTGCCGGCGTCGGTCTGCTCGCGGATCGCCAGCGTCAACGGCAGGCTGCCCAGCCAGGGCGTGCCGTACTGCTCGGCCATGCGCTGGCCGCCGCCTTCGCCGAAGATGTGCTCGGCATGGCCGCATTGCGAGCAGATGTGAATGGCCATGTTCTCGACCACGCCCAGGATCGGCACCTCGACCTTCTGGAACATGCGCAGGCCCTTGCGCGCGTCCAGCAGCGCGACATCCTGCGGCGTGGTGACGATGACCGCGCCCACCACCGGCACCTTCTGCGCCAGCGTCAGCGCCACGTCGCCGGTGCCCGGCGGCATGTCGACGATCAGGTAGTCCAGGTCGCGCCAGTTGGTCTGGCGCAGCAATTGTTCGAGCGCCTGGGTCACCATCGGGCCGCGCCAGATGGCGGGCGAGTCGGCATCGATCAGGAAACCGATGGAGTTGGCCTGCAGGCCATGGCCGGTCAGGGGCTCCATGCTTTTGTTGTCCAGGCTCTCGGGACGGCCCGAGACGCCCAGCATGGTCGGCACGCTGGGGCCGTAGATGTCGGCGTCCAGCAGGCCGACCTTGGCGCCCTCGGCGGCCAGGGCCAGCGCGAGGTTCACGGCCGTGGTGCTCTTGCCCACGCCGCCCTTGCCGGAGGCGACCGCAATAATGTTGCGCACATTGGGCAGCGGCTTGAGCCCCTTCTGCACGGCATGCGCGGCCACCTTCCAGGACACGCTCACCTGGGCGCCGGGCGCGCCGGCGGCGGCCAGCGCCGCCACGGCGATCTCGCGCACCTGGTCGCGGACGGCGTCGGCCGGATAGCCCAGTTCCAGCGCCACGGCGACGCGGCCGCCATCGATCTGGATGTCACGATCTCTTACAGATACACCCAGGTCCAGGCCGGTATTGGGGTCGTGCGCGGCGCGCAGGGCGGCGCGCAGGTGTTCTATCGTTATACTCATGTCACTATGGTTCCGTAGGCAGCGCGGCGTCTGCGGGCCGCCATCCCCTAAAGGATAGCGGATACACGGGAACCTTTCGCTGCGTTTTGCATCCGACCTACATGACCAATACTCTTATCCGCTTCTTCCGAGCCGTCTTATTCGCCGCCCTGGCCCTGATCGGCATGGCAATGGCGCTGGTCTTCATGCTGTCCACGGCGATCGCCGTGGCGATCCTGTACGTGGTCGCCAAGGTGCGCGGCAAGCCTTTCGGCGTGCGCGCCTACTGGAGCCAGCGCCAGGGTGACCGTCCGGGCCCGTTCCAGTCCGCCACCGCCCCGTTCGCCACGCAGCCGCGCGGCGACGTGATCGACGTCGAGGCCCGCGAGATCCGCTGAGCGCGGCATCGCCGGCGCCCGCCGCCTCCCGCGGCGGCCCGCGCCGCGCGCTCGTGGCCGAACGACCGGCTCGCTGTTCCCCAACCCGCCTGGCGCCCGCGTGCGCGACCGGCGGGTTGTGTCGTTTCAAGGGGCCCGTCCCCCGCCCTGCGGGCGCATCGCCGCCATTGCCCTAAAATGGCCGGCCAACCCATTTTTCCCCTCAACCTCGACCGACAACCATGTCTCGCACCCTCTTTGTCACCACTGCGCTGCCCTACGCCAACGGATCCTTCCACATCGGCCACATCATGGAGTACATCCAGGCCGACATCTGGGTTCGTTCGATGCGAATGGCGGGCCACACGGTGCACTTCGTGGGCGCCGACGACGCGCACGGCGCGCCGATCATGCTGAAGGCCGAGAAAGAAGGCATCACGCCGCAGGCCCTGGTGGCGCGCTACGCCGCCGAGCGCCCGCAGTACCTGAACGGCTTCCACATCCGCTTCGACCACTGGCACACCACCGATTCGCCCGAGAACGTCGCGCTGTCGCAGGACATCTACCGCGCGCTCAAGGCGCAAGACCTGATCGAGACCCGCTCCATCGAGCAGTTCTACGACCCGGTCAAGGGCATGTTCCTGGCCGACCGCTACATCAAGGGCGAATGCCCCAAGTGCCACGCCAAGGACCAGTACGGCGATTCGTGCGAGGTCTGCGGCGCCGTCTACGCGCCCACGGACCTGATCAATCCGTACTCGGCCCTGACCGGCGCCACGCCGGTGCTGAAGTCGTCGGATCACTTCTTCTTCAAGCTGTCGGATCCGCGCTGCGTCGAATTCCTGCAGCAATGGACCACCGGCAGCAACGCCCACGGCGGCAAGCACCTGCAGCCCGAAATGCTGGCCAAGACCCGCGAATGGCTGGGCGCCGAGGACGGCGAGGCCAAGCTGGGCGACTGGGACATCTCGCGCGACGCGCCCTATTTCGGCATCGAGATCCCGGACGCGCCGGGCAAGTACTTCTACGTCTGGCTGGACGCGCCGGTGGGCTACCTGGCCTCGCTGAAGTCGTACTGCGCGGTCAAAGGGCTGGACTTCGACGCCCTGCTCGACCCGGCCGGCAGCACCGAGCAGGTCCACTTCATCGGCAAGGACATCGTCTATTTCCACGCGCTGTTCTGGCCCGCGATGCTGAAGTTCGCCGGCCGCAAGACGCCGGACGCGGTCAATGTGCACGGCTTCATCACCGTCAGCGGCGAAAAGATGTCCAAGAGCCGCGGCACCGGCATCTCGCCGCTGCGCTACCTGGAACTCGGCATGAACGCCGAGTGGATGCGCTATTACATCGCCGCCAAGCTGAACGCCCGGGTCGAGGACATGGACTTCAACCCCGAGGACTTCATCGCCCGCGTCAACAGCGACCTGGTCGGCAAGTACGTCAACATCGCCAGCCGCGCCGCCAGCTTCATCACCAAGCACTTCGACGGCAGGCTGGCCTATGCGGGCGACACCGCCGCGCTGTCGGCCGAATACGCCGCGCAGGCCGAGTCGATCCGCGCCGCCTTCGAGGCGCGCGAGTACAACCGCGCCATCCGCGAGATCATGGCCTACGCCGACCGCATCAACCAGGCGTTCGACACGGCCCAGCCGTGGGTGTTGGCCAAGGGCATCGCCACCGCCGACGAGGCGCAGAAGGCCGCGCTGCAGGACATCTGCTCGCGTTCGCTGGCCGGCTTCAAGGCCCTGTCGGTGATGCTGGCGCCGGTGCTGCCGGCCCTGGCCGAGCGCGTCGCGCGCGAGCTGTTCGCCGCCGAGGCCGACTTCACCTGGGCCGACGCCGCCGTGCTGCCGCAGCGCGTGGCGCCGTTCAAGCACCTGATGCAGCGCGTCGAGCCGCAGATGCTGGAAGACCTGTTCGAGCCGCCCGCCGCCCCCGCCGTGATCCCCGGCGGCGAGCCGCTGGCCGAGACCATCTCGATCGACGACTTCGCCCGCGTCGACCTGCGCATCGCGCAGATCGTCAACTGCGAGCACGTCGAAGGCTCGACCAAGCTGCTGCGCCTGACGCTGGACGTGGGCGAAGGCCGCCACCGCAACGTCTTCTCCGGCATCAAGTCGGCCTACCAGCCCGAAGACCTGATCGGCAAGCTGACCGTCATGGTCGCCAACCTGGCGCCGCGCAAGATGAAGTTCGGCGTCTCGGAAGGCATGGTGCTGGCCGCCAGCCATGCCGACGAGGCGGTGGACGCCGGCATCTACGTGCTGGAGCCGTTCCCCGGCGCCAAGCCCGGCATGCGCGTGCGCTGATCCGCACACCCGAGCCATGCGAAAAAAGCCCGCAATCTGCGGGCTTTTTTTCATGCGGCGGCGGCGCGCCGGTCCTCGTGGGACGGAATCAATTCTTGCTCGGCGCCAGCGCCGGGTCGAGCGAGATGCGCTCGTCGAACACGAAGCACTTGCCGTCGAACCCCGGGCCGCCGGTTTCCTCGAAGTACTTGAGGATGCCGCCGTCGAGCTGGTAGACGTTGTCGATGCCGGCTTCGTTCATGTAGATGGCGGCCTTCTCGCAGCGGATGCCGCCTGTGCAGAAGCTGACCACGGTCTTGCCTTCCAGCTCGGCGCGATGCGCCTGCACCGCCGCCGGGAACTGCGTGAAGCGGTCGATGCGCCAGTCGATGGCGTCGCGAAAGGTGCCCTCGTCGACTTCAAAGGCATTGCGCGTATCCAGCATGACCACCGGGCGGCCGCTGTCGTCGGCCCCCTGCTCCAGCCAGCGCGCCAGCGTCCTGGCGTCCACGCCCGGCGCGCGGCCGGCCTCGGGCCGGATCGCCGGGTGGTTCATGCGGATGATTTCGCGCTTGATCTTCACCAGCAGCTTGCGGAACGGCACTTGCGCACTGTGGCTGAACTTCACTTCCAGGTCGGCGAAGCGGGCGTCGCCGCGCAAGCCGCGCAGGAAGGTGTCGATGCCATCGACCGCGCCCGCCAGGAACAGGTTGATGCCTTCCTCCGCCAGCAGGATGGTGCCCTTCAGGCCCGCCACCCCGGCCTCGGCCAATAGCCGGGCGCGCAGCTCGGGCAGCGCGTCCAGCGAGACGAATTTGTAGGCGGCGATATTGACGACGGAAGACATGGCAAAGCGGGCAAAAAACGGCGAAGGCCGTAATAGTAATCGCTGCCCCGCGCGGCCCGCTTGTCGCGGGTCAAGCGCGGGCCCCGCCCTCCCGGCTCAGCGCCGCACGATTTCCTGTTCCACCACCGTATCCAGCACCCAGCGCAGGCCCGAGGCGTCGGCCGGCGGATTCGGGTCCCGGACCTCGACCACGCGCAGGCGATAGCGGATGCCGGGCTGGAAATTGAAGCCGGTGATGTCGCCGTACCAGAGCTGCCACGGCTGCGTCGGCGTGTCGCGCACCTGGTAGCACATGGCGCGGCCGGCGCCGGCGTTGCACGGCACGCGTTCGGCGTTGACGTAGACCAGCTTGGTCGCGCCCACCTGGCCGCCGGCGACCGGATCGAGACGGCGGCCAAAATCCAGCGTGTCGCCGTTGCTCAAGGCCCAGGTCATGCGCTGCGGATTGCTGGTGTTGTCGAACGAGGTGGCGGTGATGCGCGTCAGGCTGGACAGGAATTCCTGTTCGAGCTTCATGTTGACCGGCGCGCAGGCCTTCATCGTCGCCACGGGGTTGGACGGGATGATCAACTGGCCGTTGGCGACGGTGTAGGGCGCGCTGTAGGTATTGCAGCCGGCGAAACCGGTGGCCCGCGTGGCGCCCTGGTCATGGATGAAGCCGATGGTCAGCGGCACCGAATTGGAGGACGGATGCGGGATCTCGCGCAGCGCGCCGCCGGGGCGGGTCCAGCGCGCCAGGTCCCAGTTGGTCTGCGCCAGCACGTCGGAGGCGGCGGCCGGCTGGAAGCGCGGGTCGCGTCCGTCGGCGGTGCGTGGCGGCGCCGCGCAGGCCGCCAGCGTCAGGCCGAGCGCGCAAGGCGCGATCCAGCGCCAGGAAGTGGACAAGGACATGCAAATCTCTCCCGCAAGAAACCAGGATGCGCGCCGCGGCGCGCCCGCCGGACGGCCGGCAGCGCCAATTGTAGGCGCGGCACGGCCGCCCGCCCGGCGCCGGAAAACATACTGAAACACCTGCACATTCCCTGGAGGTCACGGAAGGGCGCGGTTGCCTCGGTCCGCTCCGGGGCGCAATCCACGTCCTGGACGGGCACCACGCACGGGGTCCGGCGTCAGGGCGTCGGCGGGTCCTGGCGCCGCTCGAATTCCAGCACGTCGCCGCCACGCAGGTTGAAGGTCAGGTGGCGCGGCGCGCCGCCGCTGTCCAGCGTGAACGTGTCGATCGCGCCCAGCCCGCGCAGGTAGTCGCTTTCGAGCGCGGCGCGGGCCGCCGGCACGCACGCCATGCGCGTGGCGGCGGGCGCGTCGATCGCCAGCTTGCCGCTTTGCAGCTTGTAGCTGCCCATGTAGCGATTGCAGCCCGAAAAGCCTTCGACCCGGTATTGCTTGCCCTGCGCCAGGAAGGTCAGGCGGATCGGCTCGCCGTTGTCGCCATGCGGAATCTCGCGCAGGGCGCCGCCGGACTGCGTCCAGCGCACCAGCTCCCAACTGGTCTGGGCCAGTGAATCCGCGCTGCTGGCCGCGTTGGCGGCGGCGGCGCCCTCGGCGCGCGCGCCTCCGGTCGATCCGGCGCAGCCGGCCAGCGCTATGGCCAGCATTCCGGCGCCGACCAGGCGGCAAGGCGTAGACAGGAAGGTAAACATGGACAGCACTCCTGAAAAGACACAGCCTCGACTGTAACCGCATGGGCTCAGCACGTCCCGTGCCCTCCTCCCGACAGCCGAATCCCAAAGCTGCACGCGGGGCGAGGCGCGTTACGCCGCGCGCTGGAAGGGGTGCATCGTATGCCGCATGGCGGCGGGCCGCCGTGGCGCGCAGAATCGGCTGACGCCTCGCGCCCGGCCGGCAACGGCCCGGCTGACGACCAAGACAATTTCCGGAGACACGGCGATGGGCATGCTGAGAACTTTGCTGGCGCTGTCCGTCGTCCTGGATCACCTGGGCGGCGGCGCGACCGACTGGCTGGTGGGCGGGCGCCTCGCGGTGCAGCTTTTCTACGTGATATCGGGCTTTCTGATCTCCTATGTGCTGACCGCCACTGACCACTACCGCGACGCGCCCGGCCGGTTCTACGCCAACCGCGCGCTGCGCCTGTACCCGATCTACCTGGCCGTGGCCGTATTGACGCTGCTGGCCTATGCCGTCGGCGGCGAGGGGTTCTGGCGCGTTTACGACGGCCTGCCGCTGGCCGCCACGCTGTTCCTGGCGCTGTCGAATCTGTTGATCCTGGGCCAGGACTGGCTGATGTTCTTCGGTATCGACCACGGCGCGCTGGCCTTCACCGGCAGCTTCGCCCGCAGCGACGTGCCGCTGTACCAGGGCCTGCTGGTGCCGCAGGCCTGGACGCTGGGCGTCGAGATGAGCTTCTACCTGATCGCCCCCTTCGTGCTGCATTCGCCCCGGCGCCTGCTGGTCCTGCTGGCGGCGTCCCTGGCGCTGCGCGTGGCGCTGATCGCCAGCGGCATCGGCCTGAGCGACCCGTGGACCTACCGCTTTTTCCCCACGGAACTGGCGCTGTTCCTGGCTGGATCGCTGTCGCACCAGATGCTGCTGCCGCGCTGGCAGGCCTGGAGCCGCCGCGTCGCCTGGCTGCCCGAGCTGGGCACCGGCCTGCTGACGCTGTACGTGCTGGTGCATTTTTCGATCGGCATGCCGCATACGCTGCGCGACGGCCTCGCGGTGCTGCTGTTCGCGGCGCTGCTGCCGCTGGCCTTCCTGTTCCAGGCGCGCCATCGGCTGGACAAGGCCATCGGCGAACTCAGCTACCCGATCTACATTGGCCACGCGCTGGTCATTCTTTTTTTCGGCTGGCTGCTCGACGGCGCGCAACTGCGCCAGCCCGCCATGTTCACGGCCCTGGTGGTGACCGGCTGTATCGGCTTTGCCGCGTTGCTCAACAGCCTGATCGCCGATCCGGTGGAACGCCTGCGCCGGCGCCTGCGCACGACGCAGCCGCCAGCGGCGACGGACGCGGGCAACGCGCCCGAAGCGGCGCGCAGGAAAACGCCGCGACGGCGCGCCGCCGCCACCGCCGTGGGGACTATTCGCCGCGCGCCTTGATGTAGGCCGCCAGCACCTGTTCGATCTGGCGCTTTTCCTGTTGGCTCAGGCGCGCATAGGTCGCGTACGACACCGTCTCGAACGGCCAGGGCGGCTGCTCGGGATGATTGCTCGCATTCATGGCGGGCTCGGCATAACCGGGGTTGAGCATCGGCCCTTCGCCGGTGCTGAGCCACATGGGATTGACCCGCAGCGCTCGCGTCAGCTTGATGAGCGCGTCGCTGGAGGGCTGCTGGCGTTGGCCGCTCTCATAGTTGCCGATAGCGCTTTGCGACAGGTTGCTCGCGACCGCCAAGTCTTTCTGTGTCCATCCCTGAAGCATTCTTGCAGTGCGCAGACGATGGCTAAACGTGTCCAATCGATCAACCTGAGACATTAATATGAATTTATTTATTTGATTAAAACATCTCAATACTGCCGCCAAAGAAAGGGATTACACCCCAATTCCGGGGCTAATCCGTAAATCGCTGCGCGCTCCGCCGCCCGTTGCGGCGCGCCACCCGCGGCCAGCGCCAGGACCTGCGGCGGATCAAAAAAACCCCTTGCTATCATCGGTTTGCGCGCTGGCGTCGCCCCCGCTCCCGCCCGCCTCCTCCAAGGTCCGCAACCGCCAGGCCGGGGATTAAAAGCCGGCCCGAGTTTATGGGTATTCACCGATTAAAAATAGAAAATAATGTATCGGTAATACTTAATATTTTATTGTCGCAACTGCATAAAAAAACAGTGTTTCAAGGGCTTCGCGGGGTTATGCGGCGAGACCACTGTTACCAGCAGAAACTACAGAAACGTATCTTCACAAAAAAACACGCCCGTGTTTAAATGAAACACGGGCGTGACTTCCATGCGGAATCGGATCATCGGCGGCCTGCGCGCAGCGCGCTCAAGCCAGGCGCCGTCTCAGACCCCGACCGTAGCCTCAGCGGGCCGTGGCCCCGGCACGGATCAACAGTTCAGACCTTCGCCCGCCATCAGACAACATCGCCAGATGCCGCCACATCATGGCGCAGCAGAGGGAGAGGGGCATGACACGCAACGCAGGCGCAGGCGGGCATCCATGAACAATACGCTGGACGTCATCTTTCTCGGCCTGGAAGACGCCAGGCATGCCCGGCTGGTCGAAGCCCTGTCGCACCTTGGATTCAGCGTGCGCCGCTGCCATGACCTGGCCGACGTCTACGACCGCTATTCCCGGCGCCCGAGCCCGCTGATCATCCTGGAAGCGCCGCTGCCCGACATCCACAATGCCGCCGTGCGGTTGCGCGCCATCGACCGCGGCCTGGGGATCGTTGCGATTGCGCCCTTCGGCAGCGAAGAAAGCCGCATCCGCACCCTGCTCTGTGGCGCCGATGCCTGCCTGCCGCCCGATGTCACCGGCCTGGAACTGGCGGCCGTGCTGCAGGCGCTGGTGCGGCGCGCGGTGGGCCTGGACATGTCCGACCATATGGCCGACAGCGCCGCCGACGAGCCGCAGCAGGAAGCCTGGCGGCTGGTCAACAAGGGCTGGACGCTGATCAGCCCGAGGGGCTACAGCCTCGGGCTGACCACGGGAGAACGCGATTTTCTGACCCGACTGGTGAATGCGCCAGACCGCAAGGTCAGCCGCGATGCGTTCTATCCGGACGGCGCCGAGGACGCCGACGGCGCCATCACGCGGCGCCGCTTCGTCGACGTCATGATCAGCCGGCTGCGGCGCAAGGCGGCCGCCAATCACATGACGCTGCCGATCCGCGCCGTGCATGGCTGGGGCTATATGTTCGCGGCGGACATCACGCTGGAACTGGAACCGCGGGAGGGGGGAGAGGAAGGTCGTCCGGAAGGACAGGGAGACTGGCGCCGCTACACGCTGGATGCGAACGCGCCCTCTTACTGATACGCTACGGGCCAGGCGGCTGGCGCCAGGCGAAAAAAACGCGGCGCTGCCCCGAAGGTAAGACGCCGCGCTAAAACAACACGTGAGCCTGGAGTCATCAGCCGGCACTGATGCCTTCTACCTAGATCACGCGATTCCAACATTCGTGCCTCGTACAACTCACGCACGGGCTAGCCGTGAGCCCGGTTGGGGTCTCTAGTCCCCGCCCAAGCTGCAGCGTGATTAACGCCCGGGGATTTCGTCCGCCCTAGCAGCTGGCGGGCTTGTCGCCCGTATCAGCGGCGTTCCTTTCGGATAGCCGCGTGATGAACGAAGTTTAGGACGTCGGCCGCAATTCAAGTAATTCTTTGTTGATAGCCTTCTATACATATTGGATATAGCGAGCCCCGCGCCCGGGCCGATAGAATGCCGTCAAAGGACGCCCCCGCCATGCCCCCTCTGCTGACCCGCGCCGCGCGCAGATTGCGCCGCACCATCGCCCTCGTTCCGCCCAACTGGTGCCTCGCCATCCTGGTGGCGCTGGATGGATATGCCTTCATGCATCCGGTGCTGCGCGAAGTGCGCGCCCGCGAGTATTCCTTCTGGCTCGCGCTCGACAACTGGCATGACGTCATGCGGGTAGTCGGCCTGCTGGAGATCCCGCGGCTGGTGCTGGGCGTGGGCCTGCAGATCATCGCGCTCGGACTGATCCTGAAGGCGCGCATCGCCTGGGCGTTCTCGCTGGTGCTGCTGATCGGCATCGGCACCTTCGCCATCCTGGGCCACGACGGCCGAGCCGGGCTGGGCATCTATACGCTGGTGCTGGTGGTCGCGCTGATCGCGTACTGGCGCCGCTTCGACCGCGCCAGCGTCACCGCGGGCTCGCTGTTCGCGCTGGTCAGCATGGTGTCGCTGCTGATCTACGCGGTCTTCGGCACGCTCTACATGGGCGAGGAATTCAATCCGCCTATCAGGGACGCGGCCACCGCCCTGTACTTCTCGATCGTCTCGATGTCGACGGTGGGCTATGGCGACATCACGCCGCACAGCAACGCGGCGCGGCTGTTCACCGCGTCGATTATCATCCTTGGCATCACCGTCTTCGCCACCTCCATCAGCGCGATCGCCGGCCCGGTGATCGGCGGCAACCTGAAACGGCTGGTCAAGGGCCGGTTTTCCAACGCCATGAGAAAAAACCACATCATCATCGCCGGCGCCACTCCCCTGGCCATGAGCGTCTACGACGGCCTGCGCCGCCGAGGTGATGAGGTCACGGTCATCGTTCCATCCGGCACGCCGCAGGAATACCCGCCCGCCACCGACCTGATCGAAGGCGACCCGTCCAGCGTCGAGGTGCTGCGCAGCGCGGGCGTGGCCCGCGCGCGCTACGTGCTGGCGTTGCGCGAGGACGACGCCGAAAATGCCTTCATCGTGCTGGCCGCCAAGGAAGCCACCGGTGACCAGGGCGCCAAGACCGTGGCCCTGGTCAACACCAGCAAACACCTGGAGAAAATCCGCCGGGTGCAGCCGGACCTGGTGTTCTCGGTGCAATTGCTCGGCGCCGAGCTGCTCACTCGCGCCATCAATGGCGAGCCGCTGGACAGCCAGTCGATCACCGAACTGTTCTTCGCCAAAGCCGCGCCGCAGGCCAAGGCCGGCTGAGGCCGCCCCTTGCGGCGAGGGCGCGGCTACAGGCCCGCCGCCCCTTGCGCGCTAGCCGCAACGTTAGACGTTGCCCGATAACGTGACGGGCGGCCGCGCCGCGTTCTCGGCATACCAACGGACGAAGTCGGCCGAGCGCATCGGCCGCGCAAACAGGTAGCCCTGGATGTATGCCACACCGCGCGCCGTCAGGTAGGTGAACTGCTCCGGCATCTCGACGCCTTCGGCCACCACCGCCAGGCCCAGCCGGTGCGACAGCGTGATGATCACGTCGAGCACGGGCGTTTCCTCGCCGCCGGGTTCAATCGCGTGCACGAATCCTTTGTCGATCTTGAGGTAATCGACCGGGAACTTCTGCAGGTACGACAGTGAACAATGCCCCGTGCCGAAATCGTCGATGGCCACGAAAACGCCCCGCTCGCGCAACGTGTCGATATTCCTTCGGGCCTGCCCGCCGTCCGAGATCAGGCTGCGTTCGGTGATCTCCAGCACGATCAGCGAAGGCCGGATGGCGCCGCGGAAAGCCTGCACATCCGCCACCAGCGACGGGCTGGAGAGATGCTCCGGCGCCACGTTCACGGCGACGTGAAAATCCGGCGGCGTGGTCCAGCCCTGCATGTCGCGCTGGATCAGCCTGAGCAGATGCTGCGTCAGCGGCACGATCATGTCGTCGGCCTCGGCCGCCGCGATGAAGATGTCGGGCCGCACCGGACCGACGCCCGGGCGGGTCCAGCGCATCAACGCCTCGACGCCCTCGCAACGGCCGCTGCGGTTACCGTACACCGGCTGGTATTCGACATGGAATTCGTCGGCCGCCATCGCGCGGCGCAGTTGCTCCTTGAATGATTGCCGGCTCACCTGCAGGCGATAGGCGCCGAACGCCAGCAACGCGCCGCACAGCAGGGCCACCGGCAGATAACCCACCAGCAACTGCTGCCAGGCCTCCACCACGGTTTCGGCCGGCGCCATCACCCTGACGACCAGGTCGCCGCGACCGGCGACCGGCTCGGCCGACTCGAACAAGCGCTCGACGGCGGCCCCGCCCCATGCGTCGTTGCGGATGGGCGCGCCGCCGCCCAACGTGACCTCCATCTGGTAAGCCCCCAGCGACGACACCGCGTTGAGCAGGTCTTGCACGTAGCGCCCGTCAACCACCACCACGCCGCCCCGGCCGTCCTCGCCGGCCATGCCCAGCAACAGGGCCGAACGGTCGGGCGCCAGCGGTGTGCCGGCCACGCTGACGAACCATTGCGTCGGCGGCGTGCCAACAGGCCAGCGGTGGAACGCGCCGGTCTCGTAGTCCACCTCGCCCAGGGCCGACGAGCAATAGATGTGTTCTTGCTTGACCAGCAACAGCGAGCGGAAATACGGATTGAGCGTGCCCCAGCGGTACAGGTCGGCGCGCGCGGTCTGGCAGGGCTGCGCCGACAGGGCCGTGACGCGCGGCAGGATATCGAGGGCGCGGGCCAGGATCTGCTCGGTCTGCACGCGCACGATCCGCCCCGCCGTGGCGGCTTCGGCGCGTTCGGTGCTCAACGCGTGCAGCCAGGTCCAGCCGATGCAGCCGAGCACGGGCAGCACCAGGGCCAGCGCCACCGGGAAATAGCGCCAGGACGGCACGCGGACCGTCATTCCTGAAGTGGGCACATCGTCCTCGCAACGTCAGTCATGGGGAGACGCAAGGATACAGGCAGGCGCGGCCCGGCGCGCGAGTGCGCCGCAATAGCTCGAATGGATGTTTTTCCCATATACTGAATGATACTTATTATTATCATTTGGTATGTCCCATGGGAAAGCCGTCCGCCTTCTCCGCCCTCGCTTCCCTGTATGTGGACTATCGCCCGTGGCTGGTGGATCGGCTGCGCTTTCGCCTGCGCAATCATGCCGACGCCGAAGACCTCGCCTCGGAAACCTTCCTGCAGGTCGCCTCGGTCCGAGAACCGGTTCCGATCGCCGAGCCCAAGGCCTACCTGTCCACCATCGCGCGACGTCTCCTGTTCCACTTCTGGCGGCGCCGCGAACTGGAGCAAGCCTATCTGCAATGGCTGACGCTGCACGCAGCCGACAGCGCCCCCTCGCCCGAGTCCCAGGCCCTGGCGGTGGAAACGCTGCTGCGCGTCGACACCATGCTGGCCGGCCTGCCGCCCGCCGTGCGCGCGGTGTTTCTGTACAGCCAGTTGGACGGCTTGACCTACGCCGAGATCGGCCTGCGCATGGGCCTGTCGGTACGCACAGTGCAGCGCCACTTCGCGCAGGCGCTGGAACGCTGCCTGCGGGTGCAACGCGAGGAACGCGCATGACCCGCGAAGCCGATCGCCAGGCAGTGCAATGGATGGTGCTGCTCAGTTCCGGCACCGCCAGCGCCGCCGACCACAGCCGCTTTCGGCAGTGGCGTGAGGCGGCGCCCGCGCATGCGGACGCATGGCAGGCGCTGCAGGCCGGCGTCGGCCAGCCGCTGCAGGCGCTACGCGCGGCCGGCCTGTCGGCCACGCCGGGCTCGGCCGTGCGCGACTTGCTGGCGCGCGGCCCGTCCCGCCGCCAGTTTCTGGGCAAGACACTGGCGCTAGCCGGGGTGGGCGTCGGTGGCGCGTGGCTCGGTGCCCGCCTCTGGCGGGATCGCGGCGACTGGCACACCGACACTGCACAGCGTCTGTCGATCTCGCTGGACGACGGCAGCCGGCTGGAGCTCGATGCCCGCAGCAAGATCCGGCTCGAATTCAGCCCCCAGGTACGGCGTGTGCGCTTGCTGCGGGGCGCGGTGGTCGCTGCCATCGCCCCTGATGCCCACCGTCCGTTCTGCGTCACCACCGACGATGGCAACGCCTGGGCCCGCGGAACCGAGTACATGGTACGCAAAGAAGCCGACCACAGTGTCGCGGCAGTGCTGGCGCACGAGATCCGCATCACCACCCGCGCCGGCCACCAACTCGACCTGGCCCAAGGCCAGGTGGCCCGCTATGACGCCAGCGGCATCCGCCCGCTGGCGGCGGAGCGCGCTGCCTCCCTGGCGGCATGGCGTGAGGGACGGCTCGAGGTCCTGGACGCGCCGCTGGCCGCGGTAGCCGATGCACTGCGGCCCTACATGCCCGGCGCGCTGCACCTTTCCGAACGCGCCGCCGTCCTGCGGGTGCAAGGCGTTTTTTCGCTCGATCGTCCGGAACAGGCCTGGGCGGCGCTGGCCGCGACCCTGCGACTCAAGATCACCCGCTATGGCGGCTGGCTGACGTGGGTCGATCAGGCATGACGCGGTTCCCCGCCGCGTTGAAAACAACTAATTACAAATTGCGTGTCCGGTTTTTCGCCGCCGATACACCTCCGGGTAAATCCACCCACTTGTGCTCTCCCGGAGATCCCCCGACATGCCCCGCCTCTCCCGCGCCAGTCTGCTCTTGACGGCCGCGTTGACCGCCCCCGCCGCCTTCGCGCAACCGGCGCGACTGGTCTACGACCTGCCTGCCGCGCCGTTAGCCACCACGCTCAACCGCATCGCGGTACAGAATGACCGCGTGCTGTCAGTGGACCCGGCGTTGATGCGGGGCCTGGACGCGCCCGCGCTGCATGGCAGCTATACGCTGGACGAGGCGCTGCGCCACGTGACCGCCGGTTCGGGACTGGAGCCCGTGGCACTGCCCGGCGGGGCGCTCACATTCAAGCGCAATGCACAGGCGGTGCCGATACTCACGCCGATCAGCGTCACCGGCGCCGCCGAGAACGCCTGGGGCCCGGTGCAGGGCTACGTGGCGCGTCGCAGCGCCACCGCGACCAAGACCGACACGCCTATCATCGAGACACCGCAGTCGATCTCGGTCATCACCGCGGACCGCTACAACACGCTGGGCGCCACCAACATCAAGGACGCCCTGGCCTACACGCCCGGCGTCTCCACCACGACCTATGGCTCGGACTCGCGCTACGACTGGGTGTCGCTGCGCGGCTTCGACGCGTATACGCCCGGCTTCTACCTGGACGGGCTGCCCTTGCGCAACAACGGCAACTGGGGCATCTGGCAGACCGAAAACTACGGCGCGGAGCGCATCGAACTGCTGCGAGGACCGGCATCGGTGCTGTTCGGGCAGACGGGCCCCGGCGGCCTGATAAACGTGGTGAGCAAGCGCCCGCAGGAGGAGCCGCTGCGCGAGTTGCAGGCGCAGGTGGGCGACCATCAGCGCCGCCGCCTCGCCGCCGACTTCACCGGCCCGATGGATGAAGACGGCAAGTGGCTGTACCGTTTCGTCGGCATGGGCCTGGACTCCGAACTGCCTGCCCATGGCATCGACAACGACAGGCTGTACCTGGCCCCATCGCTGACCTGGCGGCCGTCGACGGACACCACCCTGACGTTGCTGACGCAGTACGCGACCAAGCGCGGCGGCACCTACACGCGGGCCCGCCCGGCCGTAGGCTCGCTGGTGCCGACGCCGGCCGGCACGCACATCCCGGCATCGCTGTTCGTCGGCGAACCCGGCTATGACTACTTCAACCAGACCCAGTGGATGGCCGGCTACGAATTGGAACACCGCGTCAGCGATGCGCTGACGCTGCGCCAGAACCTGCGCTACGGCCACCTGGACCTCGATTATTCGGCGGTGCAAGCCAGCGGCTATGCCAGCGTCAATGACGACGTCACGGATCCTGCCAACTACCAGGTGTTGCGGCGCTCGGCGTTCGGCAGCCGCGAACATATCGCCAGCTTCAACGTGGACAACCAGGTCCAGACCGACCTGAGTCTGGGCAATTGGCACCACCGCATCCTGGTGGGCGTGGACTACCAGCGCAACCGCATCGACCAGGTCAGCTTCAGCGGTGGCAAGGCGCCCCCGCTGGACATCAACGACCCGAAGTACCGCCAGGGGCCGATCACGCGCGCCAAGCCCTGGATGGATGCGGACCTGACGCTGGCGCAGACGGGGGTGTACCTGCAGGATCAGATCAAATGGAACGAGCGCTGGGTCGCCACCCTGGGCGGCCGCTATGACAGCGCCGACAACAAGCTGCGGGACCGCCAGGACGGCACCACCACCCGCATCAGCAGCCACAAGTTCACCAGCCGCGCCGGCCTGGTCTACGTGGATCCGACCGGCTGGGCGCCGTACGTCAGCTATGGCGAGTCCTTCATTCCCACCGCCACCGTCGACTCCTCGCAGCGCAAGCCATTCAAGCCGGAGACCAGCCGCCAGTACGAGGCCGGACTGCGCTACCAGCCTCCCGGCACCAAGGACAGCTACAGCGTGGCGGCGTTCGACCTGCGGCGCCGCAACTACATTACCTACGACGCCGACTCCATTCCCCGGCAAACCGGCGAGGTCACGGTGCGTGGCGTCGAATTCGAGGCCACCGTGCAGCCGATTCCGCGCCTGAACGTGATCGCCGCGTATTCGTGGACACCCAAAGCCGCGGTCACGGCCAGCAGCAACCCCGATGAAATCGGCAGGCAGGCCACCGCCGTGCCGCGGAACCGGGCCTCGCTGTGGGTCGACTACCGCTTCGAATCGCGTATCAAGGTAGGTGTGGGCGCGCGCTTCACCGGCGCCAACTATGGTGATGGCAGCCTGGCCCCCAAACAGGTGCCGTCGTTCGTGCTGTTCGACGCAATGATCGGCTATGACATCGACCGCTGGAGCCTGGCGCTGAACGCTCGCAACCTGACCAACAAGACCTATTTCGCCAACTGCGGCTACGGCAATTGCTATTACGGCGATCCTCGCACCGTAATCGCCACCGCCAGCTACCGTTGGTAGTGACGGGCTACAGCAGGTCGCAGATCAGCGCCACATGCGCCTCGCGCCGCTGCGGCAGGTTGAGGCGTTCATCCGGTCCCAGCAGGATCGCCATGAAGATGGCGTGGACCACCGGCGACAACAGCAGCCACGGGTGCCGCAACGCGGCGCCGTCGCCGCACAGGCCGCGCGCGCGGGCCAGTTCCAGCAATTGCGCGATGTCGGCCTGGTGCGCATCGGCGGTCTGTTCGCGCCAGCGGCGCGCCAGGTGCGGCACGCGCAGGCTTTCGGCCAGCAGCAGGCGCATGGCGGCGATCATGGCGGGGTTGGCGAGGCTGGCGTAGAGATGGTTGACGAGCCGCTCGGCCAGGTGGCGGGGGCTGGCCGAGCCTTCGACCAGGGCGCGGGCGTCGAGACGGGGCGGACAGAGGTAGCGCGCCAGCAGCGCCTCGAAGACCTCTTCCTTGCTGGCGAAGTGCGCATACAGGCCTCCCTTGGACAACCCCGCGCGCAAGGCGATGTCATCCATGCGGGCGCCGGCATAGCCGGCGGCCGAGAACTCCTGCAGCGCGGCGTCGAGGATCTGCCCGACGCGCACGGTCGGAGGGAGACGCAGACGTTGCGTGCTCATTACCACTGCTCCCTGTGCGAATTGGCGCGCGGACGCACCGCCGGCCAACCGCTCCATTAAAAACCGACCGGTCAGTCGTTAGCTTGATCCTGATCAAGGATTGATCAGACCAGCGGCGGCACAATGGTTCCGAAGTCGGATTTGTCCGACGCCAGGCCACAAGCCCGGTTGCGCGACGATCCGTCCCCACGCGAGGCAATCCCGCCCCCGTGCGCCCCGGAGCCCTCATGCCGATCACGCCCCCGCCAGCCCCCCAGCAGAATGCGGCGCACGCAGGCCGGTTCGATGACGACGCCTGGCGGCAGTGGCCCTTTGCGCTGTGGTGCCAGGGCTTCATGCAGGCCGAGCAGGGCTGGGACACGTTTGCCCGCGCCCTGCCCCTGGCCGATCCGCACCAGCGCGCGCTGGCGGCCTTCGCCGCGCGCCAGTGGCTGGAACCGCTGGCGCCCGACAACAATCCCTATACCAACCCCCTGGTGTGGCGCCAGACGCTGGAGGAAAGCGGCGCCAACCTGCTGCGCGGCGCCTGCCACGCCTGGGAGGACGGCCTGCGCCAGTGGGCCGGGCTGCCGCCCGCCGGCGCCGAACACTTCCGCCCTGGCCACGAGGTTGCCGCCACCCCAGGCAAGGTGGTGCTGCGCAATCACCTGGCCGAACTGATCCAGTACCGGCCCACGACCGGCCGGGTGCGGCCCGAGCCGATCCTCATCGTGCCGGCCTGGATCATGAAGTACTACGTGCTCGATCTGTCGCCCCACAACTCGCTGATCCGCTATCTGGTCGGCCAGGGCTACACGGTGTTCTGCGTGTCATGGAAGAACCCCACCGCGGCCGATCGCGATCTGGGCCTGGAGGATTACCTGCGCCTGGGCGTGCGCGAACCGCTGGCGGCGATCGAGGCCATCGTGCCCGGCGCCAGGGTACACGCGGCGGGCTATTGCCTGGGCGGCACCCTGCTCGCCATGGCCGCCAGCGCCATGGCGCGCGACGGCGACCGCCGCCTGGCCAGCCTGAGCCTGCTGGCGGCACAGACCGACTTCAGCGAACCCGGCGAGCTGGGCCTGTTCATCGATGCCTTCCAGGTTGCGCTGATGGAGGCCGAAATGACGGCGCTGGGCTATTTCCCGGCGCGCCAGATGAGCGGCGCGTTCCAACTGTTGCGCGCACGCCAGTTGGTGTGGTCGCGCATGACCAGCGAATACCTGCTGGGCCAGCGCAGCCCCATGACCGACCTGCAGGCCTGGAACGCCGACGCCACCCGCATGCCAGCGCGCATGCACGGCCAGTACCTGCGCCACCTGTACCTGGACAACGACCTGGCCGCCGGCCGCTTCGCCGTGGACGGCCGTCCGGTGCGATTGAAGGACCTGAGCCTGCCGATCTTCTGCGTCGGCACCGAGACGGACCATGTGGCGCCGTGGCGTTCGGTCTACAAGCTGCACGGCCTGTCGCCGGCCCCGCTGACGTTCGTGCTGACCAGCGGCGGCCACAACGCCGGCATCGTCAGCGAACCGGGCCATCCGCGGCGGCGCTTTCGCAGCCTGCTGCGCGCGGCGGGACAGCCGGCGCTGACCCCGGAGGCCTGGCTGGCGGCGGCCACGCCCCATGAAGGCTCGTGGTGGCCGCACTGGCGCGGCTGGCTCGACGCGCTGTCCGGCCAGCCGGTCCGCCCCCCCGCCCTGGGCGCCGCGCGCAAAGGCTATCCCGCGCTGGACGACGCGCCCGGCGCTTATGTGATGGAGAAATGAGCATGACCCGCCGCTCCCTTTCGCGATGGCGCGCCGCCCGGCTGGCGCCGGCCGCCCTGGCCGTGCTGCTGGCGCAGGGCTGCGTGTCGATGGCGCCGCAATACGCGCGGCCCGCGGCGCCGGTGGCCGCCACCTACCCCGATCAGGCAGCCACGGCCGGCGGCGCGGCGCTGAGCGCGGCCCGGATCGACTGGCGCGGCTACTTCACCGACCCCGTGCTGCAAGGGCTGATCGGCGACGCCCTGGCGCACAACCGCGACCTGCGCGTGGCCCTGCTGCGCGTCGAGGAGGCGCGCGCGCTCTATGGCATTCAACGCGCCGACCAGTTTCCCACCATCGGCCTGCGCGCGGACGGCACCCGCGCCCGCACCCCGGGCGACCTGAACGTCACCGGCCAGCCGCAAGTGGCCAGCCAATACCAGGCCGGCGTCGGCATGGCGGCATGGGAGCTGGACTTCTGGGGCCGCGTGCGCAGCCTCAAGGACGCCGCGCTGGAGAACTACCTGGCGTCCGACGCCGCCGCCGAAGCCGCCACGCTGACCCTGATCGCGCAGGTTGCCGACAGCTATCTGTCGCTGCGCGAACTGGATGAGCGACTGGCGCTGACGCGCGCGACGATCGCCTCCCGCGAGGAGTCGCTGCGCATATTCCGCCGGCGCTACGAAGTCGGCTCGATCTCGAAGCTGGACCTGACGCAGGTCGAGACGCTGTGGCAGCAGGCCCGGGCGCTGGGCGCCGATCTGGAACAGGCCCGCGCCACCCAGGCCCACGCGCTGGAACTGCTGACCGGCCGGCCCCTGACGCTGCCGTTGCCGCGCGCCGGCCTGGACGACGACAGCGTCATGCGCGACCTGCCGGCGGGACTGCCGTCCGACCTGCTGACCAACCGGCCCGACATCGTCGCCGCCGAACACCAACTGCGCGCGGCCAACGCCAACATCGGCGCGGCCCGCGCCGCCTTCTTTCCGCGCATCACGCTGACCGGCGCGTTCGGCACCGCCAGCGCCGAGCTGGATGGCCTGTTCGGCAGCGGCAGCCGCGCCTGGAATTTCGCGCCCAGCATCGACCTGCCGATCTTCGACGCCAGACGCCGCGGCGCCAATCTCGACCTGGCCGAAGTCCGGCGCGATCAGGCCGTGGCCAGCTACGAGCGCGCCATCCAGGGCGCCTTCAAGGACGTTGCCGACGCCCTGTCGGCGCGCCGGTGGCTGGCCGAACAGGTCCAGGTATTGCGCGCCACCGTGGACGCGCAGGCCGAACGCGCGCGCCTGGCCAAGCTGCGCTACGACCACGGCGCCTCGCCCTATCTGGAGGTCCTGGACGCGCAGCGCGACCTGCTGGCCGCGCAGCAGACGCTGGTGCAGACCCGCCGCGCGCTGCTGTCTGCCCGTGTCGGCCTGTATGCCGCGCTGGGCGGCGGCACGCAGGCGCGCGCCGCCGCCCAGCCCGCGACCCCGCCTGGCCCCCTGCCGCTCAACACAGGATCCGCATCATGAAGTTGCCCACCCGAAAACTGATTCCCCTGCTCGCGATCGTAGCCGTGGCTGCCGCCGGCTACTACGGCTGGCGCCTGCTGTCCGACACCGGCCCCGGCGCGGGCTTCGTCAGCGGCAATGGCCGCATCGAGGCCACCGAGGTCGACGTCGCCACCAAGCTGGCCGGACGGGTCCAGGACGTGCTGGTGGCCGAGGGCGATTTCGTCAGCGCCGGCCAGCCGCTGGCCCGCATGCAGATCGACACGCTGCAGGCCCAGCGCGAGGAAGCGCGCGCCCAACACCAGCAGGCCATCAACAACGCCGCCAGCGCCAGCGCCCAGATCGCGCAGCGCGAGAGCGACAAGCTGGCCGCCGAGGCCGTGGTGGCGCAGCGCGAAAGCGAGCTGGACGCCGCGCGCCGGCGCCTGGCGCGCTCCGAGACCCTGTCCAGGGAGGGCGCCTCGTCGATCCAGGAACTGGATGACGACCGCGCCCGCATGCGCAGCGCGCAGGCCGCCGTCAACGCCGCGCGCGCCCAGGTCAAGGCGGCGCAGGCGGCCATCGACGCCGCCAAGGCGGCGCAGGTGGGCGCCCAGTCGGCGGTCAACGCGGCGCTGGCCACCATCGCCCGCATCGAGGCCGACATCGCCGACAGCGAACTGCGCGCCCCGCGCGACGGCCGGGTGCAGTACCGCGTGGCGCAGGCCGGCGAAGTGCTGGGCGCGGGCGGCAAGGTGCTGAACATGGTCGACCTGGCCGATGTCTACATGACCTTCTTCCTGCCGGAACAGGCGGCCGGCCGCGTCGCGCTGGGCCAGGACGTGCGCATCGTGCTGGACGCGGCGCCGCAGTACGTGATTCCCGCCAAGGTGTCGTTCGTGGCCAGCACCGCGCAGTTCACCCCCAAGACCGTCGAGACCGCCACCGAGCGGCAGAAGCTGATGTTCCGCGTCAAGGCGCAGATCGCTCCCGAACTGCTGCGCCAGCACCTGCAACAGGTCAAGACCGGCCTGCCCGGCGTGGCCTGGCTGAAACTGGATGCCGACGCGCAGTGGCCCGCCAACCTTGAAGTCAAGGTGCCGTGATGGCCGCGACCACGACGGCCTCCCCCGCTCCGGTGGTCAAGCTGTCGGGGGTATCGCTGCGCTACGGCAAGACGCTGGCGCTGGACGCCATTTCGCTGGACATCCCCGCCGGCCGCATGGTCGGCCTGATCGGCCCGGACGGCGTGGGCAAGTCGAGCCTGCTGGCGCTGATCGCGGGATCGCGCGCGGTGCAGGAAGGCGCCGTCGAGGTGCTGGGCGGCGACATGGCCGACAAGCGCCACCGCGATGACGTCTGCCCGCGCATCGCCTACATGCCGCAAGGCCTGGGCAAGAATCTCTACCCCACCCTGTCGGTGGAGGAGAACCTGCAATTCTCCGGCCGCCTGTTCGGCCATGGGGAGGCCGAGCGCCGCCGCCGCATCGACAGCCTGACGCGCAGCACCGGCATGGCGGCGTTCCTGTCGCGCCCGGCGGGCAAGCTGTCCGGCGGCATGAAGCAGAAGCTGGGCCTGTGCTGCGCGCTGATCCACGACCCCGACCTGTTGATCCTGGACGAACCCACCACCGGCGTCGACCCGCTGGCGCGGGCCCAGTTCTGGGACCTGATCAATCAGATCCGGCGCGAACGCCCGGGCATGAGCGTGATTGTCGCCACCGCCTACATGGACGAGGCGCAACGCTTCGACTGGCTCATCGCCATGGACGACGGCCGGGTGCTGGCCACCGGCACGCCCGACGAACTGCGCCAGCGAACCGGGGCCGACTCGCTGGAGGCCGCCTTCATCGCGCTGCTGCCCGAAGAGAAGCGGCGCGGGCACAAGCCCGTCGAGATCACGCCGCTGGCGCTGGGCGATGACGCGCCCATCGCCATCGAGGCGCGCGACCTGACCATGCGCTTCGGTGATTTCGTCGCCGTGGACCATGTCAACTTCCGCATCCGCAAGGGCGAGATCTTCGGTTTTCTGGGCTCCAACGGCTGCGGCAAGTCCACCACCATGAAGATGCTGACCGGCCTGTTGCCGGCCAGCGAAGGCCAGGCCTGGCTGTTCGGCGCAGAAGTCGATCCGCGCAACCTCGACACGCGCCGCCGGGTCGGCTACATGTCGCAGGCGTTTTCGCTGTACGGCGAGCTGACCGTGCGCCAGAACCTGGTGCTGCACGCGCGCCTGTTCCACGTGCCCGAAGCGGACATCCCCGGCCGCGTGGACGAAATGGTGGCGCGCTTCGAGCTGGGCGAAGCGCTGGACGATCTGCCCGAGAAGCTGCCGATGGGCGTGCGCCAGCGCCTGTCGCTGGCGGTAGCCATGGTGCACAAGCCCGAGCTGCTGATCCTGGACGAGCCGACCTCGGGCGTGGACCCGGTGGCGCGCGACAACTTCTGGCGCCTGCTGATCGCGCTGGCGCGGCAGGACCAGGTCACCATCTTCATCTCGACCCATTTCATGAACGAGGCGCAGCGCTGCGACCGCATGTCGCTGATGCACGCCGGCAAGGTGCTGGTGAGCGCCGCCCCCGACGAAATCACCCGGATGCGCGGCGCGAAGACGCTGGAGGAAGCCTTCATCGCCTACCTGATCGACGCGGGCGCGGGCACCGCGCCCGACGCGTCGCCGGCGATCGAACAGGCGCCCGTCGCGCAAGCGCCGGAACCGGTGCACGCGCCGCGCGGCTTCAGCCTGCAGCGCATGTTCAGCTACATGTGGCGCGAGGCGCTGGAACTGCGCCGCGATCCGGTGCGCGCCACGCTGGCGCTGGCCGGCTCGCTGCTGCTGATGTTCGTGATCGGCTTTGGCATCAGCCTGGACGTGGAAGACCTGCGCTACGCGGTGATGGACCGTGACCAGACCGCGCTGAGCCAGAACTACAGCCTGAACCTGGCCGGCTCGCGCTACTTCATCGAGCAGCCGCCGATCACCAGCTACCAGGATATGGATGCGCGCATGCGCAGCGGCGAACTGTCGCTGGCGATCGAGATTCCGCAGGGTTTCGCGCGCGACGCCGCGCGCGGCCGCGATGCCCAGATCGGCGTCTGGATCGACGGCGCCATGCCGCAGCGCGCCGAGACCATCCGCGGCTACGTGCTGGGCATGCACCAGGGCTGGCTGCAACAGCAGGCGCGCGAACGGCTGGGCGCCGGCGCCACGCAGCAGGTCGGCATCGAGACGCGCTTTCGCTACAACCCCGACGTGCGCAGCCTGCCGGCCATGGTGCCGGCCGTGATCCCGCTGCTGTTGCTGATGATGCCGGCCATGCTGACCGCGCTGGCGGTGGTGCGCGAAAAGGAACTGGGTTCGATCATCAACCTGTACGTCACGCCGGTGACGCGGCTGGAATTCCTGCTGGGCAAGCAGGCGCCCTACGTGGCGCTGGCGATGCTGAACTTCCTGCTGATGACGCTGCTGGCAGTGACGCTGTTCGGCGTGCCGATCACCGGCAGCTTCCTCACGCTGCTGGCGGCCGCGCTGATCTACAACGTGGTGGCCACCGCCATCGGCCTGCTGGCCTCGACCTTCACCCGCAGCCAGATCGCGGCGCTGTTCTTCACCATGATCGGCACGCTGGTGCCGGCGGTGCAGTTCGCCGGCCTGCTCAACCCGGTGTCGTCGCTGGAAGGCGGCGGCAAGCTGATCGGGCAGGTCTACCCCGCCACCCACATGCTCACCATCAGCCGCGGCGTGTTCAGCAAGGCGCTGGATTTCTCCAACCTGCAGGGGTCGTTCTGGCCCCTGATCGTCGCGATCCCCGTGATCCTGGGCGCGTCGGTGCTGCTTCTGAGAAAGCAGGAGACCTGAACCATGCCGCGACATGCCGCCAATATTTTCCGCCTGGGCGTCAAGGAGCTGTGGAGCCTGGCGCGCGATCCGATGATGCTGGTCCTGATCTTCGTGTCGTTCACGCTGATGATCTACACCGCCGCCACCGCCGTGCCCGAGTCGCTGCACAACGCGGCCATCGCGGTCGTGGACGAGGACGTCTCGCCGCTGTCCGCGCGCATCACCTCGGCGTTCTACCCGCCGCACTTCACGCGACCGGCGATGGTCACCTCGGCCGAGGCCGACGCGGGCATGGACGCCGGGCGCTACACCTTCGTGGTCAACGTGCCGCCGAACTTCCAGCGCGACGTGCTGGCCGGCAGGCCGGCCGAGATCCAGTTGAACGTGGACGCCACCCGCATGAGCCAGGCGTTCACCGGCAGCAGTTACATCCAGCAGATCATTACCGACGAGATCAACGAATTCGTCAAGCGCTACCGCAAGCCGACCGAGCTGCCGGTGGACCTGGCGGTGCGCATGCGCTTCAACCCCAACCTGACGCAGGCCTGGTTCGGCAGCCTGATGGAGATCATCAACAACGTCACGATGCTGTCCATCATCCTGACCGGCGCGGCGCTGATCCGCGAGCGCGAGCATGGCACCATCGAGCACCTGCTGGTCATGCCGGTTACGCCGACCGAGATCATGCTGGCGAAAGTCTGGTCCATGGGGCTGGTCGTCCTGGTGTCGGCTGCGCTATCGTTGACATTCGTCGTGCGTGGCCTGCTGCAGGTGCCGGTCGAGGGATCGGTGGCGCTGTTCCTGGCCGGGGTGGCGCTGCACCTGTTCGCGACCACCTCCATGGGCATCTTCATGGCCACCCTCGCGCGCAGCATGCCGCAATTCGGCATGCTGCTGGTGCTGGTGCTGCTGCCGCTGCAGATGCTGTCCGGCGGCACCACGCCGCGCGAGAGCATGCCGGACTTCGTGCAGAACATCATGCTGGCCGCGCCCACCACCCATTTCGTGGAACTCGGCCAGGCAATTCTCTTTCGTGGCGCCGGCCTTGGCGTCGTATGGCAACCGTTCCTGGCGCTGGCGCTGATCGGCAGCGTCCTGTTCGCCTTCTCGTTGACCCGTTTCCGCAAGACCCTCAGCCAGATGGCGTGAGGCATGTGCATTCGTTGCCCCTTACCACTCTCTTAAAAGGACGCATGATGAAGAAGACAAACGCCCCCACGCCCCCGGACCTCGCTGGCGCCTACGCCGCCTATTGCCAACGACTGGGCGAACTGGCGCGCGAAAGCCAGCAGCGCTGGCTGCAACTGGGCCAGCGCCTGGCCAGTGACGGCACCGGCCAGTACCTGTCGACGCTGGCGCCGCTCAAGCTCGACGGCAACTGGCAGAACATCGCCCCGGCGCTGGGCGAGGTCACGCGCAAGCAATGGCAGTGCCAGCTCGAAGCCAGTCAGGCCATCACCCACGCCGCGCTGGAAGACCAGGCGGCGATGGCCGCCGGCGTCAGCGAAGCCGTGAGCGGCTGGCTGCGCAACGCCTCGGCCGCGGCCAGCGGCGGCCTGGCCGATTCGCCGTTGACGCGCATGTGGTCGTCGTATTGCGACCAGATGACCTCGGCCTGCTCGGCCATGCGCGAGGCCAGCCAGTTTGGAGCGCGCCATGGCGACTAAACGCACCGCGCTCATCACCGGCGGCGCCGGGTGCCTGGGCCGCGCCATCGCCCGGGCCCTGCTCGATGCCGGCCACGACGTCATCGTCACGTGCCACTCCAGCGAAGCGGCCACGCGCGAATGGCTCGACGAGGAGGCGGCCGCAGGCCGCCGCTACGACATGGCCAAGGTCGACGTGGCCGACTACGACTCGTGCCAGGCGTTGGCCCGGCGCCTGGCGGACGAGGGCCGCCAGATCGACATCCTGGTCAACAACGCCGGCATCACCCGCGACGCCAGCCTGCGCAAGATGAGCTACGCGGACTGGAACGACGTGCTGCGCAGCAATCTCGATTCGATGTTCAACATGACGCAACCGCTGTGCGGGCCGATGGCCGACCGTGGCTGGGGACGCATCGTCAACATCTCATCGGTGAACGGATCCAAGGGCGCCTTCGGGCAGACCAACTACGCCGCCTCGAAGGCCGGCATCCACGGCTTCACCAAGTCGTTGGCGCTGGAGCTGGCCAGGAAAGGCGTCACGGTCAACACCGTGTCGCCGGGCTACCTGGCCACGCGCATGGTCGAGGCGGTGCCGCAGGAGGTGCTCAAGGAGAAGATCCTGCCGCAGATTCCGCTGGGCCGGCTGGGCCAGCCCGACGAGATCGCCGCGCTGGTGGCGTTCATCTGCAGCGACGCGGCGGCGTTCATGACCGGCAGCAATGTCGCCATGAACGGCGGGCAGCACATGTACTGACGCCTCCGCCACGGATGGCCGCATCGCCCCCCTGGACGAGGTCGATGCGGCCATCCGCCAGATGCCGGTCCAGCGCCAGGCTCGGGGACATGGGCGCCTGATCCGCGGCGCGGCGGCTAGCGTCGCAGGCGCTCCAGCAGGAAGTCGGCAAATGTCCTCACCCGCAACGACACATGGCGCACGTGCGGGTAGAGCAAAGTGAATGGCCGCGTGGCGCCGCCAAAGCGCGGCAACACCTCCACCAGATCGCCGCGCCGCAGATCCTCCTGCACGGTGAAGCGGTACGCCTGGAACAACCCCGCGCCATGGCGCGCCAAACTGACGCCGCCCAGCACATCGCCCGAGCAACTGGTGCCGCCATGGGTCGGCACGTCGATCTGCCGGCCGTCACGCATGAATATCCATGGGATGTTGCGACCGGTGCTGGGCAACTCGAACTGGATGCAGTCGTGCCCGTCGAGATCCTCCAGGGTGCGCGGCGTGCCCGCGCGCCGCAGATAGCCCGGGGCCGCCACCAGCACCAGTTCCGCGTCTTCCAGCTTGCGCGCCACCAGATTCGAGTCCGGCGGCAGCCGGCCGCGAATGGCAAGGTCGTAGCCTTCTTCGGCGAAGTCGACATTGCGGTTGCTGATGTGCACATCGACCTGCACCTGCGGGTACCGCTGGCGGAACTCGCCCAGCAATGGCAGCACGCGGTGATGGGCATACGGCGTGGGCATGCTGATGCGCAGCTTGCCCGCGGGCTCGGCCTGCTGCCCGGTGACCTCGCGTTCGGCCTCGGTCAGCAACGCCAGGGCAGAACGGCACTGCTCCATGTAGCGCAGGCCCGCCGCGGTCAGGCGGATCTGGCGTGTGGTGCGCACGAACAGGCGGACGCCGAGGCGCTCTTCCAGCCGCGACACCGAGCGGCTGACGGCGGCCGGCGTCACGCCGGCCGCATTGGCGGCGGCGGTAAAGCTCTGCAGTTCGGCTGCCAGGCAGAACAGCTCCACGCTGCCGAGCATCAGGTCTTCGAAGCGACGTTGCATGAATGGCGTCCTGGCTGGCCTGGCGGAGCCCGCCAGACTCATTACATGATGTATGCATAGATTTGATCTTTGAGGTGTTTATCACGTTTCGGGTCATAAGTAGAGTGGCGCTACCCCTTCTTATCCGGAGTCCAGACATGACCCATCCCGCCAAAACCATCATCGTGACCGGCGCCTCCAGCGGCATCGGCCTGGCCATTGCCCGCGCCTACCTGGAGCGCGGCGACAATGTCGTCGGCAATGCCCGCGGCGCCGAGCGCCTGGCCCAGGCAGCGCGCCAACTGGGCAATCCGCCTCGCTTCATCGGCGTGCCCGGCGACATCGGCGATCCCGACACCGCGCGCGCCCTGTTCGAACGCGCTACGCAGGCCTTCGGCAAGGTCGACGTGCTGGTCAACAACGCCGGCATCTTCATCGCCAAGCCGGTGGGCGACTACACCGCCGACGACGTCGACCAATTGTTCAGCACCAACCTCAAGGGCTTCTTCTATCCGTCGCAACTGGCAGCGGCGCATATGGCCGCCCATGGCGGCGGGCACATCGTCAACATCACCGCCAGCATCGCCATGCAACCGCTGCAACAAGTGCCCGCGCTGCTTCCCGTCCTGGTCAAGGGCGGCCTGAACCAGGCCACCAAGGCACTGGCCCTGGAATTGGCGCCGCACCGCGTCCGGGTCAACGCGGTGGCCCCGGGTATCATCCAAACGCCGATGCATGAAAACGGCGACGCGGATTTCCTGGACCGGCTTTCGCCCTCCGGGCGGCGCGGCGACACCGGGGACGTGGTCGATGCGGTGCTGTACCTGACCGAGTCGTCATTCACCTCGGGGGCCGTGATCCCCGTCGATGGCGGAGCCACTGCCGGCCGGTGGTAATCCGCAAGGCAACGCCTTTTGGCCGGCGCGCGCGCCGGCTGCCAACCGCCAAGGAACAGACATGCCTTACATCAACATCCAGATCACCCGCGAAGGCGCCACGCGCGAGCAGAAAGCCGAACTGATCCGCGGCGCCACCGACCTAGTGGTGCGAGTGCTCGGCAAGGACCCGCAAGCCACGTTTGTCGTCATCGAGGAAGTCGATACCGACAATTGGGGCGTGGCCGGCGAAACCGTCACCGTCTTGCGCCAGCGCCAGCGCGCCACGCGTTCGACATAGACGTCTCCCGCGCCGCAAAGCGGCGAGCGGCTGAACACGAATGCCCTTTGCCCTGCCCCGGCGGCAGGATCAGGCAGCACAGCGGTCCCGCTGTGCTGTTTTTTTTGTAACGGCCGGATCTGGCCCTTTTCATGAAAACGGCCGGTCTTCCCTATGGCGGCGCGCCATTTCCACGTCGACGCCCGCCAAACTGATCCGCTTTTTTCGCCGCCTTCTGAATCTGTACTGCTCAGCAGGGCCGGCCTATCTTGACGCTACAGGCATCAGCCTGTCCGCGCGCGCCGCCCGGTGGCGGCAGGAACGCGCGGGCCTTGAAGTCAGGAATCACCCGCCATGGATAGCGACGCGCTACTGCTTGCCCGAATACAGTTCGGATTCACCATTTCCTTCCACATCATCTTTCCGGCCATCACCATCGGCCTGGCCAGCTACCTGGCCGTGCTCGAAGGCTGCTGGCTGCGCACCCGCAACACCGTCTACCGCGATCTCTACCACTTCTGGACCAAGATCTTCGCCGTCAATTTCGGCATGGGCGTGGTGTCCGGACTGGTGATGGCGTACCAGTTCGGCACCAACTGGAGCTTCTTTTCCGATTTTGCCGGCAGCGTCACCGGGCCCCTGCTGGCCTACGAGGTGCTGACGGCCTTCTTCCTGGAAGCCGGCTTTCTCGGCGTGATGCTGTTCGGCTGGTCGCGCGTGGGCCCGGGGCTGCACTTCTTCTCGACCATCATGGTGGCGCTGGGCACGCTGGTGTCGGCCACCTGGATCCTGGCGTCCAACAGTTGGATGCAGACCCCCGCGGGCTACGAGATCCTGGACGGCCGCGTGGTGCCGACCGACTGGCTGGCGGTGATCTTCAATCCCTCGTTCCCCTACCGGTTGGCGCACATGGGCATCGCGGCGTTCCTGGCCACCGCGCTGATGGTGGGCGCGTCCGGCGCCTGGCATCTGCTGCGCGGCGACCGCAGCCCGGCGGTGAAAAAGATGTTCGCGATGGCGATGGCCATGCTGGCAATCTCGGCGCCGCTGCAGGCGGTGGTGGGCGACTTCCATGGCCTGAACACGCTCAAGCACCAGCCCGCCAAGATCGCCGCGATCGAAGGCCATTGGGAAAACGAGCCGGGCGCGGGCGTGCCGCTGACGCTGTTCGGCATTCCCGACATGGAGCGCGAAGAGACCCGCTACGCGCTCAACGTGCCGCGCCTGGGCAGCCTGATCCTCACGCATAGCTGGGACGGCCAGTTCCCCGGCCTGAAGTCGTATCCGCCCGAAGACCGCCCCAATGCCACCGTGGTGTTCTGGTCGTTCCGCGTGATGGCGGGGCTGGGCATGCTGATGATCCTGCTGGCCGGCTGGGCGCTGTGGGCGCGCTGGCGCGGACGGCTGTACCAGTCGCGCGCGCTGCAGCGTTTCGCGCTGTGGATGGGGCCGTCGGGGCTGGTGGCGATCCTGGCCGGCTGGTACGTGACCGAGATCGGCCGCCAGCCGTGGGTCGTCTATGGCGTGATGCGCACCGCCGACGCCGCCACCCGCCACGGCCTGGGCGAATTGACGCTGACGCTGGCGCTGTTCGTGGTGGTGTACCTGTTCGTGTTCGGCGCCGGCGTGTCGTACATGCTGCGCCTGATCCGCATGGGCCCGACCCCGGCGCCCGGCCACGCGCCGCTGTCCGGCGGCCCGGGCGAACCGCGCCAGCCGTCGCGGCCGCTGTCGGCCGCCTCCACCTCGGCGGACGCCCCGTCCGCGCAACCTGGATTCAAAGGAGCCTGAGGCCATGGGCATCGACCTTGCATTGATATGGGCCGTCATCATCCTGTTCGGCGTGATGATGTACGTGGTGATGGACGGCTTCGACCTGGGCATCGGCATCCTCTTTCCGCTGATCGGCGACGCCGAGGAACGCGACGCCATGGTCAACACCGTCGCCCCCGTGTGGGACGGCAACGAGACCTGGCTGGTGCTGGGCGGCGCGGGACTGCTGGCCGCGTTTCCGCTGGCGTATTCGGTGATCCTGAGCGCGCTGCACCTGCCGCTGGTGTTCATGCTGCTGGGCCTGATCTTCCGCGGCGTGGCGTTCGAGTTCCGCTTCAAGGCCGACCCGCGCCACCGCGCGCTATGGGACCGCGCTTTCGTGCTCGGCTCGCTCTGCGCCACCTTCTTCCAGGGCGTGACGCTGGGCGCCTACATCGAAGGCATCCCGGTGGTCGACCGCGTCTACCAGGGCGGGCCGTGGGACTGGATCAGCCCGTTCTCGCTGTTCACCGGCGCGGGCCTGGTGGTGGCGTATGCGCTGCTGGGCTGCACCTGGCTCATCATGAAGACCGAGGGCCGCCTGCATCGCCACATGTGCGCGCTGGCGCGGCCGCTGACGCTGGCGCTGCTGGCGGTGATCGCCGCGCTCAGCGTGTGGACGCCGCTGGCGCAGTCGCATATCGCCCAGCGCTGGTTCAGCCTGCCCAACATGTTCTGGTTCCTGCCGGTGCCGCTGCTGGTGGCGGCCGCCGGCATCGACCTGATGCGCCGCGTGCGCGGCGCGCCCGCCGCGGGACCGTTCGTGCTGGCGCTGTGCCTGGTGTTCCTGGGCTACAGCGGCCTGGGCATCAGCATCTGGCCGGCCGTGATCCCGCCCGACGTGTCGATCTGGACCGCGGCCGCGCCGCCGCAGAGCCTGGGCTTCGCCCTGGTCGGCGCGCTCGCCATCATTCCGATTATCCTGATGTACACCGCCTGGTCCTATTACGTGTTCCGCGGCAAGGTGCGCACCGGCGAGGCGTTTCACTGATGGACGCGCCGACCTCCCTGCCCCCCTGGCGCAGCCGGCTGCTGTGGCTGCTGTTGATCTGGGCCGGCGGCGTGGCGTCGCTGGGCCTGGCCGCCGGCGCGCTGCGGCTGGTGATGCGCGCCATCGGCATGTCGACCTGAACCGCAGTCCTCCACGGATCCCCCCATGAAGCGCTATGAACGGCTGACCGAAGAAATCACCGCCTCGATCCTGTCGGGCCTGCTGCAGGCGGGCGACCGGCTGCCCTCGGTGCGCCAGACCAGCGCCAGCCGTGGCGTCAGCCCGTCGACGGTGTTCAAGGCCTATTACCTGCTGGAAGCGCGCGGCCTGATCCGCGCGCGCGACCGCTCGGGCTACTACGTGCTGCGCGCCTCGCAGGCCGCGCTGCCCGAGCCCGACGGCCTGTCCAGCGCCGCCGCCGGCCGCCATCCGGTCGATGTCAGCGACAACGTGCTGCAAGTGCTCAACGCCACCCTGCGGCGCGACATGCTGCCGTTCGGCTCGGCCTTTCCCAGCCCGTCGCTGCTGCCCTACGGCCGGCTGGCGCGCTACATGGCGACCACGGTGCAGCAACTGGACCCGTGGGGGTCGATCGACGATCTCAGCCCCGGCGACCCCGCGCTGCGCCGCGCCATCGCGCTGCGTTACCTGGCCGACGGACTGACGGTGCCGGTGGACGACATCATCATCACCAACGGCGCGCTCGACGCGCTCAACCTGTGCCTGAGCGCGGTCACGCGGCCGGGTGACGCGGTGATCGTCGAATCGCCGACGTTCTACGCCGCCCTACAGTCGCTCGAACGCAACCAGTTGCACGCCATCGAGGTGGCCACGCATCCTCGCGAAGGCATCGACCTGCAGGCGCTGGAGCGGGCCATCGTGCAGCACCAGCCGCGCGCCTGCTGGCTGATGACGACCTTCCAGAATCCGCTGGGCAGCCTGATGCCCGAGGCCAAGAAGGAAGCGCTGGTCAGGCTGCTGGCGCGCCACGGCGTGGCGCTGATCGAGGACGACGTCTACGGCGAACTGTACTTCGGCGCCACGCGGCCGCGTCCCGCCAAGGCCTTCGACACCGAGGGCATGGTGATGCACTGCTCGTCGTTCTCCAAGACGCTGGCGCCGGGCTATCGCGTCGGGTGGGTCGCGGCCGGGCGCTACACCCGCGCCATCATGCGCAACAAGCTCACCACCAGCCTGGCCACCGCCGCGCCGACGCAGGCGGCGATTGCCGCCTATCTGGCGCAGGGCGGCTACGACCGCCACCTGCGCCAGTTCCGCCAGACGCTGGCCTTGCAGCAGGGCGAGATGCTGCAGGCGGTGGCGCGCTACTTCCCCAAGGGCACGCGCGCCACGCGGCCGCTGGGCGGCTACTTCACCTGGGTCGAGCTTCCGGCGCGCATCGACACCCTGCGCCTGCACCGCGCCGCGCTCGACCATGGCATCAGCATCGCGCCGGGGCCTTTGTTCTCCAGCTCAGGCGCGTTCGGCAACTTCCTGCGGCTGAACTGCGGCCATCCCTGGAACGAGGCGATGGAGCAAGGCATGGCGACGCTGGGCAAGCTGATGGCGACATGACGGGCGCGCGCGGCTGGCGTTGCGGGCCCATGCCGATGGCCCGCCGCTCCCTTTCGGAACCCGTCACGCCCGCCACCCGCTTTCAGTGACTGATCATCCACGGCCGCGCGCCGGCGAAGGTCTTGCCGCCGTCGGCCGTCTGGCGGGTCCGGCCGGCGGCCTTGGCGCCGGCGCAGCAACCGCAACCCATGCCGTGACCGCCACGGGTGCTGCGCGGCTCGTGGGCGGCGCGTTCGTTGGCGGCACGGGCGCGGTTCATGGCCGAGGACAGCGCCGAGACCGCCGGCGCGCCGCTGACGAAGCGCTCGCAGGCGCCGCCGCATTCGGGGCAAGGCGCGGGGTCGCGCCATTGCGACAAAGGTCTCAGCACGGAGAACTCGCCGCAGTCCTGGCAGCGGTAGTCATAGAGCGGCATGGCGGCTCCTCACAGGTCTTTGGCGATGGGCATGTCCATGCCGCGCGCTATCTGCGGCACGTCGCCCAGCGCGTTGGGCTGGATGTCGATGTCGAAGATCTCGGTGGGCAGCCACAGCGTGGCGCAGGCGTTGGGAATGTCCACCACGCCGCTGATGTGCCCCTGCACCGGCGCCGTGCCCAGGATCGAATACGCCTGCGCCCCCGAGTAACCGAACTTCTTCAGGTATTCGATGGCGTTCAGGCAGGCCTGGCGATAGGCGATGTGCACGTCCAGATAGTGCTGCTTGCCGCCTTCATCGACCGAAATGCCCTCGAAGATCAGGTAGTCCTTGTAGTTGGGCGTGATGGGGCTGGGCTTGAAGATGGGATTGCGGATGCCGTACTTGGCCATGCCGCCCTTGATGAGCGACACCCGCATATGTACCCAGCCGGCCATTTCGATGGCGCCGCAGAAGGTGATCTCGCCATCGCCCTGCGAAAAGTGCAGGTCGCCGACCGACAGGCCGCCGCCCTTGACGTAGACCGGAAAGAACACCCGGGACCCGCGCGACAGGTCCTTGATGTCGCAATTGCCGCCATGCTCGCGCGGCGGCACGGTGCGCGCGCCGGTGGCGGCCGCGCGATCGCGCTCGGCTCCCTTGAGCTTGCCCATGTGCGCCGTCTTGGGCGCCGGCGGATTGGCCAGGGGCGGAACGCGCTCGGGGTCGCTGTCGATCAGCTTCTGCTCGCGCGCATTCCACTTGTCCAGCAGCGCCTGGTCGGGCAGGCAGCCGATCAGGCCCGGATGGATCAGGCCGGCGAAGCGCACGCCCGGGATATGGCGCGAGGTGGTGAACATGCCTTCGAAATCCCAGATCGACTTTTGCGCGGACGGGAAGTGCTCGGTCAGAAAGCCGCCGCCGTTGTTCTTGCTGAAAAAGCCATTGAAGCCCCACAGGCTCTCCGGCTTGGCGCCGATATCGAGCAAGTCCACCACCAGCAGGTCGCCGGGTTCGGCGCCTTCGACGCCGACCGGGCCGGACAGGAAGTGCACCGTGGACAGGTCCACATCGCGCACATCGGAGGCATCGTCATCGTTCTTGATCGCGCCGCCGGTCCAGTCGTAGGTTTCGAGCACGAAGTCATCGCCCGGCCTGACCCACGTCGCCATGGGGATGTCGGGATGCCAGCGATTGTGCACGCCTTCGTTTTCGTAGGGGGATTGGGCCAGGTCGACCTTGATCAGGGTTTCAGGCATGTCATGCTCCTTTGAGATGGACAATGAATTCAGACAGACAGGTATTTGCTGATCGTCTGCTCATCAACGCGCTCGCGCGGGTCTTCGTGCACGAAGCGGCCCTTGTCGATCACGATGAGGCGGTCGGCGATCTGCATGGTGAAACTCAAGACCTGCTCGGACACCACGATGGCCAGGTTGCGCAGCTTGCGGATCTCCAGCAGGCTGCGGGCGATGTCCTTGATGATGGACGGCTGTATGCCCTCGGTGGGCTCGTCCAGCAGCAGCACGCGCGGGTTGGTGACCAGGGCGCGGGCGATGGCAAGCTGCTGTTGCTGGCCGCCCGACAGATCGCCGCCGCGCCGGCCGCGCATTTCGTGCAGCACCGGAAACAGGGCGTAGATGTCTTCCGGGATGGTGTCGCGCAGCGCCCGCCCGCGCATGCCGGTGCGGATGTTCTCCTCCACGGTCAGCGTCGGGAAGATCATGCGGCCCTGCGGCACGTAGGCCACCCCGCTGCGCACGCGCTGATGGCTCTCCAGGCGCTCGAGCGCCTTGCCCTCCAGCGAGATCGAGCCCTGCATGGCGGGCAGCAGGCCCATCATGGTCTTGAATAGCGTGGTCTTGCCCATGCCGTTGCGGCCCATGACGGCGACGATTTCACCGGCCGCCACCGCAAGGTCGACGCCATGGATGACTTTGCTTTGGCCATAGCCTGACACCAGGCCAGCGATATTGAACATGTTGCCTCCCGGCTTCAATGACCCAGATAGACTTCAACCACGCGCGGATCGGACTGCACCTTGTCCATGCTGCCCTCGGCCAGCACACGGCCCTGGTGCAGCACCGTGACCTTGTGCGCGATGTTCTTGACGAATTCCATGTCATGCTCGATCACGATGAGCGATCGGTTGCGGCTGATCCGATTGAGCAGTTCGGCGGTGCGCTCGCGTTCGGACACGCTCATGCCGGCCACCGGTTCGTCCAGCATCATCAGCTCGGGCTCCTGCATCAACAGCATGCCGATCTCCAGCCATTGCTTCTGGCCGTGCGAGAGCAACTCCGCCGAGCGGTCGAGCTGGTCCGCCAGGAAGATCTCTTCGGCCACCTGCTCGACCCGTTCAAGCACCGCCGGACTGCGCCTGAAGGTCAACGCGCCCAGCACGCTGCGCCCGGCCGGGTACGACACTTCCAGGTTTTCGCGCACGGACAGGGTTTCGTAGATGGAGGGGGTCTGGAACTTGCGGCCCACGCCGGCGCGCACGATTTCGTACTCGGCCAGGCCGGTCAGCTCCGTGTCCTTGAAGCGGATCGAGCCGCTGGTGGCCTTGGTGCGGCCGCAGATCAGATCCAGAAGCGTGGTCTTGCCGGCGCCATTGGGGCCGATGACCACGCGCAGCTCTCCCTGGTCGACATACAGGTTGAGGTCATTGACGGCGACAAAGCCATTGAACGAGACGGTCAGGCCTTCGATGTACAGGGCGAACGCTGAGGGGTTCATGCTGCCTCCGTGGCGCCATCCGCCTCGCGCCGTGAGGTCCTGCGCGCCAGGCGTTTCTGGATGTATTGGTTGTACAGGCCGGCCAGCCCGTTGGGGAACGCCATCACGACGGCAATGAACAGCCCGCCCATCAGGAACAGCCAGAGCTGCGGAAAACTCTCGGAGAAATAGCTTTTGCCGAAGTTGACCAGCAGCGTGCCGTAGACCGCGCCCAGCAGGGACAGGCGGCCGCCGACCGCGGCGAAGATGACCATTTCAATGGAAGGCACGATGCCCACGAACGACGGCGACATGAAGCCTACCTGCAAGGTGAACATGGCTCCGCCGATGGCCGAGAAGACGGCGGCCACGCAGAACACAAACACCTTGAAGCTGGCGACGTCATAGCCCGAGAAGCGCACGCGCTCTTCCTTGTCGCGCATCGCCATCAGGAGCTTGCCCAGCTTGGAGGAGAGCAGGTAGCGGCCGAACAGGATGCAGGCAAACAGCAGCGCGCCGTTGATGAAGTACAACGCCAGCCGGGCGCTGTCCGTGCGGATGTCCCAGCCCAGCAGCGTCTTCAGGTCGGTGATGCCGTTGACGCCGCCGGTCCACCCTTGCTGGCCGATGATGAGCACCGAGAGAATCAGGGCCACGGCCTGCGTCACGATGGCGAAGTAGGTGTCGCCCACGCGGCGCTTGAACATCGCCGCGCCCAGGATCAACGCCAGCAGGCAAGGCAACACCGGCACCGCCAACAAGGTGAACCAGAAGCTCTTGAAGGGCACCCAGAACCAGGGAAGCGAGGTTAGCTGGTTCCAGTCCATGAAGTCCGGGATGCCGGGCGTGGACTGGATTTTGGTGGCGTCCGGCGTGGAAGCTTCCAGCTTCAGGAACATGGCCATGCAATAGCCGCCCAGGCCGAAGAACACGCCCTGGCCCAGGCTCAGGATGCCGCCATAGCCCCAGCACAGCACCAGCCCCAGCGCGACAAAGGCATAGGACAGGTATTTGCCGATGAGATTGAGCCGGAAGACGTCCAGGGCCAGCGGAAACACCACGAAAAGCAGCAGCGCCAGGATCGCCAGTCCGGCCAGCCCTTCGCGCCCGCCCACGACATTGCGGAAGAATTTCTGCATGATGCGCCCCTACTTGCGTACCTTGATGCTGAACAGGCCTTGCGGACGCAGCATCAGAATGATCACGATGGCCGACAGGGTCAGCACTTTCGCCATCGAGCCGGTCATGAAGAACTCCGAGATCGATTGCGTCTGCGCGATGACGAAGGCCGATGCGATGGTGCCGAAAAGGCTGGCCGCGCCGCCGAACACCACGGTCAGGAAGGTGTCGACGATGTAGAGCGAGCCGCTGGTGGGCCCGGTGGAGCCGATGGTGGTGAAGGCCGCGCCGGCAATGCCGGCGATACCGCAGCCCAGCGAGAACGTCACGCGGTCCACGCGCTTGGTGTCGATGCCGACCGCGCCGCTCATGGCCCGGTTCTGCACCGTGGCGCGCACATGCAGGCCCCAGGTCGAGCGGAACAGCGCCAGCAGCAGCGCGCCGGTCAGCAGGATGCTGATGGACATGACGAACAGGCCGTTGATGGGGATATCCACGCCGTCCAGCGGTTGCCAGGAGCCCATCAGCCAGTCGGGCAGCGTGGGGCTGACTTCTCGCGGACCGAACAGCGAGCGCAGCGTCTGCTGCAGCACCAGGGACAAGCCCCAGGTCGCCAGCAGCGTGTCCAGCGGCCGGCGGTAGAGATGGCGGATCATCAACCACTCGACCAGCCAGCCCAGGCCGAAGGTCACGGCAAAGGCCAGCAGGATGGCGATGAAGAAATAGGCCGGCATCAGGCCGGGCGCGTATTGCTGCACCAGCTCGGAACAGAGGTAAGTGCAATAGGCGCCCACCGCCAGGAACTCGCCATGGGCCATGTTGATGACGCCCATCTGGCCGAAGATGATCGCCAGGCCCAAGGCCATCAGCAGCAACACGCTGAAGACCGATAGACCGTTGAAGCCCTGCATCAGCAGGATGGCCCCGAGATCGGAGAAGGATTCCATGGATGGCTCCCGGCAGTGGCAAGGGCGCCGCGCGCGGCGCCCGGATCGAGGGGATTACTGATAACCCTTGGGGAAGGGATCGGGCTTGATCAGTTCCGGGGTTTCGAAGATCACGTCGAACTGGCCGTCCTTGCGGATCTGGCCGATGCGGGTCTTGCTCCACAGGTGATGATTGGGATCGATCTTGACGTAGCCTTCGGGCGCTTCCTTGAACTCCAGCCCGGCCGAGGCGGCGACCACCTTGTCGACATCGAAGCTGCCGGCCTTCTCCACCGCCATCTTCCACAGCCAGGGGCCCAGGTAGGCCGCCTGGGTCACGTCGCCGATCACGGCATTGGCGCCGTACCTGGCCTTGAACGCCTCGACGAATTTCTTGTTGTTGGCGTTGTCCAGGCTCTGGAAATACTTCATGCAGGACCAGAAGCCCTCGGCGTTTTCCCCGCCGATGCCCAGCAGTTCATCTTCGGTCACCGAGATGGTCAGGAGTTTTTGCTTGCCGCTGGTGACGCCGGCCGCCTTGAGCTGCTTGTAGAACGACACATTGCTGCCGCCCACCACCACGGCGAAGACGACGTCGGGCTTTTTCAGTTTGATCTTGTTGATCAGCGAACCGAACTGCGTGTGGCCCAGCGGGTAGTATTCCTCGCCCACCACTTCGCCCTTGAGCACGTTCTCGATATGCTTGCGGGCGATCTTGTTGGAGGTGCGCGGCCAGATGTAGTCGGAGCCGATCAGGTAGAAGGAGCGCGCCTTCTTCTCGCGCGCCAGCCAGTCCAGGCTGGACAGGATCTGCTGCGTGGCCTCCTGGCCGGTGTAGAAGACGTTCTTGGACTGCTCCAGGCCTTCATAGAAGGTCGGATAGTAGAGCAGGCCGTTTTCCTTCTCGAACACCGGCAGCACCGCCTTGCGCGAGGCCGAAGTCCAGCAGCCGAACACGGTGGCGACCTTGTCGCTGACCAGCAGTTTTCGCGCCTTCTCGGCAAAGGTCGGCCAGTCGGAGGCGCCGTCTTCCTGGATGATCTTGATCTTGCGGCCCAGAATGCCGCCCATGGCATTGATCTGCTCGATGGCCAGGCGCTCGGATTGAATCGACCCCGTTTCGCTGATGGCCATGGTGCCGGTCGCCGAGTGCAACTGGCCCACCGTGACTTCGGTGTCGGTAATGGCCAGGCCGGTGCTGTTGATGGCCGAGGTGGCCGGGGCGGCCGCGCGCGACAGGGCCGGTATGCCCAACAACGGCAGGGAGGCGAAAGCCAGGGCCAGGCGCCGGCGCGAGGGCAGTTCCGGCGCGGTGTCAAAAGGGGGTTTGCCAGACATCGATGACTCCTCAATGGATCACGACCAGGGAAACCGAGCATGCGCGGCGCATGCCGCGGCCCGGCGGGTGAAGGCATACTAGGAGCCCATGACGCAGCGCAACATACGTTGATTGACGTACAGGCAGGCCCGCCCCCGGGCGTTACAACGGCAACTACGTTCAATGACGTATCCCCTACCCCACCCGGAGCCCGACTTGTCCGCCAGCGCGCCCCAACGCATCGTCAAGATCCGCCGTGACTACAACACCTGGGTCGCCAATGAGACGCTGGAAGACTATGCCCTGCGTTTCACGCCGGTGTCGTTTCGCAAATGGTCGGAATTCCGCGTCGCCAATACCGCCCTGGGCGCGGTGTCCTTCCTGGCGCTGGAAGCCATCGGCGGCGCGCTGGCGCTGAACTATGGGTTCATCAATGCCTTCTGGGCCATCATCGCCGTGGCCCTGGTCACCTTTCTGACCGGCCTGCCGATCGCCTATTACGCGGCGCGCCATGGCCTGGACATGGACCTGCTGACGCGGGGGGCCGGCTTCGGCTATATCGGCTCGACCATCACCTCGCTGATCTACGCCTCATTCACCTTCATCTTCTTTGCGCTGGAGGCGGCCATCATGGCGCTGGCCATCGAGCTGGCCACCGGCCTGCCGCTGTCCATCGGCTACCTCCTGTGCGCCGTGGTCATCCTGCCCATGGTGGCCTATGGCATCACCTTCATCAGCCGGTTGCAGTCATGGACTCAGCCGATATGGCTGGTGCTGCTGCTCCTGCCCTATGCCTTCGTCGCCTTCCGCGACCCGGGCACGTTGCAGGATTTCCTGCGGTTCCCGGGCCATGACGGCCGGGGCGGCGGTTTCAATCTGCTGATGTTCGGCTCGGCGGTGGCGGTGGCCGCTTCGCTGGTGACGCAGATCGGCGAACAGGTCGACTTCCTGCGCTTTCTGCCCGAACGCACGGCGGCCAATCGCCGGCGCTGGTGGCTCGCCCTGGTCTGCGCGGGCCCGGGCTGGATCCTGCCGGGCGCGGCCAAGATTCTGGGCGGCGCCTTCCTGGCCTGGCTGGCGCTGTCCCGGGGCGCGCCAGCCGACAAGGCCGGCGACCCGACCCACATGTATCTGGCGGCCTACACCTATGTCGTCAGCGATCCCGGCCTGGCGCTGGCGCTGGTCACCGCTTTTGTGGTGGTCTCGCAGGTCAAGATCAATGTGACCAATGCCTATGCCGGCTCGCTGGCCTGGTCCAACTTCTTTGCCCGCATCACGCACAGCCATCCGGGCCGGGTGGTGTGGCTGGTGTTCAACGTGCTGATCGCCGTGGTCCTGATGGAGATGGGCGTGTTTGGCGCGCTGGAGCATGTGCTGGCGGTGTTCTCGCACGTTGCGCTGGCCTGGATCGGCGCGCTGGTGGCCGACCTGGTGATCAACAAGCCCCTGGGACTGTCGCCGAAGCGGATCGAGTTCCGCCGCGCCTATTTGTACGACATCAATCCGGTCGGCGTGGGCAGCATGCTGATCGCCATGACGCTGGGCCTGCTGGCTTTCGCCGGCGTGTTCCCCGGCACGGCGGGCGCGCTGGCGCAGGCATTGTCGCCTTTTGTGGCGTTGCTGGCGGCGTTCGTCTGCGCGCCTGTCATCGCCTGGCGCACGCGGGGACGCTACAACCTGGCGCGCAAGCCGGTCGACGTGGCGGGTTCGGATCATGTCTGCGTGATCTGCGCCAACCGTTTTGAACAGCCCGACATGGCGCACTGCCCGGCCTACAACGGGCCCATCTGTTCCTTGTGCTGCACGCTGGATGCCCGCTGCCAGGATCGCTGCAAGCAGCAGGGACGGCTGAAGGACCAGGTGCAGGCGGTCCTGGGCCGACTGTTGCCGGCGCGGGTCACGCCGCTGCTGCATAGCCGCCTGGGCCACTACCTCTTGATCGTGGCGGGGATGGGGACGCTGCTGGCGGGCATCCTGGGCCTGATCTACTACCAGGAGTACGCCAGTCACATGCGGGCCGGCCTGGACCCCTCGGGCTTGCGGCCCACCTTCTTAAAACTCTACGCCGCGTTGTTGCTGATCGGCGGCGTGTTGGCCTGGTGGCTGGTGCTGGCCCACGAAAGCCGGCGCGTGGCGCAAGAGGAATCGGATCGCCAGACGCATTTGCTGCTGCGCGAGATCGAGGCGCACAAACAGACCGACGCGCAGTTGCAGCAGGCCAAGGAAGCGGCTGAAAGCGCCAATCTGGCCAAGAGCCGCTTCATGGGCGGCCTGAGCCATGAGTTGCGCGCGCCGCTGAACAGCATGATGGGCTATGCGCAGATTCTGCAGCGCGACCCGGGCTTGCCGCCCGCGCGGCGCGAGGCCATCGACGTGATTCATCGCAGCGGCAAGCATTTGATCGGCCTGATCGATGGCCTGCTGGACATCGCGCGCATCGAGGCGGGCAGGCTGCGGCTGGAGAACAGCGAACTGCGCCTGCCGGAGTTTCTGGAGCAGATCGTGCAGATGTTCCGGCCGCAGAGCGCCCTCAAAGGGCTGGCCTTCCGCTATGAGGCGACGGAATTGCCTTCCATCGTGCATATCGACGAGAAGCGGCTGCGGCAGATCCTGATCAACCTGCTGAGCAACGCGCTGAAATTCACCTCGGCCGGGCAGGTGTCGATGCGCGTGAAGTCTGCCGCGGACATGGTGCTGTTCGAAGTGCAGGACAGCGGCCGAGGCATACCGGCCGAGGATCTGGAACGCATCTTTCTGCCCTTCGAGCGCAGTTGGGCGGCGGCTGAAGAGGCGGAATCCGGCACGGGCCTGGGCCTGACCATCTGCCGCATGCTGACCGGCATCATGGGCGGCGAGCTGACGGTGCGCAGCGCCGTCGGCCGCGGCAGTGTGTTCACGCTCAAGCTGTTTCTGCCGGAAGTGCGCTCGCCCCGCAGCGACGCCCGGCCGTCGGGACTGGTGGTGGGTTATCGCGGCGAGCGGCTGCGGATCCTGACGGTGGACGACCAGCCGTCACAGCGGCGGCTGGTGCGCGACCTGCTCGAGCCCCTGGGCTTCGAGGTGCACGAAGCGCCGCATGGCGCGGCCTGCCTGGCCTGCGTGCATACGCTGCGGCCGGCCCTGATATTGATGGACGTCTCGATGCCGGAGATGACCGGATGGGAAGCGCTGCGGCGCTTGCGGGATGAAGGCGTGGCCGTGCCGATTGTGATGCTGTCGGCCAATATCCTGGGGCTGGATCCGAAAGATCCGACGCAGAGCGGGCATGACGCGTTCATTGCCAAGCCCGTGATATACGAGGACCTGCTGAGCCAGTTGGGCCGTCTGCTCAAGCTGGACTGGCAGGTGGCGCAGGTGGAAGCGGCCCTGCCGGCAGGGGATCTGCACCGGGTGGCGCTGGAGCGCGAGGATGCCGAAGCGCTGCTGGAGCTGGGGGCCATGGGCTACATCAAGGGCATACAGGCGAAGCTGGAAGAAATACAGGGCCGCCGGGCCGAAGCGCGGGATTTGACGGCGCATCTGCGGATGCTGGCCGGCGAATTTCAACTGAGCGAATTCAATCAAGTGCTTAAACACCATGTACAGCGTCACCATGCCCACGCCCGATAAGAACCTCGTCATGCTGGTCGATGACGCCCCGGACAATCTGAAAATGCTCTCCACCGCATTGGATGAAGCGGGGTATCAGGTGCTGGTGGCAACCGACGGCCAGTCGGCCATAGAACGGGTGGATTTCGTGGTGCCGGACATCGTGCTGCTCGATGCGGTGATGCCGGGAATGGATGGGTTCGAGACCTGCGCGCGCCTGAAAGCGCATCCGGCGGCCGGAGAAGTGCCGGTGGTGTTCATGACGGGCCTGACCGAGCCCGAGCACGTGTTGAAGGGGTTTCGGGTGGGCGGCGTGGATTACGTGACCAAGCCGCTGGATCCGGATGTGGTGGTGGCCAGGCTGCAGACGCATTTGCGCAATGCGCGCAGCCTGTCGGCGGCCTTTGACGCGATCGATGCGGCGGCGCGAGCGGTGGTGGCGCTGGACGCTCGCGGGCTGCCGATCTGGAAGACCGGCAAGGCGCGGCTCTGGCTGGCGGCGTATTTCGGTTGCGCCGAGGATGCGACGGAGCTGCCGGCGCCCTTGGCGGATTGGGTGGCGGGCAATCTGGCGGCCGGGCCGGCAGCTGAACCCCTGGTGATCACCCGCGCGGGGGGACGCCTGACCCTGAGTCTGTCGGCATCGCGCCGTAGCGGCGAGACCTTGCTGCTATTGCAGGAGACGGCGCCGTTGGCCGCGGCCTACGGCCTGACGCCGCGCGAGGCCGATGTGCTGCGCTGGTTGGCCAAGGGCAAGACCAATCGGGATATCGCCGAGATCCTGGGCATGGCGCCACGGACGGTGAACAAACACCTGGAACACCTCTACGTCAAGCTTGGCGTGGAAACGCGCGCGGCGGCGGCGGCGCTGGCGGTGCGGCGGGGCGAGTTCTTTTGAACCGCTCCGCGCCTGGGCCGGGCAAGCCGGTGGCGACATGAAATACGCGATATTGATACAGATGGAAACCCCGGCCCGCCGGACATCGCCTTAGAGTGCCAAGCCTTCAAAGTTCAGGACGGTGCCGCGTCGCGGCCCGCTGCTCGCATGACGGCTTCCTTTCCTCGCATCCTGCCGCGCTACGCGCTTGGCTGCTACCTCGGCGCGGCTGCGCTGCTCTACCTGTTCGCCGCGCAACTGCTGGCCACCGTCGACATCTGGCTGCTGCCGCGCCGGCTGCTGGTCGAGATGCTGCGTTATCGCGCCATGTGGCTGATCTTCTTCCTGACCCTGCCGACCGTGGGCTACCTGTTGTGGCGCGGCTCGGACCTGGTCGCCTGGTGGCGCGCGCCCGCCACGCTGACGCTGGATGAGCGGGCGCTGCATCTGGGCGCGCTCACGGTGCCCTACGGCGACGTCGCTTCGATGCGCCATCGGCACAACCGCGATCACCTGCTGTTGACGCTGGGCAATGGCCGGCGCGTGCGGCTGCGGCTGGCGATCTGGGACCATGCCGACGCATTGCTCGACCTGCTGGACGCGCGCGTGGGCGGCCATCTCGAAGCCGACGTCCGGCGCCGCATCGATGCCGGCGCCACCGTCTCCTTCGGCGCGCTGGGCATGAACGCGGCCGGCCTGGTCCACAAGGGCCGGCCGATCCCGTGGGCCAGCATCGACACCATCCGCACGCAATCCGACAGCGAAGGCATGGAGACCGACGAGACGCTGATCATCGTCGCGCGCGGCAAGACCCACAAGGTCGACCGCTCCAGCATCGACAACGAGCCGGTGCTGCTGGCCTGCCTGCGGCATTACCTGCCCGCCTGATTCCAACGCCCGCCCGCATGGCGGCCATTCACCCTTAGCCCTTCAACCCAGACATGGAAATCTACAGCTCCGCCTCGCACCAAGCCCAGACCCTGGCCGATCGCCCGGTCTACCACTCGCGCAACCGCCTCATCGCTGGCGCCGTCATCTGGACAGTGGCCGCGGTGGCATTCGGCGCGCTGGCCGCGCGCGCCCGCGGCAATCTGGGCGGCATGGCGTTCTTCGCCGCCATCGCGGCCATCGGCGTGTGGCTGGTGATCCGCTGCCTGATGCGCGCGTTCGGCGCCCCCAAACCCGTCATCACCTTCACCCGCCAAGGCCTGCGCGTGACGGACGGCACGCTCATCCCGTGGCGCGCCATCAACGAGAACACCTACGTCAACCAGACCTACGTCGGCATTCCGATCGGCCGCCAGATCCAGCTTAAGACCTCGCTGCCGGATCGCAAGCGCGTGCTGATCCCGGCCATGGCGCTGGCGATCAGCGGCGACGAATACCTGGCCCTGTGCGACGCCTACCAGGCGGGTTGAAGCCTCACCGCTGAGGCGGGACGCCGCCGCGCAACGCGCTCAGTTCGCGGTGGCGCCGGAATCCTTCACGGCCTGCGCCCAGGCCGCGATCTCCCGGTCGATGAACGCGCCGAATGCGGCCGTATGCAGGGTCGATGCCTGCGCCCCCTCTTCCATCAGGCGCTGCCGGACCGTCGGCGCGGCCAAGGCCCCGCCCAAGGCTTCGTTCAAGCGCGCCACGACCGCGTCCGGCGTGCCCGCCGGCGCCACCACGCCGTGCCACGACAGCGCCTGGAACCCCGCCAGGCCCGACTCCGCCATGGTCGGAATCTCGGGCAATGCCGGCGAGCGCTGCGGCGAGGTCACCGCCAGCGCGCGCAGCGTGCCCGCCTTGACGTGCGGCAGCACGCCAGGAATGGTTGTGAACATGAAGTCGATCTGACCGCCGATCAGGTCAGTGATGGCCGGACTGCCGCCCTTGTACGGCACATGCGTGAACTGCAGGCCGGCGGCCCGTTTGAACATCTCGCCGGCCAGGTGGCCCGGCGTCCCCGCCCCGGCAGAACCCATGTTGCTGCGATCGCCCTGCGCCTTGACGTAGGCGATCAGGTCGGACACGGTCGCGGCCTTCACGTTGGGACCGACCACCAGCACGTTGGGCACGGTGGCCAGCAGCGTGACCGGCGCGAAGTCCTTGACCGCGTCATACGAGATGCGCGAATACAGCGACGGGTTGATGCCGTGCGTGCTGGCGGTCGCCAGCAGCAGCGTATAGCCGTCGGGCGCGGCCGATGCCACCTGCTTGGCGGCGATGGTGCCGTTGGCGCCGCCCTTGTTGTCGATCACGATGGTCTGCCCCAGCGTCTTCGCCGCCTCGGCCGCCACCGTGCGCGCCAGGATGTCGGAGGTGCCGCCGGCCGAATGCGGCACGACCAGCGTGATGGGCTTGGCGGGAAAGGTCTGCGCGTGCGCGGCCGGCAGCGCCGGCAGCAGACAGGCGGCGGCGAATGCCGCGCGGGCAAGGCGATGAGGGATCATGCAAGTCTCCTGGGGAATATTGGGATCGCGGCGTCTTCGAGGACGCCGTCATGCGCGGGCGGCCCGCCCGCGGCTCAATCGGCGCCCAACTGCAACTTGTCGGGCTGCCGCTTCTCGATCGACCACTTCAACAGCGCGGCCGAGCGATAGATGCCATGGGCGAACTTGCCGTAGGGCAAGGTCAGGAACAGCGCCATCACAACGCCCAGGTGCACTGCCAGCAGCAGGGCCATGGCGCCGGTATCACGGCCGGCCAGCAGCGCCAGGCCGGTGGCGCTGGTCAGCAGCAGCAAGGCGATGAAACCCCGGTCCATCGGCTTCTGCGCCGCGTCGCCCTGCAGCGGATGGCGCTTCAGGTTCAGCCACAGCAGCCCCGCCGGCCCGATCAACAGGCCAATGCCGCCCGCCGTGCCCAGCAGCACCGGCGCGCTCCAGAACGGATAAGGCGCCTGCTGCCCCAGCAGGTAGTGATACAGCGTGGCCACGCAGGTCGCGGCAAAGCACAGCATGAAGCCGTAGAACGTGAAATGGTGGAAGCGCCGGCGCCGCAGGGTGAAGGCATCGTCGGCGTTGTTGCAGCCCTTGCCATGGCCGCCGTCCAGGTAGCGCAGGCGCAGCGCATCGTGCGCGGCCTCGGCCACCGCCGCGCCGCTGGCCGCGCCCGGGCTGACGTCGCGCCAGAAGCGCGCCGCGCCGATGCCCAACGCCAGCATGGCGAAGCCGAACACCGCGCCGAACATCAGCGCCAGCGTGTTGTGCGGGAACACCGCATAGAAATTGCCCGCCATGGGCGCGTGGAACAGCCCGCCCGTCAGCATCACCGTCAATGCCAGAAACAATGCCAGTCCCGCCGCCGTGGCCAGCGACAGCGCCAGCCCGTTGCGCCGGTACAGTTTGCCCAGCACGGCCGGAAACGCGTACTCGGTGTAGGTCTGCAGCCGCACCTTGGCCATGGCCTGCGGCACGTTCACCGCGAACTCGTGCGGCGGCGCGTACTGACAGGCGTGCAGACAGGCGCCGCAGTTGTGACACAGGTTGGCCAGGTAGTTCAGATCGGCCTTGCCGAATTCCAGGCGCCGGGTCATGGCCGGGAAGACGGCGCAAAAGCCTTCGCAATAGCGGCAGGCATTGCAGATCTGCATGACGCGCGCCACTTCGGCTTCGTCGGTGCTGAGCGCGGCGCCACGGCCATGCCAGCGCACCGGCTGTTCGACCATCGCCGGCGCGGCCTGCGGGAACGATTGGGCCTCGCGGGCCAGGGTTTCAAGCTGCCGCATGCTGTGCTCCTGCGTGATGCGATTGGCGCGCGGCGGCCGCGGCGCGCGTGCCGGCAATCCGGCCGAACGCGGTGCCGATGGACATGCCGACGCCCGCCGTGTAGCCCTTGCCCAGCACGTTGCCCGCCATCATCTCGCCGGCCACGAACAGGTTGTCGCTGGGAACGCCGTTGAAGCGGACCGCGGCGGTCTCGTCCACCTTCAGGCCCAGATAGGTGAAGGTGATGCCGGGCCGCAGCGCGTAGCCGTAGAACGGCGCGGTGTCGATGGGCCGGGCCCAGTGGGTCTTGGCGGGCGCCAGGCCCTCCGTGCGGCAGTCGTCCAGTGTCGTATGGTCGAAGGTGCCGGTCCTACAGGCCTGGTTGTATGCGCGGATGGTGTGCTCGAACGCCACCGGGTCCAGTCCCAGTCGCCGCCCCAGTTCCGCCACGGAATCGGCGGTGACGCCGGGAAACACCGGCGGCATGAAACGGCCCACGGCCTTGGCGTCGATGATGGAGTAGGCGATCTGCCCCGGCTGCATGGCCGTCAGGCGGCCCCAGATGGCGTAGCGCTTGGGCCAGAAATCCTCGCCCTCGTCGTAGAAGCGTTGCGCGTCGCGGTTGACCACCACGCCCAGCGAGACGCAGTCGATGCGGGTGCAGATGCCGCCGTCGTACAGCGGCGCGCGCGCGTCGATGGCCACGCAATGCGACTGCGACGGATCGCCGATGCGGTCGGCGCCGGCGTCCAGCATGAACTTGAGCAGCACGCCCTGGTTGTAGCGGGTGCCGCGGATGAGGAAATTGTCGGCCGGCCATTCGCCGCGCTCGTTGCGGCCCCAGGCCTCGCGCAGCCAGTCGCGGTTGGACTCGAAGCCGCCCGCCGCCAGCACGCAGGCGCGCGCCTCGATGCGCTCGGCGCCGATGCGGGCGGCCTTGAAGCGGCCGTCCTGCAGTTCCAGCGCGTCCACCGGCGCGTCGTAGCGGATGCGCACGCCCAGGGCCTCGGCGCTGCGGTAATAGGCATTGACCAGCGCCTTGCCGCCGCCCATGAAGAAGGCATTGGTGCGGGCCACGTGCAGCGCGCCCGACAGCGGCGGCTGGAAATTGACGCCATGGCGCCGCATCCAGTCGCGACAGGTGGCGGATTCGCGGATCACCAGCCGCGCCAGTTTCTCGTCGGTCTGGCCGCCGGTGACCTTGAGCAGGTCCTGCCAGTATTCCTCTTCCGGATAGGCGTCCACCAGCACGTCCTGCGGCGCGTCGTGCATGCAGCGCAGGTTGCGCGTGTGCTGCGAATTGCCGCCGCGCCATTCGCGCGGCGCGGCCTCCAGCAGCAACACGCTGGCGCCCGCCTCGCGCGCCATCAGGGCCGCGCACAGCGCCGCGTTGCCTCCGCCTATCACCAATACATCGACCATGTCATCGTTCCCGGATCAAGGAACGGACTGTAGGCCGACGCCGCGCGCCGCGATATCAGCGCGCCGTCAACGGGTCTTCATGATTCGTGAAGGGCGGTATTCCGCCACTGTGTGAGTACCGCTCATGGGCAGCACGCGCCGCCCGCTCAAGACGCATGCAGCGCGGTCACCGCCCATTTGCCGTCGCGCGCCAGGGTGCGCGAGACGTCGGCCAGCACCAACCTCGCGGCCAGCGCCGCCGGCGACAATTCGTCGTCCGACAGGCTGGCCAGCAGGTTGGGCCGGAACAGGTCGGCGTCGTCGATCCGCGCCATGGCCAACTGCCCCGGCGCGATGCGGGCGGTGGCGGAACTGGGCTGGATGGTGGCGGCGTAGCCCAGTTGCACCACCTCCATCAACAACGCCAGGCCATCGACTTCGGCCACCACGCGGGGCGTCAACCCGCGCTGCTGGAATCCCCGGCTGACCAGGGCGCGCAGCCCGTGGCGGCCGCTGGGCAGCACCAGCGGCAGGCCCGCGATCTCCTCCAGGCGGGTGGCGGGGCCGGCGGGCAGGCCCGTCATGCCGCGCCCGGCGCACAGGTACAGGGGCTCGTCCAGCAACGGCGTCACGCTCCAGCGGCGCGCCGCTTCGGCATGGAACACGATGGCCAGGTCGAGCTGGCGGCCGTTGAGCATGTCGGCCAGGTGGCCCGACAACGCCTCGACCAGGTGCAGGCGAATGTCCGGATAGCGCGCGTTCATGGCCTGCACGAACGGCGCCCCCAGGATGGAGGCGGTCGTGGACGACAGGCCGACGCTGACGTGGCCGGCCAGGCGCGCCTGCTGCGCGGCATGGACGGCGTCGTCGGCATGGCGCAGCGCGAGCTGTGCCTGGCGGAAAAACGCCAGCCCGGCATCGGTGGGCACCACGCCGCTGGCGCTGCGTTGCAGCAGCCGGGTGGCCAGCTCGCCTTCGAGCCGGCTGATCTGCTGGCTGAGCGCCGACGTCACCATGCCCAGCGACATGGCCGCGCGGCCGATGCTGCCGGCTTCGACGACGCGAACGAAATAACGAAGCTGGCGCAGTTCCATGGCGGGCCCGGGACGATCACGAGGGAAGACTCGCCGATTGTAGGGCGTGGAGCGCGCCATCACCCTGCCCGGATCCGGGCCGCCCCGGACGGGACAGGCCCGCGCGTCCGGCTCGGTTGCTCAATAGCGCGCGTCCTTGGGCTTCTTGCCGTCCGGCCAGTCCTTGTCCTTGGGCGGAAAGTCCGGCCGCGGCATGTGCGTGAAGTACTCGGCCACGTCGACCGCGTCCTGGTCGGACAGCACCTTGCCCTCGCCCCAGTTGCCATGGGTATTCACGCCCATCGGCATGCTGTTGCGGATGAAGGCCGCCGCCTTGTAGGTGCGGGCCAGTCCGGCGCCGATGTTGAACGATTCCTCGCCCCACAACGGCGGGAACACGATATTGCCGGCGCCGTCGCGCTTGCCTTCGCCATTGGCGCCGTGGCAGGCGGCGCACTGCGCCGCGTACAGGGTCTTGCCGCGCGCCGCGTCGGGCACCAGCTTGGTGTCGATGGGCCAGGCATTCTTGATCTGCACCTGGGCGCCGTGCGGCACGTCCTGCGCCAGCCACTTCATGTAGGCCAGCATCGCCAGCATTTCCGGCGACTCCTTGTCCAGCGGCTTGCCGTTCATCGAGCGTTGGAAACAGCCGTTGATGCGGTCCGCCAGCGTCACTTCGCGGCCCGCGCGCGGATTGAACTGGGGGAACGAATTGACCGAATTGATGTAGGGCGCGCCCAGCGGCTTCTTGCCCTGCTGAACATGGCAGCTGCTGCAATTGAGGCTAGCGCCGGTGTTATCCGGCAGCAGCCGGCGGGTCTCGTTGAGCAGGCGCTGGCCGTAGCGGATCTGCTCGGCGTTGGGCGCCTTGTCGATCAGGGTGTCGGACGGAATGGTGTAGTCGGCCAGCCGCTTGCCGTCTTTGTCGAGCACGGCGAAAGTCCTGGTTTCGCCGGCCGGCGCCGGCGGCGCCGCCAGCGCGGCCAGGCCGCCCCCGGCCAACAGCGCCGCCGCGGCGGCGATCTTGTAGAGCTTATTCATGCTTGCCTCCCGACACGATGTTCGGCTTCTTGCTGGCCAGGAAACCACGGATGTGCGCGACCTCGTCGCTGGCGATCGGCGGCGCCTGGTTGGTCCAGGCCGTGCGGATGAAATTGATGACGTCGGTGATGTCCTGGTCGCTCAGGTGGTTGAAGCGCGGCATCGCGAAGGCCATGGCGTCATGGTCGTTGGCGGGCATCTTGCCGCCTTCCAGCGTGATCTGGATGATGGACTGCGGGTTCTGCGCGAAGATCGCGGAGTTGCCCGCCAGGGCCGGGAAGATGCGCGGCATGCCCTGGCCATCGGCGCGGTGGCAGATGACGCAATGCTCCATGTAGATCACCGCGCCGCGCGAGTCGTAGCGGCCGGCCAGCAGCGACGCCGTGGTGACATCCGCCTTGGCCGGGAAGGCCGGCGCCTTGCCGGGCACCGGCGGCAGCTGCTTCAGGTAAGCGGCGATGCTGGCCAGGTCGTCGTCGGTGAAATAGCGCGTGCTGTGCTCGACCACGTCGGCCATGGCGCCGAACACCGCCACCCGGTCGGTGCGGCCGGTCTTCAGGAACAGGGCGATGTCGGCCGCGCTCCAGGAGGCCAGGCCGCGGGCCTCGCCGCGCAGGCTCTTGGCGCGCCAGCCGTCGATCACGGCGCCCGACAGGAAGGCGTCGCCGTCGGCCATGGACAGCGCCTTTTCCTGGTAGGCCAGGCCGCGCGGCGTGTGGCAGGCGCCGCAGTGGCCCGGGCCTTCCACCAGGTAGGCGCCGCGCCTGACCTGCTCGTCGGCGCCCGCTGGCGCGGCGAAGTCGCGCTTGCCGGCGAACAGCAGTTGCCACCAGGCCATGGGCCAGCGCATGTTCAGGGGCCACGGGATGGTGGAGTCGGCGCTGGGTTTGTCCACGGGTTCGACCTGCGACATGAAGTAGGCATAGAGCGCCTGGATGTCGCGGTCGGGCATGATGGCGTACGACGGATACGGCATGGCCGGATAGAGCGCCGCGCCGTCCTTGCGGATGCCGTACTGCACCGCGTTCTTGAAATCGGCGTAGCTGTAGGCGCCGATGCCGCTGGCCTTGTCGGGCGTGATATTGGAAGAGTAGATAGTGCCGACCGGCGTCTGCATCGCCAGGCCGCCCGCGAAGGGCTTGTCGCCCGGCACGCTGTGACAGGCGACACAGTCGGCGGTGCGCGCGAGGTAGGCGCCGGCTTCGGCCAGCCGGCGATCCTGCGGATCGACGGCGGCGGTGGCGTCCGTCTTGCGGATGGCGGTCAACAGGTGCGCGCCGCCGATGCCGCCGCCTATTCCCAGCAGCGCCACCAGCGCCACCGCCTTGATCCCGAAATGCTTCATTCTGACCCTCCGTTGCGTGCCGGGCAGCGCGCACGTCGGGGGTTCGTACTGCGTCGTCCAGCTTATGGAGGCAGCTTACGCCTTTCAGTAATAACCATATTACCGAAAAGCATGAAAGGATCGGGGTTGTTTGACGGGGCGCAAACCACTGCGCGTCCTCCGACTCATTAACAGGGCAAGAATCGGAAAACGGTCAGATTTGGGGCGGGAGCGGCGGACCTGGCGGCCGCGCCGACCCGCGCCAATGACCGCCGTCAGGCCGGGATCGTCAGGCCCTTGGCCACCGCCGGACGCGCCACGAAGGCCTCCAGCACGCGGGCGACGTTCTTGAACTGCGAGAACTCGACCAGATCGCCGGCGCCATAGAAACCGACCAGGTTGCGCACCCAAGGCAGGATGGCGATATCGGCAATGGTGTATTGCTCGCCCATGACCCAGTCGCGCCCTTCCAGGCGCTTGTCCAGCACGCCCAGCAGGCGCTTGGATTCGGCCACGTAGCGGTCGCGCGGACGCTTGTCCTCGTAGTCCTTGCCGGCGAACTTGTGGAAGAAGCCCAACTGGCCGAACATCGGGCCGATGCCACCCATCTGGAACATCACCCATTGCAGGGTCTCGTAGCGGCCGGCGGTGTCGGCCGGGATGAACTGGCCGGTCTTGCTGGCCAGGTACACCAGGATGGCGCCGGACTCGAACAGCGCCAGCGGCTTGCCGTCCGGACCGTTGGGGTCGAGGATGGCCGGGATCTTGTTGTTCGGGCTGAGCGACAGGAATTCCGGCGAGAACTGGTCCTGCGAGTCGAAACTGACCCGATGCGGCTCATAGGGCAGGCCCAGCTCTTCCAGCAGGATCGACACCTTGACGCCGTTGGGCGTGGGCAGCGAATACAACTGGATGCGGTCGGGATGCTGGGCCGGCCATTTCCGGGTGATGGCGAACGCGTCGAGGGAGGACATGCGGGGGAGCTCCTGGAGATCCGGTGGCGGTAAGGGATGACGATCGTGACAGGCGGGACGCCTGGCTGGCGCCCCGCGCGCGTCGGGCAAATGTAGCGCAAATCGCCCGCAAGCAAACGCCCGCCGGCCGCGCCGCGGGCACCCACGGCGCAACACAGTGTTCCAGCGGAAAGCCCATCGTCAGCGGCCCCGGCGGCGAAGGCTCCAGCCTGCTCCCCCACGCCCCGGGCAGCGCGCGGCCACGGCATCCACGGCCGCGCCCGGCGCGTCGGCCTCAGGCGTGGTTCTTCTGCGGCAGCACGGTCAAGGCCACCAGCGCCACCACGCAGGCGCCCATCACATACAGCGCCGGCGCGAAGGCCACGCCGGTGGTGTAGGTGATCCAGGTCAGGATGGCCGGCGCGAAGCCGCCCAGCACCGTCACCGCGGTGTTGTAGGCCAGGGACATGCCGGACGAGCGCACCGCCGTCGGGAACACCTCCGACAGCGCCGACGGCGCGGTGCCGACGTACAGCGCCACCAGCAGGCAGAACGACGACTGCACCACGATCAGCGCGAGCTGCGTGTGGTTGGCCTGCAGCCACATCATCAGCGGATACACCGCGATCAGCAGCAACAGCGCCGAGGCGCGCAGCACGGCGCGGCGGCCGTAGCGGTCGGACAGCGTGCCCGAGAAGAAGCAGCCGCCGATCAGGAAAAGGTTGCCGATCAGCGCGCCCAGGAAGGCCTGAGAGCTGGTGAAACCCATGCTCTTTTGCACGTAGATCGGCATGAAGATGATCAGCGCGTAGGGACCGATGGCCCACAGCACCGACATGCACAGGCCGGTGAACAGCTCGCGCGGATAATCGCGCAGCACGCTCAACAGCGGCGCCTTGACGGGCTTGCCGCTGGCGGCCTGGCGCTGCTGTTCCTCGCGGAAATGCGGCGTCTCGTCCAGCGTGCGGCGCATCCACAGGCCCACCGGCGCGATCGACAGGCCGACGATGAACGGAATGCGCCAGCCCCATTCGCCCACCTGGTCTTCCGTCAGCAGCGTCGTGACCAGCGTGGCGACCAGCGCGCCCAGCAGGTTGGAGATGCCCATGCTGGCCTGCAGCCACGAGGCATACTGGCCACGCTTGCCGGCGGGCGCGTGCTCGACCAGGAAGGCGGTGGCGCCGCCCACTTCGCCGCCGGCCGAGAAGCCCTGCAGCATGCGGCCGCAGACGATCAGCAACGGCGCGCCCACGCCGATGGCGGCGTACGGCGGCGCGATGGCGATCAGCAGCGTGCCCAGCGCCATCAGCATGATGGTCATGGTCAGCGCCGCCTTGCGGCCGGCGCGGTCGCCATAGGCCCCCAGCACCAGCGCGCCCAGCGGCCGCACCACGAAGCCCAGCCCGAAGGCCAGGAACGAGGCCATCAGTTGCACCGTCGGATCGGCATTGTGGAAGAAGTTCTGCCCGATATACACCGCGAATAGCGCGTAGACCGAAAAGTCGTACCACTCCAGCGCGTTGCCGATGGAGGCGGCGATGACCGCCTTCTTGGCGCCCTTGTGCTCGTCGGCGCCCGCGTGGGCGGCATTGCCCCCCGCCATCCCCGCGCCCGGGTTGATTGCGATGTTTTTCATTGACGTTCCCGTTGATTCGCCCCGTGTCCGGGGCTGTTATGTGTTGCCTTTCAAACCCGCGTCGCCATCGTGTCGATGCGGTCGATGTCCTTCTTGCCGACTCCGCCCAGCGCGTAGCCGGTGAAGTCCATGCCCAGCGCCTTCTCGACGATGGGGTAGACCGACGCGTCGGTGACACTCGATGACAGCGGGATGTGCTGCTTGGACACGTGCAGGATGGACACCTGCAGGCCCTCGCGCAGCTTGCCGGCGCTGACCGGATTGCCGTCGGCGTCCAGCGTGGTGATCACGTCCGGATAGCAGGCGATGCGCACGCCCTGCACGTCGGTCACGGCCATGTGTTCGTTCATGACGTGGATGACGCGCTTGCCCGCGCCCTCGCCGATTTCGATGGTGCCGATGTCGAAGGCTTCCTCGGTGTACTTGAGCGTGTTGCGCGCCACCTTGCCCGAACCGATGATCTCGCCCTGCGTGGCCTTGCAGATGGCCTCGATGATGGCGCTGCCGCCCTTGGGCTGCGCCGCCAGGATCGCCTCGCCCAGCGCCAGCGCGCGGCTGATGCCGCCCAGCGCGGCGTGACGCCGCACGTAGGACGCGCGGATCGGGTTGCGGCAACTGGCGATGAAGCCGCCGGCCATGTCGGCGGCGCGGCGCAATACCGGCGACACCTTGCCGGTGGCGCCATGCACGGTCAGCTCCATATAGGCATTGTTGGCGCGGTTGCCGCCCACGGCGCACTGGATCATCGGCTCGGGGCTGCCGGCCAGGCCCAGCGAGCCCATGTCGCCGGTGGGATGGGCGCGGATATCGCCCACCGCGTCCACCACCTTGGTGCCCAGCACCGCCGACGGCAGCCAGCCGTTGAGCGTGCTGGACATGCCGTTCTGGCCGATGATGAGGCCATACAGGCGCTCGCCCAGCGCATCCTGCAGGCGCTCGGCCGCCTTGACGTAGTCGATGCCCAGCATCTGCCAGTCGGTCAGGCCGCCCGGCGCGCCAATGGCGGCGGCGGTGGCGATCCAGGCGTCATCGGGCACTTCGTCCATCGACACCAGCTCGGGCCGGCCGATGGTCACGGCCAGCGATCCCAGTTCGCGGCCATGCTCGGCCCAGCCGCCCCCGCCACAGGCGAACACCGAGCCGCCCCTGACCGCGGCCTCGACGTCCCGCATCGTCAAGATTCTTCCCATTGCTGCACCCTTCCTTTCCCGATTGCGTTACCAGCGCCAGCGGCGTGCGCGCTGGACAGACGAGCGCATCATAGGAACCAATCCCTTTAATGTCGTATTACCTTTTATGCCTTGTTCATAACATTGGGTTAATGGAGGGGCGCGCCCCGGGCAAGGGGCAATCCCGGGACGGAACGGACCTAGGGATATCCCCAGGCGGCGGCAGGGGGAAGATCAGGCGCCGGCAGGCAGATCCAGCGTCACCAGCACGTCGATGAAGGCCTGCGCCAGCCGCGACAGCGGCTGCAATTGCAGGTGGAACACGTTGACCGGCGCGTTGACCGTGTCGGCGATCGGCACCGTCACCACATCCGACCAGATCGGCCCGGCCACGGTGATCTCGTCCGCCAGCGCCACGCCGGCGCCGGCCTGCACCAGGGCACAGGCCACGTGCGCCTGCTGCACCTCGATGCGCGGCTCGGGCTGCGCGTCCTCGGCGCCGAACAGCTTGTGCACCAGCATGCCGAAGGGAATGTCCGCGCTGTAGCCGATCAGCGGCTCGCGCGCCAGTTCGGCGGCGGTGACCTGGCGGCGTCCGGCCAGCGGATGGCCGGCGGGCAGCACCGCGACGATGCGGTTCTCGTACAGCGGCCGGGTCGCCAGGCTGGGATGGTTCACGGGCATGTAGGCCACGCCCAGCTCGACCTGCTGGGTCAGCAGCGACTGTTCCATCGCCGCCGGAATCTGCGTCTGCAGCACGATGCGGATTTCCGGATGCAGTTGGCGAAAACGGGCGATGGCGCGCGGCAGCAGCGACTGGCCCAGGCTCGGGCTACAGGCCAGGCGCAATTGGCCCTCGCGGTTCTCGGCCAGGTTGTCGGCCACCTCGTTGACGCGCTGCACGTTCTGGTAAAGCGCGGTCACTTCGACGAACAGCCGACGCGCCTCCGGCGTGGGGTAGAGCCGCCCCTTGATGCGCTCGAACAGCATCAGGCCCAGGCGCTGCTCGGTGTAGGCGATCAGCCGGCTGACGGCCGGCTGGGACACGAACAGCAGCTTGGAAGCGCCGCTGATCGAGCCGCTCAACATGATGGCGCGGAAGACCTCGATCTGGCGCAGATTCAATTTCATATGCTTAACCTGATGTTAATTCCCATGCACATATAAGCATAAGACGTTTTGAATCGCGCTTACTACACTGCCCTACAGTTCTTCATTGGATGGAAGGGGTCATGAGCGATTTCGATTGGGTGGTGCGCGGCAATATCGTCGATCCGCACGGTATCGTGGAAAACGGCTGGCTGGCCGTGCGGGACGGCAGGATCGCCGCGCGCGGCATCGGCGCGCCCCCCGCGGCGCGCGACAGCGTCGACGCCAGCGGGCAGTGGATCATTCCCGGCGTGGTCGACGGCCAGGTGCACTCCGGCAGCCAGGCCAACCAGGAAGGCCTGGGCTGGGCCTCGCGCGCGGCCGCCGCCGGCGGCGTCACGGTCATGGTCGACATGCCCTACGACGATCCCGAGCCGGTCGCCTCGCGCCCGCACCTGGACGCCAAGATCGCCGAGGTCGAGCGCGACTGCCACGTGGACGTGGGGCTGTTCGGCACCCTGAACAAGGAACACGGCCTGGCGGCCGCCGCCGGCCTGATCGAAGGCGGCGTCTGTGCCTTCAAGTTCTCGACCTTCGAAGCCACCCCGGGCCGCTTCCCGCGTATCGAGGAAGACGACCTGTACGAGGCCTTCCGCCTGATCGCGCCGTCCGGCCTGGTGTGCGGCGTGCACAACCAGATGCAGGAGATGACGCGCAAGAACATCGCCCGCCTGATCGAGGCCGACGACACCGGCTGGGATGCCTTCATGCGTGCCCATACGCCGCTGATCGAGAACCTGGCCACCGCGCTGATCTACGAGATCGGCGCCGAGACCGGCGCCCGCGCCCACGCGGTGCACGTCTCGACCTCGCGCGGTTTCGAGATCTGCAACATGTACCGCCGCAACGGCCACCGCGCCAGCATCGAGACCTGCGTGCAGTACCTGATGCTGAACCACGAGGAACACACGCGCCGCTTCGGCGCCAAGACCAAGCATTACCCGCCGATCCGCCCCAAGGCCGAGGTCGACCTGCTGTGGACCCACATCGCCAACGACGAATGCACCTTCGTGTCGTCGGATCACGTCAGTTGGGGCCTGGAGCGCAAGCAGAACCCCAACGTCTTCAAGAACTCGTCCGGCGGCCCGGGCCTGGAAACGCTGCTGCCGGCCTTCTGGACCGGTTGCGAGGAACACGGCATCTCGCCATCGATGGTGGTGCGCCAGTTGTGCGACAACCCCGCGCGCCACTTCCTGCTGGATGACCGCAAGGGCACGCTGGAGGTCGGCAAGGACGCCGACATCGTCATCCTGACGCCGGAACGCCATGCCTACGATCCGTCCACCAGCCTGTCGGCGGTGCAATGGAGTTCGTTCGAGGGCCGCGAATTCACCGTGCGCGTGGCCGGCACGTGGTGCCGCGGCCAGCAGGTCTATGACGGCCGCCGCATCGTCAACAACCCGGGCGACGGCCGCTTCCTGCGCCCGCGCAAGGCATGAACGGCATGGCCATGTCCTTTCCGCCGTTGAACGCTGAGCGCCTGTGGTCGCGCGTCGAGACCCTGTCGCGCTACACCCTGCCCGACCAACCCTGGACCCGGCGCGCCTTTTCGCCGCTGTTCCTGCAAGCGCGCGAGTGGCTGCGCGGCGAGTTCGAGGCCGCCGGCCTGACCACCCGCCTGGACGCCGGCGGCAACCTCATCGGCACGCGCGCCGGCCGCAACGCGCAGCGCAAGCCCATCGCCACCGGCTCGCACTGCGACACCGTCATGAGCGGCGGCCGCTTCGACGGCATCATCGGCGTGCTGGCCGGCATCGAGGTCGCCCACACCATGCGGGAACACGGCATCGAACTGGAACACCCGTTCGAGGTCATCGACTTCCTGTCGGAAGAACCCAGCGACTACGGCATCTCCTGCGTCGGCAGCCGCGCCCTGAGCGGCCAACTCAGCGCCGACATGCTGGCTGCCCGCAACGCCGACGGCGAGACGCTGGCGCAGGGCATCGCCCGCATCGGCGGCGACCCCAGCGCGCTGGCTCGGCCCCTGCGCGGCCCGGACGGCACCGCCGCCTTCGTCGAACTGCACATCGAGCAGGGCCCCGTGCTGGAAAGCCGCCATTTGCCCATCGGCGTGGTCACCAACATCGTCGGCATCCGCCGCGTGCTGATCACGGTCGAAGGCCAGCCCGACCACGCCGGCACCACGCCCATGGACATCCGCCGCGACGCGCTGGTCGGCGCGGCCCGCATCATCGACGCCGCCAGCCGCCAGGCCAGCGCCGCCAGCGGCCATCCGCACTACGTGGTCGCCACCGTCGGCAAGCTCGCCATGACGCCCAACGCCGCCAACGCCGTGCCGGGCCGCGTCGAGCTGACGCTGGAAATGCGCAGCGACAGCAACGCCGTACTGGACGCCTTCCCCGAAACCCTGATGGCCGGCGTGGCCGCCGACCTGAAGGCCCTCCGCCTGACCGCCGGCTTCGCGCAGTTGAGCCGGGCCCAGCCCACCGACTGCACCCCGCTGGTGATGGACGCGGTGCAGGCCGCCGCCGACCAGCTCGGCTACGCCAGCATGCGCCTGCCCAGCGGCGCCGGCCACGACGCCGTCTACATGGCGCCCACCGGCCCCATCGGCATGATCTTCATCCCCTGCCTGAACGGACGTAGCCACTGCCCCGAGGAGTGGATCGAGCCGGCGCAGTTGCTGGACGGCACCCGCGTGCTGTACCAGACCGTGCTGGAACTGGATCGCAGGTTGCGCGGCTAGCGCGGCGACCCAGCCGCGCCGGGCAGGACGCCGCGCACGGCCGCGGCGGCCAGCGCCAGCGGCAGCGCGATATCCCACTGCGCCAGGAACAACTCGAAGGTCGCCTCCCAGCGCGCCCAGGTGGCGCCGAATACCTGTGGGTCCGGCGGCCCGAGGTAGATTGCGAGCAATGCGGCCACCGCGACTAGCCCGGCGCGTCCAAGCGCCGGGAGACGGCTGCGCGCCAATCGCTCCGCCAGCGCCAGGGCCGCCGTCGCGGCCAGCCCAGCGAATGCCGCGTGCAGGAAGAAATCGACGCGCTCGTACATATAGGGCGCCTCGGGAATTTCCAACCCATAGCTGCCCGTGCGCAATTTGGCGGTCAGGCAGGCGCCGAACAAAGACGCGGTGGCGAAGAACAACAGGAAATCGCACAGGCGCGACAGGAATCTGGACATGCTTGAGAGTCGGGAGACGGCGGGCAGCCCACAGCATGCCACAGAGCCGCTCCGCGTCGCCCACGCATGCGCCGGCCGGGCTACATTACCCGGCATCCCGACCACCCGCGCCACCGCCATGTCCGCCCTCCGCCTGTTCTGCCTGCTTGCGCTGCTCTGCCTGCCGCCCGGTTTGGCGTCGGCCGTCACGCTCACGGACCAGCGTTATGGTCCGGACGCCGCGCAACTTGCCGACGTCTATCTGCCCGCCGCGCCCGGCGCGCCGCTCGCCCCGATCCTGGTGCTGGTGCATGGCGGCTCCTGGTTGCACGGCGACAAGGCCGCACCCGATTTCATCCAGGGCAAGCTGGCGCGCTGGCTGCCGCTGGGCTTCGTGGTCGTCTCCGTCAATACCCGCCTGCTGCCCGACGCGGGGCCGCGGGAACAGGCCGAGGACCTGGGGCTGGCCGTGGCCTGGGCCCAGCGCGAGGCCGCCGGCTGGCGGGCCGATCCGGCGCGCATCCTGATCATGGGCCATTCCTCGGGCGGCCATCTGCAGGCCCTGCTGGCGGCCGACGCCCCGCTACGCGAGCGCACCGGCGCCCGGCCCTGGTTGGCCAACATCATCCTGGACGGCACGCCCTTCGATCTGCCGGGCATCATGGCCGCCGAGCACGCGCCGTTCTATGACAAGGCATTCGGCAACGATCCGGCCTATTGGCGCGCCGCCTCGCCCGCCGCGCAACTGAGCGGCCCCAACCCGCCGACGCTGCTGGTCTGCTCGTCGTTGCGGCCGCACTCATGCCAGCGTTCGCGCGACTACGCGCAACGGTTGAGCGAGCACGGCGGCCAGGCGCAGGTGCTGCCGGTGGCGCGCAATCACGGGCAAATCAATACCGATGTCGGCGGCGACAACGAACAGACCCGGGCGATCATCGCATTCATCGATGCGCAATTGCGGCGCCAGCCCGCCCGCGCGGACACCCATGGACAATAGACGGGCAAACCCGCAACGCTGGCGCATCGGCGCCTGGCTGGCCTTGGGCGACGGCGTGCTGCTGGCCGGCGGCGCGGCGCTGTGCGCGCTGCCGCTGCTGGCCTGGGCGCTGCTGCCGGGCGCGGCCGCCCTGGCGGGCGTGGCGCTCACGCTGCCCGCGCTAGTGTCCGGCGTCATCATGCTCAGGACGCCGTTCAGCGCCGCCCCCGACACCAGCGAGGAAGGCCTGCCGCTGCGGCGTGACGACGCGCCCGGCCTGTTCGAAGCGCTCGACGGCATCCGCGACGCGATGGCCGCGCCGCCGCTGGATGCGATCTATCTCGACGGCGAATTCAACGCCGCCATCCGCCAACACCGCAGGCTGGGCGGCAAGACCCGCAACGTCCTGTGGCTGGGGCTGCCGCTGCTCGACATGCTGTCGCCATCGGCCTGCCGCGCCATCCTGGCGCATGAATACGCCCACATCGCGCAACGTCATGGCCGCTACGCCAGCCGCGTGTATTTCGCGCGCCTGCAATGGCAGGAAGTCGCCCGCCGGCTGGACCGGCGCCGGCGCCTCTCCAGCGCGCCGCTGCGGCTGTTCGTGGCCTGGTACGTGCCGCGCTTCCTGGCGGTCAGCCTGGACTTCGCCCGGCAGTGCGAAGTCCAGGCCGATGCCGAAGCCGCGCGCGTCTGCGGCCAGCCCGCCATGGCCGAGGCGCTGTCGGCCATGGCGCTGCAATGGCGGGCGTTGCGCGACGCCTGGCCGGCGCTGCTCGCCGCCAGCGATCCGCCGCGACCCTACGCGGCGTTGGCGGCGCGGGACGCGCTGGCCGCGCCTGCCGACGAAGCCGAAGCCCGCGTCTGGCTGCACGCCGCCCTCTGCGCCACGACCGCCGACGGCGATACACACCCGTCACTGGCGGATCGCCTGGCCGCGCTGGCAGCCGATCCGGCCCGGCCGTTGCCGTGGCGCCGCGCCGCCCCCACCGCCGCGCAGGCCTGGTTGTCCGGCCAGCGCGCGTCCCTGGCGGCCCGGCTCGACGCGTGCTGCGCGGCGCAATCGGCTGACGAGGCCGCGCAGGTCCGCCAGGAGCGGGAAGCGCTCACCGCCCAGTACCACGACCTGCTGCGCAAACGCCGCATCCGCGCCTTGTCGGCCGACGAGACCGCGCGCTGCGCCTGGTTGCGGGGCACCCTGGACGACGACGTCGCGGGCGCCACCCTGCTGGCCGAAGACGGCCTGCGGCTGGCGCCCGGCCACCCCGCCCTGCTGGCCCAATTGGCGCGCTGCCGCCAGCGCGAGGGGCATCCACGGGAAGCCGCGGACCTCTGGCTTCGCGTCGCGGACCACGCCGGCCCGGAACAACTGCCCAGCCTGCGCCAGCTCAGCCTGGCGGCCCTGCGCGCGGGCGACCACGCACTGGCCGAGGACTACCGCCGCCAGGCCGACGCCCTGCAGCAATCCCTCTCGCGCGCCGACGCGACGGACGGTTACGATCCGCACGACCTGTCGCCCGCCGAGCTCGGCAAGCTGGCCGACACGCTCGACCCCTTGCTGCGCATCGCCACCGGCGCCTGGTTGCTGCGTCCCGCGGGCGGCGGCCGCTATCAGTTGCTGGTGCTGGCGCGCGACGCCGCCCTGCTGCGCCTCATCGGCCGCCTCACCGGCGAACCCAGTTACCTGCGGCGCGATTGCGAACAACTGCTGGGCCGGCTGCTGCCGCGCCTGCGCCTGGACGTGGAGGCCGACATCATGGCCGCCGGCGATCCCCGGCTCGCCTGGTGCGTCGAGCAGGCGCGCGTGCGCCGCCCTGCCTGACGGTCGCCTGACACGCCGCGCGCCGTGCAACTTTCCGCCCGGCGCGCGGTCGATCCACCACACCACGCCCTCCGGCATGCCGGCGGCCACCACCGCCCCCCGGGCAGGCGGGTGAATGGCAACCCGCCCGACCGGGCAAAGGCACCCGCAATGCGTTCTCTTTCTTTCTCCTTCCGTGGCGGCGCCCTGCCCGCCGTCGCGCGCTGGCGCTACCTCGCCTGCCTGCCGCTGATCCTGCTGGGCGCCCAGGCGCTGGCCGCGCCGCGCCAGTGCGAACCGGCGCCGCCCGGCCCGCGCGACCTCGAAGGCACCGGCTACTACACCGACGCCGCCCACTCGAAGATCGACCCGGCGCTGCAGGCCCGCAACCAGGCCCAGACCAAGCCGCTGAACGATTACGCCCGCCGCATTGCCGACCTGTCCGACGCCTACCTGGCCCATGGCGACACCGCCGCCGGCCAATGCGCGCTGGCGTGGCTGGCAGCCTGGGCCAAGGACGACGCCATGCTGGGCCGCATGATCCACGGCAACAACGACCAGGCCGACTACCTGCGCGAATGGACCCACGGCGCGGCGGCCATGGCCTATCTCAAGACCCTGCCGCTGGCCACGCCGGCGCAGCGCGGCCTCATCGCCTCCTGGCTCGAACAGCTATCGCGCGCCAACCTCGCCTACTGGGACGATCCCCGGCACAAGCGCAACAACCACTATTACTGGACCGGTGTCGGCGTCATGGCGACCGCCCTCGCCACCCGCGATGCCGGCCTGCTGCGCAGCGCGCAGGCGATCTACCGCAAGGGCATCGACGACATCCAGGCCGACGGCAGCCTGCCCATGGAAATGGCGCGCGGCGGCCGCGCGCTGCACTATCACGACTATGCCGCCGCGCCCTTGGTGACAATGGCCGAGCTGGCCTTTGAAGACGGCCAGGACTGGTATGGCTACCGCGACGGCGCGCTTGGCCGGCTGGCGCGGCGCGTGGCCGAGGGCTACCGCGACAGCGCCTGGTTCGCGCGTCAGGCCGGGGTGGCGCAGCAGGACCGGCAGCCGCATGGATTCACGGGCTGGGTCGAGTTCTACCGCCGCCATGCGCCGCAAGCGCACGTCTTCGACGCCCTGCACGCCGCCGGGCCGTACGACGAGCCCCGCCTGGGCGGCGACCTGACGCTGATGGCGACCCACGGCATCCTGCCCCGCTCGTGACGCCGGCGCACCGCCCGGACGGGCCGCGCCAGGCGTAAACTGAACCGTGACGACAAGCTGTATGCGGCCGCCGAGGGGCAGCCGCCGGAGATCGCCATGCAAACCACCGCCACTCGCACACTCGCCCTGCTGGCCGCCCTGCTGATACTGGGCGGCTGTTCCTCGCTGGGTCCCGGCGGCCCGCCGCATCCGGGCGCGGTCAATCCCTACAGCAGCGGCGGTTTCCACGACGCCGGCCCGAACTACCCGGACACCGGCCCCTGAGCGCCCTGGCCGGCGTCCACCGCGGCCACTTCCCGCACTTTCACCAGCGCGATGCGCCACGACACGTGTCTGGCGCCGCCCCGGCGCGCCTTGAAGCGCCGGTTCGCCGCAGACGCCAATGCGCCCCAGGGCGCTTGCGCCAAGATCGGACGGAAGGTAAATTGTTGACAATCAATCGCCTCGAACGGGCCTTAACCGGTTTTTCACTGGAAAAATCATCAGATTGTTGACACAATGAGCAAAGTGCTGACGCTGCCCGGCGCCGCCTCCGGCGATAGCGAGACCCTGGCGGAACACATCTTCCGCAAGATCCAGTCCGCCATCGTCAAGGGCGAGATCGCCCCCGGCAGCAAGATTTCCGAACCGGAACTGGCGCGCATCCACGGCGTCAGCCGCGGCCCGCTGCGCGAGGCCCTGCACCGGCTCGAAGGCCAACGGCTGCTGGTGCGCGTGCCGCACGCCGGCGCCCGCGTGGTGTCGCTCAGCCCGCAGGAACTGGCCGAACTCTACGAAATCCGCGAATCGCTCGAAGGCATGGCCTGCCGCCTGGCGGCCGAGCGCATGGCGCCGGCCGAAGTCGAGCAGGTGCGCCAGGTGCTGCACGCCCACGAAAAGGACGAGGCCTTCCAGGCCGGCACCGGCTATTACCAGCAGGAGGGCGACTACGATTTCCACTACCGCATCGTCAAGGGCAGCGGCAACCAGATGCTGTTCCGCATGCTGTGCGACGAGCTCTACCAACTGGCGCGGATGTACCGTATCCAGTACTCGACCACTCCCAACCGCCCGCGGCAGTCGTATGCCGAGCATCACCGCATTCTGGACGCCATCGCCGACCGCGATGGCGAGCTGGCTGAACTCCTGATGCGCCGCCACATCCGCGCATCCCGTCTCAACATTGAAAAACAGATCGCTCAGGGCAACCTGAAGCGCACCGAGGCATGAACAAATCCTATCGCAAGCCCCTGCAAGGCACCCGCCTGGACTATTTCGACGCGCGCGCCGCCGTGGACGCCATCGCCCCCGGCGCCTACGACCGCCTGCCCTACACCTCGCGCGTGCACGCCGAGAACCTGGTGCGCCGCTGCGATCCGGCGCTGCTGACCGACGCGCTCAAGCAGTTGATCGAACGCCGCCGCGACCTGGACTTCCCGTGGTATCCGGCGCGCGTGGTCTGTCATGACATCCTCGGCCAGACCGCGCTGGTCGACCTGGCCGGCCTGCGCGACGCCATCGCCGACAAGGGCGGCGACCCCGCCAAGGTCAACCCGGTGGTGCCGGTGCAACTGATCGTCGACCACTCACTGGCGGTGGAATACGGCGGCAACGATCCCGACGCCTTCGCCAAGAACCGCGCGGTGGAAGACCGCCGCAACGAAGACCGCTTCCACTTCATCGACTGGACCAAGCAGGCCTTCCGCAACATCGAAGTGGTGCCCCCGGGCAACGGCATCATGCACCAGATCAACCTGGAGCGGATGTCGCCGGTGATCTACACGCAGGACGGCGTGGCCTTCCCCGACACGCTGGTCGGCACCGACAGCCACACCCCGCACGTGGACGCGCTGGGCGTCATCGCCATCGGCGTGGGCGGCCTGGAAGCCGAGAACGTGATGCTGGGCCGCGCCTCGTGGATGCGCCTGCCCGACATCATCGGCGTCGAACTGACCGGCCGCGCCGGCCCCGGCATCACCGCCACCGACGTGGTGCTGACGCTGACCGAATTCCTGCGCAAGGAAAAAGTCGTGGGCGCCTACCTGGAGTTCCACGGCGAAGGCGCCGCCAGCCTGACGCTGGGCGACCGCGCCACCATCTCCAACATGGCGCCCGAATACGGCGCCACCGCCGCGATGTTCGCCATCGACCAGCAGACCATCGACTACCTGCGCCTGACCGGCCGCGAGGACGAGCAGATCGCGCTGGTGGAAACCTACGCCAAGACCGCCGGCCTGTGGGCCGACAGTCTCAAGACGGCCGAGTACGAGCGCGTGCTGCGCTTTGACCTGTCGACCGTGGTGCGCACCCTGGCAGGCCCGTCCAACCCGCACCGCCGCCTGCCGGTTTCCGACCTGGCCGAGCGCGGCATCGCCGGCACGGTCGAGAACCAGCCCGGCCTGATGCCCGACGGCGCCGTCATCATCGCCGCCATCACCAGTTGCACCAACACCAGCAATCCGCGCAACGTCATCGCCGCCGGCCTGCTGGCGCGCAATGCCAACCGCGCCGGCCTGACGCGCAAGCCGTGGGTCAAGAGCTCGCTGGCGCCCGGCTCCAAGGCCGTGGCCCTGTACCTGGACGAAGCCGGCCTGACCGAAGACCTGGAGAAACTCGGCTTCGGCGTCGTGGCGTTTGCCTGTACCACCTGCAACGGCATGTCGGGCGCGCTCGACCCCGTGATCCAGCAGGAGATCATCGACCGCGACCTCTACGCCACCGCCGTGCTGTCCGGCAACCGCAATTTCGACGGCCGCATCCACCCCTACGCCAAGCAGGCCTTCCTGGCCTCGCCGCCGCTGGTGGTGGCCTACGCCATCGCCGGCACCATCCGCTTCGACATCGAGCGCGACGTGCTGGGCACCGACGCCAGCGGCCGCGAGATCCGCCTGAAGGACATCTGGCCGAGCGACGAAGAGATCGACGCCATGGTCAAGGCCGCCGTCAAGCCGGAACAGTTCCGCAAGGTCTACGCGCCCATGTTCGGCCTGCGCAACGAGCGCGACGCCGCGGTCGAGCCGCTGTACGCGTGGCGCCCGCAGAGCACCTATATCCGCCGTCCGCCGTACTGGGAAGGCGCGCTGGCCGGCGAGCGCACGCTGCGCGGCATGCGTCCCCTGGCCGTGCTCGGCGACAACATCACCACCGACCACCTGTCGCCGTCCAACGCCATCCTGATGGACAGCGCCGCCGGCGAATACCTGCACAAGATGGGCCTGCCGGAAGAGGACTTCAACTCCTACGCCACCCACCGCGGCGACCACCTGACCGCGCAGCGCGCCACCTTCGCCAATCCCAAGCTGTTCAACGAGATGGTGAAGGACGCCGACGGCAACGTGAAGCAGGGCTCGCTGGCCCGCGTGGAACCGGAAGGCAAGGAGATGCGCATGTGGGAAGCCATCGAGACCTACATGGACCGCAAGCAGCCGCTGATCATCGTGGCCGGCGCCGACTACGGCCAGGGCTCGTCGCGCGACTGGGCCGCCAAGGGTGTGCGCCTGGCCGGCGTCGAAGCCATCGCCGCCGAAGGCTTCGAGCGCATCCACCGCACCAACCTGATCGGCATGGGCGTGCTGCCGCTGGAATTCAAGCCGGGCGTGAACCGCAAGACGCTGGGCCTGGACGGCACCGAGACCTACGACGTGGTGGGCGAGCGCAAGCCGCGCGCCGACCTGACGCTGGTGATCCACCGCCGCGACGGCGAGACCCTGGAAGTGCCGATGACCTGTCGCCTCGACACCGCCGAGGAAGTGTCCATCTACGAAGCCGGCGGCGTGCTGCAACGCTTCGCGCAGGACTTCCTGGAAGCCGAATCGGCCGCCGGTTCGGCCAAGAAGGCCGGCTGACCCCCCCACAGCATGGCGGGCGCCGCGGCGCCCGCCTTCCCCACCCAAGACATCAGGACTGCCCCATGGCCCATGCCCCCCAGATCAAGATTCCCGCCACCTACATGCGCGGCGGCACCAGCAAAGGCGTGTTCTTCAAGCTCGACGACCTGCCCGAATCCGCCCGCGTGCCGGGCCCGGCCCGCGACGCGCTGCTGATGCGCGTGATCGGCAGCCCCGACCCCTACGGCAAGCAGATCGACGGCATGGGCGCGGCCACCTCCAGCACCAGCAAGACCGTCATCATCGGCAAGAGCAGCCGCCCCGAACATGACGTCGACTACCTGTTCGGCCAGGTCTCGATCGACCAGGCCTTCGTCGACTGGAGCGGCAACTGCGGCAACCTGTCGGCCGCCGTCGGCCCCTTCGCCATCACCAATGGCCTGGTGGACCCGGCCCGCGTGCCGCGCAACGGCATCGCCGTGGTGCGCATCTGGCAGGCCAACATCCAGAAGACCATCATCGCCCACGTGCCGATCACCGACGGCGCGGTGCAGGAAACCGGCGACTTCGAACTGGACGGCGTGACCTTCCCGGCCGCCGAGCTGCAACTGGAATTCATGAACCCGGCCGAGGAAGGCGACGGCGGCTCGATGTTCCCCACCGGCAACCTGGTGGACGACCTGGAAGTGCCCGGCATCGGCACCTTCAAGGCCACCATGATCAACTCCGGCATCCCCACCATCTTCCTGGACGCCGAGGCGCTGGGCTACACCGGCACCGAGCTGCAGGACGACATCAACGGCGACGCCGCCGCCCTGGCGCGCTTCGAGACCATCCGCGCCCACGGCGCGCTGCGCATGGGCCTGATCCAGAAACTGGAAGAAGCCGCCGCGCGCCAGCACACGCCCAAGGTGGCCTTTGTGGCCCGCCCCAGGGCCTACACGTCCTCCAGCGGCAAGCAGATCGGCGCCGGCGACATCGACGTGCTGGTGCGCGCCCTGTCCATGGGCAAGCTGCACCACGCCATGATGGGCACAGCCTCGGTCGCCATCGCCACCGCCGCGGCCGTGCCGGGCACGCTGGTCAACCTGGCGGCCGGCGGCGGCCAGCGCGACCAGGTCAACTTCGGCCACCCCTCGGGCACGCTGCGCGTCGGCGCCCAGGCCCAACTGATCGACGGCGAATGGACCGTCACCAAGGCCATCATGAGCCGCAGCGCGCGCGTGCTGATGGAAGGCCGGGTGCACGTGCCGCCCACCGGGTTCTGAAACGACCGCCGCCGACCGGGTCCCGAGGTACCCGTCGCCGACGGGCATCCGAGGCCCCGCCGCCGACGGGCGCGGGCTGCGGTATTCTCTGCCGCAGCCCCTTCCCTTATCGACGGAACCGTCCATGGCACACCCCGGCGCCCCACGCCGATTCAAGCGCATCCTGGCCGTCTCGGCCCTGCTGCTGTCCGCCAGCGCCGCGGCCACCCCGATCCTGATGCAACCGCTGCCCGGCGCCCCCTACACGCCGGGCCGCTACTACCTGATTCCCCAACCCTATGCGCAGGTCAAGGCCGACATCGAGCAAGGCCTTGCCGGCAAGGACCTGGGCGGCTTCGACGGCCGCGACGACAGCGGACCGCTGTCGGCCATGGAGTTCTACTGGGCCGAGATCGGCGCCCGCCATCTGCCCGCGCTGAAACAGGCGCTGGAACAGCAGGCCAGCCAGGCCGCGGACCCGGTCCTGGCCAAGGCGCTGGCGGCCGGCGCCGTCAGCCCGCAGGAGCGCGACACGTTCCGCGTGGCCATCGCGCGCCAGCCCGACTACGCCCAGGAACACATCAAGTCGCTGCCGTTCTTCTCGCAAGCGGTGGCGCGCTGGTCTTTCCAGCGCGAACGCGGCAAAGCGCGCCGCACGCAGGCCGACTACGGCACCGTCATGGATCTCTCCGGCGTGACCGGCCGCGAGGCGCTGACGCTGGTCTGGCACGGCGGCGCCGACACCACCGTCACGCGCCATTTCCGCCTGACAAGCTGCATGGTCGGCGTGACCTGTTTTCCCGACCCGCATTTCGACTACGACAGGCAACGCATCGAGCACACCGACGCCGCGCTCGACCGTTACCTTGACGGTTTGGCGCAACGCCTGCAGGCCCTGCCCGAGGCCGATGCCGACCGCGTGATGCAGGCTTACTTCGATGCGTACGCGCGCGGCCGCGCCACCGCCACCGCGTCGGCCGCGCCCACCGTGGCGGCGGCCACGCTGCCGCAGACGAGCGTGTCCGGCATCCGCCTTCCCGCCGACGAATCCGACCTGCGGCGCTACGACAACGACAGATGGCGCCTGCTGGCGCTGCCCGACGGCAGCCTGCTCGCTTCCGGCGCGGCGACGCAGCGCTTCGTGCCGCGCACCGCGCCCGCTGCCGCCGAGGGCGCGCCGCGGTCCGGCCAGAACGCGGTAACCGCCGTCGACCGCGAGGCCGCCGCGGGCTTTGGCCTGGCGGGCGCGCTCAAGATCACCGCCGACGGCCAGGTCTGGGCGCAAGGCCTGCGCGAGGACGGCGCCCGTACGCTGCTGGCATGGCGCCCCGGCCAGCGCGGCGTGGTCGTCCACCCGCTGGGCGCCCGCTTTCCGGACCGCTACATTGACGACTGGACCCTGCCCGCCGCCGGCGGCGTGGCGCTGCGCGTCGGCGACGAGCTGTACACCGTGACGCCGCAAGGGCGCTGGAGCCAACGGTCCTGGAACGGCGCGCTGCGCCGCGACGCCGTCGACACCCTGGAGCATGCCCTGCCCTGGGTGCCGAGCGACGCCATCCAGTTCGGCGACGGCCTGTTCTGGGCCGCCGACCGCGACGGCTACGGCATCGATCCCGGTGGCGCCCGCGTGGTCGCCAGCTTCCCGACCGCCACCCCCAAGCTGTTGTTCGGCAGCCGGCGCGGGGAATGGGCCCTGGCCGTGGCGGAAACACCCGATGGGCGGCGCCTGCGTGCCATCGACCTGCGCACGGGCCTGGCCCGCTTCGACCTGGAAACCCCCGCCGTGTACTACACCTCGGCGGCGGCGCGCAGCGCCCACGGCCGCCTATTGGCGGTCAGCGGCGCCGACAGCACGGTGATTGTCCTGGACATGACGCAGGGCCGGCTGCTGGCCAACCTGCGCGTGCCCAAGGAATACAGCGTCAGCGCGCTGGCCTTCTCGTGGGCCGGAGACCGGCTGTGGATCTACGCCCGGCCGGTGGGCAACAGCGACGTGGCGCAACTGATCGCGTGGGATGCGCCGGCCGGAGCGATCGACCCCGCGCGGGGCCGCGACCTGCCCGACCAGATCCGCTGCGACTACTCGATGGCGTGCCGCTGACCCCGGCCGGCGCGGCGCGCCGCCCGGCATCGCGCGGCCGGGCGGCCGCTTACTGGGCCTTGTCCTTCGGCGCGCTGGCCACCAGCGCGTCAAAATCCTTGTCCAGCGCGGCCAGCGAATCGGCGATGTGGGCGCGGCGTTCCTTGATCCACTTGTCCTGCGAGGCCAGTTGCTCGCGCGCCTCCTTGACCATGCGCTCCATTTCCGCCGGCTGAGGGCCGCCACTGGTGGCGCGGTTCTTGACGATGGCGACCGGGTCCAGCGTCGAACGGAACTCGGCCTCGCTCATCGGCAGTTCGTTCGGGTACTTGGAACCCTTCATCGCCTCGGCGTAGATGCGGCGCGCCTGGTCATACGGGAAGTCCAGCGGCTTGATGTTGTTGGCCTTGGCGTAGCTCACCACTTCCGACGCGAAGTGATGGCCGTCGCGGAACGGCAGCTTGTACTTGCGCATCAGCACGTCGGCCAGTTCCTGCGAAGCGGTCCAGTCGCTGTTCAGTTCCTCCAGCGCGCGGTCCGGGCTGATCACCATGGCCTTGAGCACGCGGTCCCAGCGCTTGAGCGCGGAGATGCCGGCGTCGACCATGGCCGAGTTCTGCTTGACGTCCTTGGGGTCGCTCATGCCTGGCGTGATGTTGTGCGTCTGGATCACCGGCCCCATGGCCAGCGTCACCGCCGTCGACGCGTCGCTGCGGGTGTCGTTGAGCAGGCCCGGATTGCGCTTTTGCGGCATGGCGCTGGACACGTAGGTGTTGCCGCCGCCCTCTTCCAGCAGGATCCAGGGCCGCGACTGGGCATACTGCGTCATCACGTCCTCGACGAAGTTGCCGGTGCGCAGCGCGATGCTGGTGACGATCGACGCCACTTCCACCGGCTGGTCCATTGACGAGATCTGCGAGGCGTCATAGGCGTTGTCCACCAACGCGGTGAAGCCCAGGTACTGCGCCATGCGCTTGCGGTCCAGCGGCCAACTGGTGCCGTTGAGCACGGTGGTGCCCATGGGCGAGCGGTCGATGCGCGCGTAGGCTTCGCGGATGCGCTGCGCATCGCGCGCCAGGCCGGCGGCCTGTCCCAGCAGGTAGTGGCCATAGCTGTTCGGCTGGGCCGCCACGCCGTTGGTGTAGTTGGGCACAATGGTGGCGCTGTGCTTGGCGGCCAGCTCCACCAGCGTGGTCGACGTGGCATTGAGCTGGTCCGCCAGTTCCAGCAGCTTGTCGCGCAGGATGGCGCTGCGGTAGGTGGCGTGCATGTCCTGGCTGGAACGGCCGGCATGCAGCAGCGTCACGTCCTCGCCCGCGGCCTTGATCAGCAGCGGCTCGAAGGTGATGACGCTGGCCGGCCGCTTGGCGCCCGGCTGGTTGCCGTCATTGATCACCTTGGCCACGCCCGCCGCCAGGCGCGGCGCCATGGCCTTGTCGAGCAGCCCCTGGTCGGTATTGATCACGGCCGTGGCCTTGTTGATCTCGCCCAGCCAGAAGAAGGGATCGTGCGGCGGCTTGGCAGCGGGTGCCTGCTGGGCGGAGGCGGCGTGGGCGCCGAGGGACAAAACGAGGGCTGCGCCCAGGGCGGGCAGGAAATGTCTCATGGTGTTCTCGTTATGAGGGGGAAATCAAACCCTTGTATCAAACACCATTTTTGCGCCCCGTGTGCCACAAAATGCAATCCGCCATGCAACGGGCCGGGCGCGACCGCCCACGCCTGCGGGTTGACCCCTATGCCTGGCGGCCAGTCGAATGCTATGCCGCCGACGCTGGCACCGCCCAGCGCAACACGAAGCGCGCCCCGCCCATCGGGCTGTCCGTGACACTGATGGCGCCACGGTGCCCGACCGCGACGCGCTGCGCGATCGCCAGCCCCAGCCCGGCGCCGCCGGTGCCGCGATCGCGGCTTTCATCCAGCCGGATGAAGGGTTCGAAAATCCGTTCGCGATCGGCCACCGGAATGCCCGGTCCGTCGTCGTCCACGATCAGCTCGAAATGCCCCGCCGACGTGTGCGTCAGCGCGACTTCGACGCGGCCCCGCGCATAGCGCACCGCGTTCTGCACCAGGTTCAGCAGGGCCCGGCTCATATAGCGCGGATGCAGGCACACGTGCGGGGGATGGCCGTCCGCCACGACGCAGCGCACATTGCGCGCCTCGGCCTGGTGCGCCACCTGGGCCAGGGCCTCGCCCAGCCAGTCGCGCGTGTCCACGGTTTCCAACCGCACGGCCTCTTCGGTGGGCCGTTCCAGCCGCGCGTACACCAACAGCTCCGCCACCATGCTCTCCAGCTCCGAAATGTCCGCGCGCATGTCGCGCAAGACCGGCTGATGCGCTGGCGGCAGGCCGCCGCGCCCCAGTTGGTCCACCTCGAACGACAGCCGCGCCAGCGGCGTGCGCAGCTCATGCGAGACGGCGTTGGTCAGGCTGCGCTGATTCTCGATCAACGCGGCAATGCGCTCGGCCATGTGATTGAAACTCTCGCCGACGTGACGGATCCCGGCGATGCGCGACAGGCGCACGCGCATGCTCAGTTCCCCGTGCCCCATGCGCAGCGCGGCATTGCGCAGCGCGTCCATGTCGCGCCACATCGGCAACGCCCACAGCGCCAGCAGGCCGATCGCCACCACGATCCCCAGGCACAGCCAGACGGACAGGGCGACCACGGTGTCGAACACGTTGGGCAGGCGCAACTCCAGCCACTGCGCGGGCTCGCCCGGCAACGGCAGCAGGTGGGTGTCGAAATCGTCGCGCATCACGACGCCCATGGTCTGCCATTGCTCGCGCTCATCCTCGGTCAGGTGGACCTGATACGCTTGCAGCAAGCGCATCGCGATGCCGTAATGCGGCTGCACCTGGTCGCGCAGCACGTCTTCGCGCCGCGCCGGCGGCACCGCGTCCAACCGCTCATGCAACTCGTAGAACTGGCCCCGCAGCGATTGGAAGGCAACCTCTTCGACCATCGGCTTGAGCAGCGCCCCCAGCCCCTTGTCCACGAACAGATAGGCCAGCCCCAGGCTGATCAGCACCACGACAACGACACGAATGAGAAATCTGAGCATCAGTAGCCTTCGGGCCGGCGGCGGGCGCGTCCGCGCAGCGAGGGCGGGCGGAGAGGGATGATGGAAACGCGCGGACGGCCGCAATGGCGGATCGCGCGGGCCGCGGCGGATGCGCGCCCCGGGATGATAGAAAACAAGCCGGCGGCCGTTCCGCCGCCTTTTGTGTGGGATTTGTGAAAAAAAGTGAAACGCCGGCGGGCCGCGGTGCCGCTAGCCGTCGCGGCGATCGACCCGCGCGGCCATGCCGCAGATCAGGCGGCCCTGTCGGGCGCGGCGCCCGCCATGCCCCGTCACCCCAGGTATTCGACGTTGCCGCACACCGAAATGCTCTGGCCGCTGATCATCGCGCCCTCGTCCGAGCACAGGAACGCGACCTGATTGGCGATATCCTCGGGCTGCGTCATCCTGCGCAGCGACACCTTCTCCACCAGTTGCGCGCGCATGACATCGTTGCTGACGCCGCCGGCCGCCGCGCGCGCGGCGATGATGCGCTCGACCCGCTCGCCCGCCACCACGCCGGGCAGCACCGAATTGACGCGGATGCCGGACGGTCCCAGCTCCATCGCCCAGGTCTGCGTCAGCCCCGCCAATCCGAACTTGCTGGCGCTGTAGGGGCTGCGCAGCGAAAAGCCCAGGCGCCCCGCGACCGACGAGATATTGATGATCGCCCCGCCGCCCGCCTCGCGCAGCAGCGGCACCGCGCCGCGCGCGCACAGGAACGTGCCGGTCAGGTTGACGTCGAGCGTGGCGCGCCACGCCGCCAGGTCCGTCTCCTCCAGCCGGCTGGTGGGGCCCGACACGCCAGCGTTGTTCACCAGCGCGTCGAGCCGGCCCCAGCGCGTGGCCAGGTCCGTGAACATCGCCAGCACCTGGGCCTCATCGGATACATCCGTGACGCTGCCGCTCAGGCCCGGATGCGCCCGCACGGCGGCCTGCACCGCCTCTGCCGCCACATCACAGATATGCACCTGCGCCCCCGACGCCAGGAACTTGCGCGCGATCGCCAGCCCGATTCCCCCCGCGCCCGCGGTGACCAGGACCCGCTTGCCTTGCAACGATTCGATCATCAGGCTTCGTCCTTTGAAAAATGCCGCATCGGTCTCACAGCGCGAATGCCGGCCGCACGCCGCCCCGCAGCGGCAGGCCCATGATCTCGCGCGCCTCGGCGGGCGTCGCGGGCTCCATGTCCAGCTCGCGGATGATGCGCACGATGCGCTCGGTCAGTTGCACGTTGGTCGCCAGCTCGCCATGGCGGTAATACAGGTTGTCCTCCAGCCCGACCCGCGCATGCCCGCCCAGCAGCAGCGCGCTGATGTTGGCTTCGAGCTGCGACGGCCCGATGCCGCTGACGCAGAAGATGCTGTTCCTGGGCAGCAGGTCCACCATCATCTGCAAATGGCGCGGCGAGAACGGCATCGCGTTCTGGAAGTTGCGGTGCACATTCATCACCAGGTTGATGAAATGCGGCTCCTCGTCCAGCCCTTCGTTGATCAACGTGGTCGCGTCCTGCAGGATATGGGTCGGGCTGAACACCTCCCACTCCGGCTTGATGCCGCGCGCCTTCATGCCGGCCGCCAGTTCGCGGGCGCGGGACAAGGGCGTGTTCATCAGGTATTCGCGGTCGCCGAAGGCCAGGTTCAGCGTGGTGGCGTCCAGCGTGCACATCTCGGCGCCGGCGCCCATGCCCTTGAGCCGCTCTTCCCACAGGATCTCCCAGGTGCCCGGCGTGGTTTCCCTGACCATGTCGCCGTGCACGCCGCCACCCGTGGAATTGTTCAGCACGATGTCGCAGCGCTCACGGATGCGCTGGTTCATGTCGCGGTAGATGGCCGCGTCGCAGGTGGCCTGGTCGTCGGGACGGCGCGCGTGCAGCGCGACCACGCTGGCCCCGGCGTTGTAGCAACGGTAGACGTCCTCGGCGATCTCGGCCGGCTGGGTCGGCAGATGCGGGTTCTGGCTCTTGAACGCCATGCCCCCGGTGGGAGCAATGGTCACGATCACTTTGCGTTTTGCCATGGCGATTCTCTTATTTCCAAAGGGCGCAGCGGGTCTCGGCCTTGGTGGTGAAGGCCTCGTTGCCATCGATGGTCTGGACCACCTTGAAGTAGTCCCAGGGCGCCTTCGATTCCTCGGGCGTCTTGACCTGCAGCAGATACATGTCGTGCACCACGCGGCCATCCGGACGCACCACGCCGTTCTTGATGTACACGTCGTCGAGCTTGTTCTCGCGCAGATACGCCAGCACCTTGTCGGCATCGTCGGTGCCCGTCGCCTTGACCGCGCGCAGGTACTGGATGGCCGCCGAATAGTCGGCCGCCTGCAGCGACGACGGCATGGCGTTGCGGCGCTCGTAGAACTTCCGCGCCCAGGCCCGCGTCTCGTCCGACGCGTTCCAGTACCAACTGTCGGTCAGGTACATGCCCTTGGCCGTCTCCAGGCCCATGGCGTGGATGTCGTTGATGAACATGATCATGCCGGCCAGCCGCATCGTCTTGGTCAGGCCGAATTCGTTGGCCGCCTTGATCGCATTGGTGGCGTCCGCGCCGGCATTGGCCAGCGCCAGGATCTCGGCCTTGCTGGCCTGCGCCTGCAACAGGAACGACGAGAAATCGCTGGTCGACAGCGGATGCTTGACCGACCCGACCACCTTGCCGCCGCCCGCCTCGACCACCTTGGTGGTATCGGCCTGCAACGCATGACCAAAGGCATAGTCCGCCGTCAGGATGTACCAGCTCTTGCCGCCCGCCTTCACCACCGCCGCGCCCGTGCCGCGCGCCTGCGCCACGGTGTCGTAGGCATAGTTCAGCGTGTATGGGGTGCACTGCTCGTTGGTCAGGGCCGGCGCGCCCGCGCCCACCACGATGATCGGCTTCTTCTTGTCGGCGGCCACCTTCGACATGGCCAGCGCCGTGCTCGAATTGGTGCCGCCGATCAGCATGTCCAGGCCCCGCTGGTCGAACCATTCGCGCGCCTTGGCCGAGGCAATGTCCGCCTTGTTCTGGTGGTCCGCCGTCAGCAGCTCGATCTTCTTGCCATTGATCTCGCCGCCCATCTCCTCGATGGCCATCTTGATGGCTTCTGCCCCGCCCGGGCCGTCCGGCCCAGAATAGACGCCCGACATGTCGGTGATGAAGCCGATCCGGATCACGTCGTCGGAAATCTGCGCCCGGGCCGCGCCCGCGTGCAGCAGCGCGCCGGCGATGGCGCCGGCCAGGACAGCGCGCGAAAACCTGCGTGGCATTGACAACATACCTGTCTCCTCTTATGGTTTTTTGGCTCTGGGGCCCCGAATATTCTCGGACTGGCCCCGCCAGCGAACAGTCATCATGTTGACAAAGCGCCCTAGGGTTTACCTGGGCGCCCTCACCACGGCGGAACGGGGACAACCATGCGCGCACCGGCAGCCGGAACCGGCCATGAACCTGCCAGCCCGAAGCGGCGAGCCAAGCAAGACCCGGTGGACCGGATGCTGGCCGTCGTGCCCTGGTACAACGGCCTGCCGCGCCTGGAACGCGACGTGGTCCGGGCCGAGCTGCGGGTGGTGTCATTGCAGGCGGGCGAACGCCTGTTCCGCGAGGGTTCGAAATCGCTGGGCTGGTATGGCGTGGTGGACGGCCTGGTGAAATGGTCGTCGCGCGGCTCGGACGGTCGGTCGCTGTCGCTGGCCGGCTTCAGCACCGGCAGTTGGTTCGGCGAGGCCACCATGATCCGCCGCGAGCCGTTCGAATACGAAGTGGTGGCGCTGCGCCCGAGCCAGGTCGTGATCCTGCCGCGCGACACCTGCGAGCGCCTGTGGAACAACAATATCGCGTTCACCAAAGCGCTGATGACCCACCTGGCGCAGCGCGTCAATTGGCTGATGGCCTGCTATACCGGCAACGTGCTGCTGGACGTGGACACCACGGTGGCCCGCGCCGTCGCCGCGCAGTTGAACGCCGAGCAGCATTCCGGCACCAACGGCCGCCTCAAGATCTCGCAGGAAGAGATCGCCGGCCTGTGCGGCGTGTCGCGCCAGCGCTGCAACGCCGCGCTGACGAAGCTGGCGCGGGCGGGGGTGCTGCGCACGCATTATGGCGGCATGACGATCCTGGATCGGGAGGGCCTGTACCGGCACGCGAAGCTCAACCGCGAGCCTGCTGATCACCCGGCCGACATGCCCGCATAGCCCGCCGGTCGACCCGGGCGGTCAACGCCACGCGCTTCCGCCGTTCACCTGTCCGCGGTATCTTCTCGCCTTCCATTGCTGCTCATCCCGCGCCCCATGATCCCCACCCCGACGGCCCCGGCCGGTCCGCTGCTCACGCCCCGCCTGTCGCTGCGGCAAGCGACTCGCCAACATGCCCCGGCCCTGCTGGCGTACCACCTTGCCAACCGGGCCCACCTGCGGCCCTGGGAGCCCGCCCGGTCCGACGCGTTCTACACCGCCGCGTCGACCGAAGAACGGCTGGCCGCGATGGAAACGAGTGCCGCCGCCGGGCAGGCGGTGCACCTGCTGCTGTTCGACAGGACCGACGACAGCCTGGTCGGCACCTGCAACTTCACCAATATCGTGCGGGGGGCCTTCCAGGCCTGCCATCTGGGCTTCTCTGTCGCGCAAGACCGCGAAGGCCAGGGCCTGATGCGGGAATGCCTCCTCGCGGCGACCCATTTCATGTTTGCCGAGCACGGGCTGCATCGCATCATGGCGAACCATCGCCCCGAGAACACGCGCAGCGCGCGCCTGCTGAGCAGCCTGGGGTTCGAGCGCGAAGGAACGGCTCGGGCCTATCTGAAAATCGACGGAAGCTGGGCGGACCACGTGCTGACGTCGCTGATCAATCCCGCCGACGCCTGACCGGCCGTCACGACGCGCCGCGCCCCGGGCAAGGCCGCGTTTACGCGGCTTGCCGCGTGGTGGCGCGGTTGCGGCGCAGTTCCACCACCTGCTCCGCCCCCGCCGCGCGGGCACGCAACTGGCCGCAGCCGCCGTCCACATCCTGCCCGGCGCTGTTCCTGATCTTGGTCAGCACACCGCGGCGATGCAGCGTGCGCACGATCTCGCGAATGCGTTCGGCCTCGGGCCGCTGGTAGTCGTCGCCTTCCATGCTGTTGAACGGGATCACGTTGAGCACGCCGAACTTGCCCTTGAGCAGGCGCGGGATGGCGTCGAGTTCGTCGTCGCCGTCATTGACCCCCTTGAGCAGCGTCCACTGATACTGGATCGGGTAACCGGTATCACGGGCGTAGCGCTCGCCCATTTCCACCAGGTCCCGCGGCGCGATCTTCGGCGCGCGCGGCAGCAGGTGCTCGCGCAGCTCTGCGCGGGTCGTATGCAGCGACAATGCCAGGGCCGGCTTGACCGCCTGTCGCGGCAGCGCGTCGAACACGCGCGGATCGCCCACGGTGGAGAACACCAGGTTCTTGTGGCCGATATTGCCTTCGGTGCCCAGCAGGTTGATGGCTTCCAGCACGTTGTCCAGGTTGTGCGCCGGTTCGCCCATGCCCATGAAGACCACTTTCTTCACCGCGCGCAGCCGCCGCGCCAGCACCACCTGCGCCAGGATCTCCATGCTGGCCACCTGGCGGATCAGGCCGCTCTTGCCGGTCATGCAGAACCGGCAGCCGACCGCACAGCCGACCTGGGTGGACACGCACAGCCCGTCTCGCGGCAGCAGCACGCTTTCCACCATCTGGCCGTCGGCCAGGTCGACCAGCAGCCGCGAGCCATCGTGGCCGGCATGCTCGGAACGGACACGGGCCAGGCCGTCCAGCTCCGCCGCCAGGGCGGGCAGCGCCTCGCGCAGCGCCAGCGGCAGATAGTTGTCGAAGCGCCGCCGCCATATGTCGCTGTCGAACGCCTGACCGGTCAGCCAGGCGCGCAGGACCCGCCCGCGATGGGCGGGCTGGGCGCCTAGGGCGGCGAGACGTTGGTGGAAATCGGCGTAGCGCATGGGGAGCGGATTTTAGCGCGCCCGGCGGGGGGCGCCCGGCAAGCTCGATGCCGGGCAGGGCGAGCCGGACAGGCCCGATCTACCCGGCGATGGCCTGGGCCAGTTTCTGGATGGACAGCGGCGCGCAGCCCTCGGCGTCATTGCTGACCGTGACGTAGGCCGGCTGGCCCGCGCCCGTAATGCCGCGGATCGTGCGCGCCAGCGCCGCGCGCGTGGGAAGATCCTCGCTGAGCAGGGCATTGAACGGATCATGCTTCTTCTGCGCGTCCGCATAACCGTATGCGCCGAACACGCGGTTCAGGTTCCAGCGGCAGACCAGCGGCCCCGGCCAGAGCGCGCGCAGCATCGGCAGTTGCGCGTCGATCGGCGGCATCTTGCCATGCAGCCCCAGGCAGAACGTGGCCCCATGCGCCTTGAGCGTGTCAACCAGCGCCTGACCCAGCAGTTCCGGGTCGCGCACTTCCACGGCGACGATCACGGCATCATGCGCGGACAATGCCTCCCGCACGGCGGCCAGCATGCGCCCCAGTTTCTCGAACAGCGATGCCGAGCGGCTCAACATGCCCAGAGGCAACGGACTCAGTTGGAACACCAGCACACCGAGCTTGGCCCCCAGGCCTTCGAGCGCCAGGCGCACGAATTCCTGGACAGCCACCGACGGGTCGAGGAAAAGCGGGTTGGCCTGCCGCGTCCTGCCTGCTTCGCCACGCACCTGGGCGTCGGTAACGCTGGCAGGGCATTTGACGACGAAACGGAAATCCTCATCGACCTGCCCCGCATAAGCGGCGTACTGGCTCGCCGTCAACGGCTGCCAGAACGTGCGGTCCACGCAGACCGTGCGCAAAAGCGGATGCTGGTGGTAGGCGCCCAGGCCGTGCCTGGACAGTGTGCTCGAATCGTATTCGCCGTCCCAGACCAGCCCTTCCCAGCCGGGATACGACCAGGTGGAGACGCCAAAGCGCAACTGGGCGGGCAACTGCCGGGCGAGCGCGCGCCATTCCTGCCCCGCGGGCGCGGGAAGCACTTTGGCCATGCCCCGGAGGGCGGAAAGCTCGGGGATGTCAGGAGGCGTTGCCTGCCGCGGGGCCTCGGCCGGAGGAACGGGCAGCGCGTCGCCGAAAAGATCTTCTTGCATTACTTGTCATTCTGGCGCGGGTGATGGGCTATAGGGTACTTGAATCACGCCGGGCACTTTGGATGTAATTATTTTGGCCATTCTTATCCAAAAAGAATGAAATATTTTCATTCCCATATTGCTGGAAAAGACGTAAGCACCTCCCTGACTTTCAGAAAACACCTCATAAATGCTAATATTTTGGCATCTAATATCTTAAATAGCTAAAATATTAGCCATGGCAAAAAAGACCGCCCCTCTCCTGCCAGGAACCAGCAAGCTCCTCGTCGAATTCGGTGAGCGGCTCAAGCTTGCGCGCCTGCGCCGCAAGTTGTCCGCCAAACAAGTCGCCGAGCGAGCGGGCATGTCTCCCATGACCCTGCGTTCCCTGGAGGCCGGCGGGTCGGGAGTCACGATCGGGGCTTACCTGTCCGTCATGCAAGTCCTGGGGCTGGCCGACGATCTCGCCAAGCTTGCGGGCGCCGACGAACTCGGCCGACAACTTCAGGACGCTCGCTTGATCAGGAATGCTTCTGTGCGTCGCCAACACAGGACCGCCCCGGAGACGGTCGGCCACCCGTCACCGAACGCCCGAGCGCGGGACAACGCCTCCTCAACCCAGACCAATAGCGCGAAGACGAAGGTCCGCAAGCCGGCGGCTGCAAGCGCGGGGAAGCCGGTGGAAGGCAAACCAGGGAAAAGCGTCGACATCGCGAGTACGGACAGCCTGGCCTCTTTGCTTCGGAAACCGAAACGTAAAGGGAATGCGCCGTCATGAGCATGATCGCCGTATATGCGGATTGGGATGGACTGCCCGGCCCCCAACGACTCGGCTTCTTGCACAGCCGCAAGACCCGGGCGACTGAGCGATTCGAATTCGAATATGACGAAGCCGCGCTCACCTCCCCGCTTTTCCACGGGCTGCAATTGGACCCGGGCATTCAAGCCTTCGGCGGACCACAGTACCCCGTCGCACCAAGAGACCAATTCGGGGTCTTCAAAGATTCCAGCCCCGACCGTTGGGGCCGCCTTTTGATGGATCGAAGATTCGAGCGTGACAAACGCCAAGGTCTGGTGCCGGCGCGGGCCCGTCTATACGAGTCGGATTACCTGCTTGGCGTGCATGATGTGTACCGCGTGGGCGCGCTGCGGTACCGACTCGAGGACACTGGAGATTTCCTCGACAATCGCATCAACCTTGCGGCCCCGCCGTTTACAGAAATCCGCGCGCTGGAGCAGGCCAGCCGTGCGCTTGAGCGAGACCCCGACAACGTCGCGGTCCGGGGACAGGACTGGCTGCGCATGCTCATCGCGCCAGGCGGCTCACTCGGCGGCGCCAGGCCCAAGGCGAGCGTCGTGGACGACGCCTCGACGGGGGTCAGTTACCTGGAACTGGCGGAGGCGCTCATGAACCAGGGCGCGCAACCCAATCAAGATCTGCGAGAACTATGGTCGCGAATCGTCTTCAACATCCTCGTATCCAACGCCGACGATCACCTTCGCAACCATGGCTTCATCCTGGTGCCGGGCCTGGGCTGGAAACTCTCCCCGGCGTACGACATGAACCCCGTCCCTTACGCCGACGGTCTCAAGCTGAACATTACCGATGCGGATAATGCCCTGGACCTGGAATTGACTCGACAGATTGCCAACTACTTCCGCCTGACCCTTCGTGAAGCAGACGAAATCATCAACGATTTCCGGGACATTGTCGGCCAATGGCGAACCCTGGCCCAAAGACTGGGCCTATCCGCATGGGAACAGGACCGAATGGCAGAGGCCTTCCGCCTTGCCGCATGATGCGCGATTGACGCGGATGTCACGCCGCGCACACCCGCTGGCGCGGCGGCCCATGCGAGCATGGCACACGGCCCGTTGCGAGTCAGACAGGGAACTGGCGAATTGGAGCGGGTGAAGGGAATCGAACCCTCGTATGAAGCTTGGGAAGCTGCCGTTCTACCATTGAACTACACCCGCTCGGGTGTCGTGCCCCGGCGCAAGACCGGAGCAGAGACAGGAATTATAGCCTGGGTTTTTCCGCCCCAGGCCACCGCCTTCAGTTCGCCGTGATCCCCGCCGCCTTCACCACCTTGCCCCAGCGGTCCAGCTCGGCCTGGGTATAGTCGCCCAGCGCCTTCGGCCCCATGAATTCGGCCTCGGCGCCCTGCTCGGCCGCCTTCTGGCGGAAGGCGTCGGTCTGCATGATCTTCTGGATTTCACCGGCGATCTTGTCCACCACCGGCGCGGGCGTGTCCTTGGGCGCGTACATGGCGAACCAGGACGAGACGATCAGGTCGGGATAGCCGGCCTCGGCGGCGGTGGGCACGTCCGGCAGCGACGCCAGGCGCGTATTGCCGGTGACGGCCAGCGCGCGCAGCTTGCCGGCGGCGATCTGGCCGAGCAGCGGCGGCGGCGTGGTGATGGTCATGTCGACGGCGCCGCCCAGCAGGTCGTTCAGCGCCGGGCCGGTGCCCTTGTACGGGATATGCGTGATCTGCGTGCCCGCCATCTGGTTGAGCAGTTCGGTGGCGACCTGCTGCAATGAACCATTGCCGGACGAGGCGTAATTGAGCTTGCCGGGATTCGCCTTGGCGTACGCGACCAGGTCTTTCAGCGACTTGATCGGCAGGTCCGGCCGCACCACCACGACCTGGGGCGCGGACAGCACATTGGCCACCGGCGCGAAATCCTTGATCGGATCCCAGCCGGAGGTCGGCGTGACGTGCGGGGTGATGACCTGGAAGCCCGAATACTGCAGCAACAGCGTGTAGCCGTCGGGCTTGGCGCGGGCCACCGCCTGCGCGGCGATGCCGCCGGAGGCGCCGGGCTTGTTCTCGACAACCACGCTCTGGCCGAGGGCGACGCCCAGGGGCTGGGCGATGAGTCGGGCGGCGATGTCGGTGGTGCCGCCGGGCGCGGCCGACACGATCAGCGTGACGGGACGATTGGGAAAATCCGCCTGGGCGTGGGCGGCGCCAGCGGCGGCCACGCCCAGCGCGATGGCGCAGGCGCGTAGAACGGGAACGAAACGGAATGCGGTCATGCGGTTGTCTCCTTGCTGTTTTTGTATGAAGCGCCCGATGGCCGGGCGCGTGGTGTGAAGCAAAACCTAGGCGGCGTCGCCGGCCGGCCCGAACCGCTCCGCCAGCCACGCGGGCGGCGGATGCGCGGCCAGGCGCGGCCCGGCGCGCAACAACGCCATGGGCAGCTCGCGGCCGACCAGCCCCGGCAGTCCGCGCAGGATGGCAAGCAGCGATTCGAGCGACACGCCCGTGCGCACGCCCATGCACTCGAACATGTGGACCAGTTCTTCGGTGTTGACGTTGCCGCTGGCGCCGGGCGCGTACGGACAGCCGCCCAGGCCGCCGGCGGCGGCGTCGAAACGGGTGATGCCGGCCTGCCAGGCGGTGACGGCATTGGCCAGCGCCATGCCGCGCGTATTGTGCAGGTGGACGGTAAGCGCGGTGCCCGGCAAGCGCTGCGCGGCCTGCGCGCACAGCTCGCCGACCTGGCTGGGGTAGGCCATGCCGGTGGTGTCGCACAGCGTGATGCCTCGGGCGCCGGCGTCGACTAGGCGGGCGGCCAGGCCCAGCACTTGCCCTGCCGGCACGTCGCCATCGAAGGGGCAGCCGAACGCGGTCGACAGCGAGACGTTGCAAGGCGCGCCGGCGCGTCCGGCGGCCGCCAGCACCTGGCTGAGTTCGTCGAACGATTGCTGGCGGGTCATGCGCAGGTTGGCGCGGTTATGCGTCTCGCTGCAAGACATGACCAGGTTCATCTCGTCGACGCCGGCCTCCAGCGCCCGCTCCAGGCCGCGGATGTTCGGCACCAGCGCCGTATAGATCACGCCGGGCCGGCGGCGGATGCCCTGCATCACGGCGCCCGCGTCCGCCAGGGCCGGAATGGCCTTGGGCGAAGTGAAGCTGGTGACCTCGATGCGGGCAAAGCCGCAATCGGACAATGCATCGACGAAGGCGATCTTGTCTTCGGTCGGCACCATGCGCGCCTCGATCTGCAAGCCGTCGCGCGGGCCGACCTCGTTGATTTCCAGGACGGGGGAACCGGTGTTCATGAGCGCATCCTCGATGCCGGATTAAGGGGAATGGCGCGGTTCATGCGATCACGCCGCGCGCCCGCAGCGCCTCGCGCTGTTCCGGGCCCAGGCCCGCTGCCGCCAGCACCGCGTCGGTATGCTCGCCCAGCGTCGGCGCGCGCTCGCGCACCGCGCCGGGGTTGGCCGACAGGCACGGAAACACCGCCGGCATGTCCACGGCGATGCCGCTGGCGGCCTCCAGGCGGGTGATGGCGCCGCGCGCCTGGTAATGCGGATCGTGGGCGATGTCGGCCACCGAATAGATGCGGCCCGACGGCACGTCGGCCTCGCGCATGGCCTGCAGCACCTCGTCGATGCTGCGTTCGGCGGTCCAGGCGCCGATGGCCTGGTCGATCTCGGCCACGCGGCGGGCGCGGCCGTCGTTGCGCGCCAGCTCGGGATCGCGGCCCAGATCGTCGCGGCCGATGCGCGCCATCAGCCGGGTGTAGATGGCGTCGCCATTGCCCGCGATCAGCACATAGCCGTCGCGGCACGGATAGGCGTTGGACGGCGCGATGCCGGGCAGCGATGCGCCGGCCGGTTCGCGCACGGCGCCAAACACCGAATACTCCGGCAGCAGGCTCTCGCTGAGATTGAACAGGCTCTCGTACAGCGCCGCGTCGATGACCTGCCCCTGGCCGCCACGGGCATCGCGCTGGTACAGCGCCAGCAGCACGCCCAGCGCGCCATGCAGGCCGGCGATGGTGTCGCCCAGCGACAGGCCGGCGCGCACCGGCGCGCGGCCGGGCTCGCCATTCAGGTAGCGCAGGCCGGCCATGGCTTCGCCAATCGCGGCAAAGCCCGGCTCGCGCGCCTTCGGCCCGGTCTGGCCGTAGCCGGAAATGCGCAGCATGATCAGGCGCGGGTTCAGCGCGTGCAGCGTCTCCCACGACAGGCCCCACTTCTCCAGCGTGCCGGGGCGGAAATTCTCGATCAGCACGTCGGCCTCGGCCGCCAACTGGCGCACGATGTCCTGGCCCTCGGGCTGGCGCAGGTCCACGCACACGGATTGCTTGTTGCGCGACTGGGCCTCCCACCACACCGAGGTGCCCTCGTGCAGCAGCCGCCATTTGCGCAGCGGATCGCCCTGCCCGGGCGGTTCGATCTTGACGACCTGCGCGCCAAAGTCCGCCAGCGTCTTGGCGGCGAACGGCCCCGCGATGAGTTGTCCGAGTTCCAGCACGCGTATGCCGGCGAGTATCTGCCCTGCCATGTCGCCTCCCGGGCGCATCCAACCGATGATGGCCCGCAGTGTGCGTCATCGCCCGGGGCGGCGGAATGGACGATTCGGGAAGGGGGCATTCCCGGATCGAGAAAGCCCGGCGCGGCGGCCGCGACCCGGCCGGACAGGCCGACCGATTGCCGGCCGCCACCAAGCGCTTTTTTTGCGTGCGAGCCGGCCTCTAGGCCGTGCCCGGGTCCTGCGCGCCGCGCAGATGCGCCAGCAACAGCCGCGCCGCCACCGGCAGCGCGTCGGCATCGCGCACACCCAGCAGCAGCCAGCGGCGCGCCCAGTCGTCGGACAGGGCAATCAGGCGGATCGGCATGGAGCGCGCATGCGGCTCGGCCGCCAGCCGCGGCAGAATGCCGACCCCGCGCGTGGCGGCCACCATGCGGCAGATGGCGTCGAAGCTGCGCACCTGGATGCGCAGCCGCATGTCGCGGCCCAGCCGGCCGCTCTCGTCGGCCAGGCGGGTGGCCAGCGAGGTCGCGGGCGGCAGGCCGACGTAGTCGTAGGCCAGGGTATCGGCGAACGCCACGCTGGCCTGGCGCGCCAGCGGATGACGCTGCGGCACGATCAGCACCAGCTCGTCGAGCCGGTACGGCACGGTGGCCAGGCCCGCCGCCGGGGTGCGGTCCGCGAACACGCCGATGTCGGCGCGGTTCTCCAGCACGGCAGTGACGATGTCGCTGCTGTTCTGCTCTTCCAGGTCGATGCGCACGGCCGGGTGCGCTTCCATGAAGGACGCCAGATCTTCCGGCAGGAACTGGGTCAGCGACGAGGTATTGGCGGCGATGCGCACCTGCCCGCGCACCCCCCGGGCATAGTCGGACAGGGTGCCCGCCATCTGCTCGACTTCCTGCAGCACCCGCAGGGCATGGACCAGGCAGGCCTGGCCCGCCTCGGTCAGCTCGACGCCGGCCGCGTTGCGGTACAGCAGTTGGGTGTCCAGCGCGGCCTCCAGGTCCGAGATCCGCTTGCTGGCCGCCCCCACCGCCAGGTGCGACGCGCGCGCGCCGGCCGAGATGCTGCCCTGGCGGGCCACCGAGACGAAAAGCGAGAGCGTGACGAGGTCGATGCGGGCGATATTCATGATGGACGCGCGGCGCCAGGCGGACGCCGCGGCTGCACTATAGCGCGCGGACCCCGGGGGGGACCCGCCCCATTCGATCGCCAGCGATAAGTCCCCATTTAAACCGAAACGCGGACTGCAGCCCGGCGGGGCTGCCACTACAATCCCGCCTATGACAACGAACAGCTCTGCGACTCCGCCCGTGAACACCCCCGCAACACCCGGCAACCCCGACGCGCCCGCGCCGGTTTCCCCCCAGACCGAAGCCGCGCTGGCCAGCGCCGCGCACGCCCCCAACAGCCCGGGCGCCACCCACATCCGCAGCTTCGTGCACCGCCGCGGCCACATCACCCAGGGCCAGTTGGCCGCGCTTGAGCAGTTGCTGGGCAAATGGTCGATTCCCTACGCCGCCAGGCGCCTGGACCCCGCGGTCGCCTTCGGCCGCGAAGCGCCGACGGTGCTGGAAATCGGCTTCGGCATGGGCGAGACCACCGAGAAGATCGCGCTGGCCCGCCCCGGCGACAACTTCCTGGGCGTGGAAGTGTTCAACGCCGGCGTCGGCTCGCTGCTGCGCCGCATCGAGGACTCCAGCATCCCCAACCTGCGCATCATCCAGCACGACGCGGTCGAGGTGGTGCGCGACATGATCGCGCCGGACTCGCTGGCCGGCGTGCACATCTACTTCCCCGACCCGTGGCCCAAGAAGCGCCACCACAAGCGCCGCCTGATCCAGCCGCCGTTCATCGCGCTGCTGGCCAGCCGCATCGCGCCGGGCGGCTATATCCATTGCGCCACCGACTGGGAAGACTACGCGGTGCAGATGCTCGACGTGCTGGGCAACGAGCCGCAACTGAAGAACACCACGGACGGCTACGCGCCGCGCCCTGATTACCGCCCCCTGACCAAATTCGAGACGCGCGGCCTGCGATTGGGCCATGGCGTCTGGGACCTGATCTTCAAGCGAGTCGCCTGATGCTCTACCCCGCGATCGAACCCTACCGCCACGGCATCCTGGATACCGGGGACGGCCACCAGGTCTACTGGGAACTCTGCGGCAACCCGCAGGGCAAGCCCGCCGTGTTCCTGCACGGCGGCCCCGGCAGCGGCTGCTCGCCGGTGCATCGGCAACTCTTCGATCCCAAGCGCTACAACGTGCTGCTGTTCGACCAGCGCGGCTGCGGCCGCTCGACGCCGCACGCCGGCCTGGACAACAACACCACCTGGCACCTGGTGGCCGACATCGAGCGCCTGCGCACCGAGATCATGGGCGCCGACAAGTGGCTGGTGTTCGGCGGCTCATGGGGCTCGACGCTGGCGCTGGCCTATGCCGAGACCCACCCGCAGCAGGTCAGCGAACTGGTGGTGCGCGGCATCTTCACGCTGCGCCGCGCCGAAGTGCAATGGTTCTACCAGGAAGGCGCGTCGTGGCTGTTCCCCGATCGCTGGGAAGAGTACCTGGCCCCCATTCCCGAAGCCGAGCGCGGCGACCTGGTGGCGGCGTACCACAAGCGCCTGACGGGCAATGACCCGGCCGAGCAACTGCGCGCCGCCAAGGCCTGGAGCAAATGGGAAGACAGCACCATCACGCTGCTGCCCAGCCCGCGCCACCAGCAGAGCCACGCCGCCGACCGCGCGGCGCTGGCTTTCGCGCGCATCGAGAACCACTACTTCGTCAACGCCGGCTTCATGGAAGAAGGCCAGTTGATCCGCGACGCCCACAAGCTGCGCGGCATCCCCGGCACCATCGTGCAGGGCCGCTACGACGCCTGCACCCCCGCGCGCACCGCCTGGGACCTGCACCGCGCCTGGCCCGAGGCCGAGTTCCATATCGTGCCCGACGCGGGCCACGCCTTCGACGAACCCGGCACGCTGGCGCGCCTGATCGCCGCCACCGACGCCTACGCCAAACGCTGAGGAGACCGACCCATGCACATCACCCTGAACGGCGACGCCCGTGAATTTCCGCTCGACACCACGGTGAACGAACTGCTCGAAACGCTGGGCTATGCCGGCAAGCGCGTGGCGGTGGAACGCAACGGCGAGATCGTGCCCAAGAGCCAGCACGCGCAGACCGCGCTGAGCGACGGCGACCAGATCGAGATCGTCGTGGCGGTGGGCGGCGGCTGACCCGCGGCGCGGCCGGCAAGCGGCGATCGCCCCCTGCAAAAGGGCTGCAGCAATGCAGCCCTTTTTTCATCATCCTGACGGATGGCTAGCAACCTGTTACACGATTACCCCCCTCAGGCGACGACGTGGCGAGTCATAATCGTTGATGCTGGCGCGTCCGGGCCCGGCCCGGCCCGGCAAACAGGCTTGAACGCCGCCGCCCGCCCGCGGGACCACGGCAACGCCGGCATCGTGCGCAGAAGTCCAGGGACCGCGCGCCCTGACACGCATCGCTCTTTCTCTCACCGCAACATAGACAAAGGAAACACGATGGGTCTGCTCAATTTCATCAAGGACGTTGGAGAAAAACTCTTCGGTGCCAGCGAAGCCAAGGCGGCCACGCCGGATGAGCTGAAGAAGGAACTCGACAAGCACGGCCTGAATGCCGATGGCCTGCAGATCTCGGTCGATGGCGACAAGGTCACCGTCACGGGCGAGGCCGCCAACACCGAAGCCGCCGAGAAGATCGCGCTGGCGCTGGGCAACACCGTCGGCGTGGCCGCGGTGGACAACCAGTTGAAGGTCAAGCAGGCCGCGCCCGAGGCCAAGATGTACACGGTGCAGAAGGGCGACAACCTGTGGAAGATCGCCGAGGCGCAATACGGCAAGGGCCAGGGCGCCAAGAACACCCTGATCTTCGAGGCCAACAAGCCGATGCTGACCAGCCCCGACAAGATCTATCCGGGCCAGGTGCTGCGCATCCCGCCCCTGTCGTAAGCCACGAAACAGAATGGGCCCTCGCGGGCCCGTATCGCGGCGCAGAACCCCCTGCCTGCCGCGATGATTTGGCCAGGCGCAATGCCTGGCCATTTTTTTGGCGGAAATCCCCGGGGGCAAGCGCCCGCGGTCAGCGGCAGCCCCGAGGGCCCCCCGCCGCCGGGCGCCGGCGCGCCGGTCAGCCCTTCATGAAGCGGCCCATGCCCTTCATGCCGCCCATGGCGCGCATCATCTTGGCCATGCCGCCCTTCTTCATCTGCTTCATCATGCCCTGCATCTGCTCGAACTGGGCCAGCAGGCGGTTGACTTCCTGCACCGGCACGCCCGACCCCGCCGCGATGCGGCGCTTGCGCGAGGCCTTGATGAGTTCAGGCTTGGCACGCTCGGCAGCCGTCATGGAATTGAGGATGCCCTCGGTGCGGCGCAACTGCTTTTCCGCCTGGCCGCCCTGCAACTGGCCGGCGGCCTGCTGGAACTGGGCCGGCAGCTTTTCCAGCAGCGAGCCCATGTCGCCCAGCTTCTTGACCTGGCCGAGCTGGTCGCGGAAGTCGTTCAGGTCGAACTTGTTGCCCGACTTGATCTTGGCCGCCAGCTTCTGGGCCTCGGCGATGTCGATGTTCTTCTGGGCCTGCTCGACCAGCGAGACGATGTCGCCCATGCCCAGCACGCGCTGCGCCATGCGCTCGGGGTAGAACGGCTCCAGGCCGTCCAGCTTTTCCGAGACGCCGACGAACTTGAGCGGCTTGCCGGTGACGTGACGCACCGACAGCGCCGCGCCGCCGCGGGCGTCGCCGTCCAGCTTGGTCAGCACCACGCCGGTCAGCGGCAGCGCCTCGGCGAAGGCGCGGGCGGTGTTGACCGCGTCCTGGCCCTGCATGGCGTCGACCACGAACAGCGTTTCGACCGGCTTGACCAGGTCATGCAGCGCGCGGATCTCGCGCATCATGGCCTCGTCGATGCCCAGGCGGCCGGCCGTGTCCAGGATCAGCACGTCGTAGTGGTGACGGCGGGCATGGTCGACCGCGTTGCGGGCGATGTCCTCGGGCTTCTGGCTGGGGTCGCTTGGCAGGAAATCGACGCCGACCTGCGCCGCCACGCTCTTCAACTGGTCGATGGCGGCCGGGCGGTAAACGTCGGCGGACACCACCAGCACCTTCTTCTTGCCGGTCTTGCGGCCGTGCTGGGTGTGCTGGCCTTCGCTCAGCCAGCGGGCCAGCTTGCCGGTGGTGGTGGTCTTGCCCGCGCCCTGCAGGCCGGCCATCAGGATGACGGCGGGCGGCTGCACGGCCAGCGACAGTTCGCCGGAATCGGCGCCCAGGTCGCCGCCCATGAGGGCGGTCAGTTCCTTGTGTACCACGCCCACCAGGGCCTGGCCGGGGCTGAGGCTGCTGGCGACTTCTTCGCCCAGCGCCTTTTCCTTGACCCGGGCGACGAAATCGCGCACCACGGGCAGCGCCACGTCGGCTTCCAGCAGGGCCATGCGCACTTCGCGCAGCATTTCCTGGGTGTTGGCCTCGGTCAGGCGGGCTTCGCCGCGCAGTGTCTTGACGACGCGCGACAGGCGTTGAGTTAGGTTATCGAGCATGAGAGGCGTTTCCGCTTAAACTAGTTGATTGAACGGTGGCCGCAGGCGCGGATTCTGCGCTGTCGGGCGGCATGCGCCCCCAGGCCCCATCCAGACAACGGTTTCTATGTCACTAGGCATTGTATTTCACACAGCGGCCGCCTTGGCGTACGCCGTGCTGGGAGGGTCCCTCTGGATCCGCCTGGCGGGCGCCGGGGAAGTCGAGCAAACGGGCAAAGTCGCCCGTCTGTGCCTGCTGGGAGCCCTGGTTCTCCATGGAATCGGGCTGCAACAGTCCATGCTGGGGGCCCCGCACCTGTTCATCGGGTGGGCGCTGGCCCTGTCTGCCGCCATCTGGCTGGGCATGGTCGTCTTCTGGCTCGAAAGCCTGCTGGTGCGCATCGACGGCCTGCAATTGCTGCTGCTGCCGGCCGCCACCCTGGCCAGCGGCCTGGCCGCCCTGTTCCCCCAGGGACAATTCGTGCCCCATGCCGACAACGCCTGGCTGCGCGTGCATTTGCTGATCGCGCTGGGCGCCTACGGGCTGATTACCATCGCCGCCCTGCACGCGATGCTGATGGCGCTGCTCGACCGCCACCTGCACCGCCCCCTGGACGCCCCCGCCGAACGCAGCATCATCGGCCGCGTGCTGGACTCGCAGCCGCCGCTGCTGGTGCAGGAACAACTGCTGTTCCGCATCATCTGGATCGGCTTCGTGGTGCTGACCCTGGCCGTCGGCTCGGGCTCCATCGCCTCCATGAAGCTCACCGGCCAGATCCTGCCGTTCGACCACAAGACCGTCTTCACCCTGCTGTCCTGGTTCACCTTCGGCGTGCTGCTGGCCGGGCGCCACATCTGGGGCTGGCGCGGCCGCGTCGCCCTGCGCTGGACCCTTACCGGCTTCGGATTCCTGATCCTGGCCTACACCGGCAGCCGGTTCGTGCTGGAAGTCATTCTGCATCGAGGCTGACGTGGGCAAACTGCTGTTCTGGATCGTCATCATCATCGGCGTGCTGTTCGTGGCGCGCATCGCCGGCCGCATGGCCGCCGCCCGCCAGGATTCCCCCGCCAGCGCCAAGCCGCGCGCCACGCCCAACCCGCCCGCCACCGGCGCGCCGGAGGCCATGGTCCGCTGCGCCCACTGCGGCATCCACCTGCCGCGTTCCGAGGCCCTGCTGCAGGGCGGCCAGACCTGGTGCAGCCAGGAACACGCCCGGCTGGGACCGGCGGCGAAATAAAAGGCGGGTCTGAGCGACTGGCCGGCCCGGATCCGCGGGCCCGCCAGCCCGCCATTCCGCCATTCCGCCAGCCCGCCCTGCCCGCCAGCCAGCCCGGAGAGGCTCGCCCATCACAGGACGCAACGACAGCACCGCCCCCGGGTGGGCCCGGCCCTCATTCGCCCCCTTTTCACACGCACGGCATAATGCACGTTGGATACCAACCTGCTTTCCTCCCATGCCCCTGCTTCTGGATCGACATGGCTGGCTGGCGCCGGCCCCGGGCGTTTCCCGGCTGCCCTCCCCCAACTGCGACGCGCGTCCCCAGGACGCCCAGGTGTCGCTGCTGGTGCTGCACAACATCAGCCTGCCGCCCGGCCAATTCGGCGGCCCCGAGGTGGCCGGCCTGTTCCTGAACACGCTGGACTACGGCTCGCACCCCTGGCTGGAACGCCTGCGCGGCCTGCGGGTATCGGCGCATTTCTTCATCCGCCGCGACGGCCGCATCGTGCAGTTCGTCTCCACCGATGCGCGCGCCTGGCATGCCGGCGTCTCGCGCTTCGCCGGCCGCGAGCGCTGCAACGATTTCTCCATTGGCATCGAGCTGGAAGGCACCGACACGCTGCCCTACACTGACGAACAGTACCTGGCCCTGCGCCGGCTGACGCCGGTGCTGCGCGCACGCTACCCCCTGGCGGCCGCCTGGGGCCACGAACACATCGCGCCGGGCCGCAAGACCGACCCGGGGCCCGCTTTCAACTGGACGCGCTTCGGGCGCGACAGCGGCTTTGCGCGGCGGCAGTTGCCGCCCGTCTGACCCTTACAAGGACCGGTTATGTTGAAGATCTGGGGACGGCTGACGTCCGTCAATGTGCAGAAAGTGATGCTGGCCGTGCGCGAACTGGCGCTGCCGCACACCTTCATCGAGGCCGGCGGCCCGTTCGGCGTGGTCGACACGCCCGAGTACGCCAAAATCAACCCCAACCGCACCGTGCCCGCCATCGACGACGGCGGTTTCGTGCTGTGGGAATCGAACGCCATCGTGCGCTACCTGGCCGCCCGCTACGGCGCTGGCACCCTCTGGCCCGACGACGTCTGTCTGCGCGCCGACGCCGACCGCTGGATGGACTGGCAGACCACCGAATGGCAGGGCGCCATGGGCCCGGCCTTCCTGGGCCTGATCCGTACGCCGGAAGCCAAGCGCGACCACGCCGCCATCGAGCTGTCGGTCAAGCGCAGCAATGCCCGCGCGCAGATTCTGGACCAGGCGCTGCAAGGCCGCGAGTTCATCGCCGGCCGCCACCTCACCATGGGCGACATCGCCCTGGTGTGCTCGGCGCACCGCTGGCTGGCGCTGCCGATCGAGCGGCCGGACACCCCGGCGCTGTCGGCGTGGTACCGGCGCGTGATGATGCGGCCGGCGACGCAGGGGGTGTTGACGTTGCCGTTGGAGTAAGGGGAAAGCGCCGCGACATCTCCGGACGAACAGAATCGCGACGCGGAACCGGCCTGTCTCACTTCCTCCGGTCTTTGAGCCAGGCCCTGACACGGCGCACCGACATCGTGACCTTGACGGACAACATGGCGGCGCTGAACAACCATCCCAAAACCCCGCCAGCCAATGCTGCCCACGACAATATCGGCTTGGTATCGGGATCATCCAGGCTGCTCCAACCTATCCACGCAAGCGCTGGGCAAACGAAGATCAGGCACAAGACCGGCACGAAATAGGACATGTCCACGCTTATCAAAACAAATCGCCGTCTGAACCCCGGCGTGCAGTGGAGCGTGGAGACCGGCAGGTCCTTGACGAGCTTTTTGTGTTGAACGTGAGTCACGGCGACCAGAAGGATCCCCAGCGCCAGCGACAGCCATAAGAAGCCGGCGCGAAACAGAGCCGGAATGGTCAGAATCGCCGTACCGGTCGACGCCGCAGTCAGCCTCTGGATCGCCCTCATGGTTGCTTCGTCAACGATGTAGCCGGGCTTGTTCCAACCCATCCTGCCGTAGTAGATGATGGTGCCGTCTTCCAGGGTTTCGAACAGCCCTCTCGGTGCCAATGCCATGTTCCACCTCGATAAAAAAAGTCCGAGCAGCGGGTTATTCGAAGAAGAAATTGGCGTCGTCAAGGAACGGATAGATATTTCCGACTACCTGCGCCATATGCAGTTCGTTGTAGTTGGAGGGGTTGAGGTAGTTGGTGTATTCGATGAAGAAGTCCGCTTTGCCGCTGCCAGTTCTGTCACCTTCCAGACGCACGGTGGTGCTCAAGTAGTAGACATCGTCAGGCTCCTGGATCGGAACGTTCGTTCCATGGGAATCCATCGTCACGTACCTGAGCTCGCCAGCATGCCCTGTAAATGCGAGTTCTCCGATGAACCGCATCGCCTGATGGCCATCGGTGTTGACGTCGCCATCCAGATTGGAAAAGTCCAGCACGTCGGGATCCAGGTGGAACCCAAAATAGTCGCGCAGCTCCGGATAATTGGGTAAATACCTCTGCACGTTGAAGTGATCGGCTTCCGAGCCTGTCGTCAGCCCGTGAATGAACTTGGTGGTGATTTCCCCGCTTCCTGGCGCGGCGAAATCTCCATCGTTGAACACCAGGCGATTGCCGCCGCCATGCAGCACGAAGGTATCGTTGCCCGCCCCGCCGGTTATCGTCATGCCTCCGAGCGCATCGCCGATGATGATGTCATCATGACGGCTGCCGATGATGTAATCGATGTTTCGATAACTATCTTCGGAGAACGGCGCGGAAGAATCGACATTCAACTCTTCGGATGCAAACCCTCCCCGCAGTAATTTCAGGGCGTTGTCGCGCGTAAGAAAGCGCTCTTCGAACCAGCCAGCGCTAACCCCGTGGAGTTGGGCCAGGGCCTTGATCCGATCATCCACACGATCATTGCCTTGTATGAAGATATCGACGCCTTTTTCGTTCAACGAAAAATCCAGCACGTTGTAGCCGTCCGGATTGCCAATGACCGTATTGATCCCGCCATGATCGGTCTTTGGCATGAACCAGTTGATCGCCTTGCCGCCGACCATCTTGTTTGGCGTGTCGTCGCCGATGAACAGATACGAACGGTCATCATCAACAACGCATGTCTTGAGGCCGTTATCGGGTTCAATCTCAACATAGCGAACCGTTTCCGGCGGAGCGCTCAAACTCGAATCCGCCCCCGCCGGATCGACGCCTTCCAGATCTTCGGGCGGAATGGCGTCCGCGATGCCTGAGAGGATATCGGGCAGGATGGCGGCCGCGTCCGGATACAACTCCGGATGCTCGATGATCTCGCGCATTGCCAGGTAGATCTGATAATCGGAGAACTGTGTCAAGCCATCATCGGCGGAGGGTGCGTTTGGTTGCGCAGGCGTATCCACAGAAGGCAGGGAAGACGCGCCCAGATCGCTGCCAGCTGGCGGTGCTTGATGATCGGAAGAGGCGTCATCCACGCTCGAAGGCTGCTCGATCAACATGGCATCTACGTTCAAGAGCGCGTCATTGATCAATTTGGCGGCCCAGTCCTTTAATCCAAATCGATCTGAGCCAAAGGCAACACCGATGCCTATGATGATGGATGCCGCAACGGCGGCAGGCGCTGTCGCCGTAAGTCCAACAGCGCCCGCCGCGCCAACGAGCAGCCATGAGGCTCCGAGGTTGAACACGAACAACGCAGCCTCAGAACCCATTGCAACCTTGGGCGGCGTGCCGGCGGCGATGTCCTTCTGAATGGCGTTCCAACTGAACAAACCTTGAATCAGAAAATTATTCTTGCGGGACATCCATTTCAAGGTACTGAAAGTTTTCTCATCCAGACCTCTCTCCAGCAGTTGACCAACATACTTCAGCAAATGCCCCGTTTCCGGCACGACCGCGCTGACCACCGACGCCGCCATACCGCCAGTGGATGCCGGATCGCGGTAATGCCTGGATTCATCGGCGTAGTGGGAAACGTAATAGTCCCTTATCCCAGGAAGCAGATCAGCGAGAAATCTATCTATGCCAGGAATGGGGAGCTCGGGAGGACGCTCGTAGTGGTACTCGTTGTTCTCCAGGTTCCACAGCCCGGATCCCAAAGCTGGTCCGCCCCAGTTGGACGGCACAGGCGCGGGGGCTGCAACCGGAGCAGGCGGTTCAGGTGCGGCGGCAGTCTCGGAGGAGTCAGGAGCGGCGCTGGGTGGCTCGGGGTCTTCAATCACGAACCCTTCGCCATCCCACGTCCCGTACCAATCTCCCTCACACTCCCTGTACCAATCCCAGTACCATTCCCAGCCCCACGCCCCAAAAGGTCCCAAGGTCGGCGGCATAGGGGGCCAGCTTCCAACAACGGTGATAGTGCCAAGTGTGGGTACGGCCATGATGCGGCTCCTGATCGCAGATCAATCAATAGCCACCCACCACCACGCAGGCGACCGTCCATAGACATAAACGGTTGAGCCGCGATTTACAGTAAAAAAAAGCCGCAATTCAGACCAGTCCTCAGACCCTGGCCCGCGTCCCGCGATCCGGAGCATGTCGCCGCAATCGCGGGGCCCTCATCTGACGCCCTACTCCACCCAAGGCGTATTCGCCCAGATCTGCCGCAGCCGCCCATCATCCTGCTTCAAGCGTTCCTGCCACTGCGGCCCATCCAGGTAATCCATCTCGGTGAACTGCTGCTTCATCTGCGCCTGGAATTCCGGATTGGCGGCGACCTTGCCCAAGGCCTGGCGCAGCTTCTCGGCGACATCCGCCGGCAAGCCCTTGGGCGCGACAATGCCGCGCTCGGAGGCGAACACCAGGTTCACGCCCAGCTCCTTGAAGGTCGGCACGTCCGGCCCCAGCGGCGAACGCGTCGCGCTGGCCTGCGCCAGCACGCGCATGTTCTTGCCGTGATAGGGCATGACTTCGCCAAGGTTCAGGCCGCCGATCACGGTATGCCCACCCAGCACCGAGCTGCGCAACGGCCCCGCGCCGTTGTACGGTACGTGGTTGAGCTTGGTGCCGGTCAGGTTCTGGAACAGCACCAGCGCCAGGTGATCATCGGTGCCCACGCCGGTCGAGCCATAACTGATCGAACCCGGCTTCTCGCGCGCCGCCTTGATCAAGGCATCCAGCGTCTGGTACGGACTGTCGGCGGCGACGCTGAAGGCGCTTGGGTCGCGCACCAGGTTGGCGAGATAGGTGAAGTCGGCGGTGGTGAAGCCGGCCTTGCGTTCGATCGGCAGCGACACCAGCCCGGGCATGTTGGTCATCGCCAGCGTATAGCCGTCGGGCTTGGCGCGCGCCACGTACGACAGCGCGATGGCGCTGGACGCGCCCGGCTTGTTCTGCACCACGATGGTGGTTCCCAGCTCCTTTTCCAGGAACACCGCCAGCGAACGCGCCGTCAGGTCGGTGCCGCCGCCGGGCGCGAAGCCCACCACCAGTTCGATGGGATGGTCGGGCCAGGCCCAGGCCGGCCACGCGGCGCACAGCGCGGCCACGGACAGCGCGGCGCGAGCGGCCGCCTTGCGTGTAAAGAACATGGTTGTCTCCTGTGTGGGTACTGCTGTTGTTATGCGTTGTGATGAGCCGGACAGGCCGGCCAGTCACGCGGGACGGCTGCGACGGCCGCCCCGGGTCAAACTGTTCCCTAACCGACCTTGCCCCTTTCCTGCGCCTCGCGCCACGCCAGCAGGCGCCTCACGCCTTCGGCCATGCCCACTTGCGGCTGCCAGCCGATCTGTTGTCCCGCCAGGTCGTGCGGGATATGGAAGGCGCCGCCCGAGGTCAGGCGCACGGTGCCCGGAGGGTCCGGCCGGATCTCCGGTTCCAGGTCGCTCTTGCAGTAGTCGAGCACCAGCCGCACCAGTTCACCGGTGGTGATGGGCGCCGGGCCGGACACGTTCACCGCGACATCGGTCGCGTCGCTCTGGAACGCGGCGACGTTGGCGCGCGCCACGTCCGAGACGTGCACGAAGTGCTTGGTGTCGGTGCCGTCGCCAGGCAGCAGGGGACGCTCGCCCTGGCGCACGCGGTCATAGGTCTCCATGATGTACAGCGAATTCGCGGCGCGGTAGTGCTGGCGCTCGCCATACACGGTGGAATAGCGCAACACCACATAGTCCAGCCCGCACTTCTGGAAGTACTGGCGGCAAAGCTGTTCGCCCATGATCTTGGAGGCGCCGTACAGGATCGCCGCCGGCGGCGCGCCGACGGAATGGAACGGGCCGTTCTCGACCAGCGCGCCCGCGATGCCGCTGCCGTAGCCATAGACCGCGTTGGACGAGGCGAACACGAACTTCTTCACCTTGTTGGCGCGGCACGCTTCAAGCATGTTCTGCGCCCCGCGGATGTTCACGTCCACCGCCTGCCACGGCGTCTGCGCGAAGCCCAGCGTCATGTAGGCAGCCAGGTGCAGCACGCCATCCACGCCCTCGGTCGCGGCCAGCAGGTCGGGCAGGCGCATCAGGTCGCCGCGCACCACTTTCACGCGCGGATTGTCTTGCAGGTGGGCGATGGCCTCGGGCGTGCCAAAGGCGAAGTTGTCCAGCAGGATCACCTCGCGCACGCCGGCGGCCAGCAGCGCGTCGGCGGTGTGCGAGCCCACCAGGCTGGCGGCGCCGGCGATCAGGATGCGGGCATCGGCCAGCGGCAGCGCCGCGCTTTTCTTGTCGGTCGTCATGTGATTCACAGTCCCATCGGTTGATTGTGCATGCCCCAGTACAGGCTCTTGACCTGACTGTAGAGGCGCAGGCCATGCAGGCCCTTCTCGCGGCCGATGCCGCTGTCCTTGAAGCCGCCGAACGGCGTGGCGATATGCGATTGCTTATAGGTGTTGATCCAGACCGAGCCAGCCTCGATCTCACGCGCCACGCGCCAGGCGCGGGCATAGTCGCCGGTCCACATGCCGGCGGCCAGGCCGAAGGGCGTGTCGTTGGCCTGCCGGATCACATCGTCCTCGTCGTCGAACGGCAACGCCACCAGCACCGGCCCGAAGATCTCTTCCTGGCAGACGCGCGCGCCATTGCCAAGGCCGTCGATCACCGTGGGCAGGTAGAACCAGCCGTTGGCCAGCTCGGCGCGATCCGGCGCGGCGCCGCCGACCAGCACGCGGCCGCCTTCGGCGCGGCCGATGTCGACATAGCCGGCCACCTTGTCGCGATGCGCGCGCGACACCAGCGGCCCCATCTGCGTGGCGGGATCATCAGGCAGACCCACGCGCACCTGGCGCGTGCGTTGCACCAGCGCCTCCATGAAGCGGCCATAGATGGACTTCTGCACGAACAGGCGCGAACCGGCCACGCAGCTTTGCCCGGCCGAACCGAAGATGCCCGACACCACGCCGGCCACGGCGCGGTCCAGGTCGGCGTCGTCGAACACGATGTGCGGCGACTTGCCGCCCAGCTCCAGGCCCACGGGAATCAAGCGCTGCCCGGCGATGCCGCCGATGGCGCGGCCCGTTTCGGTGCCGCCGGTGAACGACACCATCCGCACGCCGGGATGCTTGACCAACGCGGCGCCGACGTCCTCGCCGTAGCCCGGCAGCACCGTCAGCAGCCCTTCCGGCAGGCCGGCCTCGGCACAGATGCGCGCCAGTTCCAGCGCCAGTTGCGGCGTCTCCTCGGACGGCTTGAGCAGCACCGCGTTGCCGGCCGCCAGCGCTGGCGCGGCCTTCTGCGCCTCGTTCATGATGGGCGAGTTCCACGGCGTGATGGCCGCGATCACGCCGAACGGCTCGGCCAGCGCCATCGAAAAATACTCGCCGCGCGGCGAGGTCATCTCGTTCTGCCAGGTCTCGCACACCGCGGCGTAATAGCGGAAATGCCCGGCCGCGCTGTCGACCATGTTCAGGCATTCCTTCCACGGCTTGCCGCTGTCGATCATCTGCAGCCGCGCCAGCGGCTCGCGTTCGGCGGCCAGGCGCCGGCCGATCTCGTACAGCGTGGCGGCGCGCTGGTCGGGGCGCAGCTTGCGCCACGGCTGGCGCTGGAACGCGTCCCAGGCGATGGCGACGGCGGCATCCACGTCGCGCGGCAAGGCGCGCGTGACAATGCCGGCAACGCTGCCGTCGGCGGGATTGATGGAGGTGATGACGGCGTCGCCGTCCTGGCCGTGGCGCCATTCGGCGCCCAACCGGAAGGGCTTTGGGCTCGATGCTTGCATAAGGTCGGGGCAATCCAGAGGTCTCGGTAGACGCATCATCGGCCGGCCGACTATTAGGCACAATTCGATATTTTTCTTATATTCTTAGCCTATGGCTATGAATATCAAGTACCGATCGCTCAAGGCCTTCCTGCTGGCGGTCGACACCGGCTCGTTCACCCACGCCGCCAACCAACTGGGCGTGACGCAGCCCTCGTTCACCGCGCTGATCCAGGACCTGGAGGACGTGCTGGGCCTGCGCCTGTTCGAACGCACCACCCGCAGCATCAGCCTGACCTCGGCGGGGCAGGACTTCCACGCCCGCGCGCAGCGGCCCATTGCCGACCTGGAGGAAGCCTATCGCAGCCTGGCCGACCTGGCGGCGGTGCGGCGCGGCAACGTCACCCTGGGCGCCCTGCCCTCGACCGCGCTGGCGCTGCTGCCCGTGGCGGTCGGCGCGTTGCGCCAACTGCATCCGGCGCTGAAGGTGCGCGTGGTCGAGGCGCACAACGACGAACTGGTGGCCATGCTGCGCACCAACCAGATCGAGTTCGCCGTCGGCGCGCTGGCCGAGCCGGCGCCGGACCTGTCGTTCGCGCCGCTGGCCGAAGATTGCTTCTGCGCCATCTACCCGGCCGGCCATGCCCTGGAGAAAAAGCGCGGCCCGCTGCACTGGCGCGACGTGCTGCGCTATGACCTGATCCTGCTGTCGCAAGGCTCGAACGCGCGCCAGCAGTTCGACCGCGCGGTGCGCGAGGAAACCGGCGCGCCCGCCACCGCGCTGCGCTATGACGTGACCAACATGGGCACCGCCGCCGGCATGGTGCGCCAGGGCCTGGGCGTGAGCGTGCTGCCGCGCCTGGCGCTGCCGGAATTGAACCTGTCGGGACTGCGCGCGGCGGCGCTGTGCGATGCCTCGGCGCGCCGCGCCATCGGCCTGCTGCACCGGCGCGACCGCTCGCTCTCGCCGGCCGCTCAGGCGCTGGCGGCGCAGTTGGAAACGGCCATGGACCAGATCGCGAGGCGGCTGTTGCCGTTGCCGCCCTTGAAGTGAGCCGGCCGCTTGCGCCTGTCAGCCAGCGCAAGCGGCCAGGAAGGCGGGCACGGCGAATGACGAACCGCGCCACGCCAAGCCGCCGCAGCCTGCCACGCGCTCGTTGCGCGGTCGCGGGGGCCTTCTCGGCCGCGGCTTCCGTGCAAACGCGGATTTAGCCCGCCGCGAACAGCGCGCCGATGCGCGCCACGTCTTCATCGTCCAGCACCCCCGCCTGCCAGCGCAGCGTCAGCCACGCCAACAGGTTGTCGTAACGCGCGCGGTCCAGTTCGCGCAGCGCCTCGAAACGCTGGCGCTCCGCGTCCAGCACGTCCAGGTTGGTGCGCTCGCCGCCCAGCACGCTGCGCCGCGTGGCCTGCACGCGCAATGCGGCGGCCTCGGCGGCCTGCCGGTAGGCAGCGATGCGTTCCCGGCTGCTGGCAAAGGTATGGAACTGCCGCGCCAGGTCATCCAGTAACGCCCACGTGGCGGCATCGAGCTTGTGCTGCGCTTCTTCCTGCTCGGCCAGCGCCTGACCGCTGGCCGCGGACGTGCGCCCCCCGGAATACAGCGGAATGCTGACCTCGATGCCCACCGAACCGGTGTCATAGCGCTGCCCGATCTGGTTCTCGCCATTGGAATGCGTCAACTGCTTGCGAGCCACCAGCCTCGCCGTCGGCAGATGTCCCGCGCGGGCGGCCTCGTAGCGCTGGCGGCTGGCTTCCAGCAAGTGCCGCTGCGCCAGCAATTCGGGGTTGCTTGCCAGCGCCAGCTCGCGCCACGCCGGCAGGTCACGCCCTTCCACGGCCAGCCCGGCCAGCGCGGCCGCCCGCAAGGGCGCCAGCGGTTGCTCGGCCAGCGCCGGGCCGACGATCGCGCCCAGCGCATTGCGCGCATCGCGCAACTTGTCCCGCGCCTCGATCTCCTGCGCCTGCACCACGCGGGCGCGCGCCTCGATCTCCAACTGATCCGTGCGCGTGCCCTGGCCCGCCGCCACGAAGCGTTCGCTGCGGCGCGCGTCCTCCTGCAACGAACGGCCCTGGGACTGCGTCAATGCCAAGGCTTGCTGCGCGTAGAGCACGGCGGTATACGCCTGCAGCACGCGCACCGCCAGCGCCTGGCGGGCGCGCTGCAACGTCAATCCCGCCGCCTCGGCGCGCTCGCGCCCGGCCCGGTACTGCGCAAAGGCCGCCGCGTCGAACAACGGCTGGCTCAACGTGAAGCCCGAGGCGGAGCTGGCGTAGCGCGACCGTTGCTCCAGTGTGCCAAACCTCGTCTCCTGGCGCGACGACGTAACGTTGCGGGCGCCGCTGTAGTGGTAGCTCAGGTTCGGCAGCAAGCCGCCGCGCCCCAGCGCCTCTTCCTGCGCATCGGCCCGCTCGCGGGCTCGCGCGGCCTGCCAGGTGGGATCGGACGCCAGCGCCATCGTGTACGCCTGCTGAAAATCCAGCGCCTGCGCCGCCCCCATCGCGGGCAGCAACAGCGCCCCCATCAACATCCACGCCGCCGCGCGCGCGCCCCGCCAGCGATTCATGCGTCCCCCCACGCCAGCCGCGCGCGGTCGAGCAAGGGCTTGAACAGATAGTTCAGCAGCGAGCGCTCGCCCGTGCGCACGAACACCTCCACCGGCATGCCGGCGCGCAGCGGCGCATCGCCAATGCGGCGCAACTGACCCGGCGCCACATCGGCGCGCAGGCGATAGTAGGGACGACCATTGCGGTCATCATCGAACCGGTCCGCCGACACCAGCGTCACAGTGCCTTCCAGCCGTGGCGTGCGGCTGGCATCAAAGGCGGTGAACATCAGCTCGACCGGCAGGCCCCTGCGCACCTTGTCGATGGACTCCACCGGCAAGCGCCCCTCGACCACCAGCGGCACGTCCTCGGGCACGATCTCCATCAGGCGCGAACCCGGCTGCACCACGCCACCGACGGTGTGCGCGGCCAGCGCCACCACGGTGCCGCTGACCGGCGCGCGGATCTCGCTGTGCGCCAGATCGAATTCCGCCGCCGCCAGTTTCTGCGTCAACTGTTCGCGCTGCACGCGGGTCTCCGCCAGATCGGTGCGCACCTCGCGCTGGAATGCGTCGCGGCGTTGCTGCCCGCGCAGCGCCAGTTCCGCGATCTGCTGGCGGGTCTGGCCCAGCGCGCCCCGGTCCGAGGCCATGTCACCGTCCAGTTGCGCCAGGCTGCGCTCCAGGTCCAGCACGCGGTTGCGCGGCACGTAGCCTTCGCGCGCCAGACCGCGCAGGTTGCCGACCTGTTCCCGCAACAGGGTGCGTTGCGTGCGCTTGTGTGCCAGCGTGGATTCCAGGCCGGCGGCCAGGGCGCGGCTGCCGGCCAGCGTCGCGTCGATGCCAGCCAGTTCGCCCGCCAGCGCCGCCCGCCGGCTGGCAAACAGTTGGCGCTCCATCGCATAGGCGGCGGCCGCTTCGGCATTCGCTTGGGCATCGGGCGGCGCAAGATCATCGCGGCCATCGCGCTCGGCCAGCAGGCGCGCTTCGCGGGCCATGACCGCCGCCTGCTGCGCGCGCAGGCTTTGCGCCTCGCCACGCACCCGGGTGTCGTCCAGCCGCACCAGCGCCTGGCCGGCCCGGACCTGGTCGCCTTCGGCCACCAGCAACGCGCTCACCACGCCGCCCTCGATGCTGTCCACCGCCTGCCGCTCGCCGGTCACGACGACGATGCCGGGCATCGCCACGCCGTTGTCCAGCGGCGCCCATGCCGCCCACGCCAGGAAACCGCCAAAGCCCAGCGCCAGCACCCACCAGCCGAAGCGGGCCGACCAGCCGCCGTTCTCATCGCCCTCGACGGCGCCGATATCGCCCTTGTTCAGCTCGGGCCGCAACACCACCACCCGATTGCCCGCGGCGCGCCCCGTCATGCCTTGCCTCCGAGGATTCGCCCCGCAAACGCGCCACCGGCCAACGGATAGACCTGCGCCGCCGATCCGCCCGAGCGCGTCTGTGCCGGCGAGCCGGCCACGCCGGACGCCGCCGTCCCCGTCGCGCCGGCCATCGTCGCCGCACGGCCGCCCGGCCCGGCGGATGCCGTAGGCGGCGATGGCGTCGCCCCGGGCGCCCCCTCGGGCCCCGGCCGCAACACGTCGTGGGTGGCGCCGAAGCGCTGCGCGCGGCCATCGCGCAGCAACAGCAGGTGCGTCGTCGCCGCCAGCACCTTGGGCCGGTGCGTCACCAGCACCACCGTCGCGCCGATCTCGCGCAGCCGGCCCAGCGCATCGAGCAAGGCCTGCTCGCCCGCGTCATCCAGGCTGGCGTTGGGCTCATCCAGCACCACCAGGCGCGGCGTGCCGTACAGCGCCCGCGCCAGCGCGATACGCTGGCGCTGCCCGCCCGACAATCCCTGGCCTCCGGCGCCCAACGGCGTGTCATAGCCGCGCGGCAGGGCCAGGATCATGTCGTGCGCGCCGGCCAGCCGCGCCGCGTCGATCACCCGCCGGGCCAACCCCTCGCCATCGCTGTCCGGCCCAGGAAAGCGCGCGATGTTCTCGGCCACGGTCCCGGAGAACAACTCCACGTCCTGCGGCACATAGCCCAGCCACTCCCCCAGCCGCGCGCGTTCCCATTGCTTCAGGTCGGCCCCATCCAGCCGCGCCGTGCCCAGGCGGGCCGGCCACACACCCGCCACCAATCGGGCCAGAGTCGACTTGCCCGCGCCCGACGGGCCGACCACGCCCAGCACCTGCCCCGGCTCCAGCGCGAACGACACGTTCACCAGCGTCGGCTGCGCCGCGCCCGGCGGCGTCACCGTCACGCCCTCCAAGCGCAATGCGCCCTTCGGGTCTGGCAGCGTCAGGCCCGTCGACGGCTTCGGATACGTCGTCAGCAGTTCCTGCAGGCGCCGCCACGCCAGCCGCGTGCCCGCCCATTGCCGCCAGGCGCCGATCACCTGATCGATCGGGCTGAGCACGCGCCCCATCAGGATCGAGCCCGCAATCATCATGCCGGCGCTGACATGGCTTTGCAGCACCAGCCACGCTCCCAGCCCCAGCACCAGCGATTGCAGCGCCATCCGCACCGTCTTCGACAGGCTCGCGATCATCGCCGAGCGCTGGCTTGCCAAGCCCTGGCGCCGCACATAACCCACATGCAGCCGCTGCCAGCGCGCGCGCAACCGGTCCAGCATGCCCATGGCCTGAATGGCTTCGGCATTGCGCAGTTGCCCTTCGGCCTCCACCCCGGCCCGCACCGACAGCCCGCCCGCCTCGGCCAACAGCTTGCGCGACACCTGCTCGTTGAGCCACGCCAGCGCCACCAGGATGATGGTTCCCGCCAACGCCAGCGTGCCCATCCAGGGATGGAACAGGAACATCACCAGCAGAAACAGCGGAAACCACGGCGCATCGAAGAATGCGAACACCGCGCTGCCGGTCAGGAACTGGCGCACGGTGTTCAGGTCGTTGACCGCCTGCCCCGCATTGGCGGGCACACCCGCCAGGCCGCGCTGGAACGCCGCTTCGTGCACGCGCCCGGCCAGCGCCGCGTCAAAGCGCGCGCCGATCTGAACGATGACGGCGCTGCGCGCGTAATCCAGCGCGCCCATCAGCGCGAGCAAACCGACGATCATCAGGCTCAGCATCACCAGCGTGAAGACGTTGCCGGACGCCAGCACGCGGTCATAGACCTGCAGCATGTAGAGCGACGGCGCCAGCATCAGCAGGTTGGCGGCGACACTGAACGCGGCCACGCTGTACCAGCCCGTGCGAAAGCGCGACAGGAGCGCCTTGATATCCAGGACGTCCGAGCCCTGTGCCGCGCCCGCGCGCGTCTGGGTTTGCTGCATTGAATTTCCTTGCCCGGATGACTGCCGGGACACGCAGAATGAAGAAACAAAAAGACGGTCGCGACGGGGGATAGGCCCGCCGCGACCGTGACCCACGCGCCCGAGAAAGCGCGGGGAAACTCACGGGTGGGTTACGCCGCCAGGGCGAGGTCGGTCTCGGTGGCGAAGTTGTGGGCGACCAGGTCGGCGATGGAGGTGTGCATATCCATCCCGTTCTGTTCCAAGGCGTCGACCAAACCTCCGTTCGTGATGTGGCTGATCTTGTCTGGTGTGCCAACAACCGAACCGTTCATCAGGCCCCAAACGATGTCATGCACTTCGTTGCCTCGTCCATCGGCAACGTCGCCCTCGATAGGCTGATCGAAAGTAAACGTAATGAGCGGATCGACCACATGTCCGGCTCCGTCCAGGCCACCGCCCAGGGTGATGGAATCCAATGAACCCCACACTGTGTGCGCGGTCGGGCCGTCACCTGCGTGGCCGCTGTAAGGAGGGAAGAAGTAGTGCAGATCACCCGAAGCCACGAAGGCGTAGTTGGCGACCGTTTTGCTGACATAGCCATAGTCGGTGCCGTTGAAGGCGTTGCCACCGAAGAATCCGCCCTTATTGGGGACGCTGGTGTGCTCACCGGCAACCCCTCCATTCTGGAACGCGTCCAGCATGAGCTCCAACGAACTCTCCGTTGTGATACCCGTGGGAAGGTGGCTGATATCGATAAAACTTACTTGTGCAGACATTGTCATGCTCCGTTTATTACCAATTGCCGGGGTGAATCCCCGACCCAAAAAAGCGCCGCACTGTGTGTACGTCGCACATGCGAAAAATCCGCATGTCCCTTTCTCGGGAAAGGCATTCGCCCACCCGAGCGATTACTTGCCTAAAAGCGAACCTCCATGCCCAACGCAACGGAGCGCCCCGGCGCGAATGTGCGTGCCATCGCATCGGAATATCCGTCGACATACATTCGATTGGTGATGTTCTCGACTGACGCCATAAGCTTGACGTTGTCATTGGCTTGATAACTGGCATACCAGTCCCAAGTCGTGTACTTGAACCAAACCTGGGAGCCACCAGAATCGCGGTTGTACCAACCTTCACCGCTGTAGTTGAATCTCACGCCGGTATCCAGCTTGCGCTCCAGCAAGCGCACGCCGACCAGCAGCGTGCCTTTATCCACCGGCTTGGCGATCGCGCTGTTGAAGACGAAGTTGTCGCAAACGACCTGATCATCAGCCCAAGCTCGCCACGATTCATACCCGCGCGCGAGGGCTTTCTGATGCTCGACCGGATAGCTTCCATCTGCATTCGGGCGGTCGAATTTGTTTTCGCCAGCCCCCAGGAAGTAAAGGTCTTCGCAGAACTTGTTGGGGCCGCCTAGATAATGGGTATAGCTCGCCCCCCCATAGATCCAGCCAGCCTCATAACGCCCTTCAAATTCCAATCCGCGGAACTTTGTGCGGTTGCGGTTGTTGACGAAGGCCGTTGTGCCGGGCAATGGCAATCTTTCCAGGTTGGAGCCGGGCAAAATGACGTCCATGGACGAAAAAAGGTAGTTATCCGCCCTAGTGTCGAAGTAGCCCGCCTTTAGCGATAGACTGTCGCCATCCAACGCGACGTCCTGGAATATGGTGTTGGCGCCTACCTCCCAGGTCCGGGAGGTTTCCGGCTCTGCATTCGGATTGGGGTAGATGGAGGCAAATCCATCTCTAGGATGATTGCCCACCATCAGCATTTCGTTGATGGCGGGAGGCCTCCAGGACTTGCCCCAGCTACCGTACACTTCCAGCCAATTGGTTGGCCGAATCGCTCCGGACAACGCGGGCAACAGCATCCCGGCACTGCGACTCACGTCGTAGTCATACAAGGCGTTCTGGTCGTCGAGGTCTTCAGGCTGAAACTCCTTTTCGTAGTCAGAGGATCTACGCCCGCCAGGTATGTAGAAGTTCTTCGTTCTTCCACGTTGGTCGACGTACGTCGGCACATCGGCCCACCAAGCAGCGATGGCCGATTCGTCGCCAGCCAACGCCAAACGGCAGCCTGGCCCGTAAACAGATTGAACTTGGCTGCGCGGGTTTTCGTTGGGTGCCAGGCCTGGAAAGGCGCCATAAGCGCACATTTCTTTTGCAAATTTGTCGAGCCTGGAAAGGTGGACGGTCTGCTTTCCGGGAACTTGCGTCTTACCCTTGAGGCGGTAGCGCTCGTAACGAAGGCTGGCGGATATGGTGAAGAAATCGTCCTCCAGCTTCAGCTCTGTGAAGATGCTGCCCATGCTGCGACGGCCTTGGGGATTGAGGGCATCCTTGCCCGTAGTGCCAATGGGGCGCACCTCGCGACCGTCGTGATTCCAGCGCTGGTTCGAAGTTGTATGGTCAGTGAAATACTCTACGCCGTAGTTGGCACTGAGCGTTGTCGCCCCGAACACGAAACGCGATGTGTTGTCGAGCTGAAATCCTTGGGTCTTGGTAGACAGTCGATTATTTCGGCCCACACCGTACTGTCTGCAAACGTCAAGCGCGTAGGGAGTTTTATCGGGCTTCTCGCAAGCGCCGCTATCCCAATACTCATTGTCAATATTCTCTCGGATCTTTGCTGCGTCCGTGAACTCGCCATCAAACCTGGAGAAGGGATAGGTTGGCGTCGTGTAATTCTCAACATTTGTTTCGACGCCATATGCCTTCACTTTCAGATCAAGTAGAGGGTTGTCGGCCGGCTTGATTTTGTAATCGAGGGCGAAGCTGTTTGACTGGGCCTTCGAATTTCCCATCTTGCGCCAAGGAGTGCCACTCTCCTGTGCTGACGTGTCGGCATCAGTGGTGTAGGAGTATCCGACTCGCGTGCCGACGTAGCTGAACAACAGCGACTGATCATCACTCAGTTTCCAGCGTGCCTTGAACAGACCGGAGTCCTGTTCTTGAGCGGCGAACTTCACATCGTTGAATTCGATCTTTCCGCCGTTGAACCACACTGAATTCTGGCCCTCGATACCTCCGCGCGCGCCAATCCGATAATCCCCGATCGACCGCCGCGACACCGCCGCCATCACTTCCAGGTTCTCACCCGCGCGCGCCGCGCCCGCCGCGCTGCCGATGAAATTGACCCCGTTCCCCTGGTATCCCATCCCGGACGTGCCGCGCAGCTTCAGCCCGATATCCCTGCCCTCGCGCAGCACATCCCCAAAATCCAGCGTGCGGAAATCCACGCTTCCCGCCATCGCGCCGGTGCCATGCACCCCACGCACCACGCCTCGCTCTACCACGGCCTCGGACAGGAGTTCCGAATCGACATACATTTCTCCATTGCGTTGCATGTGCCCGTTCTGCACGAAATCCTGGCGCATGCCGTCGATCATCATGTTGACGCGGCCGAAGTCCTGCATGCCGCGGATGTTGATCGACAGACCGGGGTTCTGGCGATTGACGGCGCTGGCGACGCCGGGGGTGTCCTGGATGAGTTCGGCGGCGTGGCGCACCGGCACGCGGTCCATTTCTTCACGCGTGACGATGCTGACGGCGCGGGGGGCCTGATAGACGCGCTCGTTGACATCGTTGCCGCGCACCACAACGGGCGCCATCGAGTACACCCGCGCACGCGCGCCGGGACCGTTGTCGACCAGTTGCACGTTCGGTCGGACAGCGCCCGCGGTCCGGCGATAGCGGTAGCCGATAGGACTGTTTCCCAGCAACCGGGTCAGGCCGGTCTCGACGTTGAAGCTGCCTTTGAGGGGGGCACTGGTGTAGGCCGACAAATCGACGTCGTTCATGTACAGGTCAACGCCAGCCTGACGCGCGAATGCCAGCACGGCCTGCGCCATAGCTTGAGCCGGGATGTCGAAAACGAACGTCCGTTGACGTTCATCGTCCTTCCGATCGGCGGGCTCCGCCATGCCCGCGGCACGCTCCTGGGTTTGCGCCATGGACACGCACGGCAGCGCCAACGCGCCCGCGGCCAGCATCCGACTCACAATACGGAACGTCACCTGTCTTCTCTTCACTTTCGCCTCTGGTTGCCTCTGATGCAAACGCGCATCATTACCATTAACGTTTGAGAATCGAAGTTCAGTAAAAAAAGTTCGAAAAAGGCAGTTCCCAGAGGGAGAGCGGTGCGAAGGCGTCCTGACTTCGTCTTACTCAGGGCCGTGCATCCGGGCCAAGCGTATCTCGCGGCGGCCGGTGATTACCCAGCCAGTTTTTCCGCCGCGGCTTGCAGCCCGCCGAGAATGCTGTCCGCGAGCGCTTCGGGAAATCCGGTTGGAATCAGTTCGCTGACGGTGCGTATCACCTGCCCGGTCTGGGCGACCAGGTCGTCGATCACGAAACGCGCGTCGCGCCCGTCCGGCGTGACGACGCCATGCTCGGCGCCCAGCGCCAGCCAGTGCCTGCGTTGAATGTCCTGCATCTTCCAGTGCGGATTCCTGGTGCGCACGGCCATGGCCATTCTTGCCTTGAACGGCGAAAGCTGATTCGCGCGCGCTCCCATGACGGGGTAGGCGGACAGCACATCGTAGAGCGGCGCAAGCTCGTAAGCGCCGCCCGGGCGCAGGAAGATGCTGAAATTCTTGGCGTGCCCATCCGTGGCGCGCAGCATCCAGAAGATAACCTGTGCCTGAAAGAAGATCCGCCGATCACGGTCAGGGTCCAGGGACGTGGACAGCAGCCTCATGATGGGCCCCATGCCCGGCCCGCCATCCGCCTCGTATTTAAGATGCGGCGGTGTGCCCGTCGCCTGGCACATGTCTTCCTGCGGCAGCCGCAGCAGCCAAGGTTGCCCCGTCGACCGACGGGCCCAGCGCCGGTCGAAGCGCTCGACGGCCAGCACTTTCATGTCCTCGAACAACAGCGGTTGCGTGCGCGCCACCGGCAGGCCGTAGGCGCGCAGGATCTCCGAGCATAACCATTCGTTCTCGACCGAGTCGCTCATGTCGTACTGAAGATTGCCGACCCGACCCAAGGGCATTTTGAGGATGTGCGAGGTCGGGGTCGCGCCATGTGGCAGACACCATCGACCATCGAACCACAGCAAAGCCGTCTTCTCCTGGGCGCCCGCGATGGAAATGCGGAAGTCGTCGGTATCGGTGGCGCCGGCGCCGCCGAAGGGCGTCGGCGCAAGGGTGTTGCGCAGTACCTGCGCCACTTCGGCCTCGCTCAGCGGCGTCGCGTTAAGCACGCGCGCGTCCTGGGGCGGCGTGGCATCAGGCAGCACCTGCAATGCGCCCGCGCAATCACGGCCCACTTCGGCAAGCAGCGTGAACGCATCGGTTGCGGTCGCATGGAATCGCCGCGCGACACGCTCGCGGATTTGCCGGCTGTCGGGCAGCAGGTTCTCAAAGTAGGTGCGAACCGCATCCCCGCGATGCGGCGGGTTGCCGGGCGTGAAGGGAAGCGACAGCGATAGCGGCCTGCCTTGATCGGCGCTGACCCAGGCGTCGGCGTATTGCAGGATGTCGCCGGCGCGGGGCTGCACGCTCCAGGTGCCGACCATGGCGCCATTCATCCAGAGGTGCAGGGACTGTGTGTGCGAGCGACGTCCCATGGCTCACCAGTCCTGATCGGACACCTGCCGGCTTGCCGGCGGTTCATCGGGTTCGCGCAACACCAGTTCCACGCCCAGGATGCTCAGCAATTGCAGGAGCCGATCCGCACCGACCTTTTCCGCATTGCGCTCCAAGGCGGAAAGCGTCTGTTGCGTGATACCCAGCCGCAAAGCAGCGGCGGCCTGGGTCAGCCCGGCCTTTTTTCGGAATGCCTGAAGCAATGCCGGCAATTGCTCCGCGGTGCGTACGGTGTAGTCGGCCATACACGTCTCACGCTGTTTTTCAGGTTTACGAAGCATAGGCTGTAAATGGCGTATACGCAATATAGGCTGTATTTCATACATACAAATCATGATTTGTTTGAATTTACAGCACATGATTTGTATTCGAGAATTCAGTACAGCACCGTCACCCCCGGCAGCCGCAACCGCGCAAGCCGCAGCTCGCTACAGAGCGTGGCCAGCGCGCCCTCAAGGTTATCCAGGTGGAACAGCGCATTGACCGGCCTGCGCGCCGCGGCGCGGTTCGCCAGGATCAACTGGCCCCGCCGGAAATCGCCGATGCGCCGCAGGACCTGCTCCAGGGGTTCGCCGTCGAAGATGAGATAGCCGTCGGCCCAGGCGGCCCCGCGCGCGGGTGCGACGGGGCTGCGCGCGATGCCGGCGGCGTGGCTGAAAGTGGCGCTGTCGCCGGCTGTCAGCGCCGCGTGGGCAACGCCCGCGGTGGGCGGGCGATCCATCAGGAGCGCGACACGATGCTGCAACACGCCCATCCAGCCGTGACCGGCATCCTGGCGCCGCACGGCGTAGCGCGTGCCCAGCGCGGTCATGCTGGCGCCCGCGCTCTCCACCACGAACCTGCGCGGCTCGGCCGCCCCCGTAGGTGCCGGCGAGAACACCGCTTCGCCGCGCAGCAGGCGCACCCGACGGATCGAAGCGTCGTATTCCACATCGAGCGCGCTGTTGCTGCCCAGCAATACGCGGCTGCCATCGGGCAACGCCACGGAACGGATTTCGCCGACGTCGGTGCGATAGTCGACCAACCAGGGTTCGATGAGGTCCGGCCCATTGATCGTGCCGGCGACGACCAAAGCCGCGCAAGCCAGCGCAAACGCGCGCCGTCGGGGCGCCATGAGATGCGCTCGGCACCATGCCTCGGCACAGGCACGCCAGGAGAAGCGCCGCGCCGTCGGCGCCGGCTGCGCGAGCGAGGGCGCATCGCGGCAGGGGCCGGCCAGGGCCCAGGTCATTTCGGCATCGGCCAGGGCCGGGCCGTGGCGCGCGTCGCGCGCCAGCCAATGATCGAGGCGGCGTCGTTCAGCCCGGGTGAGCGCGCCGGCCTCCAGGCGCACGGCCCACAGACTGGCCTGGCGACGCAGGCGTCGTTCGCGATGGATACGTGATGGGATCTTCATGAAAGGGATAACGGGCCAGACGCGAAAGACAGTAAAAAAAGTGGCCAGAGCGCACATTCATTGCGCAGGCTCACGGATCGCGCCCCAGGCGTTCACGCATCAGTTCAAGGGCCATGGCCAAGTGCTTCTGCACCGAACTGGGCGAGATATCCAGATAGCGCGCGGCCTCCGCATGGCTCAGGCCCTCGACGCGGCAGAGCCTGAAAATCTGCCGCGTGCGCGGCGGCAGTTCGGCCAGCGTCGCGGCCAGACGCGCCAGTTGCCGGCGCACGTGCGCATGCACGTCGGGCGCGGTGCGCGGATCGCGCACGCCTTCCAGCAGGTCATCCGCCGCCATGTCGGTGCGGGATTGATGGTGATTGCGGCGATGGTCGATGAGCAGGCGATTGACGATGGCGTAGAGGTAGGCCAGCGCGCTGTCGTCCGGCGGGAGGTCTTCGTGGTGGGCCAGGAGCCGCGCGAAGCAGTCCTGCACCAGATCGGCGCTGAGTTCGGCTTCGCCGGTTTTCAGGAACAGGTAACGGCGCAGCCGCTCGGCATGGGCGGCATACAGGCGCTCGACATCAGGTTGGGGCGCCACTTGCTCGTCGCCAGGGGTCTACTCAATCGTGATGAGCGTCATTGATGATTGAGCAAGAGACTAGCACCGATATGCCGCCCCGCCGGTCGCGGCGGCATATGGATTGGTCGGAGATTTGACCGACGCCGGCGGTGCCGGTAGACGGCCCGCGCCATGCGCCGAGGTCGCCTTTTTTTGCCAGCGCGACGCGTTATGTGCCGGCGTCGCGCGTCTTGGTAGGTCCGCCCTGCACCTTCCAGCCGAGCTCGGCGGAGATGCGCGCCGCCGCGTCCTTGACCACGTCGACCATCTCGTTCATGCGTTCCAACGACATGTACGGCACCGTGCTGGACACGCTGATGGCGGCGACGATGCCGCTGGAGGCATCGCGCACCGGCGCCGCCACGCAGCGGATCGAAGGTTCGTTGTCTTCCAGGTCGAAGGCGTAGCCGTTGGCGGCGTAGTCGCGCATGCGGTCGCGGAAGGCTTCCCAGGTCTGGCGGCCGCCCGGCGCGCGCGAGGACACCGGCGCGCCGACGCGGTGCAACGCCTTCCATTGCGGCTCGTCGGCATCCAGCAGAAGCGCCTTGCCGACGCCGGTGGCGGCCAATGGCATGCGGTGGCCGACGCGCGAGCGCATCTCCAGGCCCTTTTTGCCGGGGATCTTTTCCAGGTACAGCACTTCGTCGTTGTCGCGCACCGCCAGGTGGATGGTGTCGCCGGTCTCGGCGGCCAGGCCGTCCAGGTACGGACGCGCCAGCGTCGCCATGGGAAAGGCTTCGCGCGCCTGGAAGCCGAGTTCGATCAGCTTGGGGCCCAGCACGTAGCCGACGCCGGGAAGCGAGCGCAGGTAGCGCTCCTGCACCAGGCAACTGGCGAGCCGGTGCGTGGTGCTGCGCGCCACGCCGATGTGGGCGCAGATGTCCTTGAGGTCGCGCGCGCCCGCGGCCACGGCCTGGATCACGCCCAATCCGCGCATCAGGGTCTGCGTGCCGGCGGGGGCCGCGGCGTCGGGATCGTAGGCGGGGGAAGAATCGGACATGGAGGGAACAAGGGGCTGGAAATCGGGATTGGCGAACGGGAAATTAATTCCCTATATATGGGATTTAATTCTATATTTTGAGATTTTTCAAGCGCTGATCTAGAATTTTTCCCAGCCCGTCCGCCGCCGCCCCGGCGCCGTCGCGGGCCTGACGACAACAAGGCTGGCCAGCCCCTGCCTGCCGCGTACGCCGCGAATGCGCGCGCCCGCGCCCGCAGCGCGCCGCCGGCCCGAGACGAGACAGATTCTGATGACAACCGGATCGCCTGCCCGCGCGGCTCTCATAGCGCTGGACTGGGGCACCTCTTCGTTGCGCGCCTACCGCCTCGATGGCGCCGGCCGCACGCTGGATACCCGCCATCTGCCGTGGGGCATCATGCGCCTGCCGCAACCCTTGCAGGACGGCGCGGCCACGCCCAGCGGCCAATCGGGCTTCGAACTGGCGTTCGAGCAGGCCTGCGGCGACTGGCTGCGGGCAGAGCCCCATCTTCCCGTGATCGCTTGCGGCATGGTCGGCAGCGCGCAAGGCTGGCGGGAAGCCGCCTACCTGGACGTGCCGGTGGCCCTGGAACGCATCGGCACCCTGCTGACCCGCGTCGAGCGCAACGGCGCCACGCCCGTGCACATCGTGCCGGGCCTGATCCAGCGGCATGGCCTGCCCAATGTGATGCGCGGCGAAGAAACGCAGGTATTCGGCGTGCTGTTCGACCAGACCGACGACCCCGCCGACAGCGTGCTGATCGGCTTGCCCGGCACCCATTCGAAATGGGTCAACGCGCGCCGCGGCCAGGTCACGCATTTCGACACCTTCATGACCGGCGAGGTTTACGCCGCGCTGCGCGGCCACACCATCCTGGGCCGCACCATGATCGAGGCGCCGACCTCCGACATGGCGGCCTTCGAGCGCGGCCTGAAGGTGGCAGGCGTGCCGGCCGGCCGCGCCGGCGTGCTGTCGACGATCTTCAGCACCCGCGCGCTGGGGCTGACCGGCGAACTGACCGGCGTGTCGCAGGCCGATTACCTGTCGGGCCTGCTGATCGGCCATGAGATTTCCGCGCTGGCCGACATGCTGCGGTTGCAGGGCGAGCTGCCGCGCATCGTGCTGTGCGGCGACGACGCGCTGTGCCAGCGCTACATCCTGGCGTTGCGGCACTACGGCCTGGGCACGCCGCGACTGGCGCAACACGCCACCGAACGCGGCCTGTGGCACCTGGCGGTTTCCGCCGGGCTGGTGCCCGCCCCCTCTTCTTCCGAGACCACATCATGACCCATACCGGACTGCAAACCGCCATGGCCCATTGCGGCCTGATCGCCATCCTGCGCGGCATCACGCCCGCCGAGGCCGTGCCCGTCGCGCAAGCGCTGTACGAGGCGGGCTTTCGCCTGATCGAGGTGCCGCTGAATTCGCCGGAGCCGCTGGCCAGCATCCGCGCCATGCGCGACGCGCTGCCGGCCGACTGCCTGGTGGGCGCCGGCACAGTGCTGAACCCCGATGACGTGGCGCGCATCAAGGACGCCGGCGGCGAACTGATCGTCATGCCGCACAGCGACCTGGCCGTGGTGCGCGCGGCCAAGGCCACCGGCCTGGCCTCGTGCCCCGGCGTGGCCACGCCGACCGAAGCCTTCGCCGCGCTGGCCGCCGGCGCCGACGTGCTCAAGATGTTCCCCGCCGAGCAGCTCGGCCCGGCCGTGCTCAAGGCCTGGCGCGCGGTGATGCGCCCGCCGATCGCGCTGGTGCCGGTGGGCGGCATCACCCCCGACAACCTTTCCACTTACGCCCAGGCGGGCGCCAGCGGCTTCGGCCTGGGCTCCGCCTTGTACAAACCCGGCCTGTCGGCCACCGAAGTCGGCCAGAACGCGCGCGCTTTCATCGCCGCCTGGCAACGCGCCTATCCCGCCCAGGAGACCCAAGCATGAAGATCACCAAGCTCACTACCTACATCGTGCCGCCGCGGTGGTGCTTCCTGAAGATCGAAACCGACGCCGGCATCGTCGGCTGGGGTGAACCCGTGGTGGAAGGCCGCGCTCATTCCGTGGCCGCCGCCGTCGAGGAACTGTCGGACTACCTGATCGGCAAGGACCCGCGCAACATCGAGGACCACTGGACCGTGCTGTACCGTGGCGGCTTCTACCGCGGCGGCGCCATCCACATGAGCGCGCTGGCCGGCATCGACCAGGCGCTGTGGGACATCAAGGGCAAGGACCTGGGCGTGCCCGTGTCGCAACTGCTGGGCGGCAACGTGCGTGACCGCATCCGCGTGTATTCGTGGATCGGCGGCGACCGTCCGGCCGATACCGCCGCGGCCGCCAAGGGTGCGGTCGAGCGCGGCTTCACGGCCGTCAAGATGAACGGCACCGAGGAACTGCAGTACATCGATTCGTTCGACAAGGTCGAGAAGTGCCTGGAGAACGTGGCCGCCGTGCGCGACGCGGTCGGCCCCAATGTCGGCATCGGCGTGGACTTCCACGGCCGCGTGCACAAGCCGATGGCCAAGGTGCTGATGAAGGAACTGGACCCGTTCAAGCTGATGTTCATCGAAGAGCCGGTGCTGAGCGAACACTACGAGGCGCTGAAGGAACTGGCGCCGCTGACTTCCACGCCGATCGCGCTGGGCGAGCGCCTGTTCTCGCGCTGGGACTTCAAGCGCGTGCTGGCCGACGGCTATGTCGACATTATCCAGCCGGACCCATCGCATGCCGGCGGCATCACCGAAACGCGCAAGATCGCCGCCATGGCCGAGGCCTACGACGTGGCGCTGGCGCTGCACTGCCCGCTGGGCCCGATCGCGCTGGCCACCTGCCTGCAGATCGACGCCGGTTGCTACAACGCGTTCATCCAGGAACAGAGCCTGGGCATCCACTACAACGCCGCCAACGACCTGCTGGACTACGTCAGCAACCGCGAGGTGTTCGCCTACGAGAACGGCATGGTCGCGATTCCGCAGGGCCCCGGCCTGGGCATCGAGGTCAACGAGGAATACGTGAAAGAACGCGCGGCGGTAGGCCATCGCTGGCGCAACCCGATCTGGCGCCACGCCGACGGCAGCTTCGCCGAGTGGTAAGCCGGTAGAAAAAAGCGAAAGAGGAGACCCCCTTGACCACCGCCACCCACCCGGGCCTGCAAAGTGCCCAGCGGCCGACGCGCAGCCGCTATCTCATCATGGTGATGCTGTTCATCACCGTCGTCATCAACTACCTGGACCGCAGCAACCTGTCCATCGCCGCGCCCGCGCTCAAGGACGAGTTCGGCCTGGACACGGTGCACGAAGGGCTGATCCTGTCGGCCTTCGGCTGGACCTATGCCGCCATGCAGATCCCCGGCGGCTGGCTGGTGGACCGCGTGTCGCCGCGCGTGCTGTACGCGGCCGCGCTGATCCTGTGGTCGGCGGCGACGTTCTTCATGGGCTTTGCCGGCAGTTTCGTGATCCTGTTCGTGCTGCGCCTGGCCGTGGGCGCGCTGGAGGCCCCGGCCTATCCGATCAACAACCGCGTCGTCACGACCTGGTTCCCGGAAAAGGAACGCGCCACCGCCATCGGCTTCTACACCTCGGGCCAGTTCGTCGGCCTGGCGTTCCTGACGCCGGTGCTGGCCTGGCTGCAGCACCACTACGGCTGGCACATGGTGTTCGTCAGCACCGGCCTGCTGGGCATCGTCTGGGGCGTGCTGTGGTACCTGATCTACCGTGAACCGCGTCAGTTCAAGGGCGCCAACGCGGCCGAAATCGAGCTGATCCAGAAAGGCGGCGGCGTCGTGGACCTGGACAAGCGCGTGACCGAGAAGAAGGCGCCATTCAACTGGAACGACCTGGGCCTGGTGATGAGCCAGCGCAAGCTGTGGGGCGTGTACCTGGGCCAGTTCTGCCTGACCTCGACGCTGTGGTTCTTCCTGACGTGGTTCCCCACCTATCTGGTGAAGTACCGCGGCATGGACTTCATCAAGTCGGGCTTCCTGGCGTCGGTGCCGTTCCTGGCGGCGTTCATCGGCGTGCTGTGCTCGGGCGTGCTGTCGGACTTCCTGATCCGCCGCGGCGCCACCGTGGGCCTGGCGCGCAAGCTGCCGATCATCCTGGGGCTGCTGATCTCGACGTCGATGATCGGCGCCAACTTCACCGACTCGACGCCATGGGTGATCTTCTTCCTGGCGCTGGCATTCTTCGGCAACGGCCTGGCGTCGATCACGTGGTCGCTGGTGTCGGCGCTGGCGCCGGTGCGGCTGCTGGGGCTGACCGGCGGGGTGTTCAACTTCGTGGGCAACCTGTCGTCGATCTGCACGCCGATCGTGATTGGCTTCCTGGTGTCGAAGGACAGCTTCGCGCCGGCCATCGTGTATGTGTCGTCGCTGGCGCTGCTGGGCGCGCTGTCGTACATCCTGCTGGTGGGCAAGGTGGAGCGGATCGAGGCCTGATCCGCGCGGCGTCGCCGCCACACCGCAACCGCAACGAAGGGCGCCCACGTGGGCGCCCTTCTGCTTTGTGTCGTCGATTCGAGCGAAGTTCCGCGCGAGGTATGGCAGTATAATCACGTTATGTTATATCATATCTATTGATAGCCGTTCCCAACTCGACCGCCAAGTCACCCGACCGGTCCACCCCTCCCCTTGTTCCCCCCGCATCTTCCGACGAAGAAGGACTCGCAGTGCTCGAAGCCATCGGCCTGACCAAACGCTACGGCGACCAGATCGCGCTCCACCCGCTGGATCTGCGCATCGAGCCGGGCGAAATCTATTGCCTGCTGGGCGCCAACGGCGCCGGCAAGACCACCACCATCAACCTGTTCCTGAACTTCATCGCGCCCGACGGCGGCCAGGCCCTGATCCACGGCCTGGACGTGGCGCGCGAACCGCTGGCCAGCAAGCGCCACGTGGCCTACATCCCCGAGCAGGTGAACCTGTACGGCACGCTCAGCGGGCTGGAGAACCTGCGCTACTTCGCCGCGCTGGCGCTGGGCGAGGCGCCGCCGCGCACACGCCTACTGGAACTGCTGGCCGAGGTCGGCCTCGACCCGGCCGCGGCCGACAAGCGCGTCGCCGCCTATTCCAAGGGCATGCGTCAGAAGGTCTGGATCGCCGTGGCGCTGGCCAAGGACGCGCGCGCGCTGCTGCTGGACGAGCCCACCTCCGGCCTGGACCCGTCCGCCGCCGCGGAATTCACCCGCCTGCTGCAACGCGCGAGCGAACGTGGCGTGGCGATCCTCGCCACCACCCACGACCTGTTCCACGCCCGCCAGACCGCCACCCGCGTCGGCATCATGAAGCGCGGCCGGCTGGTCGAAAGCCTGGACAGCCGGCAGATCGACGACACCGACCTGCAGGCGCTGTACCTGGCGCACATGAGGACCAGCGCATGATTCTGCTGATCGCCCTCAAGGACCTGCGCGAACGCCTGCGCGACGGGCGCCTGTACTGGGCTGGCGGCATCGTCGCGGTGCTGCTGCTGACCGCGCTGTCGGTGGGCTACCTGCACCAGCAGGAAGCGCGCGCCGAGCAGGCCGCGGCCCAGAACACCGACTACGGCGACTGGCTGCGCCAGGGCGCGCGCCATCCGCACGATGCCGCCCACCAGGGCATGCACGTCTTCAAGCCCGACACCACGCTGGCGCTGCTGGATCCCGGCATCAATCCGTACATCGGCAGCACCGTGTGGCTGCAGGCGCACCGCCAGAGCGAGGTCAAGTTCCGCCCGGCACAGGACGCCACCGGGCTGCAGCGGTTTGGCGACCTGTCGGCCGCCTGGATCCTGCAGGCGCTGGGACCGCTGCTGGTGATCGTGCTGGGCTTCAACGCGTTTTCCGGCGAGCGCGAGCAAGGCATCCTGCGCCAGACGCTGAGCCTGGGCATCGCCCCGTGGCGCCTGCTGTGGGGCAAGGCCACCGCCCTGGCCATGAGCCTCGGCCTGCTGCTGGTGCCGGCCGCGCTGGCGGCCGTCGTGGCGGTGTGGCTGGCCGGCGGGCGCGCCGACGCGCTGTGGCGCTTCGCCGTGCTGGCGGGCGGCTACACGATGTACCTGGCCATCTTCATCTTTGTCACGCTGGGCGTGTCGGCGGCGGCGCGCTCGTCACGCGTGGCGATCACGGTGCTGCTGGCGCTTTGGATCGCCAATACGGTGATCGCGCCGCGCGTCATGGCCGAACTGTCGCGCGGCCTCTATCCCAGCCCGACCCGCCTCGAATTCAACCAGGCCTTGCAGGACGACCTCAAGGCCACCTCGGACCGCGTCTGGATGCAGGCCTTCGGCACCACCGAGCGCTGGAGCCGCGACGTGCCGCTGAACAAGTGGGGCCTGGCGCTCAAGCTCGACGACCAGTCCAGCTACGCCGTCTACGACCGCCACTTCGGCCGCCTGTGGGACACCTGGGAACGGCAGCAGACCGTGCAGGAATCGGCCGGCTGGCTGATGCCGCTGCTGGCCGTGCGCGCGCTGTCGGCCGCCATGGCCGGCACCGACTTCGCCCACCATCGCGATTTCACCACCGCCGCCGAACGGCAGCGCCGCGTGATCCAGGACATCGTCAGCGCCGATCTGGTGGCGCACGCCGACACGCAGGAACACCTGCATTTCTCGTATCAGGCCAGCCCCTCGCTGTGGGCGCGGGTGCCGCCCTTCAAGTACCAGCCGCCCGCCGCCGGCTGGGCGTTGCACCACGCGCGCCTGAGCCTGCTGATGCTGGGCGCCGCGCTGCTGCTGAGCCTGCTTTTTGCCTGGCGCGCCGTGGCCCGCCAGACCGCCCTGTAGGAGACCCCTGGTGCACGATACGCAATTTCGCCGCTTCGGGATGGTCCTGCGGCACGAACTCCGCCTGCTGACGCGCGAGCGCGCGTTGTGGCTGTGCGGCCTGCTGTTCCTGCTGCTGGTGGGCTATGCCGTCTTCAACGGCCTGCTGCAGACCTCGCTGCGCGACGAGGCCCAGGCCGCGCTGGCGCGCGCCGATGCGCAGAACCGCGCCGGCCAGCTTGCGCAGCTACAGCGCATCATGGACGGCAGCGAAACCCCCACGCCGTTCGGCAACCCGGCCAGTCCCGCCAACATGGGCGGGGGCCTGGGCGCGCACTACGCCATCATGCCCAGCGTGCCGCTCGCGCCCGTGGCGCTGGGCCAGACCGACCTGTTCCCTTCGCAGTTCAAGGTGACCTACGACAGCAAGGTCAACTTCATCCACAACAACGACATCGAGAACCCCTGGCACCTGCTCAGCGGGCACTTCGACCTGGCGTTCGTGGTGGTCTACCTGCTGCCGCTGCTGATCTTCGCGCTCGGCCACAACCTGCTGTCCGGCGAGAAAGAGGACGGCACGCTGCGCCTGCTGCTGTCGCAGCCGCTGTCGCTGCTGACGCTGGTCAGCGGCAAGATCGTCCTGCGCGCGGCGGTACTGCTGGGCGCGGCCGTCCTGCTGCCGGTGGTGGCGCTGCTGATCGCCCGCCCGCAGGCCTTGCAGGCCGCCAGCGCCACGCTGTGGTGGGCGCTGCTGGTGGGCGCCTACGCGCTGTTCTGGTTCGCGGCCGTGGTGGCGGTCAATGCCTTCGGCAAGTCCTCGGCCGCCAACGCCATGATCCTGATGGTCGGCTGGGTCCTGCTGGTGCTGGTGGTGCCGGTGATCCTGAACCTGGTGGCGGCCTATGCCAGTCCGGCGCCGTCGCGCGCCGAGCTGGCCACGCGCACCCGCGTGGCGACGGCGCTGGCCATGCGCGACAACGCCGCCCTGCTGTCGACCGACTATGGGCACATGGATAGACCCGACGCCCTGATCCCGCGCGACGGCCACCTGGAAATCACTGGCCGCCCGCTGGGCCATGCGCGGGTCGAACGCCAGGTGGACGCGGCGATGCAGCCCGAGCTGGATCGCTTCGACGCGCAGATGGCGCGCCAGCAGGCGCTGGTCGCCCGGTACAGCGTGCTGTCGCCGGCGGCGGTGGCCTATGAAGGCATCACTGCGCTGGCCGGCACCGGGCAGCGCCGCCACGCGCACTTCATGCGCCAGATCGATGCCTATCACCGGGCCTGGAAGGATTTCTTCCTGCCCCGCATCGAGGCCAGCCGCGCCATCACGCCCGAGGACTTCCCCGGCATGCCGGTCTTCCAGTGGCAGGAAGAGGACCCCGCCGCCGTCCGCGGCCGTGCCCTGCGCGCGCTGCTGCAACTGCTGGCGCCCGCCGCGCTGCTGCTGGCGCTGGCTGGCTGGCGCCTGCGCCGCTATCGCGTGGTCTGACAGACAGGTTTTTCACCCCCATCGAGTTTCGGGAAAGCGTCATGAGAAGAGTCGTATCCACCGCCGCGCTCGCGGCTTGCACCGCCGTGCCCAACGTCCAGGCCCAGGAGGCCCAGGCGCGCGAGGCCGAACTGCCCAGCATCCGCGTCGAGGCCGCCAGCGACGCGGACAGCCTGCACCTGGACAACCGCAGCAGCAGCGCCTCGCGGCTGGGCCTGACCGTGCGCGAAACGCCGGCATCGGTCGAGATCGTGTCGCAGCAAGCCATGCGCGAACGCGGCGCCGCCACCCTCAGCGAAGCCCTGCGCGGCGCCACCGGCCTGGCCGGCGGCGGCCCGCCGTCCTCGCCCACCACGCTGTCCTCGCGCGGTTTCACCGACATCCTGTACCTGTACGACGGCCTGCGCATGTCGGGCGCCGGTTCGACCAACCGGGTCGAGGACACCTGGAACTACGAGCGCATCGAGGTGCTGAAGGGCCCGGCCTCGGTGCTGCAAGGCGATAGCGCCATTGGCGGCATCGTCAATTTCCAGACCAAGCGACCGGACCGCGACAACCCCTCGCGCGAAGCGATGTTCTCGTACGGCAGCTATGGCAGCACGCGCACCGGCATCGGCCTGGGCGACAATTTCGGCGAGACCGGCGCCTATCGCATCGACTACAGCCACAACGACAGCCGCGTTGGCACCATCGCCCGCAACAGCAACAAGCTGGACCACCTGACCACCGGCGTGGCCTTTGACGTCGCGCCCGCCACCCGCCTGGACCTGTCATTCGACTACTCGCGCGACACCGGCCACGCCTATTGGGGCACGCCGCTGATCCCGCGCAGTCTGGCCAAGGACCCCACCGGCGTGGTCAGCACGCCCGACGGCCACGTCCTGGACCGCGCGCTGGCTGGCAAGAACTACAACGTGCTCGACGATCGCAACGAGGCCGAAGCCTACTGGGTGCGGGCGCGGGTCACGCACCAACTGACGCCGTCGTGGACGCTGCGCAATGAGCTGGCGATGAACAAGGTGGACCGCCTGTGGAAGAACTCGGAATCGGCCACCTTCAGCGCCCCTGGCTCGATCGACCGCGACCAGACCATCATCACGCACCACCAGCGCTACCTGATCGACCGCTTCGACGCGACCCACAACGGCACCCTCGGCGGCCTGTCGAACAAGTTCGTGATCGGCGGGGAACTCAGCAAGACCAGCCTGGACAGCGAACGGCGCTTCTCGAACCGATCTGCCAGCACCGGCGATGCCTTGCGCGTCTCGCTGTGGAATCCGGACGTGGGCTATTTCAACGACGACCCCGCGCTGATGAGCGGCCCAGGCAACCGCACCGATTTCACCACCGACGTGCGTGGCGCCGCGCTGTTCCTGGAGGACTCCCTCAAGCTGACCGACCGCTGGACCGTGGTCGGCGGCTACCGCTACGACCGCATCCGCGTCGAGCGCAGCATCACCGACCTGAACGCCGGCACGCACACCGCCTTCGGCACCCGCTACAGCGCCAACTCCATGCGCCTGGGCACGGTATACGACGTAACGCCATCGTCCTCGGTCTACGCGCAGTACACCAATGCCACCATCCCGGTCGGCTCCCTGTTCCTGCTGTCGCAGTCCAATGCTTCGTTCCCGCTGGCCAAGGGCGAGCAATGGGAGGCCGGTTTCAAGCAGAGCCTGGGCGACGTGGAATGGACCGCGGCGGTCTATCACATCAAGCTGGAGAACGTGTTGACGCGCGACGCCAACGACCCGCGCGTGACGGTCAACAACGGCCGCCAATCGTCGCGCGGCGTGGAGCTGTCGGCGGACTGGCGCGTCACGCCGCAACTGACCCTCTCCGGCAACATCGCGGCGCTGAACGCGCGCTTCGATTCGCTGACCGAGGCCGACGGCACCTCGCGCGTGGGCAATACCCCGCCCAATGTGCCCGAGCGCGTCGCCAACCTGTACGCCAACTACCGGCTCAAGGAACTGCCGATGAACTTCTTCGTCGGCCTGAACCACACCGGCAAGATCTACACCGACAACGCCAACCAGATCCGCATCAACGGCCACACCACCGTGGATGCGGCGGTCAGCTACCGCCTGCGGCCGGCGCTGATCACCTTCCGCGTGCGCAACCTGACCGACAAGCTGTACGCCTACTACGGCGGCCGGTCCACCAGCCAGGTGTTGCTGGCGCCAGGCCGCACGTACGAGCTGGGCGCGACGTTCGAGTTCTGACGGGACGAATCGCGATGTCGCCCCGCTTCACGCTCAGCAGCCCTGCACCGCCAGCTTGCGCTGGCGCTGGTTGGCGGCGCGCTGCCACAGCACCAGCACAAGGCCCGCCGCCGCGATGATTGCGCCGGCAATCGGCACCGCGGCATACCCCATCCCGGCCGAGATCACGCCGCCGCCGGCCGCGGCGCCCACCGCATTGCCCAGATTGAACGCACCCACGTTCACCGACGAAGCCAGGCCGGGCGCGTCGGTGGCGGCCCGCATCACCCGCATCTGCAGGGGCGGCACCACGGCAAAGGTGCCGAAGCCGAAGATCAACAGGCCGATCGCGGCGCCCACCGGGGTCTGCGCCAGCCACGGGAACGCCAGCAGATCGGCGATCACCAGCACCAGGAAGGCGATCAGGCTGCCATCCAGCGAGCGGTCAGCGAAGCGGCCGCCGGCGGTGTTGCCGACGGTGAAGCCGATGCCGATCAGCACCAGCATCGCGGTCACGAAGTGGGGCGACGCGCCGGTCAGTTCGGCCAGCGTCGGCGCCACGTAGGTGTACAGCGTGAACATCGCGCCCGCGCCCAGCACCGTGGTCAACAGCGCCACCAGCACCACCGGAGTCTTGAGCACCGCCAGTTCGTGACGGATGTCCGGGCGCCGCCCGGCTTCGCCCGCCGGCAGCGCGAACCATAGTGACAGCATCGCCACCAGGCCGAGCACCGAGGTCGCGGCGAACGACATGCGCCAGCCGATCACCTGGCCCAGCCAGGTCGCCGCCGGCACGCCGCCGACGTTGGCGATGGTCAGCCCCAGGAACATGGTTGCCACCGCGCTGGCCTGCTTGTGGCGCGGCACCACGCTGGCGGCCACCAGCGAGCCCAGGCCGAAGAAGGCGCCATGGTTCAGGCTGGTCACCAGGCGCGCCAGCAGCAGCGTGGTGTAGTTGGGCGACAGCGCCGACAGCAGGTTGCCGAGCGTGAAGATCGCCATCAGCACGATCAACGCCTTGCGGCGCGACCAGCGCGACAGCGCCAGCGTCATCAGCGGCGCGCCGACCATCACGCCGATCGCATACGCGCTGATCAGCATGCCGGCGCTGGGGATGGATACCCCCACGCCGTCGGCGATCACGGGCAGCAGGCCCATGGGCGAGAATTCGGTGACGCCGATGCCGAAGGCGCCGACGGCCAATGCCAGCAAGGGCAGGCCGGCTTTCACCGGCGGGGTTTCATGGGTGGACATACGGGTTCCTTGGTTGGATGCGCCGACCAGGGAATCCAGCGGCGTCGCGGCAACGGCCGGCGCATGGGGCGGGTCTGATCGGAAGACAGGCGGCCAGTATGACGGGTATACCCTTACGGAAAAAGCGACTAAACGGGGAAAGACTTTTGACTTGGAGTCATGAATGACGTGGGGGGGGGTTCGAGAGAGGAACGCCCTCGGCCCGTCAACGCCAAGCGTTTTACGCGCGCGGATTGCATAAGAAAAATTCCCGCTCGGTAATTTTTTCCACGGAAATCGCGTTGTTCATCAGGAAATTACCGAGCGGGAATATGCGTCGAGGACAACAGGGACCGGTTGCACGATTCCATCCCCAACGAGGTCGTCCGGCCCCAACCGCCGCTCGCCAATGAAAAAGGGCGCCCTCGCGGGCGCCCTTTTCCTGCCTTCGTACCGCCGCGCTTACTTCAGCAGCAGCGCATTCAACCGCTTCACGAACGCCGCCGGGTCGGCGATCTGCGCGCCTTCGGCCAGCAAGGCCTGGTCGAGCAGCAGCCGGGCCCATTGGTCGAACTCGCCGTCTTCGGCGGCGCGGATGCGGGCCAGCAGCGGGTGTTCCGGGTTGATCTCCAGCACCGGCTTGACGTTGGGCGCTTCCTGGCCGGCGGCCTTCAGCATGCGCAGCAGGTGCGGGCTGAGTTCGTTCTGGCCCACCACCACGCACGCCGGCGAATCCACCAGGCGCAGCGTCACGCGCACTTCCTTGACCTGGTCTTCCAGGGTCTTCTGCAGGCGCTCGACCAGCGGCTTGAAGTCCTCGGCCACTTCGGCCTGGTGCTTCTTTTCTTCCTCGTCGGCCAGCTCGGCCAGGTCGAGGCCGCCCTTGGCCACGGAGACCAGCGACTTGCCGTCGAATTCACGCAGGTACGACAGCATCCATTCGTCGACGCGGTCGGACAGCAGCAGCACTTCGATGCCCTTCTTGCGGAAGATCTCCAGGTGCGGGCTGTTGCTGGCGGCGGCGAAGGTATCGGCCGTGACGTAGTAGATCTTGTCCTGGCCTTCCTTCATGCGGCCCACGTAGTCGGCGAACGACACGGTCTGGGCCTGGTCGCCGGTGTGCGTCGAGGCAAAGCGCATCAGCTTGGCGATGCGTTCCAGGTTGGCGTGGTCTTCGCCCGCGCCTTCCTTGAGCACCTGGCCGAATTCCGACCAGAACGTGGCGTAGTCTTCCGGCTTGTTCTCCGCCAGGTCTTCCAGCAGCGACAGGATGCGCTTGGCCGAGCCTTCGCGGATGGCGCGCACATCGCGGCTTTCCTGCAGGATCTCGCGCGACACGTTCAGCGGCAGGTCGGCCGAGTCGATCACGCCGCGCACGAAGCGCAGGTACGACGGCAGAAGCTGGTCGGCGTCGTCCATGATGAAGACGCGCTTGACGTACAGCTTGACGCCGCGGCGGCCGTCACGGTCCCACAGGTCCATCGGCGCGTGCTTGGGCACGTACAGCAACTGGGTGTATTCGCTGCGGCCTTCGACCCGGTTGTGGGTCCAGGCGAGCGGGTCGTCGTAGTCGTGCGACACCGTCTTGTAGAACTCGCGGTACTGTTCCTCGGTCACATCCGCCTTGTTGCGGGCCCACAGCGCGTTGGCCTGGTTGACCGTTTCGAGTTCGTCCTTCTTGACCTGTTCGCCCTTTTCCGAATCCCACTCTTCCTTGGCCATGCGGATCGGCAGCGAGATGTGGTCGGAGTAGCGGCGCAGGATCTCGCGCAGCTTCCAGCCGTTGAGCAGCTCGTCTTCGTCGGCGCGCAGGTGCAGCGTGACGTCGGTGCCGCGCGTGGCCTTGTCGGCGGCGGCGATGGTGAACTCGCCCTGGCCGTCGGATTCCCAGCGGATCGCGTCGGTGGCGCCGGCGCGGCGGCTGACCACCGTGACCTTGTCGGCCACGATGAACGAGGAATAGAAGCCCACGCCGAACTGGCCGATCAGTTGCGCATCCTTCTGCTTGTCGCCGGTCAGTTGCGAGAAGAACTCGCGCGTGCCGGAACGGGCGATGGTGCCCAGGTTGGCCACGGCCTCTTCGCGCGACAGGCCGATGCCGTTGTCGGAGATGGTGATCGTGCGCGCTTCCTTGTCATAGCTGACGGTGATGGCCAGCTCGCCATCGCCTTCCAGCAGCGCCGGGTTGTCGATGGCCTCGAAGCGCAGCTTGTCGCAGGCGTCGGATGCGTTCGACACCAGCTCGCGCAGGAAGATTTCCTTGTTGCTGTACAGCGAATGGATCATCAGGTGCAGCAGTTGCTTCACCTCGGCCTGGAATCCCAGGGTTTCGGACGTGGCGTTCTGGCTCATCGTTGTATGAAAAGTCGGAAAATTAGGGACAAAAGGAAGCCGGATCGCGGGGCACATGGCCCAGGCGTTTTCCGGGAAACCCTGTTGTGATGGGGGCCATCTGAAATATTTCAAGGCCGGGGAATGGGGCGGCCATCCCGGTTCCCGGCTGGCGCGCGCAAGCAGCCCCTGACAGCGGGCCCGGCCTCAATCAAAAAGGGACCAGATGCCGCTGCGATAACGCGTCTTGGCCTCCAGCACCGCTTCGGATTCGGGCGCCGCCAGCTTGCCGCTGCGCACCAGCTTGCGGATGTCATCCGCCTTGATCTGCCGGGTCTCCTGGGAGCGCAGCAGGAAATCCGCCGCGGCCGGATCCAGGATGCGATAGATCGGGCTGTGGATCAGTTGGGTCGCCCCCAGTTCGTCCAGGTAATAGAGCGCGTCACCATTGCGCCAGACCGAACCGTAGCCGTGATAGACGTCGCCCAGCTTGGCCCATGGCCCCGTGGGCGCATCCTTGAGCCGCAGGATCAGGGTGGACCTGGACAGCAGGCCGCCGCCGCCGCGCGAGCGGTTCCAGACTTCCTTGCTCTGGAAGAACAGCACCTGGCGGCCGTCCCGGAACACGTAGGGCGACAGCGCCGTGAAGCCGCCCGCCGCGAACGGATCGTCGCCGGCCCGCTCCACCGAGCGCTTTTCGCTGTTGTAGAAATAGACGCCGTCCTTGCTGGCGAACAGCGCATGGAGCACATGGCCGCCGGCCTCGTCCAGCAACCGGTATGGCGCATGCGCCGGGTCGAAGGCCCGCGCGCCCAGGTACACCATGCCGTCGCGCCGATCGAACAGATAGGGCTGGTTGTGGAGATTGCCGACCATGAAGGTGTAGAGCGCCGGATCGTCCGACAGCGGCAGCAGCGTCTCGCGGTAATAGACCCGGCGGCCATCGGCAAAGAAGTCATTGCCTGGCCGCGTCTCGCCGCGCTGGATCGCGGCGATGCGACGCAACCGCGCCGGATCCGCCTGCGGCATTGCGCGGCCTTCGTAAAACACGCGGGCGCCGTCGGTGGCCAACTGGCGATCGAGCAGCGGCCGGTAGGCTTGCGCGCTGGCCGGCAGGGCCAGGAACGGATACAGGTAGGTCTGCGGCTTGTCGCCCTTGCCGGCGCGGTACAGGATCCGCTGCCAGAGTTCATCCAGCCGGCCCAGTTCGAGATTGCGCTCGGAGGCGAAGTCGCAAAAGTAGGTGGCCGAGCCGTCGCTGAAATAGCTGTTGCCCAGGTAGCGCGTCGATGCGGGCCGCATGCCCGGCAGCACCAGGTTGCCGCAATACACGTGGCGACCGTCACGCGCCGCCTGCCGGCCGTCGTAGCGGCCCGTGTCGAAGGTCTCGAAACCCGCCGGATCCGCCTCGCGCATCCGGTAATAGCCGTTGCTGGGCACGGCCGCGTAGACCTCGCCCCGGTAGCGCTTGTAGATGCTGCTGCCGTAGGACTCGCCATGGTCGATCGCGGCGAAATCGTCGCCACTGTCATCGATCAGCCAGACCAGCAGCATCATCGGCAGGATGGCCGTCAACAAGACCAGGACGATCACGATCCCTCGGGTGCGCTTGTGCATCGATTCCCGGGCCGGCGGCCCCTGGTTGGCGGATCAGAATTCTATCAAGCCCCCTGCCGCCGCCCCAGGCAGACGCGCTGCGCCCGAGGGCCTTCCCCGCTAAAATGCCGCACTTTCCTCCCCTACCCCCTCCCCGGCCGGCTCCCTGCCATGCAACCCGCCTCCCTGACCCAACCTGCCTCCCACGGCGCGTCCAACGACGCCGAACCCCGCCACGACCTGGTCTACGGCCCCGACGACCGTCCCGCCGCCCCCGTCGCCTTCGTCGCCGCCCTGCAGCACCTGCTGGCCATCCTGGTCCCCATCGTCACCCCCGGCCTGCTGATCTGCCAGGCCCTGGGCGTGAGCAGCCGCGACACCACCCTGATCGTGTCCATGTCGCTGGTCATCTCCGGCATCGCCACCTACGTGCAGTGCAAGCGCTTCGGTCCGCTGGGCGCGGGCCTCTTGATCGTGCAAGGCACCAGCTTCAACTTCGTCGGCCCGCTGATCGCCGGCGGCTCGGTCATGGTCAAGCAGGGCACGCCGGTCGAGGCCGTCATGGCCGCGATCTTCGGCGTCGTCATCGCCGGCTCCTTCGTCGAAATGGGCATCAGCCGCATCCTGCCCTTCGTCAAGCGCCTCATCACCCCGCTGGTCACCGGCATCGTCGTGCTGCTGATCGGCCTGACGCTGATCAAGGTCGGCCTCATCAGCATGGGCGGCGGCTACGGCGCCATGGCCAACGGCACTTTCGCCAGCGCCGAGAACCTGACGCTGTCGGGCCTGGTGCTGGGCACCATCATCCTGCTGAACCGCGTGCCGGTGGTGTGGATCCGCAGCACCGCGCTGGTGCTGGCGCTGGCGGTGGGCTACATCGCCGCCGCCTACATGGGCCGCCTGGACTTCACCGGCGCGCGCGAAGCCGCACTGTTCCAGGTGCCGATGCCGCTGCACTTCGGCCTCGGCTTCTCGTGGGCGCTGTTCGTGCCGATGCTGATCATCTACCTGGTCACCTCGCTCGAAGCCATCGGCGACGTCACCGCCACCAGCAAGGTCTCCAAGCAGCCGGTCGAAGGCCCGCTGTGGATGCAGCGCATCAAGGGCGGCGTGCTGGTCAACGGCGCCAACTCGCTGCTGGCGGGCATTTTCAACACCTTCCCCAGTTCGGTCTTCGCCCAGAACAACGGCGTCATCCAACTGACCGGCATCGCCAGCCGCCACGTCGGCGTGTGGATCGCCGGCATGCTGATCCTGCTGGGCCTGTTCCCCGCCGTCGCCGGCGTGCTGCAGGCCGTGCCCGAACCCGTGCTGGGCGGCGCCGCCATGGTCATGTTTGGCGCCGTGGCCGCCTCGGGCATCAACATCCTGGCCGGCATCCACCTGGACCGCCGCGCCCTGCTGATCATCGCCGTGTCGCTGGCCCTGGGCCTGGGCGTGTCGCAGGTGCCCGAGATCCTGTCACACCTGCCGCACGCCGTGAAAAACGTGCTGGAATCGGGTGTTGCCACCGGCGGCATCTGCGCGCTGGTCATGAACTGGTTCCTGCCGGAAAAGAAGTAAGCACGCAGGCCGGCGCGCCCCGCGCCGGCCCCTGGCCTGACAATTTTTCCCAGACCGCATATAATCGCGGTCTTCGCTTTACCCGCGACCGTCGCCTGGACGGCTCCGCGACCAGCCTGCCCGGGTGGTGAAATTGGTAGACGCAGGGGACTCAAAATCCCCCGCCGCAAGGCGTGCCGGTTCGATTCCGGCCCCGGGCACCATCTTTAGAATCGCCGGTGTTTGCAAGCATCGGGTGTGATTCTTCACTTCCCCTGATATCAGGGAATCTCCCGGTCGAGAAATCCAGATGCCGCTTCCGCGACGGCGAAGCATAGGCGTCCCGGCAAGATTTACCCCCCGACACAACGACGTCGCTGCTCCCCAAAAGCGGACAGGCGGGCCTCCCCTCGTGACGCATCCGCCCTTCCCCCGCAAGAAACTCCAAAAGTGCAACTAGAGGCCAAGCGGTCTATCATGCATTCCAACAACATCACATCCGCAAAGACAGGAAATGGAAGAAGTCATTCAGCGGCTACGCCAGTTTCGTGATGAGCGAAACTGGCAACAATTCCACAACCCTAAAGACCTGGCCTTGGCCCTCAGCATCGAGGCAAGCGAACTGCTGGAGGTTTTCCTATGGAAACCTCCTGAAGCCGCTGATCGCGAAAGGGTGAAAGAAGAGCTGGCCGATGTCTTGGCTTACGCGCTGCTGCTGTCCGATACGTACAACTTCGACATCAAGAAAATCGTTCTGGAGAAGATCGAAAAGAACGAACTTAAGTACCCCGTACAGAAAGCAAAGGGAACCGCGAAAAAATACAACGAGCTATGACCCAGCCGCATCTTGTCGAAGTGAACCGTTACCGGTTCTCCGTAGAAACGCTGACCGAAATCGAGACCAACGCATACGCAGCGAACAATTGGCCGCTTGTTTATATCCTCAGCGATGGAAAGACACGTTGCGCCTACGTCGGCGAGACGACGGACACGCTGGCTCGCCTGGGTACGCATCTCAAACACCCTCAGAAGCGATCATTGACGACGGTATACCTCGTCAGCAGTGAACGCTTCAACAAGTCAGCGACTCTCGATATAGAGTCTTCCCTCATAAAGTACATGTCGGCCGATGGCCGATTCAGCATGTTGAACGGCAACCTGGGGCTGAGCGACCACAACTACTATCAGAGGGACGAACTCTATTCCAGGATATTTCGGGAGACGTGGGACAGACTGCGTCAGCACGGAATCGCTCAACGGTCGATCGAGGCCATCGACAATTCTGACGTTTTTAAATACTCGCCGTACAAATCTCTGTCTACCGACCAACAACAAGGCCTGATCGAGATAATGCGCTCGCTGGTCGAGCCCCAGCTCAGACACGTCGTGGTCCAGGGAGGCGCCGGAACCGGAAAATCGGTATTGGCGATATTCCTATTCAAGCTCATTCAGTCCGACCTTGATGAACTGGATCTGCGCGAATTTTCCGATGAAGAGAAGGAAGTCCGAGACCTGCTGCGGCAAATCAAGCAGTCGATTCCACAGCCGCGCATGGCCCTGGTGGTCCCCATGAGCTCCTTCAGGAGCACGCTCAAGAAGGCGTTCCGGAACGTTTCGGGCCTACATGCCGATATGGTGATCAGTCCTTCCGAGCTGGCAAAGCGGCGCTATGACATCGTCCTGGTGGACGAGTCGCATCGCTTGCGCAAGCGCGTAAACCTGGGAGCCTACTTCGGGAGCTTCGACGCGGCCTGCGCCGTGCTTGGACTGGACAAGAATACATGCAGTGAGGTGGACTGGGTGACGCGCCAGTCAGACAAAGCCGTCTTTTTCTACGACCCAGGCCAGAGCATCAAGCCATCCGATGCCGATGCAGCCGACTTCGAGGAGATCAAATCTTCGCCGAACAGCACGGTAATAACACTGGCGTCCCAGTTCCGGGTACGCGCCGGGCAGCACTATGTGCGGTTCGTTGATGATCTCCTGCACATGCGGCTTCCGGCTGACGAAAAGTTCAGCTCCAACAAATATGAGTTTCTGGTTTTTGACGAACTCTCCGACATGGTGAAGGAGATAGGACAAAGAGACGCCAGCTACGGTTTGGCCCGGCTCGTGGCCGGTTTCTCCTGGCCCTGGGTTTCCAGAAAGCCCCCCTACCAACATGACATCGAAATCGGTGACGTGCGGCTGCGGTGGAACAGCACCACTGTGGATTGGATCAACGCGAAAGGCGCCGCGGACGAGGTGGGCTGCATTCATACCACCCAAGGCTATGATCTGAACTACACCGCCGTAATCTTCGGCCACGAAATCCGCTATGACGAAGCGCTGGACCAGATCGTCATTGATCCCCGCAACTATCATGACCGGAATGGTAAGCAGACCATTGAAGATCCGGATGAGCTCAAGCAGTACATACTGAACATCTACCGGACCATCATGCTGCGCGGCATACGCGGCACGTTTCTCTACGCATGCGACGATAGCTTGAGGCGCTATCTGAAGCGGCACGTGAACAGCTACAAATCCAACGTCATCACCTTCCCGCAGCCTCGCGGCGATTCCTTGGAACCTTACGTCAACGCGGTCCCGCTCTACGACCTGAGAGCGGCGGCTGGCGGTTTCAGCGCGCTCCAACACGTCGAACATGAAAACTGGGTGGCGGTACCAGCTGACATGCCCGTGGGAAGGAATATTTTTGCTTGCCATGTCGTCGGTGAGTCAATGAACAAGGTCATCCCCGACGGCGCCATCTGCCTGTTCCGCTTGAACCCCGGCGGCAGCCGGAATGGAAAAATCGTGCTAGTGGAATGTGCCGATACGCAGGACGGCGACGCCGGTTCGCGATACACGGTGAAGGAATATCAGAGCTTTAAGGTGCAAACCGAAGACGGGACTGAGAATCAGCAGATCCTATTGAAACCGCGATCCACCAATCCGGACTTGCTTCCGATCGAACTCAACCGGGAAGACGACGAACATCGCTACCGGGTGGTGGGCGAGTTTTTGGGAGTGATCGGCCAGGCGGATTCGAGCGAGGGAGCCGTCGATTGATGGACAAACTTCTTGTCCGGTGACATTGGTATTCCGACGTGGTGGCCTCGCCTTTGGCGAGGCTTTTTTTTGCCCCGATTAGCGCAGCGCGCAGCGATTCGGGCAGCCTTTCTGTTCGCCTCAAACCTGTGCGGCAGTCTCTCGCGTCCGTTCTTGCCGGACGGGCCCGGAGTCCTCACCCGTTCCCTGCGCTGCGCTTCGGGCTGCGACTTCCGGTGCCGCCCCTGATGCCTCTTCCGGCCAAACGACGTTAGTAGCGATGCTGTCAAGCGGATGACGGATCAAAGGGTTGGCGCGGCCCGCAGCCCACAGGTCGAGGACATGGCTCCTTGACGCGGCAGGAGCGCCCCCACGCTATGCCCGGGGGGCATGAGTGCCAGGCCAGAGTCCGAAACCCCTTCTGCCGAGGCTCCCGCCGGCGAGGGTGGATAGGTCCAGAGAGGCAAGCCTCTTTGGAAACTACGGCTAGTACACAGCCGATATTGGCGTCCATGCCAGGTAAAACAAGACAATTTCAGCGCACCACCTCTGTGGCTGTGCGTACCTAACCAAATTACCCATACTTCTTGTAAGATCGAGTTACCTGCGGCAAGGAGATACCATGGCTGGCAAGGGTAAATACGGGCAACAGCCCCACAAAACCATATCGGATACCGAACGCAACCGCCGGCAATCGGCAGTTAACTATGCGCGGGCTTCCGTCGGGCTAGAAGGCTTCTCCCTCAGTGAAGCAGATGAGGCCCACGCTCAGCGTTTCGTCGATGGTCAGATAAGCCTGCAAGAGTTTGTCCTGCCGCGCGCTGACGCACTCTCAAAGTCTTCGTCATGACGAAGAAATTTAGGATTTGGGGACTAGTGCAGGATAGGCTGTCGCCGGCTAATGTAGTTCACACGCAATTGAAAACTAGGCTAAGGCTTGTTCTAGCTCCCTGCTGTCTTTCAAAGCTACTCATTCAGCCCCCAGCCATTTCGAGAGTTTGTATTCATTAATTAAACGCCGCATCGAAGTTTCTATCTGAAAAGGAGTAAACATGGCCACGCAAAGAAAAGCATGTGTTGTCTACACCGAGGGTTTGAAGGGAGCAGTTCCTACTGTTACCGAGGAACTTCAAAAAAAGGGATTTGATGTATGTCTGTCTGCTGCGGATCTAGAGATAGCAGAGGCAGCGCAAGCAGGGCATCTCGAAAATGTAAATGCTGAAGTAAAAGAATGCATTGCTAATGCAGAAATTTGCATCTTCTTGATTCCTCAAAAGGCCCCAGAGAGCATAACTGGAGCGGCTGAGTGTGCAAGAGCATCAGGAGGAAAGATTATTGCTGTTGTGGAGGACGTCAAATCCATTCCTCAAATTTTTGACGAATTAGCCACAGCACTGGTGTGTGTTGGCAGCCCACAGCTACCTGAAGCGTTAGGCGGTGAAGAAATATGGGAAGCACCCAAGCAATCTCCCGAGGGACGCAAAATCGCCCGCGTCAAATGCCAATGAACACCATGCCAAGAATTTATTCGTACAAACTGTCAAGGGACTTTGGGTTCGCGCCCAACCCGTTTCATGGCGTCTGCACACTCGCAACCTGCAAACCACAAATTAGGGAAGGAGCACAGGTCGGAGATTTAGTTTTTGGCGTTGGCAGCAAAGCGCTAAATCTTGAAGAAAGAATGATTTTCGCCATGCGAGTCACCGAGAAGCTAAGTTTTCAACAGTACTGGGATGATCCGCGCTTCTCAGTTAAAAAGGCAAGCTTTTCTTCAAGCAAAGCTGCTGCTTTCGGCGACAACATTTACCATCTTGATAGAGGTCAATGGACCCAAGAAGATTCGCATCACAGTCTTGAAGGCGGCAAATTAAATAAAGCCAACTTCGACAGAGATCTTGGCTCTGAAAATGTTCTTGTGAGTAATGACTTTGTGTACTGGGGAGCAGGGGCCCCCCCAATACCGGATCATCTCAGAGTCCTTGATGGGGACGACCTATATCCAAATGGAAGATTTTTTCGTTCCAGATATTCAGAAATATTTAGAAGCGAAGTAGCTCGTTGGTTTGCAAATCTTCCCGAAAGGGGAAACCTTGGCCGCCCAACCTGCTGGTAAATAGACCTCTACACAAATCTGCGTATTTTTGACAAGCCTACCCATCAGAACTTCCATTTCTAGAAATTTCTATCATCGTCAAGTCAAAAAGAAAACCAATTTAAAGCCGAGCCATCTCTTAACCAGCCGGCACTGCTGATGTAAAACCTTTCTTATAAGAGAGATTTTTATGCCTAGGCTTTCTCCTCAGCCCGAACCACTGTCAATCACCGATTACGTGGCAAAGGCCTTTTCGACCAATCAATTCAAGCAAGACCAAGATGGTTTTCAAAAGATCATATTTGGCTATTTTGGTGAGATTGGTGGGCTTCTTTCTGCCATAAAAAAAACGGGGCGAGACAAACTTGCCTCGACCGAGGCGGAGCTAGCAGGTGAAGAACTAGGTGACGCACTTTGGTATTTAATAAACATCGCAAATTTCTTGAACATCGATGGAGATCAAGTAGGTGAACAATGCATCAAGATTCTGCGAGAAAGAGGCCAAGAGTCTTTGCAACAGGCAGTCAAGCCAGTAACTTTTCGGCACATAGATAGCCTACTTGAGATTCGTCGCACACCAGGATCGCTTGATAGGTCACTTCAGCTTGGTTGCCTTGCATACCAGGCAGGGTTGATGGCAAAAAATAAATTATCCGATTATCAAAAAATGCCTGATCCAACTCATATAGAACATGTGGGCACGCACCTCGCAGAACTTGCCATTGCATGCGCAAGTTTCAATTTGAGGCTAGAAGATGTTGCCAGGAATAATATAAAAAAAATAAAGAGTCGTTGGCCGGGAGAAGAGAGAAGTTACCCAGCACCATTTGACGAAGGATTCGCGGAACACGAACGTTTCCCTCCAGAGATAAAAATAAGTTTCATCGAACGAGGCACCCGTGAAAGCGGCCATGTGGTTCAAAGTCTTAATGATGTTTTTATTGGTGATCGCCTAACCGATAACAGCAATGAACCTGATGACTACCGGTTTCACGACGTTTTTCATCTCGCTTATTTGGCGTTTTTGGGATGGTCTCCGGTCCTTCGTGGATTACTAAAAAGAAAGCGAAAATCCAATCCACGAGTTGATGAAAACGAGGATGGAGCCCGTGCAATGATTATTGAGGAGGGCATTGCTACGTGGATTTTCAATCATGCAAAAGAAAGGAGCTTTTATACTGGCGATAAAAGCCGAGGCTTGGATTATGCTCTGCTAAAGCAGATCAGCAGCATGGTACAAGGTTACGAAGTTGAAAAATGCCAACTCTGGCAATGGGAACAGGCTATAATGGAAGGTTTCGACGTTTTTCGTCAGCTACAAGAGCATCGAGGGGGCGTCGTGACCGTGGATGTCCGCAACCATGTGATGACCTTCATCGCTCCTAACAAGGCTTGTTCTCCATGACTCCCACTGCCTTCGTGAATGCATTATCCGAACTTAAGCTGGATAACGTATTTAATCCCTATTCAGATGTTTGTGCTGTTCACGACCGAGCGGACGCTGCCTTCGCTCGCCGTCGCAACTTAAAGGGATATCTCAAAGCCGCAGTAAGTATGGGTGTAGACACCATATGGATGGGACGCGACCTCGGCTATCGTGGAGGCCGTCGTACTGGCTTGGCGCTTACGGACGAGTTCCATCTTCCTGAAATGACTCAGCGTTATCCAGGCACGAACTTCAAGCAGGCTACGCTCGGCCCTGCCGTGGCCGAGAGAACCGCCTCTGAAATTTGGTCGGTTCTTCGATCTCTAACTTTGCCACCACTCTTATGGAATGTTTTTCCCTTCCATCCACACGAACCAAATAATCCATTCTCCAATCGCAAGTTTACGGCCCGAGAGCTTTTGCTCGTTGATGACCTTAACGAAAAACTAATTAAGTGGCTCAATATCCGCAGGATAGTGGCTATCGGACAAGATGCATCGCAGTATTCAAGCCGCTTTGGGCTTGAAGTTATAACTATTCGTCACCCAAGCTATGGCGGCGTAACGGACTTTCGTAATGGAATGAGCGAGCTGTATGACATTCCTTGCCAATACTTCAAGTCTAAGAGGGATCAAGGCGTACTTTTCTAATTTTGTTAGGCCCTCCCGAAGACTAGTAGCCCCCAACGAGTTCGCAAGACGTGTGTAGCCTCGCAGATGTACTGTACCGAAATTTAGGTACAGTACAGGTACAGTGATCAGTTCTCACCAATTCAGCTAAAATACGCTAACCTACTGATTTAAAACTGGTTTTACCTATTTCAGCCTACGCTAGATTTCGCTCCATTTGCCTGTACGAGCACAGTAAATCACCGACTCAACATCCCCCGGCGCAAGGCGTGCCGGTTCGATTCCGGCCCCGGGCACCGGATTGAAAAAGCCGCTCCTGCAACGCAGAGCGGCTTTTTGTTTGCGCGGCGTTATGCGTGCGCGGTGTCCTTGCCCTTGGCGACGGCCGTGAGCGATACGCCCAATGCATCCATGACCCGGCGCAGCGTCAGGTAGCTTGGGTTGGCGCCCGGCGCGAGCACGCGGTACAGGTTCGTGCGCGCCAGGCCGGTCTCCTTCGCAATGGCCCCGATACCGCGCGCGCGGGCAACATCGCCAAGCGCCTGGAGAAAAGCGTCCGGATCGGGATCGGCCGCCGCGTCCGCCAGGTAATGCGCAATGGTCTCGTCATCGGCCAGATAATTCGCCGGATCGAAATCACGTAACTGGGTCATTTGAATGCCTTCCCTTTGAGTTCGGCCCATAGCCGCTTCGCGGTCGCAATGTCGCGCGCCTGGGACTTCTTGTCGCCACCGCATAGCAGCATCGCCGACACTTGCCTCCGATAATTGTCGCTCAAAAGGAACATAAAACAAGCTTCGCAAGGCGCAAAGCACCACCCACGCCAGGCCACCGCATGCCCACTCCGGCGATCAACAGCAGAGTAAGCTCCCCGACAAGCACGGAGACCTCGACATGGACATTTACGAGCGCCCTTTCGATTGGGTGTCCGCGACCGAAGGGCGAGTCCGATTCGCCGGGGCATCCGCGGCTGGGACGAACGCGGACACGACACCTATGCGGTCGACGTGGATGGCAAGGTCATGTCTGGCGAGATCGCCAGGACCTTTCTTCTCAACCAGAACGACTTCAACATCCAGATCGTGTCGTTCGGCTATGGCGTGCGCGAACACGTCGGCATGCCGCGGCCGGCGGGCGCGCCGGCGCGAGCGATCATGATCCGCGCGGAGCCTCCCTCTGCCTGAGCGTGATCATTGCTTCACGCCAGGCTCGATCTCAATACCGCCCCCAGCGCCCTTCGTAATACACCCAATGCCCATGCCGCTGGCGCCACTCAGGCCCATGATACACATAGCCCGGCCGCGCCGGCAGCCAGGCGCCCTCGATCCAGGCATGGCGGCCGCCGACCCATTCCCAATGGCCCGGCGCCCACACATAGCCCACGCGCGGCGGCGGCACGACTTCCACCCGGGGCGGCGGCGGCGCCACGTCGATGCTGATGGCCACGCCGGCCTGCGCGACGCCGGGCACGGCGAGCGCTCCCAGGGACAGGACCGCCGCGGCACCCGCGGTCATGGCGGCTTTGACTAGACTCTTCATGATGCATCTCCCTCGCAATCGCGTCAGCCGATGCGGACGCGGTGAGGGCAGTGTGCGCGGAAGGAATTATCGAAATGGCTACGCGCCGGGGGCAGACGGTTTCAGTGGATTTCCGCAGTGGCGCTCCTCACGCCAGCGGCCCGCGCCGGCGCCATCCGGCCCCGTAAATTCCGCCCAGTGGATTTAACGGGAATTCCCCGATTCTCCGCCCCAGGCCCGGCCGATACCATTCGCCGCATTTCCGCCTGTCGGCGGACATAGACCCATAAGTTGCGCGCCCGCGCGGAGACACCATGAAAGCACTGACTACCGTCGCGGCAGGCGCCGCGCTCCTTCTCTCGTCGTGGGGCGCCAGCGCGGGCGCGACGTTCGAGAACGTCAAGAACAAAGGCTTCGTGCAGTGCGGCGTATCCACCGGCGTGGCCGGCTTCTCGGTCAACGACAGCAAGGGCGGCTGGACGGGCCTGGACGTGGACCTGTGCCGCGCGCTGGCCGTGACCATGTTCGGCGATGCCTCCAAGTCGAAGATCATGGCCGTCAGCGCGGTGCAGCGCTTCACCGCGCTGCAGTCCGGCGAAGTCGACGTCCTGCCGCGCAACACCACCCTGGTCATGACGCGCGACACTACGTTGGGCCTGATCGGCGTGGGCGTGAACTACTACGACAGCCAGGGCATCATGGTGAACAAGTCGCTGAACGTGAAGAGCGCCAAGGAGCTGGACGGCGCCACCGTCTGCGTGCAGCCTGGCACCACCACCGAGCTGAATCTGTCCGACTGGTTCCGCTCGCAGAACATCGCCTTCAAGCCGGTGGTGGTCGAGCGCATGGATGAAATCGTCCGCGCCTTCGCGGTGGGCCGCTGCGACGCCTTCACCGGCGACAAGTCGCAACTGGCCGCGGCCCGCACCAATCTCGAAAACCCCGAGAAATACGACATCCTGCCGGAGAACTTCTCCAAGGAACCGCTGGGCCCCATGGTGCGCCAGGGCGACGAGCAATGGTTCAACGTGGTCCGCTGGACCCTGTTCGTGATGCTGGAGGCCGAGGAATACGGCGTCACCTCGAAGAACGTGGACGAGATGCTCAAGAGCACCAACCCCAACGTTCAGCGTCTGCTGGGCGTGACGCCGGGGATGGGCAAGAACCTGGGCGTGGATGACAAGTGGGCCTACAACGTCATCAAGCAGATCGGCAATTACGGCGAGAGCTTCGAGAAGAATCTGGGGGCCGGCAGCCCGCTGAAGCTGGCGCGGGGGTTGAACGCGTCGTATCGGAATGGCGGGTTGATGTATGGGTGGCCGGTGCGGTAAGACGGCTGTCCGACAGGACGAACGGGCGCGCAGAGCGCCCGTTTTCTTGTGCGCCCTGCTGCCATCCATTCCAAGATGTAAGCACAGCCCACCAAGCGCCGGCCGCGTCCTGAACCCCGTTTATGATGGCGTCGTAGCGAGTCCGCCCAAATGCGTTACTCTCCCCACCCCAATCATTCCCCCGCAAGGAGCCCAACATGGCACAAGCCTCCGCCCGCCACATCCTGGTTTCGACCGAAGCCAAGGCCAACGAACTGAAGACCGCCATCGAAAACGGCGCCGACTTCGCCCAACTGGCCAAGGAAAACTCGAGCTGCCCGTCGAGCCGCGACGGCGGCAACCTGGGCACGTTCGGCCCGGGCCAGATGGTCAAGGAATTCGACACCGTGGTGTTCAGCGCCCCGGTCGGCGAAGTCCAGGGCCCGGTGAAGACCCAGTTCGGTTACCACCTGGTCGAAGTGACCAGCCGCAAGGACTGAGTCCTCGCCTGAGCAGGCCAAGAGTCCGTCGTCGGCGCATCGCCGGCGGCGGCTTTTTTTTGGAAGCACAAAACGGCCCGCGGCGCAGCCGCAAGCCTGACCGCCCCCTACAGCAGATACAACCGGAACGGATACGCGTAGTAGATCTGCTCGGTGCGATTCACCTTGCCCTCGAACTCCTGGTAGATCCGCTTGCGGGCGCGATACAGCGCTTCCATGGGCGCCTCGCCCTGGCGCGCGCCGCCGAAGAAGTAGCGCAGCATCAGGGTCGAGGAATGGCCCGCCTCGTTGCTGATGATGGGAGCCAGGTAGTGCCGGGCGCCGCACCGGCGCGCGGCGTCGATGAAAGCCTTGCTCATGCCCAGTTGGCTCGCGTCGAGATAGACCAGATCGAAAGCGGCGCCCTGCAGGTCCTTGGGGTACATGTCGTCCTCGCCCAGGCCGATGGCATCGTTCTCGTCTTTTTCCGGCCGCCCCCAGGTGGGGCTGACGACGCCTTCGCCGCTGATCAGCAGGAAATCATAGCGGCTGCGCGCGAACATGTCGGGCGTGGCGGTCGTGGTGAGCTGGAAGGCCGAGCCGGGGTAGAGGCGGCGCACGTCGCCGGTGCCGTCGTCGGGATCGGTCTGCGGGTCCCTCAGGATCAAGCCCCGAGCCTCGGGACCGAAGGCGACGGCGCGCGGACGCGCGCCGGCAATCGCGGGCGCGGCGGGCGACAGGCGGGATCCGGGCGCGGCGCTGTCCTCTGACATTCCGGCCGTCGCCAGGAATCGGAACGCGACCGGCTTCTGGACAAACAACGGCGTGCCGTCAACCGGCAGCAGATCGAGCGCGAAGTGCATCGAAGTCGGCTGGATCTCGAAGATGACGCACGGCGCCTTGCGCAGCGCGGGCAGCAGGGGTCCCAGCAGTTCATGCGACAAGACCGCCATGCGCGCGTCAAACCGGCCGTCGAGGCGCCGGTTTTCTTCCAGCATGTCGTAGACGCGGCGGAACTCCTTGGACAGGAGCGCGGCCGACCGCTCGGGGACGACGGTCTGCGTGGTCGCGTCGTAATCCGATTGCAGCGTCAGGCGGTCGTCCTGCTGTTGCAACACGATACGCATGCAACGGGCCGGTGAAACAGCGGCGCCCGCCGTCATCGCGGCGGCGGCGCCCGGCAGCGCCAGGGCGCAGGTCAGCAGCAAGACGCCCGCGGCACGTGAGCGCAGCGGGCGTCGAGGCGGGCGGCCGACACGAAAGACGGCGTAGGGAGTCATTGATGCGGCATTCGGGAACGAGATACGCCAATGCTACGCAGGATCCGTGTGAAGGTCTGTGAAGTTTGCACCTGACTTTGTCCGCGCCCGGACGGTCAGGCCTTGCCCGTCATCACCATGTGCGCCAGCGCGTCGGCGTCCAGCCCCGCCACGTCGCGCTCAACGACCTTGACGCCGCTTTTCAGAATCGCGACGCGGTCGGCCAGCGCGACCACGTCCGCCATGTTGTGGCTGATCAGGATGACGGTGCGCCCTTCCTCGCGCAGCTTGCGCACCAGGTTCAGGACCAGCGCGGTTTCCTTGACGCCGAGCGCGGCGGTGGGCTCGTCCATGATGACGACGCGCGCATCCCAGCGCAGCGCCCGCGCGATGGCCACGGCCTGGCGCTGGCCACCCGACATGCGCTCGACGGGGCGGTCCATGTCGTCGATCGGCACCGACAGGCGTTGCAGGTAGCCGCGCGCCTCCTGCGCCATGCGGCGCTTGTCGAGCACGCGCAGCGGGCCGATGCGGCGCACCAGTTCGGCGCCCATGAAGACGTTTTCCCAGATCGACAGGCGCGGCGCCAGCGCCAGGTCCTGGTAGATGGTGGCGATGCCCTGCGCCAGCGCGTCATGCGGCGAGCCGAACACCACCGGCTTGCCATCCAGGCTCAACTCGCCGCCCGTGGGCGCCTGGGCGCCCGAAATGATGCGGATCAGCGTGGACTTGCCGGCGCCGTTGTCGCCGCAGATGGCCATGACGCGGCCCGCCGGCACCTCCAGGTCGACGCCCTTCAGGGCCTCGACGGCGCCGTAGGACTTGCGGACTTGGCGAAGCGATAGCGCGGCGGGCGGAGCGGCGGTCATGGTGGCGGAAGCGGACATGAATGATGCGGCGGCGGGCGGCGCGGCACGCCGCCTGCCGTGGGCCTATTTGGCGGGAGTCAGGAATTTCTGCACGTTGCTGGCATCGACCAGCACCGAGTCCATGAACAGGTAGGGGCCGGACGCGATCTTGTCCTTGGGCTCCTTCTTGACGACGATGCGGTCAATCGCGTCGACGGCGGTGACGCCCAACTGCTCGAACGGAATCATCATGGTGGCGGTGATGAGGCTGTTGGGATCGGCGATGCGGCGGTAGGTCTCCGGGCCGCCGTCGACCGACACCAGCGTGATGTCGCCCTTCTTCATGCCTTGCGCCTGCAGCAGGTCGTCAATCACGTAGGCCTGGCCGTCGAACGAGGCCCAGACGCCCTTGAACTGCCCCTGGTTGCGCAGGAACAGCGCCTGCATGCCGTTGCGCACGTCGTCGCGCCAGCTTTGCGTGCGCGCCATGCTGAACTTGGCCAGGTCCTTGACGGCGGTGTTTTCCGACAGCACCGCGTCGAGCATCTTGCCGCGGATGCGGGTGCCGGAGTTGCCGTCGAAGCGGGCCGACAGGATGTTGCCCTGGTAGCCCATCTTGCCCAGCAGGTACAGCACCGATTGCGCGCCGGTGGCGTATTCATTGACCTCGACGTCGAACAGCATGTGCGGGCTGGCGCCGGACATGACGCCGACGACGGCGATGCCTTTTTCCTTGGCGGCCTGCAACTGGGCGTCGGTCTCGACCGGCTTGCCCATGGCGATGACGATGGCGTCGACCTTCTTGTTGACCAGCGTGTCGAGCTGCTCGGCCAGCTTGGGCAGCGAGCCTTCGGCGTTCAACTGCGTCACGGTCCAGCCCTTGGCGCGGGCGGCCTCGGCGGCGGCGTTGGCGGCGCGCGCATGGGTCTCCGAGGACATCTGGAAGGCCACCACGCCGACGTCGAAGGCGTGCGCGGCGCTGGCCGCCAGCGCCTGCGCGGCAAACGCGCCCAGCAGCAACGTGCGCTTGATGAATCGGTTCATGCTGTTTCCCCTTCCTATCCGAATTTGAAGGCCGCTTTCTTGAGCACGGCCGATGACACCGCGACGGACGCGACGATGATGAAGCCCAGGACGACGTCCTGCACGTAATAGGCCGCGCCCATCAGCACCAGGCCGTTGCCCAGGACCTTGAGGATCAGCGCGGCGACCAGCGTGCCGGGAATGTTGGCATGGCCGGGATTGAACATGGTCATGCCCAGCAGCACGGCGGCGATGGCGTACAGGAAATAGTCGCCGGCCATGTTGGGCGCGGCGGACGACAGGCTGGAGGTCAGCAGCACGGCGGCCAGGCCGGCGCACAGGCCCGACAGCGCCAGGCCGATGCTCTTCATGGCGCGGATGTTGATGCCCGCCAGGCGGGCGGACTCGCCGGCCTCTCCGGTGGCGGTCATGCGGGCGCCGGTGCGGGTCCACTTGACCAGGAAGAAGGCGAGCAGCACCGCGCCCACCATCCACAGCACCAGCGCGGGAATGCCGAAAGGCTTGCCGCGCGCCAGGTCGGTGAAGGCGGCGGGCCAGCGGCCCACGTACGAGACGCCGTCCGTCAGCATGAAGGCGAAGCCGCGCGCCATGGCGGCCATGCCGAGCGTGGCGATCAGGGAGGGCACCCGCAGCCGGGTGACGGCAAAGCCATTGAAGAGGCCGCAGAACAGGCCGACGCCCAGGCCGGCGGCAATCGCCAGCAGCACGGGTTGGCCGGTATGCACCAGGGCGCCGGTGACCACGGCGGCCAGGCTGGCCACGTCGGCCACGGACAGGTCCAGTTCCGCGGTCACCAGCGCCAGCGTGAAGCCGATGGCGATGATGGCCAGGAAGCTGGTTTCCTTGGCGATGTTCAGCAGGTTGCCGGGCGCGGCGAAATTCGGGGCGGCTATCGCGAAAAAGCCCACCAGGACCAATCCCGCGATTGCCGTACCGTACTTTTCCAGGATGCCGCGCATCGACTCGCCCTTGCTGCATGTGATTGATGGCGGGGCGTCCACCATGCCGCGCCCGCCGGCCGGATCGTGGTCCGGACCTGTGGCGTCGTAGTGTATACCCGGCACACGCGCGCCGGCAGCGCGGCGCGCCGGATCGCGCCTAGGGTTTTACCCCAGCCGCAGCGCCGTCAATGCATGCGACACGGGCGCCAGCGCGGCTTCGGCGGCGCGGAACTGGGCATACAGGGCCCGATAATCGGCGACCCGGTCGGCGCGCGGCGCGTAGCGCCGGGCGACGCGCGCCAGCGCATCCTGCGCCGCCGCGAAGCTGGCGTAACGCCCCACCGCGGTCCAGGCCGTGGCCGCCGCGCCAAGAATGCCGGGCTGGTCGGCCTGGCCGACGATGACGGGACGCTCGCAGATGTCGGCCTTGGCCTGGCACCACCGCGGATTGGACGCGGCGCCGCCGCCGAAACGGATTTCGGCCACGGGCCGGCCCAGCGCCGCCTCGGCGCGCTCCAGCACGATGCGGTTCAGGAACGCCACGCCTTCCAGCACGGCCCAGGCCAGGTCGCCCGGGCCATGGCGCCGGTTCAGGCCGACAAAGGCGCCGCGCAGGTGCGGGTCCCAGTAAGGCACGCGCTCGCCCTGCAGGTACGGCAGGAACAGGGCCGGCTGCGGATCGCGCGGCACGCCAAGCAGGGTATCCATCGCCGGGCCGACGCCGGCCATGCCTTCAGCGCCCAGGCGGCCCAGCAAGGGCAACAGCCAGGCAATGGTGTCGGCGCCATTCTGGCCCGGCCCGCCGACCTGGTGATGGCCGCCGCCCCAATCCACGGTCATCAGGCCCTCGGCATGCACCGGCTCGGCACCGACCGCGCCGAACACTTCGGTGGTGCCCGAGATGTTGTAGGCATACCCCGGGCGCAACGCGCCCAGGCCGGCGACGGCGGCCCAGGTGTCGTTGGCGCAGGCAATCACGGGACGGCCGGCCAGGCGGGCCAGCGCGCCCGGCAGGCCGGCCAGCACCGGGCCGACGGTGTCCAGGGGATCGAGCAGGTCGGGCACCCACGCGGGGTCGGCGCCGATGGCGGTGAGCAGGTCGCTGGCGGGCGCCGCCGAAGCCGGCACCTCCGCAACAGCCGGGGACGCCGGCCCGGCGTATATCGGGACAGGCGACGCCGCAGCCGCCAGGCGAGCCAGCGAGACCGTGTCGCTGGCCACCCGGCCGGTCAGGCGCAGATTGAGGTAATCCTTGGGATCCAGCACCGCCCGCACACGGGCCGCGTGCGCCGGTTCCCTGCGCAACAACCAGGCGATGCGCGCCCAGGGATGAAAGGCGTTGATCTGTCCGATTTCCGGATGGCCGGCCGGCAGCGACGACAACCATTCGGGCAGGTCCGCCGCCGCCCGCGTATCGCGCCAGGTGATGGCGGGCCGGAGGGCCGCGCCGTGCGCGTCCACGAACACCTGCGTGCGCGTGACACCGCAGATGGCAATGGCCTGGACCGCGTCGAAAGCCGCCGCTCCGGCCTGCGCCGCCAGGGTGTCCGCCAGCGCCTGCAGGCCGCGCCACCAGGCGTCGGCGTCGATCTCGTCCCAACCAGGCTGAGGCGCGACACCCGCCGGGCTGTCGATGAAGCAGGAATGGGCGATGCCGCCCTCCCCGTCGACCAGCGCCGCGCGAAAGCGCGTGCCGCCCAGGTCCACCGCGAGGACGTAGTTCACAGAAGCATTCATGACATCGATCGAAAAGGGCAAGGGAACGGGCGCGCCGGAACCGGCATATTACGAAAACGCCCCTTCCGGCGCATCAATGGAAGCGATGGCACGCCCCCCCAGATCCCGCACTTCCCCGTCGACGGCCCGCCCTACGCTGCGCCGCAGCACCGGATTCCCTATCAATTGATAATTTCTGTTCAGGTGACAGCGGCCGGCGGCGTGCGACAGAATGGCCTGCGCCTGGCGGGAGACAGCCGGGCCTTCACATCCAAGAGGTCCAGGCCCATGAAGCCATCCAGGAACAAGGTCATCATCACCTGCGCCATCACCGGCTCGGTCCACACGCCGTCGATGTCGCCGCACCTGCCCGTGACGCCCGACGAGATCGCCCGCTCCGCCATCGAGGCGGCCGAGGCGGGCGCGGCCATCGTGCACTTGCACGCGCGCCGGCCGGACACCGGCCAGCCGACGCAGGACCCGGCGCTGTATGCGCAGTTCCTGCCGCGCATCAAAGCCGCGTCCGATGTGGTGATCAACATCACCACGGGCGGTTCGCCGGTGCTGCCGCTGGCCGACCGCATGGCGCCGGCGCTGCGCTTCAAGCCCGAAGTCGCGTCACTGAACATGGGCTCGATGAACTTCGGCATGTACGAACTGCTGGAGCGCTTCAAGACGTTCTCGCACACCTGGGAACGCCCCTACCTGGAAGGCAGCAACGACCTGATCTTCAAGAACACCTTCAAGGACATCGAGCACATCCTGACATCCTGCGGCGACAACGGCACGCGCTTCGAGATCGAGTGCTACGACATCGGCCACCTGTACACCGCTGCCCATTTCGTCGACCGCAAGCTGCTCAAGCCGCCTTTCCTGATCCAGTCCGTGTTCGGCATCCGGGGCGGCATCGGCACGCACCCCGAGGACGTGATGATGATGAAGCGCACCGCCGACCGCCTGTTTGGCGCCGACTACACCTGGTCGGTGCTGGCGGCCGGACGCAAGCAGACACCGCTGGCCACCATGGCCGCGACGATGGGCGGCAACGTGCGCGTGGGACTGGAAGATTCGCTGTGGGACGGGCCGGGAGAACTGGCGCGGTCCAACGCCGACCAGGTGCGGCGCATCCGCCGCATCCTGGAAGACCTGTCGCTGCAGATCGCCACGCCCGACGAAGCGCGCGCGACCCTGCAACTGAAAGGTGGCCAGGACGTTGCCTTCTGAACCAAGGCGGCGAGGCCATCCACCACAACGAGATCCGCGGGATCGAGGAGACACACATGAAAAAGACACTGTGCGCGGCCGCGCTGGCCGCCGTGCTGGGATGGACGGGCGCGGCCCGGGCCGACGAGGGCGTGATCCGCATCGGCTTCATCACCGACATGTCGGGCCTGTCGGCGGACGCCGATGGTCCCGGCGGCGCCGAGGCCATCAAGATGGCGGTGGCGGACCTGGGCGGCGCGGTGGCGGGCAAGAAGGTCGAGGTGCTGGTGGCCGACCACCAGAACCGCGCCGACATCGCCTCGTCGCGGGCCCGCGAATGGCTCGACCAGAAAGGCGTGAACATGCTGATCGCCGGCGCCAACTCGGCGGCCGCGCTGGCCATGGCCAAGGTGGCCGAAGAGAAGAAGACGCCGTTCTTCGTGGTGAGCGCGGGCGCCTCGGAATTGACCAATTCGCAATGCACGCCCTACACCGTCCATTACGTCTACGACACCGTGTCGCTGGCGCGCGGCACGGCGCGGGCGATGCTCAAGGAAGGCAACGAGGACTGGTTCTTCCTGACGGTGGACCACGCTTTCGGGCAGGCGCTCGAACGGGACGCGTCGACCGTCGTGCAGGCCGAGGGCGGAACGGTCAAGGGGCGCGTGCGCCATCCGCTGAACACGGCGGACTTCTCGTCCTTCATCCTGCAGGCGCAGGCGTCGGGCGCGTCGGTGCTGGGGCTGGCCAACTCCGCCAGCGACACCAGCAACGCGGTCAAGGCGGCGGCCGAATTCGGGTTGACGCCGAAGATGAAGATCGCCGGCCTGCTGGTGCTGATCACCGACATTCACGCGCTCGGCCTGCCGGCGGCGCAGGGCATGTACCTGACCACGGCGTGGTATTGGGACCAGGACGACGCGTCGCGCCAGTGGGCGGCGCGCTTCGAGGAGAAGATGAAGAAGAAGCCGTCGATGCTGCAGGCCGGCGACTACTCGGCCACCACCACCTACCTGAAGGCCGTGGCCGCCACCGGCAGCACCGATGGCGACACGGTCATGAAGTGGCTGAAGGCCAATCCGGTGAACGACTTCTTCGTGAAAGACGGCAGGATCCGCGCCGACGGCCTGATGGTGCACGACATGTTCCTGATGCAGGTGAAGACGCCGGCAGAATCGAAGGGGCCTTGGGACTACTACAAGCTGGTGGCGCGCGCGCCGGGCGACCAGATCTATACCTCGCCGGCCGAATCGGCCTGCCGCCTGATGAAACCCTGATCCCGCGCGGGTCATCCCTGGAGGAACGAGCATGACTGTGAAGACCCCCGTCCCGGCGGACATCGGCGCCCTGCCCGTGGACCTGTCGGGAAAACGCGTCATCGTCACGGCGGGCGCGGCCGGCATCGGCGCGGCCATCGCCGGCGCATTCGCGGCGCGCGGCGCGCGGGTGCATGTGTGCGATGTGGACGAACAGGCGCTCGCGGCCTGCCCGCATCCCCAGTCGCGCGCCGACGTGAGCCGGCGCGATGAGATCGAGCGCTACATGGGCGAGGCGCTGTCGCACCTGGGCGGACTCGACGTGCTGGTGAACAACGCCGGCATCGCCGGGCCGACCGCCGGCATCGGCGACATCGCCCCGCGGGACCTGGACGCGACGCTGGACATCAACCTGGCCGCGCAGTTCCATACCGTGCGGCACGCGCTGCCCGCGCTGCGCGAGGCGGGCGGCGGCAGCATCATCAACATCAGCTCGGTCGCCGGCCGCATGGGCGTGCCGATGCGCACGCCCTACGCCGCCACCAAGTGGGGCGTGGTCGGCCTGACCCGCTCGCTGGCGGTGGAGCTGGGCGGCTACGGCATCCGCGTCAACGCGCTGCTGCCGGGCCTGGTGGCGGGGCCGCGCATCGACCGGGTTATCGCGGCCCGCGCCCGCAACATGGGCGTGACGGTGGCCGAGGAAACCCGGCTCGAACTGGCCGGCGTCAGCCTGGGGCAGTTCGTGCGCGCGGCGGACATCGCCAACATGGCGCTGTTCCTGGCGAGCCCCTTCGGCGCGATGGTCAGCGGACAGGCCATCAGCATCGACGGCGACCTGCAATCGCTGCCGTGGCAACCGCCCGCGGACTGAGGGTCTTCCCCTGCCGCACCGGGGCGCGCGGCCACCGGCGCTCGGCGCCCGGCGCCTAAGCGAGCAACTGGATCGTTTGCTCGTACACCCCCCGTTGCCGTTCGCGGGCGGCCGCGTGCAGCGCCTCGACCAGGCGCTCACTCGGCTCCTGGCTGGCCGCCTCGTTGCGCGCGATCAACACGAAATCGAACCACTGGCGCGAAGCCAGCGGCAGCGCCACCAGTTCCGGATAGGCTGTCGCGATGTCTGCCGCCGACAGCGCGTTGACCATGCTGACACCGCGCACCGCGCATACGGTGCCCGCCAGCAGCGACATATGGGCCCGCATGCCGGAACGCAACTGCATCGACTCGGCGATGTCGCCCTGGGGCATGACGTAGTCGGACCACAAGGGCTGCACGTAGCTATCGGGGCGGATGTCGCCGACCCTCACGACATCGCCACGCGCAAGGCAATGCTCGCGATGCACGATGGCCATGACCTCGGTGCGCAGGAAGGGCCGGAACGCCAGCCGCGCGCTCTGCTGCGACACCGCCCCCAGCCCGAAATCGGCGCGCATGGTGTCGACGGCACTGATCGCCTGCACCGATGACTCCAGATCGAGCGAGAACGGCCTCGTGCCATTGGCTTTAAGGTAGCGGCGCACCGCGTCGGGCGCGTACGAAAGCGCCAGCGCGGGCGAGCAGGCAATGCGCAGCCCGCGGCCGCCGAACTGCTCGATGCTGTGCAGCGCCTCGTCGATGCGCACCAATTCATCCAGCACGAACTTGGCCTCGCCATACAGGTACTGGCCGGCCTCGGTGGGCCGCAGCGTCTTGTGGGAGCGGTCGAACAACTGCACGCCGGTCGACTGTTCGAGCCGCGAGATGGCGTGGCTGACGGCCGGCTGCGTGAGGTGCATGGCCTGCGCGGCCTGCCGGGTGGATCCGGTCATGACCACGGTGTAGAAGATGCGCAGGTCGTGGATGTTGAAATTGCGTTTCATGCGGCGTCGCGGCTCCACTGTTGGCGCGGAGGCTCGCTCCGCCCGATGCCTGATTCTAGGTCGAGAAGACCGCCAAGGGCTGGCGGGCCGGACGGGCAACCGTCCGGTATCCGCGAATCGCCGTCACACCTGGTCTTCGGAGTAGATGCCCGCCGAGATGGTGGCGCTGCCCACGAACATCTCGCCATACAGCACCGGCACGGGATTGCCCTGCGCCGTGGTGTTGACCGGGCCGTTGAAGTTGTACGACGCGCCGTTATTGGGCCCGTCCTTGACGCTCAGGGCGCGCTGCTGCGGCGTGAGCAACTGCACCACGCCGCCCAGCGTCATGGCCAGGCCCATGGTCATCAGCGAAGTGCTGGCGCCCGCCCACAACGCGACGTTGATACCGGGGATGAAGGACGCGACGATCATCGCCACGCCCACCACCACCTGCATCAGGCCGCCACGCTTGGCGCCGGTGGGCATGGGCGCGATGCGGATGTCTTCACGGCCCGCAGGCCGCGCCAGTTCGCTTTCCTCCAGGTTGCGGCGGCCGAGGAAGCAGGCGTAGCGCACGCCCCGGGATTCGCTGTCGAGCAGGCGGGCCTCGAAGCCGGGCAGCAATACGCACAGTGCGCGTACCGCTTCGGCGGTGCTGGAGAGGGCCAGCCGGTGCAGCCGGCCGAACTCCGCGCCCAGCCGGCCGTAGAGGCGGACGGTTGTGAGGGGTTGGGTCATGCCTGGCTCTCCGGCAGTCCTTGCGGCGCGGCCGCGGCGTCGGCCGGCTTCGGGTAGCGCTGCTTGACGTTATGACATTGCGCCACCCAGCTCGTCACCTCGTCGGGCAGCGCCTGGCCCGACGCCAGCAGGTGCGCGGCGAACTTCATGATCGCGTCGAGCTGGTCGCCGATGGCGGGATAGGCACGGGCGCGCAGCGGCGCGTAGGGTTCATAGTGGCGGATTTTCAACGGTGAACTCCTTGTTCAGATAGGGCCAGGCTTCGACGGTGACGTGAAATGTGCCGACATGCTCGAAAGACAACTCGGCGACTGTATCAGTGCAGGCGTACGCCGACTTACCGACATGGATGGTGCACGGCACCGGCAGCGCCGACAGCGTGTGTTGCGACAGAATGGCGGGGGACGCCGGCCTTTCGACGATGGCGCCTTCCCGTACGTAGTAGCGCTCGGAATCCGACGCGCCTTCCACGAAGGGGACCCCCGTGACCTCGGATGTCGCCTCGACACTGGCACGAGGCCCGCGCATGACGCCGGTTATCTGGCCGGTCGAATCGTAAAATGATGCAGTAAACATACTCTTACCTCTTCACCATGAGAGCGATGAAACGAATGTCGGCGTTGTTGCTCACCGAGTTCGACGAGACCACGGTAATTTCCGTGTTGCCTGCGCGAGCCTGGCCAATAGCGATAGCGGTTACCGGCAGGCTGTAGTACTCAATCGGTTGCCAGCCCTCACCGCTCCCGCTCTGCCAGGATGTCTGCATGCCAGCGGCTTCCTCCTTCATTTCGCCATTGACGTAGATGCGAAGATTCGACGTAGTCGCTGGATACCCTCCTCGGTATGCAATCACCACCACCGGCCCTTCCACGTTGCTGTTGATGATTGCCGTACCGCCCTTCTTGCCGGACCACGATACGGGAATCGTCACCGCATTCCCGGCGATCGACAGCGTATCCACCTGCGCATCGTGAATATTGGCGCGCTTGATATACGCCTGGCCCACGTTGGCAAGTTGCGCGGCAATCGTATTGACATCGATACGCTGCGCACTCATCACCCCGGCATTGATCTTCTCCGCGCTCAAGCTCCGGATCATCGCATTCGTGATCTTCGCCGAACCGATCAAGGCGTCGTTGATGAACGTCTGCCCGTTCTCGATCACGAACGGCGTGGTCGTCGCGCCGTTGGCCACGTTCAGCAGCGCCAGCCGGTCGGCCTGGAAGTACACCGAGGTCTGCATCTGGCCATCCGGCTGGGAGTAGGCGCCCAGCGACATGCCCGCTGCGTAGATCTTGTTGTCCTTCGTGACCTGGGCCTTGATGCTCCAGGTGGCCTTGAGCTGGCCGTCGACGTCCACCAGCGCATTGCGCGTTTCCTGCACGCCGGCGGCCGCGCCGTTGGCGGTCGCCATCACCGTGTCGACGCGCGAGGACAACGCCCCATCGGCATCGGCCCGCTTGGTCTCCTCCGCCGTGATCGCGGCGCGGGTCTCATCCAGGCCGGTGGTCAGGCCATCGATGGTGCCGGTCAGCTCCTGGGCCAGTTCGTCGCGGCTGATCTTGCCGTTCAGGTATTCCAGGATCTCGCTGGCTTCCCAACTGGACTCGCCCATCACGCCCTGGTCGCCCGGATACCAGGCGCCGATCTCGCCGTTCAGGGCAACGATTCGGCCCCAGAAGTAGAAGCGCTTGCCGGCCGCCAGCCCCATCAGGGTATGGGCGCTTTGCGGGAAGGCGAAGTCGCCCAGCTTGACGGCGCTGGCGCGGTCGTCGGACGCGCTGTACCAGATCTCGGTGCGCTGGGCGGTGAAACGCCCTTCCGGAAAGGCCCAGCGCAGGTCGATGCCGAATACCAGCGGTTTGGCGGCCAGCAGCGCCAACGCCGGCGGCGGCGCGATGTCGCCTTCCAGCATTGTCTCGGTGGAGTTGACCCACACCGACGAGATGTCCGACACGTTGATCGCCCGCACCCGCGCCACGTAGGCGCCGGCGCGGATATCCGGCAATTCCAGCGTCAGCGCGCCGGTGCGGCCCGCTTCGACCCAGTCGGAATTGTCGCGCCGCCACTGCACCTGGTACGCCACGGCCGACGGCGCCGCGTCCCAGCTAATGACGCCGACGTGCCGCGCCAGGCCCTGGTCGATCACCGAGCGCGACGCCAGGCGGATGTTCACAGGGGCCGGTTGCACCGACGGCGGCACGACGGTGATCGGCTTGGGATCGAGTCGCGTGCCGAAATCGACGTTGTCGAACTTGCCAGGTTCGTGCTGCACGGCGGCGATCTCGGCCACCAGGCCTTCCTTGCGCTTGACGCTCAACACGCGGAACGTCTGCGCCGACAGGGCCTCGGACTCCAGCGTCCACACGCACTCGGCCTGCGGCGCCTGCGAGAACGGCGTGGTGACCGTGATGTGCAGCACCGTGCCGGGCAGGCCGACCAGGTCGGCGGTCAGCTCGGTCGAGTCCACCGTGAAGACGGTGTTGTCCACGGTCAGGCCGGTGCCCACCGCGGTCGCCACCACGCGGGTCTCCGACAGGCCGTTGGGCAGGTTGACGGTCAGGCGGTCGCCCGGCCGCACGCCGAGTTCGGCGTCAACCGTGACCTGCGTCGCCGAGCCTTCGCGGATGCGGCCGCCGATGCGGCGGCCCGCCAGATGCTGGTCGGCCACGCGAATGACGCTGCCCGGCCGCACACGGCAGGCGTCCAGGCCCACCGAGAACGTGACCGAGCGCGTCTCCAGGTTGGAGGTCAGCAGCATCCACTTGCCGATCCGGTGCGCCTGGCCGCGCGAGGTGCAGCCGAACCCGGTCACTTCCACCTGCTGAATGCCGTAACGCGCAATGCCCTCGCGGTTCTCGACATACTCGACCTTCTGGCGGCCCATCTCGGACATGTCGTTCCAGGACACCAGCGCCACCGTATAGCGCGTGGTCAGCGCCGAGCCGACGTAGTTGAAGCGCCCATCGACCACGTTGGCCGACGAGAAGGTGTAGACCGGATCGCCCGGCATGTCGGCCGAGGCGAACACGGCGGCGTTGGCCCAATAGGCCATGCCGCGAAAGATCGAGGCGAAGTCCTGCACTACCCGGTAGGCATCGGCCGCTTGTTGCAGGTAGACGTTGCAGGTAAAGCGCGGCTCCTTGCCGCCGAAGCCGTCATCGACCATCTCGTCGCAGTAGCGGCCTATCTGGTACAGGCCCCACTTGTCGAGCCAGCCCGCCGGCACGCGCGTGCCCAGGCCGTAGCGGTCGTTGCTGATGAGGTCGTAGAACACCCACGCCGGATTGTTGGTCCAGGCCAGCTTGAAGGTGCCGTCCCACACGCCGTCATAGCGGCGCAGGTCCGGGTGATAGTTGGACGGCACCCGGATGATGCGGCCGCGCACGTGATACGCGCGGGTGGGAATGCTCTGGAACTGCGACGCGTCGATCTTGATGCCCACCAGCGCCGACATCGGATAGCGCAGCTTGGCGTCGACGATCTCGGTGACCGTGTCCACCACGGTGCGGTCCGAGATGGTGTTGCTGTTGGCGTTGGGCGTCACGCGGCGCACGCGCACGGTCCAGCCCTGGCGCGCGCGCGGCAGCTCGATGCGATGCGAGCGCGTATAGCGCTGAGTGGTCTTGCCGTCGAACGCGGTCGACAGCACCGTCTGGTAGCCGGCGCCGTCGGTGTTCAGCTCGATCACGTATTCGACGCGGTAGCCGTTGATGTCGCCGTTCTTGGTATCCGCGCGGCTCAGGCCTTCGACCGCCAGCGTGACGCGCACGGCCGAGGCCTGCAGGTTGGTGAACAGACGCGTCCACGGCTGGCTCGACTTGAGCTCGGCGTTGATGCCGATGGTGTTTTCCGACGCGGGAAAGCCGGGCAGCGGCTCCTGCAACTGCGTGCCGGTGCGAAAGTCGATCGACGCGCCGGTGAAGTTCAGCGAGCCGTCCTCGTTGGCCACGGGCGTGCCGTTCAGGTAGACATCGCGCAGCGCGTTGTCCATGCCGTGCACGGGGCCGTAGATCTCGCCTTCGCCCAGCAGGTCGATGACGCGCGCGTAGGCGGTGCTGTGCAGGCTGTCGGGCGATTCCACCGGCGTGCGGCCGCCGCCGCCGCCCTTGCCCTTGTGGCCGACAAGGCCCCGGCCCTCGGCCAGCGGCTTGCCGCCAAAAGAAAAGGCGCCCGCGGGCGCCCTGTTCCTGATGCGATGTCGTTGTTTCATACCTGGTCTTCCGAATAGATGCCTGCGGAGATCGTGGCGCTGCCGACGAACATTTCCCCGTACAACAGCGGCACGGGATTGCCCTGTGCCGTCGTGTTAACGGGTCCGTTGAAGTTGTAGGAGGCGCCGTTCTCCGGCCGATCCCTGGCGCTGAGCAGCCGCTGCTGCGGCGACAGCAGTTGCGCGACGCCGCCCAGCATCATCGACAGGCCCAGCGTGGCCGTGGCCTGAATCATGCCCCCCGCCGTGAACGCCGCCGTCAGGCCGCCGCTGTAGAACGCCGCCGCGGCGATCAACGCCGCCCCCAGCACCGTCTGGAACAGGCCGCCGTTCTTGGCGCCCGCCAGCACCGGCGCGATGCGGATGGCATCCGCGCCCACTGGATGCCCCAATTCGTCTTCCGACAGATTGCGGCGGCCGGCAAAGCAGGCAAAGCGCACGCCCCGTTGCTCGCTGTTCGCGAGCGCGCGTTCGAAGCCCGGCAACAGCGCGCACAGCGCCCGCACCGCCTCGGCCGGACTGGCCACGGCCAGACGGTGCTCGCGGCCGAAGCGCGCGCCCAGCCAGCCGTAGAGTCGCACCACTCGTGTCCTGTCGTTCATGTCTTTTCTCCATGGCGCAGCACCACCCGGGTGGCTTCACGCCAGAATCCACCGTACACGACTCGCTCGGAGTCGCGCCCATACAGGTGATGCAGCATCGCGTCGGGCAGCGGAAACAGGTCCGGCGCTTCGCTCAACGGCTGCGCGCCGAGGAAGACGCCGGCATGGTTGGCGCGGTCCGAACGCACCTGCATCACCACCACGTCGCCCGGCGCCAGCGCTTCATGCGGCTGCAGCGGGCGAAAGCCCGCCTCGGCGTAGTGATCCATGTACAGATCGCCGGCGCGGCCAGGTTCCCACCAGCCATCCTCGCGCGGGAAGTCCGGCAGGGTGATGCCGCGTTCGCGCGCATACCAGTCGCGCACCAGCGAATAGCAATCGAGCACGCCGTGGGCGAACTGGCGCCCCAGCAGCGGCGCCTGGAAGCCCTCCGGCGTGAAGCCGCGGATCTCACCGGCCTTGACCTTGCCGTCCAGATCCTTGGCCACGGCAACGATGTACCAGGGCAGGCCGGAGGCCTCGCAGGCCACCCGGTCGGCTTCGCTGGGCAGCGCCGCCGCATCCGGGTGCGAGTGCACCACGGCCGTGATCCGGCCGCTTTCCTCGGCCGCCGCGTAGTCCTGCGCCGACATGACGAAGTGCTCTTCACTGGCGGCGGTATTGCGGCACGGCACATACCATTCGCGTCGGCCCGCCTTGACCACCAGCCCGCAGCATTCCTGCGGATACGTCGCCACGCCATGGGCGCGGATGGCCTGCATCGTGCGTTTGAGCATGGCTATCCCCTGACCAGGTCGGCGGACGGAAAGCCGCCGAAGTTGATGACTTCGTATTCGCCGAAGCGCTTCTTGCAGTCGGACATCAGGCCCGAACAGCGGTCCAGCGTCGGATCGCTGACCGGCTTGCCATCCAGGTCGAACATGCGGCTGCCGGTGTAACCGCAGTAGGGACCGCGATAACCGCCCTTGCGCAGCCACGAGCACACGCCGGCGATGATCGGCCGGTCGGGAAGCTTCTGGCCGTTGAAATCCAGCGCGCTGGACAGCGAGAATTCGACCACCTCGGCGGTTTCGGCGGTCTTTTGCTGCACCAGCCAGACTTCCTGCGGCAACTCTTCCTGCGGATCGGCGGTGGGATTGCCCTGCGGGAAATTGACCGCATCCAGATACTTCCCGAGCGTGCGACGCACCACCACGCGCGCGCCCACCAGGTCGTCCAGGTGGACGCAAAGCGCCGAGATCACGCCCACCACCGGCTTACCCTTGTCGTCCTGCCCAATGTTGCCCACGGACAGCGTCGGCGAGGGCTGCTGGCCCTCTCCCACCAGTTCGAACCCTTCGGCGCGGATGGCCCACGGATCGTACTGCTGCCCCTGCCACCAGATGGGTCCCACTTGCGTGTAGCCATGGAAACGCAGGACCTGGCCGCCGATGGCCGTCGCATCCAGCTCGAACAGCTCGACCAATGCGCCGACTTCCAGCTTTTGAACGTCTGAATAAATACCCATTGCTATTCCTCTTCAGCCTGCCGTGGCGGTTGTCCGGACTCGCCGTCCCCGCCACGCAGGCGCTCGACCTGCCTGGTCAGTTCCTCGATACGTCGGTGCATTTCCTGCATGGCGCAGACCATGCGCGCGACCAGCTTGGAGCTGTCGACGCCTTGCAGCTTCATGCGTGGCGCGGCGCCGTGGACATCGGTCATGACCGCGTCCTTTTCGCCCGACACGGCCAGCGGCGCCACTTCCTGCAGTTCATGCGCGATGAAGCCATCCTGCGCGCTGTCGTCCATCACCATCCGGAACGTGCGTGGCCGCATGCGCAGCACGGACCGCAAGGCCCATGCGCCGTCCATATCCTCGATGTCGTACTTCACGCGGTAGTCCGACGTGGTGTTGTACGAGGTTGCCGACGGCGAGGTCTGGATGGTGCCCACCAGCCCGCCTGCGGCGTTGGTGAACACGATGGGCGACGTGTTGTCCGCCTGCGGGCTATACAGCGTGCCGAAGCGGCTGCCGCCGCCTTCGAAGTTGATGGCCTGCCGCACCAGGTAATTGCGGCTGTATTCCGCGCCCAGGACCCAGGTGGCGGCGGTGTTGATGCGTCCGCAGTCATAGCCGATGACTTCGAATATCAGCGGCTGGTAGGCGCCCGTCCCGGTTCTGCCGCTGGTGATGTACGAGCCCGACGGAAAGCATTGCAAGGACAGCACGCTGGCGTTGGCGCCGCTGTCCTGCCACACGTTCACGCGGCTGCCCGCGGCGGCGGTGCCGGGTGCGACATTCAGGTTGCCCGTGCCCGACAGGCTCTGGAAAACCCCGCCCGCATTGGGACCAAAGCCCATCGCGCCGCGGACTTTCCAGGCGGCGGAATCAAACACCAGGTCCTGCGCCACGCTCGGATCGTATTTCGCGTAGGCCGTTCCATTCCAGCGGTGCCAGCCCGCGCCGTCGACGTAGATGTCGCCACAATCCGCGGTCGGCATCTGCAGCGCATTGCTCCAGCTACCCACGGCGCGCCACGGTTGCCAGCCGCCGTTGGTGGTGTTGCCGTGGCGCACATAGCGGCGCGGTTTCTGGCCGGTGAAGAGCACCGACACTTCCTGGCAAACGATCCCCGCCGACAACCAATAGACATTCATGTAGCCCGCATTGACGGCGGCGCTGGGCGGCCAGTTCGATCCGGCCGACATGGGCGTCGCCGCGCCCCAGGTGTAGAACGTGTTGTCCGAGACCAGCGTGTTGGCGTCCGTCGCGGCGGTCAGGTAGACATGCGTCATCGCCTGATCGGCGCGGGCCTGTTCGAACCACGGCCCCCAGGTGGCGACGCCCGCGCTCTGGAAACGGTTGCGGATGAACTTGCGCGGATTGGCCAGCGTATAGGTGGTGTACTCCTGGTACACCGCGTTGTTGCTGCCGGTACCGAATTTCACCGACAGCAGGCCGGCCAGCGGCGCGGGATAGTTCGCCCCGGCCGCCGCGGCCGCATTGGTGTTCTGGCTGTAGTCGCCCGGCGTAGCATAGGTATCCAAGTCATCCGCAGCGCCCAACGGCCGCGCGTTGACGCCCGGGATCTGCGCCTGCGGCACCTTGCCGGCAGCGTCCAGTGTGGCAATGCCGCCCGGCGCCGCCAGTTGCCCTGAATCGACGCTGGCCACCCAGGGCGACCAGGTTCCGGTGATCAGCGAACGGTTATATACCTTGTTGCCATTGCCGGCGTAATACACCTGGCACACCCCGGAGGTAACGCTGGCGCCGCCCTGGGGCGAGGCAGACATGACCAGCAGGTAGCCCGACTGTCCGACCGGGAAATTGCTGCCCCCGGCCGCGATCGCCGACGAGGCGACGGCCCACAGGCCCCGTTGCGTATAGCTGTTCAGATCCTGCGCGGCCGCCATCGATCCGGCATAGGACACCACGGTCGAGACGTCGGTCAGTTCCTTCCAGGCGGACCAGGTGGTCGCCGACACCCGCACGCGCCAGAAGCGCTGCATGGCGGCCGCGACATTGGTGCGGGTGGTGTAGACCTGCGCCACCGGCGTGCCGGTGGCCGTGACTTCAAGAAAGCCGACGTTGGCCACCGGATAATTGGCGCCCGCCGTGGCCCCGGCGATGGCGGACTGATAGAACGAACCCGGCGTGGCGTAGTCATTCAGATCGTGCGCGGTCGTCGGCAGGACGGCCGCAAACGCGCTCGGGATCTGCGCCACGGGCACCTTGCCATTCGCATCCAGCGTGGCCAGACCATTGGCGGCCCCTTTCTGCGACAGCGCCGGCAGCTCCTGCCAGGCGGCCCAGATGCCACCATAGAACGAACGCCAGAAACGACGCGAATAGGCGCCCGACCGGTACTGGGTGTATTCCTGGTATACGAACAGCCCGTCCGCGGAAGCCGCCACTTCCAGCAGGCCGGCGTTCGCGATCGGATAGTTGCTGCCCGTCAACGCGTTGGCGTTGGCGCCCTGGTGATAGCGTCCGGGGTTGGTCAGCGTGTTCAGGTCCACTGTCGCGCCAAGCGTCGACGCATTCCACAGGCCAGCCAGTCCGGACTGCACGTCGGCGAAGTTCGCGTTCACCTTCTGCATGGCCACGCGCAGCGGATCGCCCGCCTGGTCGTTGTCGGTCTTGCCGACATTGATCGCTTGTAGGGTTGCCATGGTGTCAGGGCCTGAAGACTTGTTGGAAGGTCACGGCCAGCGAGTACATCTCGCCGCCCATCGCGGTCAGGTCGTAATCCGTCGCGGTGTAGTAGCCCGGCTCGCCCAGCGGCGGTTGCCACTGGAAGGCCCGATACCCCTGGTGCCGGTCCAGGAACGCCACGATCGGCCCGACCTGCGCTCCCGAGCCGGAGAACTGCAGCGGCCACGAGGCCACTTTGTTGTTGATGCCGTCGGCCGCGGTCTGGCGGTAGCCATCGCCGAACTGCGCGCTCAGCACGCGAAACTTGGTCCGCCCTTGCGGATTGACGCGCGGCGACCAGGTGAAGGTTTCGATTGCCATGATCATGCCCCCGCTAAACGGTTGTTGTTGGCTTGCCAGGCCAGGCCGCCCTGGCGATACGATTGCGTCATGCGGCGGTCCACAAGCTGGGTGACGTATTCGCCGATCTGCTGGCCGAACTGCTGCCACCCGCCCTCGCCCGATTCGCTCGAGGAACTGACGTTGCCGTCCTGCACGTAGACATTGACGGATACCCCGCCGGCGGTCTGGCCCGTGTCACCGCCCACATTCGGGAAGGCGGCGCGGATGCCGAGCGAGCCGTCGGCGCCGCGATGCAGCGGCATGATGGCCTCGGGGCCGGCTTCGCCCATGACGCCCATGGGGAAGGCGACGGGGCTGGCGGTCATGCCGTTGGTGAAGGCGCCGCCTTTGGCGAACTGGACGGGAAACGCCTGGGCCACCGATGGCACGATGGCGCTGGCGGTACTTGCGCCACCCGAACCGAACAACCCAGCAATGAAGCCGCCCGCCTGGCCAATCCAGCCCCCCAGGCCGCCCGAACCCGACATGAATTCCTTGCCCAGCAACGTCTCCATGAGCTGGGCTGAGGCGGCCGACGTCACCATCTTGGCCACGTTGTCCAGGAACGACAGCCCCATCTTGTCGAATTTCTCGGAGACGAAGTCGTACATCTTGGTGCCCAGGATGTCCTGGATCTTGCCCGCACCGTTGCGCGCCGATTCGAGCAGCTTGTCGTTCACCTTCGCCATGAAGTCGCCGTCTTTCTCGACGAGCCCGAGATTGCGCCGTTCCTTGTCGTACTTGTCCTGGCTGAGCGTGCCATCTCGCAGCGCATCGTCGAGCGCCCATTGCTTCTGAGTCCTCTCGCGTCTGGATTCCGCATCGGGATCCGCGAGATTCTCGATATAGGCGCGCATCTTCGTCTGATCGCGCAGCCTGTCGAGATCCCACGCGGCGGTCGTCAGGCTGTACTTGTCGCTGGGACTCTCACCCGCGAACCGGCCGGCCTCGGTTTCGTACTCCATCTTCGCGGTTTCGGATGAACGGCCCAGCATCGCGCCGGCCTTCTTCATTTCCGCCAGCGCCTGCTCGACCGCCTCGGACCGGATCGCCTGGGCATGCTTGTTCAGCGCGTCCGTCGACTTTTTCTTGCCGTCGGTGCCCTTGTCGGTGGTGTCGTTGCTTTTCTGGCACACGGTCGCGGCCCGCGCAACGGCGCTCTCCCATGCCCGCCGGGCCGCCGCATTGCGATTGAGCTCGAGGGTGTTCTGTCTGAGCGCCCTGTTTTCCGCCTCGATATTCGCGGCGTTATTGTTGTTTGCCATGGTCCTATACCTCACATAGATCCGCCTCCGGCCCGCTTGCGCGGGCCGGACACGTCGTCAAGACCCCTTCTTGACCTTCGACATCAGGAACGCCTTCAACGCGTCCGCCCCCGCTTCGGCGGGAGGTTCCTCGTCTTGCGCGCCCCAGCGCACCAGCATGTCGGCGGCGCGCACCTTGCCCCCCGCCGCGCGCGCCACCGTGGCGGCCAGGCTGGCCGTGAGCACGTCGGCCCGGTCGTCGCCCAACGGAGACGTGCGGTCCCACTCGCGCCACAGCGACACTTCATGGGTGTCGATGGTGTCCATCAACTCGCCCAGCGTGCGTCCCAGTCGAAGTGCCAGGACCATCAGGAAACGGAGGTCTGGCGTTTCCTGGAGGGCTTTTTTGCGCGCTCCTGCGCCCCCTCCCCGAGGTTGCCCAGCTCGATCGCCTTGGCCACCAGCGTGGCGTGCGCCAGCCCGTAGGCCGCGGCCACGACGTCAACGTCTTCGTCGTCGAAGACGCGGCGCGGCCCCTGCTCGGTCTGCTCGAACAGCGTGCGCACCAGCAGGCTGGCCGAGGCGCGGGTGTAGTCCACGCCCGGCGCGTCCAGCTTGGCGCGCACCACCTCGTTGTCCTCGCCCGGCACCACGCCCGCGGCCGCCCAGATCGCGCGGATATGGAACAGGTGATCGCCGGCGCTGGGCGCGCGCACGATGACGCGGGCGTCCTGCCATTGCGGCACGGTCAGGGTTTCGTGGGCGAAGCCGGCCAGCGGATCGACCGCCAGGCCGCGCAGGCCAGCCGCGCGCGCGGAGGATTTGATCGACGTGTCCGTCATGGCGTTCAGCCCCCGTTGGCGGGCGCGTCGGTCAGCTTGACGGCGCCGGTGACACGCACGTTGAACGTGGCGGACACGACGTTGTCCAACTGGCCTTGCCACTGGTATTGCGTCACCAGGCCGAGGAACTCGAACTTGGCGCCGTCGGCGAAGGTCACGCGGAAGGCGCGGGTCTTCTTGTCGCTGCGCGCGGCCACCAGCGCCTTCTGGGCGGGGTCGCCGGCCTTCCAGTTGCCGGCCATGCTGAAGGTGCCGCTGTCGTCCAGGCCCAGGGCGTACTCCTTGGCGGTGGACTTGAGCACAGTGACGTCGATCTCGGTGGTCTGGCCGCCCTGGAAGTTCGGGTCCTTGATGGTGATGGCCAGATCGGCGTAGGTCAGGCCGGCGGCGCCCAGGTCTTCGGTGGCCGTGGTCGACACTTCCAGTTGGGTGCCCTGCGTTTGAACGAATTGCGAAACGGTAGTACCTGCCATTGCAGACTCCAAAAAAAAAGCCCGCCAGAGGCGGGCAATAGTGGCGTTTCCGGGAATCCGGAGCGGCCATGAAAAAGCCCCGCGGCGATTGCCGAGGGGCTTGGTCGATACGTTCAGATTTTCTTCGGGCGCAACTTGGCCCGACGACTCAATTATGCGGACGTGGTCCGCGCACCGCAAGCCTTTGCGCGATCGGCGTGTCGCACCTGCGGCGCCGTCACTAGCCCGCGCCGGCGCAACGCCGGCAGCAGCGCGACCTTGGCTTCCTGATAGGCGGCGTGCTGCTGCTCGGGCGTCAGGCGCGGATTGCTGAAGACGCGGGCGCCGGCCGCGCGGTTGCCGGCGTGTACGCCGATGGCCGAGCGCTGCTGCCACGGCAGCTCGTCGATACACAACTCCGTCTGCTCGCCGCGCGCGGCGGCCAGGCGGGCGTCGACGTCCTCGTCGTCATAGGCCTCGTCGGCCGTCATGCCGCGCGCGAATGCCGATACCCGGCCCACGCCCAGCTTGGGCCGGTAGCCGCGGCTCCATTGGTACCACTCCATGATCAGCGCTTCGACCTGATCCGATTCTTCCCGCGTCATGTTCTGCCCCTTCAGATTCTGGCCCTGCGCCGCTTGCGACCGGCCGGCCCGCTCCGCCGGCCGCGGCGCAAAGGAGCGCGCGATGGCGGCGCCCGCCTGCGATGCCGCCGCGACCCAGCCCTGCGGGGCCTGCAATGCCATGTTTCCTGCCTGATTCATTCGCCGCTCCTTGCCGTTGAGTTCGATGCCGGCGTCCGTCGCTGGCGGACCCTGCCGGGTTGGCGCCACCCGGGCGCCGGGGTTGCGGACCGCCGCTGCGGGGGTCCGTATGGATGAGGAAGAGAAGCCCTTCGGTAGCGATACGCTACCCACGCTTCCGTCTGATAACAGCACACATTTTGGGTGATCCATGACTGGAATTCTACAAGTGTATAATCTCGATTTCAACACTTGTTGTTGCACAATTTTCCACAACTGTTTAGCGTCGACACCATGGCTCTCGGAAAACAAATCAGGCGCTATCGCGCCGCTCTCGGTCTCACCCTGGAACAACTGGAAGCGCGCACCGGCGTGGGCGTGGGCACCATCGCCGCGCTCGAGGGGCGCGACAGCGAACGCTCGAAGTACGCGGCCCGCCTGGCGGCGGGCTTGGGGCTGTCACTCGAGCAACTGCTGGACGAGTCGGCGCAGTATCCGCCAGACATCGTGCTGGCCGATGCCGGCGGCGGCGATGCGCCGCCCGTGGATGTCGGCGCGGGCGACGATCTGCGCATCCCGCGCTTCGATACCGGCGGCGCCATGGGCGCGGGCGTGGAGCTGCGCGACCAGCCCGGCGTGATCCAGAGCCTGCGCGTCAGCCAGGAATGGCTGCACAAGAACCTGCGCCACTACACCGCGGCCGCCAACCTGTGCGTGGTGACGGGTTTCGGCGACAGCATGCGGCCCATGTACAACCCGGGCGATCCGCTGCTGGTGGACCTGGGCGTGGTCAAGGCGGACGTCGACGGCGTGTTCTTCTTTCGCGTCGGCAACGAGGGCTTCATCAAGCGCCTGCAGCGCATTCCCAGCGCCAACGGCCTGCTGATCCGCGCCAAGTCCGAGAACACCAAGTACGACGCCTGGGACATCACCGAAGACATGGACCTGCAGATTTTCGGACGCGTGTTGAAGGTGTGGCGCAGCGAGGATCTCTGACGCCGCCCGGCGGCGTCAAGCGGGCGGGCGGCGCGCGGCGGCAAGATGGAAGCGGCCTCGCACGCCACCGCCCGGGCGTGTGCGCTACAGTCCGGCGCGCCGCGGTTGCGGCGATTGCCAGCTTCCGTCCAGCAAGGCCGGTTTGGGCCAGTAGTAACGCAGCGTGATCGTGAAAGGCCCCGCCGGCGCAGACAGCCAGTTGGCCTCGCTGCCCTTGCCGGGCGACTGAGGCTGGATGTGCAGCGTCAGCCCGCCGTCGCGATCGCGCTTGAGCGCGGGCAGCATCGCCGAATCGACCCGCGTGCGCCGGGCGGTGTGAGGCGCCTGCGCGGCCCCGGCCGTGCGCTGCAGCGTCACCGACCAGAACGCGTTGACCGGCGGCAAGGCGCGCGGCGCGAACCGCAGCACATACGGCTGGGCGCCATCCAGCGGCTGGCCCGTGGCGTCGGTGGCCAGCACCGCCGTGATCGATTCTTCGCGGCTGTCCGTGCCCAGGCCGACCTGCGCGCCGGTGGCGCGCGCCAGATAGTCGTTGCCCAGCGTGCGGCGGTCGCCGAACAGCGTATCGGCCTTGCCGTCCAGCGCCAGGCGGCGCTTGTCGATCTCGTTCTGGCCATCGTGCATGCCTTCCTGCATGACCTGGCGCAGGCGCGGATTGCTGCCGTCCGTGACCGCCGGCGCGCCCGGCCGGATGCGCATGCTGTCGAGCCGCTTGCGCAGCGACTTCTCGCTGTGCGCCACCGGCGCGAACTGCAGCAGGAATCCCAGCTCGTTGTAGAACTCGAGCGAGGTACGCATCTGCGCTGGCGCTTCAGGCGCCAGCCAGTCGACCGCGGCCGCCGTGGGCGGCGCCTTCTTCAGATAGGCCGAGAGCGGCTGGATGCGGTAGCCGGCCTCGATGCGCCTGACGCTGGCCTGGTCCGCGGACGAAAAACGCTGGATGCGCCCCGAAAGGCTCACCAGCTCGGTCTCGGCGCGGAGCACCGCGGCCATCCCCTTGGGCGCGGCGCCGCTCCAGCGTGGCCCCGCCACCAGATACCTGCCGCCGCCATTGCCCGTCGCGCGGCTGCCGATGTAGGCGAAGTTGAAGCCATACAGGTCGGTCAACCGCAACGCGTGGTAGCGCCTGGCTTCCATCGGCGGCACGCTGATGACGACGGGCTCGGCGCGCAGATCCAGCACGGCCGAAAACTGCGGCGTGTCATCCGGCGACGGCTCGGCGCGCACAAGTGTGTTGAACGGCCCCCGGTAGCGGGGATTGCCCCGATCGATGCTGGCGGCATGCATGGCCTGATAGCTGGCCACCATGGGATAGCCGTAGACATAGGCTTCCTTGGCGATGCGGCGCGCCTCGGGCGCCGACACCCCGTCGATGCCAACGTACTGCGCCCCCGTCGCCGCGTCGGGCGAGGTGAAACTGCAGCCGGCCGCGGCGGTGCACAACATCATGACAAACAGGCCGCGAACAGAGCGGCTCGATCCAACGCCTGCGGGGCGTATGCGCATTCCATGCTCCAACACGGGAAGTGGTTGGCAACGCCCGGATGGCGGCAGCGTCGCGACCGAAAAAACAGTCGCGCAAATTCTGGCACATTTCGCCACGCTCGGGATAGCGTGCGCCGATGACGGCACGACTTTGCGCCCCCCGCGCAGGCGCGGGGCGCTTGGCGCGCAACGCGAATTCGGTGAATCAGTCCGGCAAACGCAGGGCTTCCAACTGCCGCGGCGGAATCGGCGTGATCGCGCTTTCGGTGGCGGAGGCGTCGGTGGTCAGGTGCTGGATCAGGTCGAGCGTGGTCGAGCGGCGGGTCAGCATCAGGCAGGTGACTTCCGCGTCGGCCACGCGCGTGGCGTGCCAACAGCCGGGACGCATGCAGACGCCCTGCCCGGGATCGACGCGGAATGCCGCCAGCGTGTCCAGGTCGGGGCTGCCGTCGGCCGCGCTGCGGGCCACCACCTGGACGATGGCGCCGGTCAACGGCACGATCGCCTGCTGCGTCAGCAGGTGCTTTTCCAGGCTGGCGACATCTGGCGAAGCGCTGCGGTAGTTCACCCACAGCACCTCCGCGTCGCCGCCGGCCCCGGTATTGAAGACGTGCTCCTGCCAGAAGTCGGTGGCGTCGTTGCTGAACAGCGGCACGCCATTGCCCTGCGGGATCGGCTTGCCAAGCATCCAGCCATAGGATGCGAAGGCTTCGGCGGTCAGATCGTAGATGGGCAATGCGGCAACGCGGGTCATGGCTCGTCCTTGGCGGAAGGGGCAGGGGTGGTGCGCTTGGGAAATTCGGCGGCGTAGTCGAAATCGCCGCGCGCGATCGCCGCCAGGATGGCGGTGCGCCGTTCGGCGGCGCGCTTGAGGTTGGCAGCGGTCGGCTTGACGCGGATGCGCTCCACGCAATGGCGGCCCTGGTAGAAGAAACCGATCTCGATGGACGATTCGGATGCCGGCCGGACGCCGTCGAATCCCTTGCTCATGCCGACACCTACGCCGGATGCGAGCCGGCGCCCCCTGGAAAGACCCGGATTATCGCAGTTTTTCGAGTATTCCAGCCGCGTCGCCGCCCTTGTCGTGCATGGCCTGGCCGGTCGGCGCACCAGACCGCGCTGCGCGGCATCGGGTAGCGCGGGCGCTCGTCGGGCTGCAGGATCAGGATGCGCGGGTCGATGGTGCCGCGATCGCTGGTGCGCTGGCGCATATGGGCCACGTCCGCCGCGCCTTCCGTGGAGGCGGCCTTCGGCGCTGTTATAACGCCTATTGCCCTCACTCTGGAGACCGCCATGCCCACCGACCTGTCGTCGCAGTACGTCTTCCTGGACGCCGCCGGCCATGCCACCGCGCTGGCGGGCGGCGACGCCTTCTGGTCGCAACCGAAGGAGGACCTGGCGCGCTACGGCCGCGGCTGGCTGGTGTCCGAATACGCCTGCGCCCGCGACTGGCCGCAATGGGAGATGCATCCGCAAGCCGACGAGATCGTGCGCCTGATGGCCGGCGCGGCCGATCTGCACCTGGAGGGCCCCGCCGGCGCGCAGGTCGTCCGGCTGCGGGCCGGCGATGCCTATGTGGTGCCGCGCGGCGCCTGGCATACGCTCAAGGTGGTGGAGTCCTGTCGCATCCTGCACATCACCATGGGCGCGGGCACGCAGCACCGGCCGGTCTGAAGCCCGCGCGGCCGCGTAGCGCCCCCGGGCGGCGTCCCGGCGCGGATCAGCCCGCCGCAACGGCGGCGCGGATGCGCGGTAGCTCGCGGTCGTCGATCGGCCAGTGCAGCGCCGCCGACAGCACGCCCAGCGCCATTGCGCCGATCCAGATCAGGTCGTACGAATGCGTCGCCTCGTACACCACCCCGCCCAGCCAGACGCCGAGGAACGAACCCACCTGGTGGCCGAAGAAGACGAAGCCGAACAGCGTGGTGATGTAGCGCACGCCGAACACCTGCGAGATCAGGCCGTTGGTCAGCGGCACCGTGCCCAGCCAGACGAAGCCCATGACCGCGGCGAACACGTACACCGACGCGGGCGACAGCGGCAGAAGGAAGAACAGCGCCATCGCGGCGGTGCGCAACAGGTAGATGCCGGCCAGCAGATACTTGCGGCGATGGTGCGCGCCCAGGATGCCGCAGACATAGGTGCCGGCGACATTGGCGAGCGCGATGATGGCCAGCGCCGCGACGGCGTCCGCCGCCCGCAGGCCCTTGTCCATCAGGTAGGCCGGCAGGTGCGTGCCGATGAAGGCGAGCTGGAAGCCGCAGGCCAGGAAGCCCAGGTTCAGCAGCCAGAAGCCGGGCTGCGTGAAGGCCTCGCGGATCGCCGCGCCCAATGGCTGCTCCGGCGCCGCCGCGGCGCCAGCAACCCGCCGCGACGTCTCTTTCAATGGCCAGGCCAGCGGCATCACCACCGCCAGCACCGCCGCGAAGATCATCAGCGCGCCGACCCAGCCCGTGCCGCCGATCAGCCACTGCGCCGCCGGCACCATGGTGAACTGCCCCAGCCCGCCGACCGCGCCGGCCACGCCCAGGGCCCAGCCGCGCCGCTCGGGCGGCACCAGGCGGCTGAGCGCGCCATAGATGACGGCGAACGCCGTGCCGGAAAGCGCGACGCCGATGCAGATGCCGGCGGTCCACATGAAGGCGGCGGGCGTAGCGGCGTGCGCCATGCCGGCCAGCCCCACCGCGTAGAACACGAGTCCACCCAGGATCACCTTGGCCGAACCGAAACGGTCGGCGATCATGCCGGTGAACGGCTGCACCACGCCCCAGGTCAGGTTCTGCACCGCCAGCGCCATGGCGAAGGTTTCGCGTGACCAGCCCCTGTCCATGGTGACCGGCAGCAGGAACAGGCCCTGCACGTGGCGCACGCCCAGCGCCAGGCCCATGACGATGCCGCCCGCCAGCACCATGAGCCACAGGTTGCGGGGCGCGGCGGCGCGAGCAGGCGGGGAGGCGACGGACGATGCGGCGACGGACATGGCGAACCTCGGGCGTGGGACGTCGATCCCGTGCGGATGGATGGATGACGCTATTACAGGGGCGCCGGGGCCGCGCTTCAACTGATTATTTTTCGCCGGCTGCATGCGCGCCGGGAATGCCAAGCGGCAGCCACAGCGAGAACACCGACCCCTTGCCGGTCACCGAGCGCAGCGAGATGTCGCCATGCAGCAGGTCCGCCAAGCGGCGCACAATGGCCAGCCCCAGGCCCAGCCCCTCGTCCCCCCGAGACGCCGCCGGCGCGCCGACGCCGCGCGTGAACTCGGTGAAAACGGCTTCCCGCAGTTCAGGCGCGATGCCCACGCCGGTATCCCAGACCTGGAGCAACACCCCGCCCCGCCGCCTGCGCGCCGACAACAGCACCCAGCCCGCAGGCGTGTACGACAAGGCGTTGCCCAGCAGATTGTCGAGGATGCGGCGCAGCAATGCCGGATCGGTCTCCAGCGTCAGCGAGGTCGGCGCCACCACCAGGCGCAGGCCCCGGGCCCGCGCCTGCGGCTCATAGTCCAGCCGGACGTCGTCGAACAGGGCGTCGAGCGCGACGACGCGGCGCTCGGTGCGAACCAGGTGCGCATCCAGGCGCGACACATCCAGCAGGCCGTCCAGCAGGCGGTTCAGCCCGTCCAGCACGCCCTGCTGGCGCCGCGCCACATGCAACGCATCCTGCCGCGTGACGCTACCCTGCTCCGCACGGCTGGCCAGGATGTCGGTGAACATGCCGAGCGCGTGCACCGGCTGGCGCAGGTCGTGCCCGGCGGCGGCCAGGAAGCGCGTCTTGGCGCGGTCGGCCGCGGCCACGCGGTCGCGTTCGTGTTCCAGGCTGCGGATCAAGGCGCTGTTCTCGAAGCGCAGCGCCACGGTGGTCCTGAGGCTGCGATAAGTGACCGCGCTGAAATACAGGTTCACCGCCAGCAGGCAGACGCCGAAGGCCGCGTACACGAGGTGCAGCCCGTCAGCCGAGACCAGGCAGGCGGCGATGAACGGCGCCACCATGCCCAGCGCCGACCCAACATAGGCGGGCGGACAGGCCGACAGCGACGGCACCGCGCCACTGCACATGCCGGCCAGCATCACGCAGCCGAACGCCAGCAGCAGGTCCTGTCCCGACATCACCGCCAGCAGCCCCGCCAGTCCCCACAGCAGGCCCGAGGTCCACGACAGCAGGCAGAAGCCGCGCACCCAGGGCCGCACGGGCCCGGCCGCGCGCCGCACGAACCGGCGGCCGACGACCACGCGCGCCAGCGTCAGCAGATACACGGCGCCGAGCCAAGCCGCCAGCACCCCGGCGGGCGCGGCGTCGCGCATGACGTACAGCACCGGCAGCGCGACGGCGAAATTGGCGAACAGGACGCCATAGGATTGCTTGTAGAGCAGCGTGGCCAACTCGGTCGCGACGGCGTCGGCGACGGGGGCCGCGTGCGTCGCGGAGGCGTCCGGCGATTGGGGCGGGGATAGCGCGGCAGGGGCGGTCATGCGCCTGGATCGGTCCCTATAATGGTGCATCATTCTGACACAAGCCGCGGCTCCCTCACCGCCTTCATGACTCCGACCTCCCCGCCTCCCCTGCTGCGCGTCCTGCTGGCCGATGACCATGGCATCGTGCGCGAGGGCCTGAAAATGGTGCTGAGCCAGGCGGGCGCGATGATCGGTTCGATCGACGAAGCGGCCACCGGCGAGCAGGTGCTGGCGCTGCTGGCCGCGCACGGCGCCGACGTGCTGGTGCTGGACCTGGGCATGCCCGGTGTGGCTGGGTCGGGCTGGGTGCGCGCGCTGCGCGTGCGCCATCCCGCCCTGCACATCATGGTGCTGACCGCCAATACCGACGCCCGCAGCCGCCAGGCGATCCTGGAGGCCGGCGCCGACGAATACCTGGCCAAGACCGGCAACTCGCGCGAACTGATGGCGGCGATCCAGCGCCTGCATGACGGCCGGGCCGGACGCCCGGCCCAGCCGCGGTCCACGCACGCGCCGGCGCCGGCCGAAACCCTGACGCGGCGCGAGCAGCAGGTGCTGGCGCTGGCTGCGCAGGGCGCCACCGCCGCGCAGATCGGCGAGGCCCTGCACATCAGCCCGCTGACCGCGCGCAAGCATCGCGAGAACCTGATGCGCAAGCTCGCGCTGCACAGCACTGCCGAGCTGGTCGCCTACGCGGTGCGCCTGGGCCTGCCCTGCGCCTGATCCGCCCGGCGCCTGCCTGAGCGCGGCCTCGCCGCGCTCGCCAAAATACGGCACGCGCCGTATTTGCTACCGAATCTTCCAAACGTAGACTGGTTTCGCAGCATCCGCTTTCTCTTTCCGACAGGGCCATGGGAGATCGCGGGGCTGCACCGCACTCCTCCACGCCACTTTCCGCGCGGACCCGCCCGGGCCGCGCAGGACAGGTGCGCGCCCGCGCCAGGCGCCCGCCGCGGCGCTGCGGGCGCTCCCGTCCACGACCCGCTGCGCCGCCACCATGCCCCCTGCTTCCTGTCCGTCCGCCGTCATCCCGTCTTCGCCGCACGCCGATCCGGTCAGCCAGTTGGTGCGTGACGAGTCCGAACGCCTGCGCCGCTTCGTGCTGCGCCAGGTGGGCAACAGTTCCGACGCGGAGGAAATCACGCAGCAGGCCTTCGTCGAAATGACATCGTGCTACGACCGCTTCCGAGGCGAGAGCAAGCCGTCGACCTGGCTGTTCGGCATTGCTCGCAACCTCATCCGCAACCACCTGTCGCGCGCACCCGAACGGCGCTATGCGTTCGTGAGCGAGGACGCCCTGGCCGAGGAACACGATCGCCGCTCGGACCCCGCCGCCCGCACCGAACTGCTGCAGACGCTGCGCATCATGGACCGGTCCTTGGCCGCCCTGCCGCCCGACCTGGGCGACGTGGTGATGCTGATCTGCGCCGACGGCATGTCGTACGAGGAAGCGGCGACGCAACTGGATCTGCCGATCGGTACGGTGCGCAGCCGCCTGTCGCGCGCGCGGTCGCTGCTGCGCTCGCGCATGCGCCAGCAAGGCGCCTGGCTCGACAACTGAAGCGTTTGCGGACGCGTTGTTAACGGTTCGTTTTCTATAGTTACATTTGCCGCTTCTTTACCTGCTACTGCTGGTTACAGTGCTGCCTTCGTTCCTCTTTGGCAGGCATCACCACCATGCGGCACGTCCGGCTTCGCTTGATTCCCCTCACAGCCCTCCCGTGCGCCGCCGCGCGGACCGCGTCATGAGGCGCGCCGTCATGTGGCGGCCGCTGGCCCTGGCCCTGGCCGCGGCGCTGGCCGGCCTGCATGCCGGCAGCGTCCGGGCGGAAGAGGCGTTCGCCGACTGGCAATACGATTGCGTCGGCCGCACCTATGCCATCACCCCGGACGTCTCCTGCAACCGCGACTATGCCGAAGGCCTGGCGGCGGTGTTGACGGGCAAGGCGAGCGATGCGGCCGGCACCTGGGGCTATATCGACAAGCAGGGCCGGATGGTCATCACGCCGGCCTACCAGGACGCCGAGTCGTTCCAGAACGGGCTGGCCGCGGTGCGGCAGGATGGCCTGTGGGGCTACATCGATACGCGCGGCGCCTGGGTGATCAAGCCGCGCTTCGCGCGCGCCTCGGGCTTCAACGCCGCGGGCACCGCGCTGGTCGAGGACAATGAGCGCGACGTGCTCATCAATCGCCAGGGCCAAGTCGTCAAGACCTTCGAACTGGGCACGCGATCCTGGGGGTTCGAGCCGGGCCAGAAACTGGCGGCGATGGAAGTGCCGCAGGCGCCGCGCCTGTTCAACACCGCGACCGGCCGCGCCCTGACGCTGCCGGCCGACGTGATGCGGCTGGAGCGGCCGGTCGCCGACACGCTGCCGGCGCAGCGCCGCAGCACCCGCTACGGCGGCCTGTGGGGCCTGCTGGATGCCGACGGCAAATGGGCCATCGCGCCCGAGGTGCTGGGCTCGGATCAGCCGCCGCTGCGCGACGGCGACACGCTCGCCGTGCACCGCGACGAGGCCTGGGCATTCGTGCGGCCCGACGGCTCGCCGCTGACGGCGGGCCGTTATGAAAGCGTGGTCCGGCCCGGCGCGGGCCTGTGGCTGGTCAAGCCCCGCGACACGGCGCAGTACGTGCTGCTGGATGCCAACCTGCGGCCGATGCGCACCTTCACGAACCCCTACGTGGGCGTGGAGGAAAGCGGCGGCTGGAAGGTGCTGACCGACGTCGACGCGGTCGTGATGATCGCCCCGGGCGGCAATATCGTGGTGACGCCGGCCGCCTTCGGCCGTGTCACGGTCAGTGACGATGGCCTGGCCTGGCTGTACGCCCAGGGCCCCGGCGACGCGTTCGCGAGCGACGCGGCCAAGCCTGCCTCGGAGACGGACCACGCCGACGCCGCCGCGGCGCCGGCCGAAGCGGGCGCCGGCCCCGCCGATCCCCCGCCACCGACGGCGCCGGCCATCATCGAATCCGCGCCGACGCCAACGACTGCCGACGCCAGCGGTCCGGCGACCGATGCCGCGGCGGTCGACATCGCGGGCCCGACGGTCGATGCCGCGGTCGACAACGCGGTCCCCGCTGCCGTCGAAGCCGCGGCCGATGCCGCCACCAGCGTCGCGGTGGCCGGCACCGACAGCGAAGCCACGCTGCGCCAGATCTACCGCGCCGACGGCACGGCGCTGCTCGACAGCGATACCGCCGAACGCCTGGGCCAATATCGCGTGCTGCCCTTCTCCCCCCGGCGCGCCAACGACAGATCGCGCGAGGCCGGGCCCGACGCCGACCAATTGCCGCTGGCCCTGCTGCGGCCGAACGACTACCAGCAGCCCACCGGCATCCTGACGCGCTCGGGCAAGATCGTCACCAATCCCGACTGGGACGACATGAGCACCTACGACGCCGCCGCGCCGTTGCTGGTGAAGACGCGCAAGCGCACCGTCGGCGCGATCGACGCCGAGGGCAACTGGATCCTGCCGCCCACCTACGCCGGCATCGGCGGCTTCAAGGGCGCCTACAGTTGGGCGCGCACGCCGGGCATGAGCCGCGACGAGGCCGTGCTGATCGACACACGGGGCAACGCGCAGAAGCTGCCGGCCTACGTAGAAGTCAACGGCGAGAAGATCGACGGCGACCTGCTCTACTTCTATAAGCAGGACGAGCGCCGCAACCGCCGCTGGGGACTGTGGAACATCCGCAGCGCCAGCGTCGCCGTGGCGCCGACGCTGGGCCGGATCGAGGATTTCCAGGACGACTGGGCCAAGGCGCAGGACCGCGACCGCTGGGGCATCATCGACCGCCATGGCAAGTGGGTCGTGCCTGCCACCTACACCGGCAGCTACGACCTGGACTACCTCGGCAACGGCTACCTGCTGGTGCGCGAGCCCAAAGGCAAGAATGACTCGGGCTACCGCGACGACTACCGCCTGATCCATTTGCCCAGCGGCAAGCGCAGCGCGGTGCTGCACGAGAAACCGCAGGACCTGAAACACGGCCGCTACCTGGGACAGGGCAAGGACGGCGGCACGCTGCTGTTCGACGCAGGCGGCGGCATGACCCGCCTGTTCGACGGCGTGCCCGAGCGCCAGGATCAGTTCGGCGACTGGATCTACGTGCAATACCGTTCGCGCAACGGCGCGATCGACGCGCGCGGCAACCTCAAGGTCTCCGCCAGCAACGGCGAGTTCAACCCCTTCTTCGTCCAGCCCGAGGGCCTGGCGCGCGTCTACGACGGCCAGCGCTACCGCCTGATGGACGAAAACGGCAAGGCCCTGCTCGAAAAACTCGGCGACGGCACGCCGCTGGCCTCCATGCAGCGGGTGATCTTCCGCGACCGCGACACGGCGGAAAGCGTCATGACCGATCTCCAGGGTCGCGAAATCACGCGATTCAAGGGCGAGTTCGCGGTTGAAGAGGACACCGCCAGCGAGGGCGTGGTGGCCTATCGCGGCCACGGCGACCGCTACGGTTTCGTCAATGCATCCGGCAAGCGCATCGTCGGCCCCTACTTCAACAAGCTCGGCCCGCTGCGCGACGGGCTGGCGCTGGCGCGGCGCGACCAACGCAGCGGCAAGCTGCTCGGCTACATCGACCTGAGCGGGCGCTACGTGATCCCGCCCGAGTTCGGCTGGGCCGGCGACTTCAAGGAGGGGCGCGCACTGGTGCGCCGCGATCGCCTGCTGGAATTCATCGACACCCGCGGCAAGACCACCGCCATCTTCGGCCTGCTGTGCGGCCAGATCATCGTGATGGACGGGCAGGAACGCGTGACCTGGCCGCGCGAGGAGCTGACCTGCCCCGACGCCGTCGGGACCGAAGGCGTGCCCGTCCCCGAATCCACCAAAGCAGAACAATCATGACCACGCGCGCGTTTCACGCTACCCGTATCGCCTGCGCCGTCGCCGCGCTAGGCCTGTCGCTGTCCGCACACGCCCAATACCGCCAGAACGGCATCCCCTGCGTCGACGGCCTGATGGACCCGGCCGCGACCAGCCGCGACATCCAGGCCTACCAGGGCCCCACTGGCTGCATCGGGCCGCTGTCGGACAACCGCGCCGCCGTGCTGCTGCCGTCCTCGCTCGAGGAAATCGACCGCGTGCCGACCGACCAGTCGCTGCGCCGGCATGCCTGGGGCTTCATCGATGGCAACGGCAAGCTGGTGGTCCCGCCGCAGTTCGAGCGCGTCGGCAGCTTCCACCATGGCCTGGCCGCGGTGCGCTGGAAGGGCAAGTGGGGCTATATCGACGCTAGGGGCAGGATGGCGGTGCCGCCGCGCTATGACAGCGTCGGCGACTTCGTCGAGGCCGGGCTGGCGGTAGTGACGCTGGACGGCCAGCGCCAGTTGATCGACCGCAGCGGCAAGGCCGTGGGCGATGCGCTCGATGCCAGCGTCGAAAACGTGATCCTGGGCGAGGGCCGGCCCGCGCAACTGTCCGTCACCTATCGCGAGGAATACCGCTCCCCCGACGGCGAACGCCGCTACGCCAAGGATGGCCTGCGGGTGGTGTCGAGCTTCGGCAAGGACCTGTTCATCGGCATCGACAACCATGGCATGTACGGCCTGCTCGACGCCGACTGGAACTGGCGCGTGGAACCGAAGTTCAGCGACATCACGCGGCAGAAGGACGCTCCGCTGGCGCTCGGCATCGGCGACGAAGAGGTGGTGCTGATCGACGAGCAGGGCGCACTGATTGGCGAAGGCAAGCGCTACCAGCGCCTGGGCCGCGTCGGCAAGGCCTTCTGGAGCGCGCAACTGCCCACCAAGGGCTACGCGCTGCTGGACGCGCGCGGCCACTCCATCGCCACGCTCACCAACGAGGAAGCGAACGCCTCGGACATCTACGACAACACGCTGGTCTACGTCTCGGGCGACAGGCTCAAGGCCTACGTGCCCGGACGCCCCGAGGCCCTGACGCTGGGCAGCCGCGACCTCAAGCCCGAGGAGAACGAAGGCGGCTATCTGCTGTTGCGCGACAAGGCCGGCAACGTGGCCGGCCTGCTGACGCCCAAAGGCGTCTGGCTGCAGGGCGAGAGCGCGCCGCCCTGGCTGGCGCAGGCCGGCCGGCTGGCGGTGCGCCAGGGCAAGCTGTGGGTCTCCAGCCAGGACGGCCAGTTGCTCAACGCGATCGACGCCGATGGCCGCGCGGTGCTGCAGCCCGAGGCGGTCGAAGCGGCGCAAGGCTCGCAACTGCGCGACTTGCCGCTGGACGTGCCGGATGGCCCGCTCGGCGTGCTGGGACAGGGCTATTGCCACTGCACGGAAGGCGGCGCCGGGCTGCTGTTGGCCGACGGCAGCGTCGCCACCCGCAAGGACTGGAGCGAGATCGTGCCGCTGGACGGCCCGCGCGACGACGACACGGCGCAGGACGACGCCGAGGCCGAATCGCTGACCGCCGACCAGTTGCGCTTCGCCGCGCAGAGCGACGCGGGCATGCAACTGCTCGACGGCCGCGGCAAGCCGATGGACCTGCCGCTGCAACAGCACATCGGCGCCTTCCGCCATGGTTACGCGCTGATCTACGCCAAGGGCGAGACGCGCCTGGTCGACCGCGCCGGCAAGACCTACGACCTGCCCGACTACTTCGAGGCCGAAGTGGTCGCGCCGGGGCTGGTACGCTACCTGAAGACCGCGGCCGAAGGCGATCCGTGGGGCCTGTACGACTTCATCGCCGGCAAGGAAGTGTCGGCCCCGGCCTTCCAGTACATCGGCGCGTTCCACGACGGCCGCGCCATCGCCGCGCTCGGCAAGGACAAGGTGGGCGTGATCGATCCGCAGGGCAAGTGGGTCGTGCCGCCGCGCCACAACGACGCCCGCCGCGTCAACGACAAGCTGTGGCTGATGTACCAGGCGGGCTCGAAGGAAGAGGACTACCGCCGCCCGGCCGCGCTGTTCAATCGCGAGGGACGCGCCCTGACCCGCTTTCAGCCGGCGCTGGAAGTGTCGCGCGACGGCAGCGGCGCCTATCTGGCCTACAGCCAGAAGAACCGCTGGATCATCGCACCCGACGCCTCCGACGCGCTCGACCTGCAGGACGCGAACTACACACCCATGGGCACCTGGCTCGCCATCCGCCGCGCCGACCGCCACGGCTACGTGGATGGCCAGGGCCGCTGGCAGATCGCGCCGGGCGCGGTGGCCGGCACGCCATTCCAGGGCACGCCGCCGCGCGCGCTGGTCAGCGGCGAAGACGGCGCCCGCCTGATCGACGAACACGGCAAGACCGTGGCCAGCCTGCCTGCCGGCGACTGGTACTGGCCGGCAGGCTCGGCCTGGTTGCTGCGTTCGGACACCGACGCCGAGGGCAACCCGGTCACCGTTTACACCGACACCACGGGCAAGACCCGCATGACCCTGCCGGGCACCGCGACCTCGTTCTCCGAAGGCCAGGCAGCCATGGTGCTGCCCAACGGCAACATGCGCGCGGTCAACGACAAGGGCGTGGCGACCGGACCGACGTTCGACCACATCGGCCCGCGCCGCGATGGCCTGGCGCCGGTCCTGGTTGGCGACCGCTACGGCTACGCCGACGGCCAGGGCCGGCTGGCGATCACCCCGGTGTATCTGTGGGCCTCGGCGTTTGCCAACCAGCGCGCCGTGGTGTCGACGCGGGACATCTCGATGATCGTGGACGAGCGCGGCACGATGGTGGCGCGCGTCACCATGGAATGCGGCATCCGCACGCTCCGCGGCAGCTACAACCAGCGGCTGTGGCCGCTGTCGATGCCGCAGCGCTGCCGCCAGTGAGGCCAGCTCGCGCCGGCGCGCCGCATCCGCGCCCCGCTACTGCGCGTCCAGCGCCAGGTAACGACGGGTCTGCACGATCTCCTCGCGTTCCTTGAAACTGGTCAGGCGCTCGGCCAGCGCGCTGCTGTCGCCAGTCTCGCGGATCGCCGCCAGCGTGGCCTGCATCGCGTGGATGGCGGCGCGCTGCAGGTCCGATGGAATGATCGCCAGGCGATAGCCCATCGCGGCCAGGTCGGGCAGCGGCACCAGCGGGGTCTTGCCGCCATAGAACATGTTGATCAGCTTCAGGCCCGGCAGCCGGTCGGCAATGGCGCGGATCTGCTCCAGCGTTTCCGGGGCCTCGACGAACACCATGTCGGCGCCGGCCTTCACATAGCGCTCGGCGCGCGCGATGGCCGCATCGAAGCCTTCCACCGCGATGGCGTCGGTGCGCGCGATCACCATCGTGTCGGCGTCGGCAAGCGTCTGGCGGGCGATGTGGACCTTGCGGCACATTTCCTCCGCGTCCACCAGGCTCTTGTCGTCCAGGTGGCCGCAGCGCTTGGGAAACGACTGGTCCTCGATGTGGAAGGCCGCGACCCCGGCCCGTTCCATGATGCGCACGGTGCGCTCGACGTTGGCCGAGCCGCCGAAGCCGGTGTCGGCGTCGGCCACCACCGGCAGGCCGCTGGCGTCGACGATCTTCTCGACCCGGTCCATGACCTCGGTGAAGCTCAACAGGCCGATGTCGGGGTAGCCCGCGGCGCGCGCGATGGCGCCGCCGCTGGCGTAGACGGCATTGAAGCCGGCCGCCGCCACCAGGCGGGCCGACATGCCATCGTAGGCGCCGGGCGCCACCACGATGTCCTGGGCCAGATGGCGGCGCAGCAGCGCGCCGGGAGTGGGAGTCGAAGCCATGCGCATTCCTTTGGAAGACGAAGAGGGGGATATCCGCATCATCGTGCCGCCACACTAGAATGTCCAATATATGGAAAATTGATAACCGGTACTTTTTGGATACCAATATGGAACTGCGCCACCTGCGCTATTTCGTGGCCACCGCCGAGGCCCAGCACTTCACCCGCGCGGCCGAGCAGTTGGGCATGGCGCAGCCGCCGCTGTCGCAGCAGATCCGACAACTGGAAGCGGAGATCGGCACGCCGCTGTTCGAGCGGCGCGGCCGCGGCGTCAGCCTGAACGATGCCGGCCGCGCCTTCCTTGCCTGCGCACAGGACATCCTGCAGCGCGCGCAGGACGCGGCGCGGACGGCGCAACGCGCGGCGCGCGGCGAGGTCGGTGAACTGTCGTTGGGCTTCACCGAATCGGCGTCGTTCCATCCGGTGGTGACCGAATTGATCCGGCTCTACCGGCAGCAATACCCCGATGTGGAAATGACGCTGTCGCAGGATGACAGCGAAACGCTGGTGGCGCGGCTGCGCGACGGGCTGATCGACGCCGCCTTCGTGCGGCCGCCGTTCGCGATGGAGGGCGGCCTGCGCTTCATGCAGTTGACGGAAGAGCCGCTGGTGGTGGCGCTGCCGCTGGGCCACGCGCTGGCGCGGCGCAAGCGGTTGGCGCCGGCCGACCTGGCGCAGGAGCGCTTCATTCAGTATTCACGCAAGTCGGGATACGGCCTGAGCGCGGACATCATGGCGGCGTGCCGCCAGCATGGGCTGAACCCGCTGCCGGGCCAGCGCGCGCCGCAGTTGTCATCGGCGGTGAACCTGGTGGCGGCGGGCATGGGCGTGGCGATCGTGCCGGCGTCGCTGCGCCACCTGCGTCCGGACGGCGTGGTCTACCGTCCCTTCGCGCTGGACTGGCCGCGCGCGGTGCTGGGGCTGGCGGTGCGCGACGACGCGCCCGGCGGACGGGTGGCCAACCTGCTGGCGCTGGCGCAGGGGTAGCGGCGCGCGCGACGTCAATCGTCGTGCGATTCGTGCACGGCGATGGCGCCGCGCTTCCAGTAGCTGGCGGCGCGGATGCGGCGCTTGTCGACGCCGTGCTGCGCGACCATGATTTCACGCACCGCCTTGGCCACGGCCGACTCGGCCGCGATCCAGGTGTAGCCCTCGCCGGATGGCAGCGCCAGCTCACGCGCGGCTTCCAGCAGCAGCGTGCTGTAGCCGGCCGCGGTGCCGTCGCGGTGCAGCCAGCGCACGGTGGCCTGCGCTTGGGTCGGCAGCGGGATCTCGTTGGCGGCGGCCGGCACTTCGACCAGCACCAGGGCCTGCGCGGTCGCGGGCAGTTCCTCCAGGCGGCGGGCGATGGCGGGCAGCGCGGTCTCGTCGCCGATCAACACGTGCCAATCGAAGCCCTTGGGCACCACGAACGAACCGCGCGGTCCGCCGATGCCCAGGCGCTGGCCAGCCTCGGCCTGCTCGGCCCAGGTCGAGGCCGGGCCGTCGCCATGCAGCACGAAGTCGATATCCAGCTCCTCGCGCGCGGCGTCGTAGCGGCGCGGCGTGTAGTCGCGCGCGGCCGGGCGCGGCGCGCCGTCGGGGAATTTGATGCCGTCGGGACCGACCTCGGGCAACAGCAGCGGTTGCGACGGATCGGCGGGAAAAAACAGCTTCACGTGGTCGTCGAAGGACGCGGACACGAAGTCGCGCAGGTCTTCGCCGGTGAAGGTGACGCGGGCCAGCAGGCCGGCGATGCGCTCGACGCGCGCCACGGTCAGGATGCGCATCTTCAGGGGATGGCGCACGCGTTCGACAGTCAGGTCGCTACGGGTCATGGGGTCTCCAATGGGATAGGCGGACTCAGTCACAGCTATTGCCGGTGATTTCCGCGGTCGCGCGACGCAGGATGGCGGCGATGCGACGTTGCTCGGCGGGCGAGGCCTCGGTGCGTTGCAGCAGCGCGTGGCGGATCTCCTGGCGGGCGTGCACGAACTCGTCGATCCAGCCGCTGGCGTCTTCCTCGGCGGCAGCGCGCGGCTCGCCGCTCCAGGCCTGGCGCATCCAGTCCATCTTGCGGGCCACGTGCTTGAGCTTGTTGAACATCACCGACAGGCGCTCGCGGTTGGCTTCCAGGTGTTCGCGGCCCGGGTCCGCCAGGTGGTAGCGCTTCTTGCTGCCCTCCTGCTCGACGGTGGCGTAGCCCAGTTCTTCGAGATAGGTCAGCGCCGGATACACCATGCCCGGGCTGGGCGTGTAGAAGCCGTTGGACATCGCGCCCAGCGCCTTGATCAGCTCGTAGCCGTGGCTGGGGTTCTGTTCCAGCAGGCCGAGCAACATCAGTTGCAGGTCGTCGGCGGTGACCTTGCGGCCGCGCGCCCAGTGACGGCCATCGCCGCCGAAGCTGTCGTCGGCATCGCCGCCGCGGCCATTGCCGCCCCAGGGACCGCCGAACCAGCCGCGACCGCCGCCGGCGTGGCGGCCATGGCGGCCGCGGCCGCCGTGCAAGCCGTCCGCGTCATGGCCGGCGTGGCCATGGCGTTCGTGACGGCCGTGGTGATCGTGATGATCGTGGAACTCGTGGCGGCCATGATGGCCGTGGTGATCGTGGGATTCGTGATGGCCATGGTGGCCATGGCGGCGCTCGTGCAACGCATGGCGCGAGCCACGGGCGAAAGCGGTCAGGAAATGAAAGTGGCGCATGGGGGCCTCGCTGGTGTCTGACGTATTACTTACGATGTATCTTAAGATATAGGTCTTACGATACACAGACACGATTCCGGCCGTCAAGCGCCTTCTTGATTCCCGCCGCTATCGGCGCTCGTTGTCCAGCACGCCGGCGGCGATGCCGGCCACGATCAGCGCCATGCCCAGCAACAGCGGCGCACTCAGCGGCTCATGCAGCAGCGCCGCCGAGCACAGCAGGCCCACCACCGGCACGCCCAGCAGGCCGATCGCGGTGACGCCCGCGGGCAGGGACCGGTTCACGTTCACCGCCGCCCAATAGGCCACGGCGATGCCAAACACCCCGCCGTAGCCCAGCAGCCAGGCCAGGTCCGCATGCCACAGCACGCGCGGCGCGCCCTCCGCCGCCCAGGCCACCGCAGCCAGCACGCCGGAGGCCAGCAGCGCCTGCCAGAACGCCAACTCGAACGGCGGCGTGACCCAGCGATGCGCGCGCACGTAGACGATATTGGCGGCCCAGCACAGCGCCGCGAGCAGCACCAGGCCGTTGCCAAACACCGCCTCGTGATTGCCCCAGTCGAACGCCAACGGATTGAAAATGACGGCCAGCCCGAGCACGCCCAGCGCCAGCCCCAGTTGCCGGCCGCGTCCGATCGGCTCGCCCAGGAACACGCGGGCGGCGGGAATGACCCACAGCGGCGTGGTGTAGGCCAGCACCACCGAGCGGCCGGCCGGCACGTATTGCAGTCCGAGGCTGACGAGCGCGGCGAACGCGCCCATGTGCAGCAGGCCCACGCTCAGGATCACCGGAATGTCGGCCTTGACCGGCCACGCCACGCGCCGCAGCGCCAGGCCCAGCGCCAGCAACGCGGCGGCGCCGACGACGCTGCGCGCGGCCACCGCCCAGATCGGGGTCATGTATTGCAGCAGCAGTTTGCTGACGACCCAGGTGAGCCCCCAGGCCAGCACCACCACGATGAGCAGCGACAAGGCCTGGCGGCGCGGCAGGATTTCAGTGGACATGGCGTGGGCGGAAGTGGCGGATCGCCCCGACTATAGAAGCGCGCCGCGCCCCCGCCGTAGAACCACGCGGCGCCTAATCTCTGGAGCCACGCACGGCCGCGCGCGGCTTGCGCGCCAGCCAGCGCGCGAAGGCCATGGCCTGCGGCTCGTCCGGCGCGGGCGCGTACACCACCAGGCGCAGGTGGCGGCTTTCATCGACCGACAGGGTGGAATGCTCGAACGCCACCTCTCCCAGCGTCGGCAGGCGCAGGCTGCGCACGCCCATGCAGGCGCCGTGCACGTCGTGCTCGCGCCACCAGGCCTTGAACTCGGGCGCGACGCGCTCCAGTTCGTCGACCAGTTCGGTGATGTCCGGCGCGCCCGAGGCCGAGGCGAAATCGCGCCGGAAGGTGGACAGCATGGCCGGCGCCTGAGCCGGCCAATCGACGAACAGTTCGCGCATCGCCGGATCCACGAACAGCATCCACAGCAGGTTGCGCCGCCCCGTCGGCTGCGCGCCGAAACCGAACACGCGTTCGGCGGCGGCATTCCACACCACCACGTCCCAGCGCAGGTTGAGGATGTAGGCGGGACGCGCGGGCAGGTCGTCCATCAGGCGCCGCACCTGCGGCGGCACGGTGCACCAGGTGCGCCCCGGTTCCGCCGGCGGACGCTGGTGCGCCAGCAGGTACAGGTGGCGTCGTTCCGCCGCGTCCAGCCGCAGCACGCGCGCCAGGCTCTCCAGGAAGGTGGCCGACACGCTGATATTGCGGCCCTGCTCGAACCAGGTGTACCAGGCCAGGCCGACGCCGGCCAGCGCCGCCACTTCCTCGCGCCGCAGGCCGGGGGTGCGCCGGCGGCCGCCGGCGGGCAGGCCCAGCGCGGCCGGACTCAGGCGCTCGCGGCGCAGCCGCAGGAATTCGGCGAGGTCGGCGCGGGTACGGTCCAGCCGCTGCGCGCCCGTGCCGAGCGCGCCGGTGCGCGGCGCGGGCGCGGCGTCATGCGAAGGGGAACGGGGCATAGGCTATTGCCTTCAGTAATAGCATAAACAGCTAAATTGTATAAGTCTGGAACAGCCCACAGAATAGCGCCAATCCCCACTCCCGCGGCCTGTCCATGCCCTGCGCCACCCTGCCCTCGCCCTGCCCCGACACCTCCGCCCGCCCCGCCACGCCGGGCCCGCTCGGCCTGGCCGTGCTGCTGTCCGGCGGCTTCATCACGATCTTCGACCTGTTCGTGGTCAACGTCGCCATCCCCAGCATGCAGCACACGCTGTCGGCCAGCTTCGCACAGATCAATTTCATCATCGTCGCCTACGAGCTGGCCTATGGCGTGCTGCTGATCGCCGGCAGCCGGCTCGGCGACCGCCATGGCCGCCGGCGCCTGTTCATGCTGGGCATGGCCGGCTTCGCGCTGGCCTCGGCGCTGTGCGGGCTGGCGCCCGATGCCAACACGCTGATCGGCGCGCGCGTGCTGCAGGGCGTGGCGGCGGCCATGCTGTTCCCGCAGGTCTACGCGCTGATCCGCGTCAGCTACGACGGCCACGCGCGCCGCCGCGCCTTCGGCCTGCTCGGCATGACGCTGGGGCTGGCGGCCATCGCCGGCCAGGTGCTGGGCGGCTGGATCGTGCACGCCGACCTGTTCGGCCTGGCGTGGCGCACGATCTTCCTGGTGAACGTGCCGCTTGGCGTGCTGGCCTGGCGGCTGGCGCGCCACATCCCCGAATCGCGCGACGCCGCCGGCGCGCCGATGGACTGGGGCGGCTCGGCGCTGGTCGGCGCGGGACTGGGCCTGTTGCTGCTGGCGCTGGTCGAAGGCCCGGCGCGCCATTGGCCCGTGTGGACGCTGGCCTGCGGCGCGGCGGCGGTCGCGTTGCTGGCGCTGTTCGTGTGGACGCAGCGCCGCGCCGGCGCCGCCGGGCGCGTGCCGCTGGTCGATATGGCGCTGCTGGCGCAGCCCCGATTCGCGGCAGGCTGCCTGCTGGTGACGCTGGTGTTCTCCACCGCCAGCGCGATGTTCCTGTGCTACGCCCTGCTGTTGCAGACCGGGCTGGGCGTAGACGCGCTGACAGCGGGCGCGGTGTTCGCGCCCGCCAGCGTCGGCTTCGTGGCGGGCTCGATGGCCGCGCCGCGACTCGTGGCGCGCTTCGGCACGCGCGCCATCATGGTGGCCGCGATGCTGTACGGCGGCGCCACGGCCGCGTTGATGTGGCAGGTGGACGCGGCCGGCGCCCTGCTCGCGCCCTGGTCGCTGGTGCCGGCGCTGATCTGGCTGGGCGCCGCGCAGGGTGCGGTCAATACACCGCTGGTCAACCTCGCGCTGGGGTTGGTGCAGGACCATCACGCGGGCATGGCCGCCGGCGTGGTCTCGACGCTGCAACAGGTCGGCGCGGCGCTGGGCGTGTCCGCCGCCGGCATGCAGTTCAGCGGCGCGCTGGACGCGCACGCCGACGCGGCGCTCGGCGATCGCTATGCGCGCGCGTTCGCCAGCGCCATGCAGTTCAACGTGGCGGCGATCGCCGCGTCGGTATTGCTGCTGTGGTGGCTGGGACGGCGGCGCTGACCTAGCCCGCCGACAATTCGCGCGCGCGTTGCTCGGCCTTGAGCGCCGCCTCGGTAATGGCGGGCGCCACGCCCGCCTCGCGCAGATGCGCCAGCGCGGCGTAGGTGGTGCCGCCCTTTGAGGTCACGCGTTCCTGCAGTTCGACCAGGGGCGCTTCGTCGCGCGCGGCCAGCTCGGCCGCGCCGCGAAACGCCGCCACCGACAGGCGGCGCGCATCGACCGCGCCAAAGCCCAGCGCCAGCGCCGCCTTTTCCAGCGCCGCCATGAAATGGAACACATAGCCCGGGCCGCTGCCGGTCACGGCGGTGACCGCGTCGATCAGGGTTTCGCGATCGACCCAGATGCGCTCGCCCACGGCGGCGAACAACGCGTCCACCTGCTCGCGCTGCGCCGCGCCGCAGGCCTGGCTGGCGTACAGGCCCGTCATGCCCAGCCCGACCTTGGCCGGCGTGTTGGGCATGGCGCGCACGATACGGGCATGGCCGTCCAGCCATTGCGACAGCGCGCTGAGATTGACCCCCGCCGCGATACTGACCACCGTCGTCTGCGCGCGTAGATGCGCCTGGACTTGCCCGCACGCCTCGCGCAACACCTGCGGCTTGGTCGCCAGCACGCACAGCGCCGCGTCGGCGATCTCGGCGCCCACGCTCTCGCGGCACGTCACGCCGCGCGCGAGCAGGCCGGCGCGGGTGGGCTCGAAGGGTTCGATCACCAGGAAATCCGCCAACTGGCGGCCCTGTTCGAGCAATCCTTCGATGATGGCGCTGGCCATGTTGCCGCCGCCGATGAAGACGATTTTTTCTTGCATGATCCTGCTTCCTTTCCTCAATCGAAAATGGCCCGGCGCCTGCGCACCGCCGTGGCGTCCAGCGCGCCAATGCGAGTGCGCCCCAGCAACCGTAATGTGTTTTCCAGCTCGGCGCGCAGGATCGCCAGCACCTCGCCCGCGCCGCGCGGCCCGCGGCCCGCCAGCCCATACAGCGGCGCGCGGCCCAGCAGCACCGCGCGCGCGCCCAGCGCCGCCGCCTTGGCGATATCGCTGCCGCGCCGCACCCCGCCATCCACCAGCACTTCGAGCGACTGCCCCAGTTCGGCCGCGACCTCCGGCAGGACTTCGAGCGGGCAGGGAGCGCATTCCAACTGCCTGCCGCCATGGTTGGACAGCACGATGCCGTCCACGCCGCGCGCCTTGGCCCGGCGCGCATCGGCCAGCGTCTGGATGCCCTTGATGACGATGCGGCCGCGCCACCGCCGGCGCAGCCAGTCGATGTCGTCCCAGGTCAAGGCCAGGTCCATCTGCCGGCTCAGGGCGGACGCCTGTTCGGAGATGTTCTCCCGCGCGTTGGAACTGACGGCCAGGTTCTTCAGTTGCGGCCCGCCGCCGCGCAGCATGCGCCAGCACCAGCCCGGATGCGCCGCCAGGTCCAGCAGCAAGCGGCCGGAAGGACGCAGCGGCAGTTGGAAGCCGTTGCGCTTGTCATGGTCGCGATTGCCATGCACCGGCACGTCGACCGTCAGGAACAGCGCCGTGTAGCCGCTGCCCCAGGCCCGGTCCATCAGGTGTTCGGCGATGCGGCGGTCGCGCTGCACGTACAGCTGCAACCATAGCTCGCCCGCGCCCGCCGCGCGCACTTCTTCCAGGAGCGAGGTCGATGCGGTGGACAGCACGAACGGCAGCCCCGCTCGATGCGCGGCGCGCGCCAGGTGCACGTCCGCGTCGGGCCAGAACAGCCCGTTCAGGCCCGTCGGCCCGACGATCGCGGGCATGGCCGCGGCCGCTCCCAGGACGGTGGTTTGCAGATGGCAGTCGGTGACGTCCGCCAGCACATCGGGCACGAATTCCAGCGCGCCGAAGGCGGCCACGTTGCGCCGCAACGAGGCGCCGTCCTCCGCGCCCCCGTCCAGATAATCGAAGGCCAGCCGCGGCAGTCGCTTGCGCGCCTGCGCCCGGTAATCCATCACGCTGGGCAGCATTTCTCTTCCTTGTTGCCGGGAATCCGATTAAATTACATATCGAACGTATCGATTGTATTTCGATTGTTTTTTAGACGATTGCCAGGATGTTCTGCCCTAGGACATACCCTCAATTCAATCGTTATACGATTACTTAAATCGAAAAGCGATTTAAGTAATCGTATGCTGTGTCTCAACGTGATCGGCTTTTCTACCCCCGATCTCCATGGGACGACAGACATGACCACAGGCACCTCCCTGCTCGATGCGCTCATCCAGGCCTTGGGCGACAGCGCGATCCTGCGCACCGACACCGACATGGCCGGCTACACCGAAGACTGGCGCGGCCGCTACAAGGGCGCGGCGCTCTGCGTGGCCCTGCCGAATTCCACGCAGCAGGTCGCCGACATCGTGCGCCTGTGCAACGCCCACGCCACCCCCGTGCTGCCGCAAGGCGGCAACACCAGCCTGTGCGGCGGCGCGGTGCCGGACGAAGCGGGCCCGCCCCCCGTCATCGTCAATCTCTCCCGCCTGCGCCAGATCCGCCGCGTGGACCCGGCCAACAACTCGATGGAAGTCGAAGCCGGCTGCGTGCTGGCCGCCGTGCAGCAGGCCGCCGCGGAACAAGGCCGCCTGTATCCCATCAGCCTGGGCGCGGAAGGTTCATGCCAGATCGGCGGCACCATCGCCACCAACGCCGGCGGCACCGGCGTGCTGCGCTACGGCAATACGCGCGACAACATCCTGGGCCTGGAGGTCGTGCTGCCCGACGGCTCCATCTGGAACGGCCTGACCGCCCTGCGCAAGAACAATACGGGTTTCGACCTGAAGCACCTGTTCATCGGCGCCGAAGGCACCTTGGGCATCGTGACCGCGGCCGTGCTGAAGCTGCACCCGCTGCCCACCCGCCACGCCATCGCCTGGCTGGCGCCCACCGATCCGCAGGCCGCGCTCGATATCCTGGGCCTGTTCCAGCAGCAGTGCGGCTCGCGCCTGTCCGCCTTCGAGATGATCGACAGCAATCAGTTGGACATCGTCATGGCGCACGTGCCCGGCCGCAAGAATCCGCTCAGTGGCGCGCATCCGTGGCATGTGCTGGTGGAGCTGTCGGACACCGGCAGCGGGACGGAACTGCAGGACGTGCTGCAGCAGATCCTGGAGCAGGCGTCCGAACAGGGCCTGCTGCACGATGCCGTGGTGGCCAGCAACGACAGCCAGCGCGCCGCGCTCTGGGAAGTCCGCCACAGCGTCTCGGAAGGCAACAAGAAAGCGGGCGTGGGCCTGACCACCGACAGCGCGGTGCCCGTCTCGAGCGTGCCGCGATTCATCGCCGCCGCCACCGACGCCGTGCGCCGCCTGGTGCCCGACCTGCCCATCCTGATCGTCGCCCACCTGGGCGACGGCAACGTCCACTTCATTCCGTTTTTCACGTTCGACGCGTGGAACGCGCTGCCCGAGCGCGACGCCATGGCGGCCGCCATCCGCCGCGCCGTCAACGACGTGGCCGATGCGCTGGGCGGCACCTTCAGCGCCGAGCATGGCGTGGGCCGCACGTCGCTGGCCGAAATGGCGCACTACAAGTCCCCGGTCGAACTGGCCATGATGCGCACGCTGAAAGCCAGCTTCGATCCCGCCGCCCTCTTCAATCCCGGTCGCTTGCTGCCCTGAAGCCGCCCTTCCCGTCCGCCGTCCCGCTGGAGCCCTTCCATGAAATCCACCTCCTACAACGCCTCGCGCCGCCGCGCGCTCAAGACCGCCGCCGCCGGCGTCGCCACCCTGGCCATGCCCATGATCTGGACGCCGTCGCGCGCGGCCTCCAAGCGCATCGTCGTGCGCGATGACGGCGGCATCTACAGCAAGGCCTATGGCGCGGTGTTCTATAAGCCGTTCACGGACGCCACCGGCATCCAGGTGGTGGGCGTGCAGGCCAACGCCGAGCCCACCGCGCAGATCCGCAGCATGGTGGACACCGGCAACTACACCTGGGACATGGCCAAGATCAGCCAGCCCGCCATCCTGATGCTCACCGAAGGCGGCAAGGTCTACCTGGAAAAACATGGCCTGGAATCCGACCCGGTCGTGGCCACCATCCCCAAGCAATACATGTCTCCCTATGGCGTGGGCAACAACGTCTACACCACGGTGCTGGCCTATCGCACCGACGCCTTCAAGGGCCGCCGCGCCCCGGCGTCGTGGGCGGACTTCTGGGACGTCAAGAACATCCCCGGCCGGCGCGGCCTGCGCAAGCATCCGTTCGACACCATCGAGGAAGCGTTGATGGCCGACGGCGTGCCGACCGACAAGGTCTACCCCTGCGACATCGACCGCGCCCTGGCCAGCCTGGACAAGATCAAGCCGTCGGTCGATGTGTGGTGGAACACCGGCGCGCAGGTCGAGCAGATGCTGGGCTCCGGCGAAGTCGACATGATCGCCACCTGGGTCTCGCGCGCCCAATCGGCCATCGCCAACGGCGCGCCCGTGCAGATCGTGTGGGACCAGAACATCTGGGGCTGCGACAACTGGTCGATCCTGAAGGGCACGCCCAACGCCGACGCCTGCCGCGAATTCATCAAGTTCGCCTCGGACCCCAAGCGCCAGGCCGCGCTGGTCGAGTTCTTCGCCGCCGGCGTGACCCAACCCGCCGCGTTCGACCACATCAAGGCCGACGTGGCGCGCAATTGCCCCACCCACCCCGACAACATCAAGACCGGCCTGCACATCAACGCCGCCTACTGGCTGGACAAGCAGCGCGACGTGCTCGAGCGCTTCAACGGTTGGGTCTTGAAGTAACACCTTGCATACGCCGAACACCATGTCTTCTTCCAATCTGCAGATCTCGGGCCTGGGCAAGCGCTACGGCGATTTCGTCGCCCTGGCGCCCACGCACCTGGATGTCGCCCGCGGCGAATTCCTGACCCTGCTGGGCCCGTCCGGGTCCGGCAAGACCACGCTGCTGAGCCTGATCGCGGGCCTGGCCAGGCCCGACGAAGGCCGCGTGCTGATCGACGGCAACGACGTCACCCACGGCGCGCCGTACGAGCGGGACATCGGCATGGTGTTCCAGAACTATGCGCTGTTCCCGCACATGACCATCCTGGAGAACATCGCCTTTCCGCTGAAGATGCGCAAGGTGCCGGCGGCCGAGGCGAAGCGGCGCGCGCAGGAAGCGCTGGACATGGTGCGGCTGCCGCAGGTCGGCGCGCGCCTGCCGCGCGAACTGTCGGGCGGCCAGCAGCAGCGCATCGCGCTGGCGCGCTGCATGGTCTACCGCCCCGCGATCATCCTGATGGACGAGCCGCTGGGCGCGCTGGACAAGAAGCTGCGCGACCAGATGCAACTGGAGATCAAGCGCATCCACCGCGAACTGGGCACCACCATCGTCTACGTGACGCATGACCAGGAAGAAGCCATGACCATGTCCGACCGCATCTGCCTGATGAATGGCGGCGCGATCGAGCAACTGGGCACGCCAGCCGACCTGTACTTCCGCCCGCGCACCCTGTTCGTGGCGGACTTCCTGGGCGAATCCAACCTGCTGCAGGGCGAGGTCACGGCCATCGACGGCCCCACCTTGACGGTCAAATTGGCGCAGCAGGGCGTCACCGGCCAGGCCCTGTCCAACGGCGCCGCAATCAAGGTCGGCCAGAAGGTCACGTTGATGTTGCGGCCGCAGAACCTGCAGGCCGGCCCCGCCCGGGAGCACGGCCAGGCCCTGACCGGCAGGCTGCTCGACGTGATGGTGACCGGCAGCCTGACCAAGCTCTATCTGGATTCGGGCGCGCCCGACAGCGCCCCGCTCGTGGTCGCCTACCCGACGCGCCGCCAGGCCGAGCAGTACGCCATCGGCCAGCCGCTGTCGGTGACCTGGCAGGCCGCCGACGCGGTCGCCATCGCGGAGTGACCGCATGAGCCCCCTCGCCCCTCCCCGCAAGCGCATGAGCCAGGGCCGCCGCCATTTCCTCATGGCCGCGCCGCTGGCGATCCTGTTGCTGGTGCTGCTGATCTATCCGGTGGGCCAGTTGCTGCTGCTGAGCTTCTACGGCGACCAGGGCTTCTCGCTGGCGCAATACCACCGGCTGTTCGAGTCGTCGGTGTACGTCAACGTGCTGCTCATCACGCTGAAGATCTCGCTCTGGACGACTTTCTTTGCCGTGGTGGCCGGCTACCCGGTCGCCTACCTGATCTCGAGCCTGTCGGCCCGGCGCAAGACGTCGCTGCTGTTCTGGGTGTTGCTGTCGTTCTGGACCAGCTTCCTGGTGCGCACCTTCGCGTGGGTCGTGCTGCTGGGCCGCAACGGCGTGGTCAACCAGATGCTGCAGGCGCTGGGCATTCTGGATGCGCCGGCCAACCTGCTCTACAACTTCGGCAGCGTGCTGGTCGGCATGGTGCATGCGCTGATGCCGCTGGCGGTGCTGACGATGCTGTCGGTCATGGAGAACATCGACCGCAACCTGCCGCGCGCCGCGTCCACCCTGGGCGCGCGCCCGGGCACCGCGTTCTGGAAGATCTACTTCCCGCTGTCCATGCCCGGCGTGGCCGCCGCGGCCATCATGGTGTTCGTCACCGCCATCGGCTTTTTCATCACCCCGGCGCTGCTGGGCGGCCGCAAGGAGACGATGATCACCCAGATCATCATCGACCAGGTGCAGCAGACCATGAACTGGGAATTCGCCGGCGCGGTGTCGGTGCTGCTGCTGGTGGTGGTGCTGGCCGTGTTCGCGCTGTACGACCGGATACTTGGCCTGTCGACCATGACCGGCGCCGGCGCCTCGCGCCCCCGCGCCTCGGCCAAGCCCGGCCTGGCGCGCCGCGCGGGCGAGGTCCTGCTGGACCTGCTGGCCGCGCTGTCCGACCGCCTGTTCTCGCTGCTGCCCACTCGCCTGCGCCGTTCGGTGTCGGGCACCGGCCAATCGCGCACCCTGTGGTGGATCGTGCTGGCGGTGCTGGCCTTCCTGTCCGCGCCCGCCTTCCTGATGATCCCGCTGTCGTTCGATTCCGGTTCCGGCCTGACCTGGCCGCCCAAGGGCTTTTCGCTGCAGTGGTACGAGCAGATGTTCACGTCGCCGGTATGGATGCAGGCCATCACGCGCTCGCTGGTCGTGGGCGTGGGCACCGGCCTGCTGGCCATGCTGATCGGCACGCCGGCCGCCTTCCTGCTGGTGCGCGCCGACATGCGCGGCAAGTCCGCCATGCTGGCCTTCGTGCTGTCGCCCATCGTGGTGCCGCGCATGATCATCGCGGTGGGCATGTTCTATTTCTTCGCCCGCGTCGGCCTGGTCGGTTCGACCGTCGGCCTGATCCTGGCGCACACGGTGGTGGCGGTGCCGTACGTGGTGATCACCATGATGGCGGTGCTGCGCAACTACGACACGCGCCTGGACCTGGCGGCGCAGAGCCTGGGCGCGGGGCCCTGGTCGACGCTGCGCTTCGTGACCTTCCCGATCCTCGGCGCGGGGCTGATGTCATCGTTCCTGTTCGCTTTCGCGACCTCGTTCGACGAGCTGACGATCGCGCTGTTCGCCTCGGGCGGCCTGAACGCCACCCTGCCCAAGCAGTTCTGGGATGAGGTGACGCTGCAGATCTCCCCGGTGATCGCCGCCGTGTCCACCTGCCTGTTTATCTTCATCGCCGCGCTGATCTGGCTCGCCGACCGGCTGCGCCGCCGCAGCCTGGCGGGCTGAGGCGCGGCGCCGTTTCCCTTCCATCAGGATTTTTCCATGTTGAATGCAAGCCAACTGCGCGGCGTGTTTCCCGCGATTCCCACCCCGGTCAATGCCGACGACACCATCAACGTCCCGGCGGCCCAGGCGCTGATCGCTTACCTGCTCAAGCAGGGCATCGACGGCATCGTGCCGCTCGGCGGCACCGGTGAGTACGGAGCCTTGGCGCGGGCCGAACGCATCCGCATGTGCAAGCTGACGGTGGACGCCGTGGCCAAGCGCGTGCCGGTGATTCCCGGCGTGCTGGACCCGGGCTTTCACGACGCCCTGCAGGCCGGCCGCGAATTCGCCGACGCGGGCGCCGACGCGCTGATGGTGCTGACGCCCTACTACACGACCCCGACCCAGGCCGGCATCCGCGAGTACTTCCTGCGCTACGCCGACGCATCGCCGCTGCCGGTGATGATCTACGAGATCCCGTACCGCACGCGCATCGCGATCGCGCCCGAAGTGCTGCACGAACTGTCGCGCCACCCGAACATCATCGGCATGAAGGCCTGCAACACGGACATGTACCACTTCCTGCGCACGGTGGCCGGCGTGGACGAATCATTCGCCGTGTTCAGCGGCGAGGACACGCTGCTGCCGGTTCACCTGGCCGCCGGCGCCCAAGGCGGCATCGTGGTGACGGCGAGCCTGCTGCCCAAGGCCTGGCGCAAGGTCTATGACCTGGCCGCCGAAGGCCACACGCGCGACGCCATGCTGCTGCACCGCCGCCTGATCCCGCTGATGAACCTTGCGTTCGCCGAGACCAATCCCGGACCGATGAAGTCCGTGATGGACCTGATCGGCGTCGATGCGCCGGAAGTCCTGGATCCCCTGGTGCAGCCCGGGGCCGACCTGCAGGCGTCCTTGCGCGCGGTGGTCAAGCCGTTGCTGGCGGAGTTCGAAGGCGTTTGAGCCAGGCGATTCGGGAAGGACTGGGTGCGATCGATCGACGGCGCCCGGTCCTTACCTCGAATACGCCGAGAACTTGGACTTGGAGATGGACGTGGCCGCCACCTGCACGTGCTGCGCCAACTCCGCCTCGACCCTGGCAACGGTCCATCGCGTCGTCGGCACGGAAATGTTGATCGCCGCCACCGCCAATCCGCGATGATCGATCACCGGCGCCGCCACCGAAATATCTCCCAGCACAGTTTCGTTCACGATGATCGCGTAGCCCTTCTCGGCCACGCGCTGCGCGCGTTCGAGCAGCTTGTCGGGATTGACTTCCGTGTAGGGCGTGATCGGCTCCAGGCGGGTCTGCGCCAGGATTTCGCGGCGCTGCTCATCCGACAGGCGTGACAGGATCGCCGTGCCCGACGCGGTGAAAAAGGCCGGCAGGCGGCTGCCCACGGCGATGTCCACGTTGACCAGGTGATGGCCGGGAAAGCGGGCCACGAACACGATCTCGTGCCCGTCCAGCTCTTGCAGGTTGGTGGTTTCGCCCAGGGTGCGGCTGATGTCCAGCAGATAGGGCGACGCCTTGTCGATCAACTCATTGGCGCGCACGTAGTTGTACGAGAACTGCAGCACCTTCGGCGTCAGTCCGTAATTGCGCGTGTCCGGAATGCGGCGCAGATAACCCAGCATTTCCAGCGTGTAGACCAGGCGTTGCGTCGCGCTGCGGTCCAGGCCCGACGCGCGCGCGATGTCGGCCAGCGTCATGTGGCGCTTGGGGCCGTCGAAAGCATGCAGCACCTGGAAGGCTTTTTCGGTCGAGCCTACAAACAGCGAAGACCGGGTCTCGGTCGCCGCCTGCGTCTTGTCCGTATTGTCGGGCTTGCTTTTGGGCACGGGGAAACAGCCTATTGAGGAAGTAACGTGCGCGCAGGTTGGAGCGCGCGGTTGCCGGCTTGCCGGCGGCAATCGCGCGTATCGCACACCAATTAATTGTAATTCAATTATTAATAGCTAATCCCGATTATCAAACGCAACCTGCCGCGGCCAGCGGCACGCCCGGCTGGCTTGCCGAGCGGGTGCCCGCCAGCGGATGGCAGGACTGCGGATGATAGGTGTGCACCAGCGACAGCTTGACGCGATCGCTGCGGTTGCCCTGGGCCGCATGCAAAGTGCGGCAATGGAAGAACACCAGGTCGCCAGCGCGCAGCTCGGGGCAGACGGCGCGCGCGATCCATTCGGCGTTTTCGGGCGCATCGTCGCGGAAGAATTTCTTCTCGTCGAACTGCGCCGGCTGGAATGCGGCCGCGTGCGAACCGGGAATGAACGAGAGGCCGCCGTTGTCCCAGGTCTCGTCGCCCAGCGCCAGCCAACAGGACACCAGGTCGGTGTCGGAGAACGACCAGTAGCGGATGTCCTGGTGCCAGCCGGTCAGGCTGCCATAGGCCGGATGCTTGGTCATCACACAGTTGTGGTGCACGGTGGACAGCACCGGCGTCTCGCCGAAATAGCGGGCCAGCGATTGCCCGATGCGCGCATGGGTGGCCCATTGCGCGAACAAAGGATCGCGCCCGTAGGCGCTGAGCAGGCGCCGCACGGTGAGGCCGCCTTCGGCATTGCGCGACTCGGGCGCGCCGGGATAGCGCAGGTCCGCCTCGTATTCGATGGGCGCGATGTGCTCGCGCAGATGCCGCTCGGCCAGCGCGCGCAGCGCCGCCACCTCGGCGGGGTCGGCGAACTGCCGCGCGACCACGAAACCCTGCTCGCGCAGGACCGCTAACTCATCTTCTTGCAACGACCCGGACATGATGAACCTGCCAACCCCTCAGACCCCGCGGCGTAAGCTGCAAAGCGTCTGCGCACAGGGCAGGCGCGTGCCGGACGAGGCGCCGGCGATCGCGGGAGAGCTAGATTACACCCAAACGCGCGGCCGCTCGGGCGTATTCGCAACAGAACCGGCGGCCAGGGACCCTGGCCCTTCAGGCCTGCCCGCCTGTCGGTGTCTTGTCGGGCAGCGCGCCCGCCTGGATCCGTGCGGTATCGCGTTCGACTTCCTCGTGGTGCACCCACTCGCGCCACACGGCCACCAACAGCGCCATCAGCACCGGGCCGACGAACAGCCCGACGATGCCCATGGTCTTCACGCCGCCCACCAGGCCGAAGAAGGTCGGCAGGAACGGCAGCTTGACCGGGCCGCCCACCAGGCGCGGGCGCAGCGTCTTGTCGACGATGAACAATTCGACGCTGCCCCACACCATCAGCGCGATGCCCGCCACCATGTGGCCGGAACCGACGAGATACAGCGACACCAGCGTGAACGACAGCGGCGCGCCGCCGGGGATCAGCGCCATGAAGCCGGTGACCACGCCCAGCAGCACCGGCGACGGCACGCCCGCGACCCAGTAGGCGATGCCCAGCACCACGCCCTCGCCCAGCGCGATCAGGCCCATGCCGGTGACGGTGGAGTTGATGGTGGCCGGGACCACGCGCGAAAAGCGCTGCCAGCGCGCCGGCAGGATGCGTTCGCCCAGCACATCCAATTGGGCCACCATGCGCACGCCGTCCTTGTAGACGAAGAACAGCGTGATCAGCATGAACAGCACGGTGAGCAGCAGTTGGAACACGTTGCCGGTGGCGGCCAGCACCATGCGGTAGATGTTGCCCAGGTGTTCGCCGCTGACGGCCTCGACCAGCGCGCCCAGCGCATGCGGCTGGCCGATGTAGGCCTGCCAGTATTCGCCGAGGCGGTCGCCGACCACCGGCATCGAGGTGATCCAATTGGGAACGTCGACCCCATGCCGGTTGGCGGCGATGGCCCAGGCGAAGAAGGTGCTGGCCTCCTTGATGGCGTACGACAGCGCCAGCGACAGCGGCACGATCAGCACCACGATCACCACCAGCAGCGCCAGCGACGCGGCCAGCGCGGTGCGGCCGCCGCAGCGCTCGACCAGGCGCTGGTAAAGCGGCCAACTGGCCAGGCCGATGATCAACGCGGCCAGCGCGGGGACCAGGAAGCCGCTGAGGAAATATACCCCCGCCAACAGGACGAGCAGCAAAAGCCAACGGGCGATCAGGTAGGCGGGGAGTACAGGCTGCATAGAGCGGATCGACAGTGAATGCGTTGAGGCTTTGACTGTCGGACTATACAGACGTTTCGCGAAATACGAGGGACACAAGCCCCGTATTTACTACGGGGTTTCCCCTGATTTTCCGGGATTTTGCCGGCGAATTACCGGCGAATTGCCCGCGTGGCGGACCCACGGGGCCCGCCACCTTGGCCACGGCGATTCGCCTAGAGGGCGTACTCGGCGGCCTCTTCGCGCGCGGTGCGGCGACGCGGCAGCGGATCGTTGGCGGCGGCCACGCCCGCCACGGCCATCTGCTTGGCCTGGCTGATCTGGCGCTGCTGGAACACGCCGCAGCTGGCGGCGGCCGGATCGGTCTCGTCGCGGCCGCTGAGCAGCGGGCAACTGGCGAACAGTTCGGCCGCCCAGTCGGCGAACGCGCGCACCTTGGGCGAAAGCTGGCGGCTTTGCGGATACAGCACCGAGATCGCGGTGGCGCTGGGCTTCCATTGCGGCAGCACCTCGATCAGCTCGCCCGACTGCAGGTACGGCAGCGCCATGTAGCGCGGCGTCTGGATCAGGCCGAAGCCCTTCAGGCCGCAGTCCAGGTAGGCGCCGGCTTCGTTCACCGCGACGGTTCCGCGCATGTCCACTTCCTGGTGCTTGCCGTCGATCTTGAAGTCCCAGGCGCAGTTGCGGCCGGTGCGGCTGGAGAAATAATGCACCGCGTGGTGGTTGCGCAGTTCCTCGATGGTCTGCGGCATGCCGTGGCGGGCGACGTAGGTCGGCGAGGCGCAGGTCACGGTCTGCAGCGTGCCGATGCGGCGCGCCACCAGGCTGGAATCCTCCAGGTCGCCGGCGCGGATGACGCAGTCGACGGCCTCCTGCACCATGTCCACCGGCCGGTCGCCCAGGCCGAGCACCAGCTCGACGTCGGGGTACTTGTCGTGGAAATCACACAATGAGGGAATCAGGATCAGCCGGCCGATACAGGTCGGTACGTCGATGCGCAGCCGGCCCTTCAGGCGCAGCGCCGCTTCCTGGAAGCAGGCCTCGGTTTCCTCGACGTCGGCCAGGATGCGCACGCAGTGCTGGTAATAGCCGGCGCCATCAGGCGTGAGGCCAATGCGGCGGGTGGTGCGGTTGAGCAGGCGCACGCCCAGCAGGCGTTCGAGGTTCTGGATGATGGTGGTGACGGTGGTGCGCGGAAGCGAGAGGCTGTCGGCCGCCCGGGTGAAGCTATTGGCGTCCACGACGCGCACAAACACCTGCATAGCCTGAAAACGGTCCATGGCGACGGTGTCCTTTAAGGGCAATTTGGTCGGGGTGTACGGAGCATAACCCGAAACCGCCCGGGATTAGACAAATCCACCGAACAGTGTTGCCGAGATAGCAGTGTTTATCCGCGCCCGTAAAACACTCAGAATGCAAACCATCTTGAAGTGCCCGTGCCGCCCGGCGCCATCCCAGGGCCTGTCAATCCTCAGATTCCGATCCCGGTAAAACCCGTCCCCAAATAGACGGATTTCACCAGGGAAGCGTAACCGCGTTGCATGTTGCACTGCAATATTACATCGGTGTTTCAGGACTGCCAGACCCGCCGCGATGCCCGCCCCCGCCGCCTCCCCGCCCCCCCCCGCGGTCCCCGGCAAGCGCGCTTCACCCCGACATCACCCACAAGGAACATCATGGTTTCGCGTAATCGTATTGCTATGCTCGTCGTTTTCGCGGCCGTCATCGCGGCCGGCGGTGGCTACGCCCTGTTTCGCGCCCCGGCGGGCGCCAATGCGGCCCAGGCGCAGGGCGCGCCCGCCGCGCCCCCTGTCGAAGTGGCGGAAGTGGTCAACAAGACCATCGTCGACTGGCAGCGCTATTCCGGCCGCCTGGAAGCCATCGACCGCGTGGACATCCGTCCGCTGGTCTCCGGCACCCTGACCGCCGTGCACTTCCAGGACGGCAGCATCGTCAAGAAGGGCGACGTGCTGTTCACCATCGATCCGCGCCCCTACGCGGCCGAAGTGGACCGCGCCGCCGCCGCCCTGACCGCCGCCAAGGCCCGCGCCTCGTATACGGCCACCGAACTGGCGCGCGGCCAGCGCCTCTTGGCCGACAACGCCATCGCCCGCCGCGACTTTGAGGAAAAGCAGAACGCCGCGCGTGAAGCCGCGGCCAACCTGCAGGGCGCGCAGGCCGCGCTCGACTACGCCAAGCTCAACCTGGGCTACACCCGCATCGAGGCGCCGGTCGCCGGCCGCGTGTCGCGCGCGGAAGTCACCGTGGGCAACGTGGTCGCCGCCGGCGCCACCTCGGTGCCGCTGACCACGCTGGTGTCGGTCTCGAAGATGTACGCCTCGTTCGACGTCGACGAGCAGACCTTCCTGAAGTACGTGAACCCGGCCCGCAACGGCAAGGCCGGCTCGGTGCCGGTCGAGCTGGGCCTGGCCAACGAGGAAGGCTATTCGCGCACCGGCTTCGTGCAATCGGTGGACAACCGCCTGGACGCCACGTCCGGCACCATCCGCGTGCGCGCCGAGTTCGACAACGCCGACGGCACCCTGCTGCCCGGCCTGTACGCCCGCATCCGCCTGGGCGGCAGCGAGCCGCGCAGCGCCGTGCTGATCGACGAGAGGGCCATCGGCACCGACCAGGACAAGCGCTACGTGCTGGTGCTGGACGACAAGAACCACGCCAACTACCGCCAGGTGAAGCTGGGCGCCAACCAGGAAGGCCTGCGGGTCGTGGACTCCGGCCTGGCCCCTGGCGAACGCATCGTGGTCAATGGCTTGCAGCGCGTGCGCCCCGGCGACGCCGTGAGCCCGACCGTGGTGCCGATGGTCGCGGCGCAACGCAACCCGGTCAAGACCGCGGCCGCCAACTAAGCCGCCGGTGAACCGCAAAGCAGAACGAGAACGTTCATGAATATCTCGAAATTCTTCATCGACCGGCCGATCTTCGCCGGGGTGTTGTCCGTGCTGGTGCTGCTGGGCGGCCTGCTGGCCATGTTCCAGCTGCCGATCTCGGAATACCCGGAAGTGGTGCCGCCCTCGGTGGTGGTGCGCGCGCAGTACCCGGGCGCCAACCCCAAGGTCATCGCCGAAACCGTCGCCTCGCCGCTGGAGGAATCCATCAACGGCGTGGAAAACATGCTGTACATGCAGTCGCAGGCCAACAGCGACGGCAACCTGACGCTGACGGTCAACTTCAAGCTGGGCGTGGACCCGGACAAGGCGCAGCAGCTGGTGCAGAACCGCGTGTCGCAGGCGCTGCCGCGCCTGCCGCCGGACGTGCAGCGGCTGGGGGTCACGACCACCAAGAGCTCGCCCACCCTGACGCTGGTGGTGCACCTGATCTCGCCCAACGACCGCTACGACATCACCTACCTGCGCAACTACGCGATCCTGAACATCAAGGACCGCCTGGCGCGCATTACTGGCGTGGGTGAAGTGACGGTGTGGGGCGCGGGCAACTACTCGATGCGCGTGTGGCTCGACCCGCAGAAGGTCGCGCAGCGCGGCATGACCGCCGCCGAAGTGGTCGCGGCCATCCGCGAGCAGAACGTGCAGGTCGCCGCCGGCGTGATCGGCGCGTCCCCGACCCAGGGCGACGTGCCGCTGCAGCTGAACGTGAATGCACGCGGCCGCCTGCAGACCGAAGAGGAATTCCGCGACATCATCCTCAAGACCTCGCCCGACGGCGCCGTGACGCACCTGTCGGACGTGGCCCGCGTGGAACTGGATGCCCAGGAATACGGCCTGCGTTCTCTGCTGGACAACAAGCAGGCGGTGGGCATGGGCATCATGCAGTCGCCGGGCGCCAACGCGCTGGACGTGTCGTCGCAGGTGCGCGCCGCCATGGCCGAGCTGGCCCAGGACTTCCCCCCGGGCGTGGAATACCGCATCGAATACGACCCGACCCAGTTCGTGCGCTCCAGTATCGAGGCCGTGGTGCACACGCTGCTGGAAGCCATCGCGCTGGTGGTGCTGGTGGTGATCCTGTTCCTGCAGACCTGGCGCGCGTCCATCATCCCGCTGCTGGCGGTGCCGGTGTCCATCGTGGGTACGTTCGGCCTGCTGCTGATGTTCGGCTATTCCATCAACGCCCTGTCGTTGTTCGGGATGGTGCTGGCCATCGGGATCGTGGTCGACGACGCGATCGTGGTGGTGGAAAACGTCGAGCGCAACATCGCCGCGGGCCTGAGTCCGCGCGACGCGACCTATCGCGCCATGCGCGAGGTGAGCGGCCCCATCATCGCCATCGCGCTGACGCTGTGCGCGGTGTTCGTGCCGCTGGCGTTCATGACGGGCCTGACCGGCCAGTTCTACAAGCAGTTCGCCATGACCATCGCCATCTCGACGGTGATCTCGGCCTTCAACTCGCTGACGCTGTCGCCGGCCCTGTCGGCCCTGCTGCTCAAGAGCCACCACGACAAGCCGGACTGGCTGACGCGGGGCATGAACCGCGTGTTCGGCCGCTTCTTCAACTGGTTCAACAACATGTTCGGCCGCGCTTCGGAAAGCTACGGCGTGGGCGTGTCCGGCGTGATCCGCCGCAAGGCCGGCGCCATGGGCGTCTATGCGGTGCTGGTGGCCGCCACCATCGGCGTGTCGTACCTGGTTCCCGGCGGCTTCGTGCCGGCGCAGGACAAGCAGTACCTGATCGGCTTCACCCAGCTGCCCAACGGCGCCTCGCTGGACCGCACTGACGCCGTGATCCGCCGCATGAGCGACATCGCCCTGAAGGAACCCGGCGTGCAGAGCGCCATCGCCTTCCCGGGCCTGTCCATCAACGGCTTCACCAACAGTTCCAGCGCCGGCATCGTGTTCGTGATGCTCAAACCCTTCGACGAGCGCAAGGGCGCCGCGCTGTCGGGCAATGCCATCGCGACTTCGCTCAACCAGAAGTTCGCGGCCATCCAGGACTCGTTCATCGCCGTGTTCCCGCCCCCGCCCGTGATGGGCCTGGGCACACTGGGCGGCTTCAAGTTCCAGATCGAGGACCGCGGCGCCGCCGGCTACGCCGAACTGGACAAGGCCAAGTCCGCGTTCCTGGCCAAGGCTCGCCAGGCGCCCGAGCTCGGCCCCGCGTTCTCCAGCTACGAGATCAACGTGCCGCAGCTGGACGTGGACCTGGACCGTGTCAAGGCAAAGCAGCTGGGCGTGCCGGTGACGGAAGTCTTCGACACCATGCAGATCTACCTGGGTTCGATGTACGTCAACGACTTCAACCGGTTCGGCCGCGTGTTCCAGGTGCGGGCGCAGGCGGACGCGCAATACCGCGCGCATGCCGATGACATCCTGCAGCTCAAGACCCGCAATGCCGCCGGCGACATGGTGCCGTTGTCGTCGCTGGTGACCGTCAAGCAGACCTTCGGCCCCGAAATGGTGGTGCGCTACAACGGCTACACCGCCGCCGACATCAACGGCGGACCGGCGCCGGGCTATTCGTCCGACCAGGCCCAGGCCGCGGCCGAGCGCGTGGCCGCCGAAACCCTGCCGCGCGGCATGAAGCTGGAATGGACCGACCTGACCTACCAGCAGATCCTGGCGGGCAACGCCGGCCTGTGGGTGTTCCCGATCAGCGTGCTGCTGGTGTTCCTGGTGCTGGCCGCGCTGTACGAGAGCCTGACCCTGCCGCTGGCCGTGATCCTGATCGTGCCGATGAGCATCCTGGCGGCGCTGACCGGCGTCTACCTGACGGGCAACGACAACAACATCTTCACCCAGATCGGCTTGATGGTGCTGGTGGGGCTGTCGGCAAAGAACGCGATCCTGATCGTGGAATTCGCCCGCGAGCTGGAGATGAATGGCCGCTCGCCGCTGGAAGCCGCGATCGAGGCCAGCCGCCTGCGCCTGCGTCCGATCCTGATGACGTCGATCGCCTTCATCATGGGTGTGGTGCCGCTGGTGCTGTCGTCCGGCGCCGGTTCGGAAATGCGCCACGCCATGGGGGTCGCGGTGTTCTTCGGCATGCTCGGCGTGACGCTGTTCGGCCTGTTCCTGACGCCGGTGTTCTACGTGCTGCTGCGTTCGATGGGCGGCAAGAAATTGCACTCGGCCGCGCCGCACGAAGCGCCTGTGTGCGTGCCGCACATCGACCCGCACGCGCCGCCCGCGCCGCAGCACAACGCCTGATCCGGCCCGCAAAAATAGCCAGCGCGTCCCGTCCCGAACGGCGGGGCGCGCGCCCAAGAGAATCGTCATGAAGACCAAAAGACTGATCCGCGGTTCCGCCCTGCTTGCCGTCCTGCTCGTGCTGGCCGGCTGCGCGGTGGGTCCGACCTACGAACGGCCCGCGGCCGCCACCCCGGCGGCGTACAAGGAAGCCGCCCTGCCCGCCTCGGAAGCGGGCACCTGGAAGACCGCCCAACCCTCGGAAGAGCAGTTGCGCGGCGAATGGTGGAAGGTGTTCGGCGACGAAGGCCTGAACCAGTTGCAGGAAGAGGCCCTGAAGGCCAACCAGAACCTGCAGGCCGCCGCCGCCCGCCTGACGCAGGCCCGCGCGCTGCAACGCGAGGCCCGCGCAGGCTTCTTCCCCAGCCTGGACGCGGGCTTCGGCCCGAACCGCCAGCGCCCCTCGGCAGTGTCGCAAGGCCTGCCTGACGGCACGCCCACGCGGCCGGTGACCACCTGGCGCGCGCAAGGCACGGTGTCGTACGAGGCCGACCTGTTCGGCCGCGTCGCCTCCACCGCCGACGCCGCCACCGCCGATGCGCAGCAGAGCGAGGCGCTGTACCGCTCGGTGCTGCTGGCGCTGCAGGCCGATGTCGCCACCACCTATTTCCTGGTGCGCGAGCAGGACGCCGAAGCCGCGCTGTACCGCCAGACGGTGCAACTGCGCACCGAGACGCTGCAACTGATCCAGCGCCGCTATGACGCGGGCGACATCAGCGAGCTGGACCTGGCGCGCGCCAAGGCCGAGCTGGCCTCGGCGCAATCGGAAGCGCTGGGCATCGACCGCCGCCGCGCCGCCGGTGAACACGCGCTGGCCGTACTGTTGGGCCGCGCGCCGTCGGAATTCGCGATGCCGCCCAAGCCGATCGAGAAGGTGGCGCTGTCGATCCCGGCCGGCCTGCCGTCAACGCTGCTGGAACGCCGCCCCGACATCGCCGCGGCCGAGCGCGCCATGGCTGCCGCCAACGCCCGCGTGGGCGCGGCCAAGTCGGCGTTCTTCCCGCGCCTGGACATCACGGGCGCGTTTGGCTACGAGTCGTCGGAACTGGGCAACCTGTTCCAATGGTCGAGCCGCACGTTCCTGCTGGGCCCGCTGGTCGGCGCCGCGCTGTCGATGCCGATCTTCGACGGCGGCCGCCGCCAGGCCGGCCTGGACCGCGCCCGCGCGGTGTACGAGGAAGACGTGGCGGTGTACCGCCAGACGGTCCTGAACGCCTTCCGCGAAGTCGAGGACAACCTGTCCAACCTGCGCATCCTGGCCGACCAGACCCGCGCGCAGGACGCGGCGGTGGAAGCCTCGGCCCGCGCCGCCAAGCTCTCGCACACGCAATACCGCGAAGGCTCGATCAGCTATCTCGATGTGATCGAAGCGGATCGCAGTGTGCTGCTGCAGCAGCGGGTGGCGGTGCAGTTGAGCGGCGAGCAGGCGCGGTCGGCGGTGGATCTGATTCGGGCGATCGGGGGCGGGTGGGGGAATCCGGTGCCTGGGGCGGAGGCTGTGGCGGCCAATCGTTAGTTGTTCATTGCTCGAGCATTGCGTTAGGTGCTGTTAGCGATGATGAGTCGGTCTTCGTAGGTCGCCCCTCGGGCGGGCGGCCACGATAGGCGTCTGTGCATCTGAAAGTGAAGCGGGTGCGCTGCGCGCGGGTGGCGAGCGGTTTTCTGGTGGTTCCGCTCCGAAGGGGGAGGGGGTAATGGCGGCGCGTTGAGGGCTGGCTTGCGCGTGACGAGCGCGTGCGCCGCCGACAACAGTCGTGGTGCTGGCAGCCGCGCAATCGCACCGGATAGCGCCCTTTTCGTGGTGCCGATAGCCGTGCAATAGCATCGGATGGGGGGCCTTTCCACACGCGAGAGCGTCATCATCCCGACGCAAGACACCACGTAAGCCGCAAAAGGCCGCCCGCGCGGCCGGCTTGCGGCGGGCCCCGCAAGACCCTCCCTCCAGCTCCGATGTGCGCCAAAACGCCAAGCACACAGCTCGCCCCAGAGACCGTCATTACGTCTCATCGCGAGCGCGTGGCGGGGTCGGTGGGGGATGGCGGGGCGTGTAGATGCGCCCGAGGGAATCCGTAGGGAGCCGAAGGCGGACGAGGATGACGAAGGGGCAGTCCGGAGCGAACGCTCCGGACCGCAATCGTAGCCCCGCCATCCCCCACCGACCCCGACACGCGCGCCTCAAGAACCTACTCCAGTCGCGACAACCAACAACACCCTACAATCTCCGCCATGTCGACCCTCCGCCTCTTCTACGGCCTCTGGCCCGAGCCTGACCTGGCTGACACGCTATCCACCTGGGCCACTCAAGCCCAACCGCACAGTCATGGGCGCGCCATGCGCACGGAAACCCTGCACATGACGCTGGCCTTCCTGGGTTCCGTGGAAAAGGAGATCGCCGAAGAACTCATCGACGCCACCCCCTACCATCGCCTGCAGCCGGGCACCGTCACCCTGGACCGTTACGGCGTCTTCGCCCGCCCCCGCATTCTCTGGGCCGGGCCCGCGCAGACTCCGGATTCGCTGCAGGCCAGCCACGACGGCCTGTGGCTCTGGCTGTCGGCGTTCGGCTTCGCGCCGCCGACGCAGCCCTTCCGCCCCCACGTCACGCTGCTGCGCAACATCGAGCGCAACGACCCGCCGGCCGACGCCCCGCCGCCCGTGACCTGGCGCTATGACCGCATGGTGCTGGTGGCGTCCGAATCCACCGAGGGCGGCAGCCGCTACCGCGTCGTCGCCCGTTCGAAACCGCAGCCGGACTGAGGCCACGACCCGGTGCTCTGGCACAATCGAGCGCGTCGCAACGACTTAGGATCTCCATGATCATCCTGCTCGACCAAGACGGCGTGCTGGCCGACTTCGAACATGCCTTCATCGACGCCTGGCGCGCGCGCCACCCCGGCATCGCGCCGGTGCCGTTCGAGGACCGCAAGTCCTTCTACATCCGCGTGGACTACGCGCCCGAGCTGCGCGGCATGGCCGAGGCCATCTACACCGCGCCCGGCTTCATCCGCAACCTGCCGCCGGTGCCGGGGGCGCTGGAAGCCGTGAAGGAGCTGCTGGCGCTGGGCATGGACGTGCGCATCTGCACCTCGCCGCTGTCGCAGTTCGAGAACTGCGTCGCCGAGAAATACCTGTGGGTCGAGAAGCACCTGGGACGGGAGGCCACCAGCCGGCTGATCCTGACCAAGGACAAGACCCTGGTGCACGGCAATCTGCTGATCGACGACAAGCCGTTGATCCAGGGCGCCGTCAAGCCGCGCTGGAAGCACATCCTGTTCGACGCGCCCTACAACCGCCAGGTCACCGACCGTCCGCGCATCACCTGGGGCAACTGGCGCAACGTGCTGGCGGGCGAGCTGTATACGGCCGACGAATGACGGCCGGATGACATCCTGACGGCGGGGTGGCCGGCCCTGTTCAGCGGCCGGGGTTGGGACTATCCTGTGGTGCTGTATCCCCACCTCTGGAGGAGCCTGCACCATGAATCTGCACCGACTGCTCAAGCAGCGAGAAGCCGACCACAAGCCCTTGCGCGTAGCGCTGCTGGGCGCCGGAAAGTTCGGCGCGATGTTCATGAGCCAGGCCCCCCGCACGCCCGGCATGCGGCTGGTGGCGGTGGCCGACCTGACGCCCGACCGCGCCCGCGCCGCGCTCACCCGCGTCGGCTGGCCGGCGACGGCGCTCAATGCCGCCAGCCCGGGAGACGCGCTCAAGAACGGCAAGGTCTACTTCACTGACGATCCGCTCGCCGTGATCGCCAGCCCCGAGGTCGACATCGTCATCGACGCCACCGGCCAGGCGGCCGCCGGCATCGGCCACGTGCTGGCCTGCTGCGAGCACGGCAAGCACATCATCATGGTCAACGTCGAGGCCGACGCGCTGGCGGGCCCCTTGCTGGCGCGACGCGCGCGCGAAGCCGGCATCGTCTATTCGCTGGCCTACGGCGACCAGCCGGCGCTGATCTGCGAGATGGTGGACTGGGCGCGCGCGGCAGGCTTCGAGGTGATGGCGGCCGGCAAGGGCACCAAGTACCTGCCCGAGTTCCACACTTCCACGCCCGACACCGTCTGGCCGTACTACGGCTTCACCGCCGAGATGGTGGCGGCCGGCGACTTCAACGCGCAGATGTTCAACAGTTTCCTGGACGGCACCAAGAGCGCCATCGAGATGGCGGCGGTGTCCAACGCCACCGGCCTGCTGCCCTCGCCGTCCGGCCTGCATTTCCCGCCCTGCGGCGTGGACGACCTGGCGCGCGTGCTGCGGCCGCGCGAGGATGGCGGCATCCTGCACCATCGCGGCCAGGTGGAAGTGATTTCCTCGCTCGAACGCGACGGCCGACCGGTGTTCCGCGACCTGCGCTGGGGCGTGTACGTGACGCTGGCGGCCGATAGCGACTACGTGCGGCGCTGCTTCAAGGAATACGGCCTGGTCACCGATCCCAGCGGCAACTACACCGCCATGTACAAACCGTATCACCTGATCGGCCTGGAACTGGGCATCAGCGTGGCGAGCGTCGGCCTGCGGCGCGAGCCCACGGGGGCGCCGGCCGGCTGGCATGGCGACGTGGTGGCCACGGCCAAGCGCGACCTGCAGGCTGGACAACTGCTGGACGGCGAAGGCGGCTACACCGTGTACGGCCGGCTGATGCCGGCGCGCGACTCGGTCGACGAAGGCTACCTGCCGCTGGGCCTGTCGCACCAGGTCAAGCTCAAGCACGCGGTGCGGCAGTCGCAGGCGATCCGCTGGAGCGACGTGGAATATGACGATCGTTCGGCCGCGGTGCAGTTCCGTCGCGAGATGGAACAGACCTTCGCCTGAACGCGGCGCCTCGCCATGCCGCCCCCGGCCCCGCGTGAATCGGGGCGGGCCGACGACCGTCAGACCGGCGGCGAACGTTCCGCCTGGAACAGCCGCAGGCGGTCGGCGGCATTGCGCAGGTGCTGCTCGGCGGCCTTACCGGCGGCATCGGAATCCCCGCCCTCGATGGCCGCGAAGATCGCCTGGTGTTCGCTCTGCACCGCCGCCATGCGCTCGGCGTACATGCGCGCCGTGTTGTTGCGCGCGCTGCGGATGACGCGCCGCACATTCGCTTCCAGATAGTCGTTCAGGGCCACCAGGTGCGGATTGTGCGTGGCCTGCACGATGGCCTGGTGGAACTGGTAGTCCTCTTCGTCGCCCAGCTTGTCGTTGATGAGCGCGTACTCCATGCCCACCAGCGCCTGGCGCATCTTCTTCAGATCAGGTTCGGTGCGGCGCTGCGCCGCGTAGCGCGCGGCGGTGACTTCGATCGACAGCATCAGCTCCAGGATGTGTTCCAGGTCCTGGTTGTCGCCCGGCGTGGGCGCGGCGATGCGGAAGGCGTTGCGCTGGAAGTTCGGGTCGACGAACACGCCGCTGCCTTGCTGCGAGGTGATCAGGCCTTCGGATTTCAGGCGCGCCAGCGCCTCGCGCACCACGGCGCGGCTGACCGAATAGATCTCGGTCAACTGCTTTTCGGTGGGCAGGCGGTCGCCGGGCGCCAGCGTGCCCTGGCGGATCTGCTCGGCCAGCGCGTCGGCCACGCCCGCCGAAAGCGAATGCCTGGGCGCGGCGCGCTGCGGGTCGGAGTCCTGTGCTTGAGTGGGCTGCATGGGGAATCGTTAAAACGTGAAGGCGGCTCGCGGCGGGGAAGCCCCTGGGACGCGCCGGCCCGTGGTTATAGGAATTCTCGACGTTTCACTGCGGCGGCGCCCTTGAAAATTATAGGATTTTGCCGGAATCAAGGGCACGGCCGTTTCAGACTTTACGCGATATAGATGCCGCCGTTCACCTGCATCACCTCGCCCGTCACGAAACCGGCCAGCGGCGAGCACAGGAAGGCGATCGCGCCGGCGATTTCCTCGGCCGTGCCGAAGCGCCGCAACGGCGTGCTCTCCAGCAACTGCGCGCCCTTCTGGCCGATCAGGTCGTGCGTCATGGAGGTGGCGATGATCCCGGGCGCCACCGCGTTCACGCGGATCTGCGGCGCCAGCTCCAGCGCCAGGCTGCGGGTGAAGCTCTGCACCGCGCCCTTGGAGGCCGAATAGGCCGCGTGCGCGTAGCTGCCGCGCTGCGCCGCCAGCGACGTCAACAGCACGATCGAGCCGTTCTGGCGCAGGTGGCGCTGGGCGGCGCGGCACACGTAGAAGGTGCCGTCCAGGTTGACGCCCATGAGCTTCTTCCAGGCCTCGTCGCTGGTGTCCTTGACCAGTTGCTCGGGGTAGATGCCGGCGCAATGCACCAGGTGGTCGATACCGCCGAAATGCTGCGCGGCGCGTTCCAGCACCCGGTCGCAATCATGCGAGGCGGCCACGTCCAGCGCATGCACGAACACCCGCTGGCCGCTGGCGTCCAGCTCGGCGGCCACCTCGTCCAGGCGCGCCTTGTCGATGTCGGTGAGCACCAGCCGGGCGCCATGGGCGGCCATCAGCCGCGCGGTCGCCAGACCGATGCCATTGCCGGCGCCGGTGATGGCCACTACCTGTCCTTCGAACGAAATCATGCTGTCTCCAAAGCGCTTTTTCGGGGGCACGCGCCCGCTCCCGGGGCGCCGCCGACGGTTCGATTGAACCGCCAAATGCATCGCTTGACACGGGAAAAACGCTTGCCCTATGATTTATCGGACAACTTAATAAAGTTGCCTGACAACTTGTGTTGAAAGCGTAAAGCAACTGGCGATTTCAGGCAAGCGGGTCGGAAAAACACGGCCAACGGCCGCATGACAGGCAGGGGACAACCAGGTGGAAATCACCGGCAGCACAACCGTATTCGCGATCGCGGCCGACCCGATCGCGCACGTCAAGACGCCCCAGCGGCTCAACGCCCTGCTGCGCGAGCGCGGCATCGACGCCGTCATGGTGCCGTTCCACGTGGCCGCCGCCGGCCTGCCCGGCCTGTTCGCGGGCCTGCGCGGTCTGGCCAACCTGGGCGGACTGGTGGTCACCGTGCCCCACAAGGAACGCGCCGCCGCGCTGTGCGACGCCCTCACCCCCGCCGCCGAACTGATCGGCGCCGTCAACGCCGTGCGGCTGCGCGACGGCTGCCTGACCGGCGGCAACTTCGACGGCCTGGGCTTCGTCGCCGGCCTGCGCGGCCAGGGCCATGAGCCCGCCAGCCGCCACGTCTACCTGGCGGGCCTGGGCGGCGCCGGCAAGGCCATCGCCTGCGCCATCGCCGAGGCCGGCCCGGCCAGCCTGCGCCTGTACAACCGTTCGCGCGGCAAGGCCGAGGCGTTTGCCGAGCGCCTGGCGCGCCACTATCCCGGCCTGGCCATCAGTGTGGCCGGCCCGCGTCCCGAGCCCTGTGACATCGCCATCAACGCGACCACCCTGGGCCTGGACGACAACGATCCCCTGCCCTTCCCGCTGGATGCCCTGGCGCCCGGCGCCGTGGTGGCCGACGCCGTCATGAGCCGTGTCGACACGCCGCTGCTGCGCGCCGCGGCCGCACGCGGCTGCCGCACCCATCCCGGCCTCTACATGCTGGAAGGACAACTCACCGAAATTGCCCGCTTCCTGGGCATAGAAGCGCCGCATTCCTAAGCGCGCTTGCTTGATTCACGGACCTACCACTCCCGTTCCACGGAGGAGACACGCATGAAATTGGCTTTCACCACCGGCCTGTTGTGCCTGGCCGGCATTGCCGCATCGGCCCAGGCCGCGCCCGTCAAGATCGGCCTGATCGAGACGCTGTCCGGCCCGCAGGCCTCGACCGGCCTGATGTTCCGCGCCGCGGTCAAGTACCAGTTGGACCGCATCAACGCCGCCGGCGGCTGGAACGGCCAGCCGCTCGAACTGGTCGAGTTCGACAACCAGGGCGGCCCGGTGGGCGCCTCCGACCGCTTCCGCGCCGCGGCCGCCGAAGGCGTGCAGATCCTGGTACAGGGCTCGTCGTCGGCCATCTCCGGCCAGCTCACCGAGGACGTGCGCAAGCACAACCTGCGCAATCCCGGCAAGGAAGTGGTGTTCCTGAACGTGGGCGGCGAGGCCCTGGAACTGACCGGCCAGAAGTGCCACTTCTACCACTTCCGCTTCACCACCAACGCCGACCTGCGCGTCAAGGCGCTGGCCTCGGTCATGTCGGCCGACGGCACGCTGGGCAAGCGCGTCTACGCCATCAACCAGAACTACTCCTGGGGCCAGGACATGGAAGGCGCCACCGAGCGCTTCGCCAAGCAGTACGGCTATGAAGTGGTCGGCAAGACGCTGCACGAAGTCAACAAGATCCAGGACTTCGCGCCCTACGTGGCCCGCATCCGCTCGGCCAATCCCGACACCGTCATCACCGGCAACTGGTCCAACGACCTGCTGTTGCTGATGAAGGCCACGCAATCGGCCGGCCTGAAGGTGCGTTTCGCCACCGTGTTCCTGGACCAGGTCGGCAACCTCGCCAACGCCGGCGAGGTCGCGCTGGGCCACTACATCGCCCACCCCTACAACATCGAGGCTGCGGGCGAGGAAGGCGCCAAGTTCGCCGAGGACTACAAGGCCAAGACCGGCCACTACCCCAGCTACACCGAGCCGCAGACCGTGATCGGCATCACCTTCCTGGGCGAAGCGCTCAAGCAGGTCAAGCCCAAGGACGGCAAGCTGTCGGTGCCGGACCTGGCGCGCGCGCTGGAGAAGGTCACCTACACCTCGCCGCTGGGCACCTACACCATGCGCGCCGAAGACCACCAGGTGCAACTGCCGATGGTGGTGTCCAAGGTCGGCAAGAACGCCAAGTACAAGGCCGACGGCACCGACATGGGCTTCGAGCCGGTCAAGGTGCTGTCCGCCGCGGACGTGTCCGCGCCGGTGCAGGCCACCTGCAAGATGGTTCGCCCGGACTGATGATGACGCGACGGCCGCGGACGGCATGCCGTCCGCGGCCACTCGCCAATAAAAACGCTCACCGGCGCGGGGCCGGAAAAAACAGGGCGTGATCGATCGCCAGGCGCCCGGCGCCTGCGCGCAAGGATTTTGGAGCGGACATGGAATACTTTACCGTCTCGCTGTTGAACGGCGTGATTTACGGCCTGCTGCTATTCATGGTGTCGGCGGGCCTGACACTGATCTTCGGAATGATGGGCGTGCTCAACTTCGCGCACGCCTCGTTCTACATGATAGGCGCGTACGCCGCCTATACCCTGACGCCCGTCACCGGGTTCTGGACCGCGCTGGTGCTGGCCACCGTCATCGCCGGCGTGCTCGGCATGGGCGTGGAGCGCTTCTTCCTGCGCCGCGTGCACAAGTTCGGCCACGCGCAGGAACTGCTGGTGACCTTCGGCCTGGCGTTCATCGTCGCCGAGCTCATCAAGCTGTTCTACGGGGATTTCCCGGTCGACTACCGCGTGCCGCAGTTCCTGAACTTCGCGGCCTTCCGCGTGTTCGACGCCGACTATCCGTTCTACCGCCTGCTGATGGGCGGCGTGTCGCTGGCGATGTTCGCGGTGATCTACCTGCTGCTGTCGCGCACCCGCGTCGGCATCGTGGTGCGCTCGGCCATCTATCGGCCGCGCATGGCCGAAGCGCTGGGCCACAACGTGCCGCTGGTGTTCATGAGCGTGTTCGGCGTGGGCGCGGCGATGGCCGGCCTGGCGGGCGCGGTCGCGGGCGCCTTCTACACCACCAATCCGAACATGGCGCTGGAACTGGGCGTGCTGGTGTTCGTGGTGGTGGTCGTGGGCGGCCTGGGCTCGCTTGAAGGCGCCATGATCGCCTCGCTGCTGATCGGCCTGATCAGCTCGTTCTCGGTCGGCATCGACGCCAGCCTGGCGACGCTGTTCGGCCTGTTCGGCGCCGGCGAGTGGGCCGAGAGCGTGGGCGGCCTGATGACGGTGAAGATCTCCAGCCTGGCGGCGACGCTGCCGTTCCTGCTGATGCTGGTGGTGCTGCTGGTCAAGCCCTCGGGCCTGAAGGGAGAACAGGCATGAACCAGACTTCCTCGCGCCGCGCCACCGCCGGCCTGCTGTTGCTCGCCTGCGTGGCCGCGTTGTGCGCGCTGCCGTGGCTGCTGCCCGCCGGCCAACTGGTCGCGGCGGTGCAGATGCTGATCGCGGCGCTGTTCGCCTGCGCCTTCAACCTGCTGGCCGGCCAGGGCGGCATGCTGTCCTTCGGCCACGCGGCCTACTTCGGCGTCGGCACCTTCGCCACCATCCACGCCATGAATGCGCTGGGCGGCGCGGGCCTGTTGCCGACGCCGCTGATGCCGCTGGCCGGCGGCGTGGCCGGCCTGCTGTTCGGCCTGGTCGCGGGCTGGTTCGCCACCATGCGCGCCGGCGTGTACTTCTCGATGATCACGCTGGCGCTGGCCGAGCTGCTGCACGCGCTGGCGCCGCACCTGAAGGGCGTGTTCGGCGGCGAGGCCGGCCTGTCGGCCATGCGCATGCCGGCATGGGGCTTCACCTTCGGCTCGGACGTCGAGGTGTACTTCCTGGTGCTGGCCTGGGTGCTGGTGTCGCTGGCCGCGCTGTATGGCCTGACCCGCACGCCGCTGGGCCGGCTGACGCTGGGCCTGCGCGAAAACGCCAACCGCCTGCGCTACCTGGGCTACCGGCCGCACACGCTCAAGACCATGGTGTTCGCGCTGTCGGCCATGTTCGCCGGCATCGCAGGCGGCCTGCAGGCATTGAACATCGAGGCCGGCAACTACGTGCTGTTCGAGGTCAAGCTGTCGACCGACGCGGTGCTGTTCGCCTACATCGGCGGCGTCAACGCCTTCCTGGGACCGGTGCTGGGCGCCTCGATCCTGACCTTCCTGTCGCAGACGCTGGCCGACATCACCCGTTCCTGGCTGCTGTACCAGGGCATCCTGTTCGTGCTGGTGATGCTGTTCGTGCCGGACGGCCTGGTCGGGCTGGTGCAGCGCGCCGCCAGGTCGCTGCGCCAGCGCGGGCTGGCCGACTGGCTGCCGCGCTCCGCGGTGTCCGTCGCCGGCGGCCTGCTGCTGACCGGCGCCACGGTGTTCTCGGTGGAACTGCTGCAACGCATGTTCGCGCGCGACTACCGCTCGCTGCTGGCGATGAACCCCGATGCCGGCTGGCCCGCCATTTCCCTGTTCGGCCACGACTGGGCGCCGCTGGCGCTGTCGACCTGGCTGCTGCCGCTGGCGCTGTTCGCGGCGGGCCTCCTGGCCTGCCGCTGGGCGCTGGCCCTGTGGCGCGGCGAGGCCGAGGCCGCGCCCGTGCTGGAGACCGCGAAATGAGCCACGAGATCCTGACCCTGACCGACGTGCGCAAGTCCTTCGGCGACGCGCAGATCATCCGCGGCGTCAACCTGAAGGTCGAGGCCGGCGAACGCCACGCCGTCATCGGCCCCAACGGCGCCGGCAAGTCCACGCTGTTCCACCTGATGTCCGGCTCGTTCGCGCCGACCTCGGGCGACATCAGCCTGCGCGCGCGCCCGATCGGCGGCCTGCCGCCCGAACGCATCAACCGCCTCGGCCTGGCGCGCTCGTTCCAGATCACCAACGTGTTCCCGCGCCTGTCGGTGCGCGAGAACCTGCGGCTGGCGGTGCTGCGCATGCACGGCCTGGTCTACAACTTCTGGCGCCCGATCGCGCGCCACCGCGCCGTCAACGAGAACGTCGACCAGTTGCTGGAAAAAGTGCGTCTGGCGCCCAAGCAGCACACCGCCGCGGGCGACCTGAACTACTCCGAGCAGCGCTCGCTGGAAATCGGCATGACGCTGGCCTCGCGGCCCAAGGTGATCCTGCTGGACGAGCCGATGGCCGGCATGTCGCAGCACGAGGTCGACTACACCGTCGAACTCATCAAGGACGTGACGCGCGACTGCACCCTGCTGATCGTCGAACACGACATGCAGGTGGTGTTCTCGCTGGCCGACCGCATCAGCGTGCTGGTGTACGGCGAGATCCTGGCCACCGGCACGCCCGCCGAGATCCGCGGCGACGCCCGCGTGCGCGAAGCCTACCTGGGAGAGGAAACGGTATGAGCATGCAATCCCCCCTGCTGGCCCTGCAAGGCGTGCACGCGCACTACGGCAAGAGCCACATCCTGCACGGCATCGACCTGACGGTGGGCCGCGGCGAAGTGGTCAGCCTGCTGGGCCGCAACGGCGCCGGCCGCTCCACCACCATGAAGAGCATCATGGGGCTGGTGGACGTGACGGGCGGCCGCATCGCCATCGAAGGCCGCGACATCACCAACAAGCGGCCTTTCGAGATCGCCCGCGCCGGACTGGGTTTCGTGCCGGAGGAGCGCGAGGTGTTCGCCAACCTGACGGTGGACGAGAACCTGCGCATGGGCGAACAGCCCGTCCGGCCCGACGCGCCGGCCTGGACCATCGAGCAGATGTTCGGCTATTTCCCGCGCCTGAAGGAACGCCGCAATACCCGCGCCGGCAACCTGTCCGGCGGCGAACAGCAGATGCTGACCATGTGCCGCTCGCTCCTGGGCAACCCCAAGGTCATGCTGATCGACGAACCCACCGAGGGCCTGGCGCCCAAGATCGTGGAAGTGATCGCCGACGTGATCCGCGACATCCACCAGCGCGGCGTGTCGGTGGTGCTGGTCGAGCAGAAGCTGACCATCGCGCTGAAGGTCTCCACCCGCGTGAGCGTGATGGGCCATGGCCGCATCGTTTTCGAAGGACCGCCCGCGCAGTTGCATGAGCGCCAGGACGTGGTCCAGGAATGGCTGGCGGTCTGACCGCGGCCCTATCTGTAGAGGCAAGCACTTGGACAATACCCCTGAAGTACGCCACGCCGACCTGCGCGGCAAGAACGTGGTGATCACCGGCGGCGCCAAAGGCATCGGCTACGCCACGGCCGAGGCGTTCGTGCGCCAGGGCGCGCGGGTGGCGCTGCTGGACATGGACCCGGTAGCGCTGGACGCGGCCGTGGCCGGGCTGCGCGCGGCCGGCGGCGAGGCCCTGGCCGCGCAGGCCTCGGTCACCGACGCCGAGGCGGTCGAACGCGCCTTCGCCCAGGTCGAGCAGGCCTGGGGCGGCATCGACGTGCTGGTCAACAACGCCGGCATCTCGGCCAACAAGCCGTCGCTGGAAGTCACCCCCGAGGAATGGCGCCGCGCCGTCGACATCAACCTGACCGGCGTTTTCCTGTGCGCCCAGGCCGCCGGCCGCCGCATGGTGCCCAAGGGCGAGGGCTGCATCATCAACCTGGCCTCGATGTACGGCGTGGTGGCCGCGCCCGACCGCGCCGCCTATTGCGCCACCAAGGGCGCGGTGGTGCTGCTGACCGAGACCCTGGCGGTGGAATGGGGCCCGGCGGGCGTGCGCGTGAACGCGCTGGCGCCCGGCTACGTCGAGACCGACCTGGTGCGCGACCTGGCCGCGCGCGGCCGCCTCGACCCCGAACGCCTCAAGCAGCGCACGCCGCTGCGGCGCCTGGCGCGGCCGGCCGAAATGGCCGACCTGGCGGTATTCCTGGCGTCCAGCCAGGCCGCCTACATCACCGGACACACCCTGGTGGCCGATGGCGGCTGGAGCCGCTACAGCTACCTCTGACCGCTTACCTACATTCTGGAGATTCACTCATGGCCACCTACCAACCGCTTGGTTCCCAGGCGCCCTGGCGGCAACTGACGGTCGAGGCCTCGGACTGGCAACAGGCCGACCCGGCGCTGCTGGCCACCATGCTGACGCAACTGCACTGGATCCGCGCCTTCGAGGAAGCGGTGCTGGACCTGGCCGCCGAAGGCCTGGTGCACGGCCCCGCCCACTCGTCGGTGGGCCAGGAAGGCGGCGCCGTCGGCTCGGTACTGGCGCTCGGCGCCGGCGACCAGATCAACGGCTCGCACCGCGGCCACCACCAGTTCCTGGCCAAAGCGCTGCAACACGTCGCGCCGGCGGGCCTGGACCCGCGCAACCCGCTCACGCCCGCCATCGACGAAGTGCTGCACAAGACGCTGGCCGAGATCATGGGCCTGGCGCAAGGCTACTGCCGCGGCCGTGGCGGCAGCATGCACCTGCGCTGGCTGGAAGCCGGCGCGCTCGGCACCAACGCCATCGTCGGCGGCGGCGTGCCGCTGGCGGCCGGCGCGGCCTGGGCCCACCGGCACGCCGGCACCGACCGCGTGGCCGTGACGTACTTCGGCGACGGCGCCGTCAACATCGGCTCGGTGCTCGAGACGATGAACCTGACCGCCGCGTGGAAGACGCCGCTGTGCTTCTTCATCGAGAACAACCGCTACGCCGTGTCCACCACGGTCGAGGAATCGACCGCCGAGCCGCGCCTGTCGGCCCGTGGCCAGGCCTTCAACATCCCGGCCTGGCAGGTCGATGGCATGGATCCGCTGGCCGTGCACCTGGCCATGTCGGAAGCCGTGGCGCACATGCGCGCCGGCAACGGCCCCACCATCATCGAGGTGGACGTCTACCGCTTCTTCCACCAGAACGGCCCCTTCCCCGGCAGCGCCTTCGGCTACCGCAGCAAGGAAGAGGAAGCGCAATGGCGCCGCCGCGACCCGCTCGACAAGATCGCCGCCGAGATGATCGGCCGCCAGTTGATCACCCAGGCCGAGGTCGACGCCCTGCGCCAGCGCTGCAAGGACGTGATGAAGGACGTGTCGGGCCGGCTGACCGAGGCCACCGACGGCGGCAAGCGCCGCGTGCGCGCCGACCTGTGGCCGCGCCCCGACTTCCGCGACGTGGGCCTGCGCAGCGACGGCTCGGAACTGGCCGGCCTGCGCTACCAGGACGCCGCCGACCCTGCCGGCGCCCGCGTCGAGCGCAAGTTCGTGGACGCGGTGGCGGATGTGCTCGACCGCCGCATGGAAACCGACCCCGGCGTGGTGGTGCTGGGCGAGGACGTGCACCGCCTGAAGGGCGGCACCAACGGCGCCACGCGCGGCCTGAAGGACAAGTACCCCGATCGCGTGCTGGGCACGCCGATCTCCGAGAACGCCTTCGCCGGCCTGGGCGGCGGCCTGGCCATGGACGGCCGCTACAAGCCGGTGGTGGAATTCATGTACCCCGACTTCATGTGGGTCGCGGCCGACCAGATCTTCAACCAGATCGGCAAGGCCCGCCACATGTTCGGCGGCGACATCGACGTGCCGTTCGTGCTGCGCACCAAGGTCGCGATGGGCACGGGCTACGGCTCGCAGCACTCGATGGACCCGGCCGGCGTGTTCGCCACCGCGCCGGGCTGGCGTATCGTCGCGCCGTCCACGCCGTATGAGTACATCGGCCTGATGAACACCGCCCTGGCCTCCAAGGACCCGGTGCTGGTGATCGAGCACGTCGATCTCTACGCCTCGTCGGGCGAGGTTCCCGACGGCGACCTGGACTACGCCATTCCGTTCGGCAAGGCGCGCGTGCGCCGCGCCGGCTCCAAGGTCACGGTGCTGACCTACCTGTCGATGGTCAGCCGCGCGCTCAAGGCGGCGGAGGAAACCGGCGTGGATGCGGAGGTGATCGACCTGCGCACGCTGGACCGCGCCAACCTCGACTGGGACACCATCGGCGCCAGCATCCAGAAGACCAACAACGTGCTGATCGTCGAACAGGGCGCGCGCGGCACCTCGTACGGCGCCATGCTGGCCGACGAGATCCAGCGCCGCTACTTCGACTGGCTCGACCAGCCGGTCAAGCGCGTCACCGGCGGCGAGGCCTCGCCCAGCATCTCCAAGGTGCTGGAACGCGCGGCCTTCGCCGACACCGAGGAAGTCATCGCCGGCCTGAACGACGTGCTGGCCGACCTGGGAGAACGCGCATGACGGCCGCCCTGCGCATGAGCGTGCCGATGGAAGTCGGCATCTGCTGCGCCGACCTGGACGCGCTGCTGGCGTTCTACACCGAGGTGGTCGGCCTGACGCTGGTGAACCGGGTCAGCGTGCCGGCCGACAAGGCCCGCGCCACCGGCCTGACACCGCATGGCTACGACGTGGCGCGCCTGCAGACCTCGTATGGCGAGCGCATCAAGCTGCTGCAGCCGGCCAGGGCGCCGGAGCCGGCGGTGCGAGGCGCCGCCATCCTGGACCGCCAGGGCAGCGCCTACCTGACCTTCATCGTGCATGACCTGGCCGGCACCGTCGAGCGCCTGCGGGCGCGCGGCGTGGTCTTCGACAGCGATCCGGCGCCGATGGAAGTGCGGCCCGGCACCTGGCTGGCCTTCTTCCGCGACCCCGAAGGCAATGTGCTGGAACTGGTCGAATACGACGACCCGGCGGCCTACCGGCCCGACCTGGCCGTGCGCACAGAATAGGACGAACTACACGTGGCACACCTTATCAAGCTCCCCTCCGTCGCGGCCGATGCCGACGCCGGCACGCTGCACCAATGGCTCAAGCAGGAAGGCGACACGGTCGCCGTGGGCGAGGCGCTGGCGGAAATCGAAACCGAGAAGGCAATCGTCGAGATCAACGCCGAACAGGCGGGCGTCTTGGGCCGCATCGTGGTGCAGGCCGGTCCGGCGTCAGTGCCGATCAACACCGTGATCGGCGTGCTGCTGGCGCCGGGCGAGGACGCCAGCGCGATCGACAAGGCGCTGGCGGAACACGGCGCGCAGGCAGCGGCCCAGCCGGCCGTGGCACAGCCTGCCGCAGCGCCGGCCGCGGCGACATATGCCGCGGCTACGCCGACGACCGCGACTTCGACGGCCGCGACGTCCGCCGTCGCGCCCGGCACGCGCCGCTTCGCCAGCCCGCTGGCGCGCCGCCTGGCCGCGCAATGGCACGTCAACCTGCTCGACGTGCAGGGCACCGGCCCGCGCGGCCGCATCGTGCGCCGCGACGTCGAGGCCGCGCGCGACCGCGCCCCCGTTGCCGCCGCGCCCCAGGCCAGCCGCGCCGCCGGCCGCCGCGTGCCGCATTCCGGCATGCGCCGCGCCATCGCCCGCCGCCTGACCGAAAGCAAGCAGCAGGTGCCGCACTTCTACCTGACGGTGGACTGCCGCATGGACGCGCTGCTGGCCCTGCGCGCCCAGGCCAACCAGGGCGGCGCGGTCAAGCTGTCGGTCAATGACTTCATCGTGCGCGCCGCCGCGCTGGCGCTGCGCGAGGTGCCCGAGGTCAACGCTAGCTGGCACGAGGACGCCATCGAATTCCATGCCGGCGCCGACATCAGCGTGGCCGTGGCCACCGACGGCGGCCTGGTCACGCCCATCGTGCGCGACGCCGACGTCAAGCCGCTGTCCGCCATCGCCGCCGAGATCGTCGAGCTGGCCGGCCGCGCCAAGGTCAATCGCCTGAAGCCCGAGGAATTCACCGGCGGCTCGCTGACGGTGAGCAACCTGGGCATGTACGGCATCAAGCAGTTCGCCGCCATCATCAACCCGCCGCAGGCCGCGATCCTGGCGGTGGGCGCGGCCGAACGCCGCCCGGTGGTGGACGACAATGGCGACCTGAAGGCAGCCACCGTCATGACCGTGACGCTGTCGGCCGACCACCGCGTGGTGGACGGCGCCGTCGGCGCGCGCTGGCTGGCCGCCTTCCGCGCGCTGATCGAAGCCCCCGTGCGCATCCTGCTGTGAGCCCCGCCATGACCAAGACTTCGTTTGACCTGGTGGTGGTGGGCGGCGGCCCCGGCGGCTACGTGGCCGCCATCCGCGCGGCGCAACTGGGCCTGTCGACCGCGCTGGTGGAACGCGCCGAACTCGGCGGTATCTGCCTGAACTGGGGCTGCATCCCGACCAAGGCGCTGCTGCACAGCGCCACCGTGCTGCGCGCCTGCCGCGAGGCCGACCAGTACGGCGTGACCGGCGCCGGCGCGGCCCAACCCGACCTGGCCGCGATGGTGGCGCGCTCGCGCAAGGTCGCCGGCCGCCTGGGCCAGGGCGTCACGCACCTGATGAAGAAGAACGGCGTGACGGTGTTCGCCGCCAGCGCCCGGCTGGCCGGCGGCGGCCGCGTCGCGCTCGACAACGGCGCCACGCTGTCGGCGCGCCACATCATCCTGGCCACCGGCGCGCGGGCGCGCGAGCTGCCGGCGCTGCCGGTGGGCGAACGCGTCTGGACCTATCGCCAGGCGCTGACGCCGCCGGCGCTGCCCAAGTCGCTGCTGGTGGTGGGCGCGGGCGCGATCGGCGCCGAGTTCGCCAGCTTCTACCGCGCGGTCGGCGCGCAGGTGACGCTGATCGACATGACCGCCGAGATCCTGCCGCAGGAAGACGCCGAGATCTCCGCGCTGGCGCGCAAGGCGTTCGAAAAGCAAGGCATCCGCGTGCTGACGCAATGCGCGGTCAAGTCGTCCAGCCTGACGGCCACCGGCGTCAAGGCCGTGCTGGAGCAACAGGGCAAGCAGATCGAGCTGGAGGTCGAGCGCGTCATCGTCGCGGCCGGCATCGTCGGCAACGTCGAGAACCTGGGCCTGGAGCAGACCCGCGTGAAGGTGGAGAAGACCCACATCGTCACGGATGGCCTGGGCCGCACGGCGGAACCGGGCGTCTACGCCATCGGCGACGTGGCCGGCGCGCCGTGGCTGGCGCACAAGGCCAGCCACGAGGCGGTGCTGTGCGTGGAAGCCATCGCCGGCCTGCCGGCGCACGCACTCGACCCGCTGCGCATTCCCGCGTGCACCTATTCGCATCCGCAGGTCGCCAGCATCGGCATGACCGAGGCCCGCGCCCGCGAGCACGCCAAGGCGACGGGCGGCGAGATCCGCGTCGGCAGGTTCACCTTCGTCGGCAACGGCAAGGCCATCGCCATGGGCGAGGACCAGGGGCTGGTGAAGACCGTGTTCGACGCCAAGACCGGCGAGCTGCTGGGCGCGCACATCATCCACCCGGAGGCGTCCGAGCTGATCGCCGGCTACGGCGTGGCGGCGGCGCTGGAAGCCACCGAGGAAGACCTGATGCACAGCGTGTTCGCGCATCCGACGCTGTCGGAGACGCTGCACGAATCGGTGCTGGCGGCCTTCGGCCGGGCGCTGCACGGCTAAGGCCCGTGGCAACGCGCCAGGCGTCTCGCGTGGACCGTCCTCGGCCGCGCGGGGCGCCCCGCTTCACAAGCGGCTGGCGAAGAAATCCAGGAAGCAGGCGATGCGCCGCGACAGCTGCGTGTTGCGGTAGTACACCGCATGCATCGGCTGCAGGTAGTCGGTGTGCAGGTCTTCCATGATGCGCACCAGCCGCCCTTCGATCAGATCGTCGCGCGACACGAAGTCCGACAGGCAGGCGATGCCCACGCCGCGCAGCGCCAGGTGGCGCTGGGTCTCGCCGCTGGACGTGGCCAGCGTGGGCGTGGCCAGATAGGTCGAGCCGCCCGCGTGGCGCAGCGGCCAGACGTTCAGGCTTTCCGGCTGGGTGAAGCCCAGCAGTTCGTGCCCGGCAAGATCCTCGACGGTGCGCGGCACGCCGCGCCGCGCCAGGTACTCGGGGCTGGCCATCAGCCAGCGCGGACGCGGCCGCATCGGCCGCGCATGCAGCGTGGAATCGTTCAACGGCCCCATGCGCAGGGCCACGTCGGTGCGGTGCTCGATCAGGTCGACGATGCGGTCGTTGCTGGTCAGCTCCAGCGAGATGGCCGGATACTCCCGGCGGAAGTCGGCCACGTGCGGCACCACGCAATGCAGCATCACCGGCACCGAGGCGTCGACGCGCAGGCGGCCGGCCGGCTGCTGGTTGACGATGCGCATGCACTCTTCGGCCTCTTCCAGCGACTGTACGATCTGGCGCGCCTTCGGCAGGAAATGCGCGCCCTCGGCGGTCAGCTCCATGCGCCGCGTGGTGCGATTCAGCAGCGTCACGCCCAGGTCTTCCTCCAGGCGCGACAGGCCTCGGCTGACGCCGGAGGCGGTCTGGCCCAGCATCTCGGCGGCGGCGCTCATCGAACCGGCGTCGACCACGCCCAGGAACAACCGCAGGGCTTCGGAATTGAGCGCCATTTTTGACTCCGGATCACAAGTAGCGGAATTTTATAGCGCGCTGCTGACGCAATGTCGCGGTGGCCCGGCCGATGACAGGGTTATCCGCCAAACGCGCGGGCAGCGATTCGGAGCCGGCATGAGGTGGCAAAAAGGACAGCGGCGAGGGTTGCTGCGCGCTGCCGCCGGCGCGGCGCACGCCAAAAAAAACGGCGCACGCGGCGCCGCTTTTTCACTGCATCGACCGCCGGCCGATCAACGCTTCTGCTTGAGCTGCGACAGATCGCGCACCGCGCCGCGGTCGGCCGAGGTGGCCAGCGCCGCGTAGGCCTGCAGGGCCTGCGACACCACGCGCTCGCGGCCCACCGGCAACCAGCCGCCATCGGCGCGCGCGTTCATCGCGGCGCGGCGGCGGGCCAGTTCCTCGTCGGACACGGCCAGGTGCATCTTGCGGTTGGGGATGTCGATCTCGATGGTGTCGCCGTCTTCCACCAGGCCGATGGTGCCGCCCTCGGCCGCTTCGGGCGAGGCGTGGCCGATCACCAGGCCCGACGAGCCGCCCGAGAAGCGGCCATCGGTGAACAGCGCGCAGGTCTTGCCCAGGCCCTTGGACTTCAGGTACGACGTGGGATACAGCATTTCCTGCATGCCGGGGCCGCCCTTGGGGCCTTCGTAGCGGATCACCACCACGTCGCCCGGCACGACCTTGTCGCCCAGGATGCCTTCGACAGCGTCGTCCTGGCTTTCGAACACGCGCGCGCGGCCGGTGAAGACCCACTGCGATTCATCCACGCCGGCAGTCTTGACGATGCAGCCCTTCTCGGCCAGGTTGCCGTACAGCACGGCCAGGCCGCCGTCCTTGGAGTAGGCATTTTCCTTGCTGCGGATGCAGCCGGTCTTGCGATCGGTGTCCAGCGTCAGGAAGGTCGCGTCCTGGCTGAAGGCCACGGTGGTGGGAATGCCGCCGGGCGCGGCGCGATAGAACTTCTGCGCCGCTTCGCCGGCGCCGCCGGCCACGTCCCATTGCGCGATGGCGTTGCCCAGCGTGCCGCTGTGCACGTTGCCGCAGGACAGGTCGAGCAGGTCGGCGCGCGCCAGTTCGCCCAGGATGCCGAGGATGCCGCCGGCGCGGTGCACGTCTTCGATGTGGTACTTGTCGGTGGCCGGCGCGGCCTTGCACAGGCACGGCACCTTGCGCGAGATGCGGTCGATGTCGGCCATGGTGAAGTCGACGCCGGCTTCCTGCGCGGCGGCCAGCAGGTGCAGCACGGTGTTGGTGGAACCGCCCATGGCCACGTCCAGCGCCATGGCGTTCTGGAACGCGCTCTTGGTGGCGATGTTGCGCGGCAGGACCGATTCGTCTTCCTCGACGTAGTAGCGGCGGCACAGGTCCACCACCAGGCGACCGGCCTGCTCGAACAGGCCCTTGCGCCAGGCGTGCGTGGCGACGATGGTGCCGTTGCCCGGCAGCGCCAGGCCGATAGCCTCGGTCAGGCAGTTCATCGAGTTGGCGGTGAACATGCCGGAACAGGAGCCGCAGGTCGGGCATGCGCTGCGCTCGACTTCGGCGACATCGGCATCCGACACGTTGGGATCGGCGGCCTTGATCATGGCGTCGATCAGGTCGATCTTGGCGATCACCTTGCCGTCGGTCGGCGACTTGACCTTGCCGGCTTCCATCGGACCGCCGGACACGAACACCACCGGAATGTTCAGGCGCATCGCGGCCATCAGCATCCCCGGGGTGATCTTGTCGCAGTTCGAGATGCAGACCATGGCGTCGGCGCAGTGCGCGTTGACCATGTATTCGACCGAGTCGGCGATCAGTTCGCGCGACGGCAGCGAGTACAGCATGCCGCCGTGGCCCATGGCGATGCCGTCATCGACCGCGATGGTGTTGAATTCCTTGGCGACGCCGCCGGCGGCCTCGATTTCCTTGGCGACCAACGCGCCCAGGTCGCGCAGGTGCACGTGGCCCGGCACGAACTGCGTGAACGAGTTGACCACCGCGATGATCGGCTTGCCGAAGTCTCCGTCCTTCATGCCGGTGGCGCGCCACAGGGCGCGGGCGCCGGCCATGTTGCGGCCGTGGGTCGAGGTGCGGGAACGGTAGTGCGGCATGATCTTGTCTCAGGCGATTAGCGTGGGCGGCAAAACGGTAAATAATACGCTGGTTCCGGCCGCCAGCGGCCGCAGGCCGCCCCGAGGCCACGCCGCGGCCATCAGGCGGACGCCGTGCCGCGCGCGGCGAAGGCGCTGGGCGGCTCGCCCAAGGCCTTGCGGAACATGGCCGCGAACGCGCTGGGACTGTCGTAGCCCAGATCCAGGGCCACATCCAGCACCCGCTCGCCGCGCGCCAGCCGCTCCATCGCCGCCAGCAGCCGCGCCTGCTGGCGCCAGCGGCCGAAGGTCATGCCGGTGTGGCGCAGAAACAGGCGGTGCACCGTCTTGGGATCCACCCCCAATTCCCGCGCCCAGTCGGCCGCGCCCGCCTGGCGCTCGGGGTGGCGCACGATGGCGCGGCAGATGCGCGCCAGGCGCGGCTCGGACGGCTGCGGCAGGTGCAGCGGCAGCACCGGCTCCTGTTTCAGCTCGTCCAGCAGCAGCATCATCAGGCGGCCGTCGCGGGTGCCGGGCTGCCATTCCAGCGGCACCTCGGCGGCCGCCACCATCAGCTCGCGCAACAGCGGCGAGATCGACAGCACGCAGCATTCGGTGGGCAGGTGCGCGGCCGCGCCCGGCTCGACGAACACCGTGCGCATGCGCGGTTCGCCGCTCATGCGGATGGCGTGCGAGACCCAGGCCGGCACCCAAACGCCGCGCGTGGGCGGCACCACCCAGATACCGGCGTCGGTATCCACCACCATCACGCCCGAGATGGCGTACACCAGTTGCGAGCGGCGATGGCGGTGGCGACGCACGCGATGTCCGTCCTCGTAGTCCACCGCCAGGGCCGCCACCGGACGCAGCGAGGACTCGTACGGAAACAGGTCCAGATCGGCGGGCTTGCGCGATCGGGAGGCGGCGGGCGATTTCGGTTTGTCCATTTCTCGATGATTCATGTCCAACCGGCGGTAGACGGTCTTTTCCAGTGTACCTATCCTGCCCGCCATCCCGTCGATTTCCCTGTCGTCCGCGTTCCGATCATGCCTCTTGCCTGCCATTGCCCCGCCGCCCGCTGCGCCGCCTTGCGCGGCCGGCGCGCGCGCATGGCCGGGAAATCGGACGCCCTCACAGCCGCGCGCGCGGTCCCGGACACCCGGCGCCTTTGCGCCAACGCGCGCCCCGCCGAGCCGCGCCGGCGCCTTTACGCCCATACCCGCCTCGTCCCGAGCTGCCGCGCCCTTCGCGCCCACGCCGCGGCCGCCGTCCTGCCGACGCTACGACTAGCGCGCGGTTGCCGGGCCTTGCGCCCCGTGGCCGCCCGGCAGCCCCGGGCCCTCTGACGGGCCCGTCCGCCACCTCCCTTGCCCGACCGCCGCCGCAGACCGGCGGCCCCAGACGCCGCGCGCCGCGCGGCCGGAGGTTTTCATGCTCGACCATCCCCAACACAAATACCGCCCCGTCCAGCCCTTTTCCCGCGACTACGCCGAACGCCAATGGCCCGCGCGCCGCCCGAGCGCGCCGCCGATCTGGATGAGCACCGACATGCGCGACGGCAACCAGGCGCTGATCGAGCCCATGGACGCGGCGCGCAAGCTGCGCTTTTTCGAGCAATTGGTGGCCGTGGGCCTGAAAGAGATCGAAGTCGCGTTCCCCTCGGCCTCCGACACCGACTTCAATTTCGTGCGCAAGCTGATCGAGGAAAACCGCATTCCCGACGACGTCACCATCGAGGTCCTGACCCAGTCGCGGCCCGATCTGATCGAACGCACGTTCGAATCACTGCGCGGCGCGCGCCGCGCCATCGTGCACCTGTACAACCCGATCGCGCCGCAATGGCGCCGCATCGTGTTCGGCATGAGCCGCGCCGAGATCAAGGAGATCGCGCTGGCCGGCACGCGCCAGATCCGCGCCCTGGCCGACGCGCATCCGGAAACGGAGTGGATCTACGAGTACTCCCCCGAGACCTTCAGCCTGGCCGAGCTGGACTTCGCGCTGGAGGTCTGCGACGCCGTCAGCGCGATCTGGCGCCCGACGCCGGCAAACAGGATGATCATCAACCTGCCGTCGACGGTGGAATGCACCACCGCCAACGTCTATGCCGACCAGATCGAATGGATGCACCGCCGCCTGGCGCGGCGCGACAGCATCGTGCTGAGCGTGCATCCGCACAACGACCGCGGCACCGCGGTGGCCTCGGCGGAACTGGCGGTGCTGGCCGGCGCCGACCGCGTCGAAGGCTGCCTGTTCGGCAACGGCGAGCGCACCGGCAACGTCGACCTGGTGACGCTGGCGCTGAACCTGGACCGGCAGGGCATCGCCAGCGGCCTGGATTTCACCGACATGGCGGCCGTGCGCGACTGCGTCCAGGCCTGCAACCAATTGCCGGTGGACGTGTTCCACCCCTACGCGTTCACGTCCGCAACGCCAGCAGCGCTTCCTGCAGGTGCCGCAGCCCCCGGCTGAGCGGCTTGTCGCGGCGCACCACCACGGCCAGCGTGCGCGCCAGGCGCGGCGTCAGGGAACGCACCGCCAGGCTGGCGCGCTGGCCCGCGCCGCTGACCGCCAGCCGCGGCAGCACCGCGCACGCCAGGCCGGCCGCCACGATTTCCTTCATGGCCTCGGTGCTGCCCAGCTCCATCACCGGCTTGGCCGCCACCCCTGCCGCGTCGAACCAGTCATCCACCAGGCCGCGGGTGCGCGCGCCCGGCTCGAACAGCACCAGCGGCAACGCCGCCAGCGCCTGCGGCGTCACGGCGTCCGGCATTCCCAGCGGGCCGCGCGCCGGGAAGATCGCCACGAACTCGTCTTCCAGCACGGGCGTGGCCTCGATCATGCGGCCGGGCGCGGGCAGCGTCACCAGGCCGATGTCGAGCGTGTTGTTCTCCAGGCCGCGCAGCATGTCGGCGGTATTGCCGGTGCTGGCCACCACGTCCAGCGCCGGAAAACGCCGCCGCAGGCCGGCCAGCAGCGGCGGCAGCAGATAGGTGCAGGCGGTGGCGCCGGTGCCCAGGCGCACCCGCCCGGTCACTTGCGAAGCATGCGCCGTCATGGCCTGCTCGGCCCGCGCCAGCGCGGTGTCGATGGCGCGGATGTGGGTCAGCAGTTCCAGCCCGGCGGCGGTGGGCCCGGCGCGGCGGCCGACCCGCTCGACCAGCTTCAGGCCGAAGCGGCGCTCGAGCTGGCGCACCTGCAGGCTGACGGCGGGCTGGGTGATGCCGCCGCGTTCGGCGGCGGCCGAGAAACTGCCCAGTTCGATCACCTGCGCAAAGGTGCGCAGGGCATCCAGATTGAGTCCGCGCATGGCATCGCACCCCCTGCTTTATCCAAAGTTTTACTTATGAAAAGCATAATAGACCAAAGCTTTATTTATGCATGGGCTTGCGCCACACTGGCGGCTGGTTTTTCACCCGTCCGTTCCTTCCCACCGCGAACCCGCCATGCCGCAACCCGCCGCCCCCACCATCCTGATCCGCGACAGCGTGGATGCCGACCTGCCCGCCATCAAGGCCATCTACGCGCACCATGTGGAGCATGGCACCGCGTCATTCGAACTGGAACCGCCATCGATCCAGGAAATGCGCCAGCGACGCGCCGGGGTGCTGGAGAAAGACATGCCCTACCTGGTGGCCGAGATCAACGGCGAAGTGGTGGGCTACGCCTACGTCACCCCCTACCGCCCGCGCCCGGCCTACCGCCACACGGTCGAGGATTCGGTCTACGTCAAGGCCGGCCGCGCCGGCCTGGGCATCGGCGGCAGGCTGCTGGCCAGCCTGGTCGAGCGCTGCACCGCGGCCGGCTGGCGCCAGATGCTGGCGGTGGTGGGCGACAGCCGCAATGCCGCCTCGCTGGCGGTGCATGCGCGCCAGGGCTTTCACCCTGTAGGCACGCTGCGCTCGGTGGGCCACAAGCATGGCGAATGGCGTGACACCGTGCTGATGCAGCGCGCCTTGGGCGAGGGCGACAGCACGCCGCCGCAACGCCCATGATCCCGCCGCGCGCGGTGGTGTGCCTGGGGCTGACGCAACTGGTCGGCTGGGGCGTGACCTTCTACCTGATCGGCGCGCTGGGGCCGGACATGGCCGCCGACCTGGGCTGGGACCCGGCCACCCTCTACGGCGGCTTCTCCTGTGCCATCGTGGTCATGGCGCTGGTGTCGCCGCTGGCCGGCCGCGCGATCGACCAATGGGGCGGACATCGGGTCATGCCCGCCGGCGCCACGCTGGCGGCGGCGGGCTGCGCCGCGCTGGCCGCCGCGCACGGCCTGCCTGCCTATTTCGCCGCCTGGACGCTGCTCGGTGTGGGCATGCGGCTGTGTCTGTACGACGCCGCATTCGCCTCGCTGGCGCGCGCCGCCGGCCCCACGGCGCGGCGGCCGATGTCGCAGATCACGCTGTTCGGCGGGCTCGCGTCAACCGTCATGTGGCCGGTGGGCCATGCGCTGTCGGGCTGGCTGGGCTGGCGCGGCGCCGTGCTGGCCTACGGGGCGCTGGCGTTGGCGACCGTGCCCCTCTACCTGGCGCTGCCGCGCGCACGCTACGCCGCGCCGGTCCAGGCCGCCGGCCAGGGTGGCGCGGGCCTGACGCGCAACGCGTCCGAGCGGCGCCTGGCCGGCCTGCTGTACGCGGCGATCGCCATGCTCACCAACTTCCTGGCGGCCGGCAATGCCGCCCACCTGATCCCGCTGCTGTCGGGGCTGGGGCTGGCCAAGGCGCTGGCGGTCAATGTCGCCGCGTTGTGGGGCGTGGGCCAATTCGCCTCGCGGCTGGCCGACGTCGCGCTGGGATCGCGCCTGCACCCCTTGACCCTGACCCTGGCGGTGGCCGCCCTGATGCCGCTGGGATTCGTGCTGGCGCTGCTGTCGGGTGGCCAACTTGTCACCTTGGCCGCCTACGCCTTGCTCTACGGCGCCTGCAACGGCCTGCTGACCATCGCGCGCGGCACGCTGCCGCTGGCGCTGTTCGACTTCCGCAGCTACGGCGCGCTGGTCGGCGCCCTGCTGATCCCCAGCTTCCTGCTGACCGCCGCCGCGCCGGTGGCCTATGCCTACGTGATCGAGCGGCACGGCGCGCACGCCGCGATGGGCATATCGGCGGGCTTGGCCACGGCCATCCTGGCCGCGGCGCTGGCGTTGCGATGGCGCTTCATTGCCCGGACGCGGAGCTGAGCGGCGCGCCGCCATCTCGCAATGCCACGGCCGGCGCCACGCGCTCGCGGCCCCGCGCCATGTCGGCGCGGCGCCAGCGCTGCTCGGCGAGCGCGGTGGCCAGTTCATCGCCTGTGCCGGGCCGGAAAAACAGAAAGCCCTGCAGCAGGTCGCAACCGGCTTCGCGCGCGGCGCGGCAATGCGCCTCGGTCTCGATGCCCTGGGCCACGGTGACGATGTCCAGGTCCCGCGCAAGCTGACAGATCGAGGCCAGCACCTTCTGCGCCTCCGCCTGGCGCGCGGCATTCCAGACGATGGACTTGTCCAGCTTCAAGCCGGTCAGGGGCAGCGTCGACAGCCATTCGAGGTTGTTGTAGCCCTTGCCAAAATCATCGAGCCAGACCTGGATGCCGCGGCTGGTGAAGGCCTCCAGCATGGAGCGGATATCGGCGGATCCCGCATGCAGCGCCGCTTCCTCAGTGAGCTCGATGCGGATGTCGTCCGGCGCCAGGCCGCACGCGGCGATACCGCGCAGGACTGTGCCGACGACATCGCAGCGGGCAAAGCACTGCGGCGAGATATTGAGGTTCACCGCCGGCGCCGGCCCTTGCGCCGCCTGCCGCCAGCGCGCCTGGTCATGGGCGATGGCTTGAAGGCTCCAGTTGATCAGGGCCTGCGCCGCCTCGGGGGCGCCAGCTTCGCGCAACAGACCATCGATGCCCATGGTCTCGCCGCCCGTCGCGCGCCATCGCAACAGGGCTTCGGCGCCGACGATTTCCAGATCCGCGGCGGTGACGATGGGCCGGTAATGCAACTGCAGGCGGTCGCCCTGGATCGCTGCCAGCAGCGGCGACACGGCGCCTTCCTTGCGGATCACCATGGGTTCGTGGCTCGCGCCGCCGCCATCCTGGACCAGCGCGGCCGAGAATGCATAGCCCTTGCCGCGCAGGCTGCGGATCGGAATGGCCATGCCGGCGGCGGCGCCCTTGCGCTTGAGGCGGCTGATGACCAGGTCCAACGCGCGGCCATTGCCGGCAATGTCGAGGCTGGCGGCGGCGAAACCCGCGCGGCGGATGACGCGCTCGGGATGGCCATGCATGCCCTTGAGCACCGCGCGTTCCATGGGCGTGAGATTGACGACCGCCCCGCCGGGCGAGGCCAGCGTCCATTCGTTGTCGCACAGGCGCCAGCTTTGTTCCGCCACGGCGGGCTCGGCCGTCACGTCCGGCCGGCGCGGCGCGGAGGCTGCGGGCGGCTGGCACAAGGTCAGCTTGCGCTGCGCCGACTGGATCGCCGCCGCCACCTCGCTGTAGCTGATGTTCGCGCCATAGCAACTATCCGCGCCGGCCAGCAGCGCGTTGATCCGCACCGCGGGGCTTTCGATGTGGCGGATGGCGATGATGGTCGAGTGGGCGAAGCGCGCGCGCAGTTGGCCGATCGTGATGTCCAGGTCCCGCGGCAGGCACAGATGCACCTGGATTTCCCCGGCATGGCGCGCCGGCGCCGGTTCATGGAGCGATACGGGGTTCAGGACGAAACCGATCTGCTGGAGCGAATCGGTGATGCCTTGCTTGGCGAATTCGTTATCGAAAATAAGGATAATGCGCGACCGATTCATGATGATTGAGCCCTGGATAAAAACGCTTTCCATCGAACGGTATTGAAATGTTTTTTTGCATCTCCATACCTGGAACAGGGTCGCAAAAAAAGGGCGCTCAATCCTTCCTGTTGCCGCGTAAAGTCGAAAATCATTGAATTCTATTCATCTAAAAATGAATGGAATTCAATATATCGAAATAAAACTCACCGATGAGTGAAACGTAGCGACATGCGCGCGGCTACTGTGCCGGCGCAATCCGACGCCATTGCGGCGCGAGCCGGCAACGCGCCGCGGCGGGCCGCCGGGCGCTGTCAGAAGCGCGGGATTGTTGATGGAGGGGTGTCGCCGGCGGACAGCTCAAACAGCGCCCTGAGCCTGCCATTTGTCCCAGCCGGCGCGGCGCAGCTTGCAGGCCGGGCATTCGCCGCAGCCATAGCCCCAGGCATGGCGCGCGCCGCGCTCGCCCAGGTAACAGGTGTGGCTTTCCTCGACGATAGTCTCGACCAAGGCGTCGCCGCCCAACTGCTTTGCCAGCGCCCAGGTTTCGGACTTGTCGATCCACATCAGCGGCGTCTCGATGGTGACGCGGCTTCCCAACCCCAACCCCAGCGCCACCTGCTGCGCCTTGATGGTGTCGTCGCGGCAATCGGGATAGCCCGAAAAATCGGTTTCGCACATGCCGCCCACCAGCACGTCCAGTTGGCGCCGGTAGCCCAGCGCCGCCGCCAGCGTCAGGAACAGCAGGTTGCGTCCCGGCACGAAAGTGTTGGGCAAGCCATTTTCCTGCATCTCGATGGCGCGGTCGCTGGTCATGGCGGTGTCGCCCACCTGGCCCAGCACCTTCAGGTCGAGCAGATGGTCTTCGCCCAGGCGCGGCGCCCATTGCGGAAAGCGCGCGCGGATCTCGCGCAGCACGTTCAGGCGCGCATCCAGCTCGATGCGGTGGCGCTGGCCATAGTCGAACGCCACGGTTTCCACATGGGCATAGCGGTCCAGCGCCCAGGCCAGGCAGGTGGTGGAATCCTGGCCGCCCGAAAACAGCACGAGCGCGCGACGTTGGTGGTTCAGCATAAAAGGGGGTTTCTGCAAAGACTAAGGGATAGAGCCAGACTTTACCGCAGCCGGCCGTCTTCCCCGTAAGGAAGCCTGCGTAAAATCGGTGCCGTTCTCATTCATGGCTTCCCCCGCAGTGCGCATCACCTGACTCCTCCCTTTCTCCAGCAGCCCGACGGATCTCCCGCCCGATGAATGCCGCCCGCCCGCAGTCCGACCCCGCAGAACCCTTGCGTCACGATATCCGGCTGTTAGGCCGATTGCTTGGCGAGGTCATCGCCGAATGTGAAGGCAAACGCGTCTTCGACACCATCGAGACCCTGCGCCGCACCGCCGTCAAGTTCCGCCGCGAAGGCAATGCCGCCGACGGCAAGCTGCTGGAGCAGCGCGTCAAGCAGTTGCAAGGCAGCGATCCCAACTCGGTGGCGCGCGCCTTCAGCTATTTCCTGCACCTGTCCAACATCGCCGAGGACCGCGACCAGAACCGCAGCCAGCGGGCCCGCGCCCTGGCCGGCGACGCGCCCGCGCGCGGCAGCCTGCGCGACGCGGTGCAGACCCTGGGCCGCCACGGCGTGACGCCCGCGCGCATCCGCCGCCTGCTGGCCGACGCCTGCGTCATGCCGGTGCTGACCGCCCACCCCACCGAAGTGCAGCGCAAGAGCACGCTCGACGTGCATCGCGAGATCGCCGCCGCGCTGTCCCAGCGCGACAACCCGCTGACGCCGGAAGAACTGGCCGAACTCGACGCCGCGCTGCTCGGCCGCGTGGCCACGCTGTGGCAGACCCGCATGCTGCGCTACACGCGCCTGACGGTGGCCGACGAGATCGAGAACGCGCTGTCGTACTACCGCAGCACCTTTCTGCAGGTCATTCCGCGCGTCTACGGCGACCTGTCCAAGCTGCTCAACCGCGATGCCAAGCCGTTCGGCGCGCCGCCGCCGCCGCTGGAACCCTTCCTGCGCATGGGCAGTTGGATCGGCGGCGACCGCGACGGCAACCCGAACGTCGATGCCGGCACGCTGGAACGCGCGCTGCTGCGCCAGGCCACCGTACTGTTCGAGCACTACCTGCAGGAAGTGCATGCGCTGGGCGCCGAGCTGTCCATCACCACGCTGCTGATCGCGGTCGACCCGGCGCTGCTGGCACTGGCCGAGCACAGCGGCGACGACTCGCCGCATCGCAGCGACGAGCCCTACCGGCGCGCGCTGGTCGGCGTCTACGCGCGCCTGGCCGCCACCGCGCTGCGCCTGACTGGCCAGAACCTGGCGCGCCGCAGCACGGTCGCGGCGCAACCCTACGACACGCCGCAGGAGCTTTCCGCCGACCTGGCCGTCATCGCGGCCTCGCTGTCCGCGCATCATGGCGCGCCCATCGGCAAACTGCGCCTGGGAGGGCTGCAGCAAGCGGTCGAGGTGTTCGGCTTCCATCTGGCCACGGTCGACCTGCGCCAGAGCTCCGACGTGCACGAGCGCGCACTGGCCGAGCTGTTCAGCCGCGCCGGCGCCACCCGTGACGGCCAGCCGCTGGACTACCTGGCTCTGGACGAAGACGCGCGCGTGGCCCTGCTGCGCGCCGAACTGGCGCAGGCGCGGCCGCTGGCCTCGCCCTGGATCGCCTACAGCGAAGACACCACGCGCGAACTGGCGGTGTTGCGCGCGGCCGCCGCCGGCCGCCAGCGCTATGGCAAGCAGGCCGTGCGTCAGACCATCGTCTCGCACACCGAAACGCTCAGCGACCTGCTGGAAGTGATGGTGCTGCAAAAGGAAGCGGGCCTGATCGCGCCCGCCGGCCAGGACATCCCGCCAGAAGACGGCCTGATGGTGGTGCCGCTGTTCGAGACCATCCCCGACCTGCAGCGCGGCGCCGACATCATGGCCGCCTGGCTCGACCTGCCCGAGATCCGCGAGCGCGTGAAGCGCGCCCAGAACGGCGCCCAGGAAGTCATGCTGGGCTACTCGGACAGCAACAAGGACGGCGGCTTTCTCACCTCCAACTGGTCGCTGTACCAGGCCGAGCGCGCGCTGGTGGACGTCTTCTCCAGCCGCCACGTGCGCCTGCGCCTGTTCCATGGACGCGGCGGCTCGGTGGGCCGGGGCGGCGGCTCCAGCTTCGACGCCATCCTGGCGCAGCCGCCGGGCACGGTGGCCGGCCAGATCCGCCTGACCGAACAGGGCGAAGTCATCCAGAGCAAGTACAAGGACGCCGAGGTCGGCCGCTGGCACCTGGAGCTGCTGGTCGCCGCCACGCTCGAATCCAGCCTGGCGCCGCGCGCCGAGGCCACCAGCGCGGAAGACGCGCACATGGCGCAGCACGGCCCGGCCATGTCGTTCATGTCCGAGACCGCGCAGCGCAGCTACCGCGGCCTGGTGTACGACACGCCGCGCTTTGCCGAATACTTCTTCGCCGCCACCCCCATCGCCGAGATCGCCGGCCTGAACATCGGCTCGCGCCCCGCCTCGCGCAAGAAGGGCCAGCGCATCGAAGACCTGCGCGCCATTCCCTGGGGCTTTTCCTGGGCCCAATGCCGCCTGATGCTGACCGGCTGGTACGGCATGGGCTCGGCCATCGAGGCCTATCTGGAGACCGGCGCGCCGGGGGCGCCGCGCTCGCAGCGCGGCCGCCTGGCCCAGTTGCGCGAGATGGCGCGGGACTGGCCGGCCTTCCGCACCCTGCTGTCCAACATGGAGATGGTGCTGGCCAAGTCCGATCTGGCCATCGCCGCGCGCTATGCGCAGTTGGTGCCGCAGCGCGCGCTGCGCGAGAAAATCTTCGGCATGATCAGCGCCGAACACGCCCGCACCCTGGCCATGCTCAAGCTGCTGACCCGGCGCGAGCTGCTGGCCGACAACCCCGCGCTGCAGGCCTCGCTGCGCGAGCGCTTCGCCTACATCGACCCGCTCAACTACCTGCAGGTCGACCTGATCCGCCGCCACCGCGCCGCGCAGAAGTCGCCCGCCGCCGAGGCCGACGAACGCGTGCAACGCGCGATCCACCTGACCATCAACGGCATCGCCGCCGGGTTGCGCAACTCGGGGTGAGACAAGAGGGCAAAGCCGCGCCGGGGCCTCGCGCTCCGGCGCGCGCTTTGCCCCCATTCCATCGATTCGACCTTCCATGCAGCACGCGACGCGGCCTTCGCAGGCGACCTCGCGCACGCTCCGCACTGTCCATCTGACGAACGCCCCAAAACGGCCATTTGTCCACCCCCGGCAACTTTTAGTACTATCTTCGTCAGAAATTCTATATACGCACAAATGTTCGCATATAGAACACAACGATTTTTCTGGCCCGCGCACAGGAAGACACCGACGGAAGAGACAGATCGCAGTTCCCTGGTTCCGCCTGTGCCGCCCGCCGCGCGCGCCCTGTAAGGCAAGCGAACCCTCATGGATACTCCCCTGCAGAACCTGGCCGTCATCGGCGCTGGCGCCATGGGCAGCGGCATCGCCGCGCTCTTCGCCTCGAAGGGATTGGACGTGGTCCTGGTCGATCCGATGGAAGGCGCCCTGGATCGCGCCCGCGCCGTCATCGAACGCCAGTTGAACGTCTACGCCCCCGGCCAGGTCGCCGCCGTGATGCAACGCATCCGCATGGCGCCCGGCCTGGACGCGGCCGCCGCCTGTGACCTCGTCATCGAGGCGGTGCCCGAGAACCTGGAACTCAAGCGCGGCCTGTTCGCCCAGCTCGACACGCTGTGCAAGCCCGAAGCGATCTTCGCCACCAACACCTCGGGCCTGTCGATCAATGCCATCGCCAGTGCTGTCACGCGCCGCGACCGCTTCGTCGGCACGCACTTCTTCACCCCCGCCGACGTCATCCCGCTGGTCGAAGTGGTGCGCAACGACGCCACCTCGGAAGACACCGTGGCGCGCGTCATGGCGACGCTGCGCCTGGGCGGCAAGCGCCCGGTGCTGGTGCGCCAGGACATTCCCGGCTTCATCGCCAACCGCATCCAGCACGCCCTGGCGCGCGAGGCCATCTCGCTGCTGGAAAAGGGCGTGGCCAGCGCCGAGGACATCGACGAAGTGGTCAAGTGGAGCCTGGGCATCCGCCTGGCGCTGTCCGGTCCGCTGGAACAGCGCGACATGAACGGCATCGACGTCCACTACGCCATTGCCAGCTATCTCTACAAAGACCTGGAAAACCGCACCGAGCCGTCCGACCTGCTCAAGAGCAAGGTGGAAAACGGCCAGCTCGGCGCCAAGAGCGGCCAGGGTTTCTACGCCTGGAGCCCCGAGGGCCGCGAACAGGTGCTGCGCGAGAAAAGCGCGGCGCTGGGCGAGCTGGCCGCGTGGCTCAACGCCAAGGCCGGCGATTCCTGACGCGGCAAGCGCAAGACCGAATACCTACACCATAAGGCGCGCGGCGATCCCTCCGACGCGCCAGCGGGCCACGAGCCCAACCACACAAAGAAACCGACCGTCCCATCCGCCAAGCGCCAACATCCGGCGCACGGCGGCGCAAGACACAAGAGCAATACGCCTTACCGGAGTTCGTAGGAGGCACCATGAATAAATTGGCATCTTTTTTCACTGAGCTGATGCGCAAGTATCTGCCCGATCCCTTTGTCTTCGCGATCGCGCTGACCCTGCTCACCGTGCTGCTGGCCATGGGCATCGAAGGCCAGGGCATCGGCGACGTGACCCGCGCCTGGGGCAAGGGCTTCTGGAGCCTGCTGGCGTTCACCACCCAGATGGCCGTGATCCTGGCCATGGGCTACGTGCTGGCCACCGCGCCGCTGACCGACCGCCTGCTCAACCGCATCGTCAGCCACGTGCACAAGCCGCACACCGCCATCATCGTCGCCACCCTGGTGGGCGGCATCGGCAGCTACCTGAACTGGGGCTTCGGCCTGGTCATCGGCGGCATCGTCGCCAAGAAGCTGGCGCTGAAGGTCAAGGGCGTGCACTACCCGCTGATCATCGCCGCGGCCTACAGCGGTTTCACCATGTACGGCCTGGGCCTGTCGGCCAGCATCCCCGTGCTGGTGGCCACCCCCGGCCACCCGACCGCCAAGCAGATGGGCATCATCCCGCTGACGGAAACCATCTTCTCGGTGCCGATGCTGATCACCAGCCTGGTGATCATCGTGACGCTGCCGCTGCTGAACGCCTGGCTGCACCCGAAGAAGGGCGAGAAGATCGTCGAAGTGGATCCGGCCATCGACCGCGACGCCAACGCGTCCAATGCGGCCGAAGACATGCTGGAGAAAGGCACCCTCGCCTCCAAGCTGAACAACAGCCGCATCCTCAGCCTGCTGATCGGCGCGCTCGGCGTGGCCTACGTCGCCTTTCACTTCATCGACGGCGGCTCGCTCGACCTGAACCTGATCAACTTCATCATCCTGTTCCTGGGCATCATCCTGCTGGGCACGCCGGCCGCCTACGTGGCCAAGCTGACCGAAGGCATCAAGACGATCTCGGGCATCATCCTGCAATACCCGTTCTACGCCGGCATCATGGCCATCATGGCCGCCTCGGGCCTGGTGACCACCATCTCCAAGGTGTTCGTGGACGTCGCCACGCCGGCCTCGCTGCCGTTCTGGGGCCTGATCAGCTCGTTCGTCATCAACTTCTTCGCGCCCTCGGCCGGCGGCCACTGGGTCATCCAGGGCCCGTTCATGATCGACGCCGCCCGCGAGATCGGCAGCGCGCTCAACCAGACCACCATGGCCGTGATGCTGGGCAACGCCTGGAACGACCTGGTGCAGCCCTTCTGGATCCTGCCGGCGCTGGCGCTGTCCAAGCTCAAGCTGCGCGACGTGATGGGCTATACGGTCATCATGATGCTGTGGGTCGGCGTGATCCACATCACCGCCGTCCTGGCCTGGGGCTATCTGACGCATTAAGCCCCCCCGTACGCGCTTGCGCGCGCCCCCCAGGGGGCGACACCTGCAGACCGGCAGAGCCGGATCTGGCGGTGTCCTCGCTGGGGAGGCAGATGGAATGTTGAGAGGCGGTGTTCTTGAGGACGTCGCGATTGAGAACTGAATTGGGAGCTGAGATGAGCAAACCTACCGCGTATCTGGTGACCGGCGGCAGCGCCGGGATCGGCGCCGCCATCATCCGCATGCTGCTGGATGCCGGGCACAAGGTCGTCAACATCGACTACCGCCTGCCCGAGCATCCGCCGGCCGGGCTGGTGTCGTACCAGGCCGACCTGACCGACGAGGCGCGCACCAAGGAAGTGGCCGCCGAAGTGACCGCGGCCTACGACATCGTCGGCCTGGTCAACAACGCCGGCGCCACGCGTCCCGGCACCGCCGACACGGCCACGCTGGCCGACCTGGACTACGTGGTCAACCTGCATCTGCGCACCGCGCTGATCCTGGTGCAGGCCGCGCTGCCGGCGATGCGCGCGGCCGGCTTCGGCCGCATCGTCAACATGTCGTCGCGCGCCGCGCTGGGCAAGCCGGACCGCGTGGTCTATTCGGCCACCAAGGCCGGCCTGGTCGGCCTGACGCGCACGCTGGCGATGGAACTGGGCGGCGACGGCATCACCGTCAACGCCATCGGCCCCGGCCCCATCGCCACCGACCTGTTCACCAAGAGCAATCCGGCCGGCGCGCCGCAGACCGAACGCATCATCAACAGCATCGTGGTCAAGCGCCTGGGCACGCCCGAGGACGTGGCGCGCGCCGCCATGTTCTTCCTGTCGCCCGACAACGGCTTCGTCACCGGCCAGATGCTGTATGTCTGCGGCGGCACGACGCTGGGCGTCGCCCCGATCTGAGACCGGCCGCCATGTCCGCCCGCCTGCCCGACTCCGCCCGCCCGCGCCGCCTAGCGGCGCAGCAGCGCGTGGTTGATCTGGTCGGCGGCGTGGCGCAGCGGCGGCAGGAAGGTCGCCAGCATTTCCTCGCGCGAGAAGCGGTTGGCATGGCCGCTGACGTTCATGGCGGCGATCACGCGGCCGCTGCGGTCGACGATCGGCACCGCCACGGATTGCAGGCCCGGTTCCAGTTCCTGCGCCACGCAGGCGTAGCCGTCGGCGCGCACACCGGCCAGGATGGCCTTGAGCGCGCCGATGTCGGTCACGGTGTCCTTGGTGTAGGCCTGGATCTGGCTCATGGCCAGCACCCGGTCCAGTTCGGCCGCGGGCAGGCCCGCCAGCAGCACGCGGCCCATCGACGTCACCCAGGCCGGCAGGCGGCTGCCCACGGCCAGGTTGATGGTCATGACCTTGTGCGTCGACAGACGCAGGATGTAGACGATGTCGGCGCCCTCCAGCACCGACACCGAGCACGACTCGCGCGTCAGCTCGGCCACTTCTTCCATGTAGGGCAGCGCCAGGTTCCACAGCGGCGTGCCCGACAGGTAGGCGTAGCCCAGTTCGAGGATGCGCGGGGTCAGCGCGAACTTGCGGTCCTCGACCGTGACGTAGCCCAGGTGCTCCAGCGTCAGCAGGATGCGACGCGCGCCGGCGCGGGTCAGGCCGGTCACGGCCGCGACCTCGGACAGCGTCATCTGGGAACGATCCGGGCCGAACGCCCGGATCACGGACAGGCCGCGCGCAAAAGATTGAACGTAGCTGTCGCTGGGTTGCTGGGTTGCTTGCTCGGCCATCCGTCTACCGCGAGAAAAAACGTTGCCGCTGCCGGCAACCCTGGACGGGGAGGATCGGGCCGCGCCGGCTTGCCTTGACGGTCGACCATCCCCATGAAACGATGTTCTTCAGAAGAACGAAAGTTCTAATTAAGAACAAATTATGACACGCCACCTATGAGCGAACACCATGATTTCTAAGCTTGTTGCAAGCGCGGCGGCCGCCCTCGCCGACGTCCCCGACGGCGCCACCGTCATGATCGGCGGCTTCGGCACCGCCGGCCAGCCCATGGAACTGATCGACGCCCTGCTCGAGCAAGGCGCCAAGGACCTGGTCATCATCAACAACAACGCCGGCAACGGCACCACCGGCCTGGCCGCCCTGCTGGGCGCCAACCGCGTGCGCAAGATCATCTGCTCGTTCCCGCGCCAGGTGGACTCGCAGATCTTCGACGGCCTGTACCGCAGCGGCAAGATCGAGCTCGAACTGGTGCCCCAGGGCAACCTGGCCGAGCGCATCCGCGCCGCCGGCGCCGGCATCGGCGCGTTCTACTCGCCCACCGGCTACGGCACCCCGCTGGCCGACGGCAAGGAAACCCGCGAGATCAACGGCCGCCAATACGTGCTGGAATATCCGCTGCACGCCGACTACGCGCTCATCAAGGCCGAGCGCGGCGACCGCTGGGGCAACCTGGTGTATCGCAAGACGGCGCGCAACTTCGGCCCCATCATGGCCAGCGCGGCGCGCGTGGCCGTGGCGCAGGTGCGTGAAGTCGTCGAACTGGGCGCACTCGACCCGGAAACCGTCGTCACCCCCGGCATCTTCGTGCAGCGCGTCGTGCAGATCGACGCCGCCCAGGCCGCCAAGGAGCAGCAATGAGCACCAAACTGACCCGCGACCAGATCGCCGCCCGCGTCGCCCAGGACATTCCTGAGGGCGCCTACGTCAACCTCGGCATCGGCCTGCCCACGCTGGTGGCCAACCACCTGCCGGCCGACCGCGAAGTCATCCTGCACACCGAGAACGGCATGCTGGGCATGGGCCCCGCGCCGGCCAAGGGCGAGGAAGACTACGACCTGATCAACGCCGGCAAGCAGCCCGTCACCGAACTGCCCGGCTGCTCGTTCTTCCATCACGCCGACTCGTTCGCGATGATGCGCGGCGGCCACCTGGACATCTGCGTGCTGGGCGCCTTCCAGGTGTCGCAGCACGGCGACCTGGCCAACTGGCACACCGGCGCGCCCGACGCCATCCCCGCCGTGGGCGGCGCGATGGACCTGGCCATCGGCGCCAAGGACGTCTTCGTCATGATGGAACTGCAGACCCGCGAAGGCCAGAGCAAGCTGGTCGACGCCTGCACCTATCCGCTGACCGGCGTGCGCTGCGTGTCGCGCGTGTACACCGACGTGGCCGTGTTCGACATCCGCGCCGACGGCGTCACGGTGATCGACATGTTCGGCGAAACCACCGCCGACGAACTGCTGCGCCTGACCGGCCTGCCGCTGAAGTTTTCCAACTGATCATTCCCCCCGCGCCCCGGCAACGCCGGGGCCGATTTCCTGGAGACACTCATCATGTTGTTCATGGTTCAAATGCAGGTCAACCTGCCCGTCGACATGCCGGCCGCCCAGGCCGACAAGCTCAAGGCCGACGAAAAGGCCCTGGCGCAGCAACTGCAACGCGACGGCAAGTGGAAGAGCCTGTGGCGCGTCGTCGGCCGCTACGCCAACGTCAGCATCTTCGACGTGCAGGACAACGACGAGCTGCACGCGCTGCTGTCGTCGCTGCCGCTGTTCCCCTACATGGACATCCAGGTGACGGCGCTGGCGCGCCATCCCTCGGCGATCTGAACGGAGCCGCCCATGCCCTACATCATCGAAACCTTCGACAAGCCCGACCACCAGGCCGTGCGCCAGCAGCATCGCGCCGCGCACCTGGAATACCTGGACGCCAACAAGCATCTGCTGCTGGCCTGCGGCGCCAAGCTGCAGGATGACGGCAAGGACCTGGGCGGCGGCCTGTACATCGTCGACCTGGACACGCGCGAGGCCGCGCAGCAATTCATCGACGCCGATCCGTTCGCCCAGGCGCAGTTGTTCCAGCGCGTGACCATCACGCGCTGGCGCAAGGCCTACGTCGACGGCACCTGCTATCTGTAATCGCCACGCGGCCGCCTCCGGGTGGCCGCGCTTTCATTCCCCGAGGATTTTCCGCATGTCTTACGCCGATCTCAGCCAGGCACGGCTGTTCTACGTCATCGATGGCCCCGCCGACGCGCCGGTGCTGGTGCTCTCCAATTCGCTGGGCACCAACGCCGACATGTGGGCGCGCCAGGTTCCCGCGCTGAGCAAGCACTTTCGCGTGCTGCGCTACGACACCCGCGGCCACGGCAAGTCCTCGGTCCCCGACGGCGAATACACGTTCGCGCAACTGGGCAACGACGTCGCCGAACTGCTGGCGCACCTGAACATCGAACGCGCCCACTTCTGCGGCCTGTCGATGGGCGGCCCCACCGGCCTGTGGCTGGCGCTGAACCGGCCCGAGCTGATCGGCAAGCTGATCCTGTGCAATACCGCCGCGCGCATCGGCTCGGCCGAAGGCTGGAGCGCCCGCATCGCCGCCGTGGCCGAACAGACGCTGGAAAAGATGGCCCCGACCCTGGTCGAGCGCTGGCTCACCGACGGCTACCGCGCCGCCGAGCCGGGCCTGTCGCAAGTGCTGGTCGATATGCTGCGCCGCACCCCCGACGCCGGCTACTCGGGCAACTGCGCCGCGCTGCGCGACGCCGACTTCCGCGAACAGGTGTCGGCCATCAAGGCGCCGACGCTGGTCATCAGCAGCACCCACGACCTGGCCGCCACGCCCGCGCAGGGCCAGGAACTGGCCGCCGCCATCAGCGGCGCGCGCTACCTCGAACTGAACACCTCCCACATCTCCAACTGGGAACAACCGGAAGCCTTCACCCGCGCGGTGGTCGACTTCCTCGCGGAGTAAGCCATGCAGCGCTGGACCCATCGGCCCGAAGGCTCCAACTGGGGCGACTTCGGACCCGACGACCAACTCGGCCGCCTCAATCTCATCACCGAAGAACAGGTCCTGAAAGGCGCGCGTGAAATCCGCGCCGGCAAGACCTTCTGCCTGTCGCTGCCGCTGGACCTGCCCGGCGGCAACGTGCTCAACCCGCGGCGCCATCCGCCGCAGTTGAGCCCGACCCGGCTGGCCGACACGCCCTACCTGAACTTCCCGCTGCGCAACGTCAACCCGGACGCGGTCGACGTGCTGAGCGACGACCAGGTGCTGCTGTCGATGCAGTACTCGACGCAATGGGACGCGCTGGCGCACGTCGGCGCGCTGTTCGACGCCGACGGCGACGGCCAGCCCGAGCTGCGCTACTACAACGGCTTCCAGGCCGGCGTCGACGTCATCGGCCCGGCCGATGGCGACCACACCGGCTGCGGCTGCAACAGCGGCGGCCCCTCGGCCGCGCTGAAGCTGGGCGTCGAAAACCTGGCGCAGAAAGGCATGCAGGGCCGCGGCGTGCTGCTGGACCTGGCGCGCCACTACGGCCCCGGCCGCACCCTGGTCGGCCACGCCGAGATCCAGCACGTGCTCAAGACGGACGGCATCGAGATCGAGCCCGGCGACATGCTGGTGCTACGCACCGGCTACGCCGAAGCCGTGGTCGCCATGGCCGGCAAGCCCGACGCCGAAGTGCTGCACACCTACGGCGCCGCGCTCGACGGCACTGACGCCGCGCTGCTGCAGTGGATCACCGACAGCGGCATCGCCGCCATCTGCGCCGACAACTACGCCGTGGAAGCCTATCCCGCGCGCGAGAAAACCGGCCCGCGCGCCATGCTGCCGCTGCACCATCACTGCCTGTTCAAGCTGGGCCTGCCGCTGGCCGAGCTGTGGTACCTGAAGGATCTGGCCGACTGGCTGCATGCCAACGGCCGCCACCGCTTCATGCTGACCGCCCCGCCGCTGCGCCTGCCGCACGCGATCGGCTCGCCGGTCACGCCGATCGCGACGGTGTAGGCGACGCGCCTCGGGTCGCGCCGGGCGCGGCCGGGAGGCCCGCCTGGCAGGCAGGGCCGTCCACGACCGTGCCGCGATCCTGGCCCACGGCAACCGATCACGCCCTGCTTGCGACGCGCAGAAAAAAGCGCCGGTCCGTTCAACGGCCGGCGCTTTTCACCTGCGCGGAATCCACGCCGCGTTCAGCCTTTCAGGCAGGTGCTCATGAAGGTCTTGCGCTTGTCGCCGGTCAGCTTCTGTTCGCCGGCCTTGGCGTTGCAATCCTTCATCTTCTGCTGCTGCGGCGTCAACTGCTTGGCGGGCGGCGGCGCCTCGCCCTTCAGGCAGGCGCTCATGTACGTCTTGCGCTCGTCGCCCTTCTTGCCTTCGGCCGACTTGTTGCAATCGGCCATGCGCTGCTGCTGCGGGGTCGGCGTCTTGGCTGCCGGCGTGGCGGCGGGCGCGGGGGTCTTGGCGGGCGCGGGCGTGGCGGCCGGCGTCTGGGCGTGGACGGCGCCCAGGAAGCAGGCGGACAACACGATGGCCGAAGCCAATTGGCTAGTACGAGAAAGCATGAGTTCCTCCCTTGATCGCCCGCCGGCGCCAATCTGGCGCGCGCCCGGGCCGCAAGATCCGCCGGCCAAGTTGCCGGCGTGGTCATCATCGGACAAAGCCGCATGCTCCGCAAGCGCCGAAAGGACAACAAATGCTAACGCCGCCGCGATCATTCAGCTTGCGGAAAGGTGGCGCCAGGCAGTTCCGGCGAAGGCCACTTTTCCTCCGAAAACCGTGCGCCCCCCACCCGCGCCATCGCGCCGAGATTCCACCCAAATCGCCTGAAACGCCCACAAGTTGGAGACATTCCGATGCACTTGTGGCATCCAGGGCGGAATCTGCGGCTATCCCCAGCAACCTGTTACCCATTCATCCCTTTGGGCCGTTGTGCCCGGGTCGGGAAAGGTGTGAGATAGACGCATGCCCTGACACGCGACGCCAAAGACCGCGACAGGGACGCCCCGCCAGCCGGGCAACAGGAGACCGCCATGAAATCCGCCCTCGCCATCCTCGCATTGCTGGCCGGCCTGACCGGCGCCGCCAACGCGCAAAGCCTGTACGGCGTCACGCTCGGCAATATCCAGGCCGTCCGCGACACCAACGAAAACCAGTCCACCATCACCGGCTTGCTCGCCAACCAGTCCAGCCGCGCCGTCAACTACGTGATGCTGACTTTCGTCCTCTACGACGACCAGGGCCGCGAGATCGGCCGGGTGCGCGATGACGACATCGGCCCCCTGGCGCCGGGCCAGATCAAGACCATCCGCGCCATCACGCCGCTCCGATTCGCGAAGGTCACCGCCCTGGACATCCGCGCCCGATGAATGGTTGGCCCCCACGCTGCGCGCTGCGCGCTTGCTGCCCCCCGAGGGGGCTGTCCGGCCTTCGGGCGGCCGGGCGGCCGGACGGCTTTTCTTGCGCGACGGACGTGCGCTTTCCACGCTGCGCTTACTTGCCCAACGGATTGCTCCGGCAAAAAAACCCTTATCTGGATAGGGTTTAGTCAAGCCGGCGTCAGGCCAATTGTGGGAAAATTCCGCAGCCGACTCGACAAAAGGGGCTTCCACACGAAGCCCCTTGTTGCGTCTGCCGGCACGCCGGCATGCCCGGCCTCGTTACCAAGGAAGTGAAAAGATCATGTTTCCCAAAAGACTCACCGAAGGCTATCAGTCCTTTCTCGCCGGCCGTTTCCATTCCGAACGCAGCCGCTACGAAAAGCTGGCCGAAACTGGGCAAAGCCCGGAAATCCTGATCATCGGCTGTTGCGACTCGCGCGTCTCGCCCGAAGCGATCTTCGACGCCGGCCCCGGCGAAATGTTCGTCGTGCGCAACGTCGCCAACCTGGTCCCGCCCTGTGATCCCGATTCCGAGTCCTCGTACCACGGCACCAGCGCCGCGATCGAGTTCGCCGTCAACGGCCTGAACGTCAAACACATCGTCGTCCTCGGCCACGCCTCCTGCGGCGGCATCCGCGCCTTCTTCGACGACGCCAAGCCGCTCACCAAGGGCGACTTCATCGGCAAGTGGATGTCCCAGATCGCGCCCGTCGCCGAAGAACTCGGCCCCGGCGGCGACGACCGCGCCGCCAACCTCAAGCGCCTCGAACTCGCCGTCATCGGCCACAGCCTGAACAACCTGATGACCTTCCCCTCCATCCGCCGCCGCGTCGAAAGCGGCGACCTGGAGCTGCACGGCACCTACTTCGGCGTCGCCACCGGCGTCCTGTTCCTGCGCGACCCCGCCACCGGCGAATTCAGTCCCTGCCTGGAAACCGGCCTGCCCGGCTGATCGCTCCGCGAACGCGGCGGCTCGGCCGCCGCGCGCAGGCAGCGCCGCCACATCCGTCACAAATAGCGCAGCGCAAGCCGGCCGCCGGCGTGCAGGCATGCGTCGCATCCGCGCCATGCAACCGCGACAAGCGCGCCACTCACGCGCCCCAATCGCCCCTGGCCATCACAGCGCAGCCACAACATCACGGCCAACGCAGCGCCACCCCGAGCGCGCAGCGTCATCCCGCCGACGCAACACACCCAAACGCCAAAGAAGGCCGCCCGCGCGGCCGCCTTTGGCGCCCCCGCAAGACCTTCCCTTACCCCCGATCGCTGGCAAAAACGCCAAGCAAACAACTAGCCCCCACGGCCCCCGTTAAGTCTCATCGCGAGCGGGTGACGGGGCAGGCGGGGGATGGCGGGGCGTGTAGATGCGCCCGAGGGAATCTGAAGGGAAGGCCGCAGGCCTGGACGAAGATGACGAAGGGGGAGTCCGGAGCGAACGCTCCGGACCGCAATCGTAGCCCCGCCATCCCCCGCCTGCCCCGTCACCCGCGGCTAAAGAACCCAACCGCCAGCCCCCTTAGACCCGATAGGCCTGCGCCAACCTCTCATAATTACTCTTGAGAATGATCCCCGCATAGTAGACATGCTCCCGCATCAGATCCTCAGCCCGCGCCCCATCCCGCGCAATAATGGCATTGACGATCCGATGATGATCATCATGCGACCGCAGAATGATCCCATGATCCTCCCACAGGATGATCCGATCCGACGCATACGGAATCGCCTGCGCCTGCGTCGCGAACCGCTTCACCCACGGATTGCCCGCCGCCTCCAGGATCCCGTTGTGCAAGGTGATGTTGACCTGCTGGTACGGCAGATGATCCTCCGCCAGCAGCACGCCCTTGCCGAGAATGCGATCGCCTTCGTCCAGGCAGTTCTTCAGCACCGCCACGGCGTCATTCGATAAACCGCGCAGTGCCGCCTGCCGACAGGCCAGGCCCTCGAGCGCCGCGCGCACCTCATAGGCCGCCACGATCTCGGCCAGGTCATAGGCCCGCACGGTGTAGCCGCGCTTGGGCAGGTGCTCCAGCAACCCCTCGTTGCCCAGCGTCGCCAGGGCCGCCCGCACCGGCGTGCGCGACACCCCCAGTTTCTCGGCCAGCGGGATTTCCTCCAGGCGGGCCCCGGGGCTGAACTTGCCATGCAGCACCCAGTCCCGCAGCGTATCGGTCACGTGTTGAGATAGCGTATCCATGCCTGCATTGTATACATGAAGAATACATGCGACACCGCCCCTTACCACCGCGCTAGGGCTTTCCCCAATGAGAACAATCAAATCCCATCGGTAGATGCGGGAAACCCCCTATACCTGCCATCCCATCATGTATACATAATCGCCAAAAATTCAGATCAGCGGGCGCCCCTCCCAAGGCAGGCGAATCCGCCTCACAGGAGACAGCATGTCCAATGTATCCACGCCGGCCGCGGGCCCGGCCCCGCGGCTCGCGCTCGTCACCGGCGGCGGCGGCGGCATCGGCGCCACCATCTGCCAGGAGCTGGCCCGCGCCGGCTACCGCGTGGTGGTGTCGGACGTGGACGCCCAGCGCGCCCGTCGCGTGGCCGACGAACTCGGCGCGCCGCACAGCGCCCATGCCTTCGACGTCAGCGACGAAAGCGCCGTCGAAACGGCGTTCGACCAGATCGAAAAGACTCACGGCCCCATCGCCGTGCTGGTCAGCGCCGCCGGCCTGCTGCTGTTCCAGGCCAACGGCGAACGCCCGCTGATCAAGGACACCACGCTCGACATCTGGGAACGCAGCTTCGCCGTCAACGCGCGCGGCGTGTTCCTGTGCGGCCGCGCCTACCTGCGCCGGCGCGAAGCCGCGCCGCTCCAGCATGGCCGCATCGTCACCTTCACCTCGGTCGCCGCGCAGTTGGGCGGCTATCGCTCCAGCGCCTCGTACATCGCCGCCAAATCCGCCGTGCTGGGCCTGACCAAGGCCATGGCGCGCGAATCCGCGCACCTGGGCATCACCGTCAACGGCATCGCGCCGGGGCTGATCGACACCGACATGCTGCGCAGCACCGTCACCAGCAGCGGCGCGCTCGCGGCGGCCGCCCAGGCGATTCCGCTGGGCCGCATCGGCACGGTGGACGACGTCGCCGCCGCGGTGCGTTTCCTGGCCTCGGAAGAAGCGGGCTACATCACCGGCAGCGTCATCGACGTCAACGGCGGCTACCGCATGCAGTGAACCCTGTGCAATGAACCCAATCCGGCGGCTTCGCCGCCAAGCAGCAACGCGCCATGGATAAAGGCGCGCACTCAAAAAACGGGAGACAAACCATGAAGCCCCTTCGCCGCCACGCGGCCGCCGCGCTATGCGCCCTTGCCCTGGGCGCCTCCGCCCAGGCCCAGCAGGAACCCGGCATCACCGACAAGACCATCCGCATCGGCCTGTTCGCGCCCCTCTCGGGCAGCGGCATGGCCTATGGCTTTGACGTGCTGAACGCCGCCAAGATGTGGTACGCCAAGGTCAACAAGGAAGGCGGCGTCCACGGCCGCCAGATCGAACTGGTGATCGAGGACGACCGCTGCAACGCCAACGACCTGGTGGCGGCGGTCAAGAAGCTGACCGAGCAGGACAAGGTGTTCCTGCTGAACGGCGGCTCATGCTCGGCCGCCGTGGTGGCCGCGCGCGAATACGTCGAGCGCGAGAAGGTGCCGCTGGTCATGCTCAACGCCTCGGGCGACGGCGCGCTGTATCCGCCGTCCAAATACATCTACGGCGCGTTCTCGATCTCGCAGCACGCCGTGGGCGGCTCGATGGTGCAGTTCGCCAACGAGCACCTGAAGGCCGCCAAGATCGGCTACATCAACCATGACGACGCCTACGGCGGCTGGAACCTGGAAGCCGCGCAGGCCCAGGCCAAGCAGTTGGGCAACGTGAACCTGCAGGTGCAATCGGTCAATCCCAACATCACCGACGTCACCGCGCCGATGCTCAAGATCCGCGCCGCCAACCCGGACGTGCTGCTGCTGACGACCTATGCCCGCCCCGCCGCGCTGATCATCAAGAAGGCGCAGGAACTGGGCTGGAACAAGCCCATCGTGCTGGCCGTCAACGGCACCGCCGACCTGAAGCAACTGGTGGAGAACGTCGGCAACAAGGACGCCTTCAAGAATGTCTACATCCAGGAAGTGCTGAGCGACATGCCCGGCGGTCCCAAGCTGACCTGGGTCTACGACATGTACAAGCAGGCCTATCCGGACCTGGCCGCCAAGCCCGGCCATCCGCAGACCTACATGCCCTACGGCCTGCCGCCGGCGATGGCGGTGGTCAATGCGCTCAAGGCCGCCGGCCCGCAGCCCACCCGCGAGAAGGTGCTGGCCGCGCTGGAGACCATGAAGTTCGATTCCGGCGTCATGGCCGGCCCGATCGAGTTCGGCCCGAACGACCGCGCCGCGCAGGAAGCGGCCATCTACATCAAGTTCGACGGCACCAGCATGTCGCTCGTGCCGGGCGCCTTCAAGAGCGTCTGGCAGTACCAACCGTAACCGCCGCCACAGGCCGGTGTGCTGTCCCGTAGATACGTGCGCACGACGTGCGGGCGCATCTGCGGGACAGCGCACCCAGTCCGCGCCGCGGCGCAGCGCCGCGCGGACCGCCGGAGACCATCATGAGCTTTGCCGATATCTGGTTGTTCCTGCAGCAGGGGGTGCTGTCGGGACTGGTGACGGGCAGCGTGTACGCGCTGCTGGCGGTCGCCGTTGTCATTATCTTCAAGACCACCGACGTGCCCAACTTCGCCCAGGGCGAGATCTTCATGGTCGGGGGCTACATCGCCCTGTTCCTGACCCTGGTGATGGGCTGGCCCTACCTGGCGGTCATTCCGGTGACGCTGGCCGTGGTGGCCGTGGTCTCCGGCCTGTTCCAGCGCGTCGTCATGGAGCGCGTCATCGCCTCCAGGGGCGTTGGCGTGCAGATGGTGATCGCCACGCTGGGCCTGGCCTACGCCCTTAAAGGGCTGGTGCGCCAGAGCGGGCTGGGCGACACGCCGCGCTCGCTGCCGCCGCTGGCTCCGACCGACGCCATCCTCATCGGCGACGCCGTGCTGACGCAACTGGACCTGGTGATCTTCGCCGTGGCCGTGGGCGTGATGCTGCTGCTGTACGGGATGTTCACCTATACGCGTGTCGGCAAGGCCATGCGCGCCGTCGGCATGAATCCCAAGGCCGCGCGCCTGGTGGGCGTGAACCTGACGCGCATCCGCATGATGGTGTGGGCGCTGTCCGGGCTGATCTCGGCCGTGGCCGCGCTGCTCATCACGCCCAAGATCCTGATCACGCCGGACATCGGCCACATCGCCATCCTGGCCTACGCGGCCGCCATCGTCGGCGGCATCACCAGCCTGCCCGGCGCGGTGGTCGGCGGTTTCGTGATCGGCGTGGCCGAGAACCTGGTGGGCCTGTTCATTTCGACCAACGCCATCGTGGTGGCGCCCTTCGTCGCCATCATGGTGGTGCTGCTGCTGCGTCCGCAAGGCCTGCTGGGCGGCAAACTGCAGGTGAAGAAAGTATGAAATCCAATACCGACCGCGCCCTGCTGGCGCTGATGGCCGTGGCGCTGGCGGCCCTGCCGTTCATGGCCAGCGGCTATGTGATCTACGTCGTCAACCTGCTGATGGTGTTCGTGGTGCTGGCCCTGGGCCTGCACATCGTCATCGGCGAGACCGGACAGTTCGCCCTGTCGCATGCCGCGTTCTATGGCGTCGGCATCTATACGGCGGGGCTGATCAACAATCTCTGGCATCCGCCCTTCTTCGTGTCGATCGTGGCCGGCGGGCTGCTGGCCGCGCTGCTGGGCTACGTCATCGGCGCCCTGGCGCTGCGCATGCGCGATATCTATCTGGCGCTGTCGACCTTCGCCTTCGGCGAGGCGATGCAGTGGGTGTTCCTGAACTGGCAGTCGGTGACCAATGGCTCGAACGGCTTCCGCATTTCGCCGGCCACGCTGTTCGGCTATGAACTGGTGACCGACATCAAGGCCTATCCGTTCGTGGTCGCGATCGCCGCGCTGCTGCTGTGGATCACCGTGGCGCTGTCGCGCTCGCAGCTAGGCTCGGCTTTTCGCGCCGTGCGCGAAAGCGACGTGGCGGCGCAGGCCATGGGGGTGAACGTCAACGCCATCAAGCGCACCGCCTTCACGCTGTCGGCCGCCTACGCCGGCATCGCCGGCGGCATGTACACCACCTTCGCCTCGTTCATCCACCCGGAAAGCCTGGGCTTCCAGACCACCATCCTGATCCTGACCATGGTGGTGGTGGGCGGCATCGGCTCGGTGCGCGGCGCCATCGCCGGCGCCATCGGCTTCGGCCTGATCTCGGAGCTGCTGCGCCAGGCGCTGTCATTCCAGGAAATCATCTACGGCGTGATCCTGATGGGCTTCATGATGTTCGCGCCCAAGGGTCTGTTCGCCAGCCGCGAGGCGCGCCGCCGCGCGCCGCCGCCGGCCGCCCCGTTGCCCGCGCGCCGGGGCGCCCAGGGCGCCACCGCCAAACCCACGCAAAGGAGCGCGGCATGAGCGCCCACCCCTACCTCGACGTCCAGGGCCTGACGGTGAAGTTCGGCGGTCTGACCGCCATCAACGGCCTGTCGATGCAGGTCGAGCGCGGCCGCATCCACGCGCTGATCGGCCCCAACGGCGCCGGCAAGTCCACCACCTTCAACTGCGTCTCGCGCTACTACCGGCCGACGCAGGGCCGCATCGTGTTCGACGGCGTCGACATCACGAAGAAGAAGCCGCACGAAATGGCCGCGCTGGGCGTGGCCCGCACCTTCCAGAACCTGGAACTGTTCAGCGCGCTGACGGTGCGCGAGAACGCGCTGCTGGGCACCTATGCGCACGGCGCCAGCACGGCCGCGCGCCTGCTGCGCCCGGCCAATGCCGAGTCGCGCGAACGCGTCGAGCACCTGCTCGAACGCGTCGGCCTGGCCGACTTCCTCGACACGCCCGCGTGCAGCCTGGACTTCGGCCGCCAGAAGATGCTGGAACTGGCGCGCGCGCTGGCCATCTCGCCCAAGCTGCTGTTGCTGGACGAGCCCGCCGCCGGCCTGCGCAACCGCGAGATCGAGACGCTCGACCGCATCCTCACCGAGCTGTGCGAACGCGACGACATCACGGTGCTGCTGGTCGAGCACGTGATGCAACTGGTGATGTCGATCTCGGATCGCATCACCGTCATGTCATTCGGCGAGAAGATCGCCGAAGGCACGCCCGCGGAGGTGCGCAGCAACCCCCGTGTCATCGAAGCCTATCTGGGCAAGGGAGCCGCCGGTGGCTGAGAACCTGCTTGAAGTCGAATCGGTCAGCGCCGCCTACGGCAATATCCGCGCCCTGCAGGATGTGTCGCTGAAGGTGCCGCAAGGCGCCATCGTCGCGCTGCTGGGCGCCAACGGCGCCGGCAAGTCCACCACGCTCAACGTGATCTCGCGGCTGGTGACGCCCACCGCGGGCAGCGTGCGCTTTGCCGGCGAAGCGATACACCGCCAGCCGGCTGACGCCATCGTCGGCCGCGGCATCGTGCAGGTGCCGGAAGGCCGCGAGATCTTCCGCGAGATGAGCGTGCGCGAGAACCTGGAGATGGGCGCCTACCTGCGCCAGGACCGCCAGGCGGTCAAGGCCGACCTGGACATGGTCTGCGACACCTTCCCGCGGCTGCGCGAGCGCTTCGAGCAGAAGGCCGCCACGCTGTCGGGCGGCGAACAGCAGATGCTGGCCACCGGTCGCGCCATGATGGCGCGACCGCGCATGATCCTGCTGGACGAACCCTCCATGGGCCTGTCGCCGCTGGTGGTGGAACAGATCTTCGACATCGTGCTGCGCCTGAACCGCGAGCAGGGCATCACCATCCTGCTGGTGGAACAGAACGTGAAGCTGGCGCTGTCGGTGTCCAGCTATGCCTACATCCTGGAAAACGGCGAGATCGCGCTGGAAGGCGCATCGGCCGCGCTGGCCAGCGACGAAGGCGTGCAGCGCGCCTACCTGGGCGGCTAGGAGCCAACACACCATGACCCTGATGATGCAAGACAAGCGAGTCCTGGTCACCGGCGCCGGGCGCGGCCTGGGCGCCACCATCGCGCAGGGCTTCGCCCGCGAAGGCGCCAGCGTGATCGTGGCCGACCTCGACCCCGCCCTGGCGCGCGCCAGCGCCCAGGCCATCGCGGCCGCCGGCGGCCGCGCCATCGACGCCGCGCTGGACGTGACCGACGCCGCCGCGGTGCGCGCCTTCGCCGCCGAATGCGAAGCGCGCCACGGCCCCATCGACGTGCTCGTCAACAACGCCGGCATCTCGGCGCGCGCGCCGTTCGACGATCCGCAGACCCCGCAGATCTGGGAACGCGTGATGAACGTGAACCTGCAGGGCACCTTCAACGTCACCCACGCCTTCGTCGAACAGCTCAAGGCCCGCCGCGGCGCCATCGTCAACCTGTGCTCGATCGTGGCCTACGGCTGCGGCATCTCGACCGCCGGCTACGTGGTCTCCAAGGGCGGCGTGCGCTCCTTCACCGAAGTGCTGGCGCGCGACCTGGCGCCGCACGGCGTGCGAGTCAACGCCGTGGCCCCCGGCCTGATGGAAACCGAGATGACCGCCGGCCAGCGCGCCCAGGCCCACGGCACCGACTGGTATATGCGGCGCGCGCCGATGGCGCGGGCCGGACGCGCCGACGAGATCGTCGGCCCCGTGCTGTTCCTGGCCTCGGCCATGGCCAGCTACGTCAATGGCGTGGTGCTGCCGGTGGACGGCGGCTACCTGGCCGTATAGGAATCGATATGGAACCCCTCAACTCCCTCGGCACCGCGCTGGTCACCGGCGGCGCCAGCGGCATGGGCCTGGCGATCGTCGAGCGGCTGGCGCACGACGGCTTTCGGGTCGTCATGGCCGACCGCAACGCGGCCCTGGCCGACCAGGAAACCCAGGCGCTGCGCGCGCAGGGCCTGGACGTGGACTACCGCGTGGTCGACCTGGCCGACGAACACGCCACCCGCGCCCTGGTGCGCGAACTGGCGCCGCTGGCGGCGCTGGTCAACAACGCCGGCCTGTTCGACGAACGCAAGTTCTTCGACGTCTCCAGCGACGACTACCGCCGCATGTTCGACGTCAACCTGCTGGCGGTGGCCACGCTGACGCAGGAAGCCGCGCGCGACATGGCCGCCGGCGGCAAGATCGTCAACATCGCCTCGCGCGCCTACCTGGGCGCACGCAACCATCCGCACTACGTGGCCTCGAAGGCCGCGCTGGTCGGCTACACCCGCGCCTCGGCCATGGAGCTGGCGGCGCGCGGCATCCTGGTCAACGCCATCGCCCCCGGGCTGATCGACACGCCGCTCTTGCGCAACCTGAGCGCCGAGCGCCTGGCGGCCCAGTTGGCCTTGCAGCCCACGGGCCGCGCCGGCCAGCCGCGAGACGTGGCCAACGCGGTGTCGTTCCTGGCCTCGCCGCAAATGGACTTCATCACCGGCCAGGTGATTTTCGTGGACGGCGGCAAGTCGCTCGGCGGGTCGGGAGCATAGGCAGCATGGACAGCATCAAGTGGGACAAGGAAGTCGACGCGCTCGTGGTCGGCTCGGGCGCGGGCGGCATGAGCGCCGCGCTGACCGCCAGCGTGGCGGGCCTGGAGGTATTGCTCATCGAGAAGACCGACCGCATCGGCGGCTCGACCGCCATTTCCGGCGGCGCGCTGTGGATACCGCTGAACGCGCAGACCGAGGCCGCCGGCCATCCGGACAGCTTCGACAAGGTCTGGACCTATCTGCAGGAAACCGTCGGCGCCGCGGCCTCCGACGAGATGAAGCGCGCCTATCTGGACGCCGGCCCGCGCATGATGGATGACCTGGTCGCGCGCGGCTTCCTGCAGGTGGCCGCGCGCACCGCCTCGCCCGACTACTACCCCGATCTGCCCGGCGCCGCCATGGGCGGCCGCTCGCTCGATCCGGTGGAGTTCGACGGCCGCAAGCTGGGCCGCCATTTCAAGACGCTGCGCGATCCGCTCAAGGAATTCACGGTGCTGGGCGGCATGATGGTCAACATCACCGACGTGCGCCACCTGCTGCGCGCCACCCGCGCGTTCGCGTCATGGCGCCACGCCATGAAACTGGTGCTGCGCTATGGCGCGGACCGCCTGCGCGGCTACCATCGCGGGACCCGTCTGCTGCTGGGCAACGCGCTGGCCGCGCAACTGTTCCACGCCATGCTGGCGCGCAAGGTGCCGTACTGGCTGAACACGCCGGCGCTGGCGCTGCTGCGCGATGCCGACGGCGCGGTGCTGGGCGCCACCGTGGAGCATCAAGGCCGGCGCATCAACATCCGCGCCCGCCGTGGCGTGGTCATGGCCACGGGCGGCTTTCCGTGGGATTCGACGCGCCGCCGCCAGACCTATCCCCACCCCACCGACGACTGGTCGATGTCGCCGCGCGACAATACCGGCGACGGCATCCGCCTGGCCGAGGAGGCCGGCGCGGCGCTGGGCCAGGGGCATTCCAGCCCCGCCTTCTGGGCGCCCGTGTCGATCCTGGAACAACCCGGCGGCAAGCGGCTGCACTATCCGCACCTGGTGTGGGACCGCGCCAAGCCGGGGCTGATCGCCGTCAACGGCGCCGGCCGCCGCTTCGTCAACGAATCGACTTCGTACCACGCCTTCGTGCAGGCCATGTACCGCAGCCACGAGCAGGTGCCGACCATGCCGGCCTTCCTGCTGTGCGACCAGCGCTTCATCGATACCTGGGGATTGGGCCTGGCGCTGCCCGGCGGACGGCCGCGCCAGCATCTCATCGATGCCGGCTACCTGCTGCAAGGCGCAACGCTGGAGGCGCTGGCGCAGAAACTGGGCGTGCCGCCCGATGCGCTGCACGCGACCATCGCGCGCTACAACGAATACGCGGCGCAAGGCCTGGACCCCGACTTCGGCAAGGGGAGCACCGCCTACAACCGCTACCTGGGCGATCCCGAGCACCAGCCCAACCCCTGCCTGGCCCCGCTCGGCGCCGGTCCGTACTACGCGGTCAAGGTCTATGCCGGCGACATCGGCACCGCCTGCGGCATCGCCGCCAATGGCAACGCGCAGGCGCTGGACGCCGCCGGCCAGCCGATTCCCGGCCTTTACGTGGCCGGCAACGACATGCATTCCGTCATGGGCGGCGCCTACCCCGCCCCCGGCATCACGCTCGGACCCGCCCTGACTTTCGGCTGGGTCGCTGGACAACACCTGGCCCGTGCCCAACACTGACGCACCACCCCTGACAAGGACCCTCATGAAGATCTACTTCTCGCCCGCCTCGCCCTTCGTGCGCAAATGCATGGTCATCGCCCACGAACTGGGCCTGGCCGACCGCATCGAGAAACTGCCCAGCGCCGCCGGCCCCGTGGCCCGCGACCAGAACATCATCCCCGACAATCCGCTGGGCCAGGTACCGACGCTGATCACCGACGACGGCCAGCGCCTGTTCGACAGCCGCGTCATCTGCGAATACCTGAACGACCTGGGCAAGGGCGCGCTGTTCCCCACCGGCGCCGCCCGCTGGGCCGCGCTGGCCGAGCAGTCGCTGGGCGACGGCATGCTGGGCGCCGCGCTGCTGGCGCGCTACGAAACCGTGCTGCGTCCCGAGCCGCTGCGCTGGGACGGCTGGTACGAAGGCCAGATGGGCAAGGTGCGCGATGGCCTGGCGCTGCTCGAGAAGACCGCCGCCCGCCTGGAAGGCCGCCTGGAAGGCCGCCTGGACATCGGCACCATCACCGTCGGCTGCGCCCTGGGCTATCTGGACTTCCGCTATCCCGATTTCGACTGGCGCGCCGGTCATCCCGCCGTCGCCGCCTGGTTCAAGGCGTTCAACCAGCGCCCCTCGATGCAGGCCACGCTGCCGCACGCCTGACCCGCTCCGGTTTGGACGGCCGCCAGGCCTGGGGAACCCGCCGGGCTCCAGGCGCAACGGCCGCCCGGTACGGCGCGCCCCCTTGGGCCCGCCGCTCGCCCCTGGCGCTTGCCAGGGGCTTTTTTTTCTTACAGATCGACATACCGCTGCGCCGACGGCCGTCTATATTGAACTTCCGAGGTCCCCGCCGGACCAACGGGTAGAACCCACAGACCAGGGAGCCCACGCATGAACGTGACCGCCGTCTCCCCCATCGCCCGCGTCGCCCCGCCGTATGCCGCGCGCGTCCCGTTGCTGGACGATACACGCCCCGTCTGGGAAGCCGAATGGGCCGCCCGCAACGCCGCCACGCGCCAGGCGCAACGCAGCGCGCAGGCGCAGGCCGCCTGGCAGGCCCAGCGCATCGCCCGCGCTGCCCCGCCGCAGGCCGACGACGCCGATACCAGCCGCGTCGTCGCCAACGCCCCGTCCAAAGCGGTCGCCCTCGCGGCCGCCGCGCCTGCCGCCATCAACGTCGACCAGTTGCGCGACCTGTACGCGGACGCCCGCCTGCGCCGCGCCATCGACGAATTCTCGGCGCGCCCCGATCCGGTGGCGCTGCGCGCCGACAGCGCCAACGACCTCGGCACCATCGAGGGCCTGACGCCGCTGCAACCCTACCGCGTGGCCATGGGCAATCCGCAAGTGCAGGAACTGCAGACCGCCGTGGCCCTGAAGGCCGCGGGCCTGGGCATCCCCAAGGTCGAGAACATCGGCCCCACCGAGAACGTGACCGACCAAGCCCGCTACCGGCCCAACGCGCGCACTTGATTGAACCGCGCAGGCGCAATCCGCGCCTGGCCCCCCGCGCGCGACACGAAGGCTCGGGTAGAAACGCCTCGGATAACGCTCACGTGCGCCGCTGCGCCGATCCAGGCAAGAAAAAAGCCGCCCACACGGGCGGCTTGTCACTTGCCGGACGGCGACGTCCGATCAGTGGAAGAACTCGGCGATCATCGTCGCGCCCAGGAAGGTACCGGCGTTGGCCGCCAGCGACACCACCACGATCTTCCAGCCCAGCTTGCGGAAGGCCGGCAGGTCTTTCAGGATCGACAGGCCGGCCATCGCCAGGATCACCGTGGTGAACGGCAGGAAGTTGACCTTGTTGACCGCGGCGATGATCTGGTCCGAGTACGGCACCGCGCCGGGGCAACCCACGGTCATGGCGATCAGCGACAGCACCGCCACGGCGGGCAGCTTGGGCACCACGCGCAGCAGCAGGTCGGCGATCACGACCAGCAGGATGATGATCAGCATGCCGGGCAGCGCGTCCAGGATCGGCACCTTGTAGCCGAACTGATTGCCGACCAGCGCGAACAGGCCGCACACGGCGTAGGCGGTCAGGCGGTCGCCGAAGCCCATCTTCACGGCGTGCGACGGCGCCTCGGTGGCGGCCGCGGCATCGGCGGCCGTGTCGGCCTTGCCGCGCGAGAAACGGCCCAGCACCGGCTCCAGCTTGCCGTACAGGAATACGGTCGTCGGCAGCGAGATGAACAGCGTGAAGTACACGCCCACCACCGTGGTCAGCAGGTTGGCGGCGGCGGCCAGCGCAGCAACCTGGTGCGCCACTTCCGGCGTCTGCTGCGAAGCGATGGCGCCCACGCCCGCGGCCATCATGCTGCCCGAGCCCACGCCGGCGCCCATGGCGAGCGAACGCGGATCGAAGATGTTCAGGCTGGTGATGAAGCCGGCCATCAACGCCACGAACAGCGCGCCGATCACGGTGCCGGTGATGTACTCGGCCATCACGCCGCGGCCTTCGGGCGAATTCATGCCATAGCGCTCGCCGATGATCGCCAGGCTGGGCTCGCGGCCCACCGAGAACGTCGCGCCGATGGCTTCGCGCTTGATGCCCAGCAGCAGCGCCAGCGGCAGGCCGATGGCCATGGTGCCGAAGAAATGGCCGAACTCCTGGAACACCAGGGCCCAGCCGGCTTCGCGCACCTGCGGCAGCGAGCCGCCCACCATCAGGCCCAGCTTGGCCAGGAACGGCAGCAGCGCGTATTGCAGGTAGCCGCTGATGCGGGTCTGCATGGCGGTGTCGATACCCGCGTTGGCCGGCAGGCGCTGGCCGAAGGCGGCCACGACCGCGCCGATGAAGATGGCCCAGAGCATGGGCTGCAGAACGATCTTGCCCGGGCCCACCGCGAAGGTGACGCTGCCGATCGCTTCGGACACGAGCACCACCAGCAAGATGGCGACAAGCATGCGAATGCGGCTCGAAAGCGACATGGCGGGCATGGCCAGGCTGGCGCTGGCATGAGACATCGGATTCCCCTGAGTACGTGAGTAGGTATGGCGCGGCCCGATCGGCGCGTGCGTGGCGCACTCCCCGGGCGCGGCGACCGGTACGGGGGATGGCTCGCGGCGCGAGCAGGCGGCAGCCGCGATTTTCGCCCGGGGGCCGGCGCGCCAACCATGACAGCGCCAGGGCTAATGTGTTGCGTAAAATGCAACGGACGCCCCTGGACAGGGAATTTTTTGCAAGAACCAGCAATATATAAGGGAAAACCCTCAATATGTTGCGGACCGAACCGATGCCTTTGCGCCACGGAGCTTCCCCATGGACGAAAAACTCGACGCCCGCCGCACCCATTACTTCATGCAGGTCATGAGCCGCGGCTCGGTGCGCGGCGCCGCCGAAGTGCTGAACATGGACCCGTCCGCCGTCAGCCGGGCGATCGCGGCGCTTGAGCGCGACTGCGGCATGACGCTGTTCGAACGGCGCGGCCGCGGCGTGGTGCCGACCGACGCCGGCCACATCCTGGCGCGCTACGTGAAGCGCCAGCAGAACATCCAGGAGAGCTTCTTCTCGGAAATCGACAGCCTGCGCAAGGCGGAGCGCGGCCACATCGACCTGGTGCTGGGCGAAGGCTTCGTCGAGCTGATGTTCGACCGCGTCCTGCCCGGCTACTGGCGCAATCATCCAGAAGTCACGCTGGACATCGACGTGGCCCGCACCTCGGAAATCGTGCAGCGCATCGTCGACGACCAGGCCTACATCGGCCTGGTGTTCCAGCCGCCCAACGATGCGCGGCTGCGCACGCACTATTCGCGCCCCGAGCCGATCCGCGCCATCGTGCGCCAGGAGCATCCGCTGACGCGCCTGCAGCGTCCGCTGCTGCTGACCGACCTGGGCGAGTATCCCGGCGCCGCGATGCAGGAAGGCTTCGGCGTGCGCCAGCACATCCAGGCCGCCGAGATCAGCGAACAGGTGCGGCTGCGCAACGTGCTGACCACCTCGTCGTTCAAGGCGCTGTGGCAGTTCGCCGCCACCGGCATCGGTTATGCCCTGACGCCGCCGATCGCCGTCACCGCCGACATGGCCGCACTGCGCCTGGCCAGCCTGCCGCTGGCCAACCCCATCCTCAACCAGGGCAGCCTGCACGTGCTCAGCCGCGCCGGCCGCCACATCTCGCCGGCGGCGCGCGAACTGCTGGACCACATCGTGCGCGGCATCGGCACGCCCGCCGACGCCATCTGATATGGTCGCCAGGGGCGAATCTGCATCTGCCGCGCCCGCGCCGGGGCGGCTACAGTGGGTCCATCCCCTGTCTGGAGACCCGCCATGCTCAGCTTCCTGCGCACGGTCAAGTCCGTGCTGTGGGGCTTTTTCGGCGTGCGCCGCGGCCGCGGCTACGACGCCGACATCGCCCACAACAAGCCCGCGCCGCTGATTCTCACCGGCCTGCTGATGGCCGCCTGCCTGGTCGTGATCCTGGTGCTGGTGGCACGCTGGGCGGTCAACGCCGCGCTGTAGATCGCCACGCGATCTGCAATGACGCCATGGCGTCAATGGGCGGACAGCGTGCCCGCGTAGCCGCGAGACAGCACGCTAGGGCAGCGCCAGCGCCGACATTTCCGTCAGCAACTGCCCGAACGCCCGCACCGCCGGCGCCTGCTGTTCCGTCTGGCGGGAAATCAACCTGAAGTCCGCATGCGTCAACGGCGGCAGGCCGTAGCGGCCGTCGATCACGTCCATGCCTGGCCGCACGTCCTCCTGCGGCAGCGCCGTCACCGCCAGACCCGCCAGCACCGCCGCGCGCAGGCCCTCCTGGCTGGGCGAGGTGAATGCCACCCGCCATTCCAGGCCGGCCGCCTGTAGCGCGTCCACGCCCACCAGCCGGTGCACACAGGGGGATGGCGCGAAGGCCAGCGGGATCGGCTCGTCAACGGGAAAATCAAATGCGTGCGCGGCGGCCCACACGAAGCGCGTGCGCCGCAGCATCGCGCCGCGCTCGGGTTCGCTGGGCAACGCCATCACCACGGCCAGGTCCAGCGCATCCGCCTCGACCTGGGTGCGCAGATCCAGGTAGCTGCCGACCACCACGTCCAGGCGCACCGCCGGAAAGGCGCGCGCGAACCGCGCCAGCAGCAACGGCAGGCGTTCGCCCATGAAGTTTTCGGGCACGCCCAGGCGCACCGCCCCCGCCACCGATGACCGCTGGAAGCGCCGCGCCAGCGCGTCCTGGGCGCGCAGCACCTGTTCGGCGTAGCGCAGGAAGTCCTCGCCGTCCTCGGTCAGCGCCAGGCTGCGGGTGGTGCGGACCAGCAGCGCGGTGCCGGCCTGCTCCTCCAGGCGCCGGATCTGGTGGCTGACGGCCGACTGGCTCAGGTGCAGCCGTTCGGCGGCGCGGGTGAATCCGCCGGCCTCCTTGACCGCGACGTAGGTGCGCAGCAACGCGGTATCGAAGTCCATGGCGTCAACTCATGATGAAAATTAATTAATTCGACGAAATTAAATCATTTCCATCATTTTTAACAGGCTCCCAGAATGAGGTCCCGCGGCGGATTCCCGCCGCCGACCTCTCGTGAGAACCCCGATGCCGCTTTCGATAGCGCAGAAAAATAGCTTTACGCTGGCCGCCGTCTGCCTGGCCGCCCTGATGTTCGGCCTGGAGATCTCCAGCGTGCCGGTGATCCTGCCCACGCTGGAACAGGCCCTGCACAGCGGCTTCCAGGAACTGCAATGGATCATGAACGCCTACACCATCGCCTGCACCACGGTGTTGATGGCCGCGGGCACGCTGGCCGACCGCTACGGCCGCAAGCGCCTGCTGCTGGCCAGCCTGGCGGTGTTCGGCCTGACCTCCCTGGTCTGCGGCTGGGCGCAGGACACCGGCGTGCTGATCGCCGGCCGCGCGTTGCAGGGCCTGTCCGGCGGCGCCATGCTGATCTGCCAGGTGGCGGTGCTGTCGCACCGCTTCCAGGACGGCGCCGCGCGCGGCCGGGCCTTTGGCGCCTGGGGCATCGCCTTCGGCGTCGGCCTGGGATTCGGCCCCGTCATCGGCTCGGCCATCGTGGCGGTAGCGAGCTGGCAATGGGTGTTCCTGGCGCACGGCCCGCTGGCGTTGATCGCCCTGGGCCTGGCGTGGAAGGGCGTGGACGAATCGCGCGATCCGCGCCAGCGCAAGCTGGACGTGGCCGGCATCGTCTCGCTGTCAGTGGCGGTGTTCGGACTGGCCTGGTTCATCACCCAGGGGCCATCGGCGGGCTTCGCCAGCTTGGCGACCCTCGCCAGCCTGGGCGCGGCCATCGTAGCGCTGATCGTCTTCGTGATCGCCGAACGCCGCTGCGCCGACCCGATGTTCGACTTCGCGGTGTTCCGCATCCGTCGCTTCTCGGGCGCGCTGCTGGCGTCAGCCGCGATGAACTTCAGCTTCTGGCCCTTCATGATCTACCTGCCGCTGTATTTCCAGAACGGCCTGGGCTACGGCGGCCTGGGCACCGGCCTGGCGCTGCTGGCCTACACCCTGCCGACCCTGGTGGCGCCGCCGCTGGGCGAGAAACTGGCGCTGCGCTACCGCCCCGACACGGTGATCCCGGCCGGCCTGTTCGCCATCTGCCTGGGCTTCGCGCTGATGAAATGGGGCAGCGGCGTCGCGCAGGCCTGTTGGCTGACGATGCTGCCTGGCTGCCTGCTGGCCGGCACCGGCCTGGGCCTGATCAACACCCCCGTCACCAACACCACCACGGGCGCGGTGCCCGGCGACCGCGCCGGCATGGCCTCGGGCATCGACATCAGCGTGCGCATGATCAGCCTGTCCATCAATATCGCGCTGATGGGATTGCTGCTGGTCGAAAGCGTCCTGGCGTCGCTGCGCCGCCATTGGCCCCAGGCGCCCGCCGATGCCACGCTGCGCGCCATGGCCGAGGCCCTGTCGGCGGGCAACCTGGGCGATGGCGCCGCGCCGGCCATCCCCGCGGACGTGGCCCGGATCGCGCTGACGCACGGGTTTGGCGATGTCATGCTGTACGGCGCGGCGGCCGTCGGCCTGCTGGCGCTGGCCAGCCTTGCCGCCTTCCGGGGCGCCCGGCCGCGTCCCCGGGCCGTCGCCGGGTCCGGCGGCTGAACGCCGCCACGCAGGTGTCTGCCGCAGGCATACGCTTATTACCAGAATGACTTAGACGGTCGAAGCGGCTGCCTGTTACGGTTATGAATCCCCCAGTCCCCGCCTACGGCGGGCCACGCTTGCGGGGACCAGACCGAGAAGACCTCAAGGGCAGTAGACATGTACGTGTATGACCCCGTCGACCAGCAGCTCGTCGAGCAGCGCGTGGCGCAGTTCGCCGACCAGACGCGCCGCTTCCTCGATGGCCAGCTCACCGAAGATGAATTCCGCGTCCTGCGCCTGCAGAACGGCCTGTATATCCAGCGCCACGCGCCGATGCTGCGGGTGGCCATCCCCTACGGCATCCTGGCCTCGCGCCAGTTGCGCACCCTGGCGCACATCGCGCGCAAATGGGACCGCGGCTACGGCCACTTCAGCACGCGCCAGAACATCCAGTTCAACTGGCCCAAGCTGGAAGACGTGCCGGACATCCTGGCCGAACTGGCCACGGTGCAGATGCACGCCATCCAGACCAGCGGCAACTGTATCCGCAACACCACCACCGACCACTTCGCCGGCGTCGCGCCGGACGAGCTGATCGACCCGCTGGTGTGGTGCGAGATCATCCGCCAGTGGTCCACGCTGCACCCCGAATTCGCATTCCTGCCGCGCAAGTTCAAGATCGCGGTCAGCGGCGCGGTGCAGGACCGCGCGGCGGTCGGCGTGCACGACATCGGCCTGCAGGCGGTCGAGCGCGACGGCAAGCTCGGTTTCCGCGTCTGGGTCGGCGGCGGCATGGGCCGCACGCCCATCGTCGGCAAGCTGATCAACCCGTTCGTCGAATGGCAGGACCTGCTGACCTACCTGCAGGCCGCGCTGCGGGTCTACAACCTGCATGGCCGCCGCGACAACAAGTACAAGGCGCGCATCAAGATCCTGGTGAAGGACCTGACGCCGGAAGTCTACGCGCAGCAGGTGGACGAACAGTGGCAGCTTATCAAGGGCGGCCCCGACACCATCACGCAGGAATTCGTCGACACCATCGCCGCGCGCTTCATCTGGCCGCAGTACGATCCGGCCGCGGCCAACGACACCGACAACACCGAGGCGCTGGCCGCCGCCGACAAGCGCTTCGCCCGCTGGCTCCGCACCAACGTGCATGCGCACAAGACGCCGGGCTACGCCGCCGTCACCGTCTCGCTCAAGGCCACCGGCGTGCCGCCGGGCGACATCACCGCCGACCAGATGGACGCGGTGGCCGCGCTGGCCGATGAATACGGCTTCGGCGAACTGCGCGTGTCGCACGAGCAGAACCTGATCCTGGCCGACGTGCGCCGCGCCCGCCTGCACGAGCTGTGGGGCAAGCTCGAAGCGCTGAACCTGGCCACGCCCAACGTCGGCCTGCTGACCAACATCATCGCCTGTCCGGGCGGGGATTTCTGCGCGCTCGCCAATGCCGTGTCGATCCCCGTGGCCGAGGCCATCCAGCGCCAGTTCGACAACCTCGACTACCTGTTCGAGATCGGCGAGCTGGACCTGAACATCTCCGGCTGCATCAACTCCTGCGGCCACCACCACGTCGGCCACATCGGCATCCTGGGGGTCGATAAGGCCGGCGAGGAGTGGTACCAGGTCACCATCGGCGGCCGCCAGAACGGCGCCGCCAAACCGCTGCCCGACATCGAATCCACAAAGGGCGGCGGCGCCGCCATCGGCCGCATCATCGGCCCCTCGTTCGCCCGCGACCAGGTGCCGGGCGTGGTCGACCGCCTGATCCGCACCTACCTGGGCCTGCGCGACAGCGAGGAAGAACGCTTCATCGACGTGGTGGACCGCGTCGGCATCGATCCCTTCAAGCAAGACGTGTATTCCGACCCCGCCTTTGCCAAGCCCGCCCAGGAGGCCGCCCATGTCTGAGCCCTACGCCCACGACGCGCCCGGCCCGCACCTGATCCGCAACGGCCGGCTGGAAGCCGACAGCGCCCGTCCCTTCGTGCCCGACCCCGAAGTGGCGGCCGACGGCCAGGTGCCGACCGACGAACCCGGCTGGATCGTGCCGCTGGCCACCTGGAAGGCCTCGCACGCCACGCTGCGGCGCCATCGCCATCCGGTCGCGGTCCTGCTGGAACCGGACGCCGACCTGCGCGACCTGCTGGAAGCCGATGGCACGCTCGATCCGGCCGGCATTGCCTTCATCGCGGTGGACTTCCCCGTCTACACCGATGGCCGCGGCTATTCGCTGGCGCAACTGCTGCGCACCCGCTATCACTGGACGGGCGAGCTGCGCGCGGTCGGCGACGTGATGATCGACACCATCCACTACCAGGCGCGCGTCGGCTTCGACAGCTTCCTGGTCAAGCCGGGCCACGACCCGCACAAGGCGCTGGAAGCGTTCAAGACCTTCACGGTGCACTACCAGAAGACCTACCGCGCGCCCGCGCCGGCGCAGGCCTGACGCGCGCAGCCGGCCTCGATGCCATCGAGGCCGGACCGAACCCTTATCGTTCAATCCGCCTCGTCGACCAAGCCGGGCAAGCTCCAGCGCTGGCGCCTGACCTCGTCCTGCCCCAACTGCGTGCGGATCAACTCGGCAATGGCGCGCTGGCGCGGCGCCTGCATGCGGTCTATCAGGCTCGAAACGCTGACCGCCAGCCGCGGATAGCCGCCCGCGTCGCACAACGCCACCCCGACGCCCAGCACGCCCGGCACCGCCGCATTGCCCACCACCGCCCAACCCCGGTCGCGCGTGTTCTCGGCCAACCGCCGCATCTGCGCCACCGTCATGCCGCCATAGGCGCGCAAGGCCTGCTCGTTCTGTGCGATCACCTCGTCGGCCTCGGCCGGCGGCAAAGCGCCCAGCAGCGCCAGGCCGGCCGCGCCCACGCCCAGCGGCTGGCGATGGCCGATGGTCACCGCCAGCACCTGCACCGGGTAGTTGCCGACCTCGCGATGCAGGCATAGCGAATCGCCGCCGGCGCGGCAGATCAGGAATGCCGAATCGCCGCTGACGTCGCTGATCTGCCGCAGCACCGGCCGCAGGCCGCGCACCGCTTCGGCGTGCGGATCGCCGGCCATCATCACGCCCAGCTCCGCCATGCGCCAGTGCGGCGCGTCCGGCTCGCGCAGCGCGTAGCCCTCCTGCGCCAGCACATCCAGGTACCGGTAGACGGTGGAGCGCTGCATGCCGGCGGCGCGCGCGATGTCGGTCACGTGCATGCCGGCCGCGCCCGCCTGGCGCAGCACGCCCAGCACCCGCAGCCCGCGCCGCAACACCCGCGGCCCGCCGTCGTCGCTTTCCGGTTTGTTCATTTTCTGGACACCTTGCGTTGATGAGGCGCCTATCAAAGCCCAATATGAAGTCGGGCAGGCAAAGATCTGTCCAGATATTAGACAAACAGGACGGAGACAACCATGCAGACATTCAGCAGGCGGCTGGCCGCCAGCGTCGCGGCCCTGGCGGGCGCCATTGCATTCAGCGCGCCGAGCCAGGCTGCCAAACCCTATCCCGAACGCCCGGTGACCCTGGTGGTCGGTTACGCCGCGGGCGGCGCCACCGACATCGTGGCGCGCCTGGTCGCCAAGGCCCTGAACGAGGAACTCGGCCAGACCATCGTGGTGGAGAACAAGACCGGCGCCAACAGCAACATCGGCGCCGAAATCGTCGCGCGCGCCGCGCCCGACGGCTATACGCTCTACGTCGGCTCAATCGCCAACACTATCAACCGCACGCTGTACAGCAAGCTCAACTACGACTTCGTCAAGGACTTCGAGCCGATCGGCCTGCTGGCGACCATCCCCAACATCCTGGTGGTCAACCCCAAGCTGCCGGTCAAGACGGTGCCGGAATACCTGGCCTACGCCAAGGCCCACCCCGGCAAGCTGACCTGCGCCTCGTCGGGCAGCGGCTCGTCCATCCACCTGTCCTGCGAACTGTTCAAGATGCAGACCGGCACCGATATCCTGCACGTGCCCTATCGCGGCAGTGGTCCGGCGGTGGCCGACCTGCTGGGCGGCCAGGTCGATTCCATGTTCGACAACCTGCCCTCGTCATTGCCCCACGTGCAGGCTGGCAAGCTGCGCGCCATCGGCGTCACCTCGCCGCAGCGGCTTCCGGCCGTGCCCGACGTGCCGACGCTGGCCGAATCCGGCCTGCCCGGCTTCGACGTCGAATCCTGGTTCGGCCTGATGGCGCCGGCCGGCACGCCGCAACCCATCATCGCGCGCCTGAACCAGGCCATGAACAAGGCCCTGGCCAACCCCGCGCTGCTGGCCTCGTTCCAGCAATCGGGCTTCTACGCGCCGCAATCGCCCAACACGCCGCAGACCTTCGGCAAGAAGATCGCCAGCGAAATCGACAAATGGGGCGAAGTGGTCAAGCGCGCCGACATCAAAGCCAACTGAGGAGCACCAGGGTGTACCCGATAGATTTCTTTTTCCGCGCCGCCGAGCAGTATCCGGACCGCGTGGCGCTGGACGCGCCCGAGGGCCAGGTGACGTATGCGCGGCTGGCCACGGACGTGCGCGCGCTGGCCGCCGCGCTGCAGGACCTGGACCCGGCGCCACAGACCCGCGTCGCCCTGTGCGCGGGCAACACCAGCCGTCATATCCTGGCGCTGCTGGCGGTGCTGGCCAGCGGCAAGATCTGGGTGCCGCTGAACACCCGCAGCACGGCGCGCGAGATCGGGCGCATCCTGGACGCCACCGAGCCGTCCATCGTCATGGTGGACGACGCCGGCGACGCGCTGGTGGCGGCGGGCGCGCCGCATCGCGTCAGCCTGGCGCCGGACATCGCCGGCCTGGCCTTCGAGGCCCTGCTGCAACGCGGCGCCGGTCGCGAGCCGCTGCGCCACGCGCTGCCGCGCGAGGCCACCCAGGCAATCAAGTTCACCGGCGGCACCACCGGCCTGCCCAAGGGCGTGATGCAGCCCTATCACGCCTGGAACGCCGCCATCATCAACCAGATCCACAGTTGGGGCCTGACGCACGAGGACCGCTACGTGGTCGCCGCGCCGGTGACCCACGGCACGGGCACCTACCTGCTGCCCGTGCTGGCGCGCGGCGGCGCGCACGTGCTGCTGGACAGCGCCACGCCGGCCTCGATCACTGCCGCCTTCCGCGAACGCGGCGGCACGCTCAGCTTCATGCCGCCGACGCTGATCTACATGATCATGGCGCAGCCGGGCGTGTCGCGCGCCGATTTCCCCAAACTGCGCAACCTGATCTATGGCGGCGCGCCCATGCCGCCCGAAAAAATCGAACGCGCCCGCGCCTTCTTCGGCCCGGTGCTGGGCACCACCTACGGCCAGACCGAGGCGCCGCAGATCGTCACGGTGCTGCGTCCCGCCGACCTGGAATCGCCCGACAACCGCGCCTCGGTCGGCCGCGTCACCTGGCTGTCGGACGTCGCCATCATGGACCCGGCCGGCGCGCTGCTGCCGCGCGGCGCCATCGGCGAAGTGGTGGTGCGCGGCGACCTGGTGATGTCGGGCTACTGGCGCCTGCCCGAGAAGACCGCCGAGACCATCGTCGACGGCTGGCTGCACACGGGCGACACCGGCCTGATCGATGAACGCGGCTACCTGTTCCTGAAGGACCGCCTGCGCGACGTCATCATCACCGGCGGCTTCAATGTGTATCCCGTGGATGTCGAGAACGCGCTGTCGTCGCATCCGGCCGTCTACGAATGCTCGGTGTTCGGCCTGCCCGACGACAAATGGGGCGAGGCCGTGCACGCCGCGGTGCAACTGCATCCCGGTGTCGCGGCCGACGCCGATGCGCTCAAGGCCCACGTGCGCGCCCTGCTCGGCCCGGTCGCCACGCCCAAGCAGATCCACCTCCACGCCAGCCTGCCGCGCTCGCCCGTCGGCAAGGTGCTCAAGAACGCCGTGCGCGACGCGGCCCTCAAGGAATCCCCATGACCACGCCCGAAACCCGCCTCTGCGCCCATCACCTCACCGGCATGTCGTACCGCGACGTCGACCTGGTGGAAGACCTGATCGGCAAGAAGACCTTCACCGAAGTCATGATCATGCAGATCCTGGGCCGCGAGGCGCGGCCGGTGGACATGCGCATCGTCGACGCGGTGCTGGTGACCCTGATGGAGCATGGCCTCACGCCCAGCGCCATCGCCACCCGCCTGATCTACATGAGCGCGCCCGAAAACCTGCAGGGCGCGGTGGCGTCCGGCCTGATGGCGGTCGGCAGCCAGTTCGTCGGCACCATGGAGAACTGCTCGCGCCTGCTGGACCGCATCCGCCAGGCCGCCGACGGCCGCGCCGAGGCGCTGGCGATCGCGCAGGAATTCCGCGCCAGCCGCCAGGCGCTGCCGGGCTTCGGCCATCACCTGCACAAGCCCGACGACCCGCGTTCGATCAAGCTGCTGGCGCTGGCGGAGGCCGAGCCGGACCTGCCCGGCGATTCGCTCAAGGCGCTACGGCTGCTGGCGGCGGCGATCGACGAGACCTACGGCAAGCACATCACCATCAACGCCACCGGCGCGGTCGCCGCGCTGCTCAGCGAAATCGGCGTGCCCACCGCGCTGATGCGCGGCTTTGCGGTCATCTCGCGGGCCGCCGGCCTGGTGTCGCACGTGGCCGAGGAGCAGCAGAGCCCGAGCGGCCGATTTATCTGGGAAACCATCGACCACGCCATTCCCTACGTCGGCAAGGGAAAGTCGCACCAGCGCGACGGAGAACCGTCGTGATCCCGCCCGCGCCCGGCGCACGGCTGGCGGGCAGGATCGCGCTGGTGGCCGGCGCCGGTTCCTCGGCCGCCGGCTGGAGCATCGGCAAGGCCAGTTGCGTGACGCTGGCGCGCCAGGGCGCGGCCATCATCGCGCTGGACGCCGACCTGGCGGCGGCCGAGGACGCGGCCCATGAAGTCGAGCGCGCCGGCGGCCAGGCCCTGCCGGTGCAGGCCGACGTGGCCGACGCCGACGCCATGCGGGCCGCGGTGGACGCGGCGCTGGCCCACTACGGCCGCATCGACGTGCTGCAGGCCAACGCCGGCATCGGCAAGGTCGGCGGCCCGGAAGACATCGACCTGGCCGACTGGGATCGCATCCAGCGCGTCAACGTCACCAGCCTGCTGATCGCCACGCGCCTGCTGGCGCCCGTGATGCGCGCGCAGGGCGGCGGCGCCATCGTCACCGTGTCGTCGATCGCCGGCATCCGCTACACCGGTTACCCCCACCTGGCCTACAGCGTCAGCAAGGCCGCGGTGATCCACTTCGCCCGCATGGCGGCGCAGCAGTATGCGGCCGACGGCATTCGCGTGAACACGGTGATCCCGGGCCTGATCGATACGCCGCGCGTCGCGAAGAACGTGGCCGGCATGTTCGCCAAGGACGACCTGGAGGCGGCGCGCAAGGCGCGCGACCGGCAGGTGCCGATGGGCCGCATGGGCACGCCGTGGGAAGTGGCGAACGCGGTGGCGTTCCTGGCGTCGGATGAAGCGTCGTACATCACCGGCACGGAACTGCTGGTGGATGGGGGCCTGACGGGCAAATACGCTTAGAGCGAACCGCAAGGAAGAGCGCGGCGGCGCGGCCCGGGCGCGTATCCGGACCGCTTGAGGCGGAGGACACGATCAGGCCGCGTCGTCACTGCACGCCGCGCCCTCGCGCCGTCAGGGCAGCACCGGAAAACGCGCGGCGATCTCGTCGCCCGTGAACCGCGCGACCCAGCCCGCCGGATCATTGAACAGCCGGATACAGGTGAACGCGGGCGCCGAGCCCATGTCGAACCAGTGCGGCAGGCCGGCCGGCACCGAGATCAGGTCGTCCTGCTCGCACAGTATCGCGTAGACGCGGCCGGCGGCATGCAACGTGAACAGGCCGCTGCCGGCAACGAAGAAGCGCACCTCGTCATCGGCGTGCGTGTGCTCGGCCAGGAACTTGCGGCGCAAGGCCTCGCGCTCGGGATGCGCCGGGTCCAGGCTGACCACGTCGACGCTGCGATAGCCGCGCTCGGCCACCAGCCGTTCGATCTCGGGCCGATACGCCGCCAGCACTTCGGCCTGCGGCGCGCCGGGCGTCAGCGGCGCCTGTGCCTGCCAGCGCTCGAAGGTCACCCCGATGGCGGCCAGTTCGCGCCGGATCTCGCCGACCTCATCGATGCGCCGGCCGGCAGCGGGATCGTCCTGCGGATAGATCGTCAGCGTCGACATCGCTTACCAGGAGGTGGAATACGCGCCAGGGAACTTCTGCGCCACGAAGGCCTTCACCTCGTCGGACTGGTAGGCCTTGATGAAGCGCGCGATGCGCGGATCGTTCTTGTTGTCCTCGCGCGCGGCGATGACCACGGCGGCGAACGGCGCATCCTTGCTTTCCAGCACCAGCGCATCCTTGGCGGGCGACAGGCCGGCCGGGATGGCGTAGGCCGAATTCACCGCGGCGGCGTCCACGTCGGCCAGCGAGTGCGGCAGTTGCGCGGCCTCGATCTCGACGAACTTGAGCTTCTTGGGGTTGTCGACCACGTCGAACAGCGAGGCCGTCACGGTCACGCCGTCCTTGAGCTTGATGAGCTTGGCCGCCTGCAGCACCAGCAGCGCGCGGGCGCCGTTGGTCGGGTCGTTGGGGATCGCCACCTTGGCGCCCGGCTGCAGGTCGTCCAGCGACTTCACGCGCTTGGAATAGATGCCCATCTGCTGCACCACGGCCGTGGCCACCGGCACCAGCTTGTAGCCGCGCGCCTTGTTCTGCGATTCCAGGAAGGGCTTGTGCTGGTAGATGTTCAGGTCCAATTCCTTGGCATCGAGCGCGGCGTTGGGCTGGATGAAATCGCTGAACTCGACCAGCCTGACCTTCAGGCCCTGCCTGGCCGCGACCTGCTGCACCACTTCGCCGATCTGGGCGTGCGGGCCGACGGTCACGCCGACTTTCAGTTCGGCGTCCTGCGCCATGGCCGGCGCGGCGGCGGCGAATCCGATCAGGGTGGCAAGGGCGGCCAGGGTGTGGCGTAGACGCATGGGAATCTCGGCAATCGAACAAGGGAAGGGAAGCCCCGGATTCTAGTGAGCGCCCTTCAAAACCGGAAGCGATGAATTTTCATATTGATATGCTTATTTCCATATAAGCGCCGCGCCATGACAAGCACGCTTGCGCACGACACAATAGCGGCTGGATTCCCAACCCCTTGCCGTCATTGCCATGCCCACCCCCAACGAACTGCATCCGCACGCGCGCGCCCTGCTGGCCGACCACTATGCCGCCGTCGATGCCGACCTGCCCGTCCTGCTCGACCTGCTGTTTGCCCGCAGCGCCGGCGAAGACTGGCACAAGGCCGGCACCTTCAAGCACCACCTGCTGGGCGTCTACCGCACCCTGGCGCTGTGGAACCAGCCGCGCGAAGTGCGGCTGCTGGGCCTGTTCCACAGCGTGTATGGCAACGAGTACGTCGATCTCACCCTGTTCGACCGCGAGCGCGAACGCAGCACGCTGCGCGAAGTGCTGGGCGCCGAAGCCGAGGAATGGGTCAGCCTGTTCTGCGCCATGCCGCGCACCCGCTTCGTGCAGGCCATCCTGCAAGGCCAGGGCCATGGGCCCGAGGGCCTGACGCTGGAAGGGGCCGACGGCCAGGTCTTCACCTTCACGCCGCGCCAGGTCGCCGCCTTCATCGTGGTGTCGGCCGCCGACATCGGCGAACAGTGGCATAGCTGGCAGGACGAGATCTTCGCCGGCTATCCGCAGCAGCAGCGCCGCGACCTCAAGTCGCACTGGGCCGCCTCGCTGTGGCCCGGCCCGCTGAAGCCGCCGTCGAACATCCTGTCGATGCTGTCGCACCTGCTGGCGCCGCTGTCGGCGCTGCCGGCCGATACCGGCATCCCCGTGCCACCCGCGTTCGACCATTGCCGCGCCACGCTCAGCCTGCGCGACGAGGCCGCCGCCAGCGCGCTGTACTGGCAGGTCGTCACGCGCATGCATCCGCAGACCGAAATGGACACCGCGCGCCACATGCTGGAAGCCGCGGTGGCGCACAACCCGTGGGTCGCCGAGCCGCGCCTGCTGCTGGCGCAACTGGCGCTGACCGCCGGCGACTTCGAGGCCGCCGAAGGCCACGCCGCCGCCGGCCTGGCTGCCTTGCAGGCCTGGGGCACCGCCTGGGACAAGCGCATCGAGTGGGCCGGCTGGATGGCCTGGGCCCGCATCGAACTGCAGAACGCCCGCGCGCGCCGCTGGCCGGAGAACCTGGCGGCCCTGAACGGCCTGGGGCTGGTGGAGTGATCGCGGCGCGCTGAACCACGGCAACCACACGCAAGACAAAACGAACACGCCCCAGGAATCGGTAGATCCCCGGGGCGTTTGACCTTCACGGCCCATAGGCCGCGACGGCGCTTATTTCATGCCTTCCCAGTGCGGACCGGGCACATGGATGTCGAACAGCTCCAGCACCCGGGCCACGGTGTGGTCCACCATCTCTTCGATGCTGGCCGGCCGGTGATAGAACGCCGGCAGCGGCGGGAACACGATGCCGCCCATCTCGGTGACGGCGGTCATGTTGCGCAGGTGCGCCAGGTTGAAGGGCGTCTCGCGCACCATCATCACCAGGCGGCGGCGCTCCTTGAGCGTAACGTCGGCCGCGCGCGTGATGAGGTTGTCGGAAAGGCCATGGGCCACGGCCGCCAGCGTGCGCATCGAGCACGGCACGATGACCATGCCGGCCGTCTGGAACGCGCCGCTGGCCAGCGTGGCGCCCACATCGCGCACGCTGTGCACGTGGTCGGCCAGCGCGTAGACATCATGGCGGCTGACATCGAGTTCGTGCTTGATGTTCAGCACGCCCGAGGCCGACACCACCAGGTGCGTCTCGACGTCGTCCACGCCGCGCAGCGCCTGCAGCATGCGCACCGCGTACAGGGAGCCGGTGGCCCCCGTGATGCCGACGACCAGTCGCCGCATGGAATCAGGCCGTGGCGCCGGATTGCTCCAGCAGGGTCTTGAGCTCGCCCGACTCGTTCATCTCATTCATGATGTCCGAACCGCCGATGAATTCGCCGGCCACGTACAACTGCGGAATGGTGGGCCAATTCGAGAATTCCTTGATGCCCTGGCGGACTTCGTCGTCCTCCAGCACATTCACGGTGACCAGCTTCTTGACGCCACAGCTCTTGAGGATCTGGATGGCCTTGCCGGAAAAGCCGCATTGCGGGAATTGGGCGGTGCCCTTCATGAACAGCACGACGGGGTGCTGGGTCACGGTTTCGCGGATGAATTCTTGAACGTCGCTCATGGTGGTCTCTTGGACAGGAGGCATAACGGAATACGCCAATTATAGGTACAGGCGGGATTTCGTCCCGGATACCCCGGAACCGCCCCGGGGAATCGACCGGTCGCCGCGCGGCGGCCGGTTACAAATCGCCCGCGCGGCGTCAGCCACGCCCGGGCCAGCGTCCGCCGGAAATGCGCTCGATGCCGGCCAGGTCGCGTCGGCTATGGACATCGCTGAAGCCCGTCGCCGCCAGCAGGCCGCGCACGGCCTCGGCCTGGTCCCAACCGTGCTCCATCCACAGCGCGCCCCCCGCCTTCAGGTGGCGATGGGCGCCGGCCACGATGCGGCGCAGGTCTTCCAGGCCATCGGCGCCGTCGGTCAACGCGCCACGCGGCTCGAAGCGCACGTCGCCCTGCCCCAGGTGCGGATCGTCGCTGGCGACATAGGGCGGGTTGGACACGATCAGGTCAAAGCCCTCGCCTGCCGGCACCGCGTCGTACCAACTGCCCTCGACGAAGCGCACCGAGGCCGTCAGCTCCCAGGCATTGCCCGCGGCCACGGCCAGCGCGGCGGCGCTGACGTCGCTGGCCATCACGCGGGCATCACGGCGCGCCAGGGCGATCGAGATGGCGATGGCGCCGCTGCCCGTGCCCAGGTCCAGCACGGCGGGCGCGGACTGTCCGGCCACGCATTCCAGCGCGGTTTCCACCAGCACCTCGGTGTCCGGGCGCGGGATCAGCACGTCCGGCGTGACGCGGAACATGTGCCCCATGAACTCGCGCTGGCCCAGCAGATAGGCCATCGGCTCGCCGGCCAGGCGGCGCTGCGCCAGCGCCTCGTAGGCCGCAACCGTTTCCGGCGCCAGCGGATCGGTGTCGTGCGCCAGCAGCCAGGCGCGCGGCTTGGCCAGCACGTGCTCGAGCAGCATGCGCACCTCGAGCCGGGGCAGGCGCGTGTCCAGCAACAGGCTCTTGATCTGGGTCGTCATGGTCGAAACGTTCTCGCCGAAGGGGCCGCCCAGCCGCTCAGATATCGTCGCCCAGCGCCGCCAACTGCTCGGCCTGGTGCTCGGCGATCAGGGCGCCGGTCAGCTCCTCCAGATCGCCTTCCATGATCTGCTGCAGCTTGTACAGCGTCAGGTTGATGCGGTGGTCGGTGACGCGGCCCTGCGGGAAGTTGTAGGTGCGGATACGCTCGGAACGGTCGCCGGAACCGATCAGGCTCTTGCGCTCGGCCGCTTCCTTGCTCTGGCGCTCGCGCGTTTCCTTGTCCTTCAGGCGCGCGGCCAGCACCTGCATGGCCTTGTCCTTGTTGCGGTGCTGCGAGCGGTCGTCCTGGCATTCCACCACCAGCCCGGTCGGCAAGTGCGTGATGCGCACGGCCGAATCGGTCTTGTTGATGTGCTGGCCGCCGGCGCCGCTGGCGCGGAAGGTGTCGATGCGCAGGTCGCTCGGGTTGATGACGATCTCCGACATCTCGTCGGCTTCGGCCATGATGGCCACCGTGCAGGCCGAGGTGTGGATGCGGCCCTGCGCCTCGGTGGCGGGCACGCGCTGCACGCGGTGCGCGCCGGACTCGAATTTCAGGCGGCCGTAGGCGCCGTCGCCCTCGATGCGCGCGATCACTTCCTTGTAGCCGCCCAGCTCCGACGGGCTTTCCGACATCAGCTCGACGCGCCAGCCGCGCTGTTCGGCGTAGCGCGTGTACATGCGCAGCAGGTCGCCCGAGAACAGCGCGCTTTCGTCGCCGCCGGTGCCGGCGCGGATTTCCAGGAACACGCTGCGGCCGTCATTGGGGTCGCGCGGCAGCAACAGCAACTGCAGCGCCGCCTCCAGCGATTCGAGCTTGACGCGGCCGCTCTTGATCTCGTCCTCGGCCATCGCCTTCAGCTCGGGATCGGACAACATCTCCTGCGCGGCCGCCAGGTCTTCCTCGCCGCGCACGAAGGCGGTGAACGCCTCGACCACCGGCTCCAGTTCGGCGCGCTCGCGCGACAGCTTGCGGAAGCGGTCCATGTCGGCCGCGGTGTCCGGTTCGGCCAGCAGCGCGTCCACCTCGATCAGGCGGTGACACAGATGCTCCAGCCGGCTGCGCATGGAAGATTTCATGATGGGAATTCAGCAAGGGAAAACGGAAATGGCGGGCGCCCGCAACGAGCGCCCGCCGCAAGGCGGGGCGGAGGCAGCGCCGCTAACGGCGCGAGTCGCGGCCGGGGAACAGGCGCGGCATCCAGGCAAGCAATTGCTTGCGGTCCTCGCCTTCGCTGCGGTTCAACGCCGCCAGCGGGCCATGCAGATATTTCTGGGTCAGGCCGTGGGCCAGTTGCTCGAGCACGGCCTCCGGCGATTCGCCGCGCGCCAGCAGGCGGCGGGCGCGTTCGAGTTCGGCGGCGCTGACATCTTCGGCGGCCTGGTGCAGGTCGCGGATGACGGGCACCACTTCGCGCGATTGCATCCAGTGCATGAAGCCCTGGACGCGGGTTTCGATGATGGCCTCGGCCTGCACCACCGCGGCGCGGCGCGCGTCGGTGCCGGTCTGGACCAGGCGGCCCAGGTCATCGACGGAATACAGGTAGACGTCGTCCAGGCGGCCGACCTCGGGTTCGATGTCGCGCGGCACGGCCAGGTCGATCATCACCATGGGGCGGTGGCGGCGCAGGCGCGTGGCCCGTTCCACCATCCCCAAACCGAGGATGGGCAGGGAGCTGGCCGTACAGGAGACCACCACGTCGAATTCGGACAGGCGGTCGGTCAGGTCCGACAGCTTCATGGTGCTGGCCGAGAACCGGTTGGCCAGCAGCTCGGCGCGTTCGGCCGTGCGATTGGCCACCACCATGCTGCGCGGACGCTGTGCGGCGAAGTGGGTGGCGCAAAGCTCGATCATTTCGCCCGCGCCGATGAACAGCGTGCGGGCCTGGTCCAGGTTGCCGAACACGCGTTCGGCCAGGCGCACCGCGGCGGCGGCCATGGACACCGACTGCGCGCCGATGGCGGTCTGCGAGCGGACTTCCTTGGCCACCGAGAAGGTGCGCTGGAACATCTGGTGGAGCAGCGTGCCGAGCGAACCGGCTTCGCCAGCCGCGCGCACGGCGTCCTTCATCTGGCCGACGATCTGGGTTTCGCCCAGCACCATGGAATCGAGCCCGCTGGCCACACGGAAGGCGTGGCGCACGGCGTCGTCCTGCTGATGACGGTACAGATGCGGGCGCAGCGTGCCGGCATCGAGGCGGTTGTGCTCGGCCAGCCACGCGGGCAACTGGTCGGCCACGTGGCCGTCGGCGGCGCAATAGATTTCGGTGCGGTTGCAGGTCGACAGGATGGCGGCTTCGCGCACCGACCCGCCGAACGCGGAACGCAGGCCTTCCAGCGCCGGCTTGACCAGATCGACGGGCATGGACACGCGTTCGCGAACCGAAACCGGCGCGGACGTGTGATTCAGACCGAAGGCTAGGACAGCTACCGACATGTAAAGGACAAGGCCGTGAGTATTAGAGCTGTGGTCCCCGCAAAGCCCATGCGGTGCAGCGTGCATGTAACAGCGGACCGGCCATGATTATACTCCCGCGGGTTATCCCCACGCCATTTGGCGTCCCGACCGCGACCCTGCGTCGCACCCCTCGCGACCCGTGTCGCCCCGCCACGTGACCTTGCGTCGCCCCCCATGCAATGGCCGTTTGCGGTAGTATGCGCCCCTTGCCCCTTTCCACGTTGGAAGGCGCCCCGGAAATTCTTCAAACTTTTTTCGAGGCGACTGGCACAAGTCCAAAAAATTGTGTATAGTTGCGGACTTCGTTGGCCTGGTAGCTCAGTTGGTAGAGCAGCGGATTGAAAATCCGCGTGTCGGTGGTTCGATTCCGCCCCAGGCCACCAGAATTAAAAAGCCCGGCTCCTTGGAGTCGGGCTTTTGCATTGCGGGGCCGCCATCGCAGCGCCGGCCGGCGGCCAACGCATCGGCAATGCTCGATGATCAAGACCCACGATGATCAAAACCCACGATGATCAAGACCCCGGCAACGCCGCCCCCATCGCCGCGAACAATCCCCCGCACACCTTGTTGAAGCGCCGCCCCGCGCGCTCCAGCCACGGCCGCACGCGGTGCGCCAGGCGCGCCAACACGTACTCCACCACGAACTCGATGGCCACGAAGGTCGCGGCCATGATCACGAATTGCGTCAACAGGCTGCGCCCCGGATCGATGAATTGCGGCAGGAACGCGCCGTAGAACAGCAGCGCCTTGGGATTGGCGATCGCCGACAAGAAACCCTGGCTGAACATGCGCGTGCCGCGCAGCCGCGCCATATCGGGCGCCGGGCGCAGTTGCACGCCGGGTGAACGCCATAGCTGGATGCCGAGCCAGACCAGATAGGCGCCGCCGGCCCACTTCAGCACCGTCAGCGCCGGCCCCCAGGCCTTGAGCAATGCGCTGATGCCCAGCATCGACAAGGCGATCAGCGCAATGAAGCCGACCGCGCCGCCAGCGATGGTGCACAGCGCCTTGCGATGCCCGTGCAGCGCACCGTGGGTCAGCGCCAGCAAGGTGTTGGGGCCGGGGGTGATCGACAGGCCGGTCACGGCAACCAGGTAGATGAGCCAGCTATGCAATGCCATGGCAATGAGACACGGGAAAATGGGGGTGGCGGCCAGTCTAGCGCCGCCGGCGCGGGCCGCGCAATTGCCGGCGAGTCCGCTATGCCTGGCCCGGATGCGTGGTTGGCACCGCCAGTCCGTACTTGACGCGGTTCATCACCACCAGCGTCGAAAAGCGCTTCACGTTGGGGTCGCCCCAGAAGTGGCGCTGCGCGAAGGCGTCGTACTCGGCCATGTCGCGCACGGTCATGGTGACGACGAAATCCACTTCGCCCGTGACCGCCAGGCACTGCATGATCTCCGGCGCGTTGCGCATCGCGCGCTTGAAGGTGTCCAGCTTGTCGGCGCGTTCGCTCTCGAGCGACACCAACACCACCATCATGATGTCGCGCCCCACCGCCGCCGGGTCCACTACCGACACATCGCCCAGCACCGCCCCGGACTCGCGCAGCCGCTTCATGCGCCGCAGGCACGAGACCGGCGACAGGTTCACGCGCTCGGCCACCTCCTGGCTGGTGCGCTGGTTGTCTTCCTGCAGGCTTTGCAGGATCTGAAGGTCGAAATCGTCTAGTTCCATGGGGGTCTCGGCGCCGCGGCGGTCCAGGCCGCGCGGGCCTGTAGCCTGATTCTAAACGGGCGCGCCGCGCGACCCGCCCCCAAATTCGACGGGAAACTTCATTTGCGCACCGCCCGCTGCAGGAATTAATCACCCGCCTTGCTTACACTGGGAACCCTCTGGCCGCCCTCGCGACCAGGCGCAGCCCGATACCCATGCCGTCACTCCAGCTTTTCCTGCTCTTCCTGGCCGCCGATGCGGCGTTGAAACTCACTCCCGGCCCGGACATGGCGCTGACGCTGTCGCGAGGCATGACGCAGGGATTCCGGCCGGCGTTCCATAGCGTGCTGGGCAATGTGGCGGCCGGTTTCATCCAGGTGCCGGCCGTGGTGCTGGGACTGGCCTCGGTGCTGCAGGCGTTTCCGACGCTGTTCCTGGCGATCAAGGCGGCGGGCGGCCTGTACCTGGGCTACCTGGGCATCAAGGCCATGCTGCGCTGCGCCCGTGACGCCGACGTGTCCCTGGCCGCGCGGCCCGGCGACGCGCGCGACGCGTTCTGGCAGGGCTTCATGACCAATCTGCTGAACCCGAAGGTGCTGCTGTTCATGATCGCCTTCCTGCCGCAGTTCACCACGCCGGACAACGGCCCGGTCTGGATCCAGATGCTGGTGCTGGGCGTGACCATGAAGGCGTTGAGCCTGCCCTATGGCAGTTGCTTTGCCTATGGCGCGTCGCGCATCCGCGGCTGGGTCGGCCGCAACCCGTGGTTCCTGCGCATGCAGCAAGGACTGCTGGGCGCGATCATGCTGGCACTGGCCCTGTACGTACTCTACTCCACCGCCCTGACCTTGAACCCCTGATCCTTCCGCAGACGCAGCACCATGACCGCCGCCACCCTTCCCTCCGGACGCGATGCCTCCGCCTCCACCCTGATGCCGACCCTGTCGCTGATCGGCGCCATGGCCTCGCTGTGCATCGGCACGTCGTTCGCCAAGTCGCTGTTTCCCGAGGTGGGCGCGCAAGGCACGACGGCCTATCGCATCGTCATCGGCGCCATCATCCTCATCGCGTTCTGGCGCCCATGGCGCTTTCCGCTGACCGCGCGCAACGCCGCCAAGATCGCGCTGTACGGCGTGACGCTGGCCTGCATGAACCTGCTGTTCTACATGGCGCTGCGCACCCTGCCGCTGGGCGTGGCGATCGCCATCGAGTTCACCGGGCCGCTGACCCTGGCGGTGGTGCTGTCGCGGCGCGCCATCGACTTCGTCTGGATCGCCTGCGCGCTGGCCGGGCTGGTGCTGCTGATCCCGACCGGCCAGTCGATGCACGACCTCGATCCCGTCGGGATCGCTTATGCGCTGGGCGCGGCGGTGTGCTGGGCGCTGTACATCATCTTCGGCAAGATGGCCGGCAACGTGCACGGCGGACAGGCCACGTCGCTGGGCCTGCTGGCGGCCACCATGGTGGCGCTGCCGGTGGGCGCGGCCCACGCCGGCATGGCGCTGCTGGATCCCAAGCTGATCCTTGCCGGCGTGGCGGTCGGCATCCTGTCGAGCGCCCTGCCCTATTCGCTGGAGATGGTGGCGTTGCGGCGCCTGCCGCAAAAGACCTTCGGCGTGCTGCTGAGCATGGAGCCCGCCATGGGCGCGCTGGCCGGCGTCATCGTGCTGAACGAACACCTGTCCGGCACGCAGTGGCTGGCGATCTGCGGCATCATCATCGCCTCGGCCGGCTGCGCCGCCACCGCGCGGCGGCAAAAACGCGCGGCGGCCGAGGGCTAAGACCCGTCAATCCACCGAGATATTCTTCTGGCGGATCACCGCGCCCCAGTTCTCGTATTCACGATGCGCGTAGTCGAAGAAATCGTTCGACGAGCTGCCCATCGGCTCCATGCCCTGCAGCTTGAGCTGCTTGATCACCTCGGGCGACTTCAACGCCGCCTGTATCGCGCCGCTGAGCTTGTCGACCACCGCCTTGGGCGTGCGCGCCGGCGCCACCACGCCCTGCCAGGCGGTCGCTTCCAGCGGCGGGCCGCCGGCCTCGCCGAAGGTGGGCACGTCGGGCAGTTGTTCCGAGCGCTCGTTGGCCGGCACCGCGATAGCGCGCAGCTTGCCCGCCTGGATCAACGGCCGCGCGGCCGCCATGTCGGCCATCATCAGCGGCACCACGCCCGCCGCCACGTCCTGCAAGGCCGGCGGCGTGCCCTTGTAGGGAATCGCCGTGGCCTTGGCGCCGAACATCGACAGGAACAACTCCATCGCCAGATGGTGCGGGCTGCCCACGCCCAGCGACGCATAGCTGGCCTTCTTGTCGTCGGCCAGGTACGCCATCACTTCGGGCATGTTCTTCAGATCGGAGGCCGGCGAGGCCACCAGCACGATCGGCAGCGCCACCAGCGTCGAGACCGGTTTCAGGTCCTTCCACGGGTCGTACGGCAATTGCTTGTAGAGCCACGGATTGAGCGCCAGCGTGCTCATGCCGGCGGTCATCAGCGTGTAGCCATCTGGCGCGGCGCGCGCGGTTTCCTGGGCGGCGACGATGGTGGCGGCGCCCGGGCGGTTCTCCACCACCACCGGCTGGCCCAGCGTCTGGCTCACGTGCCTGGCCACGATGCGGGTGGCCAGGTCGCTGCCGCCACCGGCGCTGAACGGCACCAGCCAGCGGATGGGATGCTCGGGGAATTCCCCGGCCAGCGCGGGCGCGGCTTGCGCGGCGAACGCCGCCACGGCCACGGTTGCCAGCGCGCGGCGGATGAAGCCTCTTCTGGACATGGGGTTGTCTCCTGGTATTCTGAATTTAATTAACATATTAACTATATTTCCGGCACCCGGCGAGCAGCACTGCGTAGGACGATCATGGACGCGGCATCGGCGCGGCGCCGCATCAAGCGCGGGCCGCGGCCAGCCAGCGCAGGCCGGCCGAGGTGCCGGCGGCCGGACGGTACTCGCAGCCGATCCAGCCGCTGTAGTCCAGCTCTCGCAGCACCGAGAAGACCCAGCCGTAATCCAGCTCGCCCCGGTCGGGTTCCTGGCGCAACGGCACGCCGGCGATCTGCAGGTGCCCGACGCGTCCGGTGGGCAGGTAATGGCGCAGCTTGGCGCTGACGTCGCCTTCGACGATCTGGCAGTGGTACAGGTCCATCTGCACTTTCAGGTTGGGCGCGTTGACCGCCTGCACCACCTGGTGCGCCTCGTCCTGGCGATTGAGGAAATAGCCGGGAATGTCGCGCGTGTTGATGGGCTCGATCAGCAGCGTCACGCCGGCCGAGCGCGCCTGGCGCGCGGCCCAGTCGAGGTTCTCGCGATAGCAGTCCAGCATTTCAGCGCGCGTGACGCCTTCGGGCATCAGCCCCGCCATCACATGGACCTGGGCGCAGGCCAGCACCGTGGCGTAGCCCAGCGCCTGCTCGATGCCGGCGCGGAATTCGTCCTGGCGCCCCGGCAGCGCGGCCAGCCCGCGCTCGCCGCGCGAGGCCACGCCCGGCGGCGCGTTGAACAGGACTTGCGACACGCCGGCGGCATCCATGCGCTCACGCACGAACGCGGCCGGCGCTTCGTAGGGAAACATGCATTCCACGCCCGCGAAGCCGTCGGCCGCGGCGGCCGCGTAGCGGTCCAGGAACGCATGTTCCGGGTACATCATCGAAAGATTGGCGGCGAATTTCAGCATGGCGGACTCCGGGGCGGGCGGCATGCCTGGAAATTAGCATATCCACCCGTCACGCCCGCCGCGCCGCGATCCCTCAATACGTCATGCGCACTCCAAGCATCACGCTGCGGCCCGGCAGCGGCGCCACCGACGAGATGAACGAGGCATGGTTGTAGGCCAGCTTGTTCAGCAGGTTGGTGCCGCGCAGGAAGACCTCGTAGCCCGTCGCGCCGTACCGGCCGCGATACGCCACCACGGCGTTGACCAGGTTGTAGCCCGGCGTGCTGTTCTCATACGCGGCGATGTCCTTCTGCGAAAACACGCGCGCGTACTCGACGCCGCCCGACCATTGCTGCCATTTCACGTTGCCGCGCAGGCCCGCGCGCGCCGCCGGGATGCGCGGCAGGTTGCCGTCGCCGCCGGTCAGCTTGCCGCGCACGTAATCGCCGAACACCGCCGCCGAGAACACCGGCGTGAACTGGTGCCGAAGCTCGCCTTCCACGCCGGTGAATTCGGCGTCGCGCTGGGTGTACTCGATCAGGCGGAAATCCTCGTAGCGGTCGAGCGTGTCGGCGTAGATGTAGTTCTTGACCTTGTTGTGGAACACGCTGGCCGAGAACGTCGTGTCGCCCGCATGCTTGCGCAGCGTCAGGTCGATGTTGCGCGAGGTCTCGCGGCCCAGGCCGGTATTGCCCAGTTCATAGGTGTTGGTGGCCAGGTGCACGCCGTCGGCGTACAGCTCCTGCGCGGTCGGCAGCCGTTGCGAGCGCGACAGCGACAGGGCCACCGAATACTGTGGCGCGAAGTCCCAGATGGCCGCGGCCGACAGCGAGGTGCCCGACAGGCTGCTGCGCGGCGCGCCGCCGGCGGGCGCGATGCGCTGCCAATCCTGGCGCGCGCCCAGCTCGAAACGCCAGTCGTTCAACTGGTATTCCTCCAGCACGAACAGGCCGTTGGAACGGGTGCGGCTGCGCGGCAGGAACGCTTCCTCGCCGTCGGCGCGGAAGTCGCTGTAGGCATTCTGCAGGCCGATCACGCCGCGCCAGCCAGCCAGCGGCTTGTGCTGCAGCTCGACGCGCAGGTCGTAGCCCTTGTTCTTGAAGCGGGTGCCGACCTCGCCACCCTCGATCTCCTCGTGCTGATAGTCGGTCAGGCCGCCGCGCACGCGAATCTTCTCGAAACCGGCGAACGGATCCTGGTACTCGGCTCGCAGGTCCAGGCGATCGCTGCGCAGTTTGACGTAGGGCACGCCGCCATGCTCGTGGTCATGGTCGTGATCGTGTCCCTCCTCGTCATGATCGTGGTCGTGGCCGCCGCAATGCAGGTGGGTGCCATGCGGATGGCAACCCTCGTATTCGTGATTGTGGCCGGGCAGGCCGTACTTGCTTTCCAGGTGCGTGAATGCCAGGCCCACGTAACCACGCGGGGTGATCCACGACAGGCCGACCGAGCCCTGCGTCGATTCGCTGTAGGAGCCTGCCAGCTTGCCGCCGGGCCAGTCCGGCACGTCGTAGTCGCTGGTACGCCGCTTCATGCCCTCGACCCGTACCGCGAACTGGCCTTCACCGGCGGTGATGCCGATCGCGCCGGCGCGTTCCTTGGTGCCGGTGGCCCCGCGCAGTTCGGCTTCCAGCTCCACGCCTTGCCCGGGCACCGCGGTGGGAATCTTCTTGTCCACCACGTTCACCACGCCACCGATCGCGCCGCCGCCATACAGCAGGGCGGCAGGGCCGCGCAGCACTTCAATGCGTTCGGCCAGCAGGGGCTCGACCGTCACCGCGTGGTCCGGCGAAATGCCGGAGGCGTCCATCACCTCGGAGCCGTCGGACAGCACCTTGACGCGGGGCGCGGTCTGGCCACGGATCACCGGCCGGCTGGCGCCGCCGCCAAAGGTATCGCTGTTCACGCCAGGCAGGCTCTTCAGGGTCTCGCCCAGCGTGCCGGCGCGGCGCTCGACCAGTTCATCGCCTTCAAGCACGGAGGCGGGCAGCATGGTGCTGTTCAGGTCCAGGCCCAGCGGATTGGCGGACACGGTGATCGGCGCCAAGGCGCGCGGCCGCGACCTGTCGGCCTCGGTCTCGGCCTGCGCCAGCGGCGCAGCCAGCATCAGCGAGCAGACCAGCGGCTTGAACGCCCGTGCGCCGTTCCTGCGCCGCGCCGCCACCGCGCCGCCGCGCTTGCCTCGGGTTCCGTGCGATCCCTGCGTCTTGCCTGTCATCTTTACCCTCATGGATGTTATATCATTACAAATAGCTGAAGGATGATATAACATTTCGATAACAAAGCAAGCCGATTCCCTGGATCGGCCCTGAATCCCTCAGTCTGCTGCGGCCTGCAGCCCCAGCAAGGCCTGCAATACGGCCACCCGACTTTGCCCCAGCACCGCGCCGTGCCAGTCCGGCTGGTCGCAATAGAACGCGTCCAGCGTCGCCTGCAGGATCTGGTCGCGCACGGCCGCCGGCGCATCGGGATGCGCGCGCAGCCAGTTGCGCGCGCGCAGCGCGTCCACCACCTGTTCCGACGGCTGCGTGCCGTATTCCAGCGCCATCAGCGTCGGCTGCGAGTCCGGGCAGGCCTGATAGGCCAGCCCGGCCAGATGGCCGGTGATGTCCACCGAGGCCGACGTGCCCTGGTAGGGCACGGCGACATCGGTGCCCCACCAGCGGCGCGCGCGCGCCACTTCAGCCTCGTCGCGGCGACCGGCATAGATCTTCTCGCCGTGCCCGCGCGGCCCCAGCCCGGTATGCACGTCGATCCAGCCGATCCGCGCATAGCCGGCGGCATGATCTTCGAGAATGCGGCGCAGGTTGAGCAGGGACGCGGCCGGGCGGTCGCCGCCATAGAACAGGCCGTCCGGGTGCGTGTACTGCCCGCGGGTCACGGCCTGCTTGAAGGCCGCCAGGCCGTGCTCGCCGATATAGGCGGCAATCTGCTGGCGGTTGGCGTCCGACGGCGGCCATTGCGCCGGCAGCAGCAATTCATGGATCTGCCCGTAGCCGGGGTTGGCCGGCAGAGGCTGCCCATCGAATGGCTGCGCGTTGCGGTTCAGGTCGACGTTGCCCTCGTCGGTGCGGGCGATCCATGAAAAGCCATGCGGGTTCACCGCGTGCACCAGCAGCAGCGCCACGCCGGCCTGGCGCGCGCGCTCCAGCATCTCGGCATCGTCAAGCAACGCCAGTTGGCAGCCCGAGCCACAGAAACCCTCCACGCCGTGGGTCGCGGACGTCATGATCAGCAGCCGCGTGGCGCCGGCATCGCCGATCAGGGCGACATCGGTGGCCAGGTCCTCGCCCTCGCGCCCCTTGGGCTCGATGGCATAGGAGGCGAAACGCGTCGCCAGCGGCCGGACGGCGGCGGTGAAGCGCTCGCGCGCCAGGGCATAGCTGCGGGAAAAGTAAGGGCTAGCGGATTGCATCAGGCCTCCTGGTTGTCGATATCGTCGCCGGTGCGGTCGCGTATCCAGAACAGCACCACCGTGGAAAGCGCCACCGCCGCCATCAGGTACCAGGCGGGCGCCATGGGATTGCCGGTCACGTGCAGCAGCCAGGTCACGAAGAACTGGGCGAAGCCGCCGAAGACCGAGATCCCCAGGCCGTAAACCACCGACATCCCGGTGGTGCGCACGGCTTTCGGAAACAGTTCGGGCAGCATGGTGATGCCGGGCGCCGATTGCAGCGCCAGCAGTATCGACAGCAGCCCCACCACCAGCATCAGCCGCATGCTGCTCGGCGCGGCCACCAGCCACTGAAAGCACGGCAACAGCACCGCCACCGTCGTCACCCGCGACCAGAAGATAACGCGCTTGCGTCCCGCCCGGTCGGCCAGCATGCCGACCAGCGGCGCGAACAGGAAGCCGACCGCGCCCACCACCACGCTGGCCGACAGCGTCGAGGTCGCCGGCAGGCCGAGTTCGCGATGCGCATACGACGGCATGTAGAAGCCGATGATCTGCGCGCAGACCATGCCGCCGATCATCAGCAGGATGCCCTTGGCGACCTCGCTCTTGTGTTCGGCGAACACGCGGCGCAGCGGTTGGTGGCCAGCCACGCGCGGCCGCCCGACGGCGGGCTCGTCGACATGCAGCGTCTCTTCGAGATTGCGGCGGATGTAGGCGCCCACCGGCACCGTCAGGATGCCGATCACGAACGGCACGCGCCAGCCCCAGGCCTGCATCTGCTCGACGCTGAGCGCGGCGGTCAGCGTGCCCACCACCACGGCGCCCAGCGCCACCCCGAGCGACTGGCTGCCGAATTGCCAACTGGAATAGAAGCCGCGTCGCGACGCAGGCGCGTGCTCGACCAGCAGCGTGGTCGACGCGCCCACTTCCCCGCCGGCGGCAAAGCCTTGGATCAGCCGGGCCAGCACCATCATCACCGGCCCCAACAGCCCCATCTGCGCATGGGTGGGCGCGGCGGCGATCAGCGCACAGCCCAGGCCCATCAGCCACAGTGTCAGCGTCATGGCTGCGCGGCGGCCGTGGCGGTCGGCGTAGGAGCCGATCAGCATCCCACCCACAGGCCGCATGAGGAAGCCCACGCCGAAGGTGGCCGTGGTCAGCAGCAGTTGCCCGTAGCTGGAGGCCGCCGGAAAGAACAGCGGCCCGATGACCAGCATCAGGAAGGTGAATACGGTGAAGTCGAAGAATTCGAGCGCGTTGCCGATGGTGGTGCCGGCGATGACCCGCCGGCGCATGGAAGGTGTATGCAGGCTGCGCGCGCCGGCGCCGGCCGCGATGGCGATAGACATGTTTTCCCCTTGATGTCCGATCTCTGTGCCGGCCCTGTTTCCGGAAGCCGTGGCTAGTGAATATACGGATGGCTGCCGAAACGCAAAAGACAGTATTTTTGGCGCAGTGATGACTTTTTCTTATAGCCAGCCGTGCCCGCTCCGATGAACCTGCGCCAACTGCGCGCCTTCGTGTTGATCGCCGAACACGGCAGCATCCGCGCGGCCGCCCGCGCCCTGTGCGTGACCCAGCCGGCGGCCACGCGCAGCCTGCGCGAACTGGAACAGAGCCTGGGCGCGGAGTTGGTGCGGCGCAGCGCCAAGGGCGTCGAACTGACCCCCTACGGCCAGGCGCTGCACAAGCGCGCCGTGCTGATCCTGCAGGAAGCGCGGCGGGCGCAGGAAGACATCGACCAGATGCGCGATGGCGAAGGCGGCACGCTCAATCTGGCCATCAGCTCGTCGGCGCTGCCGGTGCTGCCGGCCGCGCTGGCGGCCTTCCGCGCCCGCATGCCGCGCGTGGCGGTGGCCTTCCATGAAGTCGCGCCGCCCTACAGCCTCGAACAGCTCGAGACCGGCCGCTACGACCTGGTGGTGCAGACCGAATACGACGGCGACATCTACGACGGCTTCGCGCGCACCACGCTGTTCACCCTGCCGCTGGCGGTCGGCGCGCGCGCCGATCATCCTTTGCGCCACGCCACCGACCTGGCCGAGCTGCGCGACCTGCTGTGGCTGATGCCAGGCAACACGCAGACGCCGACCAACCTGCTGCGCCTGGCCTATACCGAACGCGGCCTGCCACCCCCCGTCGACGTGATTCCGTGCCAATCCATCGCCATCGCCCTGGCAATCCTGGCCGAGAGCGACGCGGTCGGGTTCTTCGTGCGCAACGGATTTCACCGCATGCTGGCGCCGTCGTCCCTGTGCATGCTGCCGCTGGCGCACCCGCTACCGGCGGCCCGCGTGTCGATCCTGACGCGGGCCGATTCGCCGCCAACGCCGGCTGCGCAATTTTTCATCGACTGCCTGAATCGCGCCCGTGCGACGGCGTGAGCGGGCGGGTTATCATGGGGCCCCGTCCCCGAGCCGCGCCCCGCCCCCCCCTTGCGCGGTCCCATGCCATGGTTTTTCCCAAAGTCCACTCGCCCCCCACGCTGACCGATACGGTGGCCAAGCAGTTGCTCGCTGAGATCGACGCGGGACGCGTGCCGCCCGGCGAAAAACTGCCCCCCGAAACCCGCCTGGCCGAACAGTTCGGCGTCAGCCGCACGGTCATTCGCGAAGCGGTGTCGCGGCTGCGTCAGGACGGCATCGTCGAGGCGCGCCAGGGCAGCGGCGTGTTCGTCACCGCCCATGGCGGCCAGCGCGCGCTGCGCATCGACGCGGCCGAACTATCGTCGCTGGACGCGGTGCTGCACATCGTCGACCTGCGACGCGCGCTGGAAACCGAAATCGCGGCGCAGGCCGCGGCCCGGCGCAGCAAGCGCGACATGGCGGCCATCGACGACGCGCTGGCGGCCATTGCCACCTCGGTGGAACGCGGCGGCGACGGCGTCAAGGAAGACGTGGCGTTTCACCGCTGCATCGCCCAGGCCACCGGCAACCCCTACTTTCTCGCCACCCTGGCATTCGTCAGCCAATACCTGGAAGCCGCAACCCGCGTCACGCGAGGCAACGAAGCGCGCCATGCCGACCTGATGCGCGCGGTGTTGCAGGAACACGGCGCCATCGCCGACGCCATCCGCCGCCAGGACGTGGAAGCGGCGCGCGAAGCGGCCCGCATCCACATGGTCAACGCCGCCGCACGCCTGCGCCAGGCGCATCGCTGAGGCGGCTCTTCCGTCCGCCGGGTTGGACCGCGGCGGCAATGCGCTCCGTCATGCATCCTGGCCGAAGGCCCGCGTGAAGAAATCCACGCCGCCGAAATTGCCCGACTTCAAGGCGATGCTCAGGCGCGCCCCTACCGCCGACGCCTGGCCGGCGCACCACGGCACGCCGGGATCGATCTGCTCGCCGATGGCGAGCTGCGTCAGGCCCAGCGCCTGCACCACCGCGCCCGAGGTCTCGCCGCCGGCCACGATAAGCTGCCGCACGCCGAGCCGCGCCAATCCCGCCGCGATCCGCGCGATCGCGTCCTCGACCAGCGCGCCGACGCGCGCCGCGCCCAGGCTGGCCTGCGCCGCCTGCACGGCGTCGGGCCGCGCCGTCGAATAGATCAGTACGGGGCCGTCGCGCAGGCGCGGCGCGGCCCAGGCCAGCGCATCCGCCACCACGTCGTCACCCGCGGCGATGCGCAACGGGTCGAGCGACAGTGCCGGTCCGCCCGCCGCGATGAACGCGGCGACCTGGCCCTGGGTCGCGATCGAGCAACTACCCGCCACCACCGCCTGCGCCCCCGACTCGCGCGGCAAACCGATCGCCGCGCCCGGCGCCAGGCCCCAGTTGACCGGCAGGCCGATTGCCACGCCCGAGCCCGCCGTCACCAGCGGCATGCCCTTGAGCGCCGGCCCCAGCGCCAACAGGTCGTCGTTGGAGATGGCATCGACGATGGCAATCTCCACGCCCTCTCGCCGCAGCGCCTCGATGCGGGTCCGAATCGCGTCGCTGCCGCGCGCCACCACGGCGTAGTCGATCAGCCCGACTTTGCGCCGGGTCTGCGCCGACAGCACGCGCACCAGGTTGGCATCGCTCATCGGCGTCAACGGATGATGCTGCATTCCCGATTCGTTCAGCAGCACGTCGCCGGCAAACAGGTAACCCTTGAACACCGTGCGCCGGTTGTCGGGAAACGCCGGCGTGGCGATGGTGAAATCGCTGCCCAGCGCCGTCAGCAGGGCGTCGGCGACCGGGCCGATATTGCCCTCGGGCGTGCTGTCGAAGGTCGAGCAATATTTGAAATAGATCTGCTCGGCGCCCTGCGCCCGCAGCCAATCGAGCGCGGCCAGCGACTGCGCCACGGCTTCGGCGGCGGGCAAGGTGCGGGTCTTGAGCGCCACCACGACCGCGTCGGCGGGCGTCTCGAGCGCGCCGACCGGCACGCCGATGGTCTGCACCGCGCGCATGCCGGCGCGCACCAGGTTGTTGGCCAGATCGGTGGCGCCCGTGAAGTCGTCGGCAATGCAGCCCAGCTTGATCGTCATGCGGACTCCGGCAGAGTGATTCCTGGAAAGATCTTGATGACCGCGCTGTCGTCCTCGCGCCCGTGCCCCGCGGCCGACGCCTGCATGAACATCTGGTGCGCGGTGGAAGCCAGCGGCAGCGGAAACTTGCTGTGGCGCGCGGTGTCCAGCACCAGCCCCAGATCCTTGACGAAGATGTCCACCGCCGACAACGGCGTGTAGTCGCCCGCCAGCACATGCGCCATGCGGTTCTCGAACATCCAGCTGTTGCCCGCGCTGTGGGTGATGACCTCGTATAGCGCGTCGGCATCGACCCCTTCGCGCAGCCCCAGCGCCATGGCTTCGGCGGCGGCGGCGATGTGCACGCCGGCCAGCAACTGGTTGATGATCTTGACCTTGCTGCCCGCGCCCGCGCGGTCGCCCAGGCGATAGACCTTGCCCGCCATCGCCTCCAGCACCGGACCGCATGCCGCGTAGGCGGCCGGCGAGCCGGCGGTCATCATGGTCATCTCGCCCGCCGCGGCCTTGGCCGCACCGCCCGAGATCGGCGCATCCAGGTACAGCACGCCCAGGGCAGCCAGGCGCGCTTCCAGTGCGCTCGACCAGGATGGATCCACGGTCGAACACATCACGAACACGCTGCCTAGCCGCAGCGCCGCCGCCAGGTCGCCGTCGCCGAACAGCACGTTCTCGGTCTGCTGCGCGTTCACCACCACGCTCACCACCACATCGCAGGCCGCGCCCACCGCCGCCAACGTATCGCAGGCCACGCCGCCCTGTTCGGCGAACGCCGCCGCCACGCCTGGCCGGATATCGTAGGCATGCACCCGATAGCCGGCACGCCGCAGGCTTTGCGCGATGCCAGCCCCCATGGCGCCCAGGCCAATTACGCCGACGTCGCGCGCGGCATTCTCATGATGGTTCATACCGTTCCCCGCAAGTCATCGCCGATGTAGGCGCGAATGATCTCGGCGAAATCGCTGTCGCCTTCCAGGCCCAGTCGCGCGGCCCGCCCCGTGTCCCAGCGCCCCGGCCAACTGCCGACGATGGCTTGCACCCGCGGGTCGACCTGCCAGTTGATGCGGTCGGCGACCGCATCGCCCGCGATCTCGCGCAACGCCCGCGCCATCTCGGCCGCCGTCACCGAAACGCCCGGCAGATTGATCGGCCGGCGATCCGCCAACGCCGCCGCATCCAGTTCGCAGCCCGCGATCAGCGCCTGCACCGCGCGCCGTGGCGACAACAGCCACAGGCGCGTATCCGGCGCCACCGGGCAGGCTGCCGGCTCGCCATTGAGCGGCTCGCGGATGATGCCGCTGGCGAACGACGAGGCTGCCGCGTTGGGCCGGCCCGGGCGCACGCTGATGGTCGGCAGCCGCAGCGCGCGGCCGTCGACGAAGCCGCGCCGCGTGTAGTCGGCCAGCAGCAGTTCGGCGATCGCTTTCTGCGTGCCGTAGGAAGACTGCGGATTGAGCGCGGTGTCGTCGCGCACGGTTTCGGGCAAGGCGCCGCCGTAGACCGCCACCGAACTGGTGAACACCACGCGCGGCCGGTGGCCGCGTTGGCGGCAGGCCTCCAGCAACGCCCGCGACGCATCCAGGTTGATCCGCATGCCAAGGTCGAAATCGGCCTCGGCCTGGCCGCTGACGATCGCGGCCAGGTGGAAGACCGCCGCCGTATCGGCGTCGATCGACGCGTCCAGCACCGCCGGATCCGCGATATCTCCCTGGACCGAGCGCACGCGGGTGTCGTTGATGGCGTCGCTGCGGGTGACGTCGAGCAGGTCGATCTGCGTGATGGGCTCGGGCGCGCCGCCCAGCGCCAGCCGCCCGTGCTCCAACAGTCCGCGCGCCAGGCGCTGGCCGAGAAAGCCCGCGCCGCCGGTGATCAATATCTTCATCGCTCGCCTCCCGCGAGATGGGGTCGGGCCCACGCCAGGCCCGCCGACGTCGCGCCCTTGGGCCGGTATTCGCAGCCGACCCAGCCCGTGTAGCCCAGCGTGTCGATCAGCGCCAGCAGGTAGGGGTAATTCAGTTCGCCCAGGTCCGGTTCGTGCCGGTCCGGCACCCCCGCGATCTGGATGTGGCCGATGCCCGCCATGTCGCGGCGCAGTTTCACCGCCAGGTCGCCCTCGACGATCTGGCAGTGGTAGCAATCGAATTGCACGAGCAGGTTGTCGGCGCCGACCTCGGCGCGGATGGCCTGCGCTTCATCCTGGCGGGTCAGGAAGAAGCCGGGCATGTCGCGCGGGTTGATCGGTTCGATCACAATGGTCACGCCAGCCGAGGCCGCGGCGTGCGCCGCGCTCTCCAGATTGCGCAGATACGCCTCGCGGTGGACGGCGCGGTCGCTCCCCGGCGCCACCAGGCCCGCCATCACGTGCAGCCTGCGGTTGCCCAGCGCCGCCGCATATTCCAGCGCCAGATCCAGCCCGCGGCGGAACTCGTCCTCACGCCCGGGCAACGCGGCGATGCCGCGCTCGCCCGCCGCCCAGTCGCCGGGCGGCGCATTGAACAGGGCCTGCGACAGGCCGTGATCCTGCAGCCGCGCGCGGATCTCGGCGGCTGGAAAATCGTAGGGGAACAGGAATTCCACCCCCTGGAAACCATCGCGCGCCGCGGCGCCGAACCGGTCCAGGAAAGCGTGCTCCGCATACATCATGCTCAGGTTCGCGGCCAGGCGCGGCATCTCGTTGTCTCCTTGTGTGAGTGGGCTGCATCGCCGCAGCCCGCTGGCGCGCACGGCGCCCCTCGTGTCAGTAGCGCGCGCCGAAGGTGGCGCGCAGTTCCTCGATGGCGGCCTCGGGCAGCGGCGCGGGGCGCGGATCAGCCATCAGCCACAGCCGCGCGGTCTCTTCCAGTTCCTCGAGCGCATAGGACGCATGCGACACCGAGCGTTCCCACACCACCGGCCCGAGACGCTCGAACAGCGCCCCGCGCACCTGAGCGGCCAGCGCGGCCACCTGCGCCGCCGCCACCGGATCGCCGGGGCGGCGATAGGGAATCAGCGGAATGCGCCCGACCTTCATCACCTGGTACGGCGTGATCGGCGGCAACACCTCGTCCTCGCGCCACACACCCGCCAGCGTCAGCGCGACCAGATGGGTCGAATGGGTGTGCACGACGCCGCGCGCGGCGGGGTCGGCCTGGTAGATGCCCTGGTGCAGCGCCAGGGTCTTGGAGGGCTTGGCGCCCGAGACCCACTTGCCGGCCAGGTCGACCTTGGCCAGCTCGGCCGGGTCCAGGCGGCCCAGGCAGACATCGGTGGGCGTGATCAGCCAGCCGTCGTCCAGCCGGGCGCTGATGTTGCCGGCCGCGCCGACGGTGTAGCCGCGCTGGTAGAGGCTGGCGCCGACCGTGCAGATTTCCTCGCGGATGCGGGTTTCCGGGGTCATCGCGCGCCCGCCACGAGGCGGCCGCGGGCGGCGAAAAGCGGGTACGGCATGGGGCACTCCCTGGACATATTCATATGGTCATCATACAAATTTTGCCGAAAATCCCGGTAGCGGGATTACCCGGAATGCCCCGTCGGATTCAGACCGAGTAGTGGTAGTTGCAGTTGACCGTGGCCTTGAGCGGCTGATTCGCGCCCGGTCCGCCCGGACGCGGCCCGGTGAGCTTGGCCTGGAAGGTGCCCACCACGGCGCCGGTGCCATCTTTCTTGACCGCCACGCTGGCCGGCAGCGCATACAGCGTCAGCGGCCAGACCTCGTCCGGCGCCACCAGGGTGAAGACGCCCAACGGAAAATCCGACACGACATAGGCGGGATCCCGGTCTGCGTCGAATCCCAATGTGGCGCCGACATACGTCAGCGTCAGCTTGAGCTCTTCCGAAGACGGCGACGGGATGACGCCGCGCAGCGCGACCTTGCCACTCTCCGACACACACGACAATTCGGCGGGCGCCGAGCCCGCGTGGGCAACGCCCGCCAGCAGCAGACAGGACAGGAACCAGGGGGCATGCAGCTTCATGGGACGGGCTTCCTCGGAGCGGCCGGCGGATCCGCGGCCTTGGACGATCTTCGAGCCGACATATTAGCGGCCAACAATCCGCGCTCAAAGGCCGGCGGCAGGCAATGCCAGCGTTCGCATACAAGTCGTAATATGCGGCGCCGCCGAACGGGCTAGGATGCCGGCATCGGTCCGTCCGTTCCCCGGAGCCCCCATGAGCGCCTTCCGATCCCTCGCCTGCGCCGCCCTGCTGCTGGCGGCCACCGCCTCCCACGCCGAGACCGTGGCCCTGCGCGCGCAGAGCGCCACACCCGGCATCGAACCGCAGACCAAAATGCGCTTCGTCGACGTGGTGCTGCAACCCGAGAGCCGCCAGGTCCTGGCCGACTTCACCCGCAACCGCGTCGGCAAACGCGTACAACTGCGTTCGAACGGCGTGCTGCTGTCCTCGGCCACGCTGCAAAGCCCGCTCGAGGGCGACAGCTTCCGCATCGTCGCCGGCGAGCACGGTTTTGGCGGCAAGTCCGCCGACGACATCGCCAAGGGCATCATGTCCGGCGGGGGCCTCACCGTGGACGACGAAGGCGGCGCGCCAAACGATGCCGGCACCCGCCCCACCCGGCGCGCGCCCGCCTCGGGCGCCGGCCTCTGACCCCGCCGGCCTCGCCGCAGGCCGCCGATCGCATCCACGCCTGGCAGGCCTCAGCGCCCGTTGGTGGCGGCGGATCGGGTGCGACCAGGCCTGCTGCGGCAGCGTATTGCCGCTTTCGTCATTCGCGATAAAACGCCACTGGTCGGCGGCCCGCACGCATAACCTTTGGTTATGGTCGCACCCGCACCACTCATTTGAACCTGTCGCCCGTCGCGCCCACACTCTCACCGTCCAGCGCCAGGCTGCCCGATGCGGCCAGGCGCCCTGGACATGGGACCGCTGGGCATCCACGCCTGCCGCACGGCAGGACGGGATCACAACAATAGGCCAACACCGCCGGATGCGCAGCGCGTCACGGCCCGGCCACAGATCGATAGGGACGGAGAAGACATGACCACATTGACACAGACGGCGGCGGCGCCACGCCCGCCCGCCGGCGGCTCGTTGCATCCTCGCCGGCGCAATGCCGCCATCGCGGTATTCCTGGTGGGCCTGGCCATCGCGCTGTACACCCATTTCACGCTGCCCGGCCAGACCAGCCTGTGGGGCCTGACGCCCGTGCTGGTGTTCGCCATCATCGCGCTGCTGGGCGTGGACATCGTGCTGTCCACCATTGCCGCCATCGTGCTGGGCGCCATCATGACCGGCACCACGCCCATCGCCATGGGCAAGCTGCTGGCCGACTCGCTCGGCTCGTTCATCGCGGTGGTCGGCCTGATCATCGTGCTGGGCGCTGGCGTGGGCGAGGTCGCCTCGCGCACCGGCGCCGCGGAACAGATGGTGCGCGCCATCGTGCGCCGCATCGGCCTGTCGAACCAGGTGCGCGTGCGCCTGGGCATCATGGTGACCTCGACCCTGATCTGCGGCGCGCTGGGCACCCTGGCCGGCGGCAACGCCATCATTGCCGCGGTGGTCATCCCGATCGCCGCCGCCGTGCGCCTGTCACCGCCCACGGTGGCCGCGCTGTTTCAGACCGCCGGCTCCGCCGGACTGGTGCTGGGCCCCTTCACGCCCAACGTGGTCACGGTGACCGGCCTGACCGGGCTGAGCTATCCGCAATACCTGCTGGTGGCGGGCATCCCGATGGCCGTGGCGACGCTGCTGGCCGGCTGGTTCATGTCGGGGCGCATCCAGAAAATGACCGAGGCTGGCCACCAATACGAGGAAGCCGGAGCCGGCACGGCCGCCTTCGACCTCGATGCCGCGCCCGCGCGCAGCGCCATGCGGGCGGCGTGGGCGTTCTGCCTGACCATCGTTCTCCTGGCGATCGTCGGCGTGCTCGCCAAGGCGGGTTATGCCTTCGCCATCATCGTCATGGTGGCGCTGGCCACCACCACCGGACTGGCCGGCGGCATGGGTCCGCGCGCGATCCTGCAGGCGATGTACGCGGGCGCCGGCAAGCTGATCTGGATCTTCTTCCTGTTCTGGCTGTTCAATCCGGTGCTGGTGCTGGTGGACCAGCTCAACGCCTACCACGCCGTGCTGGAGCTGGCCAAGCCGCACCTGGCCGGCATCAGCGGCGCCATGCTGTGCGTCATCGTGCTGTGGTTCAACGTCATCGGCCACATCCCGGGCGCGGCGGTCGCGCAGATGACCTTCACCGCCAAGATCTTCGGCCCGCTGCTGGCGGCCGCCGGCGTCGGCCCCGCGGCCACCACGGCGGTTATCCTGGGCAGTTCGCAGATCGACTGGTTCGGCCCCTTCCCCACCTCGGACATGTTCGGCCAGATGGGCCTGGCGCGCTCGGGCGAGCTCAAATACATGCTCTACAACGGCTGGGCGGTGATCCTGGTGAACCTCTGCCTGTTCTCGTCCCTGTTCTTCTTCCTGGTCTGAGGAGATCGACCATGTTCCCCTTGGGATCGCAACCGCTGGACCACAACGCCTTGCGCCAGCACGTCGACGCGGCGCTGGCGTCCTTGCTGGCGGCCACGCCCGCGCGGGTCTCGCTGAGCCTGCGCGACCTGGACGGCGGCATCGTGCTGGCGCACCACGCCGACCGCGTGCAGCCATCGGCCAGCATCATCAAGGTGCCCATCCTGCTGGCGCTGCTCGAAGCGGTGGCCAAGGGCCGCTACGCGCTCGAACAGCCGCTGGCCCTGCCCGCAAGCGCCGAGCGCGCCGGCGGCACCGGCATCCTCGCCCAGTTGCCCAGTGTCACCACCCTGTCGCTCGCCGAACTGGCGCGGCTGATGATCGTGCTCAGCGACAACGTCGCCACCAACGCACTGATCGAGCTGCTCGGATTCGACGAGATCAATCAATGGAACCAACGCGCCGGCCTGCCGGCGAGCCGGCTGCAACGGCGCATGATGGACGCCGCGGCGCGCGAGGCCGGGCGTGACAACTTCACCAGCGCCGAAGACGCCACCGCCTCGCTGTGCTGGATGCTGCGCGACGGCGCGCTGCCCGCGGCCTTGCGGACATTCGCGCTCGACCTGCTGGCCGACCAGCGCGAACGCGCCCACTTCGGCGCCGCGCTGCCCGCCCCCGCCCATCTGGCCAGCAAGGCCGGACAGTTGCCGGGCCTGCGCCATGACGCCGGCATTCTCACCGTGGCCGACCGCAGCGTGGTGCTGGCGGTACTGGCCGACGGCTTTACCGACTGGCAGACCGCGCAGACCCTGCAGGGCGGCGAGGGCGCCGCGCTGCTGGGGCAGATCGCGCGCGAGGTGGCGCTGGGCCTGAAGTCCCAGGCGCAAGCACACTGACAAGGGGGACCCGCATGTCCATCAGAGTGGCAGCCATACAGCTCGACAGCCGCCGTGACCGCGACGCCAACCTGGCCGCGCTCGAACATTGGATAACGGCCGCGGCCAACGACGGCGCGCAACTGATCGTCACGCCCGAATACAGCGATGTGCGCGGCGACGCACCAACGCTGCGCGCCGCCGCCAGTCCGATCCCCGGCGCGGTCACGGCGCGCATCGCCGCGCTGGCGCAGCGCCACGCTTGCTGGATCCACCTGGGCTCGATGCATGAACGCCTGGCGGACCAGGACCGGCTCGGCAACACCGGCGTCACCTTCGCCCCGGACGGCAGCATCGCCGCCTCCTACCGCAAGGTCCACCTGTATGACGCGGTGGTCGACGGCACCCCCTACCGCGAATCCGCCGACTTCGCCCCGGGCACGCGCCTGCGCACGGTCGAAGCGGCGGGCCTGACGCTGGGCCTGAGCATCTGCTACGACCTGCGCTTTGCCGAGCTGTATCGCGCGCTGCGCGCACGCGGCGCCAACGTGCTGGTGGCGCCCGCGGCCTTCAACCTGCACACCGGCCGCGATCACTGGGAAATCCTGCTGCGCGCCCGCGCCATCGAGAACCAGTGCTACGTGATCGCCGCCGCCCAGATCGGCGGCGACGGGCCGGGCCTGCCCTGCCTGGGCCGCAGCATGATCGTCGATCCCTGGGGCACGGTACTGGCCTGCATGCCAGACCGCACCGGCTACGTCATGGCCGACCTCGACCCGGAGCGCGTCGCCACGCTGCGCGCCGGCCTGCCGGCCTGGGACCATCGCCGCACCGATCTCTACCCGGGTTGACCCGCGCCGCGAGAGAAAACGGCCGGCGTCGTTGCCGGCCTTCCCTGCTGCGCACCCACCCTGACGCCGCCGCTCAATAGCGCGCCCGCCCCTCGCCCATGCGGGCGCCCATGACCATTTCGGTCACCCAGTTCACCAGTATCGAGGTATAGGCGCGTTGCGCCGGTTTTTCCGTCAGCGCGTGGTCGGCGCCGTCGATGATCCGGTGCGTCAACGAGTGCGATCGGCGAAACGCGGAGCGATAGCTCATGATGGTCGAATGCGGGATATAGCTGTCGTGTTCCGCCTCGACCAGCAGCACGTCGCCGGCGAACGCCGTGCACGCCTTCAACGCGCGGTTCTCTTCCGGCGGGACGTAGACGCTGCGATAGGCGCGCAGGGTCTCGCGATCGAGCTGGTTCTTGGGCACCAGCCATTCGTCGTCACGATACAGGGCAGGCACATGCAGCGCCAGCCAGCGCACCGGACGCAGCGTACTCAACAGGGCCGCCAGGTAACCGCCGTAGCTGCTGCCCACCACGGCGATCGAACCGGAGTCCAGCGACGGATGCTGCGCCAGCCGGTCATAGGCCGCCACCACGTCGCGCAGATTGTCCTCGCGCGTCACCTCGCGTTGCCGCGCCTGCGTGGCGGCGTGTCCGCGCAGATCGAAGGTCAGGCAGACGCAACCCAGCGCGGCAATGCCCTTGGCGCGCGACAGGTCGAACTGCTGGCTGCCGCCCCAGCCGTGGATGAACAGCACCCCCGGCACCTTGTCTTCCGGGGTGAGGAACGTGGCGTCCAGCGACACGCCATCCACGTCGAGCGCGAGCGGACTGCTATGCGCCGCCATCGGCCGCCTCCAGGATGCCGCCCGACTTGCTGATGGGTCCGACCGCCGCGTCGTGGCCGTGGAACACCAGGCGTTGCGCGATTGGCGGCGGTTCGTCGGCGCCATAGCGCTCGCGGGTTGCGGCGCGCACTTCGCGCAGCACGGGCGAGAGCGCAAAGGCCTGCATGGCGGCCAGTTCCGCGATGCTGGCGCCGCCCGCGCGCCACGATTGCTCCAGCACGCCCGCGCGCGGCCGGCCATCGGCGCCGAGACCAAACGCCACATCGTAATTGCGCCGCGAAGCAATCAGCGCGGGATAGGCGGCCGATACCGCCGCGTCATACTGGCACGCCAGGTCGATCGCCCGGCGTTCACGGTCGGCGAGATCCAGCCGGCGCAAGGCATCGAAGCCGCCCCGCGCCACCCGCAGTTCCGAGCCGCCGTACACGAGGCAGCCCGCATTGTCGGGCGTCAGCGACTGCGTGCCGACGTAGGCGATCTCCATTTCTCCCACCTTGGACCAGCCCACGCTGCAGGTTTCGACTTCGTTCAGGTCCTCCTCGATCACCAGGCCGAGCCGTCCCATCGTCCGCGCGCATTGGCGCTCCAGGGCCTGCCGCAGGGCATCCGCATCCGATGCGACCTCCTGCCCGCGCCCGGCGGTCGCATCGGCAGGTTTCAACCGCACCGACCCGCGTTGCAGCAGCCGCAGGCCACCAGCCAGCGCGTCTTCCGGGCGGAACGCCGTGTAGCCGGCAAGCACCGCGTCACCCAAAGCATCCGCCAGCGAGGCAACCCAACCCGCTGGCGCCGCCGCATCCGGCCGCGCCAGGCCATGGCTGATGGATTTGGTGGCGACGAAGGCATGCGGCACGACGCCACCATAGAGGTCGGCGATGCCCGAGATACCCAGGATGGTTGCGCGCGCCGCGCCGGCGATACTGCGGTCAGGCACGTAATACGGAAGCGGGCCGCCGCGATGGCGACTGGGCCGGTAATCGGGAACATGGCGCCCGCCCAACAGCGCGGCCAGGCGCGCCGCCAGGGCGTCATGCGACGCCACTTCGTGCTCGGACGCCCGGGCACGGCGAGGATAAGCGACCACGAGCGGGCCGTCTGCGAGAGAAAACGAGTTCATGGGCCCCACGCCAGCAAGCGACGTGCCCACGCAAAAAAGCCGGCAACGCTTGCGCGGTACCGGCTTTCAGCCAAAGGTGTCGGGAAACACCTTCAAGAATTCGACCACAGATAAGTGGTCGGGGCGAGAGGATTCGAACCTCCGACTCCTGCGTCCCGAACGCAGTACTCTACCAGGCTGAGCTACGCCCCGAGTCTGGGCATGGGCTTATACATCTCCCACACCCTACAGCTACTGACTTCGTTGCGCTCAGTGCAACCAAATCAACTTCCCGCTTCGGCTTGAAGGTTTTGCCCTTCCCGCCTCGTGAATTCCAACCTTGCTCAAAGCAGCGCTTGCAGTGCTGTTTTCAGCTAGCGATCTCGATTCACCGCGAAAGCGCAGAATTCTAACAGAGAATTTAGAAAAGGGGAAACGGGATACGAAGAAAGTGCTTCGCGAGCCCGATTCGCCTCGGCCACGGCGGCCTGGCGGGCATGCTCCAGCGCGTCCGTCGCCTGGATGGCGGCCGCCACGGCGGCGAAGTCGGCGTCGCCCGTCTTGATGGCGTCGCGGATCAACTGCTGCTGCGCCGGCGTGCCCACTTCCATCACGCGGATCAGCGGCAGCGTGGGCTTGCCCTCGCGCAGATCGTCGCCCACGTTCTTGCCCAGCGCGGCGGCATCGCCGCTGTAGTCGAGCACGTCGTCGACCAACTGGAAGGCGGTGCCCACATGGCGGCCATAGGCGGCCGCGGCGGCTTCCTGCTCCGGCGTGGCGCCGGCCAGCACCGCACCCACCTGGGCGGCGGCCTCGAACAGCTTGGCGGTCTTGTAGCGCACGACCTGCAGGTAGCGCTCCTGCGAGACGTCCGGATCATGCACGTTCAGCAACTGCAGCACCTCGCCCTCGGCGATCACCGTGGTGGCCTCCGACAGGATGCTCATGATGCGCATCGAGTCGGCCTCGACCATCATCTCGAACGAGCGCGAATAGAGATAGTCGCCCACCAGCACGCTGGCGGCGTTGCCGAACACCGCGTTGGCGGTCTCGCGGCCACGACGCAGGTCGGACTCGTCGACCACGTCGTCATGCAACAGTGTCGCCGTGTGAATGAATTCCACGACGGCGGCCAGCAACTGATGATGCGTCCCTTCGTAGCCCAGCGCGCGCGCCACCATCAGCACCATCGCCGGACGCATACGCTTGCCGCCGGCCCCGATGATGTAGTCGCCGATCGTACGGATCAGCACCACATCGGAATTCAGCCGCTCGCGGATAACCGCATCGACGGCTTTCATATCGTCAACTATGGGAGCAATGAGCGCGGGGAGATTCAAGACGTATCCGGAGAGTGAAACGAGCCATATGTAACAGCTCTTACCGCTGGGCCGCCGGGATGGCGGGGGGATTCGACCAGCGATTATACGGGCTGCCAGGAACCGGAGCCGGACGTAGCGACGCCCCTGCCCGGGGTGCGGCCTCCCCCTGCGCCACCCCACTCCGAACCGCCCCGCCCCCGTTTTTTCGGCTGCGCGCCACCCCGACGCGGCGCCCCGGCCAGACCTAAGCCCTTAGCCTGCAAGCGCTTTTTGACTTTTCCCCAGCCGCGGGCTAATATCCCGGATTCGGTCAGAGATGCCCGAATTACGTCGGTGAATTACGCGCGCTTGATCTTGGCAACCCCATCTTGGCAACCCCAATCTTGGCAACCCCAATCTTGGCAACCCCAGGCAAGCACTGCCAGCCCAGCAGGGCCGGCAAGCGAATGAGCCCATTTACCTATTTAAGGAATACCCCATGTACGCGGTCGTAAAAACCGGTGGCAAGCAGTACCGTGTTGCCATTGGCGAAAAACTCAAGGTAGAACAGATACCGGCTGACATTGGGCAAGAAATCACCCTGGATCAAGTGCTGTCCGTGGGCGAAGGCGACCAACTGAAAGTTGGTACGCCCCTCGTCGCCGGCGCCGTGATCAAGGCAACGGTTCTTGCGCAAGGCCGCCACGACAAGGTCAAGATCTTCAAGATGCGCCGTCGCAAGCACTATCAGAAGCGTCAGGGCCACCGTCAGAACTACACCGAAATCCGCATCGAAGCCATCACGGCCTAAGACGCGACTCGGCACCACATTAGCAGGAGCTAAACATGGCACAGAAAAAGGGCGGCGGCTCTACGCGAAACGGACGCGACTCAGAATCGAAGCGTCTGGGCGTCAAGGCTTTCGGCGGTGAACTGATTCCCGCTGGTTCGATCATCGTGCGTCAGCGCGGTACCCGTTTCCACGCTGGCGTGAACGTCGGCATGGGCAAGGACCACACCCTGTTCGCGCTGATCGACGGCAAGGTTCAATTCGGCTTCAAGGGCGCGTTGAACAAGCAAACCGTTTCGATCGTCGCCGCCGAGTAATCCTCGACGCAGCACGGTCCGGCCAGCGGCGCGGTTGCCTCAGCGACCCGCCGCCAGCCAGAACGGCAAAGCCCTGTCGCACGCGGCAGGGCTTTTTTTCCTTCGGGCCACCGCAAATGCGTGGCGGCCCTCGCCGCGTTGCGGCGACTCCCTATCTCATACACGCGCAGACATCATGAAATTCGTAGACGAAGCCACCATCGAAGTCGTCGCCGGCAAAGGCGGCAATGGCGTGGCGAGCTTTCGCCGCGAAAAATTCATTCCCAAGGGCGGCCCTGACGGCGGCGACGGCGGACGCGGCGGCAGCATCTTTGCCGTGGCCGATCGCAACATCAACACGCTGATCGACTTCCGTTACGCGCGCCTGCACCGCGCCAAGAACGGCGAAAACGGCCGCGGCTCGGACCAGTACGGCGCCGCCGCCCCCGACATCACGCTGCGCGTGCCCGTCGGCACCATCATCCATGACGCCGAGACCGGCGAAGTCCTGTTCGACCTGAACCGCCACGACCAGAAGGTCGTGCTGGCGGCCGGCGGCCAGGGCGGCATGGGCAACATGCACTTCAAGTCCAGCGTCAACCGCGCCCCGCGCCAATGGACCCCCGGCAAGGAAGGCGAACACCGCTACCTGCGCATGGAACTGAAGGTGCTGGCCGACGTCGGCCTGCTGGGCCTGCCCAACGCCGGCAAGTCCACGCTGATCACCCGCATCTCCAACGCCAAGCCGAAGATCGCCGACTACCCGTTCACGACGCTGCACCCGAACCTGGGCGTGGTGCGCACCTCGCCGTCGCGCAGCTTCGTCGTGGCCGACATTCCCGGCCTGATCGAAGGCGCCTCCGAAGGCGCCGGCCTGGGCCACCTGTTCCTGCGCCACCTGGCGCGCACCCGCGTGCTGCTGCACCTGGTGGACGTGTCCACCCCCGATCCCGACGCCGATCCCGTGGAGCAGGCCGTGGTCGATGCCCGCGCCATCGTCGAGGAACTGCGCCGCTACGATCCCGAGCTGGCCGCCAAGCCGCGCTGGCTGGTGCTGAACAAGCTGGACATGGTGGCCGATCCCGAGGACACCAAGCGCCGCTTCATCGAGCTGTACGACTGGAAAGGCCCGGTGTTCGGCATCTCCGGCCTGTCCGGCGACGGCACCCAGGACCTGATCTACGCGCTGCAGGACTACCTGGACGCCGAGCGCGAAAAGGAACAGGTGGCGCAGGATCAGGCCGACGGCACCTACGTCGCCGAAGATCCGCGCTTCGACGACACCCGCACCGACGCCGACAAGAGACCGGCCGCGCCGCGCGGCGACGAATAAGCCATAATCGCAATCTCGTTCGATTACGCCTTTTCTCGCGCCGCAGCCCGCCGCCATCATGTCTGCCGAATCACCCGCCGTTTCCGTCGTCACCCACGCCCAGCGCCTCGTCGCCAAGGTCGGCTCATCGCTGGTCACCAATGAAGGCCGAGGCCTGGATCGCGCCGCCGTGGCGCACTGGGCAGCCCAGATCGCCGCGCTGCACAAGCAGGGCAAACAGGTCGTGCTGGTCTCCAGCGGCGCCATTGCCGAAGGCATGGCCCGCCTGGGCTGGCGCAAGCGGCCGTCGGTAATGCACGAACTGCAGGCCGCGGCCGCCGTGGGCCAGATGGGCTTGTGCCAGGCCTACGAAGCGGCGTTCGCCGAATACGGCCTGCGCACCGCGCAGATCCTGCTGACCCACGAAGACCTGGCCGACCGCCACCGCTACCTGAACGCGCGCAGCACGCTGTTCGCGCTGCTGCGCCTGGGCGTGGTGCCGATCGTCAACGAAAACGACACGGTGGTCACCGACGAAATCCGGCTCGGCGACAACGACACGCTCGGCGCGCTGGTCACCAACCTGATCGAAGCCGATACGCTGATCATCCTGACCGACCAGCGCGGCCTGTACGATTCCGACCCGCGCAAGAATCCGGACGCCAAGTTCATGGCGCACGCCCAGGCCGGCGACCCGGCGCTGGAAGCGATGGCCGGCGGCGCCGGCAGCGGCATCGGCACCGGCGGCATGCTGACCAAGGTACTGGCGGCCAAGCGCGCGGCGCACAGCGGCGCGCACACCGTGATCGCCTCGGGGCGCGAACGCAACGTGCTGACGCGCCTGGCGCAGGGCGAATGCATCGGCAGCGAATTGCGCGCCGTGTTGCCGGTCTGGTCGGCGCGCAAGCAATGGCTGGCCGACCATCTGCGCCTGCGCGGCCGTGTGGTGCTGGACGACGGCGCCGTGCAGGCATTGCTGCGCGAAGGCAAGAGCCTGCTGCCGATCGGCGTGGTCGATGTGGAAGGCGAATTCGGCCGCGGCGACGTGGTGGCCTGCGTCGATGGCCAGGGCCGCGAATGCGCCCGCGGCCTGATCAATTATTCGTCGGCCGATACCCGCCGCATCCTGCGCCAGCCGTCATCGCAGATCGCCCGCATCCTTGGCAGCATGACCGATCCCGAACTGATGCATCGCGACAACTTGGTCGTGCTCTAACGGATACCGCCGCGTGCCCATGAAGCAAGGCGCCCACATGGGCGCCTTTTTCAATACGGCTGCATGGCCGTTTTTGTCGCGAAGCCCGCGCGGCGGCAACGGCCGTTCATGGTCATCGCCCACAATCCCCGGATGGACCGGACTATTGATGTTCGGCCGGCACGCCCTGTGGCAGCAGCATGTAGCCCCACCCTCGCACCGCCAGGACGGGCAGGTCGATATTGAGACGGCGCGCCTTGGAGCGCAGACGCGACACCAGCACGTCGACGCGCCGCGCGCCATCCATGGGATCACGCGTGGCATCGGGAAAGAAGCCTTCACGCGGCAGGCACTGGTGCGGCGCGTTCAACAGGCTGACGAAAAAGGCGCGCTCGGTGTTGGTCAGGGGCAGTCGTTCACCGGCGGGCCCTGCCAGCATGCGGCTACGGCCATCGACGCGCCACCGCGGCATGCTGTCGGCCGCGGGATGCTGGCAACGAATCAGGTTGCGCAGGACGGCGTCCCATTCGGGAATGTTCGCCTGTGGCGGCACGCACACATGGGCGCCCGCATCGAGCGCGGCGATGCGGGCCGGCGCGGAATCTTCCGGCGACTGCCAGACCACGGCGCAACTCGGCGCGGCGCGACGCAGCGCGGCAATCAACTGCGGCAGGTCGTCAGCGGTGCCCCGCAACACGACGACATCGGCGGGTTCATTGCGCAGGCGCGCCAGCAGCCCCTCGGGGGATCGGCACAGGCCGACCTCCCACTGAAATTGACGTAAGGTATGCACGAACTTGTTGCATGCCATTCCACCAAGTTGCACGACGAGGACGTAACCTCTTTCCTGCATGTGAGCGCCTCTTCGAACTTATCACTTAAGTAATATTTATATCCACCAAAGTGCCTACGGCGCAAGCTTCAATCGACGCGTGAAGACTTTTTCAGACCGACTGAAGCACGCCCGTCTTTTGCGTGGCCACACGCAGAAAACCTTGGCGCGCCTGACCCGCCTGTCGCAAAGCGCGATCGGCAGCTACGAGAGCGGGCTGCGGCATTCGAGCCGTTCCCTGCGCAAACTGGCGCAGGTATTGAAGGTGGAACTCGAGTGGCTGGAGACCGGCAAGGGTCCCATGGAACTGCCCATGGAGAGCTACGACCTGAGCGACACACTGCCCCCCACCGGCGTCTCGGAACCGCTGCCCCGTGCCATCGCGCGGCGCGGGCGGCCGTTGGCGCCCTGGCCCTACGCGACGATCTCGCCCGCGATGCTCGACACGCTCACGGCCGAGGATCGGGTGGCCCTGGAGGCGGTGACGCTGGCCTTCATTGAAGCCATGACGGCGCGTCGCGGCGTCAAGCCGCGCGGCCGCAAGAACTGAGGAAACGGCTAAAGCAGGACAAAAAAAACCCGGCATGGCCGGGTTTTTTTGTGCCAGGACAGCTCAGGGCTTGGCGGGCGCCGGGGCCGGCGCGGGCGCGCTTTCGCCACGGATCTTGGCGGCGATGTCGGAAGCGGCTTGCGCCGACGGCACGCCGAAGGCCAGCACGCCGCGGTTCAGCGGTTCGCCGATGCGGGGCGCGGCGATCAGTTCACGATCGATCACCAGCGCCAGCATATTGCCGACGTTCTTGGTGCTGATGTCGGTCAGTTTGCGCGTGCCGGCTTCCGAGAAACGCAGACCGACAAAATTGGCGCCCTGGCGATCCACGAGGGCGGCGGCTTCGGTCAGGTCGGCGCGCGTCAGCACGGGCTGCTGCTGCATGTACAGCTTGCCGTCGGGCAGGCTGACTTCGACCAGCCCAGGCGCGGATTGGGTCTGGGCCACGTAGAACTCGACCACCGAGGCGGTGGCGGGCTGCTGCTGCCCGGAGGATTGCTGCTGGCCGGCCGCATCGGGCGTGGCGGCGGCGCCGGATTTGGTCGGGGCGGTCTTGCAACCCGCAAGCGCAAGGGTCATGACCACCAGGGCGGGCGCCAGTTTGCGTAGGGTAAGTTGCATGCTCGTTTCCTTCTTGGAGTGGACTGAAGCCGGCAGGCTGACCGCCGACTGACCAAAAAAGTGTACAGAACCTGTATGGCACTGTCTCCGCAGACTGATTCCAAATGTAAAGCGGTACTACCACCATGGGCGGGCACGACGGACCATGGCTGCCGCAACGCAGCATCGGCCGCCGTTCGCGCGGCGGCCATGCAGGCTCTATACTTCGCTTTCGCGCAGGGGTACTCGTCGCGCCAGAACGGCACGACGTGTTGAGAGAGTCCCTTCGTACCAGTACGGATAATGCCGATGCTGGGAGCCGTATTTCCGCCATGCCCGCATGGCGGGAGTCCATTCCCGATCGGCTCCAAACCATTCGCTTGGAGCTTTCCATGAACGCCAATCCCAAATTCCTGGCCGCCACCGCCGAAGTCGACGCGGCCGCGGTCGCCCCGTTGCCCAAATCCCGCCGGGTCTACGAGGTCGGTTCCCGTCCCGACATCCGCGTCCCGTTTCGCGAGATCGAGCAGGACGACACGCCCACCATGTTCGGTGGCGAAAAGAACCCGCCGCTGACCGTCTACGATTGCAGCGGCCCCTACACCGACCCCGACGTCAAGATCGACATCCGCCGCGGCCTGCCGGAAGTGCGCCGCGCCTGGATCGACGAGCGCGGCGACACCGAAGTGCTGTCCGGCCCGACCAGCGAGTACGGCAAGCAGCGCCTGACCGATCCCAAGCTGACGGCCATGCGCTTTGACCTGCAGCGCCCGCCGCGCCGCGCCGTGGCCGGCGCCAACGTCTCGCAGATGCACTATGCGCGCCGCGGCATCATCACGCCCGAAATGGAATACGTGGCGATCCGCGAAAGCCTGCGCCGCGAGCACTACCTGCAGACGCTGCGCGACAGCGGTCCGGATGGCGAGAAGATGGTCAAGCGCCTGCTGCGCCAGCACCCGGGCCAATCGTTCGGCGCCGCCATCCCGGCCGCCATCACGCCGGAATTCGTGCGCGACGAGATCGCGCGCGGCCGCGCCATCATCCCCGCCAACATCAACCACCCGGAAGTCGAGCCGATGGCGATCGGCCGCAATTTCCTGGTCAAGATCAACGCCAACATCGGCAACTCGGCCGTCAGTTCGGGCATCGGCGAGGAAGTCGAGAAGATGACCTGGGCGATCCGCTGGGGCGGCGACACGGTCATGGACCTGTCGACGGGCAAGCACATCCACGAAACGCGTGAATGGATCATCCGCAATTCGCCGGTGCCGATCGGCACGGTGCCGATCTACCAGGCGCTGGAGAAGGTCGACGGCAAGGCCGAGGAACTGACCTGGGAGATCTTCCGCGACACGCTGATCGAGCAGGCCGAACAGGGCGTGGACTACTTCACGATCCACGCCGGCGTGCGCCTGCCGTTCATTCCGATGACGGCGGACCGCATGACGGGCATCGTCTCGCGCGGCGGCTCGATCATGGCCAAGTGGTGTCTGGCGCACCACAAGGAGAGCTTCCTGTACGAGCGCTTCGAGGAAATCTGCGAAATCATGAAGGCCTACGACGTCAGCTTCTCGCTGGGCGACGGCCTGCGCCCGGGCTCGGGCTATGACGCCAATGACGAAGCCCAGTTCGCGGAACTGAAGACGCTGGGCGAGCTGACGCAGGTGGCCTGGAAGCACGATGTGCAGGTGATGATCGAAGGCCCGGGCCACGTGCCGATGCAGATGATCAAGGAAAACATGGAGCTGCAGTTGGAACACTGCCACGAGGCGCCGTTCTACACGCTGGGCCCCCTGACGACCGACATCGCGCCGGGCTACGACCACATCACCTCGGGCATCGGCGCGGCGCTGATCGGCTGGTACGGCACGGCGATGCTCTGTTACGTGACGCCCAAGGAGCACCTGGGGCTGCCGAACAAGAAGGACGTGAAGGACGGCATCATCACGTACAAGATCGCGGCGCATGCGGCGGACCTGGCCAAGGGCCATCCGGGCGCGGCGATCCGCGACAACGCCCTGTCGAAGGCGCGCTTCGAGTTCCGGTGGGACGACCAGTTCAACCTGGGCCTGGATCCGGATACGGCCAAGGAGTTCCACGACGAGACGCTGCCGAAGGATTCGATGAAGGTGGCGCACTTCTGCTCGATGTGCGGGCCGCATTTCTGCAGCATGAAGATTACGCAGGATGTGCGCGATTATGCGGCGTCGCAGGGCGTGACCGAGAAGGAAGCGCTGCAGAAAGGCATGCAGGAGAAGTCGATCGAGTTCGTGAAGAAGGGAGCCGAGGTTTATCACCGGCAGTGATCTTTTGAGCGGATTTCGCTTTTGCCGGGCTGGGCGCTGATGGCGGTGGCTTGGTGGACTTGAGGCGATATGAAAGGCCTGGATGCGTTGCTCCAGGCCTTTTTGTTATCCGTGGTGTTTTTTTGCGGAGTTGGTCTGATCTTGGGTGGCGAAGGTGGGGTTGAGTTCTTAAGGCGCCCGGCGCGGCAGCCCTCGGGGGGAGGCGGGGCTACGATTGCGGTCCGGAGCCTTCGCTCCGGACCGCAATCGTGGGCGCCCGCCATCGGGTCCGCCCGACCGAGGGGCGACCTACGAAGCGCCTTCCCCCGCCAACAAGCCCTTCTTAAAGCAGCTTCCCAGGATTCATAATCCCCTTAGGATCCAAAACCCGCTTGATCTCCCGCATCAACCGCAACTCAACCGTATCCTTGCTATGCAGGAAATGCTCCCGCTTGAGCTGCCCGATCCCATGCTCCGCGCTGATGCTGCCCCCGTACCGGTTGACCTCGTCCAGGACGGCGTCGGTGATCGCGGCGCCGTGTTCGGCGACCCAGCCGCGGTCCGCGCCGGCGGGGCGCGACAGGTTGTAGTGCAGGTTGCCGTCGCCGAAATGGCCGAAGATGAAGGGGCGGATGTCCGGGTACAGCGCGCGCACGCGCGCTTCGGCGGACGCCATGAAATCCGGAATGCTCTCGATCGGCAGCGACACGTCGTGCTTGAGGTGCGGGCCGTCGGCGCGTTGCGCTTCGGAGATTTCCTCGCGCAGCTTCCATAGCGCCTGCAACTGAGCCAGCGAAGCGGAAACGGCGGCGTCCAGGCACAGGCCGCGCTCGAGCGCCGTGCCGATCACGTTTTCCAGCAGCGCGGTCAGCGCCGCTTCGTCGGCGGTGTCGGCCAGTTCAACCAGAACATAGGCCGGGTAGCGTTGGTCGAACGGCTCCTGCACGCCCGCGGCGTGGGTCAGGACCAGGTCGAGGCAGTCGCCGGAGAAATACTCGAAGGCCTGCAAGCGCGCGCCGCATTGCTCGAACAGGATCTCGAACAGTTGCAGCGCCTGGGCGGGCGATTCGACCGCGGCCAGCACCACCGAGCGCACGTCCGTGCGCGGATACAGGCGCAGCGCCACTGCCGTGATGACGCCGAGCGTGCCTTCGGAGCCGATCAGCAGTTGCTTGAGGTCGTAGCCGGTGTTGTCCTTGCGCAGGGTGCGCAGACCGTTGAAGATTTCGCCGTTGGGCAGCACCGCCTCCAGGCCCAGCACCAGTTCGCGCGCCATGCCATAGCGCACCACGTTGACGCCGCCGGCATTGGTGGCGACGTTGCCGCCGATCTGGCTGGAGTCCTCGGCGGCCAGGCTCAGGGGCAGCAGCCGGCCGGCGTCCTGCGCTGCGCGGCGCAGGTTGCCCAGGATGCAGCCGGCCTCGGCGACCATGGTGTTTGCAATGGTGTCGATGGCGCGCACCGCGTTCATGCGGTCCAGGCTCAGCACGACGTTGATGGGCGCGGCGTCGGGCGTGGCGCCGCCGCACAGGCCGGTATTGCCGCCGCGCGGCACCACCGGCACGCCGGCCTCGTTGCAGAGCGCCAGGCAGGTCGCGACCTCGGCGGTGGTGCGCGGACGGACCACCGCCTGGGCGTGGCCGTTGTACAGACCGCGCCAGTCGGACAGCCAGGGCGCGATGTCCTCGCTGGCGGTGAAGACGGTGTCGGGACCGAGGGCCTGGACCAGGCGCTGGGCGATGTCGGTTGTGCTCATGATGTCTGCCTGGAGGCGGGAAAGAGGGAATCGAGGCGCAGGCGGCTGGCCGCCTGCCGCAAGTGGCGTTCGGCCATGCGCCGCGCGCGCGGCGCATCGTGGTCGCGGATGGCCTCGAACACGGCGACGTGTTCGTGGTGCACGGCGTCCGTCATGCCGGCCAACTGGCGGCTATTGGCGCGCGCGGTGCTGACAGCCAGGCGCAATTGCAGGTTCAGGTATTGCAGGAGGTCCTGGTAGAACGGATTGTGGGTCGCGGCCGCGATCGCCAGATGGAAGGCAATGTCGTGCTCGACCCCGTGTTCGGGATGGTGCTGGTGATGTTCCAGGTCGGCCAGGGCGCGGGCCATGGCCTCCAGGTCGGCGGCGTTGCGGCGCTCGGCCGCCAGCGCGGCGGCGCCGCCTTCCAGTTCCATGCGCAGCTCGTAGACGCTGGCCAGTTGCTCGCGACTGACGGCGATATCGGCGGGCACCTGGAAGCCCTGAGCGCCGGTGCGTGCCAGCACCACGCTGCCCGATCCCTGGCGGCTCTGCACCAGGCCCTGCGCGCGCAGGCGCTCGGTGACTTCGCGGATGACCGCGGCGCTGACGCCGTACTGCTCGGCCAACACGCGGCCGGAAGGCAGCTTGGCGCCCACGGGATAGACGCCATGAGCGATGTCGCCCGCGATCTGGCGGGCGACCTGTTCGGTCAAGGTGAGGCTCTTGGTCAGCATAGCGGCCGAGTATAGCGCAGACTTTTCAGGTTATCTGATAACTTTGGGTGAATCTGAGGGAATTTGTCGTGCCGTACCCTCGGCGTAGGCTTGAAGCGTGTGGCCTCAGGCCGTCGCGGCGTCGCCGGTTTCCCGGGCTTCCTGCAGGTCCGGCGCGCCAGCGACCGCGCAGCGGCGGCCACCCTGCGCCTTGGCGCGGTACAGCGCCGCGTCGGCCGAATCCAGCACCGCCTGGGCCTTGCGGTCGACGCCGGAAATGATCGAGATGCCGATCGACAACCCCACGCTGACCCGCGTGCCGTCGGCCAGCGTGATCGGCTGGATGGCGTCGCGCAGCAGGTGGTTGCCCAGGCGCAGCGCGGCGGTGGCGTCGATGCCGGTGACCAGCACGATGAATTCGTCGCCGCCGATGCGGGCCGCGACATCGTCCACCCGCAGCATGGCGCGCATGCGCTGGGCGATGGTCTTGAGCACATGATCGCCGGCGGCGTGGCCATGGGTGTCGTTGATGATCTTGAAGTCATCCATGTCCATGTAGAACAGCGCGGCGGCGCTGTCCTGCCCGCGCGCGCTGGCGCAGATGCGCTCGAGCGCCGCTTCCAGCCCGGCGCGGTTGGCCAGGCCGGTCAGCGCGTCCTGGCTGGCGCGGCGTTCGTTCTCGCGCTCGGCCAGCATGGTGGACACCAGGATGCGGCGCAGCCGCTGCGAGGCGATGCTCATGCTGACCAGATAGAACGGGATCTGGATGAAGACGATGACGGTGACGTATTCGCCGGCGAACAGCGCGCCCAGGCACATCGGCCCCAGGCTCAGGAAGATCATCGCGGCCACCAGCCGCGGCGCACCGTAGTTGCGAAAGCAGATGCCGCCGGCCATGGCGCCGCAGGACACGCCGGCAAGCGTGGCGGCCAGCCAGTCATGGTTGAGGAAGGTGACGAAAACGCCGTAGCCGACGCTGAACGCCCATAGCAACGCCAGCACGATGTAGATGTCGGTATGGGTGTTGCCGCCCCGGGCGGCGTTGCGCAAGGCCGAGCGCAGGATGGTGACCCGCACCACGGCCAGCACGATCTCCAGGACCAGCCACGAGATATAGAGCGGCTCGGGACGGCGCCACGCGACCACGCCCGAGATCATCAAGGTGTTGATGACACCGCCCGCGAAGATGGGCAGGGTGCCGAACAGGCTGGCAATCAGCGCGGCGCGGATGTCCGCAGGCGTGTCCTGCCCGGAATCCGTCAACCATCGGGTCAGCCGCCATTTCGGCAGGCTGAAGCTCAATCCTGTGTCCACTCCGATACGTCCAATGCTGCCTGCCATGAAAGGAAGGCTGGCTGGCGTTATAGCAGGTATTTCAAACCTTTAATATTATTTACGCGGAGAATGACAGGCAGATTTTACGGGGACGGAATAATCGCCTGTCCGGCGCATCAGTGCGCGTGCGCGCCACAGACAGCGCATTCCGGATCCCGCTGGACGTTGACGCTGCGCCATTGCATGGTGCGCACGTCCAGCCACAGCAGCCGCCCAGACAGGCTCTCACCCACCCCGGACAACAGCTTGAGGGCCTCGGCCGCCTGCATGCTGCCGATGATGCCGACCACCGGCGCGAACACGCCCATGGTGGCGCAGTTGGCCTCCTCGACGTCGTCCGCCTCGGGAAACAGGCAGTGGTAGCACGGCGCGTCCGGGTCTCGCAGGTCGTAGACACTGACCTGGCCGTCGAAGCGGATGGCGGCGCCCGACACCAGCGGCTTGCGATGCTGCACGCAGGCGCGGTTGATGGCGTGGCGGGTGGTGAAGTTGTCGGTGCAATCCAGCACCAGGTCGGCCTGCGCCACCGCGTCGGACAGGGCCTGGCCCTGTAGCCGCTCGACGCGGGCATGCACGCGGGTCTGCGGATTGAAAGCCGCCAGCATGTCGCGCCCGGACTCGGCCTTGGGCCGGCCGACGCTCGCGGTGGTGTGCAGGATCTGACGCTGCAGGTTGCTGAGTTCGACGACGTCGTCATCGGCCAGCGTGATGTCACCGACGCCGGCGGTGGCCAGGTAGAGCGCGGCGGGCGAACCCAGTCCACCCGCCCCTACGATAAGCACTCGCGCCGCCAGCAGTCTTTCCTGCCCTTCGATACCCAGCTCGTCGAGCAGGATATGGCGGGCGTAGCGCAGCAGTTGCTCGTCGTTCATTTGTCCTTGCTGGGCTCGACTCCGGTCGGCGTGATCTTCATGCGCTGGGCGGTGCCGGTGCCGGGCTTGGCGTCGGCCTTGGCTTGGGCGCGGGCCGACCCCTTCTGCACCGGCTTGCCGGCCAGCAGGTTGAGCGCCTGCTGCAACTGGAAGTCGTCCTTGCCGCCGAATTCGAACACCTTGGTCGGCACGTCGACGTTGTCCTGGTCCGAGTTGGACTTCACTTCGTTGGCCGTGCCCGGGTTCGACAGGTGGCGTTGCAGGTCGGCTTCGCGCGGCAGGCGGAACAGGTCGCCGTCGGCGGTGTCGGCCACGACGTAGTCGGGCTCGATGCCGGTGGCCTGGATCGAACGGCCGCTGGGCGTGAAGTAGCGCGACGTGGTGAGCTTGACCGCGGTGGTTTCCGACAGCGGCAGGATCACCTGCACCGAGCCCTTGCCGAAGGTGCGGTTGCCCAGCACCTTGGCGCGCTTGTGGTCCTGCAGCGCGCCGGCCACGATCTCGGAAGCCGAGGCCGAACCGACGTTGACCAGCACCACCATCGGCACGGTCTTGGTCCAGGCCGGCAGGCCCGACAGGTAGTTGCTTTCGCCGCGGGCATATTCCGACGGGGTCGCCAGGTACTTGTGGCGGGCGTCGGGGGTGCGGCCGTCGGTCGACACCACCAGGGCGTCGGCCGGCAGGAACGCGCCGGACACGCCGATGGCGCTGGTCAGCAGGCCGCCCGGGTCATTGCGCAGGTCGAGCACCAGACCCTTGGGCGCTTCCTTGGCGCCGAGGTCCTTGAGCTGCTTGGCCAGGTCGACGCCGGTCTTTTCCTGGAACTGGGCGATGCGCACGTAGGCCACGCCGTTGTCCAGCATCTTGCTGCGCACGCTGCGCACCTTGATGATGTCGCGCACGATCTTGAGCACGATCGGCTGCGGCCGGTCGGCGCGCATGATGGTCAGCGTGATGGGCGACTTGGGCGCGCCGCGCATGAGCTTGACGGCGTCGTTCAGCGACATGCCCTTGGTGGGCGTGTCGTCGATCTTGATGATGAGGTCGCCGGCCATGACGCCCGCGCGCGCGGCGGGGGTGTCCTCGATGGGCGAGATGACCTTGACGAAGCCGTCTTCGGCGCCGACCTCGATGCCCAGGCCGCCGAACTCACCCTGCGTGGCCGTCTGCATTTCGCGGAAGGCGTCGGCATCCAGGTAAGCGGAATGCGGGTCCAGGTTCGACACCATGCCGGAAATGGCATTGTCGATCAGCGTCTTGTCGTCCACCGACTCGACGTAGTTGTTCTTGATGGCGGCGAAGACGTTGCTCAGTTGCCTGAGTTCATCCAGCGGCAAGGGACTGCCGCGCTGGGCGACAGCGGTGACGCCCACGCTGAGCAGGACACCAGCCACCGCACCGATGGCAATCAGACCGAAACCGCGAAACTTGCGAGTGCTCATGCACACTTCCCGAATGGTTTTCGCCCTTGAGGGTTTTTGGCTTACTGGGCCAGCCACTGGGCTGGATCCACAGGAGCGCCGCGATGGCGAATTTCAAAGTATAGGCCGGATTCCACTTGGCCGCCGGTTGCGCCTACCGAAGCAATAGTATCCCCCGCCGCGACGGAATCGCCCACCCGTTTGAGCAGACTTTGGTTGTAAGCATAGACGGTCAGATATTGCTGGCCATGATCCACAATGATGAGGTTGCCGAAGCCCCTCAGCCAATCGGCATAGACCACCGTGCCGGGGGCCACCACCTTCACGGGGGTTCCCTCGGGCGCGCGCAGCACGATGCCGCGCCAGACGCCGCCGTCCGGGCGATCGACCCCGAAACGGCCCTGCACCTGGCCACGCACCGGCGCCGCCAACCCGTGGCGCAGCCCGTTGCCGCCGCCTACCGGCGCGGCGCGCGGGGTCTGCTGGACCGATGCAGTTCGGGTTGGAGTGGATTCCGCCTCCGCGGGTTCCGCCTTTTTGGGAGGATCTGCGGGTTTTACCGGGGGCGGCGTCTCGGCCTGCCCGGTCAGGCGGGTATGGCGCGAATCGGCGGGGCGCAGGCCAGCGGCGTCGGGATCGGCCACGGCCACGGGCCCCCGCGCCTGGCGCGACGCGGCCTCGACCTGTTCGCGCGCTTCGGCGGCCTCGCGGGCCTCGCGCGCGTTACGGTCGCGACGGGCATTGTCGGCCGCGGCCTTGTCGGCGGCCGCCTTGCGGTCGGCCTCGGCCTTCCTGCGGGCCTCCTCGGCGCGGCGCTCGGCTTCGGCCTTCTTGCGGGCTTCTTCGGCGCGGCGGGCCTCCTCGGCCTTGCGGGCTTCCTCGGCGCGGCGGCGCGCCTCTTCGGCCTTGCGGGCCTCTTCGGCCTGCTTGACGATGGCCGCGTCCAGGTCGGTGATCAGGCGCGAGAGTCGCTGGTCGTCACGACCCAATTTGTTGGCTTCGGCGCGCTGGGCGGCGATCTGGCCTTCCAGTTGCGCCAGCAGGGTGCCGCGCTCTTTCTGCTGGGCGACCAGGGCGCTCTTCTGTTCGGAGGTTTCGGCCACCAGCTTTTCGATCTCGGCGCGCCGGGCGTCGGCGCGGCCCTGCAGGGCGGCCAGCCGGTCGATGTCAGCGCGCAGCGCCTCGACGGCGCGGGCGCGGGCCTGGGAGACATAATCGAGGTAGCCCAGGTTGCGGCCCAGCACCTGGGGATCGTCGCCGGACAGCAGCGCGGTCCAGGGCGACAGGCCGCTGGTGTATTGCGTGCGCAACTGGTCCGCCAGTTCGACCCGGCGCTTGGCCAGCACGGCCTGCTGGGCGGTGATCTGCTTTTCCAGGCCGGACAGGTCGGTGGTCGCCTGGCGGCTGGAATCGGCCAGTTCCTTCAGCCGCAGGTTGATCCTGGAGATCGCCGATTCCGACTGCTTCAGGGCATCGGCGGCTTCCTTGCGGGCCGCTTCGCGCGCATCGATATCCTTTTGCAGGTTCTCGATGCGATCGCGCAGTTGCGCCTGCTGCCTTTCGGCTTCGGACTGGCGGCCGGCGAGATCGTTGGGCGCGGCGCCCGCGGGCAGCGCTCCGCCGGCCAGCATGACCGCCAACAACCACCCCGCCTTGCGCACCATGTATCAGTCCTTCTTCGCCTTGCCCTGGGCCGCGACGGCGGCCATGGCCGCCTCGATCTCGGCGGCATCGCCGAGATAATAGTGGCGGATGGGGCGCAGGTCATCATCCAATTCGTACACCAGCGGCTGGCCGGTGGGGATGTTCAGGTTGACGATGTCGTCGTCGGACACGTTGTCCAGGTGCTTGATGAGCGCGCGCAGGCTGTTGCCGTGGGCCGCGATGAGCACCTTGCGGCCGGCGCGGATGGCCGGGGCGATGGATTCGTTCCAGAACGGCAGCACGCGCGCCACGGTGTCCTTCAGGCACTCGGTGGCCGGCAACTGGTCGGCCGGGATCTTGGCGTAGCGGCTGTCAAAGCGCGGGTGGCGCTCGTCGTCCAGCGACAGGGGTTCCGGCGCGATGGCGTAGGCGCGGCGCCAGATCAGCACCTGCTCGTCGCCGTACTTGGCGGCGGTTTCCGCCTTGTTCAGCCCCTGCAGGGCGCCGTAGTGGCGCTCGTTCAGGCGCCAGTTCACGCCCACCGGGGTATACATGGCGTCCATGGCGTCCAGGGCGATCCACAGGGTGCGGATGGCGCGCTTGAGCACCGACGAGTAGGCCAGGTCGAAGGTGTAGCCTTCCTTCTTGAGCAGTTCGCCCGCCTTGCGGGCCTGCTCACGGCCGGTTTCGGTCAGGTCGACGTCGGTCCAGCCGGTGAAGCGGTTTTCCAGATTCCACTGGCTTTCGCCGTGGCGCATCAGAACGAGTTTGTGCATGGTTTGGCAGGCGTGTAACGCGGGTTAAAGTTGCGGAATGCGCTCATTTTATAATTGAGCGATTTTGCCCTTGATTTTGCCCCGGCGCACCCGTCAATTTCGCCGCGCGGCGCGTCAGGGTTCGCCCTTACCAGGCTAGACGCCGCACTTCAGGATGCCCCGTGGACCTTCTGCAATTCTTGCTCGATAAAAACAACATCTTCATTGTCGCCGTAACCCTTGTTTCCGGCGTCATGCTGGCCATTCCCGCCCTGCGCAAGGGCCGCACCGGCTCGGCCGTGAGCACCACGGAAGCCATCCAGATGGTCAACCAGCGCCAGGCCGTGTGGGTCGACGTGCGCCCCGCCGAACAGTTCCAGGCCGGCCACATCGCCCAGGCACGCAGCGTGCCGGCCGCCGACCTGGAACAAAAGGCCGCCTCGCTGCCCAAGAACAAGCCGCTTGTCGTGGTTTGCGACAATGGCCGTGATTCCGCCCGCGCCGCCGCCAAGCTGCGCGCGCAGGGTTTCGCCGACGTCGTGCCGCTCGAAGGCGGCATGCGCGCCTGGCTGGCCGCCAGCCTGCCGGTCACCCAGAAGGGTTGAACCCGGGCGACGCGCCCCCATCTTATCGACAGAATCCGCCTGGAGCGCCTATGAATAAAGTTGTCATGTACAGCAAGGACTATTGTCCTTATTGCGCCCGCGCCAAGGCGCTGCTGGAGCAGCGCGGCGTGACCGACCTGGAAATCATCCAGATCGACCGCGAACCCGGCCAACGCGATCGCATGATCGAACGCACCGGCCGGCGCACGGTACCGCAGATCTTCATCGGCGATACCCATGTCGGCGGTTGCGACGACCTGATGGCGCTGGACCGCTCGGGCGGCCTGACCCCATTGCTCAACGGCTGACGCCCCTTTTTGCCCCTCCCACCAACGGAAACACTCATGGCTGATCAAGACCAAAACACCCAGCAAGAAGGCGGCAACGACGCGCCCTCGTTCAATCTGCAGCGCGTCTACCTGAAAGACCTTTCGCTGGAAATGCCGAACGCGCCCCACGTCTTCCTGGAGCAAGAAGCCCCCCAGGTCGAAGTGAGCATCACCGTGGGCGGCCAGCGCCTGGCCGAAACCGTGTTCGAAACCACGGTCACGGTCACCGTCACCACCCGTGTCAATGACAAGGTCGTGTACCTGGTCGAAGGCACCCAGGCCGGCATCTTCGAAGCCGCCAACATCCCCGAAGAGCAACTCGACCCGCTGCTGGGCATCGTCTGCCCGACGATGTTGTACCCGTACCTGCGCGCCAACATCGCCGACGCGATCACCCGCACCTCGATGCCGCCGCTGCACCTGACCGAAGTCAACTTCCAGGCCCTGTACGAACAACGCCTGGCCGAACTGCAACAGCAGCAAAGCAACGCCAACGGCAACGGCAGCGACTCGGGCATCATCCTGCCCGCCAGCGCCACCCGCCAATAAGGCAGACCGCGGCGCCCCATGAACCAGCCCACTCCGCCCAGCCTGCGCGTCGCCGTCCTGGGCGCGGGCAGTTGGGGCACCGCGCTGGCGGCGGCCGCGAGCCGCCGCCACCCCACCGTACTCTGGGCGCGCGATCCGGCGCAGGCCGCCGACATGGCCGCCCGCCACGAAAATGCGCGCTACCTGCCTGGCATCGCCCTGCCCCAGGCGCTGACGATTACCTCCGATCTCGACGCCACGCTGCGCAGCCTGCAACAGGACGGCGCGACGGGGCTGATCATTCTAGGCGTTCCCGTGGCCGGCCTCGCCGCCACCTGCGCCGAACTCTCGCGTCGCCTGCCCGCCCTGGGCCTGCAAGACACCCCCATCGTCTGGACCTGCAAAGGCTTTGAAGCCGACACGGCCAGACTGCCCCACGAAATCGTGCGCCAGGCCCTGCCCGGAGCCGTCGGCGGCGTCCTGTCGGGCCCGTCCTTCGCCCGCGAAGTCGCCCAGGGCCTGCCCGTGGCGCTGACCGTCGCCAGCGACAACGCCTCCCTGCGCGCCGCCACCACCCGGGCCCTGCACGGCGCCGCGCTGCGCGTCTACGCCAGCGGCGACCTGGTCGGGGTGGAAGTGGGCGGCGCCCTCAAGAACGTCATCGCCGTGGCCTGCGGCATCGGCGACGGCCTGGCGCTGGGCACCAATGCCCGCGCCGCGCTGATTACCCGCGGCCTGGCCGAGATGACACGCTTCGGCGTCGCGCTGGGCGCGCAAGCCGAGACCTTCGCCGGCCTGACCGGCCTGGGCGACCTGGTCCTGACCGCCACCGGCGAACTGTCGCGCAACCGCCGCGTCGGCCTGGAAATCGGCGCGGGCCGCAAGCTGGCCGACGTCCTGGCCAGCGGCATCACCGCCGAAGGCGTGCGCTGCGCGCGCGCCGCGCTGGAACGCGCCCGCGCCGTCGGCGTCGAACTGCCCATCACCGAAGCCGTGTGCGCCGTACTGTTCGACGGCGTCTCGCCCATGACGGCCGTGTCCACCCTGCTGGCGCGCGACGCGCGCGACGAACACGGCAACGCGGGCTGACATCGCCGATGCAGCCGGCCCCCACCCCCTCGTCCTCATAACAACACGACGCACGACTCCCAGGAGACATCCTTCATGACGCAAACCCGCAAGTTCCGGGTCGGCCCCCTGCTGCGCGGCCTCTGCCTGAGCCTGGCGGCCATCCTGCCCGCCGCCGCCCACGCCGACTGGCCGGACCGCCCCATCCACATGGTGGTGCCGTTCCCGCCCGGCTCGTCGCCTGACATCCTGGCGCGGACCATCGCCGAGCCGCTGGGACAAGCGCTGGGACAGCCCATCGTCATCGACAACAAGACCGGCGCCGGCGGCAACATCGGCACCCGCATCGTCGCGCAGGCCAAACCCGACGGCTACACCCTGCTCTACACGATCAACGGCCCGCTGGTCACCGCCCCCACGCTCTACAAGAAGACGCTGGGCTACGACCCGCTGCAAGATCTGGCGCCCGTGACGCTGGTGGGCACCAGCCCCAATGTGCTGACCGTGCCTGGCAACCTGAAGAACGTCAATTCCGTGCAGGACTTCGTGCGCATGGTGAAGGAGCACGGCAGCTCGCTGAACTATGGCTCCGTCGGCCCCGGCAGCTCGGCCCACCTGGCCATGGAAATGTTCAAGGAACGCGCCGGCATCGACATGGCGCATATCCCGTACGCCGGCTTCCCGCAGGTCATCAGCGCCATCATCGGCGGCGACATCCAGGCCGGCTTCATGGTCCCCGCCATCGCGGTGCCGCAGACCCGCGACGGCAAGGTCAAGATCCTCGCCGTCACCAGCCTGCAGCCCAGCGATACCCTGCCCGGCGTGCCCACCATGGCCTCGCAGGGCTACCCCGACTTCGAAGCCATCTCGTGGAACGCCATCCTGGCCCCCGCGGAAACGCCGACGCCCGTCATCGAGCGCCTGAACAGCGAACTGAACCGCATCATCAACAGCGATACGGTCCGCAAGCAGATGGCCCTGCAATACTTCACTCCCGCCGCCTCCGCCCCCGAGGCCCTGACCGTCCGCATCCAGAACGAAAAGGCTCGTTGGGATCAGGTCATCCAGAAGCTGAACCTGTCGCTCGACTGACGCCGCCCCCCAGCGCCGAAGGCGGCCGCGCGGGCGGCCTTTGGCGCCCCGCGCGCAGGCATCCGCCAGGGGCGATCAGACGCCCCCTTCATATCCCAACTGCCGCCAAGCCTCGAAAACCGTCACCGCCACCGCGTTGGACAAATTCAAACTCCGCTGCCCCGCCCGCATCGGCAGCCGCAACCGCTGCTGCGGCGCGAACATCGCGTGATGCTCCTCCGACAAACCGGCGCTCTCCCGTCCGAATACGAACACGTCCCCCGCCTCGAACCGCACGTCCCCCACGCTGCGCTGGGCATGCGTGGTCAATGCATAGAGGTGGGAAGCCGTCGCCCCTGTATCCGCCAGCGCCTCCTGCAGCGTGTCATGCACGCGCACCGGCTGCCACTCGTGATAGTCCAGCCCCGCCCGCCGCATGCGGGCATCGTCCAGCTCGAAACCGAGCGGACGCACCAGGTGCAATTGCGCGCCGGTATTGGCGCACAGACGGATGGCATTGCCGGTGTTGGGCGGAATCTCGGGGCATACGAGGATGACGTGGAACATGATGAACGGACGGAAAGACGTTGAATGACGGGCGGCCGGCCAGGGCCGCGCAGGAGCGATTGTCGCCGATTTGGACGGCCGCCCCGGCGCCCGAGGCCGCATGAGGGGGCGCCCCCGCCGCCCCTCCCCGCCCGGACATCAGGGCCGGCGCGGCGTGCGCGCCACCACCAGCACCGTCACGCTGGCCGCGCCCGCGGCCAGCAAGGCGCGCGCGGCCGCATCGGCGGTGCTGCCCGTGGTCATGACGTCATCCACCAAGCCGACATGGCGGCCGGCCAGATCGCGCGCGCAATCGAACACGCCCCGGGCGCCGCTCAGCCTGGCCTGGCGCCCCAGGGCCGTCTGCCTGGGCGTTTCGCGCCGCCGCCGCAACGCCCCGCGCAGCAGCGGCCAGCCCAGTTGCGCCGCCAGGCTGCGGGCGATCTCGGCCGCCGGATTCATGCCGCGCCGGCGCAGCGATGCGCGACTGGACGGCACCGGCACCAGCAGCAAGGCCCGCGGCGGGGGTTCGGACCACACCGCATGCGCCAGCAGCCGCGCCAGGACCGGCGCCGCGCTGAGCCGCAGTTGGGTCTTGAGCTGCCGGATCAGCACCTCGGCGGGCGGCTCGTAGTCGAAGGCGGCGACCGTGCCGATGAAGGCTGGCGGCCGCGCCAGGCAGTCGGCGCAATGCAGCGCATCCGCCGCCAGCCTCTGGGCGCAACGCGGGCAGCGCGGCGCCAACGACGCTTCGGCCAGATCGGTTTCGCAGCCCTCACACAGGCGGGCGCCGCCGACCCGCCCCCCGCACAGCGGACAGTCGCAGGGCACCCGTGCCAGCAACCCCCGCCCCATGGCCTGTAGGGACAATCGGCCGCCGCGGCCGGGATGGGCAATAATGTGAGCCATCCCCCATGAAATCATGATCCGCCCGCGGCGCCGCGCCCGGGCGCGACCGAAATGTCCCTGCCCGCACCTGCCACCCCGCCCTCGCTCCCGCTCGTCGCCGCCGACGTGCCGCGCCAATTCGCCCGCCGCGGCGATCTTTCGGACGCCCAGTTCCTGTACGGCGAAGTCGCCCGCCGCATGCTGGGCCGGCTGCAGTACATCCGCGTGCAGCCGCAGGCCATGCTCGACGCCGGCTGCGGCGCCGGCGACAACCTGGCGCTGCTGCGCGAACGCTATGCCGAAGCCGCCTACACCGGCCTGGATAACTGCGACCCGCTGCTGGAGATCGCCCGCAAGCGCCACGCCCCGGCCGGCCTGTCGGCCTGGATAGGCAAACTGGCGCGACGCGGGCCGACCAATGCCTTCATCAATGCCGATCTGGCCGCCACCGGTCTGGCGCCTGAATCGCTGGAACTGGTGTGGTCCAACCTGGCCCTGCACTGGCACCGCGAGCCGCATGCCGTGCTGGCCGAGTGGCGCCGCATTCTCAAGGTCGGCGGGCTGGCGATGTTCTCCTGTCTGGGGCCGGCGACGCTGCGCGAATTGCGCCAGGCGCTGGACGACGCCGGACTGCGCACCGCCACCCCGGCCTTCGTCGACATGCATGATTTTGGCGATCTGCTGGTGGAAAACGGCTTCGCCGATCCGGTCATGGACCAGGAAATCCTGACGTTGACGTACCGCACGCCGGAAAAGCTGCTGCAGGACGTGCGCGCCCTGGGCGGCAATCCCGCCGCCGGTCGGCGCGGCGGCCTGGTCGGGCGAGACTGGCGGGCGCGCCTGTGCGATGCGTTGGAAGCCCAGCGCCGCCCGGACGGCGTCATCGCGCTGAGCATCGAGGTCGCCTACGGCCACGCCTGGCGCGCCGCCGCCCACCGCGGCACTGCAGGCGAGACCCGGCTTTCGGTCAGCGCCATCGGCGGCCGCCAGCGCGGCACGCCCTGAAACAAGACGCCCGGACAGGCCTAGTGCAGGCGTTCGGGCAGTGGCGCGGTCACTCCCGGCTCCGCCGTCGAGAGGGGCTGCATCGGCTCGGACGTGGCGCGGATTCGCCGCCGCAACACCGCGGTCGGCTCGGCCGGCGCCGCCTGGGCGACCTCACCGCGCCAGGCTTGCGACATCGATTCCACCACCAGCGGCAGATCGCGCAAACGATGGAACTGGCTGCGCAGCCAGCGCGAATCGTTGCCGCTGCGCATGGCTTCGTCGCGCAGCGATGCGATCATGTCGCCGGTCCCCAGTTCTTCGGCCACCGGCATCAGCCGCTGGAACAGCGCCCGCAGGTGGTCCATCAAGCGCAGGCGCTCGCCATCCGGCGTCACATAGCTGCCCTGCAGGCCGAAACGGCAGGCCTGGAAGTGGTTGCTGCGGTAGGACAGCCAGGCCTTGTCGCTGGGATCTTCTTCGCGCATCAACAGCACCGACAGCGCCTGGGCGAAGGCCGCTATCTGGCAGGCGCGCTCCACGGTCAACGGCGTATCGCAGACGCGGATTTCGACCGTGCCGAATTCGGGCTTGGGACGGATGTCCCAGTACAGGTCCTTGATGCTCTCGGCCAGGCCATAGGCGCGAAGTTGCGCCAGATGGGCCTCGAACTGGTACCAGTCCTTGACCTCGGCCGGCATGTGACCGGCCAGCGGGAAGCTGTTGACCGCGTTCAGGCGCGAGCACGAAAACAGTGTATCGACGCCCTCGCAATACGGCGAGGAGGCCGACAGCGCGATAAAGTGCGGGACATAGGGCGACAGGCGACGCAGCAGCTTGATGGCTTCGTCGCCGTTTTTCACGCCCAGGTGGATGTGCTGGCCAAACACCGTAAACTGACGCGCCAGGTAACCATACATTTCCGCCAGGTACTGGAAGCGGGGCGTATCCGAGATGGAGCGTTCCTGCCAGCGCATGAACGGGTGGGCGCCGCCACCGGCCACCGAGACGCCCACGGCGTCAGCCGCTTCGACCAGGGCATCGCGCATTTCGCGCATTTCCGCCAGCAGGCCCATGGGGTGCTCGTGCACCGAGGAATTCAGTTCGATCATGGACCGCGTGATTTCGGGTTTCACGCGATCGGCAATGGGATGGTTGGCCATTTGGGCCAGCAGTTCGTCGGAGGCTGCGGTCAGGTCAAAACTGCGGGGGTCGATCAGTTGCAGCTCGAGTTCGATGCCCAGGGTGTTGGGGGCCGACGAAATGAACGGGATCTGTTCCATCTCGGACTCCTTCGGATGTTTGATGAGGGGATGCGCCGTTCGACCTTGAAGCCCGGCAACTTCCCGGGGGGCGCTAGACGGCGGCTTGTGAACGCATAATAGCCGCATGTTTGTGGCAAAACGATTGAAAATCGTGACATTTGTGTGCAACATCACGATGCATTCGGTTTTGCTCTCTAGAACAAAGTGAGCGAGCGCTCACAACGTAATGGTGGCGCGGCTCGCCGGCCCGGGAAGCCTGCAAGCGCAGGCTGGGTGCGGGTCTCCAGAGGGGATGGGATAACCCTATAAAGGGTTGTCCCTTATAAAAACAGACCTATCCCGACTGGGACGCACCGCGGCGACGGGAGGCCGGAAATTCGGGCTGTGCCGCGCACGGGCGAGGCCGCCTACTTGCGCCAGAAAATCGGCGTGAACAGCACCAGCACGGTCAGCAGCTCCAGGCGGCCGATCAGCATGGCGAAGGTGCAGACCCAGATCTGGAAATCCGACAGCACCGCGAAATTTCCCATGGGTCCGACCGGTCCCAGGCCGGGGCCGGTGTTGTTGACGCTGGCGAAGACGGCCGAGAACGCCGTGATCGGGTCCAGCCCCGACAGCAGCAGCAGGCTGGTGAAGACGGCGATGGACAGGCCGTAGAAAAGCATGAACGCCAGCACCGACGACATGGTGCGGGCCTCGACGGCGCGGCCGTTGATCCGTACCGGGCTGACCGCATGCGGATGCAACATTGTGACAAGTTCATTGCGCGCCTGCTTGATCAGCAGGATGGCCCGGATCATCTTGATCCCGCCCCCCGTCGAGCCAGCCGAGGTGGCGAAGCCCGACAGCAGCAGCATGGTCAAGGGCGCGAACAGCGGCCACTGGGCGAAATCGGTATTGGCGTAGCCCGTGGTGGTGGCCATCGAGATCGTGTTGAACATCCCGTAGCGCAGAGCCTGCAGCGGCTCCTGGTAGACGCCCTTGACGTACAGGAACACCGAGATCACCAGGCCCACCCCCAGCACCACCACCAGGTACGGAATGGCTTCCGGACAACGCAGATAAGCGCGCGGACTACGCTGGCGGAAAGCGTTGAAATGGGTGGCGAAGTTGATGCCGGCGATCAACATGAACACCATGGCCACCATTTCCACCGCTACCGAATCGAAATGGGCAAAGCCGTCGTCCCAGGTGGAAAAGCCGCCCAGGCCCATGGTGGTGGCCATGTGGCACCAGGCCTCGAACCACGACAGGCCGACCGCGCGGTAAGCCAGGAAGCACAGGATCGAGAACGCGAAATACACCGCGTACAGCGCCTTGGCGGTGCTGGCGATGCGGGGGGTCAGGCGCTCGTCCTTCATCGGCCCCGGGGTCTCGGCCCGCACCACCTGGTGGCCGCCGACGCCCAGCAGCGGCAGGATCGCCACTGCCAGAACCAGGATTCCCATGCCGCCGATCCAGATAAGGGTGGCGCGCCACAGGTTGATCGAGGCGGGCAGCGCGTCCAGATTGGTCAGCACGGTGGCGCCGGTGGTCGTCAGCCCGGACATGGCCTCGAAATAAGCCCCGGTGAACGATAGCGGCAGGCCGGCACGGTGGAAGTAGATCAACAGCGGGATCGCCGCCAGCAGCGGCAGGCCGGCCCATACCGCCGACACCAGCACAAAGCCGTCACGGGCGCGCAGCTCGCTGCGGGCCCGCCGCGTCAGCGCCGCCAGCGCCACGCCGATACCGACCGAAATCAGGAAGCCGTGCAGGAAGGCATCGCGCGCGGCGTCGCCGCCGATGTAGGCCACTCCCAGCGGGATCAGCATGGTGAGGGCGAACATCACCATCGTCAGGCCCAGGATGTGCAGCGTCGCCAGGACCCGCTTCATGCGGCCTCCCCGGCCGTCGCCGGTCCGTCGGAAAGCGGGACGCGCAGGCTCATCAGAAGAACGACGCCGAAACTTGGAACAGTTTTTCCACGCGCGGCATCTGCTTGCGCGAGGGCACGAAGACGATGACGTGATCGTCGGTCTCGATCACGGTATCCGCGTCAGGCAGGATGATCTCGTCCTCGCGCACCAGCGCGCCGATGCTGGCGCCCTTGGGCAGGCTGATCTCGCCCACCTTGCGGCCCACCACCTTGGAATTGGAGCGGTCGCCGTGGGCGATGGCCTCCAGCGCCTCGGCCACGCCCTGGCGCAACCGGTGCACCGCCGCCACGTCGCCGCGCCGCACATGGCGCAGCAGCTCGCTCATGGTGGCCTGCGACGGCGACACCGCGATGTCGATATGGCTGCCCTGCATCAGTTCGCCATAGGCCTGGCGGTTGATCAGCGCGATCACCTTGCGCGCGCCCAGCCGCTTGGCCAGCAGCGACGACATGATGTTGTCCTCGTCGTCGCTGGTCAGCGCCAGCCAGGTGTCCATGTCCTCGATGTTCTCGCGTTCCAGCAGGGCCTCGTCGGTGCCGCTGCCGTGCAGCACCAGCACGCTGTCGGGCAACTGCGTGGCCAGGTATTCGCAGCGCTTGAGGTCGCGCTCGATGATGCGCACGCTGTAGTTTTCCTCGGCCAGCGCGCGCGCCAGCCGCAGGCCGATGTTGCCGCCACCGGCGATCATCACGCGGCGCACGGCCTTTTCGGCTTCGCGCAGTTGCCGCACGGCGCGGCGCGCGTGGCGCGTGTCCACCACCAGCACCACCTCGTCGCCCGGGGCGATCACGGTGCCCGACCCCGCCCGCAACGGGCGGCCGCCGCGCAGCACGTCGATCACCCGCGCCGTGACGTCGGGCCAGACCTCGCGCAGCTTGTCGACGGGATGGTGCGCCATGGGGCTGCCGTGACCGACGCGGACCGTCACGACGCTGACCCGCCCTTCGGCGAATTCCACTACCTGCAGCGCCTCGGGGAACTCGATCAGGCTGTGCAGGTAGGTGGTGACGCTGCGCTCGGGGCTGATGATGGCGTCGATGCAGAAGCCGTCTTCGCTCATCAGTTCGGGATGTTCGGAAAATTCGCCAGAACGGATACGAGCGATGCGGCGAGGGATGTTGAAAAGCTGACGGGCGATCTTGCAGGCCACCATGTTGGCCGCGTCGGACGCGGCGCAGGCGATCAGCAGGTCGGTGTCCGCGGCGCCGGCGCCTTCCAGCACCGACACCTGCGAGCCGTCGCCATGGACGACGCGCAGGTCGAAGTGTTCCTGCAGGTATTGCAACTGGGAAGAGTCCGAATCGATCACCGTGATGTCGTTCTGCTCGGACACCAGGTTTTCCGCCACGCTGGTGCCTACGCGACCAGCGCCGATGATCAGGATCTTCATGCGCCCCGTTTGCGCGCCGACTCGATGCCCAACTGCTTGAGCTTGCGGTAGAGGTGGGTGCGCTCGAGGCCGGTGCGTTCGGACACGCGGGTCATGCTGTGGCTTTCGCGGACCAGATGGTATTCAAAATAGATGCGCTCGAACTCGTCGCGCGCCTCGCGCAGCGGCTGGTCCAGCGAGATGCTGCCCAACTGGCCGTTGGCGGTGACCGGAACTTCGTTCGCGGGGGCCAACGACAGCGTCGGCGGATCGAGTTCGTCCTCGAGCGCCACGGCGGCGCTGGCGGTCGTGGGCGCCGTCACGGGCGCCGGATGCGGCACGCGACCGCGGGCCAGGCCGGCGGCCACGGTCTTGAGCAGGCGTTGCAGCGTAATCGGCTTTTCGAGGAAATCCATGGCGCCGATGCGGGTGGCCTCGACCGCCGTGTCGATGGTGGCGTGACCACTCATCATGATGACCGGCATGTCCAGCAGGCCCTGCGAGCCCCATTCCTTGAGCAGGCTGACGCCATCGGTGTCCGGCATCCAGATGTCCAGCAGCACCAGATCGGGACGCGTGCGAAGGCGCGCGGCGCGCGCTTGCGCCGCGTTTTCGGCCAACTCGACCGTGTGCCCTTCGTCGTAAAGGATTTCCGACAAAAGCTCGCGAATACCGACTTCGTCGTCAACCACCAGAATTCTGGCCATAAAGCATCCACCTATTGCGTAGCCGCATTATCCTTTTCTTGCGCGGTCGCGTCCATAGTATCGGCCCCGGGAGCGAGCCGGGTCAACAAGATGGAAATCCGCGCGCCTCCTTCCTTGCGATTCGCAAGGTCGATCCGCCCGCCATGCTCTTCCACGATCTTGCGTACGATTGCCAATCCTAACCCAGTCCCGTGGGACTTGGTGGTTACGTAGGGCTCGAAAGCGCGCTGCATGACCTGCGGCGGGAAACCCGGGCCGGTGTCGGCGACCGTGAAACGCAGGGCCTGCTGGTCGGCGCGGTCGGGCTGCTCGCTGCGCATCAGTTGGGTCGTGACGCTGACCCGGCCTTCCCCTCCCTTCTCGGCGATGGCGTCGCGGGCATTGGACAGCAGGTTATGGATCACCTGGCGCAACTGGGTCGGATCGCCCTCGATGGCGGGCAGGTCCGCGCCCAGGCTGACGTCCAGGTTCAGCGCCTTGCCGGAGGCCGAACGCACCGAAGCGGCGCCGTCCGGCTCCCAGCCATACAGGGACAGCACATCCGCCACCAGCGCGTTGAAGTCGATACGCTGCATCACCGCCGGCGGCGTGCGGGCGTATTCGCGGAAATCATCCACCATCTGCTTGAGCGAGGCCACCTGATTGACGATGGTGTTGGTGGAGCGCTCGACGATCTGGGCCTCGGCCGGCGGCAGCTTGCCTTCCAGCTTCATCGCCAGGCGCTCGGCGGAGAGTTGGATCGGCGTCAGCGGGTTCTTGATCTCGTGGGCCAGGCGGCGCGCCACTTCGCCCCAGGCGACGGTGCGGTTGGCCGATATCACCTCGGTAATATCGTCGAACACGACCAGGTAGCCGTTGCCACGGCCGTCCACACGCAGGTGGGTGCCGCGCGCCAGCAGCGTCAGGGCCTGGGGCCCGTTGGGCGTGTCGCCCTGCTTGGGCGCGATTTCGAACTGCTGCTGCCAGTGCTGCCGTTCGGAGCCCACGGCGGCGTGGGTGGAAAAAGCCTGCCGCACGACGTTCGCGAACTCGAGCATGCCATCGACGGTTTCCAGCGGCCGCCCGATCACCGAGCGCAGGTCGGCCTGCAGGATGGTCTGGGCGCCCTGGTTGACGGTGGTGACGCGGAAGGACTCGTCGAACACCAGCACGCCCGAGGACAGGTTCGACAGCACGCTTTCCAGATAGACGTTGGACCGCTCGAGCTGCTGGCGGTTGCTCTCGACCATGCGGCGGGCCTCGTCGAGCTGGCGCGTCATGGCATTGAACGAGCGGGTCAACTGGCCGACCTCGTCGCGCTCGGGCGGCTCGGGCAGCGGCCGGTAGTCGCCCACGCCCACCGCCTGGGTGCCGCCCGCCAGGCTGAGCAATGGCCGCACCAGCCGCTTGGACAGCGACAACGCCACGGCGATGGCGCCGAACGCGGCCAGCAGCAGCGCCAGGGTCAGCGTGATGCCATACAGTTTGCGCAGGCCGAGCCGCGACAGGGCGAGTTCCTGGTAGTCGCGAAAACCCTGCTGCACCAGGTTGGCGTTGTGCGCGATCTGCTCGGGCACCGGCTGCAGCAGTTGCAGCCAGCGTGGCTCGGAGGCGGCGCCCAGCAGGTTGTCGTAGCGGTCGGGCCCGGTCAGCGGAATCACCACGCGCAGGTGCAGCCCGCCGTCGGTGCCGGGCTTGACCGGGTCATCGGCCTCGGCCGCCGAATAGCCGCGCGACAGCCGAAGTTGGTTCATGACCGTCGACGGCGGCATGGCCGGCAGCAACTGGCCGTACTGGCTGGTGGAGAACGCCACCATGCGGCCGCTGCCGGTGAAGACCATGGCTTCCTGCACGCCGTTGGCTTCGCGCAGCCGGGTCAGGGCCAGCGTCACGCCGGTATCGGAATTGCGGTTCAGCTCGGCCGCCATCGAGCGGGCCCGCGCGTCCAGGTCGGCCAGCAGCGAGTCGAGCGCGGCGCGGCCCAGGTTCAGGCCGGCCTCCAGCGCGGTGTCGACCCGCACGTTGAACCAGGACTCGATCGAGCGCGACATGAACTGCACCGAGACTGTGTAGATCAGGGCGCCGGGGACCACGCCGATCAGGGCGAAGGCCAAAGAGAAGCGGGCGGTCAGCCTGGCGCCGAACTGCCGGCGCCGGATCTGCCGCGCCAGCCGCACCGTCAGGGCCACCACCCAGACGAACAGCGCCAGCGCGAAGATGCCGTTGAGAACCAGCAGCGTGTCGTAATAGCGGGCAAAACGCGAGGCATTGCCCGTGGACCATGCCAGCAGGCCCAGCAACGCCAGGCCGCTCACCGCGCCGACCATCAGGGCCAGCCGAAGCAACAGCCTCATGAGGGGTCTTTCTCCTTGTCACCCAGCGAGAACGAGAAATCGGTCCACGGCGTGCCCTGGACCCAGGAGCTGCTGTTCAGGGCATTGACCTGGAACGGCCGGGGCAGCAGCGAAGTGTCCAGCCGCAGCCGCAACTGGCCGCCATAGACCACGCCCTCGTCGAAATCGTCGGCATCGGCCACCTGCCAGTTGCGCACATGGCGGATGACGCTCATTGCGTCGTCCAGCGACGCCACCGGGAAGGACAGCTCGCCGACCCCGGCACGCCACTGGCGCGTCAGCGCGTTGTAGATCACGCGCCAGGTGCGGGAGGTGTCGACCAGGGACTTGTTGAACCACCACCAACGCTCGCGCGTGATGGTCAGGTCGGCAGTGAAGTACAGGGGTACGCCACGCTGGGCGGCGTCACGCAGTTGCTGGTTCAGTTCGAACTCGATGTCGGCGTCGATTTCAAGCTTGTCGCCACGCACGACCGGTTCGACGCGCACCACCTTCGGTTCGGACCCGTGTGCCTGACCGGCCGGCGCCAACGACAGCGCGGCAGTTGCGAACAATAACCCCAGAAATAACCGTGAAATGATGGACATACGACACCGAAACCCCGTCATGCCCCCTATTCTTGGCGATTCAGGACTGCTTGGCAAACAAGGCGTAGAAAAATCCATCGCGTTGCGCCGCGGGTGTTGCATCGACCGCAACTGGCAGCAATTGGCCGGGCGCGTCCAGGCGCCGGGCCTCGGGGTGGCGCTGCAGGAACTCGAGCGCCTGGCGCGTGCCCTCGATCGGGAAGATCGAGCAGGTCACGTACAGCAGGCGGCCGCCGGGCGCGACCGTGCGCCAGAGCGCGTCCAGGATGCGCGCCTGCAGCGTGGCGGTGCGGCGCACATCGTTCTCGCGGCGCAGCCAGCGGATGTCGGGATGACGCCGCACGATGCCCGAGGCGGTGCACGGCACGTCCGCCAGCACCGCGTCGAAGGGCTTGCCATCCCACCAGGCGTCCAGGTCGGCGGCGTCGGCGGCCTGCAGCCGCACATGCTCGCCCGCCAGGCCGAGGCGGTCCAGGTTCTGGCCGACCCGCGTCAGGCGGTCGGCGTCGGCGTCCAGGGCGAGCAGGTCGATGTCGGCCAGCTCCAGCAGGTGGGCGGTCTTGCCGCCCGGCGCGGCGCAGGCATCCAGCACCCGCATGCCGTCCTGCGGCGCCAGCAGCTCGGCGGCCAACTGGGCGCCGGCGTCCTGCACCGACCACCACCCTTCGGCGAAACCGGGCAGTTGAGCCACCGGCCGCGGCGTGGCCAGCACCAGGCCGGCCTGGCCCACCGTGTCGGCGGCCAGGCCCGCGTCCTGGAACGCGGCCAGGACCTGCTCGCGGCTGGCGCGGCGGCGGTTGACGCGCAGGGTCAGCGGCGCCGGCACGTTGGCCGCCCGCAGGATCTCCTGCCACTGCTGCGGATAGGCCACGCGCAATTGCTTGACCCACCAGCCCGGATGGTTCCATTCGGCCTCGGGGCTGTCGGCCACGGCGGCCTCCAGCGCCGCCCGCTCACGCAGGAAACGGCGCAGGCAGGCATTGAGCAGGCCCTTGAACGCCCCCAGGGAACGGGTCGAGGACGCGGCCGTGACGGCCTGGTCCACCACGGTGTGGGGCGCGTAGACCGGCATGCCCGGCAGGCCGGCAGCGGCCTCGCCCTCGGCCTTGAGCAGCGTCAGCGAGACCAGCAGCAGCGATTCGAACAGCACATTGGGATAGCGCTGCACCAGTTCGCGGCCGACCGCATCGGCCCAGCCCAGGTAGCGCATCGCGTGGAACGACACCGCCTGCGCCGCGGGGCGCAGGGCGCCATCGACGTCGGCCAGGGCATCGGTCATCGAGCGGCCTTCCAGGACGTCCTCCACCACGCGCGCGCTGGCAAGCAAAACGGCGGAAAGCGGGGGAGCCAGATGGGGGGTATCGGAACGCGTGGACATGGCAGCAAATCAAAGGACAAGACCGCTATGGTAGCCCGGCGCGGGCTGCCGCCCCGTCGACGGCCTCGCGGGGAGCGCTGGACGAACCGCGCCGGGCGCGTCACACTGGCCGCCTGCCTCGGAGCCCGCCATGTCCACCGCCACGCTGCTGCTGTTCATCCTGGCCTCGGCCGTCGCCATCGTGACGCCCGGCCCGACCGTCCTGCTCGCCATGAGCAACGGCTCGCGCCACGGCGTGCGCACCGCCTGCTGGGGCATGGGCGGCGCGGTAATGGCGGATTTCATCCTGGTGGGCGCGGTGGCTTCCGGCCTGGGCGTGGTGCTGGCCGCTTCCGAGGTCGCCTTCCATGTCATCAAGTGGGCGGGCGCCGCCTACCTGGCCTATCTCGGCTGGAAGATGCTGCGCTCGGACGCCGCGCTGGTGCTGCCGGCCGCCGAACCCGGCGCCGCCCGGCCGGTGGGCCTCAAGCTGGGCCTGCGCAGCTTCGTGGTGGCGCTGACCAACCCGAAGGCATTGCTGTTCATGTCCGCCTTCCTGCCGCAGTTCATCAATACCCAGGCGCCCCTGCTGCCGCAATACGCCACCGTGGCTGCGGTGCTGGCGCTGATGAACATCCTGACCATGCTGGCCTACGCCACCCTGGGCGCGCAACTGGTGCGGGCCTTTCGCGGCTCGGGCCTGCGCTGGCTGAACCGGGTCTGTGGCTCGCTCATGATCGGGCTGGCCGGCACCCTGGCGCTGTACCGCCGCAGCGGCGCCTGACGCCCGACGTCGCCCTGCCCGGATATTAGGGACGCACACCAGCCGGGAATCGCCCCCGGCAACCCGCTAAAATAACGGCCCCCCGCCCTGCCGCGCTAGAATTGCGCAGTATTTGATCACTGGCGCCGGCTCGCGCCCACCGAGGTATTCCATGTCTTCCCCCAAAGTCGGCTTCGTCAGCCTGGGCTGTCCCAAAGCCCTGGTCGACTCCGAACGCATCCTGACCCAACTGCGCACCGAAGGGTACCAAGTCACGCCCGAGTACAACGACGCCGACGTCGTGGTGGTCAACACCTGTGGCTTCATCGACAGCGCCAAGGCGGAGTCGCTGGAAGCCATCGGCGAAGCGCTCGCCGAGAACGGCAAGGTCATCGTCACCGGCTGCATGGGCGTCGAGGAATCGGTGATCCGCAACGTGCACCCCAGCGTGCTGGCCGTGACCGGCCCGCAGCAATACGAGGAAGTGGTGCGCGCCGTGCATGACGCCGCGCCGCCCAAGAAGGACCACAATCCCTACCTCGACCTGGTGCCGCCGCAGGGCGTCAAGCTGACCCCGCGCCACTACGCCTACCTGAAGATCTCGGAAGGCTGCAATCACCGCTGCAGCTTCTGCATCATCCCGTCGATGCGCGGCGACCTGGTCAGCCGTCCGGTGGGAGACGTGCTCAGCGAGGCCGAGCGCCTGGTCAAGGCCGGCGTCAAGGAGCTGCTGGTGATCTCGCAGGACACCAGCGCCTACGGCGTCGACGTCAAGTACCGCAGCGGCTTCTGGAACGGCCGGCCCGTGCGCACCCGCATGACCGAGCTCTGTACGGCCTTGTCCGAGATGGGCATCTGGACGCGCCTGCATTACGTGTATCCGTATCCGCACGTCGACGAAGTGATTCCGCTGATGGCCGAGGGCAAGATCCTGCCCTACCTGGACATTCCGTTCCAGCACGCCAGCCCGCGCATCCTCAAGGCCATGAAGCGTCCGGCGTTCGAGGACAAGACGCTGGCGCGCATCAAGCAGTGGCGCGAGATCTGCCCCGACCTGACCATCCGCTCGACCTTCATCGTCGGCTTCCCCGGCGAGACCGAGGAAGACTTCCAGTACCTTCTGGACTGGATGCAGGAAGCCCAGCTCGACCGCGTCGGCTGTTTCCAGTATTCGCCGGTGGAAGGCGCGCCCGCCAACCTGCTCGACAATCCCGTGCCGGACGAGGTCAAGCAGGAACGCTGGGAACGCTTCATGGAACTGCAGCAGTCGATTTCCACCGCGCGCCTGGCGCGCAAGGTCGGCCGCGAGATCGACGTACTGATCGACGAAGTGGACGAAGACGGCGCCGTGGGCCGTAGCGCTGGCGACGCGCCGGAAATCGACGGTTGCGTCTACGTCAGCTCGGACCGCAAGCTCAAGGCCGGCGACCTGGTGCGCGCCCGCGTCACCGACTCCGACGAGTACGACCTCTGGGCCGACACGGTCTGAGCGTCATGAGGCCGGCGGCATCGGCCGCCGGCGCGAAAGGCCCGCGGCCCGGTTCAGGCCTCCAGCAGTTTCAGGCCCGCCACGCCGCCCACGATCAACGCAATGCACGCCAGGCGCGCGACGGACGGCGAATCGCCGAACAGCAGGATCCCCAGCAGCGTGATGCCCACGGACCCGATGCCGGTCCACACGGCGTAAGCGGTGCCCGCGGGCAGGTGCCGCATCGCCAGCGTCAGCAGGAAGATACTGCCCAGCGCCGCGGCGATGCCGATGGCGCTGGGCCAGAACCGCGTCCAGCCGTCCGCGTACTTCAACGCCAGCGCCATCACGATTTCCACCGCGCTCGCGGCCAACAGGATCCACCAGGCCATTCCGGCCTCCCTTCGTTATTGGAACGCGGCCAGCTTAGGGCCTATAGTTACCCAGGCACAAGTACGCACCTATTGGTAACCATGAAGGGCACCCCATGGCTGTCTCTCCCGCTTCCGCGGGCGACGTCTTCGACGCCGCCTGTCCATCGCGCCGCGCGCTCGAACTGATCTCCGGAAAATGGGTACCACTGGTGCTGCCCGCGCTCGCGCATGGCCCGCTGCGCAACAATGAGCTGCTACGCAAGCTCGACGGAATCTCGCAGAAGATGATGACGCAGACACTGCGCGAACTGGAACGCCACGGACTGGTCCTGCGCGAGGACATGCGCACGGTGCCGCCGCATGTGCGCTATCACCTGACCGAACTGGGGAAGTCGCTGAATGTGGCGCTGGTGGCGCTGGATCGATGGGCCGAAAGCCACCATGCCCAATTGGATGCGGCGGCGCGCCGCCACGACGCGGCTGCCGCGCGCCAGGGTTGAACAACCCGGGCGGGACGCGCAGCCCCATGGCGCACCGCCGGCCCACGGTGCGCCATCGACCGCTGACGGGCCTTAATGCTTGGCCAGGAAATCAGACAGATCGTCGGCGTGCTCTTCCTCGACCGCCAGGATTTCCTCCAGCAGGCGACGGGTGGTCGAATCCTGCTCGCCGATGTACTCGATCATCTGCCGGTAGCTGTCGATGGCGATACGCTCGGCGATCAGGTTTTCCTTGATCATCTCCTCGAGCGAGGAGCCCTCGACGTACTCGGAATGGCTACGCTCGAGCAGGCCCTTGGGCGACAGATTGGGCTCGCCGCCCAGTTGCACGATACGCTCGGCCAGTTTGTCGGCGTGATCCTGTTCCTGAGCGGCGTGCTCCGCGAATTCCGCGGCCACCGGCTCGGCGTTCAGGCCGCGGGCCATGAAGAAGTGGCGCTTGTAGCGCAGCACACAGACGATCTCGGTGGCCAGCGCCTCGTTCAGCAGCTTGAGCACGGTCTGGCGGTCGGCACGGTAAGTGTCGGTGACGGCGCCGGACTCGATATCCTGGCGCGCCTTGGCGCGGATCGCCTTCACATCCATGTCGAAGGGGCGGCTCGCCTTGTCTTGGTTACGGGTCGTGTTTTCCATATCGTTAGCTCCTTGTGGGGTTGGCAATACGACGCTGGACTTCCAGTCGTTCCGAACAACCCAGTCTACCGGGCGTACGAAAAGATGCTGTGTCCAAACATTGCCCATGGCGCCGGATCCGGCTTTCATGCGCCGGGTAAAAGCCCGCCCGGCGCTTCTCGTAAACTATCGGCTTCCCGGACGGCCCGTGACGCAATCTGTAACGGGCCCGACAACAAGTAGCTTCATATGACCCTGAAGAACATCTGCGTGTATTGCGGCTCCAATCCCGGCGCGCGCCCCGAATACCTGGAGCAGGCCCGCGTGCTGGCCCGTGAACTGGTCAAGCGCGACCTCGGCCTGGTCTACGGCGGCTCGGTCGTCGGCATCATGGGCGTCATCGCCAACGAGGTGCTGGCCGGCGGCGGCCGCGTGATCGGCGTGATCCCGGAACTGCTGCAGAAAAAGGAACAGGCCCATCGCGGCCTGACCGAGCTGCACCTGGTGCAGAGCATGCACGAGCGCAAGGCCATGATGATGGAGAAGGCCGACGGCTTCATCGCGCTGCCCGGCGGCGCCGGCACGCTGGAAGAGTTCTTCGAGGTCTGGACCTGGGCCCAGCTCAGCATGCACAGCAAGCCCTGCGGCCTGCTCAATATCGCCGGCTATTACGACGCGCTGATGCAGTTCGTCGACCATGCCGTCGACGAAGCCTTCATGCGCCCGCAGCACCGCGACATGCTGGTGGTGGAAAGCGATCCGGCGACGCTGCTGGACCGCTACGCCATTTACGAGCCGCCCAACGTCTCCAAGTGGTTCGAGCCCGTCAAGCCCGAGCATCGCGCCCCCTAACCCGCTCCAAGGAAAGCCCCGCAATGTCCAACGGTTCGTCGTTCCCCGCCAGCACCGAGTCCGTATTGCGCGATTACTTCCACGCCAAGGACGAAAACCGCCCACACTACATGGCGCGCGCCTTCGCGCCGCAGGCGGTGCTGAAGATGGCGCTGCGCACGCAGGCCATCGCGTTTCCGCCCGAATCCCACGGCCTGGCCGCGATCACCGACACCTTGGTGCGCAAGTTCGGCCAGACCTACGACAACGTCTACACCTTCTACCTGGCGCGGCCCGAGGCCGATGCGCGCCTGTCCGACTATTCCTGTGACTGGATCGTCGGCATGACAGAGAAGGCCACCGGCAACGTGCGCGTGGGCTGTGGCCGCTACGCCTGGACCTTCCAGCCGGAGCCATACCGCGCGACTCACCTGACCATTACCATCGAGACCATGGTGACGCTGCCCCCGGCCGCCACCGACGCGGTGTTCGGCTGGCTGCTCGCGCTGGACTATCCCTGGACCAACGCCCAGCGCGTCGTCGCTGGCGCCCCGCCGCTTGAAGACCTGGCGCCGGTGGTGCAGTATCTGCTTCACCCCATGTAGATCGGCATCGGATTTTTTCTTGAAATACGACATCGCAGCTTTTGATTTCGACGGAACCCTGGCAGACACCATGCCCTGGTTCAATTCCATCCTCAACACGGTGGCCGACAAGTACGGCTTTCGCAAGATCGACGCCGCCGAGCGCGACCAGTTGCGCCACCGCGACGCCGGCGAGATCCTGAAGTTTCTCGGCATCCCGCTGTGGAAACTGCCCGCCATCATGGCGCACGTGCGCACGCTGATGCAGGAGATCGATCCCAGCGTGCGCCTGTTCGATGGCGTTCCGGACGCGCTGGCCCGACTGAAGGCGGGCGGGCTGCGGCTGGCGGTGGTCAGCTCGAACTCGCTGGAAAACGTGCAGCGCGTGCTCGGGCCGGAGACCGCGGCGCTGTTCGACGACTACGAATGCGGCACCGACCTGTTCGGCAAGGCCGCCAAGATCGAGCGCCTGCTGCAGCGCCACGACACCCCGCCGGAACGCTTCTTGCTGGTGGGCGACGAGATGCGCGACATCGACGCGGCCCGCAAGGCCGGCGTGCGCGTGGGATCGGTGGCCTGGGGCTACAACCACGTCGACGCGCTGCGCGACCGCGGCCCCGACGAGCTGTTCATGCAGGTCGCCGAACTGCCCGCCGCGCTGGCCTGACACTGCGCCCCGACAAGGACACCCCCATGGCCCGCAACGTCGAAATCAAGGCAAGGGTCGCCAGCCTGGCGGCCCTCGAATCGCTGGCCGCCGCGCTGTCGGGCAAGGCTCCGGTCGCCATCGCGCAGGACGACACCTTCTTCGCCTGCCCTGACGGCCGGCTCAAGCTGCGCGTGTTCGCCGATGGCAAGGGCGAACTGATCTTCTACCGCCGCGCCGACGAGGCCGGCCCCAAGGAAAGCTTCTACGTCATTTCACCGACCGCCTCGCCCGATACCCTGCGCGACGCGCTGGGGCTGGCTTATGGCGTGATCGGCCGCGTGCGCAAGCAGCGCCTGCTATTCATGGCCGGCCGCACCCGCATCCACCTGGATCGGGTCGAGGGACTGGGGGAATTCCTGGAACTGGAAGTCGTGCTGCGCGACGGCGAAAGCGTCGAGGCCGGCATGGCCGAGGCCCATGAGCTGCTCGCCAGCCTGCAGATCGCGCCGGACCAGTTGTTGTCGGGCGCCTACCTGGACCTGCTGGCCGAGCGCGCCTGAGAAAGGCCGCCTGCGCCACGGCGGCCAGCCCCCTGGCAACGGCGAACGGCCTCAGGCCGGCTGCCAGCCCCGCACGAACACGTCCACCGGCTGGCGCTTGCCGCCGGCCTTCTGCAACTCAAGCAGGCGCAACACGCCCTCGCCGGTCGCAATGTCGATGCCATCAGCCTGCGCGCGCAGCACGCTGCCGGGCGCGGCCGCCGCGGACTGCGGCAGGGCCTGCGCGCGCCACACCTTCACGGGATCGGCCAGGCCGGGCAGGCGGATGCTGGCGCCGGGCACCGGGTTGAAGGCGCGCACGCGACGCGCCAGCAGTTCCGCGGGCTGGCTGCAATCGAGCGCGGCCTCGGCCTTGTCCAACTTGGCGGCGTAGGTCACGCCGTCCTCGGGTTGCGGGGTCGGCGTCAAACCGCCCTGGGACAGTGCGGCCAAGGCCGCCACGATCGCCTCGCCGCCGGCCAGCGCCAACGCGTCGTGCAATTGCGCGGCATTGGTCTCGGCCCCGATCGGCACGACCCGCTCCAGCAGCATGTCGCCGGTGTCCAGGCCCGCGTCCATCTGCATGATGGTCACGCCGGTGCGGGCGTCGCCCGCCTCGATGGCGCGCTGGATCGGCGCCGCGCCGCGCCAGCGCGGCAGCAGGCTGGCGTGGATGTTCAGGCAGCCCAGGCGCGGCAGGTCCAGCACCCACTGCGGCAGGATCAGGCCATAGGCCGCGACCACCATCACGTCGGGCGCGATGCGCTCGAGCAGGGCGCGGGCCTCGGCAGCCTCCTCGGGATAGCGGCCATCGAGACGCAGGCTGCGCGGCTGGGCAACCTCGATGCCGGCGTCGAGCGCGGCCTGCTTTACGGGACTCGGTGTCAATTTGAGCCCGCGCCCGGCCGGGCGGTCGGGCTGGGTCATGACCAGCGGAATGTCGTGGCCGGCGGCCCGCAGGGCGTCGAAGGCGATACGGGCGAATTCCGGCGTGCCGGCGAAAACTAGGCGCATGGGGAGCGGACCGGGAGGAAGGAAACGGGCGTCAGGCGCGCAGCGCTTCGCGCTCGGCCTTTTTCAGCTTGGTCTTGATGCGGTTCTGCTTCAGGTTGGACAGGTATTCGACGAACACCTTGCCCTCCAGGTGGTCGAGCTCGTGCTGCACGCACACGGCCAGCAGGCCGTCGGCATCGAACTCGAACGGCTTGCCGTCGATGTCCAGCGCCTTGCAGCGGATGCGCGAAGCGCGCTCGACTTCGTCGTAGATGCCAGGGACCGACAGGCAGCCTTCCTCGTAGATCTTGTAATCGTCGCTGCGCCAGGTGATCTCGGGATTGATCAGCACCAGCAGTTGGTTGCGTTCTTCGGAGACGTCGATGACGACCACGCGTTCGTGCACGTCGACCTGCGTCGCGGCCAGGCCGACGCCCGGCGCGTCGTACATGGTTTCGGCCATGTCGCGCACCAGTTGGCGGATGCGGTCATCGACCTCGGCGACCGGCTTGGCCTTCTTGTGCAAGCGCGGATCCGGGTAGCGAAGAATAGGAAGTAATGCCATTGAAAAGGAATCGTCGGTAAGAGTGCCTGACCAACAGTTTAATTCATTAGATTCTTGATTTCTAATAGTTTTCGGCTAACACGAGGATTATCCGGACCGGCCTGGCCCCGATTTACAGCCCCGTCCGGCCGGGATCATTCGGTCCCGCCTGCCGGGGCTGCCGTGGCCGCCATGCGACACTCTCGAACGATCGGCGCCCCGGCGCCGGCTCCCCCCGTTTCCTTCGCGCCCGTCCGCCGGCGCCCTTGCCATGCCGCTCACCCATACCGCCGCTGAATTGTCCGCCTGGTTGCGCCTGTCCCTGGAGCCCGGCATCGGCCCGGCCACCGCCTGCACGCTGCTTGGCGCGCTGGGCCTGCCGGAACAGATCTACGCACAGCGCGCCTCGGCCCTGGCGCGCCAACTGCCGGACGCGCTGGCCCGCCAGTTGGCCGCGCCCATGCCGGTCGACATGGCCGCACAGGTCGACAACGCGCTGCAGTGGGTCGAGGGGCAAGGTCACCACATCCTGACGCTGGCCGATCCCACCTATCCGCAAAGCCTGCTCACCATCGCCGACCCGCCCATCCTGCTCTACGTGAATGGGGACCCGGCCTATCTGCAGGGACCATCGCTGGCCGTCGTGGGCGCCCGCAATGCAACCCCCGGCGGCCAGGAAAACGCCCGCGCCTTCGCCCGCCACCTGGCCGGCAACGGCTGGCGCGTGGTCAGCGGGCTGGCGCTGGGCATCGACGCGGCGGCCCATGAAGGCGCCCTGGACGCCGGCCCCGCAGGCGCCGGCACGGTCGCGGTGATGGGCACCGGCATCGACCGCATCTACCCCGCGCGGCACCGCGACCTGGCGCATCGCATCGCCGCGCACGGCGCGCTGGTCTCCGAATTGCCGATGGGGACGGGCGCCCTGCCCCAGCACTTTCCCAAGCGCAACCGCATCGTGGCCGGACTGGCGCGCGGCGTGCTGGTGGTCGAGGCCGCAAAACAGAGCGGCTCTCTCATCACCGCGCGGCTGGCGGGCGAAAGCGGGCGCGAGGTGTTCGCCATTCCCGGCTCGATCCACTCGCCGCTGTCGCGCGGGTGCCATGCGCTGATCCGCCAGGGCGCCAAGCTGGTGGAGACCGCGGCCGACATCACCGACGAACTGGGCGGCGGCCCACAACCCGGCGCCCGCCAGGCCGCGGCGGTTGAGGCAGCCGCCCCCCATCCGGTTCTCGACGCCCTGGGCTTCGACCCGTTGCACCTGGATGCGATCCAGGCCCGCTGTGGCCTGGATACCGCCGACCTGCAGGCGCAATTGCTGGAACTGGAACTGGCCCTGCGCGTGGCGCGCCTGGACGACGGCCGCTTCCAGCGCCTGAAATAAGGGATCGCGCCAGGGGCCGGCCGGCACCTTGACCGCCCTCGGCCCGAGCGCGAGCGGGGCCGGATGCGATGGCGCTAATATTGGCGTTGGCGCCGAGCCGCCGCCGCGGCCGCCCCCGATACCGATACAGGAAGAGACATGGCATTGCCCACACGCGTCAAGATCGTCGAGGTTTCGCCCCGCGACGGCCTGCAGAATGAAAAGGAATTCGTGCCCACCGACATCAAGGTGGAACTGATCGACCGCCTCGCGGCCGCCGGCTTTCCCAATGTCGAGGCGGCCTCGTTCGTGTCGCCCAAGTGGGTGCCGCAGATGGCCGACGGCGCCGACGTCATGGCGCGGATCCAGCGCCGCCCGGGCACCATCTATTCGGTGCTCACGCCCAACATGAAGGGCTTCGAGGGCGCGCTGGCCGCCGGCGCGGACGAAATCGTCATCTTCGGGGCGGCCAGCGAGGCCTTCTCGCAAAAGAACATCAATTGCTCGATCGCCGAATCCATCGCGCGCTTCGAACCGGTGGTGCATGCCGCCCGCGAGGCCGGCATCCGCGTGCGCGGCAGCATCAGCTGCGCGCTGGGCTGTCCCTACCAGGGCGAAGTGCCGATCGAGTCCGTGGTCGATGTGGCCCAGCGCTACCTGGCCATGCAGGTCGACGAGATCGACGTGGCCGACACCATCGGCGTGGGCACGCCGCAACGCGTGCGCGACGTCATGGCCGCGGTCACCCGCGTGGTGGACCCGGCGCGCGTCTCGGGCCACTTCCACGACACCTACGGCCAGGCGCTGGCCAACATCCTGGCCTCACTGGAGACTGGCATCTCGATATTCCATGCCTCGGTGGCCGGCCTGGGTGGCTGCCCCTACGCCAAGGGCGCGACGGGCAATGTCGCGACCGAAGACGTGCTGTACATGCTGCGCGGGCTGGACATCGACACTGGCGTCGACTTCGATGCGGTGGTGGACATCGGCCAATGGATGTCGGCCAACCTCAACCGCAAGGGCTCCAGCCGGGCTGGCAACGCCATTGCCGCCAAGCGGGCAGCCTGACCGCGAAACGCCGTAGAATGGCTGCGCGCGTTTCGCGTGAGCGTCCGGGTCAACCGGCGCAAGTCTTTCCGCAACGCTACCGGAACTCCGCAGCCGCATGACGCCCCTCGTACCGTCCCCCTCGCCCGAGGAACACGCCGCCCTGCTCCGCGCCCTCGGCCCGCTGCCCCTATCAGGGCAGGCGTGGCCCGACTGGGTGCGCATTCTGACCTGGGTGATCCTGGCGGTGCTGGGCGTGCAGGTGGTCACGACCGCCATTCGCGCGCCGGGCCAGCCGCTCGAAAGCTCGATGGCACTGGTGGTGGGGCTGTGCTTCATCGGCCTGCTGTTCGTGTCCTGGCACATGCAGACCTCCATCACCACCATCGATGAGCGCGGCTTGCGCCAGACCTGGTTCTCGCGCCGCGAGGTCGCCTGGGAAGACGTACGCGAAGCGCGGTTCGTGCCGATGATATTTTCCAAGCGCCTGGTGGTGTTCACACACCGAGGCCGGCCGGTGATCTTCCAGGGCGGCACGCGCGAACTGCGCGCCGCCTTCACCCAGATCGCGCAGGTGTACCGGCGCCGCTGACGGTCCTGTCGCAACGCGCGCCCAATAAAAAACCGATGCCGCGGCATCGGTTTTTTATTGGGGATCCGGCCAGTGCGCCGGACGGTACGCCTCGTTCAGCGGATCGGCAGCGCGTACATCAGGCCGCCTTGCGTCCATTGCGCGTTCAAGCCGCGCTTGATCTTCAGCGGGCTACCCTGTCCGACGTTGCGCTCGAAGCTCTCGCCGTAGTTGCCGACCTGCTTGACGATGTTGTAGGCCCACTTCTCGTCCAGCCCCAGGTTCGCGCCGCCGCCGGGCGTCACGCCCAGGATGCGCTTGATGTTGGGGTTGTCGCTCTTGACCTGCTCGTCGACGTTCTTGGAGGTCACCCCGTACTCTTCGGCCTCGATCATGGCCGACAGCGACCAGCGCACGATGTTCAGCCAGGCGTCGTCGCCCTGGCGCACGAACGGCCCCAGCGGCTCCTTCGAAATGATCTCGGGCAGCACCACGTAGTCGTCGGGCTTCTGCAGCTTGGAGATGCGGATCGAGGCCAGGCCCGAGGCGTCGGTCGAGAACACGTCGCAACGGCCCGCGGCGAAGGCGTTGACCACTTCATTGAAGGTCTCGATCACCACCGGCTTGTAGGTAACCTTGTTGGCACGCGCCCAGTCGGCCAGCGTGTTCTCGTTGGAGGTGCCGGTCTGCAGGCAGATGGTCGCGCCGTTGATTTCCTTGGCGCTCTTGACGCCCAGCGACTTGGGCACCAGGAAACCCTGGCCGTCGTAGAAGTTGATGCCGGCGTGGATGATGCCCAGCGCGGTGTCGCGCTGCTGCGTCACCGTGGTGTTGCGGGTCAGCACATCGACTTCGCCCGACTGCAGCGCGGTAAAGCGCTGCTGCGAATTCAGCGGCACCACCTTGATCTTGTCGGCGTCACCGAACACGGCCGCGGCGATGGCGCGGCACAGGTCCACGTCCAGCCCCTGCCACTTGCCCTGCGCGTCGGGCGCGGAAAACCCCGCAAAGCCCGTGGTGGTGCCGCAGGTGACCGCCCCGCGCTGGCGCACGATGTCCAGCGTCGCCGCTTGTGCCCCTTGTGCCGCGGCGAACAACAACGCCGCGCCCGCCAACCCTTTTGCAATGTTCATGACTCGTTTTCCTGTTGTACCGGAACGCGCAAGCGTCCTGTTGTAGCGGGGCGCGCAAGCGCGCCGAGGCGAGAAGCTTATCGGCATGAAGCGCCCGCGCCAAATAACAAGCGCTTATTTGGGTATATCACGCCGCCAGCGAAATAGACACCGGCTGGTTGGCCTCGCAGGCCTCCAGCGCGCGGCTCAGGCGCTGCATGCCCTGCGCGATCTGGCTTTCGTTCATGGTGGCGAACGACATGCGCATGGCGTGCATGTCGGCCTGGGCCGCGTCGGCGTAGAACGCCTTACCCGGCACGTAGACCACTTCGTGCTCGATGGCGTAGGGCAGCAGGCGGGTGGCGTCGACCTCGCCGGTCAGGCGCGCCCAGAAGAACATGCCGCCTTCGGGCTTGCTGAAGGTAATGCGGCCGGCCAGTTCGCGCTCCAGGCTGGCGGCCATGGCGTCGCAACGCAGGCCGTAGGCGGCGCGGATGCGCGGCACGTGTTCCTCGTAGCGACCATTGGCCAGGTACTGCGCCACCACTTCCTGGATCCACGCGGACGAGGCCATGTCGTCGGCGGCCTTGGCGCCGACGCAGCGGCGGCGGATTTCGGGCGGGGCCACCAGCCAGCCGATGCGCAGCGCGGGCGCCATGGTCTTGGACATGCTGGCCAGGTACACAGCCCAGTTGCGGGCTTCGCCCTCGGCCAGCGCCATGATGGGCGGCACCGCTTCGCCGGCAAAGCGCAGTTCGCTATAGGGATCGTCTTCGACGATCAGGAAGCGGTGCTTGACCGCCAGATCCAGCAGCCGCAGGCGGCGCTGGCGAGAGATGGTGGCGCCACAGGGATTGGAGAACGACGCCACCACGCACACGACCTTGGGCTTGATGCGTGCGGCCAGTTCGTCGAGCGCGTCGATGTCGACGCCATCCGGGCCCGACGGCACGGTGTGCACGGTGGCGCCGGTGTAGCGCAGCGCCTGCACGGAATTGGGGAAGGCGGGCGATTCGATGATGGCGTGGTCGCCCGGTTGCAGCATCACCCGGCTCAACAGCGCCAGCGCCTGTTGCGAGCCGCCCGTGACGGCCAGTTCCGTATCCGCGTTGCATTGCAGCCCGCGCGCCGCCGAAAGCCGCGCCAGCTCATGGCGCAGGCTGGCCTGGCCGTCGATGTTCGAGTACTGCAGGCAGGCGCCCAGGCGCGCCAGCACCTGCGTCGAGGCGATCGACAGGCCGTCCACGTCGAACAGTTCCTGCGCGGGGTAGCCGCCCGCCAGCGAGATCGTGCCGGGACGCAGCGCGTAGGGCATGAGTGATCGGATCGGCGAAGCGGGGGGATTCAGGAAGGGCGTGGCAAATGCGTACTCGGGCGCGGCGCTGGACATGGCGGAGGGAAACGGCGAGAAGGAGGAGGGAACCGCGCGATCCACGAGGACCGCGCCGGCGGGTTTAGAACATTGAAATCTAAACAAATATCCTGAAATTCTAAGCCTGCGATTCGGACAGGGTCAACGAAGATAGCGTGGCGCGCGGCCCGGTGTGGCGAAACGGTGCGCGCGCGTCCTACACTATGGGACATTCCGTTCCCAAGAGAACCGCATGACCGATGTAGACACCATGGCCACCCGCCTGGCCGGGATCCGACAACGCATTGCGCAGGCCTGCGAGCGCGCAGGCCGCGCGCCGGACAGCGTGACGCTGCTGCCCGTCAGCAAGACCTTCGAGGTCGACGCCATCCGCGAAGCCATGGCGCTGGGCCTGACCCGTTTTGGCGAGAACAAGACCCAGGAGCTGCGCCAGAAGGCGGCCGCGCTGGCCGGCCAGGGCCTGCAATGGGTCCTGATCGGCCATTTGCAGACCAACAAGGCCAAGGACGCGGCGCGCGACGCCACCGAATTGCAATCACTCGACCGGGTCGACCTGGCCGAAGCCCTGCATCGCCGCCTGGTCAATGAGGGCCGGACCCTGGACGTACTGGTCCAGGTCAAGACCTCCAGCGAACCCAGCAAGTACGGCATGCCCCCCGCCGAGGTGGCGGCGTTCCTGCGCCGCATCGTGGCGGATTTCCCCACCCTGCGGGTACAGGGCCTGATGACGATGGCGGCCAACTCCCCCGACCCGCTGGAAGTGCGCGCCTGCTTCCGCGCCCTGCGCGAGCTGCGCGACCAATTGCGCCAGGAAGGCATCGCCGGCGTGTCGCTGGAACGCCTGTCCATGGGCATGAGCGGCGATTTCGAGCTGGCGATCGAGGAAGGCTCGACCGAAGTACGCATCGGCACCGCCATCTTCGGCGCCCGCAGCTACCCCGATCCGCAATAAGCCGCTGATTCCGGGGCCGCAAACGAGCGCATATTGCCGGACGGCCGGGGCATAATACCCTCGCAAAAAAACGAGGAGACTCCCCATGCACAAGCACGCCCGGCGCCTGTTGGCGCTTGCCGCACTGTCGCTGGCCGCCACCGCGGCCTCGGCCCAATCCTGGCCCACCCAACCCATTCGCTGGATCGTGCCCTACCCGGCCGGCGGCGGCGCCGACGTGGTCGCGCGCACCGTCGCCAGCGGCATCGAAAAGCCGCTGGGCCAGACCATCGTGGTCGAGAACCGCCCCGGCGCCGCCACCATCATCGGCGCCACCGCGATCTCGCAGGCCGACCCCTCCGGCTACGTCATCGGCACGGCCGATTCCGGCACCCTGGCTTACAACCCCACGCTGTACGCCAAGCTGGCCTACGATCCGTCCAAGTTCACCTACGTCGGCGGCATCGCCAAGTTCCCGCTGCTGCTGGCGGTGAACGTCAATTCGCCCTACAAGACGGTCAACGACGTGATCCAGGCCGCCAGGAAGGAGCCGGGCAAGCTGACCGCCGCCTCCGCTGGCGCCGGTTCTCCGCATCACCTGGCGCTGGAATTGTTCAAGCAGCGCACCGGCGCCAACCTGCTGCACGTGCCCTACAAGGGCGCGGCGCCCGCCATCCAGGACCTGCTGGGCGGACAGGTGGACGTGATGTTCATCGACCTGGCCGCCGGCCTGCCCAACGTCAAGGCCGGCAAGCTGCGCGTGCTGGCCGCGGCCACGCCCGAGCGCGTTGCCGTGCTGCCGGACGCGCCCACCATGGCTGAACAGGGCGTGCCCGACTTCACCGCCTACGCCTGGCAAGGCCTGGTCGCCCCCGGCGGCCTGCCGGAGCCGGTGGTCAAGAAGCTGTCCGCCGAACTGGACGCCGCGCTGAAGTCGCCGGCCGTGTCGCAGAAGATGCTGGACATGGGCGTCATCCCGATGCCGATGTCGGCGCAGGACTTCAAGGCCTATGCCGACAAGGAACGCGCCGCCTGGGCCGAGGTGATCAGGAAGGCCAACATCAAGCTCGAGTGAGCGCGCCTGGCCTTGCATGAAAAAAAAAGCGCGGCCATCCGGCCGCGTTTTTCATGGCGGCGACGCCGGGCCCGGCGTTCACTTGCGCGGCAGCGTCACGACCATGCGCAACGCCTCGACGCATTGCCGGCCCTGCTCGATCGCCCGCCCGAACGCGTCAGAGCCGATCTCGTCATGGCTGAACCAGCTAACCTTCCTGGCGCTGCGGTAGCGGTACTGGTAGCCCGACTTGGCCGGCTTGCCGTCCAGGTCCACGTCGATCCACGGCGAACGGACCTGGCAATGCAGCGGCGGCGCCTGGACCTTGCCACCGGCCAGCGTCACGTCATAAGACGCGGTTTCCGGCGTGCCGAGGTAGATGTCGGCCAACTGGCCCGCCTGGCGATAGCGCGCGAAGAGCTCCCAGTCATCGCTCAGTTCGGTGTGGGTGTACACATGCTGGCGGCCGACCCGTTCCAGCGCGCGCAGGTCCACCAGCGTGGCATCGATGCGGTAGGCCTGCGGCACCACGAAATCGCTGGCGGCACGGCGCAACTGGCAGTCGCGGTTCTCGGCGGCGAAGCTGCGGCACAACGCCTGGTCCATCGCCGTCGCGCCGTTCTGCTGGTCGCCCGCGCTGATTTCCGCGGCCACCATGCGGCTTACCTCGACCGAAGCGCGCACCTTGGCCTGCCCATCCTTGTCGAACTGTTCATGGCGCGTCACCAGGATGCTGGGCGCGGGGCGTTCCAGCGGAATGTCCTCGCGCCGCACATTGCCCTGGTCATCCATGACGAAGGCCCAGCGTTGCTGGATGTCCGGCATGGTGAAGCCCGGCACGAACACTGGATTGGTGGGATCCAGCCACCAGGTCTCGCCCTGCACCTGGGCGCGCACGATGGCGTGGTTGGGCGCCGACAAACCCGGCAACAGCACCGCTGGCGCCACGGTGCCGCGCGTCACCAGGGCGGGTTCGGCGGCGACCCCGGCCGCGCGCAGCATGGCCGTCAGCAGCACCGCCAGGTCCTTGCAGTCGCCGTAGCCGCGCCGCTCGATCTCGTCGAGCGCGAAGGGAACCTGGCCCCGCTCGCTGCTGCGCCAATCGCCCAGGTAGCGATAGCGTTCATGGATGTGGCGCATCAGCGCGGCCACGGTCTGCGCCGGTGCCTTGCCCCGCTGGGCCGAGACGGCCGCGGCCGCGGCCTGCGGCAAGGCCGCCGCCAGGATGGCGTTGTAGCGCGCCGCGAACGGCCCGAAGTGGTCCTGCAACGCGGCCGAACTACCGATCTCCAGGCGCGGCGACTGGCGCAGATAGCCCTGGTCCGCCTCGTTGACATAGGCGTAGTAGTACGGCGTGGCTTTCAGTTCCACCGTGATGCGGCGCGCATCGGGCGAGGCCTGGACGCGATAGGCATCCATCGCCTCGGTGCGCCAGACCATCGGGCGCTCGGCGCTGAATTCGGCGTGGAAGCGCTCCTGGCGCACTGCCCGCGGCTGCAGGCCGAGCACGTAGTGGAATTGCGTCGCCGACGGAATGCCGGCGTAACGCTCGCGCAGCGTGTAGACGATGGTGCTGCCCACCCGCAGGTTGGGAAAGGCCAGCGAGGTCTGCTTGTGACGCAGAAAACCCTGGTCCGGATTTGGCGCCATGCGGGTGTCGATCTGGTCCGCGCTCAGCGGCACCGGCTTTTCGCCTGGCTGGATCAGCTCGGCGCGCTCGATCTCGACGCTGTCGTTCTCGGCATAAGTACGGTCAATGCGCGAGACCAGCTCGCGCCCGGCCAGCGTCAGGATGGTATAGCGGTACGTGCTCACGCACTCGGTGCTGTTGTCCTGGCCGAAGCGGCAGTGGAATTCAGTGTCGCCGGACAGCGGCGCTTCGGCGGCGGGTTGCATGGCGCCCTGGACGGGCAGGCTGGCCGTGGCCGCCAGGACGGCGGCCAAGATTGGGGTGCGGGGGGAAACGGGCATGGAAACTGCTGACACCTCACATTACAATTGAGACGCAATATTATTTGCAATGAAGTAGCCGCACAAGTCGGCGCGGCTACGACGCGCCTGTGCCGCCACGCGAGCAAACAAAACGCCCGGCGAATCCGCCGGGCGTTGCGAGACGCGGCCATCCGGCCATCGGCCGGCGACGCGCTACACCAGCACGCGTTCGATGCCGCCCGCGTTGGCGCGGCGCACGTAGTCTTCCATCCAGCCTTCGCCGAGGATGTGGCGCGCCATCTCGACCACGATGTAGTCGGCGTCCATGCCGGTGTCGCCCTGGTAGCGCGACAGGCCCTGCAGGCACGACGGGCACGAGGTCAGCACCTTGACGTCACCCGTGAAGCCATCGCCGCGCAGCGCGGCATCGCCCTTGAGCAGCTCTTCCTGCTTGCGAAAGCGCACCTGGGTCGAGATGTCCGGCCGGCTGACCGCCAGCGTGCCCGACTCGCCGCAGCATCGGTCGCTCTTGACCGCGCCGTCGCCCACCAGAGAACGCACGGTCTTCATCGGGTCCTGCAGCTTCATCGGCGTGTGGCAAGGATCGTGATACATGTAGCGCACGCCCTTGGCGCCTTCCAGCTTGATGCCCTTTTCCAGCAGGTATTCGTGAATGTCGATCAGGCGGCAGCCCGGGAAGATCTTCTCGAACTCGTAGCCGGCCAACTGGTCGTAGCAGGTGCCGCAGCTGACCACCACGGTCTTGATGTCCAGGTAGTTGAGCGTGTTGGCGACGCGATGGAACAGCACCCGGTTGTCGGTGATGATCTGCTCGGCCTTGTCGGTCATGCCGTTGCCGCGCTGCGGATAACCGCAGCACAGGTAGCCCGGCGGCAGCACGGTCTGCACGCCGGCATGCCACAGCATCGCCTGCGTGGCCAGGCCGACCTGCGAGAACAGGCGCTCCGACCCGCAGCCCGGGAAGTAGAACACCGCTTCCGTGTCGGCCGTGGTGGCCTTGGGATCGCGGATGATCGGCACGTAGTTCGCGTCCTCGATATCGAGCAGCTTGCGCGCGGCCTGCTTGGGCAGCCCGCCCGGCATCTTCTTGTTGACGAAGTGCACCACCTGCTCGCGCAGCGGCGGCTTGCCCACGGTCGCCGGCGGCGCCGAGGTCTGCTTCTTCACCAGGCCCGACAGCAGATCGTGCGCGGCGCGCTGCACCTTGTAGCCCACGCCCACCATCGCCTTGCGGGTGGCATTGATGGTGGCCGGATCCTTGGCGTTCAGGAAGAACATGGCGCTGGCCGTGCCCGGATTGAACGACTTGCGGCCCATGCGCCGCAGCACGGCGCGCATGTTCATCGACACGTCGCCGAAGTCGATGTCGACCGGACAGGGGTTGTAGCACTTGTGGCAGACGGTGCAGTGGTCGGCCACGTCCTCGAATTCTTCCCAGTGCTTCAGGCTGACGCCACGGCGGGTCTGCTCTTCGTACAGGAAGGCCTCGACCAGCAGCGAGGTCGCCAGGATCTTGTTGCGCGGCGAATACAGCAGGTTGGCGCGCGGCACGTGGGTGGCGCACACCGGCTTGCACTTGCCGCAGCGCAGGCAGTCCTTGATCGAATCCGAGATGGCGCCGATGTCGCTCTGCTGCATGATCAGCGACTCGTGGCCCATCAGGTTGAAGCTGGGCGTCCAGGCGTGGCGCAGGTCGGCGCCGGGCATCAGCTTGCCGGCGTTGAAGTGGCCATTGGGATCGACGCGGCGCTTGTAGTCCTGGAACGGCGCCAGTTCGGCCTCCGTCAGGAACTCGTACTTGGTCAGGCCGATGCCGTGCTCGCCCGAGATCACGCCGTCCAGGTCGCGCGCGATCTGCATGATGCGCTCGACGGCCTGGTGGGCCTCCTGCAGCATGCCGTAGTCGTCCGAGTTGACCGGGATGTTGGTGTGGACGTTGCCGTCGCCAGCGTGCATGTGCAGCGCCACGAACACGCGGCTCTTGAGCACGCGGCCGTGGATCGCCACCAGCTCGTCCAGGATCGGCTTGCGCGCCGCGCCTGAGAACGCCGCCTGCAGGCCGGCCAGCACCTCGGTCTTCCACGACACGCGGATGGTGCGATCCTGCACCACATCGAACACGCGCGCCTGCGGCTGCGTCGCCAGACGCTCGGCCAGCGCCCCACGCAGGTGGCCCATGCCCAGCGTTTCCAGTTGCGGCATGGCGTCGGCCAGCGGCAGGTCCAGGTTGTCCAGCAGCCACTGCCAACGCTGGCGCGCGGCGGCCAGCAGCTCGATGGCCTGGCGCGTGCGCTCGGCCAGCACCTCGGCGCGGGTCTCGTCGTCGGCGGCGTCTTCGGCCTTGCCGACCGGCAGCGGCGTACAGAGATAGTCGTCCAGCGCGTCCAGCAGGCGCAGCTTATTGCGGGTCGACAGCTCGATGTTGATGCGCTCGATATGGTCGGTGTACTCGCCCATGCGCGGCAGCGGGATCACCACGTCTTCGTTGATCTTGAAGGCGTTGGTGTGGCGCGCGATCGCGGCGGTGCGCGAACGGTCGAGCCAGAACTTCTTGCGGGCCTCGGCGCTCACCGCCACGAAGCCTTCGCCATGGCGGGTGTTGGCCAGGCGCACCACTTCGCTGGCGGCCGCGGCCACGGCGTCCTCGTCGTCGCCGACGATATCGCCGATCAGCACCATCTTGGGCAGCGAGCCGCGCTTGCTCTTGGTGGCGTAGCCGACCGCGCGCAGGTAGCGCTCGTCCAGGTGCTCCAGGCCGGCCAGGATGGCGCCGCGGGCGCGGCCTTCGCCGTCCAGGTAGCCCTTGACCTCGACGATCGACGGGATCGCGTCGCGCGCCTGGCCGAAAAATTCCATGCAGACCGTGCGGGTGTGCTTGGGCATGCGGTGCAGCACCCAGCGCGCCGACGTGATCAGGCCGTCGCAGCCTTCCTTCTGGATGCCGGGCAGGCCGGCCAGGAATTTGTCCGTGACGTCCTTGCCCAGGCCTTCCTTGCGGAACACGCGGCCGGCGATTTCCAGGGTCTCGGTCTTGAGCAGGCGTTCGCCCGGCTTGCCACGGCCGTCGAACCACTTGAGTTCGAAGCGGGCCACCTCCACGTCATGGATCTTGCCCATGTTGTGGTCCAGGCGCGTCACTTCGAGCCAGTTGCCGTCCGGATCGACCATGCGCCACCAGGCCAGATTGTCGAGCGCGGTGCCCCACAATACGGCCTTCTTGCCGCCGGCGTTCATGGCGATGTTGCCGCCCACGCACGAGGCCTCGGCCGAGGTCGGGTCCACGGCGAACACGAAACCGGCCGCCTCGGCCGCCTCCGACACCCGCTTGGTCACCACGCCGGCGCCGGCATGGATGACGGCCACGGGCTCGGTGAGCCCGGGCAGGATACAGGACTCGACCTTGCCCAGCTTGTCGAATTTCTCGGTGTTGATGACGGCCGACTTCCAGGTCAGCGGAATCGCGCCGCCGGTGTAGCCGGTGCCGCCGCCACGCGGCACGATGGTCAGGCCCAGCTCGATACAGGCGGTGACCAGCGCGGCGATCTCGTCTTCCGTATCCGGCGTCAGCACCACGAACGGGTACTCCACGCGCCAGTCGGTGGCGTCGGTCACGTGCGACACGCGCGACAGGCCGTCGAACTTGATGTTGTCGCGCGCGGTGATGCGGCCCAGCACCTTCTGCGCCTGCTTGCGCAGCATGGCGGTCTGGTCGAACTCGCCCTCGAAGGCGGCGATGGCCGAACGCGCCCGGCCCAGCAGGCCCAGCACCTTTTCGTCGCGATGCGGATCGTGGCCGGCCTCGGCCGGCGCGCCGGGTTCGCGGCGGCGGTCGATCTCGCCCAGCCGATGGTGCAGTGCGTCGATCAGTTGCTTGCGGCGCTTGGGGTTGTCCAGCAGGTCGTCCTGCAGGTACGGATTGCGGCGCACCACCCAGATGTCGCCCAGCACCTCGTACAGCATGCGGGCGGAGCGCCCGGTGCGGCGTTCGCCGCGCAGGTCGGTCAACAGGCTCCAGGCGTCATCGCCCAGCAGCCGGCCGACGATCTCGCGATCGGAGAACGACGTGTAGTTGTAGGGAATTTCGCGCAGTCGCGCGGGTGCTGTGGGCGGCGTCGCCCCGTTCAAGATGTGGCTGGCGAATGGGGCGTTCATGGCGGCAAGAGGGGGCCCTTAAAAAATTATTTTATGCCATTGGCCGGAACCGCCCCCGAATACCCCCTGGGAAGCGTCCAGCGACGGGACAATGGCATGATTATATGTCCCCAATTAAGTGGGGCGTCAGCACCTAGACCTGCCCTGGAAACAGCCACAGCAGGCTCGCCGTCATGGCCAGATAGCGCAGGAACTTGCCGACGGCCATATAGGCCACGCACGGCCAGAACGGCAGCCGCAGCCAGCCGGCCACGGCGCACAGCGGATCGCCCACGGCCGGCAGCCAGGACAGCAGCAGCGCCGGCGGCCCCATGCGATGTATCCAGTCATGGGCACGCTCGTGCCAGCGCCCGCGCATGCGGGATTGGGCCGGCGCGTGGGGGTGACGCTCCTTCCAGCGCTCGACGGCCTTTTCCGCGCCCAGGCCCATGGCGTAGCTGATGGCGCCGCCGATGGTGTTGCCGGCGGTCGCCACCAGGATGGCGGGCCAGAACATGTCGGGCGACAGCTTGATATAGCCGAACACCGCCGGCTCCGAGCCAAGCGGCAGCAACGTGGCCGAGATCAGCGAGACGGCGAAGATGGCGGACAGGCCCACCGAGGGCAGGGCCAGCAGGCCGAGCAGCCAGTGGATGGCGGAGAGGAGGCTTTCTTCCATGATGCCGTCGAGTGTAGCCGCGCGCGTCCCGAACCCGGCCGCCGCCGTCCGGTCCGTGGCGAAAGCCCGCGAAAACCGCCTGGGGCCGGGGCTTTCCCTGCAATAATCGCGCTCACGCCATGGCGCGCATGGGTCCACTCTTTGCGCCGCCCAATTTTCCGCCCCTACCCCAAGCGCAGTCCATGTCCACCGATTATCTGAAACGCATCCTGACCTCCAAGGTCTACGACGTCGCGGTCGAATCGCCGCTCGAAGCCGCGCCGCTGCTGTCGCAGCGCATGGCCAACACGATCCTGCTCAAGCGCGAGGACACGCAGGCCGTATTCAGCTTCAAGCTGCGCGGGGCATACAACAAGATGGCCAACCTGGCGCCGGCGGCGCGCAATCGCGGCGTGATCGCGGCCTCGGCCGGCAACCACGCCCAGGGCGTGGCGCTGGCCGCCTCCCGGCTCGGCTGCCGCGCGGTCATCGTCATGCCCACCACCAGCCCGCAGGTCAAGATCGACGCGGTGCGCCGATTGGGCGGCGAAGTGGTGCTGGCCGGCGAGAGCTTCTCCGACGCCTACGCCCACGCGCAGACGCTGGAGAAAAAGGAAAAACTGACCTTCGTGCACCCTTTCGACGATCCCGACGTGATCGCCGGCCAGGGCACGGTGGGCATGGAGATCCTGCGCCAGCACCCTGGCCCGATCGACGCCATCTTCGTGGCCATCGGCGGCGGCGGCCTGATCGCCGGCGTGGCCGCCTACATCAAGCAGTTGCGCCCCGAGATCAAGATCATCGGCGTGCAGACCGAGGACTCCGACGCCATGCTGCGCAGCGTGCGCGCCGGCCGGCGCGTGCAGTTGAACGACGTGGGGCTGTTCTCCGATGGCACCGCGGTCAAGCTGGTCGGCGCCGAGACCTTCAAGCTCACCCGCAAGTACGTCGATGATTTCGTGGTGGTCGACACAGACTCGATCTGCGCCGCCATCAAAGACGTGTTCCAGGACACCCGCAGCGTGCTGGAACCAGCCGGCGCCATGGCCGTGGCCGGCGCCAAGCAATACGCCGCCGAACACAAGCTCAAGGACAAGACGCTGGTCGCCATCGCCTGCGGCGCCAACATGAACTTCGACCGCCTGCGCTTCGTGGCCGAACGCGCCGAGGTCGGCGAAATGCGCGAGGCGGTCTTCGCCGTCACCATGCCTGAGCAGCGCGGCAGCTTCCGCCGCTTCTGCGAACTGGTCGGCGAACGCAGCGTGACCGAGTTCAACTACCGCATTTCCGATTCGGACCGCGCCCACGTGTTCGTCGGCCTGCAGGTATCGTCGCCGGCCGAACCCGACAAGATCGCCGGCCACTTCCGCCGCCATGGCTTCGACACGCTCGATCTGACGCACGACGAAATGGCCAAGACCCACTTGCGCCACATGGTCGGTGGCCGGTCGGCGCAGGCGCGCGACGAACTGCTCTATCGCTTCGAGTTCCCGGAACGCCCGGGCGCGCTGATGCGTTTCCTGAACGCCATGAATCCGGACTGGAACATCAGCCTGTTCCATTACCGCAACCAGGGCGCCGACTATGGCCGCATCCTGATCGGCATCCAGGTGCCGGCGGCGGACAAGAAGCAATTCCGCGGCTTCGTCGCCGAGCTGGGCTACCCCCACTGGAACGAGACCGACAATCCAGCCTACAAGCTGTTTCTGTAGGCCAAAAAACCGAGAGGGCCTCCGCATGGAGGCCCTTCCCTTCTCTGCTCAGGACTCGCCCGACCGCAACCTGAAGGGGGGGTTCGCTGTCACTCGGCGGCTCACGGAGATGTGCCGCGCATTCAGCAAGGTGCGACCGGACCGATGCCCTCGCTTAGAAACGGTGACGCAGACCCACCGCGAACGCGGTGTCGCGCGCATCGTGCTGGAACGCGTAGTTGTCGCCGTAGGAGGCATACGCGTACAGATTGGTGCGCTTGGTGAAGTCGTACGTGTAACCCAGGCTGTAGACGTTGAACGTCGCGTCGTCGCCGGTCAGCTTGGCGTTGTTCGGCGTGGCGCGCTGCCAGGAGCCGAAGATGGCATGGCGGCCCAGCGGCACGGTGGCGCCGATCATGTAGGAATTGGCGCGGAAGCCATCGGCCAGCTTGAACGTGCCCAGCTTCTGCATGCCGTCCGGCGTGGTGCCCATGTTCTGGCCGATGAACCAGCCGTCGCGGGTCTGGCTGAACGCCGCCGCCAGCTTCACGACCTCGAAATCGTAGGTGCCGCCAACGATGTATTCCTGGATGCGCGAACTGGACTTGCCGCCGATGTTGTCATTGGACGGATTGAAGCGGTCGTAGGCCGCGGCCAGATTCAGCGGACCGTTCAGGTATTGCGCGCCCACGGTCAGGACGCGGTTGTTGTTGCCCGTGGCGAAGCCGGTCTGGTGCTTTTCCTTGACGCCGTCCTCGACGGTGTCATCGGCGCTGAACGAGTAGCCCACGCCCACCTTGAAACCGCCCATGCTGGGGGTCTGGTACAGGACCATGTTGTCCAGGCGCATCGTGTTGGCGCTGCTGAACGTGGTGCCCAGGTTGGCGGTGTTGTAGCTGATGGAGAACGGGTCGATCGAGCCGAAGTACTTCGAGGCCAGGTTGGTCTGGCGACCGAATTCCAGGCGTCCCCACGAATCACTGTCCAGGCCCACGGTGGCCTGGCGGCCCCACAGGCGGCCATTCTGCAGTGATTGGCCGTTCATCGGGCCGAAACCGCCTTCCAGGTTGAACACGGCGCGCAGGCCGTCACCCAGGTCTTCCGTGCCGCGCAGCCCGAAGCGCGAGCCGCTGCTCACGCCCTGCACGCCGGCGATGCGGCTCTGCGACTGGCCCTTGAACTTCACTTGCTCGTAGCCGATACCGGCGTCGATCAACCCGTACAGCGTCACGGAATCAGCGGCATGCGCGGCGCCGGCAAAACCGGTCAGCAACGCGACAGCCAATAGCGTCTTCTTCATAAAAGTCCCCAAAATGGCGAAAGATAAAGGCATCCCGCAACCACGCGGCGGCATCGCCGCTGCCTGCGTGCCGCGACGACAAAGCGAGCGGCGTCTGCACTGAATCTAGTGTCTGCCTTGGAACAATTTGAAGTAACGCGGATTTCGAAGAACAACTTTCCATGGGCGGGATAATGCCCGCCGCCCCACCCGCCTCGGGCTTGGAAGCTGCGTATTAAGGCCTTGATATCAAATGCGAATTCTTGCTCATAATTCGGTTTCGCCGCGCGGTCGCCGGTCGTCGCACTCAAGCGGGATTGACATCACATGTTGTGTGGGCGGCACAGTCCATGCGGCATAAACACGACAACGAGACGAGGACGGACTCCGGACGGAGAGATAAAAAACCCCTTGGCGTGCAAGGGGCTTTGGTTTCGCGCCGAACGGTGAAGGCCGCGGGTCAACGGCCCTTGGGCGGGTAGTCCAGTTCACCGAAGGTGTATTCGCCGCGGGCCTTGGCCTGCGCCAGTTCCTCGCGAACCTGCTCGCGGGTCTTGCCGGCCGTCTGGGTGGCCGCCGCGCGCGGCGGGTAATCCAATTCGCCGCTGGTGACCTGGCCGGCGGCCTTGGCGCTTTGCAGTTCCTGTTGGACCTGCTCACGCGTCATGCCCGTCTGTTGGGCGATGGCGGGCGGATAGTCCAATTCGCCGAACGTGACCTGCCCGGCGGCCTTGGCGGCCTGCAGTTCCTGTTGAACCTGTTCACGCGTCTTGCCATCGGCGTGGGCGGCGGACATACCCACCAGCGTTGCGGTAACCATGAGTGCGGTAGCTAGGGCTTTCATTGTGATGACTCCATCCTAAACCTGGCACACCGTCCGCCGCCAGGGCGGCGGCGGCAATGTGACAATTCGATTGCTGGGATGCAGTATCTGGCGATCAGGCCCTAGTAAAAACCCTTATTTTGGTGAACATATTTGCATGGACGGGACAATTGCAAAGCGTATCCCCTCCGCACGACTCGGGCACCGTGCAACAACCGCTCGCGCCCTCTGCCGCAGGGCCAACCAGACATTCAGCGGCGCGCCAGCCCGGTAACGGAATGTGTGCGTCCCGTCCGGCGGAATAGTCGTTCATGGCGGCTAAATAGACATTTCCACTGGCGGGACAATATTTCCACTTATCATATGAACCTGCCAGAAATGGAATTTTGAGTTTGAGGGCACCATGGATATCCAGCTTAACGACATCGCGCTCTTCGTCGAGGTCGCCAAGCGCAAGAACTTCAGCCACGCCGCCGAAGCCTTGAATATTCCAACGTCCACGCTCTCGCGGCGCGTCAGTGAGCTGGAGCGCAGCGTGGGCATGCGCCTGCTGAATCGCAGCACCCGCAAAATCGACCTGACCGAGGCGGGCGCCATCTATTTCGAGCGTTGCCGGCACATAGTGGAAGAAGCCCGCATCGCCCACGACCAGTTGCTCGACATGGCGGTGCAACCCAAGGGCCGCCTGCGCATCTCGCTGCCCACCAGCCTGGCGCAACTGTTCCTGCCCGCCGTGATCCGCGAGTTCCGCGAACAGCACCCCGACATCGAATGTGATTTCGATCTGAGCATGCGGCCGATCGACCCGATCAGCAATCCCTTCGACCTGATTCTGCGTTTCGGGCAGCAGCCCGATTCCAGCCTCATTTCGCGCAAGATCGTGCTGATGGCGCACCAGTTGTATGCCTCGCCCGACTACCTGGCGCGCCATGGCGAGCCGCGGGTGCCGGCCGACCTGAGCCACCACGAATGCCTGCGCCCCACCATGCGCGACGAGTCATCCTTCTGGATGCTGCATTCGGGTGACAAGGTGGAGCGCGTGCAGGTGTCGGGCCGGCTGTCGGCCAACAATGTCGGCATGCTGGGACGCCTGGCCGGACAGGGCCTGGGCATCACGCCGCTGCTGGTGTTCGATGCGATGGAGCGAGCCATCAAGCAGACCGGTCTGGTGCGCGTGCTGCCCGACTGGAGCCTGACGCCCCTGCCCCTGTTCGCCCTGCTGCCATCGCGCATGCTGCCGGCCAAGACCAAGGCCTTCCTGGACTTCATCCAGCCACGGCTCTCGGACGCCTGAGGCGAATGGACGCCTGAATCGTCCGCCCGCGCCGGCCTCAGACCGACGCGCTATCGTATTGACAGACCGTGTAGAGCGGCGTGCCGGTGGCCGCGATCTTGGCCGAGCCGCCGAGTTCGGGCAGGTCGATGATGGCTGCCGCCTCGACCACGTTCGCGCCCAGGCGCTGCAGCAGCTTGATCGCCGCCAGCATCGTGCCGCCCGTGGCGATCAGGTCATCCACCAGCAGAACGCGCTGTCCGGTACGCACGGAATCGGTGTGCATCTCGACGGCCGCGTTGCCGTATTCGAGCGAGTATTCCTCGGCAACGGTGCGGTACGGCAGCTTGCCCTTCTTGCGCACCGGCACGAAACCCAGGTTGAGCTCATAGGCCAGCACGCTGCCAATGATGAAGCCGCGCGCGTCCACGCCGGCCACCAGATCCAGGCGCTGGCGCATGTAGCGGTAGACGAAAAGGTCGATCAGCACCCGGAACGCACGCGGGTCCTGCAACACCGGCGTGATGTCTCGAAAAATGACACCAGGTTGGGGCCAGTCAGGCACGCTGCGGATGGTGCGCCGGATGTACTCGGCGTTGTCGGTCTGCATGGAAGCTGGCCCTGGAGAATTGAAGCAAGGCGAACTATAACCGCGCAACCGTGCTTAAGCCAGGACCGCCACGGCTGATGACACCTCATGCAACTGTCCGCCGCGCAAAGTGCAACAGCGGTCGACGGCGCCGGGCGGCAGCACGGCATGCGTGGCCAGGATGACGGTGCGTCCCCCCACCGCGTGTTCCAGGTCGGCGAAGAACGCCGCCTCGGCGGCCGCATCCAGACCCGCGGTCGGTTCATCCAGCACGATGACATCGGCCGGCGACAACAACGCCCGCGCCAGGCACAGGCGCCGCGCCTGCCCGGCGGACAGCAGGGAACCGGTTTCGCCGGCCCAGGTATCCAGCCCATCAGGCAACCCGCGCACGAATTCCCCGAGGCGGGCGGCGTCCAGCGCGCACCACAACTCGGCGTCGCCGGCCTGCGGGTCGCCGATCAGAAGATTGGTGCGCAAGGTGCCCAGGAATACCGGGGCGTCCTGCGACAGCAACGCGATGCGCCGATGCCAGTCCGCCTGCGCACAGGCGCGGGCATCGATGCCCGCGTAGCGCACCTGGCCGTCCAGCGGATCCTCCAGCCGCAGCAGCAGATGCAGCAGCGTGGACTTGCCCGCGCCGCTCTCGCCCAGGATGGCGACCCGTTCTCCCGGCTCGACCCGCAGTTGCAGGTGATGCAGCACAGGCAGGGGCGTCTCGCCGGCCCGCGCCGGATAGGCGAAGGACACATCAACCAGTTCCAGCGCGCCGCGCGTCGGCAGCGGGCTGGGCACGGCGGGATCGCACATGTCCGGCTCGCGCTGCGCCACGTCGCGGATGCGCGCGGCGGCCGACAGCGCCGACCCCATGCGCGAGGCGCCGCGCATGATCGGGCCGGCCACTTCGAAGATACCGATTACGGCCAGCAGCAGTCCCACCAGCAACGGCCCGTGCAATACGCCGGCTTCGTAACGCGCCAGGCCGAACCACAGCAGCGCCAGCACCGATAGCCCGGCCGCCGCCTGCAGGAACCATTGCCCCCGCGCCGCGACCCGGGCCTGGCTGCCGCGGGCACGCGCGCTGGCCTCGCACAATTGGTCGAAATGCGCCTGGGTCTGCGACTGCGCATGCAGCGCGACCATGTCGGCGTGACCATCGACCGCGTCGAGCACGGCAGCACGCAGTCCGGCCGCGCTCTCCTGCGCGGCTACGCCAGGCTTGCGCGCGGCGCGCAGCAGCCACAGCGGCACCAGGACACAGACCGCCAGCAGCGCCAGCGCGAACACCAGGGCCGCCGCCGGCACCCAATAACCCAGCACGGCGGTCAACGCCGCGCCGGCCAGGATGGCCGTCGCCAGCGGCGCCAACACGAACAGGAACACGGTGTCGAGCGCATCGACGTCGCCTGTCATGCGCGCCACCAGGTCGCCACTGCGGTAACGCGCCAACTGGCGCGGCGTCAGGCGGATCAGCGCCGTGAAGACTGCCGCGCGCAGGTCGGCCAGCAGGCGCAGCGTGGCGGCATGCCCGACCACCCGGTCGGCATAACGCGACACGATGCGCAGGAACGACAGGCCGCGCACCAGCGCGGACGGCGCGAACAGATTGAAGGCGCCGCCCGCGCCGGCCAGCGCGGCGCCGGTCAGGAACCAGCCGGACACGCCCAGCAGGCCGACGCCCGCGGCCACCGTCGCCAGCGCGCAGAACAGCGCGAGCAACAAACCCGCCTTGCGGCGCGCATATAGCGGCAGAAGCAACAACAGGTTCTTCATACGTCTTTCACTTTTGCATCGGCGAGGCGCAGCACCCGCGCGAAACGCGCCGCGACCGAGGGCGAATGGGTAGCGAGCAGCAGCGTGCGGCCAGCGGCGAATGCCAGGATCTCGTCCAGCACTCGCGCCTGCGTGGCCTCGTCCAGGTGTGCCGTGGGCTCGTCCAGCAGGATCAACCCGGGATCGCGCAGGAACAGGCGCGCCAGCGCAACGCGCTGCGCCTGGCCGCCCGACAGGCCATGACCGCGGCTGCCCAGCGGCGTATCCAGCCCTTGCGGCAGCCCGGCGGCGAATTCGAGCACACAGGCGCGGCGAGCCGCATCACGCACCATCGCGTCGGTGGCATCTGGGCGTCCCAACCGGATGTTGTCCGCGATCGACCCCGCCAGCAGTTGCGGCCTCTGCCCGATCAGCGCCACGCGCGCGCGCAGATCGGCCTCGCCCCACTGGTCCAGCGGCACGCCATCGAGGCGAATGTCGCCGTCGCCCCGGCGCAGGCGCGCGATGGCCTCGATCAGCGTGGACTTGCCGATACCGCTCGGCCCCATCAAGGCCGCGTGCTCGCCCGGGGCCAGCGCCAACGCCGCCGCGGACAGCACTGGCAAGGGCCGCCCGGGCGCCGTCATGGTCAGCCCCGCCACCGTCAGGCCGGCGGCGCCCGATACCGGCGCCATCGGCCCATCCTGGCGCGATTCGACGACTTCCCCCTGCGGCAGCCCATCGAACAGCGTGGCAATCTGCGACACCGCGGCCAGCGCCGTGGCGCGGTCGTGGTAGTGCGCGGCGAACTGGCGCAAGGGCGCGTAGACCTCGGGCGCCATCAGCAGACAGAACAGGCCGGCCTGCAGCGTGAACGGCGACCAGCGCAGGTCGAGGAACCCCAGGTAGCTCAGGCCGATGTAGACGGCCACGCCCGCCACGCCCAGCGCGGCGAAGAATTCCAGCACCGCCGACGACAGGAAGGCGATCCGCAGCACGGACATGGTGCGCTGGCGCAGCGCATCGCTGGCGGCGGCGACGGAAGCCGCCTCGGCTTCGGCGCGGCCATACAGCTTCAGGGTGGACAGGCCGCGCAGGCGGTCGGCGAAGAATCCCGACAGCCGCGCGAAAGCCCGCAGATGACGCCGGCTGGCGCCTTGCGCGCCCCAGCCGACCAGCGCCATGAACAGCGGAATCAGCGGCGCGGTGATCAACAGCACCAGTCCCGCGATCACATCCACCGGCAGCAACAGGACCGCAAACGCCACCGGCAGCAGCGCCGCCGCGGCCATGGCCGGCAGATACTTGGAGAAGAATCCGTCGAGCGCCTCGACCTGGTCCACCAGCGCGCTGGCGATCTCGCCCGAGGCCTGCCGGCGGCTCCAGTCAGGTCCTTTGCGCAGCAGACGCGCGAACAGCGCCTGGCGCACGTGACGCTTGATACGCTCGGCGGCGTCGGCCCCGACGCGCTCGCCCGCCCAGGTGATGCAGGCGCGCGCCAGCATCAGCGCGGCGATGGCCAGGATCTGGCCGAGCAGTTCCAGGCGCGGCGCCTGCCGCACGATGGCGGCATCCAGCACGCTGGCCAGCAGCCAGGCCTGAACCACCAGCAACGCGCCCGACGCCAGCGGCGCCGCGCCCGCCAGGATGAGCGGCAGCCGGGCCGCCCCGGCCAGCGCCATCAGCCAGCGCGATTGCTCGCGCGGCGGCTTGCGCAGGGTGGCCGAGGGGTCATGCTCGAGGCTGCTGGCGCGGCCGCTCACTCGTCGTTACGGCTGGCGCGCGGGTCATGCGAGTGACCTTCGCGCAGCTCGAACCACATTGCGTTGAGGATGGCGAACGCACACGCCAATCCCAGGCCGAGTACCCATGAGAAATACCACATGGTGAAGGCTCCTTGTCAGTACGAATTGGGCGTGTCGCCCACGGATGCATGCGTCACCTTGCCGCGCATGACGCGATACACCCAGGCGGTGTAGAGCGTCACGATCGGCAGGAACACCACCACCGCGATCACCATGATCCACAGCGTCATGTGGCTGGACGAGGCGTCCCAGACCGTCAGGCCGGCTTTCGGGTTGGTCGACGACGGCATCAGGAACGGGAACAGCGAGAAGCCGACCGTCAGGATGACGCCGCTGATCGAAACGGCCGAGGCCAGGAACGACAACACGTTGGCGCGCAACGTCAGCAACAGCAGCACCAGCACGGCTCCCGACACGCCCAGCGCGGGCGCGATCCACATCAGCGGCCACTTGGCGTAGTTGGCCGTCCAGGCGCCGGCCTGCACCGCGACCGTCTTGAGCATCGGATCCGAAGGACCTTGCATGTCCACCGCGCTGGTGATGGCATGGCCGCTGAGCGACTTCACCCAGAAGCCCCCGGCGACGAACAACACCAGCGTCAGCAACGCGCACAGGCGGCCCCAGTTGCGCGCTCGCGACGACACGGGGTCCTCGGTGCGCCAGGCCAGCAGCACCGCGCCGTGCATCGCCAGCATCACCACGCTCAGCACGCCGCACAGCAGCGCGAACGGCGTGAACAGTTGGTAGAAGTGACCCTGGTACACCATGCGCAGCGCGTTTTCGTCGAAGGTGAACGGCACGCCGAGGATGATGTTGCCCACGGCCACGCCGAACACCAGCGAGGCCACCACGCCCGAGAAGCACAGCACGCCGTCCCAGCTATTGCGCCAGCGGGTGCCTTCCATCTTGCTGCGGTACTTGAAGCCGACGGGACGCAGGATCAGCGCGATCAGCGCCAGCATCATCGCCAGGTAGAAGCCCGAGAACGAGGCTGCGTACAACAGCGGCCAGGCGGCAAAGATCGCGCCGCCCGCGGTGATCAGCCACACCTGGTTGCCTTCCCACACGGGGCCGACCACGTTGATCACCACGCGGCGTTCGGCATCGGTCTTGGCGACCACCGGCAGCAGCGCCGCCACGCCCAGGTCGAAGCCGTCCATCACGGCGAAGCCGATCAGCAGCGCGCCCAGCAGCACCCACCAGACCACCCGCAAGGTGGCGTAGTCGAAAGGAATAAGGGTATCCATTGTTTCTCTCCCCTTAAGCTCGCACGGCGGCGTGGACGGGATCGGCGGCGGCGCTGGCCGGGACCGGCGCGTCGGATTTCGGGCCCTTGCGCACGGCGTGCAGCATGACCTTCACGCCGATGATCAGCAGCACGGTGTACAGCACCAGGAAGATCGTCAGGCTGATGGCCAGGTCGGCGATCGTGAGGCCGGACGCCGCGTAATACGTGGGCAGCACGCCTTCGATCACCCATGGCTGGCGGCCGTACTCGGCCACGAACCAGCCGCTCTCGATGGCGATCCAGGGCATGGGCAGGCTCCACAGCGCCACCTTCAGCAGGCCGCGGCGGCTGTCCAGGCGACCGCGCGAGGCCAGCCAGAATGCCACGCCGAAGAACAGGATCAGGTACATGCCCACGGCCACCATGATGCGGAACGCCCAGAACAGCGGCGCCACGTTCGGCACGGTATCCACCGCGGCCTTCTTGATGTCCTCTTCGGTGACCTTGCTCATGTCGGTCTGGTAGCGTTTGACCAGCAACGCGTAGCCGAGATCGGGCCAGGTGCGGTCGAACACCATGCGGGCGTCGACGTCCTTGGGATTGGCGCGGATCTTCTGCAGGGCGTCGTACGCCACCATGCCGTCGCGGATGCGATTCTCGGCGCGCAGGATCAGGTCGTTGATGCCCAGCAGCGGGGTCGTCAGCGAGCGCGTGCCGATGAGGCCCATGACGTAGGGAATCTCGATGGCGAAGTCGTTCTTGCGTTCGGCCTGGTTGGGCAGCGCGATCAGGTTGAAGGACGCGGGCGCCGGCTCGGTGTGCCACATGGATTCCATGGCCGCGATCTTCATCTTCTGGTGTTCGGTGGTGAGATAACCGCTCTCGTCACCCAGCACGACGACCGACAGCGCCGAGGCCAGGCCGAAGCTGGCGGCGACCGCCATCGAGCGCTTGGCCAGGTCGGTGTGGCGGCCCTTGAGCAGGTACCAGGCGCTGATCGACATGACGAACATGGCGCCCGCCACGTAGCCCGCGCTGACCGTGTGCACGAACTTGGCCTGGGCCACCGGGTTGAAGATCACCGCGGCGAAGTCGGTCATTTCCATGCGCATGGTGTCGGGGTTGAACACCGCGCCCACCGGGTTCTGCATCCAGCCGTTGGCGATCAGGATCCAGAGCGCCGAGAAGTTGGTGCCGAATGCCACCAGCCAGGTCACCACCAGGTGGCTGACCTTGGACATGCGGTTCCAGCCGAAGAAGAACAGGCCGACGAAGGTGGCTTCCAGGAAGAAAGCCATCAGCCCTTCGAGCGCCAGCGGCGCGCCGAAGATGTCGCCCACGTAATGGCTGTAGTACGACCAGTTCATGCCGAACTGGAACTCCATGACCACGCCCGTGGCCACGCCCAGCGCGAAGTTGATGCCGAACAGGGTGCCCCAGAACATGGTCATCCGCTTCCAGATGGGGCGGCCAGTCATGACGTACACGCTTTCCATGATGGCCAGGATGAACGACAGGCCGAGCGTGAGGGGGACGAAGAGGAAGTGGTACAGCGCGGTCGCGGCAAACTGGAATCGCGACAGGTTGACGACGTCGAGATCAATCATTGGGGCGCTCCCATGCAGGTGAGTAGCCACAGCAACCGGCATGGTTCCCAGGCCGTCTCTGGCGCCATGATAAGGGCGTTGTATACAGCTTCATAGAGGTTTCCTGAAAAAATCGGGGCGGATCAGCGATCAGCCTTTGCCCCGCAACTTGCCGGCGAAGCCCAGCACTTTCTGCACTTTCGAACCCAGCTTCATCAGGTTCTGCAGAGTCTCCGGCGGCAGACGTTGAACCTCATCGAACCACCCGGTGGACAGTTCGATGAGCTCCAGCATTTCGGTCATGCGTTGCTGCGCGTAGGCACCGTCCGGTCCCGTGGGGGGCTCCAGCAGGGTGTCTCGCAGCAGGGTGAGGGTGGGATCGATTTCGCGCTTGCGCTTCTCTTCCATCAGGATGCGGAAGATCTCCCAGACATCCTTGGGCGTCTCGAAGTAGTCGCGGCGGTCGCCGACCTGGTGCACCAGCTTCACCAGGCGCCAGGACTGCAGCTCCTTCAGGCCCAGGCTGACGTTCGAACGGGAAAAGCCCAGCGTTTCGGCGATGTCGTCGGCATGCAGGGGCTGGGGCGCCAGGAACAGCAGGGCGTAGATCTGGCCGACGGTGCGGTTCACGCCCCAACGGCTGCCCATTTCGCCGAAGTGCAGGACGAAACGTTCGTTTTGAGGGGTGAGCACCATGATCCATCCAGGCCAGCAAATGCGATGACGGCATACATAAATAGTTACGCCGTTTTCAGAAATTCCTGAAATTATCGAACAAACTGTGCGAAAACACAAACCACACCGATGACAGGGGTATAGCCGCAAGGGATGACAATTCTGTCGTTCCGCCCCCGAAATCAGTCGCAATCTGTGGTGGACGCGCCACGAAAAAAAGCCACCCGCCGGTTGGCGGGTGGCTGCGAATCAAGGGGAAATCCAGGGCGCCGCCCCCGGCGCGCCGGGCGAATGGGCGGGTCAGCCGGCCTTGACGGTGACGGCGGCCGACACGCGCTTGGCCTTGGCGCGCGCGGCGGCCACATCCTCGGCGATCGCCAGGCCCACGCCCATGCGGCGCTTGACGAAGGACTCGGGCTTGCCAAACAGGCGGATGTCGGTGCCCGGCTCTGCCAGCGCCTGCGCCACGTTGTGGAACGACACGGCCTTGGCCTCGACGCCGCCATAGATGACGCTGCTCGCGCCAGGCTGGCGCAGCGAGGTGTCCACCGGCAGGCCGAGCAGGGCGCGGGCGTGCAGTTCGAATTCGTTCTGCGCCTGGGTAATCATGGTGACCATGCCGGTGTCATGCGGGCGCGGGCTCACTTCCGAGAACCACACCTGGTCGCCGGCCACGAACAGTTCGACGCCGAAAATTCCAAGTCCGCCCAGCTCGGCCGTCACGGCAAGGGCGATCTCGCGGGCACGCTCCAGCGCCGCGGGCGACATGGGATGGGGCTGCCAGCTCTCGACGTAGTCGCCGTCGACCTGCTTGTGGCCGATCGGCTCGCAGTAGCGGGTCTCGACCTGGCCGTCGGCGCCGCGGGCGCGCACGGTCAGCAGCGTGATTTCGTAATCGAAGCGGATGAAGCCCTCGACGATGGCGCGGCCGCCGCCCACCCGGCCGCCCTCCTGGGCGTAGCGCCAGGCGGCGCCCAGGTCCTCGGCGCCCTTGATCACGGACTGGCCCTTGCCCGACGAGGACATGACCGGCTTGATGACGCAGGGATAGCCGATGCCACCGTCGATGGCCCGGCGCAATTCGTCTTCCGTATCGACGAAGGCGTAGGGCGAGGTGGGCAGGCCCAGGGTCTCGGCCGCCAGGCGGCGGATGCCCTCGCGGTTCATGGTCAGTTGCGCCGCCCGGGCGGTCGGGGTGACCCGCACCACGCCGGCCGCTTCCAGATCCACCAGCAAATTGGTGGCAATGGCCTCGATTTCGGGGACAATAACGTGCGGTTGCTCTTGCCGGATGATTTTTTCCAGGGCTTCGGGGTCCGTCATCGACACCACATGGGCGCGATGCGCCACCTGGTGGCCCGGCGCGTCGGCATACCGGTCCACCGCGATGACTTCCACGCCCAGCCGCTGCAGAGCGATGATGACCTCTTTGCCCAACTCGCCCGAGCCGAGCAGCATGACTCGGGTGGCCAGGGGGGACAGGGGCGTGCCAAGGACGGGGCTGGGAATGCTGGACATGAGCGGGCCTGGAAAGGAAAGATTGATAGCCGGATAAAAGAGTCGCCAGGATGCCATACCCCCCTCCCAGGGGCAAACCCGCAACCTGATATTAAAATCCCCTGATGACCGATCATCCCACCACAACGTCCGAGACCGCGCTGGCATCTGCGCGCAGGACGCTGCAAATCGAAAGCCAGGGCATCCTGGACCTGTCCGCGCGGCTGGACGACAGCTTCGCGCGGGTCGTCGCCATGCTGCTGGCCTGCCGTGGGCGCGTGGTCGTCAGCGGCATCGGCAAGACCGGCCACATCGCCCGCAAGATCGCCGCCACCTTCGCCTCCACCGGCACGCCCGCCTTCTTCGTGCACGCCGCCGAAGCGGTGCACGGCGACCTGGGCATGATCACCCGCGACGACGTCCTGATCGCCATTTCGTATTCCGGGTCGGGCCAGGAGCTGCTCACCATCCTGCCGGTGGTGCGCCGCATGGGCGCCAGCCTGGTGGCCATTACCGGCAATCCGCAGTCCGAGCTGGCGCGGCTCGCCGACGTCCACCTGGACGCCAGCGTGTCCCAGGAAGCCTGCCCGCTGAACCTGGCGCCGACCGCCAGCACCACCACGGCCCTGGCCCTGGGCGATGCGCTGGCCGTGGCCTGTCTGGAGGCGCGCGGGTTCGGGCCCCAGGATTTCGCCCGCTCGCATCCGGGCGGCGCGCTCGGCCGGCGCCTGCTGACCCACGTGCGCAACGTCATGCGCCAGGGCGACGCTCTGCCCGTCGTGGCGCAGGGCACGCCGGTCTCGCAGGCGCTCGAAGTCATGTCGGCCAAGGGCATGGGCATGACCGTGGTGAGCGATGCGCAGCACCGCCCGGTCGGCATCTTCACCGACGGCGACCTGCGCCGCCTGATCGCACGCTACGGCGACATCCGCAGCCTGAACGTCGAAGCCGGCATGACGCGCTCGCCGCGCAGCATCAACCCGGACGCGCTGGCCGTCGAGGCCGCGCGCCAGATGGACGAACTGCGGCTCAATCACATGCTGGTGCTGGACGCCGATGGCGCCCTGCTCGGCGCCTTGCACATGCACGACCTGATGGCCGCCAAAGTGGTATGACTATGACTCTCCCCCCTTCGATCACCCACCCCGCCGAAGCCCTGGTCCTGGCCCGTATCGCGCCAGCGGTGCGCGAACGCGCCGCCGCCGTGCGCCTGATGGTCTTCGACGTGGACGGCGTGCTGACCGACGGCGGCCTGTATTACGGCGAGACCGGCGAAGTCCAGAAGCGCTTCAACGCCCTGGATGGCCATGGCCTGCGCCTGCTGATGGAAGGCGGCCTGAAGGTGGCGCTGATGACTGGCCGCTCCGGCCCGATCGTGGCGCGCCGCGCCGCCGAGCTGGGAATTTCCGAGATCATGCAGGGCGTGCGCGACAAAGGCGCCGCGCTGGCCGAACTTGCGCAGCGCAGCGCGGTCCAACTGAACCAGACCGGCTACATGGGCGATGACATCATCGACCTGCCGGCCATGCAACGCGCCGGCTTCGCCGCCAGCGTGCCGAATGCGCCGGGCTACGTCAGCCAGGCGGCCCACTGGATCGCAACGCAAGCGGGCGGCAACGGCGCGGTGCGCGAATGTTGCGACCTGCTGCTGGCCTCCCAGGGCCGGCTGGGCGGATTCCTGGCGGCGCCGGGACTGCTCGGTCCTGGCGCCATCCAGTAAGCGCCCCTATCACGCCCCGCAGACCTGATGAAAGATCGTTTCCCTTCCCTGATCGCGCTGTTCCTGCTGCTGGTGCTCGTCGCCAGCACGTATTGGGCCGCCGACTACGCGCAGCGGGCCATCCAGACGGACCCGCCGCGCCGCGTCACGCACGAAATGGACGCCTGGTCGCGTAATTTCGTGATGCTGCGCACCGACCCCACCGGGCGACCCATCAATCGGCTCGAGGGCGATTACGCCGAACATTTCCCGGACGACGATTCGTATCACATCACCCAGCCGCGCGCCATCGGCCAGCGCGAAGCCAGCCCGATCACCGTGGGCGTGTCCAAGACGGCCGTCATGGAACAGGGCGGCAAGCGCATCGTCATGAACGGCGACGCGCACGTCCACCGCCAGCCGGACGCCAACAACGACGTCCTGGACGTGCGCAGCCAGCAACTGATCCTGCTGCCGGACGACGACGTGGTCTACACCGACCTGCCCGCGGAAGTCATCAAGGGCCGCTCGCGCATGAACGGCAAGGGCATGCACTACAACAACAAGACACGCCAATTGCAGGTATCGGCGTCCACCGACGTGGAAATCGCCGGCACGGAAAACAAATCGCGCCGCCCGGCCGAGACGCCTGCCAACACCACTGACCCGAAGAAACCATGACCGACTTCCGGATTCGCATTGCCCCCACCACGCGCCTGCTGGGCGCGATGCTGCTGATGGCATCGGCGGTAGCGCCGGCGCTCGCGGCCGACCCCAAGCCGGCCGCCGCCGGCGCGAGCAAGACCGCGCCCGCCGAGGAACCCACCACCACGATCCTGTCGGACACGCTGCACTACGACGACGTGAAGAAACAAAGCGTGTTCACCGGCAACGTCAACATGACGCGTGGCCTGATGACGCTCACCTCCGACAACCTGGAAATGCGCGAGGACGCCGCTGGCAACCAGTACGGCACCGCCACCGCGAACAAGGGCAAGGTCGTCACCATCCGCCAGGAACGTCCCGAGACCTTCGAACTGATCGAGGGCAAGGGCCTGCGCGCCGAATACGACGGCACCAAGAGCACCTTCGACCTGATCGGCCAGGCGGTGGTGGTGCGCTATGTCTGCGGCAAACCGTTTGACACGATTCGCGGCGACCGGGTGCGCTACAACGAGAAAAGCGGCACCTACGAAGCCCAGGGCGGCCCGAACTCCTCGGCGGCTGGCGGCCGGGTCCGTTCCGTGGCCGAGCCGCGCGCCAAGTCGGACGCCGCGGTGGCCGAGTGCCGCAAGCAGCAGGAATCGAAGAAGGGGCGCTGACAGCGCCTCCCATGTCACCCATACGCAGCCACGATGAACCAACCTTCAGTGCAGACTCCCGTGACCTCCGCCCCTTCGGGCGTCAAGCAGGGCAGCCTGCGCGCAACCGGCTTGCGCAAGACCTACAACGGCCGCACCGTGGTGCAGGACGTGTCCCTGTCCGTCTCCAGCGGCGAAGTGGTGGGCCTGCTTGGCCCCAACGGCGCCGGCAAGACCACCAGCTTCTACATGATCGTGGGCCTGGTGCCGGCCGACGCCGGCCGTATCGAGATCGACGGCTCGGTCATCACCGCGATGCCGATCCACAAGCGCGCGCGCATGGGACTGTCGTACCTGCCCCAGGACGCCTCGGTGTTCCGCCGCCTGACGGTCGAGCAGAACATCCGCGCGGTGCTCGAACTGCAGATCGGACCGGACGGCCGCACGCTGTCCACGCCCAAGATCAATGAACAGATGGAGCTGCTGCTCGAAGAGCTGCAGATCGGCCACATCCGCAGCAACGCCGCCATTTCGCTGTCGGGCGGCGAGCGCCGCCGCGTCGAAATCGCGCGCGCGCTGGCCACCAGTCCGCGCTTCATCCTGCTGGACGAGCCGTTCGCGGGCGTGGACCCGATCGCCGTGATCGAGATCCAGCGCATCGTGCGCTTCCTGAAGGGTCGCGGCATCGGCGTGCTGATCACCGACCACAACGTGCGCGAAACGCTGGGCATCTGCGACCGCGCCTACATCATCAGCGAAGGCAAGGTGCTGACCGACGGTCACCCCGACGAAATCGTCGGCGATCCGGCCGTTCGCCGCGTCTACCTGGGCGAACACTTCCGCATGTAACACCTCCATTGGGGAAAATCCCAGGGTCCGTGACGGCCCCTGGGGCACGCCCCTGGGCGGGCGCAATGAAAATGCCATGGACTTGCGTTAGGTCAGCTTGTTTTATCGGCCCGAGTCTATACACTAGTATCAAACGAACCCCTCAAACAAGGAGAACGCCTAACGACCCCACCGCGCCTTCCGCGCACCATTTTTTCCTCTTTTAGAAGGAGAGCACACTATGAACCTGAGCATCTGCGGTCGTCACCTCGACGTCACCCCGGCCATCCGGGAATATGTCATGAACAAACTGGCGCGAGTGCTGCGGCATTTCGATCACGTCATCGATACCCAGGTCATGCTCTCAGTAGAGCCCCTGCGGCACAGAGCCGAAATCACCATGCGTCTTAGTGGCAAGGACATTCATTGTGAAGCAACCGATGAAAACCTCTACGCCGCGATCGACCTTCTTGCTGACAAAGTCGACCGTCAGGTCATCAAGCACAAGGACAAGGTGCGAAGTCACACGGCAGAGTCCGTGAAGCGGCAAGCGGCGAACCTTTCGCCAACCCAGTAATACCGCGCTTCATGATTCGCTCGCCGTGCGAGCCAAGCTAAACAGCGATTCCTGAATCCTGCCTAAGTCCCGGTGTCCCGCTAGACGTCCCGTCCAGCCGGGGCATCGGCAAACTCCCCCCGCCTTCTTTGTCCCCCATTCTCCGGCACAGGCCGGCGAACGTCATTCCCTCCCCTGAAAACCCGATCAAGGCGTCCACGCCATACCGTGCTGGTATACCCACCTGCGCACGAAGAATGCCCACAACCCGGCGCTATCGGTCTATGCTGTCGCTCTCGTGCCGAGACCGGCGGCCTGATCCAGGAGGGTGCGGACCGCGGCGCGAGCGCCTCCCACCGGAGTTTTTTGCAGTGCGTCATATAACCCTATAATGACCTGATGAATCATTTGTCGCGCATCCTTCCCGCCGGCAACGTCGTCCTCGATATGCTCGCCACGAGCAAGAAGCGCGCGTTCGAACAGGCTGGCCTCCTCTTTGAAAACAACCACGGCTTGGCACGCGCGCTCGTGTTCGACAGCCTGTTTGCGCGGGAGCGTCTGGGCTCGACCGCGCTCGGCCAGGGCGTCGCCGTGCCGCACGGCCGCGTGAAGGGACTGGAGCAGGCGCTTGCCGCCTTCATCCGCCTGGCGCAGCCCATCACGTTCGACGCCCCCGACGGACAGCCCGTATCGATGCTGCTCTGTCTGCTGGTGCCCGAAACCGCCACGCAGCAGCACCTGGATATCCTGGCGGAACTGGCGCAGCTCATGTCCAACAAGGCGCTGCGCGAAGCGCTGGCCACCGAGACCGATCCGGCCGTCGTCCACAAGATGCTCACCACCGGCCAACTCTGACCCCTCGCGGAAACGCTGCCATGCTCACGGTGCAGGAACTCGTCGACGACAACGCCGACAAAATCCCCTTCAACTGGATTTCCGGCCAAGGGGCCGCGGACCGCGCGATTCCCGATGACGGCATGGCGGCCGCCGACCTGGTGGGCCACCTGAACCTGATCCACCCGTCGCGCATCCAGGTGTTCGGCCAGGAAGAGCTGGCGTACTACACCCGCTTCGACCTGCGCCGCCGCATGCATCACATGGACGAGCTGCTGATCGGCGGCGTGCCCGCCATCCTGCTGGCTGACGGCCTGACGCCGCCGCAGGACCTGGTGGACCAGTGCGACCAGCACCAGGTGCCTTTGCTGTCCACTCCGGTGGCGGCCGCGCAGTTGATCGACCTGCTGCGCATCTACCTGGGCAAGAAACTCGCGCCCACCACCACCGTGCACGGCGTGTTCCTGGACGTGCTGGGCCTGGGCGTGCTGATCACCGGCGAATCCGGCCTGGGCAAGAGCGAACTGGCGCTGGAACTGATCTCGCGCGGCCACGGGCTGGTGGCCGACGACGCGGTCGAATTCTCGCGCACCGCGCCCAACATGATCGAAGGCCACTGCCCGCAACTGCTGCAGAACCTGCTGGAAGTGCGCGGCCTGGGCCTGCTCGACATCCGCACCATCTTCGGCGAGACCTCGGTGCGTCGCAAGATGCGCCTGAAGCTGATCGTGCACCTGGTGCGCGCCACCGCGCAGGACAAGTTCGAACGCCTGCCGCTGCAGGACATCACCCAGGACATGCTGGGCCTGCCGGTGCGCAAGGTCATGCTGCAGGTGGCCGCCGGCCGCAACCTGGCGGTGCTGGTCGAAGCCGCGGTGCGCAACACCATCCTCAAGCTTCGCGGCATCGACACCCTGGGCGAATTCATGGAACGCCAGGCCATGGCGATCCTGCAAAGCAGCAAGTAAACGCGCGTTACCGCGCGGAACCGTGAGCCTGTACGAGAAACTCGCCAACGAGATCGCCAGGTCGATCCGCGACGGCGTGCTGCGCGTGGGCGACAAACTGCCGTCGGTGCGCGAGGCCTGCGCCAGCCGCGGCGTCAGTCCGTCGACGGTATTCCAGGCCTACTACCTGCTGGAAGCGCGCGGTCTGATCCGCGCCCGTCCCCGTTCCGGCTACTACGTCAACGCGCGCGGCGACAGCCTGCCCCCAGAACCCGACACTTCCTGTCCCGACGGCGAATCGACCGAACTCGCGATCAGCGAGCGCATCTTCGACATCCTGGACTCGGTGCGCAACCGCGATGTCACCCCGCTGGGTTCGGCCTTCCCTTCCCCTCTGCTGTTCCCGCTGCCGCGGCTGGCCCAGGCCATGTCGGCACATCTCAAGCGCCAGGACCCGCTGGACACGATGGAAGACCTGTCGCCCGGCAATCCCGGCCTGCGCCGACAGATCGCGCTGCGTTACCTGATCGCCGGCATCAACGTGCCGGCCAGCGATATCGTCGTCACCAACGGCGCGCTGGAAGCGCTCAACCTTTGCCTGCAGGCGGTGACGCGGCCGGGCGACACGGTCATTGTCGAGGCCCCCACCTTCTACGGGGCGCTGCAGGCGCTGGAACGCCACGGCCTGAAGGCGCTGGAAGTGCCCACGCATCCGCGCACCGGCGTCGACCTGGGCGCGATTGAAACCGCGATCCAGCGCCACGCGCCCACGGCCTGCTGGCTGATGACGCAGTTCCAGAATCCGCTGGGCAGCCTGATGCCCGAAGAAAAGAAACGGCAACTGGTGGAACTGCTTGCGCGCCACCAGATCCCGCTGATCGAGGACGACGTCTACGGCGAGCTGTATTTCGGCGCGACGCGGCCGGTGCCCGCCAAGGCCTTCGACAAGCAGGGGCTGGTGCTGCACTGCTCGTCGTTCTCAAAATGCCTGGCGCCGGGCTACCGCATCGGCTGGGCCAGCGCTGGACGCTACGCGCAACGCGTGCAGCGCCTGAAGCTGTCGTCCACGCTGTCGGCGTCGAGTCCGGCGCAGGGCGCCATCGCCGAATACCTGGAACAAGGCGGCTACGACCGCCACCTGCGCCGCCTGCGCGAAACGCTGCAGGCGCAGCAGGACCTGATGGCCAATGCGATCGCGCGCGAGTTTCCCGCGGGCACTCGCGTGACCCGGCCGCAAGGCGGCTTTTTCCTTTGGCTGGAAATGCCGGCGGCGGTCGATGCGCTGACGCTGCACCGGCAGGCGTTGGCGCGCGGCATCAGCGTGGCACCCGGCCCGATCTTCTCGGCGAGCGGCCAGTTCGGCAATGCGCTGCGGCTGAACTACGGCCACCCGTGGGACGACGCCAAGGCCGATGCCATCCGCGCCCTGGGAGAGATGGCGCGCGCGGCCTGCCAACTGGCCGCGCGGCCGTCCTGATCAGTTGCGGGTCGAGGCGGCGCGGGCGCGCTTGACCTCGAGGGGCGTCACGCCGCCGGCCTCGTTGCCCCAGCTATTGCGGATGTAGGACACCAGCATCGCGACGTCGTTGTCGTTGAGCAGTTGGCCGAAGGGCGGCATGCCATGCGGCCGCGGATTGGCCGCGGTGGCGGGCGCGAAGCCGCCGTCCAGCACGATGCGGATCGCATTGACGGGCGACGGCGCGGTCACCGTCGGATTGCCGGCCAGCGCGGGCCAGGCGCCCGCGCTGCCTTCGCCTTGCGGCTGGTGGCATTGCGCGCATTGCTGGCGGTAGATCTTGCCGCCCAGCTCCATGGCCGCCGGGGAAACCGGCACGGCGGGCCGCGATGACGCCACGGGCGTGGCCGGCAACGACTTGAGATACACGCCCATTGCGAGCGCATCTTCCTCGGTCAGGTGCTGGGTGCTGCCCAGCACCACCTCGGCCATCGGACCGCTGGCGCTGGAGTGCGCCGCCATGCCGGTGCGCAGCAACGCCGCGATGTCTTCGGCCGACCAGCGCCCCAGGCCCGCCTGCGGATCATTGGTCAGCGGCGGCGCGTACCAGTCCAGCATCGGGATAAGGCCGCCGGCCAGGCCATCGGCCGCGCGCGTCGCGCCCAGGCTGTTGCGCGGCGCGTGGCAGGCGGCGCAATGGCCCAGGCCTTCGACCAGGTAGCGGCCGCGGTTCCACTGCGTCGACTGGCCCGGATCGGCTTCCTGCACGCCCGGCCGGAAATACAGGGCGCGCCAGGCGGCCAGCAGCAGGCGTTGGTCATACGGGAAATCGAGATCCGGCGCGCGGCTGGGTTGGCTCACCGGCGTGATCGTGCGCAGATAGGCGAACAGCGCATCGGCGTCGGCTCGCGTCACGCGGGTGTACTCGGTGTACGGAAAGGCTGGATACAGCAGCGTGCCGTCACGCGACTTGCCGTTATGCAGCGCCTGCCAGAAATCGTCCGCGCTCCAGGCGCCGATGCCGGTCTTCTCGTCCGGCGTGATGTTGGGACCGTAGATCGTGCCGAACGGGGTCGGAATGGGCGTGCCGCCCGCATAGGCCTGGCCGCCACGCGCGGTGTGGCAGGCCATGCAATTGCCGGCCAGCGCCAGATAACGTCCGCGTTCGAGGCGCTGCTGCGGATCGGCGGGCGCCGCGGCAGCACCGGTGCTGGCGTCGTCGCGCGTGCCGAGCCAGTAGAGGGCGCCCACCGCGATCGCGGCCAGCGCCAGCAGGGTGCCAAGGATTCGCTTCATCAGTTTCATCCGGCACTCCTTCAACGTTGCGCCTGGCTGCCACACTCGGCAGGCAGCCGCAGGGCCCCGGCGGGCTCGGGCGCATAGGTGTCGGCCACCGGCTGCGACGACAGCCATGCCGCCAGCGCGCCGATGTCCTCAGGCGTGAGCTTGCCGGCGATATCCGCCATGCAGTCCGGCGCGGCGGCGCGGCGCAGGCCGTTCTTCCAACTGCCGATCTGCGAGCCGACGTAATCGCGCGGCAGGCCCAGCAGGCCGGGGATGGCCGGCAGCGCCCCGCCCAGCGAGGCGCCATGACAGGCGGCACAGGCCGGCAGGCCGCGGGCGGCGTCGCCCGACAGCGCCAGCTTGCGGCCGGCCTCGAGCGTGGCGGCCGACACTTCCGCGCGCACCGGCGGCGGATACGGCACATGCTGTGCCGAGAAATAGGCGGCCATTTCGTACAGGTAGGCGTCGGGCAGGCCCGCCAGCAGGTGCGCCATGGGGCGGTACTGGCGCCGGTCGTCGCGGAAGTTCAGCAACTGGTGGTAGAGGTATTCCTGCGGCTTGCCGGCCAGGCGCGGGTAGTAACCGTCGGCGCCGGCGCGGCCCTGTTCGCCATGACAGGCCGTACAGGCCGCCACCCGCGCCGCCATGGTGCCCGGCTGCAGCACCTGGGGGGTGTCCTGGGCCAGCGCGGGCGCTGCCGAAAAGGCAACAACGACGGCGGCCAGAAGGCGGGATTTTGCCCAAAACCGCGGCAGTGAAACACTACGAAAGGAAATGAGGGCTAACATCTAGGGCCAGTTAACACTAAGTCGAATTCCAACCCCGAAGGCGCATGGCGGCGGGGCGCGTAGATGAATCGGTCGTGTGCGGGTGCCCAAGCTTACGCCAGGGCCCGCGCGGCAGTACAGGCGCAGATTCGCAGTTTACGGCCATATCAGATGCCAACCCGCCGGCATCCTCCTGGAAAAGCGTGCCACAATCATGTCCATGTTGAAAGTCGTCCTCGTTACCGGCATCTCAGGCTCAGGCAAGTCCGTTGCCCTGCGCATGCTCGAGGACGCCAGCTACACCTGCGTCGACAACCTGCCCGTGCGGTTCCTGACCGAGTTCGTGGCCAATGCCCGCGACGATGGCCTGGAGCGCGTCGCGGTCGCCATCGACGTGCGCTCGCCCGGCGAGCTGGCCGAACTGCCCGACGTGGTCACCGCGCTGCGCGCCATGGGCACCAGCCTGCGCGTGGTGTTCCTGGACGCCAGCACTGACACCCTGGTGCAGCGCTATTCCGAATCCCGCCGCCGCCATCCGCTGACCGACCGCCTGCAACGCGGCGGCACCGCGCCGTCGCTGACCGACTGCATCGCGCTCGAGCGCGAACTGCTGGCGCCACTGCGCGAGCAGGAACATGTCATCGACACCTCGGAGCTCACGCCGGGCCAACTGCGCGCCTGGATCCGCGACCTGATCCAGGCCGACCGCGCGCCGCTGGTGCTGACCTTCGAATCGTTCGCGTACAAGCGCGGCGTGCCGCGCGACGCCGACCTGGTGTTCGACGTGCGCTGCCTGCCCAACCCCTATTACGACCGTAACCTGCGTCCGCTGACCGGCCGCGACGAACCCGTCGCCGCCTGGTTGGCAGGTTATGAACAAGTGGGGCTGATGATCGACGACATCGCCGGCTTCCTGAACCGCTGGCTGCCCCAGTACACGCAAGACACCCGCAATTACCTCACCGTCGCCATCGGCTGCACCGGTGGCCAGCACCGTTCGGTCTACGTGGTCGAACAACTGGCCAAGCGCTTTGCCGACCACGACCCGCTGCTGGTGCGCCATCGCACCCAACTGCCCGACGAATCCGCATGATCCTGTCCCGACCGCTCCATATCCTGATGATGCTGTTGCTGGCCATTGCCGTGGCCGGCTGCTCTTCCACCGGGGGACGTAAAAAGGGCGGCGGGTACTACAAGGACGACGGCCCGGACGCCAATCCGCCGTCCAACCTGGACCAGGTGCCGGACGCGGTGCCGCGCATCGAACCTTACGCCAGCGGCGCCAATCGTCCGTACGTGGTGTTCGGCCAGCGCTATGTGCCGGATACCACCGGCCAGCCCTACAAGCGCCAGGGCATCGCCTCGTGGTACGGCAAGAAATTCCACGGCAACTCGACCTCGATCGGCGAGCCCTATGACATGTACGCCATGACCGCAGCCCACACCACGCTGCCGATTCCCAGCTACGCGCGGGTCACCAGCCTGGTCAACGGCAAGACCATCATCGTGCGGGTCAACGACCGCGGGCCGTTCCACAGCGACCGCATCATGGACCTGTCGTACGTGGCGGCCTACAAGCTGGGCATCATCGGGCCGGGCAGCGGCCAGGTGGTGGTGGAAAGCATTCAGCAGGACGAGATCCGCCGCTGGGCCTCGCAAGGGCCCGCCCCCGAGCCCGCCTCGGCGACCGGCTCGACGCCGGTGGCCACGCCCGTGGCGGCCGCCCCCGTGCCGCTCGAGCCGCAACCGCCGGCGCAGCAACCGGCGCCCGCGCCGGGCAGCGCGCCGGTGCGGCAACCGGCGGCTGGCGGCATCGGCAATGTCTATCTGCAGGTGGGCGCGTTCAGCCAGCCGGCCAACGCGCAGTCGCTGGTCAGCCGCATCAACACCCAACTGGGCGCGGCAGGCGCGCCACCGGCGGCCGTGGAGCAATCGAACAACCTGTACCGGGTCAAGATCGGCCCCTATCCGGATCGCCAGAGCGCCCTGAACGCGGTGCAACTGGTGTCGGACCGCATCGGCATCACGCCCAGCATCGCCGCGCAATAACGCGGCCCGTCGCCTACGGCCCCGGCGGCCAGTCGAACGAGGGCTGCTCGAACGGCAGTTGCGCCTGGCCGTCACAGACCCGTCGCGCGCGCGCATTGCGGCTCAGGTACTCGCTGCCTTCGTGCTTGAGCAGCGCCTGCTTGCGTGGCAGGCCGCCGCCGAAACCGGTCAGCGAGGTATCGGCGCCGATGATGCGATGGCACGGAATGATGATGATGACGGGATTGCGGCCCACCGCCCCGCCGATGGCCTGGGCGCCCTTGGGCCGGCCGACGATGCGCGCCAGTTCGCCGTAGCTGGCGAGCTGGCCGAAATCCAGTTTGCACAAGGCGCGCCAGACTTCATGCTGGAACGGCGTGCCGACCGGATCCAGCGCCACCTCGAACTCGCGGCGCCGGCCGGCGAACCATTCGTCCAGCTCGCGCCGCGCCTGTTCCAGAATGGGATCGGCTTCGTCGCGGGTCCAGCCTTCGGCGGACGGCAGCAGGGTCTGGTCAGTGAACCAGGCGCCCCGCAGCCCCTTGGCGCTGGCGACCAGTCGCATTTCGCCCAGCGGCGTGGGGATGTCACGGTAGACGATCGGCTCCGCCGCTTCGCCGGGACGCTTGCGGGTCTCTGCGGTGTAGATCATGGCTTACGAATTCTTGCGGGCCAGGGCCCGGTTGTACAGGACGTCGCGCGACAGGCCGGTGACCTTGGCGGCGATTTTCGAGGCGTCGCGCACCGACAGGGTTTCGAGTAGCGCATCCAACAAGGCATCGGCGCGCGGGTCGGCGTCTTCATCGGCCTGCTGGCCGGCCTGGGCATGCGCGATCAGCACGAACTCGCCCTGCTCGCGGTGCGCATCGGCCGCCAGCCAGGCGGCGGCCTCGCCCAGCGGAAACGTGGCGATCTCCTCGAAGCGCTTGGTCAGTTCGCGCGCCACGGTCAGCAGGCGGGCGGGACCGCAGACCTCCAGCAGGTCGGCCAGCGTCGCGGCCAGCCGATGCGGCGATTCGAACATCACCACCGGCGCCGGCAGCGCGCACCAGGTTCGCAGCCAGCGCTGGCGCGCGGTGGCCTTGGACGGCGGAAAGCCGGCGAAGGCGTAGGCGGGATTCTCGTCGGTGGTGACGCCGCTGCCCATCAGCGCGGCGATCACGGCGCTGGGGCCGGGCACCGGCACCACCGCGAAACCGGCCTCGCGCACGGCGCGCACCACGCGCGCGCCGGGATCGCTGACCGCCGGCGCGCCGGCATCCGACACCAGCGCCACGCGCTGACCCTGGGCCAGGCGTTCACAGATGGCCTGCGCCGCCGCGGCCTCGTTGTGCCGGTGGGCCGCCATCAGCGGCGTGCTGACGCCCCAGGCGTCCAGCAGCGTGCGGCTGGCGCGGGTGTCTTCGGCCGCGATCACATCGGCGCGTTGCAACGCATGCCAGGCGCGCAGCCCCAGGTCGCCCAGATTGCCGATCGGTGTGGCCACCACATACAGCGTCGAGGCGGGCCAATGCTGTCCGGCCACGCGTTCAGCGACGCGGGCCCAGGCGTCGCCGGCCACCGGGGATGAGACATTTTGATTCATTGCTGCCTACTCACGCGGAAAACCATGTCAGTGTAGCCGCCATCGCCCCCCCATTTCGGAACTGGCATGCCGGATGACACATTCGCTTTCGAGCTGGCCCTGGCGGCGCGCCGCCGCGCGCAAAAGCGGCGCCGGCGCGCTGGAACGCGCGCCACGGCCGACCACCACCACCGCCCGGCGCCCCGGCGCTCGCCGCGCCAGCGTATTGGCGACGGCCACGAAGACGCCGCCCTGCGCCTGTTGCGGGCCGCCGGCCTGGTGCTGCTGGCCCGCAACCTGGGCTGCCGCGCCGGGGAGATCGACCTGGTCATGCGCGACGGCGATGTGCTGGTGTTCGTCGAGGTGCGCTCACGCCAGAGCGACGCCTACGGCGGCGCGGCGGCCAGCATCGGCCGCGACAAGCAGGCGCGCCTGGCGCGCGCCGCGGCGCACTGGCTGCCCACCCTGGCCCAGCGCCATTGGCAGGGCGCCGTGCCGCCGGCCCGCTTCGACGCCGTGCTGTTCGACGGCGACCAGGTCCGGTGGCTGCGCGCGGCGTTCGAGCTGGCTTGATTCGGGTCCGCCCGTGAGATAATCGCGGCCATGGATATGACCTCTCGAATGACGTCGCACTTTCGCGACGCCATGGCCACGTACGAACAAAGCATGAACGTGCTGGCCGAGCCGCTGGCGATCGCGGTGGACGTGCTGTTTGGCGCCCTGGCCAACAACGGCAAGATTCTGGCTTGCGGCAACGGTGGCTCGGCCGCCGACGCGCAACATTTCATCGCCGAGCTGGTGGGCCGCTTCGAACGCGAACGCCTGCCCCTGGCCGGCATCGCCCTGAACACCGACACCTCGATCCTCACCGCGGTCGGCAACGACTACGGCTTCGACGAAGTCTTCGAACGCCAGGTCAACGCCTTCGGCCAGGCTGGCGACGTGCTGGTGGCCATCTCCACCAGCGGCAACTCGCCCAATGTGGTGCGCGCCATGGAAGCCGCCGCCAGCCGCGAAATGCACGTCCTGGCCTTGACGGGCAAGGGCGGCGGCGTCATGGGGGAACTCATTACGCCGATGGACGTCCATCTATGTGTTCCCAGCGATCGCACCATGCGGATCCAGGAAGTCCATATACTGCTGTTGCATGCGCTTTGCGACGGCATTGACGCTCTTCTGCTTGGAGACACCGAATGATTTCAGACGTCAGAACCGCCGCCCGCCCCCTGCTGCTCGCCGCGGCCCTGTCCGGCGCGGCCCTGTCGCTGTCCGCATGCGCGCCCCTGATCGTGGGTGGCGCGGCCGCCACCACGGCCGTGGTCGTGACCGACCGGCGCACCTCGGGTATCCAGCTCGAAGACCAGAACATGGCCTTCAAGGCCCAGAGCCAGATCTCCCAAAAGCTGGGTGAAACCGCGCGCGTCAACGCCATGGCCTATGGCGGGCACCTGCTGCTGACCGGAGACGTGCCCACCGAGGAAGCCAAGTCGCAGGCCACCGCCATCGCCCAGAGCGTCGAGAACGTCAAGCAGGTGATAAACCAGCTCACCGTGGGCCCGATCGCGTCCTTCGGCGTGCGTTCGAACGACACCTGGCTCACCTCCAAAGCCAAGACCGCCCTGCTCAACACCAAGTACGTGCCCTCCGGCACCATCGCCGTCACCACCGACCACAGCGTGGTCTACCTGATGGGCAAGGTGACGCAGGCCGAGGGCGACTACGCCGCCAACGCCGTCGCGGATCTCAGCGGCGTCGCAAAGGTGGTTAAACTGTTCGAGACCATCAGCCGCGAGGAAGCGATTCGCCTGTCGAACAGCGGCGGCAAATCGACCACCACCGAAACCAAGGCCCCCATCGAGAGCGACACGAGTGCTGCCGGCGGCGGCAGCAGCGCGCCCAGCGGTGGCAGTGCCGTAGAGGCCATGCCCATCAAATGAAAAAAGCCATCGTAGCCCTGGCCGTCCTGGTGGCGGTCGGTATCGGCGCCTGGTTCACCCTGCGCCCCACGCAAGCCGCGCCGGATGTCACCTTCACCACGCTGGAAGGCAAGACTTTCTCCATGCAGGACCTGCGCGGCAAGGTGGTGCTGGTCAAGTTCTGGGCCACCAGTTGCGTGACCTGCGTCAAGCAGATGCCCGAGACGATCTCCGCCTACAACGAATACGCGGGCAAGGGCTACGAGGCCATCGCTGTCGCCATGGACTACGATCCGCCCAACTTCGTGCTCAACTTCAAGGAAAGCCGCAAGCTGCCGTTCCCGGTGGCCCTGGACACCAAGGGCGAGATCGCCCGCGCCTTCGGCGACATCCGCCTGACGCCCACCGCGTTCCTGATCGACAAGCAGGGACGCATTATCAAGCGTTACCTGGGTGAATACGACGTGGCTGAATTCCACGCCACCGTCGAGAAGGCGCTGGCCGCGGGCTGATCCCGGTCCCCTTTGCCGCCGCCATGAACCGCCCGCCTGTCGGGCGGTTTTCATTTGGCCGTGGCCTGGCCCGCAAAAAGAAACCGCCCGCATGAGCGGGCGGCCTTGGCGGGGAATCAGGCCCGCGTCGCGATCAGAACGCCGGCACCACGGCGCCTTTGTACTTGTCGAGGATGAACTTCTTCACCTCGGGCGAGTGCAGCGCGTTGACCAGCTTCTTGATGCCCGGCGCGTCCTTGTTGTCGGCGCGGGTCACCAGGATGTTGGCGTAGGGCGAATCGGCGCCTTCGATGAACAGCGCGTCCTTGGTCGGCACCAGGCCGGCTTCGAGCGCGTAGTTGGTGTTGATCAGGGCCAGGTCGACGTCGTCCAGCGAGCGCGGCAGCATCGCGGCCTCGAGTTCGCGGAACTTCAGCTTCTTGGGGTTCTCGACCACATCGGCGGCGGTCGCCAGGATGTTGGACGGATCCTTCAGCTTGATGACGCCCTGCTTCTGCAGCAGCACCAGCGCGCGGCCGCCGTTGGAGGGGTCGTTCGGGATGGCGACGGTGGCGCCGTCCTTCAGTTCGGCCAGGGTCTTGATCTTCTTGGAGTAGCCGCCGAAGGGTTCGACGTGCACCAGGGCGACCGGCACCAGCGTGGCCTTGCGGTCCTTGTTGAAGGTGTCCAGGTACGGCTTGTGCTGGAAGAAGTTGGCATCGAGCTGCTTGTCGGCCAGTTGCAGGTTGGGCTGGACGTAGTCGTTGAAGACCTTGATGTCGAGTTCCACGCCTTCCTTGGCCAGTTGCGGCTTGACCACTTCCAGGATCTCGGCGTGCGGCACCTGGGTGGCGCCGACGACGATCTTTTCGGCGTGGGCGGCGGTGGCCGCCACCAGCAGGGCCGACGCCACCAGGGCGGAACGGACGAAATTCAAACGCATGAGTTGCCTCTTTTATAGGTAGAAATTTGGGGGCATATGCCCGGCCGGTGTGGAGATTCCCCCTTGTGAGGGGCGCTCCGTTGCGAAAACGCCCCCAATTTACCCCAATGCCGGTTATTTGTCGGGCATATCAACATGGGTTTAAAGCATAAGAAACCTGGGGGGACTACAATCCGTCGTATGCTTGCGCTACCGCGTTGCCAACGCGTTCCTGTGCAGGCATTTTTTACTGCCGGACCCCACGCCCCCACGGGGGGCAATGCCTTCACGCCATCAGCGGCGCAGGCTTTCAACCTCTAACTTTCATACCCTACTTATTGCCGACTTAGCCGCCATGACCGACACCCCCGACCCTGCTGCCGTCTCGTCTCCCGCTGTCAAAGCCGCGGTGCTTTCCGAAGCGCTGCCCTATATCCGACGATTCCACGGCAAAACCATCGTGGTCAAGTACGGCGGCAACGCCATGACGGAAGAGCGATTGCAACGCAGCTTCGCGCATGACGTGGTGTTGCTCAAGCTGGTGGGTCTGAATCCGGTGGTGGTGCACGGCGGCGGTCCGCAGATCGACGACGCGTTGCGCCGCATCGGCAAGCAAGGCACCTTCATCCAGGGCATGCGCGTGACCGACGCCGAGACCATGGAAGTGGTCGAATGGGTGCTGGGCGGCCAGGTCCAGCAGGACATCGTCATGATGATCAACGAGGTCGGCGGCAAGGCCGTGGGCCTGACCGGCAAGGACGGCGGACTGATCCAGGCCCAGAAAAAGCTGATGGCCAACAAGGAGAACCCCGCCGAACCGATCGACATCGGCTTCGTCGGCGACATCACCCTGGTCGAACCGGCGGTGGTCAAGGCCTTGCAGGACGACCAGTTCATTCCGGTCATCTCGCCCATCGGCTACGGTGAAGACGGCACTGCCTACAACATCAACGCCGACGTCGTCGCCGGCAAGATGGCCGAAGTCCTGGGCGCCGAAAAGCTGCTGATGCTGACCAACACCCCGGGCGTGCTGGACAAGGGCGGCAAGCTGCTGCGCAGCCTGTCGGCCCAGACCATCGACGAGCTGTTCGCCGACGGCACCATCTCGGGCGGCATGCTGCCCAAGATCTCGTCGGCGCTGGATGCCGCCAAGAACGGCGTCAACTCGGTGCACATCGTCGACGGCCGCGTGCCGCACTGCCTGCTGCTGGAAATCCTGACCGACCAGGGCGTTGGCACGATGATCAGCTCGCACTGATGCGAGCGCTGCGCACCCTGCTGCGGCCGGCGGTGCGCCAGCGCCGCTCGCGCCGCACCGCCACAGGCGCCCCCGGGCGCCTGTGGTTGTTTGACCTGGACAACACGCTCCACGACACCTCGCACGCCATCTTTCCGCAGATCGATCACGGCATGACCATGGCCGTGGCCGAGGCGCTGGACGTGGACGTCGATACCGCCAACGCCGTGCGCAAGCAATACTGGCAGCGCTACGGCGCGACGATGATCGGCATGGTGCGCAACCATGGCATCGATCCGCACGCCTTCCTGCACCGCAGCCACGACTTCGATGTCAACCCGCTGGTGCGCGCCGAGAAGGCGCTGGCCTACAAGCTGCGGCAGTTGCCGGGCCGCAAGGTGCTGCTGACCAACGCGCCGCTGCATTACGCGCGCGCCGTGCTGCGGCGGCTGGGCATCCTGCGACAGTTCGACAGCCTGTGGGCCATCGAGCACATGCGGCTGCACGGCGAATTCCGTCCCAAGCCTTCACCCGCCCTGCTGCGCCACGTGCTGGCGCGCGAAGGCGTGCCGGCGCGCCAGGCGGTGCTGGTCGAAGACACGCTTGCAAACCTGCGCGGCGCCCGTCGCGCCGGACTGCGCACGGTGCACGTATTCCATCCCGGCACGCCGTTCGGACGGGGCCGCGCGCAGCGACCGTCGTACGTCGACTTGCGGGTAAACTGCGTCAGTGATCTGCTGCTGCGCCGGCGTCCCTTGCGGGGCTAGCGCCCTCCTCTCCCACCCCCTGCCTGCGTAACACCAGACCCGTCCATGGCGAGCAAACCCGGCGAGCGCAAGACCCAGATTCTGCAGACCCTGGCCGAAATGCTGGAGCAGCCGCACGCTTCGCGCATCACCACGGCGGCGCTGGCCGCGCGCCTGGCGGTCTCGGAAGCCGCGTTGTACCGGCACTTCGCCAGCAAGGCGCAGATGTTCGAGGGATTGATCGAGTTCATCGAGACCAGCATCTTCACGCTGGTGAACCAGATCGCGACCGCCGAGCCCTACGGCCTGTCGCAGGCCCACCAGACGGTATCGATGCTGCTGACGTTCTCGGAACGCAACAAGGGCATGACGCGGGTGCTGACCGGGGACGCCCTGGTCACCGAGGACAATCGCCTGCAGGAACGGATCAACCACATCAACGACCGCATCGAGGCGTCGTTGAAGCAATCGCTGCGCATCGCCGTCAGCGATGGCGGCCTGCCGCCCGAGGCCAACGTGGCCGCGCACGCAAGCCTGCTGACGCACCTGGTGCTGGGCCGATGGCTGCGCTACGCCCAGAGCGGCTGGCGCGTGTTACCCACACAGCACCTGGACGAACAGTTGCGCCTGGCGCTGGGTTGACCTTATTCGCGTCATAACACGAACGAATTAGCGGTCTTGTGCGACTGCGATCCCTGCATTTGTTTGTTTTTATGCAACATTCGCAGGGTTGCGATTTTCGGCAGCCGACGAGCATAATCTCCGGATCGGTTTTCCGACAAGCACGATTGTCCCCCAAATTGACATCTATCAATACGGGTTTTCCTTAATGCCGTCACGATCATCCTGTAGCGTCGGCACTTCGTTCTGCACCAGCCAAGGCTTGGCAACGAGGCGCCGTCAGTTTGACCTCAACCGGAGATGGATATGACTGCGGAAACCGCTGTCCCTGCCTCGCAAGCCCCCAAGAAAACAAAAATCCCGATCGGCCTGGTCGCCGGCTTCATCGTCATGATCGGCGTGCTGATGCTGCCGCTGCCCGCCGACCTGCCGGTCGCAGGGCATCGCATGCTGGCCATCCTGGCCTTCGCGGTGGTGGTGTGGATCACGGAAGCCGTGTCCTACGAAGCCAGCGCGATCATGATCACGACGCTGATGGCCTTCCTGCTGGGCACCGCGCCCACCATCAAGGATCCCCAGGTGCTGTACGGCACCTCGGCTGCCATCAGCATGGCCTTGACCGGCTTTGCCAACTCGGCGCTCGCGCTGGTCACCGGCGCCCTGTTCATCGCCGCGGCCATGACCTTCACCGGGCTGGACCGGCGCATCGCGCTGGTGACGCTGTCCAAGGTCGGCACCAGCACGCGCCGCATCCTAATCGGATGTATCGCGGTGACCATCGTGCTGAGCCTGGTGGTGCCCAGCGCGACCGCCCGCAGCGCCGCCGTGGTGCCCATCATGATGGGCGTGATCGCGGCCTTCGGCGTGGACAAGCGCTCGAACATCGCCGCCGGCATCATGATCATCGTGGCGCAGGCCACCAGCATCTGGAACGTCGGCATCCAGACCGCCGCCGCGCAGAACCTGCTGACCGTCGGCTTCATGGAAAAGATGCTGGGCCAGCGCGTGGCCTGGTCGGACTGGCTGATCGCGGGCGCACCGTGGTCGCTGATCATGTCGGCCGTGCTGATCATCATCGTGCTCAAGCTGCTGCCGCCGGAGAGCGACAGCATCGCGGGGGGCAAGGAAGCCGTCGAGAAATCGCTGCTCGAGCTTGGCCCGATGACGGGCGCGCAAAAGCGCCTGATGGCCGTATCGGTCATGCTGCTGCTGTTCTGGTCGACCGAAGGCAAGCTGCACAAGTTCGACACCACCTCGACCACCTACTTCGGCCTGGTGCTGCTGCTGTTGCCGCGCTTTGGCGTGATGACCTGGAAAGACGTGCAATCGCGCATTCCATGGGGCACCGTGATCGTGTTCGGCGTCGGCATCAGCCTGGGCACCGCGTTGCTGACCACGCAGGCCGGCCAATGGCTGGGCAACCAGGTGGTGGCGCACACGGGTCTGGACCACCTCGGCCCGCTGGCCATCTTCGCGATCCTGTCGGCCTTCCTGATCATCATCCACCTGGGGTTCGCCAGCGCCACCGCGCTGACCTCGGCGATGCTGCCGATCCTGATCTCGGTGCTGGCCACGCTGCCGGGCGACTTCAGCCGCCTGGGCATGACCATGCTGCTGGGCTTCGTGGTGAGCTATGGCTTCATCCTGCCGATCAACGCGCCGCAGAACATGGTGTGCCTGGGCACGGAAACCTTCAACGCCAAGCAGTTCGCCAAGGTCGGCATCCTGGTCACCGTCGTCGGCTATGCGCTGATGATGCTGATGGGCATGACCTACTGGCGCTGGCTCGGCTGGCTGTAAGGAGGTCGCATCATGAAGATCTCCATTGCCCAAGCCAATGAATACGGCCGCCGCGTGCTGATGGCGCAAGGCGTGCCGGAAGACATCGCCCGCGACGTGTCCGAGCACCTGGTGGAGTCCGACCGGGTCGGCTACACCAGCCACGGCCTGTCGATCCTGACCAACTACCGGCGTGTGCTGGGCGAAGGCCTGGCGCAGGCCGACGGCCGCCCCGAGCTGCTCAACGACCGCGGCGCCATGCTGGCCTATGACGGCCACAACGGCCTGGGCCAGTACATCGGCAAGGTCGTGATCGAAAAGGCCATCGAACGCACGCAGGAGCACGGCCAGTGCATCCTGACGCTGCGCCGCAGCCATCACCTGGGCCGCATGGGCCATTACGGCGAGATGGTGGCGGCCAAGGGCCTGATCCTGCTGGCCTTCACCAACGTAATCAACCGCGCCCCCACGGTGGCGCCGTTCGGCGGCGCGCGCGCCTGCCTGACGACCAATCCGCTGTGCTTCGCGGGCCCGCTGCCGGGCGGCCGCCCGCCGTTCATCGTCGACATGGCGACCAGCTCGATCGCGGTGAACAAGGCGCGCGTGCTGGCGGCCAAGGGCGAGCAGGCGCCTCCGGGGTCGCTGATCGATGCGCAGGGCAATCCGACCACGGATCCGGGCGCGCTGTTCACCGATCCGCCGGGCGCCCTGCTGCCGTTCGGCGGCCACAAGGGTTACGCGATGGGCCTGGTGGCCGAGCTGCTGGCGGGCGTGCTGTCCGGCGGCGGCACGATCCAGCCGGAGCATCCGCGCAACGGGGTGGCGACGAACAACATGTTCGCGCTGCTGCTGGATCCGCAGGTGGACTTCAATACGGACTGGCGCTCGATGGAAGTGGGCGCGTTCATCGACTACCTGCATGCCTGCCCGCCGCAACCGGGCGTGGACGGCGTCCAGTATCCGGGCGAGTACGAAGCCCGCAATCGCGAGCTGAACGCGGAGTCGCTGGAATTCGCGCCTCCCATCTGGGAGGGGTTGAAGAAGCTGGCCGCGGACTTAGGGGTGCCTGAAGCGTTGCCTTGAGGGTTTGTGTTTACGGTTGTTTTTGCGGGCGGCTCAGGGGTTCTTGAGCCGCCCGTTGCGTTGGCGGGCGGGGGCGGCGGGGCTACGATTGCGGTCCGGAGCGTTCGCTCCGGACTGCCCCGTTGTCAACCTCGTACGCCTTCGGCTCCCTACGGTTTCCCTCGGGCGCATCTACACGCCCCGCCTCCCCCGCCCGCCAACGCAACGGGCTCACGTCGTCTTGGTTTCGCCATTGCAGGGACGAGCAGTGTGCTTGGCGTTTTTGCCAACGACTGGAATGGAGGGGAGGATCTTGCGGGGCCCGCCCAAAGCCGGCCGCGCGGGCGGCCTTTTTGGGCTTACGCGATGTGGAAACGTCGAGGGGGTGACGGCGTAGCCGCTGGTGAGGGACGTGTGATGTTCATCGGCGTGGTCGGCGCGAGAGGTCCGTCACGCGCAATACGTTCTACGCCGCGCCGACCACCACCGCCCCTCCCCTGACCATGCGGAGTTATCAGAACCCCACTCGTCACCCACGCGCAGCGAACCCCGCCCCGACGCCAGACACCATGTATGCCGTTGATGGCCGCCCGCGCGGCCATCATCGGCGGGCGACGCAAGACTCTCTCCTTACCCCACGCTGCAGCAGCGTCACATTCCTCGACACCGGTAGCCCGGGGCGGTGGGCGCACGGGGGGGCGCGCCGTTCAGATGCGCCCGACGGAAACCGTAGGGAGCCGAAGGCGGACGAGGTTGAGGACGGGGAAGTCCGGAGCGAACGCTCCGGACCGCAATCGTAGGCGCGCCCCCCCGTGCGCCCACCGCCCCGGGCGGCCTACGAAGAAAAACTGCTCAGCTCTTGACCGACCGATGCCGACTAATGCTCATCATGATCCCAAACGCAATCCCCATGGTGAACAACGCGGTACCGCCATAGCTCATGAAAGGTAATGGCACGCCCACGACAGGCAGAATCCCCGTCACCATGCCCACGTTCACAAATACATAGATGAACAGCATCATCGTCAACGCCCCGGACAGCAACCGCCCGAACTGCGATGACGCGCGCGAAGCGATGGTCAGGCCGCGGGCCATCATCAGGCCGTACAGCACCAGGATGGCGATGCCGCCGTACAAGCCGAATTCCTCGGCGTAGACGGCGAAGATGAAGTCGGTGGTGCGTTCGGGAATGAAGTCCAGATGGGTCTGCGTGCCCTTCATGTAACCCTTGCCGTAGACGCCGCCGGAGCCCACCGCGATCATCGACTGGATCGTGTGGAAGCCCTTGCCGAGCGGGTCGGAACTGGGGTTGAGCAGCGTGCAGACGCGATGCTTCTGGTAGTCGTGCAGCACCACCCAGTTGACGTCCGGTTCGCACAACTGGTCTTCGTAGTACACCAGCGTGCCAATGCCGATGATGCCGGCCAGCATGACCGGGACCAGCAGCTTGAATGAGAGGCCGGCGAAGTAGATGACGAAGAAACCGGCGCCGAACACCAGCAGCGCGGTGCCCAGGTCGGGTTGCAGCACGATCAGGCCGAAAGGGGCCGCCAGCATCGCGGCGGCGGCCAGGAAGTCGCGGATGCGGACCGCGCCCTCGTGGCGCTGGAAGTACCAGGCCAGCATCATGGGCACGGCGATCTTCATCATCTCGGACGGCTGGATGCGGGTCACGCCCAGGTTGAGCCAACGCGTAGCGCCCTTGCTGGTCTCGCCGAAGAATTCCACGCCCAGCAGCAGCACCACGCCGACCACGTAGAACGGCAAGGCCAGCTTCATCAGCCACTTGGGCGGGATCAGCGCCATGGTCCACATGGCGAAGAAGGCGATGATGAAGTTGCGCGACTGCTCGGCGAAGCGCCAGTCGGTGCCGCCCACCGCCGAATGCATGACGGTCAGGCCGAGCGCGGCGAACATCATCAGGATCGCCAGCAGCGGCCAGTCGAAGGCCGTGAAGACGCGCAGCAGGATCAGGCCGAGACGCTTCATTGTTGGCGCACCAGGTCGGAGGTGATGGTTTCGACCGAGGCCGTCGACGCGTTGCGCTCGGGGCGCTGGATCTTGTCCTGGCGGTCCTTGGACAACCAGTAGTCGAATACCTTGCGCGCCACCGGCGCGGCCACGCTGGCGCCCCAGCCGGCGTTCTCGACGATCAGGGCGACCGCGATGCGCGGGTGTTCCAGCGGCGCGAAACCCATGAACAGCGCGTGGTCGCGCAGGCGTTCGTCGATGGCGCTGGCGCGGTAGTGGCCGCCACGCAGGCTGAAAACCTGGGCCGTGCCGGTCTTGCCGGCGGCCTGGTAGGGTGCATTGGCAAACGCGCGGCGCGCCGTGCCGGCGCGGACCACGTCGGCCATGGCGTTCTTGATGACGTCGACGTTGGCCTGCTTGAGCGGGATGCGGTAGTCGGGCGCGGACTCGGTGGGCTTGGCCACGCCCGAGCGCGGATCCCGCACCGCGTGCACCAGGTGCGGACGGCGGTACAACCCGTCGTTGGCCAGCGTTGAGGTGCCCTGCGCCAACTGCAGCAATGTGAAGGCGTTGTAGCCCTGGCCCACGGCGACGGAGATGGTCTCGCCGGCGTACCAGCGCTGGCGTTCCTTGTCCTTGTAGGCCGAACGCTTCCAGTCGGTGGACGGCAGCACGCCGCGCTTTTCGCCTTCTAGGTCGATGCCGGTGATCTGGCCGAAGCCGAATTGCTTGGTGAAATCGTGCAGCGCGTTCACGCCGATCTCGGGGCCCAGCGAATAGAAATACGTATCCGACGACACCACGATGGCCTTGTGCATGTCGGTCATGCCATAGGCGGCGCCGCCGGCGTTGCGGAATTTCTGGCCGCCGAACTCGAAGTAGCCGGGATCGGAGATGCGGTCGGTGGCGCGGCGCTTGCCCAGCTCCAGCGCCGCCAGGCCAACGAAGGGCTTGTAGGTCGAGCCGATCGGATAGGTGCCGTACAGAGGCCGATTGATCAGCGGGTGGTCCGGCGATTCGTTCAGCATGCGCCAGTTGTCCACGTCGATGCCATCGACGAACAGGTTGGGGTCGAACGAAGGCTGCGATACGAAGGCCAGCACCTCGCCGGTGTCGGGATCGATCGCCACCAGCGCGCCACGCTGGCCGACGAAGGCTTCCTCGGCCACCTTCTGCAGGCCCAGGTCGATCGACAGCATGATGTCCGAACCAGGCACGGGATCGATCCTGCGCAGCGTGCGCATGGGGCGTCCGCCCGCGGTCACTTCCACTTCTTCGAGGCCGGTGCGGCCGTGCAGGGCTTCTTCCCAGGTTTTCTCGATGCCCTTCTTGCCGATGACGTCAGTGCCCCGGTAATTGCCCAATTGGCCGGCGCGCTCGAGTTCCTCGATGTCGCCCTCGGCAATGCGGCCGATGTAGCCGACCACGTGGGCGGCGGACTGGCCTTGCGGATACTCGCGCACCCAGCGCGCGCGCAGCTCGACACCCGGAAACTGGAAGGCGTGGGCGGCGAACCAGGCGGCCTCGGTTTCATTGAGGTTGTTGCGCAGTTGCAGGCTGGCGTAACGGCTGGACTCGGCCGCGCGGCGCTTGAAGCGGCGTTGGTCGGCCGGGCTGATGTAGACCACCTGCGTCAACCGCTCGAACAGCGCATTCATGTTGCCGGCCTGCGCCGGCACCACTTCAAGCGTGTAGGTGCGGTAGTTGCGCGCCAGCACCTCGCCGTTGCGGTCGAGGATCTCGCCGCGGCGCGGCGGGATCGGCACCACCGCGATGCGGTTGCGGTCGGCGCGCTCGGACAGGCCTTCGTAGCGGTCGACCTGCAGGTACCAGAACCGGCCCACCAGCACGCCGAAGCAGGCCAGCGCGAACACGCCGCCCACCCAGGCGCGCAGGCGAAAGCGCTGCTTCTGCTGCTGGCCGGTTTTCTTGAATTCGAACATGAGACGCGGCGCCGCCGTCAGGCGGAGGAAGATTCGGCGTCGTCGGCGCCGCGCTGCGGCAAGTGCAGCACCCAGCCCGCCAGCGGCCACAGAGCAGCCGTGATGGCCACGCTGACGCCCCAATCCCAACCCGGCCACTTGCCGGCCAGCCAGGCGTGGATGATCTGGGTGAGGAAACGGGCGATCAGGAACACAGGCAGCATGTGCATGGCCTGGCTCCAGAGGTCGAACCGTTGCAGGCGGCGGTGCAGCACCACGGCGCCGTAGGCGACCAAGGTGTAGGACAGCGCGTGCTCGCCGAGCAGGCCGGCGTCATGCACGTCCATCAGCAGGCCGAAAAAGAAGGCGGTGAACAGGCCGACACGGCGCGGCTCGTGCACGCACCAGAAGGCGATGATCAGGATCAGGACGTCCGGCGCGCCCTGCCACAGGCGCCAGGGCAGCAGCGACACCAGCCAGACCAGCAGGATGGTGCCCCAGACGAACACCCCGTGCGCGGGGCCCGACAGGCGTTCCGGGTGGACGTTGCTGGGCGTGCCCAGCCGGCGCCGCGGTTGCCCGGATGATTGTTGGTTAGTCCGATCCACCGGAATCGACCTCCTGACGGTTGGACTCGGCACGTTCCACGTCCACCTGCAGGACCAGGAAGTGGCGATAGCGTTCAGGGTGGGCCAGCGGTTCGCAGACGGCGCGCGCGAAGCCGGAAGCGGTATCGCGCTCGACCGAGGTTACTTTGGCCACCGGCAGGCCGGCGGGAAACAGCCCGCCGACACCGCTGGTGACGATCGTATCGCCTTCCTTGATGTCGGCATTGGCCGCGAGGTAACGGACCTCCATCTTGCCGGGAGAGTTCCCGCCAAAGGCGATCAGCCGCAGGCCATTGCGCAGCAGTTGCACCGGAATGGACACCTGCTCGTCGGTGACCAGGGCGGCTTCGGCCGTCATGGGCGTCACGCGCACGATCTGGCCGACCACGCCGCCTTCATCGATCACGGGCATGCCCGGCGCCAGGCCGGCCTTGCTGCCCTTGTTGAACACCAGCCGCTGGTTGAAGGCGTTGGTGGGCTCGTACAGCACTTCCACCACCACGGCCGACTGCGCCACGGTATCGGTCACGCCAAGCAGGCGGCGCAATTGCGCGTTTTCGGCGGCCAACTGGGCCGCGTGCGTGGCAACCTGGGCCAACTCGATGCGCTGGCGCTGCAGGGCTTCGTTTTCAGTGCGGATGAGGTTGGCGGCATTGACCCACTCGTTGACCTGTTGGACCAGGTCGCGCGGCGCCATGACGGCGCGCTGGAAGGGATACAGCGCCACGGACATCGCGCGGCGCGCCGGTTCCAGCATGCGCCACTGCGAATCCATGATGATCAGAGCCAGTGCCAGGACGACCAGGATGACCAGCCGCACCTCCGCGGGAGGGCCGCGCCTGAATAGGGGGGGAGTCCCTTGTCGTTGCATGAATCTCAGCCCGGGCGCCCGCGCCCGCAGCCCCCGCAGCGGCCGGAGCCTGGAAAAAGCGGGGCTCCGGGCTGGCGGGCGGAATTAGTCGTTGATGAAGATCGCGCCCAGTTTCTCAAGATGTTCCAGCGCCTCGCCGCAGCCGCGCACGACGCAGGTCAGGGGATCATCGGCGACCACCACCGGCAGGCCGGTCTCTTCCTGCAGCAGGCGGTCGAGGTCGCGCAGCAGCGCGCCACCGCCGGTCAGGGCAATGCCCTTGTCGGTGATGTCGGCGCCGAGTTCGGGCGGGGTCTGCTCCAGGGCGATCTTGACGGCCGAGACGATCTGGTTGAGCGGATCGGTGAGCGATTCCAGGATTTCGTTGGACGACACCGTGAAACTGCGCGGCACGCCTTCGGCCAGGTTGCGGCCCTTGACTTCGATTTCGCGGACCTCGGAACCCGGGAATGCCGAGCCGATTTCCTTCTTGATGAGTTCGGCGGTGGGTTCGCCGATCAGCATGCCGTAGTTGCGGCGGATGTAGTTGACGATGGCCTCGTCGAACTTGTCGCCGCCGACGCGCACCGAACCCTTGTAGACCATGCCGCCCAGCGAGATGACCGCCACTTCGGTGGTGCCCCCGCCGATGTCCACGACCATGGAGCCGCTGGCGTCGGAGACGGCCAGGCCGGCGCCGATGGCCGCGGCCATGGGTTCTTCGATCAGGAACACGTGCGAGGCGCCGGCGCCGAGAGCCGATTCGCGGATGGCGCGGCGTTCAACCTGGGTGGAACCGCAGGGCACGCAGACGATGATGCGCGGGCTGGGCGCCAGCATGTTGCGCGGGTGCACCATGCGGATGAACTGCTTGAGCATCTGCTCGGTGACCGTGAAGTCGGCGATAACGCCGTCCTTCATGGGCCGGATGGCCTCGATGTTGCCGGGCACGCGACCCAGCATCTGCTTGGCCTCCTGGCCGACGGCCTGGATGATTTTCTTGCCGTGCGGCCCGCCTTCATGACGGATAGCGACCACGGAGGGCTCATCGAGCACGATGCCCTTGCCGCGGACGTAGATCAGCGTATTGGCGGTACCGAGGTCGATCGCCATATCGCTGGAAAAATAACTGCGCAGGAATCCGAACATGGGAGCTCAGCTAAATTCTGGGGGGAATTGGGGTCATGCCGCGGGGCGTACGGCCCAGGAAAGCCTGGGTGCGCCTGTCATCACGGCGATTAAACCGTGAATCATAACTTATAATTTCCCCGGAAATAGCGCATAAATGCAGGCTATTCAAGCTTTGTAACGGGTTTGGCATGTGCATACTGCCCAGTCCCCCCTCGGCCTCCGCTTCTCTATATTTGCAATCCCCATGGCGCTCAATGACACAGATGTGGCCCGCATTGCCAGGCTGGCCAGAATCGAACTGACCCCGGACCAGCGCGGCCACGCGCAGGCCGAGCTCAATGGCATCCTCCACCTGATCGAACGGCTGCAGGCCGTCGACACCCAGGGCGTCGAACCCCTCGCCCACCCGCTGTCGGCCCACGAGGACATCGTGCTGCGCCTGCGCCAGGACGCCGTGACCGAATCCGCCTCGGAGGCCCGCCGCGCCGAACTGCTGGCCAACGCCCCCGATGCCCAGGACGGTCTTTTCCTGGTCCCCAAGGTTCTCGATTAAGCCATGACCCAACCCGCCCTGCACACCCAATTCGAGGGGATCGCCGCCCTGCGCGCGGCCCTCGCCCAACGCCAGGTCAGCGCCGTCGAGCTGGCGCAAAGCTCGCTCGCGGCCGCCGAAGCGGCCAGCGGCCTGAACGCCTTCTTACATATTGACGCCGAATTAACGCTGGCCCAGGCCCGCGCCGCCGACGCCGCGCTGGCTGCCGGCAATGCCGGCCCGCTGGCCGGCGTGCCCATCGCCCACAAGGACGCCTTCGTCACCCGCGGCTGGCGCACCACCGCCGGCAGCAAGATGCTGGACGGCTACGTCAGCCCGTTCGACGCCACCGTGGTCGAGCGCCTGCAGGCCGCCGGCGCCGTGTCGCTGGGCAAGCTCAACTGCGACGAGTTCGCCATGGGCTCGGGCAACGAGAACTCGGCCTACGGCGCGGTCCGCAACCCCTGGGATCCGGCCGCCGTGCCCGGCGGCTCGTCGGGCGGTTCGGCCGCGGCCGTCGCCGCCCGCCTGGTGGCCGCCACCACGGGCACCGACACCGGTGGCTCGGTCCGCCAGCCCGCCGCGCTGTGCGGCGTCAGCGGCATCAAGCCGACCTACGGCACCGTGTCGCGCTACGGCATGGTCGCCTTCGGCTCCAGCCTGGACCAGGCCGGCCCGCTGGCCCCCAGCAGCCGCGATCTGCTCGAACTGCTGGACGTCATCAGCGGCTTCGACCCGCGCGACGCCACCAGCCTCGAGAAATGCGACGCCGCCATCAACGAACCGGGCCGCGTGCGGCGCGATTTCGACGCCGCGCAAGGCAAGTTCGACGCCGCCGGCAGCCAGCCCCTGAAGGGCCTGCGCATCGGCGTACCCGAGGAATACTTCGGCGCCGGCCTGGCCCCGGACGTGGCCGCCGCGGTGCAGGCCGCTCTGGCCCAGTTCGAAGCCCTGGGCGCGGTGCGCGTGCCGGTGTCGCTGCCGCGCACCGAGCTGGCCATCCCCGCCTACTACGTCATCGCCCCCGCCGAAGCGTCGAGCAACCTGGCGCGCTACGACGGCGTGCGCTACGGCCACCGCGCCAAGCAGTACGGCGACCTGAACGAGATGATCAGCCGCTCGCGCGCCGAAGGTTTCGGCGACGAGGTCAAGCGCCGCATCCTGATCGGCACCTACGTGCTGTCGCACGGCTATTACGACGCCTATTATCTGCAGGCCCAGCGCCTGCGCCGCATGATCGCCCAGGACTTCCAGCGCGCCTTCGCCGGCCAGTGCGACGTCATCATGGGCCCGGTGACCCCGACGGTGGCCAAGAACATCGGCGACAACCGCGACGACCCCACCGCCGACTGGCTGGCCGACGTCTACACGCTGGGCGTCAGCCTGGCGGGCCTGCCGGCCATGTCGGTTCCGTGCGGTTTCGGAGGAAGCGAGAATCTCCGCCCCGTCGGCCTGCAGATCATCGGCAATTACTTCGACGAAGGCCGCCTCCTGGCCATCGCCGACCGCTACCAACAAGTCACGACGTGGCACAAGGCCACGCCGGCCCAGCAGGACGCCTAAGCATGAACTGGGAAATCGTCATCGGCCTGGAAACGCATACCCAGCTTTCCACCGACTCCAAGATCTTTTCGGGCAGCAGCACCGAGTTCGGCGCCGCGCCCAACACCCACGCCAACGAAGTCGACCTGGCCTTGCCGGGCAGCCTGCCGGTCATGAACCGCGGCGCCGCCGAACGCGCCATCCGCTTCGGCCTGGCGGTCGGCGCCGAGATCGCGCCGCGTTCGGTGTTCGCCCGCAAGAACTACTTCTACCCCGACCTGCCCAAGGGCTACCAGATCAGCCAGTACGAACTGCCGGTGGTGGTGGGCGGTTCGCTGTCGTTCTTCGTCGGCGAGGAAGAAAAGACCGTCAACCTGACGCGCGCGCACCTGGAAGAAGACGCGGGCAAGTCCTCGCACGACAATTTCACCCTGGCCAACGGCTCGCCGGCCAGCGGCATCGACCTGAACCGCGCCGGCACGCCGCTGCTGGAAATCGTCACCGAACCGGAAATGCGCTCGGCCGCCGAGGCCGTGGCCTACGCCCGCGCCCTGCACAGCCTGGTGGTGTGGCTCGGCATCTGCGACGGCAACATGCAGGAAGGCTCGTTCCGCTGCGACGCCAACGTCTCCGTGCGTCCGGTCGGCCAAAAGGAATTCGGCACCCGCACCGAGATCAAGAACGTCAACTCGTTCCGCTTCCTGGAACGCGCCATCACGTATGAAGCGCGGCGCCAGATCGAGCTGATCGAGGACGGCGGCACCGTGGTCCAGGAAACCCGCCTGTACGACGCCGACCGCGACGAAACCCGCAGCATGCGCAGCAAGGAAGACGCGCACGACTACCGTTACTTCCCCGATCCCGACCTGCCCACGCTCGTGATCTCGCGCGAATGGGTCGACCAGGTCCGCGCCGCCATGCCCGAACTGCCGGCCGCCCAGCGCGCCCGCTTCGAGTCCGAGTATGGCCTGCCGGCCTACGACGCCGCGCAACTGACCGTCAGCCGCGATCTGGCCGCCTATTTCGAGGCCGTGGCGCACGCGCTGCCGGCCGGCCAGGCCAAGCTGGCCGCCAACTGGATCATGGGCGAAGTGGCCGCCACGCTGAACAAGGAAGAAAAGGCCATCGCCGATTCGCCGGTGCAGGCCCCTGCCCTGGCCGCGCTGATCAACCGCATCATCGACGGCACGATCTCCAACAAGATCGCGCGCGAAGTGTTCGGCGCCATGTGGGCAGGCGAAAACGGCGGCCAGCCCGACGCCATCATCGAGGCCCGCGGCCTGAAGCAGATCAGCGACACCGGCGCCATCGGCGCCATGATCGACGAGGTGCTGGCGGCCAATCCGGCCATCGTCGAGGAATACCGCGCCGGCAAGCAGAAGGCGTTCAACTCGCTGGTCGGCCAGATCATGAAGGCCGCGCGCGGCAAGGCCAACCCGCAGCAGGTCAACGACCTGCTCAAGCAGAAGCTGGACAACTGATCCCTCTGCGCCACCCCGACCTCGAGGCGGCGCGCAAGATCAGACCACTCCTATGGCCGCGGCATCTTGTCGCGGCCTTTTGCTTGGCCAAGAATGATCCGGTCAATTCCGACTGGAGATTTCGGCCATGAACGCCCCCTACCTATCCATCCCACGCGAACAAGTTGCGGATCGACTCGACGAAATGATCCAAGCCGCAAACGATGGTGTGTTCGTTGTCATCACCCATGACGGTCTGGCGCAAGCGCAGCTCAGGCGGGTCAATCCCCTGATGACCGAAGCGGGTCACAATGCGATAGAAGAACTGAAACGGTTCCCGGCCATCCCGTACACCGACGAAGCCACCTGGTGGTACGCCGTCAAAGGGGTCCGCGAATGAAGCTCGTGCTCGATGCCTCGGTTGCGTTGAGCTGGCTGCGATTGCCCAGTCAAACCTGCAGCGAACAGGCGTTTGCCATCCTGGACGACCTGAACGGCGAAGCCATCCTTGTCCCGCAGATCTGGCCAATGGAAGTGGCTCAAGGCACCTTGCGCGTCGAGCGGCAGCAACAGGCCACGGCAGCCATATTGGCCAAATTCTCTGCCGTGCTGAACAGCGTACCCGTCGTCAACGAATCGCGCCCCTCTACCGCCTGGTTGCCTCAATGCGAGCGGCTCGCCCGCGAACACGGGCTTACCGTTTACGACGCCTCGTACCTGGAACTCGCGTTATGGCGCGGTGCGGCGCTGGCCACGTTCGACAAACGTCTGGCGCAAGCGGCACATGCGAGCGGCGTGTTGGTCGTTGGGCATGAGCCGACCCACAGGCTTGACGAGCCTGTCGCGCGATACGGTGGCCGGCAATGCCTTGGCCGACTCGCGCTTACTTCACCCCGTACTTCGTCCGGTACGCCTGCACCGCCTCGCGGTGCTCGGCGAACGCGGCGTCGTCCTGCAGCAACGCCATGATGTCCGCCAGCGATGCAATCGCCACCACCGGAATGCCATAGGTCTTGGCCACGTCCTGCACCGCCGAGTGCGCCGACAGCGCGTCGTCGGCGCCCGCGCGTTCCATGCGGTCCATGGCGATCAGCACCGCGGCCGGCTCGGCGCCGGCGCTGCGGATGATCTCCACCGACTCGCGCACCGAGGTGCCCGCAGTGATCACATCGTCGATGATGACGACCTTGCCCTTGAGCGGCGCGCCCACCAGGGTGCCGCCTTCGCCGTGGTCCTTGGCTTCCTTGCGGTTGTAGGCAAACGGCACGTCGCTGCGGCCCTGCATCTCGGGATGGCTGGCCAGCGCGACAGCGGTTGCCGTGGCCAGCGGGATGCCCTTGTAGGCCGGGCCGAACAGCATGTCGAAGGCCACGCCCGAATCCAGGAGCGCCTGGGCGTAGAAACCCGCCAGCTTGCCGACCGATGCGCCGCTGTTGAACAGGCCCGCATTAAAGAAATAGGGACTGATACGACCGGACTTCACCTTGAAGCTGCCAAAGCGCAGCACGCCTTCGTTCAGGGCGAAGCGGACAAAGTCGAGCGAGGTGGCGGAGGCGGTGTGGGCGGCAGACATGCGAAGAGGATCCGGGAGGTGGCAAACCCCGGCATTTTATCCGCTGTCGGGGCCTTTCCCGGACAACGTCGCCCAGTCGGTTAAATTCCTGGCATTGTTCCGGCCGTTTCCGGCCGCTCTACAGGAGTCCCGCTTTGCTGCGCATCACGTCGATCAACCTCAATGGCATCCGGTCCGCCTTCCGCAAGGGCCTGCAACCCTGGATGGAAAAGCACGCCGCCGACGTGCTGTGCCTGCAGGAAATCAAGGTGTCCGACGAGGACCTGACCGACGACCTGCGCCACCCGCCGGGCTACACCGGCCACTTCCACCATGCCGTCAAGAAAGGCTACAGCGGCGTCGGCATCTACCTGCGCGACGCGGCCGAGCGCGTCAACATCGGCCTGGGCTGCGAGGAGTTCGACCCGGAAGGCCGCGTCATCCGCGCCGACTGGAAAAACCTGTCCGTGATCAGCGCCTACCTGCCCTCCGGCTCCAGCGGCGACGAACGCCAGCAGGCCAAGTACCGCTTCCTGGACCGCTTCGGCCCATGGATCGACGAGTTGATGCACGAACACAAGAAGACCGGCCGCGAATTCATCATCTGTGGCGATTGGAACATCGCCCACAAGGAGATCGACCTCAAGAACTGGAAGGGCAACCTGAAGAACTCCGGCTTCCTGCCCGAGGAACGCGCCTGGCTGACCGACGTCTTCGACAAGCGCGGCTTTGTGGACGTGTTCCGCACCATCGACGACCGCCCCGACCAATACACCTGGTGGAGCAACCGAGGCCAGGCCTGGGCCAAGAACGTCGGGTGGCGCATCGACTACCAGATCGCCACGCCGGGCATCGCCGCCCGCGCGCGCAGCGTCGCCATCTACAAGGACGAACGCTTTTCCGACCACGCGCCGCTGACCATCGACTACGACGCCACGCTCTGAAGACGCGGGCGGCGGGGAGCCGAAGTCCGCCGCCCGAGCATGATTCTGTTCAAAATAAAATTAGGGACATATAAAGCAGAACTGACCTCGCAAGATGAGGACCATATCCCGCCAAAAGGCCGGATTCCCCTATGAGGCGGCGATCCCACACCGCGCCCGAGATCTCAATTATATTGGGGACATATAAATTTTCCCTGTGAATTCAATGCCCCATGGCTTCACCTATGAAATCTCGGGTTCTCCGCCCACTCGCCAAAGTCTAATGCGACCCCAATAAAGTAAGAAAAAAGTGCTTTGATATCAAGATGATGGCGCGCCTCCCGGCTTTGCGCAGGGCAACAAATTAGCCCTACAATCTCGCACCAAGCCGGTGCGTATTGCACCAATCCGGAGATTAGACGCCCCAAAAAAGCGCATCTCCGCACTCATTCGAAGCGCCCCCAAGGAGATCATGTTGAAAGTGCAGCGTCTGGACGACTTCCTGCGTAGCGTCGCCGTGCGCGATCCGCAGCAACCGGAATTCATGCAAGCCGTCCAGGAGGTGATGCTGAGTCTGTGGCCTTTCATCGAAAAGCACCCCCACTACGCCGAGCACGCCCTGCTCGAGCGCCTGGTGGAACCGGAACGCGTGATCCAGTTCCGCGTGTGCTGGACCGACGACAAGGGCCAGGCGCAGGTCAACCGCGCTTTCCGCATCCAGCACAGCTCGGCCATCGGCCCGTTCAAGGGCGGCATGCGTTTCCACCCCTCGGTGAACCTGTCGATCCTGAAGTTCCTGGCGTTCGAGCAGACCCTGAAGAACTCGCTGACCACGCTGCCCATGGGCGGCGGCAAGGGCGGCTCCGACTTCGACCCCAAGGGCAAGTCCGACGCCGAAGTCATGCGCTTCTGCCAGGCCCTGATGATCGAGCTGTACCGCCACCTGGGCCCGGACACCGACGTGCCGGCCGGCGACATCGGCGTGGGCGCGCGTGAAGTCGGCTTCATGGCCGGCATGATGAAGAAGCTGTCGAACTCCACCGCCAGCGTCTTCACCGGCAAGGGTCTGACCTTCGGCGGCAGCCTGATCCGCCCCGAAGCCACCGGCTACGGCACCGTCTACTTCGCCGAGGAAATGCTCAAGCGCGTCGGCAAGTCGTTCGACGGCCTGCGCGTGTCGGTCTCGGGCTCGGGCAACGTGGCCCAGTACGCCATCGAGAAGGCCATGGCGCTGGGCGCCAAGGTCGTGACGGTGTCCGACTCGAACGGCACGGTGGTCGACGAAGCCGGCTTCAACCACGAGAAGCTGGTGGCGCTGATGCACGTCAAGAATGACCTGCGCGGCCGCCTGGACGCCTACGCACGCCAATTCGGCCTGGTCTACGAACCCGGCAAGCGCCCGTGGCACGTGCCCGTGGACGTGGCCCTGCCCTGCGCCACCCAGAATGAGCTGGAACTGGCCGACGCCGAAACGCTGATCAAGAACGGCGTGCAATGCGTGGCCGAAGGCGCCAACATGCCCGCCACCCTGGACGCCGCCAAGGCCTTCATCGCCGCCCGCGTGCTGTACGCCCCGGGCAAGGCCAGCAACGCTGGCGGCGTGGCCGTGTCGGGCCTGGAGATGGCCCAGAACTCGGCCCGCCTGGCGTGGACCCGCGAAGAAGTGGACACGCGCCTGCACGCCATCATGCGCGACATCCACGAGAATTGCGTGCGCCACGGCCACAGCGAGCGCGAATACGTGAACTACCTGGACGGCGCCAACATCGCCGGCTTCGTCAAGGTCGCCGACGCGATGCGCCAGCAAGGGCTGTATTGATCGACATGCCGGCGCCCCGTGCGCCGGCTGGCGGCAAAAGAAAGGCGGCAGGCTCGAACAGCCTGCCGCCTTTCTTTATTCCGGACCGCCTGGCGGGATCAGTGCTTCATCGCCCCGTGGTCATGGCTCATGCCGGGATTGTGCGAAGCCGGCTTGACCTTGAACTGCACCGCCACCTCGCCCGCCTTTTCAAACTTGAGCGTGGCTGGCACGGTGGCGCCCTCGGCGAACGGCGCCTTCAGCTTGATGAACATGACGTGATAGCCGCCCGGCGAAAGTTTGACCTCGCCATTGGCCGGCAGCGGGATGCCGCCCTCGACCTGGCGCATCTTGGCCACGCCGTTGGCGGTTTCGACCGTATGCAGCTCGACGCGCTCGGCGGCGTCGGAAGAGATCGATAGCAGGCGGTCGGGCGTCTTGGCATCGTTGTCGATATCCATGTAGCCGGCGCCGTTGGACTGGCCCGGCGCGGACGCGCGCACCCAGAGATCATCGACCTCGACCTCGCCAACCTTGTAGTCCTTGGCCCAGGCGGACCCGGCCGCGCACAGGCCCAGGATGGCGACAGCGGCGAACTTGCGGATGTTCATGAGGTGTTCTCCTAAAGGGTTAACGCCGCCGGACCAGGCTGCGGGCGGCTGACAGAACCGAGTCGGTCAAAGCTTCCATGGCCTCGGAGTTTACCCGCCAATGCTGCCAATACAGGGGCACATCCTCCCAGGCGCGGCCCCGCAGCAGCACCAGATGACCTGCGTCAAGATGTTCCTGCACCAGCGGCAGCGGATTCATCGTCCAGCCCAGCCCGCCCAGCGTAGCCTGCACGAAGGCGCGCGTGGACGGCACCCACCAGACCGGCGGCTGCCACGGCGCCGGGTCGGAGATCTTGTGGGCGAAGCGGGCCTGCAAGGCGTCCTTGCGGTTGAACACCAGCACTGGCGCCTGCGCCAGCGTCTGCGCGTTCACGCCTTGCGCGAAGTAGCGTTTGTGGAAAGCCGGCGTGCACGTCGCTACGTAGCGCATGCTGCCCAGCGCATGGATGCGGCAGCCCTGCACCGGATCGGCCAGCGTCGTCACCGCGCCCAGCACCGAGCCGTTGCGCAGCAGCGCGGCGGTGTGGTCCTGGTCTTCGGACTGCATGTCGAGCGTGGCGCGGGTGCGGTTGGAAAACTGCAGCGCCGCGTCGACGAACCAGGTCTCCAGGCTGTCGTGGTTGACGGCGATGGGGATGCTGGCGTGCGGCACATCGTCGTCCGCCACGCCCAGCCGGTTCAGCGCGTCGTGCTCCAGCAGCGCGGTCTGCTCGGCCAATTGCACCAGTACCTGACCGTCGGCGGTGGCGGCGGCCGGCACGGTGCGCTGGACCAGCAGCCGGCCCATGCGGTCTTCGAGCGCCTTGATCCGCTGCGACACCGCCGACGGCGTCACGCTCAACGCCAGCGCGGCCCGTTCGAAACTGCCTTCGCGCACCACCGCGGCCAGGGCGCGCAGGTTGCCATGATCGATTTTCATTGGATTAGTTTTGCTTAATATAGTGAAGGAAAATTAGCTGTATTTCATATTGGCGGCAAGCGAAAATGTTGCATTGCCGGCATGCGCAACGCTGCCGGCCCGGTATTCAAGCGCCGCCACAAGGCGTTGCAGTCAAAAGGTTCGCAGTCATGTTCGCCACGTTGTCCTCCCCCCTCTTCCTCACCGCCTGGGCCAGCGGCACGGCCACCGGGCTGGGCCTGTTCGCCGTCGTCGGCGCGCAGAGCGCATTCATCCTGCGCCAGGGATTGATGCGCGCGCACCTGCTGTCGGTGGTCGCCATCTGCGCCCTGATCGACGCCATCTTCATCTTCGCCAGCGTCTCGGGCCTGCAGGCCCTGACCGCCTGGTTCCCGTGGCTGACCACCGCGGTGCTGTGGTTCGGCGTGGCGTTCCTGTCCTGGTACGCGCTGCAATCGGCGCGCCGCGCCTGGACCGCCACCGGCGGCCTGGCCGCCGCGCGCGACGTGGTGCCCTCGCGCCGCGCCGCGATGCTGGGCGCGCTGGGCTTTTCGCTGCTGAACCCGCATTTCTGGCTCGACATGGTGGTGGTGGGCTCGCTGGCCCACGGCTTCGAGGACGCCCGTATGGCGTTCGCCGCCGGCGCCTTCACCGCCAGCCTGCTGTGGCTGGCCGTGCTGGGCATCGGCTCGCGCCTGTTCGCGCGCTTTTTCGCCAGCGCCTCGGCCTGGCGCGTGCTGGACGGCGTCATCGCCGTGGTCATGGCCGGCCTGGCGATCAGCCTGGCGGTCAAGGGCGTCTGACGGCCATGCCCGATACCGCCGCCTGTCCTGCTGGCCCCGCCCACCCGGGGCCGGCGCGCTACACCGCCACCTTCATCTTCGCCAAGAAGCAGTTCGACGACGACTTCCACCGGCTCGACCAGGCCATCGCCACGGCGGCGCGGACCACTCCGGGCTACCTGGGCGAGGAAGCCTGGGAAGATCCCGCGCGCGGCCTGTACGCCAATGTCTACTACTGGGAATCGCTTGAAGCCCTGGAAGCCCTGATCCGCCACCCCGCCCACCAGCAGGCCAAGGCCGCGCAGTCGCGCTGGCTGGACGGCTACCGGGTGATCATCGCCCAGGTGCTTAGGGAATACGGGGACGGACTGCCCGGTCCAGCACTTTTATAATCGCCGGGTTGCCACTCTTTCGTCGGGCGCATGGCCGGCCCGCCAGACGATCATGCGCGGACCCTCCCCTTCCAAAGACGTGCGCCTGCCGCCGCTGGCCGCCATCCAGGCCTTCGAGGCGGCCGCCCGGCTCGGTTCGTTCGAGCGCGCCAGCGAAGAACTCTTCGTCACCGCCAGCGCCATCGGCAAGCGCATCGCCGCGCTGGAAGCGCAGCTCGACGTCACCCTGTTCATCCGCAGCAGCCGAGGCGCCACCCTGAGCGCCGCCGGGCGCGAATACCTGGAGCAGGTGCGCACCGCGCTCGACCTGCTGTCGGACGCCTCGCTGCACAAGCGCGGCGAACCCAAGCTCGAGCCCCTGCGGGTCGTTTCCACGCCCACCTTCGCCCGCCAGGTGCTGATCCCCGCGCTGCCCGGTTTCACCGCCGCCCATCCGGACGTCGAGCTGGAGATCATGCTGTCGATTCCCTACCTGGACATCACGCCGCCAAACGCCGATGTCTGGATCCGCTTCGGCAGCGGCAAATACCCCGGCCTGCATGCCCGGCCGCTGACCACCGACCCGGTGTTCGCCGTGTGCTCGCCGGCCTATCGCGACGCCCACGGCCCGTTCGACCGTCCCCAGGACCTGGCGCGCGCCGCGCTGCTGCGCTGCCCGATGGAACCCTGGCGTCCATGGCTGGCCGCGGCGGGATTGGACTGGCCCGAGCCCGCCCGCGGCGTCTGGCTGGTCGACCTGGGCATGATGCTGGCGGCGGCCCGCGCCGGCCAGGGCATCGCCTTGACCCGCCGCACCCTCGCCGCCGAATGGCTCGATGAAGGCAAATTGCTGCGCGTGCTCGACATCGAAACACCGGGTGAATCCCAGTACCACCTGTGCACCGAAATCTCGCGCCCGCCCGGCGGCGCGGCCCAAGCGTTTTCCCTATGGCTGGCCGAGGTCTGCGAACGCGCATCCCAATGGCCGCGCGGCCTGCCGGCCAAGCCGGAATAAATTTCCAGCCCCGGGCGGAAGGAAATTCCGCGCACCCTGGCGCATCGCTGGCTAGGATGCGCCGAATATGGCCGCGCGCGACAGGCTGGCGTCGCGTCTCGGCGTTGCCGGATCTTTTTCCATCGCATGCTGCATCGCAGCGCCCGAATCCGGCGCCCGTGCGCCCGTACTAGGTATTTACGCGGAAAAACCCCGCGCGGTCAGATTCGCGTAAGCGATTAAGCAGACAGTCACAACACGCAACACAGGAGCGCGCCACCAACCTCTTTCCTCGCCGCCTGGCGCCGGCACACGGTTTTCCACGCAGTTCTACTAATTACAACGGAGACATCCATGGATTTTCGTTTGAAGCTGCTTGCAGGAACCCTTGCTTTTGCCGTATCGGCCGCGGGCTACGCCGCCGACCCCATCAAGATCGGCGTGGCCGGTCCCTACACCGGAGGCTCGTCCTCCATGGGCGTCAGCATGCGCGACGGCGTGCGCCTGGCCATCGAGGAAATCAACAAGAGCGGCGGCGTGCTCGGCCGGCAACTGGTCGCGGTGGAGCGCGACGACGAAGCCAAGAACGAACGCGGCGTGCAGATCGCCCAGGAGCTGATCAACAAGGAACAGGTCACGGCCACGGTCGGCTACATCAATACCGGCGTGGCGCTGGCCTCGCAGCGCTTCTATCAGGACGCCAAGATTCCGGTGTTCAACAACGTCGCCACCGGCAGCGTCATCACGCACCAGTTCAAGGCGCCGGAATACCCGGACAACTACGTGTTCCGCAACGCGGCGCACGACAGCATCCAGGCGCCGATGATCGTCGAAGAAGCCATCACGCGCCGCGGCTTCAAGAAGGTCGCGATCCTGGCCGACTCGACCAACTACGGCCAGCTCGGCCGCGAGGACCTGGAAAAGGCCCTGGACGCCAAGGGCATCAAGCCGGTGGCCGTCGAGAAGTTCAACATCAAGGACGTCGACATGACGGCCCAGTTGCTCAAGGCCAAGGCCGCGGGCGCAGAAGCCGTGCTGACCTACGGCATCGGCCCCGAGCTGGCGCAGATCGCCAACGGCATGGCCAAGCTGGGCTGGAAGGTGCCGATCATCGGTAGCTGGACGCTGTCGATGGCCAACTACATCGACAACTCCGGCGCCAATGGCGAAGGCGCGCGCATGCCGCAGACCTTCATCCAGGACCCGGACACGCCCAAGCGCAAGGCGTTCATCGACGCCTACCTGGCCAAGTTCAAGCCCAAGAACAACCGCATCGACTCGCCGGTGTCGGCAGCCCAGGGCTATGACTCGATCTTCCTGCTGGCCGCGGCCATCAAGCAGGCCAACTCCACGGATGGCCCGAAGATCCGCGAGGCGCTCGAAAACCTGCAGACGCCCGTCGAAGGCGTGGTGATGACCTACAACAAGCCCTTCACCCACGACAACCACGACGCGATTACCGCCAAGGAAGTGGTCATCGGCGAGGTCAAGGGCGGCCGCGTGGTCAAGGCCAACTAAGTTCGTCCGCAGCAATGCGGCGGCGGCTGCCCGGCCGCCGCCGCCGGCGTCCCCGTGCGCGGGGCGCCGGCATGCAGTCGCCTGACAACAGCGTTCTGCCCAAGGGGGTTGGGACGGAACACAGCGCCTCACGACACATACCATGATTCTTCTACAGCTTATCTATAGCGGTATCGCGCTAGGCATGATCTATGCCGTCATCGCGTTCGGATACCAGCTCACCTTCGCCACATCCGGCACCCTGAACTTCGGCCAGGGCGAAGCCCTGATGCTGGGCGCGCTGGTCGGGCTCACGCTGGTCGGACTGGGCGTGAACTACTGGGTCATGATCCCCATCGTCTGCATCTTCGGCTTCGCGCAAGGCGTGCTGGTCGAACGCGTCGGCGTGCGGCCCGCCATCAAGACGCGGTCGGAGTTCGGCTGGATCATGGCCACCATCGCGCTGGGCATCATCTTCAAGAACGTGGCCGAGAATGTCTGGGGCCGCGACGACCTGCGCTTTCCCTCGCCGCTGCCCGAGGCGCCGATCCAGGTGCTGGGCGCCAACGTGCTGCCGATGGAGCTATTGGTGGTGTTCGGCGCGCTGGCGATGATGCTGCTGGTGGAAGTGTTCAACCGCAAATCCATCTACGGCAAGGCCTTCGTCGCCACCTCCAATGACCGCGACGCCGCCGGCCTGATGGGCATCAACACCGGCATGGTGATCACGTTTTCGTATGCCCTGTCGTCGCTGACCGCCGCCTTCGCGGGCGTGCTGGTGGCGCCGCTGACGCTGACCGGCGCCACCATGGGCGCGGTGCTGGGCCTGAAGGCCTTCGCGGTCGCCATCATCGGCGGCCTGTCCAGCGGCATGGGCGTGGTGGTGGGCGGCCTGATCCTGGGGATCGCCGAAACCACCACCGGTTTCTATCTTTCGACGGGGTACAAAGACGTGCCGGGACTGGTCCTGCTGCTGCTCGTACTGACCTTCAAGCCCGCCGGCCTGTTCGGCAAGACCGCGATCAAGAAGGTGTAATCGATGAAACCCCTGCACCTTCTGCTATCCATCGTGGCCGTGGCCTGCCTGGCCGCCGTGCCGCTGGGCGTGACCAACACATACTACCTGCACCTGATCGAAACCATCATGATCTATTCGATCCTGCTGTTCGGGCTCGATATCGTGGTGGGCTATACCGGCCAGGTGTCGCTGGGCCACGCCGGCCTGTTCGGCATCGGCTCGTATGTGGCCGGCGTGCTGTTCTTCCACCTGCAGATGCCGATCTGGGTCACGCTGCCGGCGGCCATCCTGATCGCGGCGGCGTTCGGCGCGGTGCTGGCGCTGCCGGCGCTGCGGGTCACCGGCCCGTATCTGGCGATGGTGACGCTGGCGTTCGGCACCATCATCCAGATCCTGATCAACGAGATGACCTTCATGACCGAAGGCCCCCTCGGCATCAAGATCCCCAAGCCGTCGATCGGCGGGCACATCCTGACCAAGAGCGAGTACTTCTGGCTGGTGGCGGCGTTGCTGGTGCTGTCGCTGATCGTGGTGCACCGCATCCTCAAGTCGCACCTGGGCCGCTCGTTCGAGGCCCTGCGGGACAGCCCGATCGCATCGGACTGCATGGGCGTGTCGGTCTACCGGCACAAGGTGTTCGCCTTCGTCATCAGCGCCGGCTTCGCCGGCCTGGCGGGCGCGTTGTACTCGTATTCCGAGCAGTACATCTCGCCCAACACCTACAACTTCGAGCTGACCATCCTGTTCCTGCTGGCCATCATCATGGGCGGACGCAAGAGCCGCACCGGCGCGCTGCTGGGCGCGTCGATCATCGTGCTGCTGCCCAAGATGCTGGACGACATCGGCACCTTCCGCCTGATCGCGCTGGGCGTGGCGATCCTGGTGACGGTGGGCAGCGCCATCGCCATCTCCAAGGGCCGCACCGAGGCCCGCCGCGTGGCGGTGCCGGTGGTCGGCACCATCCTGCTGGCGATCTTCTCTTACTGGCTGGACGCGGTGACCGACTGGCGCCTGACGATCTTCGGCGCCATGATCCTGTTCGTCGTGTACTACCTGCCCGACGGCATTGTCGGCTTCGTGCGCAACCTGTTCTTCTCGACCCGCCGCGCGGCGCTGTCGGTCAAGAAGGACCTGGTCAAGGAGCAGGAGGCAGTCGCGCCCGAAAGCGCGCGCGGCCAGGGCGAGACCCTGTTGGCGGCCAAGCAGGTGCTGATGCAGTTCGGCGGCCTGAAGGCGCTCAACCAGGTCGACCTGACCATCAAGCGCGGCACCATCCACGGGCTGATCGGCCCGAACGGCTCGGGCAAGAGCACCATGATGAACGTGCTGACCGGCATCTACGTGCCGACGGCCGGCTCGGTGGAGTTCTCGGGCAAGTCGCTGGTGGGGCTGGCGCCGGCCGACATCGCCGCATCGGGCATCGCCCGCACGTTCCAGAACGTGCAACTGTTCGGCGAAATGACGGCGCTGGAGAACGTGCTGGTGGGCCTGCACCATACGTTCACCACCGGGCTGGCGGGCATCGCGCTGCGCACGTCCAAGTGGAAGGGCGAGGAGCAAGGCGCCCGCGCCCGCGCGCTGGCGCTGCTGGAGTTCGTCGGGCTGGACAGCATGGCCAACGAGGAGGCGCGCAACCTGCCCTACGGCAAGCAGCGGTTGCTGGAGATCGCCCGCGCGCTGGCGCTGGATCCGCAATTGCTGCTGCTGGATGAGCCGGCGGCCGGCCTGACGGCGCCCGACATCGTCGAGCTGCTGGCCATCATCCGCAAGGTGCGCGACCACGGCATCACGCTGATCCTGATCGAGCACCACATGGATGTGGTGATGGGAGTGTGCGACACCGTGTCGGTGCTGGACTTCGGCCAGAAGATCGCCGAGGGGCTGCCCAACGAAGTGCAGAGCAACGCCAAGGTTATCGAGGCGTATCTGGGCGGCGCGCCCGCCTGACGCCAAGGACGACAACATGCTATCGATCAAGAATCTGGAAGCGGGCTACGGGAAGGTGAAGGTGCTGCACGGCATCAGCATGGAGGTCCCGAAGGCCAAGGTGGTGACGCTGATCGGCTCGAACGGGGCCGGCAAGACGACGACGATGCGGGCGCTGTCGGGGATGATCCGGCCGACCGCGGGCGAAGTGACGCTGGGCGGCAAGCGCATCGACGGGCTGGAGTCGCATCGGATCGCGCGGCTGGGGTTGGCGCATTCGCCGGAAGGACGGCGGGTGTTTCCTACGCTTTCCGTCACCGACAATCTGCTGCTGGGCGCATTTCCCCGGTTGACGGGGAGCCGGCCCAAGGGCGACGTGCAGGCGGACCTGGGGCGGGCGATGGATCTGTTTCCTCGGCTGAAGGAACGGCGCGATCAGTTGGCGGGAACGCTGTCTGGCGGCGAGCAGCAGATGCTGGCGATGGCGCGGGCGGTGATGCTGAATCCGGAGCTGGTATTGCTGGATGAGCCGTCGATGGGGTTGGCGCCGATCCTGGTGGAGGAGGTTTTCCGGATCATTGCGCGGCTCAAGGATGAAGGGGTGACGATGTTGCTGGTCGAGCAGTTTGCGGCGGCGGCGTTGAATGTCGCGGATTATGGGTATGTGTTGGAGAATGGGCGGATTTCTGTGCATGGGAGTGCGGAGAAGTTGAAGCATGATCCGGCTGTGGTGGCGGCTTATCTTGGGGGGGCGCATTAGTTCTTTTGCGGTTGCGTGGGATTGAGTTCTTGAGACGCACGGCGGGGCGGCGGGCGGTGGCGGGCGGGGCTACGATTGCGGTCCGGAGCGTTCGCTCCGGACTGCCCCTGCGTCAACCTCGTACGCCTTCGGCTCCCTACGGTTTCCCTCGGGCGCATCTACACGCCCCGCCCGCCACCGCCCGCCACCCCACCGTGCTCGCGATTGCTTTGGTTCCTGCGTTGCAGTGACGGGTGGTGTGCTTGGCGTTTTTATGGCGCGAGTGCTTATCGCCGAAGATCTTGCGGGGCCCGCCCAAAGGCGGCCGCGCGGGCGGCCTTTTTGGGCTTACGCGCTGGTTTTGCGTTGGCGGATGACGCTGCGCGCGGGTGACGGACGGCTTAGTGGGCCGCCTGTTCTTGGGAGTGGGGCGGATGAAAAAAGGCAGGATTGCGCTTGGCGCAATCCTGCCTTTGCTTTTGGCGCGCGGGACGCGCGCTTTGCTTAGACGGTGATGGTCAGGGTGACGTCGATGTTGCCGCGGGTGGCGTTCGAGTAGGGGCAGACGATGTGGGCGGCGGCGACGAGTTTTTCGGCTTCGGCGCGGTCCATGCCGGGCAGCGAGATCTTCAGTTCGGCTTCGATGCCGAAACCGGTGGGGATGGGGCCGATGCCGACCGAGCCGTCGATGGTGGCGTTGGCGGGCATGGCGATCTTGTCGCGGCCGGCGACGAACTTCATGGCGCCCATGAAGCAGGCGGAGTAGCCGACGGCGAACAGTTGCTCGGGGTTGGTGCCGGCCGCGCCGGCGCCGCCCAGTTCCTTCGGGGTGGTCAGCTTGACGTTCAGGTTGCCGTCGCTGGAGACGCCAGTGCCTTCACGGCCGCCGGTGACGTGGGCGTGGGCGCGGTAGAGGACTTTTTCGATGGACATGGTGCTTTCCTTTTGGATGAAGGTGGGGGGACTGCCGGGCTGGCGGGACCGTTCCCGCTTCGACCCTTACTGAATTGATAGCGCACGATTACATCGCGCACTATTTATAACCGGGAATGACAGCGATTGCCATCATCCTCCGCAAAGACTGCGAATCAAAGACTGCTGACCAACTTTTCCCGCAATTCGTGCAACGACTTCATGGTGCCCTGCGCCTCTTCCAGCGAACACTGGGCCGCTGCGGCGATGGCGTGGGGCACGGCTTCGGCCTGGTTGCGCAGGTCGCGGCCCTGCCGGGTCAGGGTGACGATGACCTGGCGTTCGTCATCCTGCGCGCGGGTCCGGGTGACCAGGCCTGCCGCCTCCAGCCGCTTGAGCAGGGGCGTCAGGGTGGCCGAATCCAGGAACAGGCGTTCGCCGATGTCGGTGACCGTGATTGCGTCGCGTTCCCACAGCACCAGCATGACCAGGTACTGCGGATACGTCAGATCCAGGCCGCGCAGCAGCTTGCGGTACACCTTGTTCATCGCCAGGGAGGTCGAGTACAGGGCGAAACACAGTTGGCTATCTAGCAGCAGCGGGTTGAACGCGCTTTTGGGCTGGGATCTGGATTTCATTGTGCAATATTAAATAGCGCGCTATTTATCGTCAAGCACTTTTTTGGCTTTTGTATCCGCCATGGTAATTGGGCAGTTGGCGTCCCCTCGCCTGTTGCGCTGCGGCAGGGAGATCCCGTCGAAGAGGGGGACGGGGATCAGGCGACACCCCCAGCGCCTGCGCCCCGCGCCGTGTCGACCAAGGCTGGCGTCTCGGCCGCCGTTCAGGCGGCGTGCTCGCCTTCCAGCGCCCCGCGGTCGGAACCGTAGCGCTTCAAGCCGTCCAGGTCCAGCACCCGCACGGCGCCGTACTCGACATTCAGCAGGCCGGCCTCTTCCAGCTTGCGCAGCGCCTGGTTGGCGCGCTGGCGCGAGACTCGCGCGAGGTAACCGACCTCTTCCTGCGTGATCGTCAGGCGCATGCCCATGCCGGGGTACAGCAGCGGGTTGAACAGCTCGGCCAGGCAGCGCGCCACGCGCGCATCCGGATCGAGCAGACGGTCGTATTCGGCCTTGCCGATGAACTGGGCGACGCGTTCGTTCAACTGGTGCAGCAGGTAGCGGTTGAAGGGAATGCTGGTGTCCAGCAGCCAATCGAAAGTGGCTGCCGGCAGGCGCGCGACGACGGAATCGCGCAGCGCCACGATGTCGTACTTGCGGACTTCGCGCTTGAGCAGCGAACCCTCGCCGATCCAGCCGCCGGCGGGCACGCCGGTCAGCGATGCGACCTTGCCTTCGGCATTTCCCACCGACACCTTCACCAGGCCGGCCAGCACGCCGATCCAAGCCTGGGCGAGTTCGCCTTTGCGCTCTATGATCGACCCGGCGGCAACCTGCTGCACGGACAGGTCTCGCTCGACGCGCGCTTGCTGCTCGGCGTCGAGTACGCGAAACCAGGCCGCGGCCAGTTGCAGGGAGTCGGATAGCTGCATCGGGAATACCCTAAAAGTTCCTTGAATGTCGCGATGGTGACAGTTGGTAGCAACCCAACCTTATACCTTAACTCCTGCCGTAAATCTAAAACCAACTGGTCAAGCGCAACCGCTCGCGCGCCGCGTCTCGCGGCAACGGGCGCGATGTGCCCAAACCGGAGGAGACAACGTGGCACATTCATCGCCCGCATCCGCAACGATGCCGGCGGCGCTGGATACTTTTCCGGCGCTGCTGTTCGCGCATGCCGACGTACGCGGGTCGCGGCCCGCGATACGTGAGAAAGACCTGGGTATCTGGCAAACCCTTACCTGGTCGCAAGTGGCGGAGCACGTGCGCCAGGTCGCCCACGGGCTCGCATCGCTGGGCATCCAGCCCGGCATGCACGTGGCCGTGATCGGCGAGAACCGGCCGCGCCTGTACATGGCCATGATGGCCACGCAATCGCTCGGCGCCATCCCCGTGCCGCTCTACCAGGACGCCGTGGCCCAGGAAATGGTCTACGTCCTGCAGGACGCCGAGATCAGCGTCGCGGTGGTCGAGGACCAGGAGCAGGTCGACAAGATGCTGGAAGTGCGCGAGCAATGCCCCGCGCTCAAGCACGTGGTCTATGACGATCCGCGCGGCCTGCGCCACTACACCGATGCGATGCTGCTGTCGTACGACCGGCTCGAGGAGATTGGCCGCGAGTACGCCACGCAGCATCCCGACTTCTTCGCCCGCGCCGTGGCCGCGGTGCAGCCGCACGACGCGGCCGCGATGTTCTATACCTCCGGCACCACCGGCAAGCCCAAGGGCGTGGTGCTGACGCACCATGCGCTGATCGACCGCGCCCGGGCCGTGTCCGAGATGGAGAACCTGACCGACCGCGAGGACGTGCTGGCCTACCTGCCGCCGGCCTGGATCGGGCAGAACATGTTCTCGTACACGCAACTGCTGGTCACGGGCTTCACCGTGAACCATCCGGAGTCGCCCGATACCGTGTCGATCGACATGCGCGACATCGGCCCCACCTACTACTTCGCGCCGCCGCGCGTGCTGGAAGGCCTGCTGACCCATGTGATGATCCGCATGGAGGACGCCGGCTACCTCAAGCGCAAGCTGTTCCATGCCTGCATGAAGCTGGCGCGCCGCGTCGGCACCCGCATCCTGGATGGCGAATCGGTCAACGCCTGGGATCGCCTGCGCTACGCGCTGGGCAATGTGCTGATCTACGGTCCGCTGCGCAATGCGCTGGGCATGAGCCGCGTGCGAGTGGCCTACACCGCCGGCGAGGCGATTGGCCCCGACCTGTTCGTGTTCTATCGCTCCATCGGCATCAACCTCAAGCAGCTCTACGGCTCCACCGAAACCTCGGTATTCGTCTGCGTGCAGCCGGACGGCCAGGTGCGCGACGACACGGTCGGCCCGCCCGTGGCCGGCGTGGAGATCCGCGTGGCCGACAACGGCGAGATCCTGGTCAAGAGCCCCGGCCTGTTCAAGGAGTATTACCGCAACCCGGACGCCACGCAGGAAGCGCGCAGCGCCGACGGCTGGTTCCACACGGGCGACGCGGGATACCTGGACACCGACGGCCAGCTCAAGATCATCGACCGCGCCAAGGACGTCGGCAAGCTGGCCGACGGCAGCCTGTTCGCGCCCAAGTATCTCGAGAACAAGCTCAAGTTCTTCCCGCACATCAAGGAAGCGGTGGCGTTCGGCGCCGGCCGCCAGGACGTGTGCGCCTTCATCAACATCGACCTGGAAGCCGTGGGCAACTGGGCCGAGCGCCGCGGCCTGCCCTACGCCGGCTATACCGACCTGGCGGGCAAGGACGAGGTCTACCAGCTCATCGCCGATTGCGTCGAACAGGTCAATGCCGACCTGGCCACCGATCCGAAGCTGTCGGCCTCGCAGATCAGCCGCTTCCTGATCCTGCACAAGGAACTGGATCCGGATGACGACGAACTGACGCGCACCCGCAAGGTGCGGCGCGCCTTCATCGCGCAGAAGTACGGCGTGCTGATCGACGCCCTGTTCGAAGGCAAGCAGTCCCAGTACATCGAAACCGAAGTGAAGTTCGAGGACGGCCGCAGCGGCAAGATCGCCGCCGACCTGAAGATCCGCCCGGTCAAGACGTTCCCCGCCATCACCGCCCGAGCCGCGTAGAGACCATGAGCAACAACGACCGCGACCAGCGCATCGGCGACGTGATGCTGGACATGCAGAACATCTCGCTGTCCTTCGGCGGCGTCAAGGCGCTGACGGACATTTCCTTCAATGTGCGCGAGCATGAGATCCGCGCCATCATCGGCCCCAACGGCGCGGGCAAGAGTTCGATGCTGAACGTCATCAACGGCGTCTACACGCCGCAGCAGGGCGGCATCGCCTTCCGCGGCGAGCGCTTTTCGCGCATGAATCCGCGCCGCGCCGCCGAAATGGGTATCGCGCGCACCTTCCAGAACCTGGCCCTGTTCAAGGGCATGAGCGTGCTGGACAACATCATGACCGGCCGCAACCTGCGCATGAAGTGCGGGCTGCTGGCGCAGGCCTTCCGCCTGGGCGCCGCCGAACGCGAAGAGATCGAGCACCGCCAGTTCGTCGAGAACATCATCGACTTCCTCGAGATCCAGGCGTATCGCAAGACGCCCGTGGGGCGCCTGCCCTACGGCCTGCAAAAGCGCGTCGACCTGGGCCGCGCGCTCGCCATGGAACCACGCCTGCTGCTGCTGGACGAGCCGATGGCCGGCATGAACATCGAGGAGAAGCAGGACATGAGCCGCTTCATCCTCGACGTGAACGACGAATTCGGCACCACCATCGTGCTGATCGAGCACGACATGGGCGTGGTCATGGACATCTCCGACCGCGTGGTGGTGCTGGACTACGGCAAGAAGATCGGCGACGGCAAGCCCGATGAGGTGCGCGCCAACGAAGACGTCATCCGAGCGTACCTTGGCGTCGGCGGCGAAGCCGCCGTCACCCAGGACGCCGAAGCGCAGGCAACAGCCCCCGCCCCTAACCCTCCCCCCGAGGGGAAGGGAGAAAACTCACTGGCTGCACGGACTTAAGGGGCGAATGATGGGATTTTTTCTGGAAACCTTGTTCGGCGGCCTGATGAGCGGCATGCTGTACGCCCTGATCGGCCTGGGCTTCGTGCTGATCTTCAAGGCGTCGGGCGTGTTCAACTTCGCGCAGGGCGCCATGGTGCTGGTGGCGGCGCTGTCGATGGCGCGCTTCTCGGAGTGGATACCGCGCTGGTTCGGCTTCGAAAACATGATCCTGGCCAACGTGCTGGCGTTCATCGTCAGCGCCATCCTCATGTTCCTGCTGGCCGTGGCGATCGAGCGCTTCGTGCTGCGCCACCTGGTCAACCAGGAGGCCACCACCCTGCTCATGGCCACCCTGGGCATCAGCTATTTCCTCGACGGCCTGGGCCAGATCTCCTTCGGCAGCTCGGTCTATTCCATCAACGTCGGCATGCCGAAGGATCCGTTGATGATCCTGGACTCGGTGTTCGAAGGCGGCCTGCTCATCAACCTCGAAGACCTGACCGCCGCCGTCATCGCCGCGCTGCTGGTGGCCGCGCTGGCGCTGTTCTTCCAGTTCACCTCCACCGGCCGCGCGCTGCGCGCCGTGGCGGACGACCACCAGGCGGCGCAGTCCATCGGCATTCCGCTGAACCGCATCTGGGTCATCGTCTGGAGCGTGGCCGGCCTGGTGGCGCTGGTGGCCGGCATCATCTGGGGTTCCAAGTTCGGCGTGCAGTTCACGCTCTCGACCGCGGCGCTGCGGGCGCTGCCGGTGGTGATCCTGGGCGGCCTGACCTCGGTGCCGGGCGCCATTCTCGGCGGCCTGATCATCGGCGTGGGCGAAAAGCTGTCCGAAGTCTACCTGGGGTCGCTGGTGGGCGGCGGCATCGAAATCTGGTTCGCCTATGTGCTGGCGCTGGTGTTCCTGCTGTTCCGTCCGCAAGGGCTGTTCGGCGAGAAGATCATCGACCGCGTCTGACCACGGCCTTCTAGGATAAAAACATGTTCTATCGCGAAAACGGCCAATTCAAGACCAGCTATCGCGCCGACCAGCAGATCTTCCCGATCCGCCAGGACCGCGTCTTCATCTGGCTGTTGCTGGCGGTGGCGTTCATCGCCATCCCGGCGCTGTCCAGCGACTATCTGCTGCGCGCCATCCTGATCCCGTTCCTGATCCTGTCGCTGGCCGCCGTCGGCCTGAACATCCTGGTGGGCTATTGCGGCCAGATCTCGCTGGGCACGGGCGCCTTCATGGCGGTGGGCGCGTATGCCGCCTGGAACTTCGGCGTGCGCTTTCCCGGCATGCCGCTGATCGTCCAGATCCTGCTGGGCGGGTGCTTCGCCACCATCGTCGGCGTGATCTTCGGCATTCCCAGCCTGCGCATCCGCGGCCTGTACCTGGCCGTGGCCACGCTGGCGGCGCAGTTCTTCGTCGACTGGGCGTTCCTGCGCATCCCGTTCTTCACCAACTACTCGTCGTCGGGCAACGTCTCGGTGCCGCCGCTGACCGCCTTCGGCCTGCCGGTGCAGAGCGCGCTGGAAAAGTACCTGTTCGTGCTGATCCTGGTGGTGATCTTCAGCCTGCTGGCCAAGAACCTGGTGCGCGGCGCCATCGGCCGCCAGTGGATGGCGATCCGCGACATGGACGTGGCCGCCTCGGTCATCGGCATCCGCCCGATGTACGCCAAGCTCACCGCGTTCGCGGTCAGCTCGTTCATCGTCGGCGTGGCCGGCGCGCTGTGGGGCTACATCCACCTGGGCTCGTGGGAGCCGCTGGCCTTCGACCTGACGCGTTCGTTCCAGTTGCTGTTCATGGTCATCATTGGCGGCCTGGGCTCCATCATCGGCAGCTTCTTTGGCGCGGCCTTCATCGTGCTGGTGCCGGTGGCGCTGACCAACGTGCCGCACATGCTGGGCCTGTCGCTGTCGGTGGACACCGCCGCGCACGTCGAGCACATGGTGTTCGGCGCGCTGATCGTGTTCTTCCTGATCGCCGAGCCGCACGGGCTGGCGCGGTTGTGGAGCATCGGCAAGGAGAAACTTCGCATCTGGCCGTTCCCCCACTAATGATGGGCCCACCCCCGAAAGCGCCTGCGGCGCTTCCCCCCTCAAGGGGGCGCCGCTGGGGACCGGCAAAGCCGGATCCGCCGCGGCCCGGACGGTGCGGCTCCCGTTGTGATCATCGTCGGTAGTAGCGGTATCCGCGCCACGACCGACATCCTGAATACCCGGCTCCAGACCGGGCCAACCCCGGTGTCCGAGGGTTTATGACCCAAACACCACGCAGGAGGTAAATGGAGATGAAGCGTCTTAACCTGAAGTTGGCGGCAGCCTTGGTGGCCGCAGCCGGCGCCGTGGGCGCCGTGGCCACGCCGGCAATGGCGGCGGAAGAGCAGTTCGTTCCGTTGCTGGTGTACCGGACTGGGTCGTTCGCGCCGCTGGGCATTCCCTGGGCCGACGGCAAGCTGGACTACCTGAAGCTGGTCAACGAACGCGACGGCGGTGTCAACGGCGTCAAGATCACCTACGAGGAATGCGAAACCGCCTACGCCACCGACCGCGGCGTCGAGTGCTACGAACGCCTGAAGGGCAAGGGCACCGGCGCGTCGGGCTTCGACACGCAATCGACCGGCATCACCTTCGCCGTCAGCGACAAGGCCATGGTGGACAAGGTGCCGGTCGAGACGATGGGCTACGGCCTGTCGCAATCGGTCGACGGCAGCGTGTTCGAGTGGAACTTCCCGCTGCTGGGCACCTACTGGACCGCCGCCGACGTGATGATCCAGGACATCGCCAAGAAAGAAGGCGGCATGGACAAGCTCAAGGGCAAGAAGATCGCCCTGGTCTACCACGACTCGCCCTACGGCAAGGAACCGATCCCGCTGCTGCAGAAGCGCGCCGCCAAGGAAGGCTTCGAGCTGCTGCTGTATCCAGTGACCGCCCCCGGCGTGGAACAGAAGTCCACCTGGCTGCAGATCCGCCAGGCGCGCCCGGCCTATGTGCTGCTGTGGAGCGCGGGCATCATGACGCCCACCGCCATCCGCGAAGCGCAGGCCAGCGGCTACCCGCGCGACAAGATGTACGCGATCTGGTGGGCCGGCTCCGAAGGCGACGTCAAGGATCTGGGCGATGTCGCCAAGGGCTACAACGCCATCACCATCCACAACAGCGGCGCCGACCACGACAAGGTCTATGACGATCTGAAGAAGTACGTCTACGACAAGGGCCAGGGTTCGGACAAGACGGGCAAGACCACGCTCGGCACCATCGCCCACACCCGCGGCATGATGATCTCGATGCTGCAGGTCGAGGCGATCCGCACCGCGCAGGAAAAGTTCGGCAAGGGCAAGGCGCTCACGCCCGACCAGGTGCGCTGGGGCTTCGAGAACCTGAACCTGACGCAGGAACGCCTGAACCAGCTCGGCTTCGGCCAGATCATGCGCCCGGTCAAGACCTCGTGCAGCAACCACAAGGGCGACGACTGGGCCCGTATCGTGCAGTGGGACGGCGCCAAGTTCAAGGTCGTCTCGGATTGGTACCAGGCCGACAAGACCCTGCTGGACCCGATGGTGAAGGAAGCCGCGGCGAAGTACGCCAAGGAAAAGAACATCACGCCCCGCACTTGCGAGAACTGATGTGAACCGGCGGCCGGCGCCCCACGGCGTCGGCCGCCACCAAGCCGCAGGAACCGCCATGACCGCAGCAACGACTACCGCTACTACCGCCGACACCCCCAAGGTACTGCTCGATGTGAACGGCATCGAGGTGATCTACAACCACGTCATCCTGGTGCTCAAGGGCGTGTCCCTGCAGGTGCCGGAAGGCCGGATCGTGGCCCTGCTGGGCGCCAACGGCGCCGGCAAGACCACCACGTTGCGCGCCATCTCGAACCTCCTCAAGGGCGAGCGCGGCGACGTCACCAAGGGCCACATCCAGTACCGCGACCAGCGCATCGAAAAGCTGTCGCCGGCCGAACTGGTCAAGCGCGGCGTGGTGCAGGTGATGGAGGGCCGCCATTGCTTCGCCCACCTCACCATCGAAGAGAACCTGCTGACGGGCGCCTACACGCGCGACCTCAGCCGCGGCGACACCAGCGCGGCGCTGGAGCGTGTCTATCAGTATTTTCCGCGCCTGAAGCAGCGCCGCGCCAGCCAGGCCGGCTACACCTCGGGCGGCGAACAACAGATGACCGCCATCGGGCGCGCGCTGATGGCCAACCCCAACATGATCCTGCTGGACGAGCCGTCCATGGGACTGGCGCCGCAGATCGTCGAGGAGATCTTCGAGATCGTGCGCGACCTGAACCAGCGCGAGCGCGTCAGCTTCCTGCTGGCCGAGCAGAACACCAACATCGCGCTGCGCTATGCCGACTACGGCTACATCCTGGAGAACGGCCGCGTGATGATGGACGGCGCCGCGCAGGACCTGGCCCAGAACGAGGACGTGAAAGAGTTCTACCTGGGCATTTCCAGCGGCGAGCGCAAGAGTTTCCGCGACAACAAGTTCTACCGCCGCCGCAAACGCTGGCTGGCCTGATCCCTGGAGCGGCGACGCCGGCGCGGTCCGGCTCGCCGCCGGCAACGACACCGCAGTACGGCACACGAGAGGGTGCGATCCCATGTCCGAGTTTTTCGATGTCCTGGAAACCCGAGCGCCCGAGCAACGCGAGCGCGACCTGATGGCGGCCCTGCCCGACGCCATCGCCCGCGCCATCGCCCGCGCGCCGGCCATTGCCGAGCAACTGCGCGGCATCGACCCCGCCGCGGTCACCTCGCGCGCCGCGCTGGCGCGCCTGCCGGTGCTGCGCAAGCACGAGCTGCTGGAACGCCAGCAGCACAGCCGCGAACAGGCCGCGCAACCGGCCGGACCGCAAAAGGCTTTCGGCGGCTTCTCGGCCATCGGCTGGGGCGAAGCCATGCGCGTGTTCGCCTCGCCCGGCCCGATCTATGAACCTGAAAGCGCCCGCGCCGACTACTGGCGCTTTGCCCGCGCGCTGTACGCCGCAGGCTTTCGCGCCGGCGAGTTGGCCTACAACTGCTTTTCCTATCACTTCACGCCAGCCGGCTCGATGATGGAGACCGCCGCGCACGCCGTCGGCTGCACCGTGTTCCCCGGCGGCACCGGCCAGACCGAACAGCAGGTGCGCGCCATCCAGGACCTGGCGCCCAGCGGCTACACCGGCACGCCCAGCTTCCTGAAGATCATCCTGGAAAAGGCCGACGAGCTCGGCGTGAAGCTGGATTCGCTGCGCCGCGCCCTGGTGTCCGGCGAGGCCTTCCCGCCGTCGCTGCGCGACTGGCTGGCCGCGCGCGGCATCGAGGGCTACCAGGCCTACGGCAGCGCCGACCTGGGCATGATCGCGTTCGAGACGCCGGCGCGCCAGGGCCTGGTGCTGGGCGAGGACATCATCGTCGAAATCGTGCGCCCCGGCACCGGCGAACCGGTGCCCGATGGCGAAGTGGGCGAAGTCGTGGTCACCACGCTGAACCCCGACTACCCGCTGGTGCGATTCGGCACCGGCGACCTGTCGGCGGTGATGCCGGGCATCTCGCCCTGCGGCCGCACCAACACCCGCATCAAGGGCTGGATGGGACGCGCCGACCAGACCACCAAGGTGCGAGGCATGTTCGTGCATCCCTCGCAGGTGGCCGACGTGGTGCGCCGCCACCCGGAAATCCTGCGGGCACGCCTGGTGATCAGCGGCACCACCGGGTCGGACAAAATGGTGCTGCGCGTGGAATCACGCGTGCGCGGCGAAGACCTCGGCGCCCGCATCGCCGAATCAGTGCGCGACGTGACCAAGCTGCGCAGCGACGTCGAATGGGCCGAGGCCGGCTCCCTGCCGAACGACGGCAAGGTCATCGACGACATCCGCACCTACGAATAGCAAGGATAAGAAGCAGAAAGGCGCGCGCCCGGGACCGGCACAGCCCGGGCGCGGCATCGCCGCCGGCAACGGCAGGCTCAATTGCCCAGCGGACGGGCCAGCCACTCGCGGCCCTTGAGCATGCCGTTCCAGTAGATCCACGGCAGCATCGTCGCCTTCAGGAACCAGGCGCTCTTGCGCGGCACGGTCGGGTCCAGCGGGAAGGTGGGCAGCAGCTTGCCGCCATAGCCGAACTCGGCCAGCACGATGCGGCCGCGCTCGACCGTCAGCGGGCACGAGCCATAGCCATCGTACGTGACCGGCAGCGCATGCCCTTCGCGCACCGCCAGCAGGTTCTCGGCCACCGTGACGATCTGCTTGCGCGCCGCCGCCGCGGTCTTGGCGTTGGTGGTGCTGATGCCATCGCCCAGCCCGAAGATGTTGTCGTAGCGCACATGGCGCAGCGTGGCCGGATCGACCTCGCACCAGCCGGCCGCATCGGCCAGCGCGCTCTGGCGCAGAAATTCGTGCGGCACCTGCGGCGGCACCGCGTGCAGCATGTCGAATGACTTCTCGACACGGGTCACCGCCCCCTCGGCGTCCTTGACGTCGAACCAGGCCTTGCGCGCCGGGCCGTCCACCGCCCCCAGCGCCGAATTGAACGCCAGCGAAATGCCGTAGCTTTCCACATAGCGCATCAGCGGCGGCACGAAGGTCGGCACGCCGAACAGCACCGCGCCGGCCAGGTCGAATTCCACCTCGATGCGATCCAGCACGCCGCTGCGGCGCCAGTGGTCGCACGCCAGGTACATGGCCTTCTGCGGCGCGCCGGCGCACTTGATCGGCATGGCCGGCTGCGTGAACAGCGCCTTGCCGCCCTTCAGGCCGCGCACCAGCTCCCAGGTGTAGGGCGCCAGGTCGAAGCGGTAGTTGGAACTGACGCCATTGCGGCCCAGCGTTTCCGACAGGCCCTCGACCTTGTCCCAGGCCAGGCGCAGGCCCGGGCACACGATCAATTGCTGGTAGCTGACCGCGCTGCCATCGGCCAGCCGGACCTGGTTGGCCTCGGGTTCGAAACCGGCCGCCGCGACCTGCAGCCAGGTGGCGCGGCCCGGCATCACCGCCCTTGTCGGCCGCACGGTCTTGGTCACATCGAACGCGCCGCCGCCGACCAGCGTCCAGGCCGGCTGGTAGTAGTGCTTGTCGCTGGGTTCGATGACCGCGATGCGCAGGTCCGGACGGCGGCGCAGCAGGCTGGCGGTCACGCCGATGCCCGCCGAACCGCCTCCGACCACCACCACGTCGAAATCGCGCCGCGCCTGTGCTGCCGTCTGCATGCTCGTCTCCCTGCTATCGACCGGTCCGGGACGGCCGGTTCGTCATATATTGAATTGCCGAGTACAGCGCCATGCCGGCCACCATGGCCGCCACGAAGATCAGTGCCTCCCGCACGCCGGCCGCCGCCGCCACCAGCGCCGGGCCGGGGCAGAAACCCGCCAGCCCCCAGCCCGCGCCGAACGCCAGGCTGCCCAACGCCAGCCGCGGATCGATACGCGTGGCCGTGGGCCAATGCAGCGGCTCGCCGGACAGGCTGGCACGGCGACGGCGCAACCAGGCAAAGCCCGCTGCCGTCACGGCCAGCGCACCGCCCATCACCAACGCCAGCGAAGGATCCCAGCTTCCCGCCAGGTCCAGGAAGCCCAACACCTTGGCGGGGTTGGCCATGCCGGAAACGAGCAGTCCCAGCCCGAACACCAATCCCGAGAGAAACGCGAACAAGGCCACCATGTCAGCCTCCGATCAGGTGCCGCGCGACATACACGGTGGCAAACCCCGCCGCCATGAAGAGCGCCGTCGCCGCCAGGGAACGGCGCGAGCCGCGCGCCAGCCCGCAGACGCCGTGGCCGCTGGTGCACCCCGACGCGAAACGCGTGCCGATGCCAACCAGCAGGCCGGCCGCGATCAGCCTTGCATTGCCCGCTTCCACCACGATCGGCGGCAGCGCGCTGCCCCACCGATACAACCAGGGAGACAGGCACAACCCCAGCAGGAACGCCAGGCGCCAGCCGGCATTTCGATCAGGCGGCAACAGCCCGCCGAGGATGCCGCTGATGCCGGCGATGCGGCCCGCGCCCAGCATCATGAGAACGGCGGCCACGCCAATGACCGCGCCGCCGCCGAGCGCGCTTGCGGGCGTGAAGGCGGACAGGTCGATCATGACGCGAGCGCCGCCATGGCACGGCCGCAATACAGGCTGGACAGCGTCTTCATGACCTGGTTGACCTCGAAACTGGCCAGTTGGTAGTACACGTACTTGCCCTGGCGCCGGGTGCTCACCAGGCCCTCATCGCGCAGCACGCCCAGTTGCTGCGACAGCGTCGGCTGGCGGATGCCGGTCAGGGATTCCAGTTCGCCGACGTTGCGCTCGCCCTGCACCAGTTGGCACAGCAGCAGCAGCCGGTCTTCGTTGGCCAGCGCCTTGAGCAGCGCGCAGGCCTGGGAGGCGGATTCGCGCAGCGCGGCGACCTCGCAATCGTTCAGGGCAGTCAGCATTTGATGGGGGTCAATCGGCGGAAAAGAGTTTGATCATTATATTGACCGATAAACTATCCAACAATATTATTGAAAAATATATATTGTTCTGCGCACACCCTCCTCTGCTCCAGGCGCCCCCATGAACCCGCATATCCAGGCCTTCTTCGACCCGGCCACCGCCACCGTTACCTATGTGGTGCACGAGCCCGCATCCGGCGGCGCCTGTGCCATCATCGATTCGGTGCTCGATTACGACCCCAAGTCCGGCCGCACCAGCACCGTCAGCGCCGACCGGGTAGCCGCCTACGTCCGCGAACGCGGCCTGCGCACCGACTGGCTGCTCGAGACCCACGCGCACGCCGATCACCTGTCGGCCGCGCCCTACCTGCAGCGCCAGTTGGGCGGCGTCATCGCCATCGGCCAGAGCATCCGCACCGTGCAGGGCGTGTTCAAGAAGATCTTCAACCTCGAGCCGCAGTTTCAGCTCGACGGCTCGCAGTTCGGCCGCCTGTTCGCCGATGGCGAAACCTTCCAGATCGGCGCCCTCACGGCGAGCGCCATGCACGTACCCGGCCATACGCCGGCCGACATGGCCTACCGCATCGGCGACGCCGTCTTCGTCGGCGACACGCTGTTCATGCCGGACGTCGGCACCGCGCGCTGCGACTTTCCCGGCGGCGACGCCCACCAGTTGTACCGCTCCATCCGGCACCTGCTGAGCCTGCCGGACGACACCCGCCTCTACATGTGCCACGACTATCCGCCCGCCGGCCGCGAGGCCGCGTGGCAGACCACCGTGGCCGAACAGCGCCGCGCCAACATCCACGTGCGCGACGGCATCGGCGAAGACGACTTCGTCGCCATGCGCACGCGGCGCGACGCCACCCTGTCCATGCCCACGCTGATCCTGCCCGCCATCCAGGTCAATATCCGCGCCGGCCATTTCCCGCCGCCGGAAGACAACGGCGTGCGCTACCTGAAGATCCCCGTCGACGCCCTCTAGCCAGCGCCCGCAAGGTTCCCGCGGCGGCGCACTTGCGCGCCGCCGGGATATCCCGCAAGATCGGCCGGTCACAAGATCGCCGATCCCACGGAACCCCCATGTTCGCCGAAGCCGAAGCCGACCCCGTTCTGTCCAAGGAAGCCTTCAAGCCGCTGGAAGCCCGGCTGCGCGTCGCGCTGCTGAACGCGCAGTACCAGCGCCTGCAGAAGGCCGAGAAATCCCTGCTGGTGGTGGTGGCCGGCATCGACGGCGCCGGCAAGGGCGCCACGATCAACCTGCTCAACGAATGGATGGACCCGCGCCACATCAGGACGCTGGCCTATGGTCCTCCGGAAGGCGACGAGCTCGAGCGTCCGCCCATGTGGCGCTACTGGAAAGATCTGCCACCCAAGGGCAGCACGGGCATCGTCTTTGGCTCCTGGTACACGCCGCTGATCCGCGAAGCCGCGCGCAAACACCCCAATCAGGACAGCATCGAGGCGCAGTCGGTCGCCATCCGCCGCTTCGAGGCAATGCTGGCCGCCGAGGGGGTGCAGATCCTCAAGCTCTGGTTCCACCTGTCATCGGAGGCCCAGCAGGCGCGGGCCAAGCGTCTGCTGGCCAGCCCCGAGACCTCCTGGCAGGTGAGCCCGATCGACCTCAAGGTGCACAAGAAATATGACCGCATCCGCAACAGCGGCCAGGTCGTCATCAACCACACCGACAGCGGCCATGCGCCGTGGGTGGTGATCCCCAGCGCCGACGAGAACATGCGCGCCGCGCGCACCGCCGAGGCCGTGCTGGCCGCCATGCGCCAGAACCGCGTGCCGCGCATCCCGGCGTCGTTCGTGGCCCACACCGGTCCGGCCCGCATCCTCGACCGGCTCGGCCAACTGGACTACGACGCCAAGCTCGACCGTGACGACTACGAATCCGAACTGGGACTGCTGCAGGGCCGGCTGGCGCGCGCGGCCCGTTCCAGGAAATTCCAGGAACGTTCGCTGGTGTTGGTGTTCGAAGGCCAGGACGCCGCCGGCAAGGGCGGCGCCATCCGCCGCATCACCCACGCGCTCGATGCGCGCCAGTTCGACATCACCCCGGTGGCCGCGCCCAACAGCTACGAGTTGTCCCGCCCTTACCTGTGGCGCTTCTGGCGCCACGTGCCGCGCCAGGGGCGCATCGCCATCTTCGACCGCTCCTGGTACGGCCGGGTGCTGGTCGAGCGAGTCGAGAAAATCACCCCGCCCGCCCACTGGCGCCGCGCCTACGCCGAGATCAACGACTTCGAGGCGCAACTGGCCGGCAGCGGCGCGCTGGTGCTGAAATTCTGGCTGGCGATCACCGCCGACGTCCAGCTCGAACGCTTCAAGGACCGCGAGAAATCGCCCTTCAAGAACTTCAAGATCACGCCCGACGACTGGCGCAACCGCGACAAATGGAAGGAATACGCCGCGGCCACCAACGAAATGCTGGCGCGCACCGATGTCAAGCATGCGCCGTGGCACCTGGTGTCGGCCAATGACAAGCGCTACGCTCGCCTTCAAGTGCTGCGACATATCGTCGAAGCCCTGGAAAACCAACTCTGACCCGCAGGAGACCTTGCCCATGAGCTCGGCTGAAATCCGTCCCGTCGTCGCCGCCGATTTTGATGTCTGGCTGCCCCTCTGGAAGGGGTATCAGGACTTCTACCGCGTCGACATCGCCGACGCCGTCACGCGCAACACCTGGGCCCGTTTCCTCGATCCGGCCGAGCCGGTGAATGCCGCGCTGGCCTACGACGGCGGCCGCGCGGTCGGAATGGTCCATTGGATCTTCCACCGCTCGACCTGGACGGCGGGCGACTACTGCTATCTGCAGGACCTTTACGTCGATCCGGAAACCCGCGGCACCGGCGCCGGCCGCAAGCTGATCGAACACGTCTATGCGCAAGCGGCCGCCGCCAACTGCGCCCGTGTCTACTGGCTGACCCACGAGACCAACGCCACCGCGATGCAGCTATACGACCGCATCGCCGACCGTTCCGGCTTCATCCAATACCGCAAGGTGCTGCCTTGAGCGCGCGCGACCCCGACTGTCCGCTGTGCCAGACCGACGGCGGCACCTTGCTGTGGCGCGGCCCGCACCTGCGCCTGATCGAGGTGGACGACCCCGACTACCCCGGCTTCACCCGCGTCATCTGGAACGCCCACCTGGCCGAGATGACCAGCCTGTCGACCCACGGCCGCGACCTGCTGATGCGCGCGGTGTACGTGGTCGAGGAAGCGCAGCAATCGATCCTGGCGCCCGACAAGATCAACCTGGCCTCGCTCGGCAACATGGTGCCGCACCTGCACTGGCACGTGATTCCGCGCTGGCGCGGCGACCGCCATTTCCCCGACCCGATCTGGGCGTCGCCGCGCATCGCCGCCGGCGCCGAGCCGGCCGAATGGTCCGAACGCCAGGCGCGCGTGCGAGCACTGCTGCCGCGCTATCGCAACCGGCTGGTCGAGGCCATGAACGCGTTGCTGTGGCATTGAATTGTCGAGGCGATCACGCCAAATCCTATAGAAATCAAGACCTTCCGCTCCTCGCGACGCATGCAATTCAGGTAAAATTCAGGTTTTACGCTGTATCGCAGCACGCAAGGAGTGAATAGTGACCCTGCAGGCCTCGCCCCCGTCCCGGCCCGTCTCTTTCCTGCAGGCGTTCCTGCGTTCCGAAGCCCTCGGCGGCTACGTGCTGATGCTGGCGGCGGTGGTCGCCCTGATCGTCGCCAACAGCCCCCTGGCGCCCGGCTACTTCGAGATCCTCGGCGCCAAGCTCGGCTTCGAGGCCGGCCCCGTGCTACTCAAGGAATCGGTGCTGCACTGGATCAACGATGGCCTGATGGCGGTGTTCTTCCTGCTGGTCGGCCTGGAGATCAAGCGCGAGGTGCTGGACGGCCAGTTGCGCGGCGCGGCTCGCATCGTGCTGCCTGGCATCGCCGCCCTGGGCGGCATGGCCATGCCGGCGCTGATCTACGTGCTGCTGAACCTGGGCAGCCCCGACACCCTGCGCGGCTGGGCCATCCCCGCCGCCACCGACATCGCTTTCGCACTGGGCATCCTGGCCCTGCTGGGCAGCCGCGTGCCGACCTCGCTGAAGGTCTTCCTGACGGCGCTGGCGATCCTGGACGACCTGGGCGCCATCGTCATCATCGCGCTGTTCTATACCTCCGAGCTGAACCTGTTCGCGCTGGGCATGGCAGGGGCCCTGCTGGCGTGCCTGTTCTGCCTGAACCGGGCCGGCGTGCTGCGCCTGGCGCCCTATCTGCTGATCGGCGCGGTGCTCTGGTACTTCGTGCTGAAGTCCGGCGTCCATGCCACGCTCGCGGGCGTGGCGCTGGCGCTGACCATTCCGCTGCGTCCGCGGAACCAGGGCCGCGCGGGCGAGCATTCGCCGCTGCATTCGCTGGAACACGCGCTGCACAAACCCGTGGCCTTGCTGATCGTTCCCCTGTTCGGCTTCGCCAACGCCGGCGTGTCGTTCGCCGGCATGGGGCTGTCGAGCCTGGCGCAGCCCGTGCCACTGGGCGTGGCGCTGGGCCTGTTCCTGGGCAAGCAACTGGGCGTGTTCGGCTTTGCGTGGCTCGCCATCCGCACCGGCTTGGCCAGCCTGCCGCGCCACGCCAGCTTCACGCAACTGTACGGCGTGGCCCTGCTGTGCGGCATCGGCTTCACCATGAGCCTGTTCATCGGCGCGCTGGCCTTCAGCGATCCAGCGGCGGTCGATGCCACCAAGATCGGCGTCCTGACCGGCTCGCTGGCCTCGGCGGTGGCGGGCTTCCTGCTCTTGCGCACTGGCGGCTCGTCGGTGCCAGCCGCCGCCAAGGCCTGACGCCAGGCACCACCGCAAGCGCCTGGCCCGGGCCGCCGCCGACGACGCTGCCTGACGCGGCCCGGCCCGGCCCGGCTAGCGGCCGGCGTCCTTCGGATTAGACAGCGGGAACGACGCGTCGCTCAGGCAGGACTTGAGCCAGCCATACTCATCGTCGTCGTGCACTTCGCCGTCCACCTTGGGCAGCGGCTTGGAGGAGTAGTCCACCTTGTGCACCTCGGGGCCGGTGTTCCAGTGCGCGTCATCGGCAATGCTGCCCGGGCAGTTGGCGTCGTTGCCATTGAACGAGCAGGACGCCACCGGCACCGGTTTGTTGTCGACCACCTTGGCCACGTAGCGTTGCACGTAGACCGAGCCCGTGGCCCAGTATTCCTCCACGCTGCAGATGCGGTCGTTGTTCTGGTAATGCCGGGTCGCGAAACAGGCGTAGTACTTGTAGTCCGGCGGCAGGATGTCGCAGGACACGTCGAAACCGGCATAGGGGCCGCCCGTGAACTGCTTGTTGAACTCCCGCTGGCGCAGCGCCGCGGCGATCATGGCGGGCAGCTTGTCGCCCTTCCTGATCTCCTTGAGCGCGGCGACGCGGTTGAGGATCATGTCCGCCGCGAGGCCGCCCGGCGTCTGGTCGTCCTGCAGCGCATCGGAATCATCGGTCAGCCCGTTCAGCGCCTGGTCGCGGGCCTCGATCCAGCGCCGCTGGCTATCCACCAGCATCTTGCGGATCTCCTCGTCCGGCGCCTGCTTCAGCACCGCCGCATAGGCGCGGTTCAGCTCGCCATCGGCAGCCACCGCCTTGCGATCCGAACAGATCAGCTTCTCGGAGGGAGTGCTGGCCTTCTGGCAGTTGATCGCCAGGGCCGGCGCCGCCGCCACGCCCAATCCCGCCAGGCACAGCAACTGCGCCGCGCGATTCCTGAAACTCATTGCAGTTCTCCCTGGCATCGGGCCGCTGCGTCAGCGGCTGATGACCTCGCTGTCTTCCATGACGATGCGGTAACGGTTGCGCAGGTCAAGGACGTAAGTGAAATTCGACGTGCCGGTCGCGGTCTTGCCGCGCTCCGGGCTCGATACCTTGTAATCGTAGAGGCCCTTGACCATGCACATCTGGTCCTGGCACTTGGCCCGCAGCGAACTCTGGTCGACCACGAAACGCCGCACCGGCCAGCGCGCGAAGTACGCCTCCTTGTCCGCCAGAATCTCGGATTTCGGCCGCTGCTTCTTGAAGTAGTCGACCGAATCGGCGTAGAACTCGCGCGTGAACTTCAGCGCTTCCTCGTTGGTGCCGCTGCCCGCCTGGATCATCAGGGCCGCGGCGTTGATCGCCTTCTGCTCATCCGTGATCGCGGCCGGCGCGGTTTCCTTGGGCATGTACGGATTTGCCACGGGGCCGGCCGGCGCCGGCGCGGCATCCGGCGAAGCCGGCTTGCGCGGCGGCAACTTGGCATCCCCGGGCGACTGCGCCTGCGGCGCGGGCGCCGCGGCAGGCGCCGTGGCCGGGGCCGCGCGCTGGCCCGTGCCCGGCTGCACGTCATTGCTGGCCGTCCTGACGTTGCCGGTGCGGTTGATGCCGTACTTGATGATCTCCTGCGGCGAGAAGAAATACATCTCCTTGGACGGCGTGCTGAACATGATCCCCAGCACGTCGGCCGACACGCCGTACTTCGGCAGGGTCGCGACGATGTCCGACACGCCGAACTGCGCCTGTTCGCCCGTCATCTCGGGCGCGGAAATCTGGTGCACGCCCAGGCGGCCTTCGGCCAGGCGCTGGCGGCCGGCGAAGAACACAAACGAACACGCCGACGCGCAATAGCTGTCCTTCGGGATATAGGTGTTCAGCCCGCGCTCGTAAACCTCTTCGGCCACCACCAGGCCGATATGCACCAGGCCGCCGCCATTGTTCTGCAGGATCAGGGTGGAGATGGTCGGATGCTCGCGCAGCGCTTTCTTCAGATTGAGCATGTCGTTGGCGCCCACCGCGCCCACGTAGACCAGCAGATTGGGCTGGCTGGGCAGGAAGAAGAACGGGCCGTAGCGCTCGGGTTCCTCCTGCTGCGCCGCCGGCGCCTGCGTCTGCGCCACCGCAGCGGACACTCCGGCCATGGACAGCGCCAGGCCCGCGGCCAACATCGTCAGTTTTCTTTTCAGCATCATCAGTCCTTGTTCTCGGAACGCATGCCATGGACGGCATCGACCCCGCCCTGCGCAACCGCGTCGCCCCGGGCGCGGCGGCCCGCCGGTCGAATGCCGGATTTTATCCATCCCCAGCCATTTCATCCCGCATTCGTCCGCCAGCCGCCCCGCGCCGCGCTAACGCCGCTGGCAGGCGTGCGTGCCGTCCGCGATCGCTCGCGCCAGGCGCTGGATTGTCTCGGGCCGCGCCAGGCGCGCCTCTTCGTCGGGATTCACGATCACGCCAGCCTCCACCAGCACCGCTGGCATCGCCGCCGTCTTGAGCACCGCCAGCCCATCGTAGCGATGCACGCCCAGGCGACGATCGAGCAAAGGCCGGTTCTCGCCCGCGATGGGCTCGGCGTGGTACAGCGACGGCTTTTCGCCCGCTGCCACCAGCGCCTCGCCGATGGCCTTGGCGCATCGCAGGCTGTCCTCGTAGCGGGGATTGAGCTGCGAGACAAAGATGGCGAAGCCCGCGAATTCCCGCTGACGGCCGGCATCGATGTACTTCTGCTGCATCGAATCGTGGTGGATAGAGATGAAGAAGTCCGCGTCCGGCGCGGTCAACGCGCGCCGGCCCAGCGCAATCTCGGCGCCATCGGCCGACACGCGCGTCACGCGGTCGCCCAGCGCCAGCAGATCCGTGGCCACCGCGCCGCTCAGGTCCAGGTTGTACTGGTACTCCACCCGGCCGCTGGCGCCCGTGGCGCCCGGCTGCTTGGGCGTGTGGCCGGTGTCCACCACCACGTAGGCCGCCTGCGCCGACAGCGCCGCCACCCCCAGCAAGGCCGCCGCAACGCCGCGCGCCCATCCTGCCGCCCCTTGCTTGCCCGCTCGACCGTTCATGACTGTTGCCACGCTTGAATTCGCTTTGTAAGAAACCAGGCCCCCACCCACCGAGACAGGACCGAATGCGGCGGATTCTCGCGCAGCCCGGCGCCACCGGCAATGGCGGAATGCGCCGCGTGGCGCGCGTTGGTAACAAACTCCGCCTGGCATGGCCGTCGGCATGGCGCCGAAGACATGCACCTTGCGCCCTCACCGCGACAGCGCGCCCGCGCCGGGCGGACACGCGGCGGAAGCAAATGACATAGAAAGTTACCCGCGTTGTCGCGTTCAGGCTGCGCTCATCCTGGAGCGCTACCATCAACCCATGCCCCTCGCATCCGCGGGCGCACCCCGGCCCGCGGCATCCTTACCCGGAGGTCCCCAGCATGAGCAATCTGAACGGAAAAGTCGCCGTCGTCACCGGCGCCGCCAGCGGCATCGGCAAGGAAATCGCGCTGACCCTGTCGCGCGCCGGCGCCGCGGTCGCCATCGCCGACCTGAACCAGGCCGGCGCCGACGCCGTCGCCCGCGAAATCGAACAGGCCGGCGGCAAGGCCATGGGCGTGGCCATGGACGTCACCAACGAAGACGCCGTCAACCAGGGCATCGACCGTGTCGCCGCCGCCTATGGCAGCATCGACATCCTGATCTCGAACGCCGGCATCCAGATCGTCAACCCCATCGAGAACTTCGCCTTCGCCGACTGGAAGAAGATGCAGGCCATCCACGTCGATGGCGCCTTCCTCACCACCAAGGCCGCGCTCAAGCACATGTACAAGGATGATCGCGGCGGCGTCGTGATCTACATGGGCTCGGTGCACTCGCACGAAGCCTCGCCGCTCAAGTCCGCCTACGTCGCCGCCAAGCACGCGCTGCTGGGCCTGGCGCGCGTGCTGGCCAAGGAAGGCGCCAAGCACAACGTGCGTTCGCATGTCATCTGCCCCGGCTTCGTGCGCACGCCCCTGGTTGAGAAGCAGATTCCCGAGCAGGCCAAGGAACTGGGCATCAGCGAAGAAGACGTGGTCAAGAAGGTGATGCTGGGCGATACCGTCGACGGCATCTTCACCACCGTCGAGGACGTGGCGCAGACGGCGCTGTTCCTGTCGACCTTCCCCAGCGCGGCGTTCACGGGGCAGTCGTTCGTGGTCAGCCATGGGTGGTACATGCAATAAGGGCAGCACGGAGCGAGAGCATCGCGGCCCGTCCCGAGGCCGCGGCCCGCCCAGCTATCGAGAGTCCGCCCACCGGCCTGCCGTGCGCGCAAACGCCGCCGGGAAGTCTTGATATCCTTGAACCGTAGCCACGGCGCTGCGCATGATGCGCCGTCCGACTTCGATTTGAGGATTGCCATGTCTTTCAGCACCGACGCCTGGGCGCGCAACGCCGCGCTGTACGAAAAAACGCGCACCATGCCGTTCAACCAGGAACTGGCCAGCGGCCAGCTCAGCGAACAGGCGTTCCGCCACTACATGATCCAGGACGCGCACTACCTGCTGGCCTTCGGCCGCGCCCTGGCGGTCGCCGCCGCCAAGGCCGACCATGCCGACGGCGTGGTGCAGTTCGCCGATGCGGCCAAGAACGCGGTGGTGGTCGAACGCAGTCTGCACGAAGGCTTCATGAAGCAATTCGGCATCGATGCAGAGACGTTCGCCAGCGCCCCGCTGTCGCCGGCCAGCCATCACTACACCAGCTTCCTCATCGCCACGGCGTGGAGCGCGCCGTATCCGGTGGCGCTGGCGGCGTTGCTGCCGTGCTTCTGGATCTATGCCGAGATCGGGCGCGACATCCACTCGCGCGCGACGCGTCCCAATCCCTATGGCGCGTGGATCGATACCTACGCCGGGGAAGAATTCCACAGCCTGGTGCGCGAAGTCATCGCCTCGGTGGATCAGGCGGCGGACAAGGCGTCCGCGCAAACGCGCGAGGATATGCACCGGGCGTATACGCATGCGGCGCAGTTGGAATGGATGTTCTGGGACTCGGCGTATCGGATGGGGGAATGGCCGGTGTGAAGCAAGACGCGGCGCCGGCCGTGCGGCAGGCGCCGCGTCCCACCCCTTACAGGTGCCGCTTGAACGCGATGATGGCCGCTCCCACCGCGCTGGAAGCCTGGGAATACGGCGTGCCCGTGCCCATCTCCTTTTCCGCCAACGCGTACTGATTGCTGTTTATCAGCCGGGCGATCTTGCCCGCCTCGGCATGAAACGCCTTGTGCCTCTGGATGATCGCGCCAAACTCGGGTTTCGCGCTGTACTTCAGCTTCCCTTCCCCATATAGCCAGACCCCGAGCTGGCAACAGTTGTCCTTGCCAATGGTTTCCGCATCCATCTGCTCCTTTCTACTGATGGCGGAACGGAACTTCAACTTCCATTCGGCGTGCTTTTGAATCGATTCATCCAGGTTCATGCTTGACTCCTTCAACAGGGGCGGCAACGATTGATTTTCCCCTTGTGGACAGGGTAGAAAATCGAGACCGGGCACGACTTGTCTGGTGTCATGAACCTGGATTGTGGGACGGAATATCGGACTGAAGGTAGATGTGGAGCAAGCGCGAGCCAACCATCAACTTACTCTTGTTCATCTTTACCGCGCGCTAGCCCTCCATTCCTATCCGCCAGCCACCCCGCGGGATAGGGCGCTCGTTCAAAGGGTCGAATATTCAACTGCGAGGCCCTGGCCGAATATCCACCGACTGCCGCGACAACGAGCCCTAGGTGGAACACGTCTCGGATGAAAAGCCGATCGGCAGTTTCCAGGATATTTTTCATATTCACCCAAAGCCTACGCCAAGCCGTTCAATCGCACTTGCGACATCGTTCTTATCTCTGGCGGTACAACTACACTACATAGCCACCAAAGATTACGCCCAGGCGCGGCAGGATAATCGCCTGGTCTCCAAGGACGGCATTGCCCCCCTTTTGTCATGGCGCCCCCACCGCGTAGTCGAACATCAACACCGCCTGGCTCGGAATTCCGCTCCCGTTCAACATTGCGGGCATCAGTTGCATTTGAGCCGCAGCCCTGACGGACGCATCGTCCAGCGCGCCATTGCCGGATGAGAACTGCATGGCGGTGCGCTGAACCTGGCCCTGCTCGTCAAGCAGCACGCGCACCCACACCTTGCCCTTTACCGCACGCAACTTGGCCTCGTAGGGATACGGCATCGGGGGCTTGCGCGTGATGACCAGCGTACTGGGCATCGCCGTCGGCCAGACCTCGGGCGTGGTCTCGTGCAACTGCGGTGCAGGGCAACCCAGAGGCGATGAAAGCAGATGCGGCACCGCGCAGGGCTTGGCCTCGGGCGCCGCGCGAATCGCCTGAACGGTAACCACCCCGTCAATCAGCTTTGCACCGGCCGGCGGGGGTTCCTTATAGGTCGTTCCATCGCGAGCATCCTGGTACATGAACACCAGACCTATGACGCACACAGCGGTCAACGCCAGCTTTACCCGGTTCTCGCTCAACCATCGCGGTATGTTTCGAATGCGCGCAACACGCGCGCACGCGCCTCGCCAGGCGTGGATGCGCGCGCCGCCCAGATCCAATACCGACAGGTCAGGCGCATGACTCAATAATTGCTCGAAAGCCTCACCGTGCCAGATTGCCTGCATCGTAGTGGGCTGGCTCGACCTGCGGGCCATCATCAGCACTGCATCCAGGCGCACGCGCAGCGGCAACGGCAGATGGCTATAGTGCTCGCTCTGGTCCACCAGCATCGCGATCCAGCCTGACAGCTCAAGATCATGCGGAAATGGTGCGTTCACGCCGTTCCAATCGAATACGCGGCGAGCGGTGTTGAACAGTGCCAGGCGACCGTCAGGCTGTTCACGCAAAGCCCGCGCCAGGCTGAACGCCAGACCGTCGCGCGCCTCCAGATGCCCCAACCGGATATCCGACAATGCGCTGTCCAGCAACTGCGCGACCTGGTCATCGGGCGCCTGCATCAGTTGGTGAGTCCAATGCGCGATACCTTCGGCAGACTCATCGGGCGAATGCGGCGTCGAGTCGGCATGAACGTCGGATTCCTGCGCCCGACTTGGCATCTCCGGCCGCTCCTGCGCGATACCCTCGGCCGACTCATCGGCCGAGGGCGGCGTCAACTCGGTATGAACGTCTGGTGTCTGCGCCCGACCTGGCATCTCCGGCCGCTCATGGCCATCGTCCGCGAAGGGGGCGCCAGAAAGAGCGAACTCGGCATCACCGGCCTGCTGGCGCTCGGCCCAGGCCCGCGCGAGTTCGTATGCACTGCGCAGCGCCGCAAAACGCTCCGGATCAGCCGCCTGGTCGATCTGCTTGAGCGCAACCGCATAGGCGCGGCGAATGGCTTTCTGATCGTCAGTGGGTTCAATACCAAGCGTGTCGAAAATCTCTGCGCGCATGGTCTTACTGCCCACCCTCGGAATCGAATTCGGGCGCGAAGACCGACGCTCGCTCAAGATAATCCACCACTCGGCGCAGCCGCTCACTGCCCCGTGCGACCGCGCGCTCTTCCTGTGTCTCAAGCGTCTGCTCGAACAACACGATTTCATTGGCCAGCAAATCGCGATCGTTGCCACGCGTCATCTGGTAGATGCGCTCGGCTTGCGCCAGTAGAGCACGATTGGCGGCCAGTTCACGCGGATGAATTTTCAACTGAGCCAACTCGGCCAGGCGTCGCTGGATATCCGCTGCGGTCATCTGCTTACCACCGCCTTGAATCACCAGGCGCTGCACAGCACCTCCCTGCTGCATCCCGGCTTCCACTTCCAGCAGACCATTCACATCATAGGTAAAGCGCACATTGACGGCGTTTTCATAGCGCGACCGGCGCGGCAACGGAACCTGAAGCACGCCGAGCAGGATATTGTCGCGAACCAGCCGGGACTCTCCCTGATAGACCTGCACTTCAATGCCCGCCTGCCCTTCCTCCATCGGATAATAGGTTTGCTGGCGGCTGACCGGTACGATCGTGTTGCGCTCAATTATGGGAGAAAACTGCCCGGGCAGATTCTGGCCAGCCGCCGTGGTGCGCGTCGTATTGATACCCAGCGTATACGGGCATACGTCAGTCATGACGATCTCTTCCAGGGCCTGGTCTTTCATCTTTAGACCCGCCATGACTGCCGCGCCAGCCACCACAACCTCGTCCGGATTCATCTCCGTGCTGGGAAAGCGGCCGAACATACGGGTGACGAGCTGCCGCACCAGCGGCATGCGCGTCGCGCCGCCCGCCAACACCACTGTGGCAATGTCGCTGCTCTTGATGTTGGCATCCCGCAGCGAACGCTCCACCGGCATGCGCAAGCGCGTGAGCAGGGGCGCGCTCAATTGCGCCAACAGCTCGGCGCTGAGATCCAGCGCGTAATCTTCCTCATTCCACCGCAACGCGATGCGCGCGGTCTGCTCGGCCGACAACCGGCATTTGGCGCTCTCGGCCTGCATCAACAGTTGCTGCATGAAGCGCCGATCATCTCGCGCCGATACCGGCAGCGCGTGGGTATCGAAGAACTTCTGGACAATCTCATTGACGAAGTCTTCCCCTCCCAGGAAATTGTCGCCCGCAGTGGAGCGAACCTCCATCACACCCTCGTACAGTTCCAGTACCGACACATCGAAAGTGCCACCGCCCAGATCAAAGACCAGGAATTGGGTTTCGTCTTCACTTTGATGCAGGCCATACGCCAGCGCCGCCGCCGTCGGCTCGTTGACGAGCCGCTCGACCTTCAGGCCAGCCAGTTCACCCGCGTCCCGGGTGGCCTTGCGTTGAGAATCGGAAAAATAGGCCGGCACGCTGATCACGGCCTCGCTGACCGCGTGACCCAGCATGGCCTCTGCGTCCGCTTTCAATGCCCGCAGCACCAGGGAGGACAGCTCTTCGGCGCGGAACTCCTTGTCGCCCAGGGTGAAGCGCTTGTCACTGCCCATGTAGCGCTTGAAAAGCGCGGCGCTACGTTCGGGATGCGTCTGCAGGCGCTCTCGCGCAGCCTGCCCCACCAGGACGCTGCCATCCTCATCCAGGCTGACGCACGACGGCGTCAGGTACCCGCCAAGCGGGTTGGGCACCAGTTGCGATTTGCCGTCGCGCCATATCGCCGCGAGGCTGTTCGTGGTGCCAAGATCGATACCGATAATCATCGTTGCTAAATCCTGTTGCGGTAAGGCGTGCGTTGCCCATCCATTCGAAATGCACCATCGACTAAGTGCTGCCGGTCAGCACGCCGATCAACGGTCGCGCTCCCATGGGTTCTTCAACGCTGGCTTGGCCACCGCAGGTTTTTCGCGCCGCAACGGTTGCGCGTCCTTGCCATATTTCCGGGCCGCCATGGCAAAACCGCATAGCGCCCCTGCCAGCGTTACCCCCACTCCCAACAGGAAACGTTGGCGCTGGTCCAGATAGACACCCATTCCGGACATGATCAGTTGCCTCAACAGCCAGGCAAGGCCCAAACCCAACACCGTCCCGATACCAGAGAACATCCTGGCATCTACCCAGAACGCGGCGCGGCGATAGCTTGCCGAGTCGTGCTCTGCGGCGTGCTGCAACGTCGACCCGCAGGCCGAGCAACGCAACGCAAGCGGTGAACTTTGAACTTGGCAATTGGGGCAGGCGGTCATGGAAACGCATCATCCATATCTATTGCACGCATACTCGTGCGTTGGGGCATACCAGGGACTGGGCACACTGTTAACGCGGAATCGGCACACCCTGTGTAGCGGCTAGTCGCCGTGGGTGTCGCGAGGCTCGACCAGTCCCGATAAATCGGACTGAGTTCACTGATCCGTCTTGACATGGCAAAAGCCCATATTCGGCGAACAGAACTCAACAAGCCGAACGCTGAGCCACGCTCAGATTTCTAACGGCACTCTGGTGCGAAAAATTAAGGCGATATCGCAGGAGCATGACGATTCGCGGCAGCGCTTTGCGTCAAGGCGCTGCAACCATTAAGAATAGGCCGGCTCGCGCATTAGATCGCCGCTGCAGGCAGAAAGATGAGCCGCGGTCCACGAGGCATAGGATTTGAGAACTTTTCGCCTGGTCCTGGATTCTTTGGCACTACTCGGATTTCTCTTGTTTTGGCGCCAAAGTGGGGTTATCAGAAAATGGTTTTATGCCCAGCATTGCGGCTTTCGACGCATACATCCCGACGCCGCCGATTAGGAAGCCCAACAGGATTACCAGATAGGAATCGTATCTGAGTCCCGAGTAAAGCAGCACGATACCCACCGATGAAAGGAGGAAGCGCACCCAGCGCTTGAAGTTGCCTTGTTCTATATATGCGTGCTTATCGAGCATGTTAATTGCCTGCCGCAACCATCCCGTTTCTGAAGTTTTTTATAACCCACTAAAATCAATAGCACATTGATGACAGCCAGATCGACATCGACGAGGCATACCATCGTCTGAACACGGAAAACCACCATTGAATCGCAGTAAAACTCAAATGAAAGATTCAATGCTATATCGTGTGGCCCGTACTGCTGGTGACCTCCGGAAGCTATTAAGCATCGTCCGATGCAATTATGTACAGCACACTGATCGCAGCTGCGTCTTCCTTCAAGCCTAGCCCGAGGCCATACTCTCTCAGTTCAAAGCGATTTGTTCAGAGCCACCTCAATCCTCATCGGACAGGCAAACTAACTCAGCCCCCCAAGAAGGCTCGATGCAAAACAGGCGCAACGATCCCGCGATCACGCCCTCTCTGGACTTTTTTATTACCATATCATCGACTCGAACGCTTCCATCTGACAGCATATATAACCAATTCAATCTATCAATAATAGTACTTTCGGATATTTTGTCAGCTTTCGAATCCAACACTCGGGAAACAACATTTTGCCCGATAAAGTCAGCCACGCGAAACGACTGAACCGAGCTTAAAATCAGCCGCTGTTTTTTTTCACCATTAAATTCAAATGTGAGAATTAATTTTTTATCTGAACGTATATGTTCAATTCCAACAAGAACAGAATCGTGAAATATTATTTCACTCATGGCACACCCTCAAAAATGGATCTATCGGCTTCCTGGCCATTTGGAGAAAGGACTCCCTTCACCACGAATCAATTCCCCATTTGGCCCTCGATCCCAATTTTGAGCATGCGGATTCCCCTGCCCGTGATCGTGGTCTGAATCGATATCAACACTGGGCTTGCCGTCGGCGCCATATTGACGCTCTTGACCACTCCCCGGGTTGGTGACCCAATTACCGGGTGTTCCTGTATTGGGTGTTTTTGAATCACGTTGCCCTGAATTGCTTTCGCTCAAAGCCGGACCAAACAGTCTATTCCATTGTTCTTGCAGTCCACGAGCTATATCATCGTTTATGTCTCTGGGCGATGGTTGGCGTCCCAACAAGCGATCCACCGAGCACCATCGTTAACAGATCAAAAATTCATTGGCTTTCGTAGACATACTAAAAAACACTCAACTACATCGTTGAAAGCCAATATCTATCGATCTTACTCACTTCACATCAAGGATAACTACTCGATACTTGTTTTGAATAAACTCAAGAAAACTGGAATCTTCCAAAAACTTCAACACCCCCCAATTCCGCAAGCCAAATTTATCCAAATCTCTAATCAAACTCTCAGTTCCAAAAAAATACAAGGAATTCCATACAACGTTCTCATCTAACTGGGAATTTCTAGCTGATCCGAGTCCCAGCAAGAAATCACCGACATTTACAGGATTCGAAGAAGAGGAAAATCTTTCCCAATTTGTAACCTTAATCAATCCACTCTGGACGCCTAGATCAAGGAACGCAGCAACTTCACGCTTCCAATCATTGACATTCTGACCATCCCTCCCCCCCCAAATAAGTGGGAAACACCCCATTCGGATTAAAGTCATCAAGACCTGCATATATAAGCTGACGCTGATAGTGCAGCCTAAGATTAGCATTCATATAAACTCTCAAAATGAGGGAAACTTGAATTTTGCATGCTTCCCAATATTTATATCTCGTATGGACTTATTGTTTACTTCTACAGTCGCCGGATTTTGCATCAAAACCCTAACCCGTTAGCTGTGGGGCCGTCACCACAAAGACGTCATGTACACCGCTCTCTGATCGAATGAACTCAGCCGCAGCCAGATTGTTTTTCTCCGCTGTGCCAACGTCAACCGGCGGATCGATTCCATCCCAAATGCAGTCCACTCTCGCTTCGAACCCGGGGAAATGCCAGATCCCTCCCTCAATCCGCGTGATAACTAAACCCCATTGCGTCGCGCGCTCGCAAATCGCAATTGCCGCGTCGACAGATAGCTTCATTACAACGCTCCCTCCGACTGAGAAGAAGTCGTCTAAAGAGTCGTAGCGTCGTTGGAGATCAATTTCCATTGCAACTTAGTTCCATTTGATTCGACTGTCCGGAATCCAGCTTGGATCGTTCTTGCCACTCACTTGGACAACTTCACCGGTCCGATCGTTGACGACAATGTAGCCGCTCTTAGAACCGTACACTGACGCGGAATCATTTCTCGGCAACCCATCGGGGGTCTTCCCCGAAGACCGTTTGTCTATTGTCGTCCCGACTGCGCCACTATTGACGACTTCCTGCACGTCTTGCAGCGTCCAGCCGCGAGGTCCAAGTTGATCACCGCTCTTGCTATCGACAATAACCTTGCCCGTTTTTGAAGCCTCATTGAGTATGATCACAGGCAATTGTTGTCCTGGCACAGGAGTAATGGTGGTAGTACCACCGCTGGGACCATGGTTCTCCTGCCCCGGCACGCCAACAGGTGTATGCCCATCACCCGGCTTGCCAGGCACCGAAACGTTTTCATTGACACCGGTCTGACCCGGGGGAATCGGCAACGGAGGTACCGGCTCGCCTGGCTTGCCTGGGATGGGTTCCATCGATGCAGGCGTCGTAATGTAGCGAGTCACTGCGAGCAGCAGTGCTTGGTTTTCATCCAGCTGAGGATTTGCAGCTCTGAGCGCAGCGACTGCTGCACTGATCGCGGCAAATGCCACCGGCCCGATCACCTTCTCTTGACACGTCGCCGACCTGAAACACAGCCCTATCAGCGCTGGCCCACCCCGCTTGAGCAACAAACCAACACCGTTGTTCTCAGTCTCCAAGCGGCCGCTATTGACTGCCCCTCCTGCGTCAAGACCGAGGCCAAACGCCACGCCTGCCAGAAGGTTTGACACCAGATTGGCGCGCGCTTCACGCTGCTCGACGCTAAGCCCCGACTCCGAACCGCGATCAGCGGCATCAAGCAACGCATTGACGACGGAAGCAGCCCCTGCTCCCAAGGCCGACGAGGAGCAGCCCGTCCCTTGCGCCGCTCCGCCCGCGCATCCCACAATCGCATGCAGCGCGGCGCGCGTGGCGTCGGCCTGCGGTGACGACCCCAGGCCGTCTGCAAAGAGCTTTACCTGCTGTGCAGTCAGCCCTTGCAGGTAGTTCACTGCACTCGCCCTCGCGGCCTCGGAAACACCTCCCGAGACGTTTCCGCTTATGCCGCCAAGGATGGCCGTCGAAATTAGACGATAGTCGCCACCGGGAGCCCACCTAAGGGCGCTATCCAGCTCATTCGCGAGTTGAGCGATTCGTTGCGCGTCGCCGCCGCCCGGCTTTTGCAGCTCCTTGGCCAGAGAAGAAGACAATGCATCCGCTTCCTTAGCCCGATTCGTCAAGAACTGCCCCAACTGCCGGCTGGCCTCCGACGCAATCTCGAACCCTGCCTCGATCTTCTCCTTGTCAAAGATCGGCTTCAGCGCATTCAACGTATCCGACGTATCCCGGTTCAGCGCCGCAATCGTCTCCGCCGCAGTCTTGCCTGTCAGCGCCCGTTGTCCTTCCTCATCCCGGATGATGATGGTGCCGCCACTGATGGCGCTTTGGGTCGTGGAACTGCTATTGCCGCTGGCCGCAACCACCGTCGGTAGATTGGCGGAAAAGCCCCCACTCGACGCCAAGGAAGTACCTGCGTCCTTGGTCGCACCGCCGGCCACCTGGTTGCCCTTGGTGGTGCCCAGACCCGCCGAACCTTCTTTCGAGGCCCCGCCGCCAAATCCGAAGCCTCCGCCTACCGCAATCTGATTGGCGCTGTAGCTGGCGGAGTTCTTGATGTCCTGCGTGACCAGGGTGCCCGTGCTGAGCTTGTTCAGGCCCTCCGCTACAGCCTTATCACTGCTGGCGATGACGCTGCCGATCAAGGTCGTGTTGTTCTTGACGTCGATCAGGAACCCGCCGTCGCCCGCCCACAAGCCCGTCTGTTCAGTGACGGACTTGTAGTTGCTGTTCATCTTGCCGGTACCGAAATTGCCGGATACCGAACTCTGGCCGTAGCAGTAGGGCGGAACGCATACCGTGAGGTTCACCCCGCCGCTGGTTTGTTTGGAGGTATAGGTGCTGGTGTCCTGCAAGCTCTCCAGCAACAAGTTGCCGCCAACCGAAGCCAAAATCTGCTCGGCCTTGCCCGACGCCCCTCTGAGCGTTGTATCGCCACCTGATTGCAGGGCAAGCACGTTGCCCGCGGTGACGAAGCTGTTGGTCCAGCTCTGGTCCCGGCCATTCTCGTTGCCGCGAGAGACGGATGCGCCCAACTCCAACGTCAACCCATTGGAGGTACCGGTGCTGTATCCGATACCGATATTGAACCCGCTGCTCTTGCTGTCCGTCTTCTGCTCGAAGACGTTCTTGGCTGCCTGCAGCAGGATATCGCCCTCGGCCTTCAGCACAGCGTTGTTGCCTGCGGACAGGTTGGAACCGGAAACCGTGATGTCCGACGCGCTTCCGGCGCCCTTGGCAACAATCGTCAGATCATTGCCCGCGGCGACGTTGGAACCGACAGATGTGGAGGAACTTCGATCAGTAGTGCTGCTGCTCTTGCTGCTGCCAAAACTGATTTTGATACTGCCGCCGCCCGCCTTGTCGATAGCGGTGGCGTTTTCAATAGCGCCGGCCGCCTTCACCGCATCGTAGGCATTGCTCGCCGCAAGCGCCGTGGTCGCGCCGGCCAGACCAGCCATAACGGCATTGCCTGACTTGCCCGCCGCCTCGGCCATGCGTGCGCCGGTCTGCATGGCGCTGACAACCGGCGTACTTGCGGTAATGGTGAATCCCGACTGCTTGACCTCGTGCACTTCACGCTGGCGCATGGTGTCGAAGCCACCCACGATGTTGACGTCTCGGCCGATCATGGTGATGTCACCTTGACGCGCCAGCACATCGCTGCCCACGGCATTCAGCGAGCCTCCGGCATTGATCAGCACATCCCCAGTTACGCTGCCGATCGTGCTGCCGGTATTGAGCCCTCGCTTGGTATCCACCCAGTCCGTCGTCTGGCGCGATCCATAACTGATACCGCCCAATGCGCCAAAACCGGATTTCTTGATTTTTTCGTATTGGTGCTCGTTGGCCGTGTTCTGTTCCGCAACGATGTTGACGTTGCGGTCCGCGGACATGACCAAGTCCCTCTGTGCGGCCACGTTGGAACCGACCACGTTCAAATCCCGCCCCGCCATCAGCACGGCGCTATCGCCGGTGAAGGTGGAGGACACCGCCTGGGTCCAGGACGATTCCTTGATGCGGTGCGTCGTCTTGCTGGAGAGGAACCCCTTCGTCTTGTAATAGATCTCCTTGTAGGCCCTACGACCGCGGTCAGACCTTCGGCATCACGGTCGCAGGGGGTTCCGGGCAGGGCGAAGCCGGCATCAACGGCACCTGCCGTTCCGCTGCGCTGACGCCGGGCACCGTGATGTCCTGCACCACTACCGCGCGCCGCTCCACATAGACCTCGTAGTCCTTGCCAGCGGCTGGCGTGAAATACCCGGCATTCTTCGTCTCGGGCCCGCTCGTGGTGATCACGGACCCATAAGGCCCGGCGTTTCTGTAAGTCCCGCCGACCTGACCGTAAATGGTTACCGGAATACCCGCCTTGATGATGAATTCGTCGAACACCAGGCCCGAGATGTTCGGCGAAGGCGGCATTCCAACGCTGCCGCTACCGCGCATGTGCGAACGCTGGATCGTTTCCAGGCCGTCGCCATGGCCGAACAGGCCCGATGCGGGCAGGAAGCACGTCCTGTCAAAATCCAGGCGGATGCGATCCGCCGTATAAACATACACGCGAACCCGCGCACTGCTGCCAGCGTCGTAATGGCTGAGGATATTGGGATTGGTGGCGGAGCAACCCGCCAAGGCACCGCCCAGCAACAAAGCGGGCGCCACGCAACGCAACACGGCAATCATCTACCACTCACTCAAAAGAAAAGAAATTAGCCAGGGCAAACGCGGTACTCACTTGCCATAGGCATCGCGAGGCTCAGCCAAGCGGAACAAGCCCGTCTTGCCGCATTGATAAGGATAGGCCTCGGTGCAACGCTTGCGCATCGTGCGCGCCAGCATTTGCGCCATATCCGCCGCGATCCGCAAGCCGTCTGCAGCCGGCCCCCGATTGGAGTAGTCGCGCAAGGAAATCGGATAGGTGTCTTCGGCGTAGCCGCGGTATTCACCCGATACGGCGTCATACAGGCGCACCTTGATGCTCACCGATGGGCCGTATTGCTGATAGCCACCAAAGCCATTGGGTTCGCCCAATGCCACCACATACTTTGCCCCGATGGCCGCTGCGTCTTCCTTCAAGGTCAACGGCCGCGCGGAATCCGGATTCACCTTGCGCAGCTTGAATGTCGCCTTGATGCCTGCCGCATCCATAGCGCCGGGTAGTTCGTTGTTCAGGGCCTTGCAGACCGCCTCGGCTGCATACAGCGCTGGCAGCGCAGTACGTGCGCCGATCCAGCCCGTGTCGTCGATTTTCTTCTGGTAATTGCAATCGGAGGTGTAGATCAGCACGGGAGTGATGACTTCGCCAGGGTCAGGGTTGGTGACAAGTGCCTTGGGAGGCGAACCCATGATGAAGGAGCAGCCTGACGTCAGCAGCAGCGAGGCCAAGGCAATAATTGACTTGATGCGGGTCATGTGATTCGGGAGATCGAAGCAAGATGAATTAGGACGAAGTAATAGACGCAGTGGTCCGATTTGTCTCAAGCGAAGCTTACCCAAGCATGACAAATAAAGGCACACCGGCAACTTTCAAACCTATATCTCTAACGACAGCAATGCGGTGAATTTAAGAGTCTATTTTTTTAGTGCTGGCGCAACACTTTCACGCCCTCGGATCTTCTCAACAAGAATGCCCAAATCCCTGCTGTTCCCATAGAGGGTCACGGGAATCCCTCTGAGCACAAGATTCAGCCTATTGCTCCCTGCCTCATATGGAAATCGAAGCCTTATCTCCCTATATTTGTATAGGACTGCACAGAACAAACATACCACCAGACAATTCTCATATGCGCTAAATCGGTAAAACCCTCCACCAAAATGCATCCCCCCTTTCCCAAAAAAAGCAACCACACGCACCTGAGCTAACAGTCCTCCCCCACTCTTCTCGCGCCCCCTCTTAATTCCGGGGATGACAATAAAAATAACGGAACAAGCCGCAAGCAGCACAAATAGCAATAACCAGCCATAGACCGGGGAAATTTCAGCAAAGTAGATTGGACTCATTCTTTACAGATGTGACATGCTGATAAAAAGACGTAATTCTGCTCAAGATCTAAATTAACCATCAGCACGCAGATGCGTAACCAACCCTTCGCGACAATTACTCCGGCACCGGGCAGATGAAATCCCTCAATATGCACCGCATGCACTAAACGCCCCTGGTCATTTTCCCCAGAAATTTTCATGGCTGCTTTGCACTCAGAGAAATATTAAGGCGCCTCGCCGACACAGCATCCGAAGCAAACAGCCCTGCCCCTACTCGTCCAAGGCTCCCCTCGCGTCCGAGATGGGCCTGACTTTGGGTCCCCCGCTTAAGCCAAGTTTCAAGTTTTCAATCACAGCATTAATTCTTTCCGAGCAATTCGGGTGCAACTCAGCATATTTCATACACGCCAACTTCGCGATTTCCAGGCACACACTCTCGCTAACGACTACCACGTCATCACCTGGAGAAACGCCAAATGAAAACTCCACCCCATCAAAGTGATTTTCTTTGAATAAACTATTTTTATCAGGAAAGCTGCAACTCACAGTATCAGTGCTAAAACCCCATTTTTTTGAAATATTTTCTATAGCATCAAAGAAATATCCATCTTTATATATAAAATCAAAATACGCTTTGACTATCCAAAACTCATCCGATAAATCGTAGGGTTGACCAAATATTTCTTTCATATGAAAACCTAATTAGGATGAAAATTCCTGATAACACCTGTGGATCTATCTATATACACTCTAAAATTAACACCTCCAAAAGAACTATCGTAGGCGTTCAATCCATTTTTTATTGCACTTTCATAGCCAGCCGCCGCAGCATTTTGCCCAAGCTCTAAAATTTTTTGATCGGAAAACACCTTCGGATCATAAATTGTTTTAACAAATTCTTGATTTTTATACCCAGCGGGATTGCCTCGTGCGTCATAAGCCGGAATCTGATATTTGACGTTATAGATTCCATCCACCCCTATAGAAACTTGCTCGTTTATTTTTATTCCATAGGTGGAAACCGCGTCCAGGAACGCTTCTTTGTTGTGAGCTCCCCCAATGCCTTTCTTCTGCGTAAGCCCGTCAAAATTACTCATATGAAATTTGATATTTAAATCAAAACTCATACCATCAGGATAATTTGACCGAGAACCATTATTACCGACCAGCCTGAATCCGGTAGTTTCGTATTCACCGGTCAGCGGATTCTGTCGAACCAAAACAGTCCCGTCATTGGCCAACACCTCCGCATTTCTGATCGTCTGCGCAGATCCGTCTTTCGAGTTAGCTGGGGATACCGACTGTCGGTCTATGCCAGATACCGCCTGAATCCTCGCTTTAGCCACCATTGCCCGCACCTGCGCAGCCGACAGGCGCCCACCATCCAACCCCGCCTGCAGTGCCATCCCCAACGCCTCACGCTGTTCCCACGTGAGATCTCGGAGATCGAACACTCCACCCTGTTCCATAAGGGTGATGTTCGTTAGCTTGTCATCTATAACGCGAACCAGGGTGAAATCCCGAGCAGCTTCCGCTTTGGCTCTTTCGTCTCGCAGGGCCTGGGCCACCTTCGCGACATCCTCGGGATTGTTGACATAGTTCGCGATGTCACGAGTCGCATCGGCAAGCGCCAAATTTGAACCCGACAGATTCGAGCGATGCTCCACGCCCTCCTGGAGACGCTTCCAAGCAAGATCGTAAAGCTCGGCTAGATCGGCATTGCCCTTGATGCCACCCGCGAACAAGAGTTGGTTTTCGAACGTAGCGTCAGCTCGTCCGTCGAAGAAGACGAAGCCCGTCCCTTGCGAACCCGTCATTTCAGCCAAGAACGAGCGGGCATTCTGATTTTCAATGTACCGTTCAGCCGCCACTGAATCCGTTTGCCTCAATGCCTGCGATGTAAGCTCGGCTTCGGCTTGAGCAATGGAGATCCCTTCCTTTTCGGCATAGCGCTTGGCATTTTTCTTGATCCAATCACCCTCGTCAGGGTGCAATTGCCGGTTGTACATGTCAGCCAGAGATGCTCCTGACGCGCCACTCATGCCGCCGGCCACTCCCCCTGCGGTACTCGCTACGACGTTGAGGATGACTTTGGATACTTGGTCTCGCAACTCGGGAGGTAGACCAGCAACCGCTTGATTTACCTGATCGCGCAATAGGTTAGAAGCCACATCGCCGGCGAGCGTGCCAGCAACTGCCCCAGCCACGTTGCCTCCCCCCAGTGCAGCGCCAATACCTGCTATGACAGTATGCAGTGCAATACGGCCAGGCTTTCCCTCACCCCAAAGCTGTTGGTCCTGCGCTTTGAGTCGGTCCGCCACATCCCCCGCAATCTGCATCCCCAGCTGTCCAAACGCCTGCTGGAACTCCAGTTGCTCGCGAACTTTATCCTTATCGAAGATCTTTCCAATACTGCCGTTCGCCCCTACGGTGTCACGGCTCAGCCCGGCCGTGCTATCCCTACCCGTGTCCTTGTCCGAACGCACCTCGATCGTGCCCGCCGACACAGCCGCGCGTGTCGTACCTGATTCACTACCGCTTGTGCTTCCGAAGCTCAAACCCGACGGACCGCCACCCAAGGCATCGCCCTTGTTCGGTTTGTCGAACGCGCCTGACATGCCCAGGTTGATACCGACAGTGGTCGACTTGTAGTCCGCCTTGTTATGCAGGTTGCTGAACCCTAACGTATCGGTGGACAACCGGTTTTTCGTAGCCTCAGCATCACTGGCAATGACGGCACCGTCCAACTGCGTGTGCTTCCCGACATAAATGTCATACCCCCCAGAACCCGCGAACAGCCCTGTCTGCTCGACCACGCTGTCATAGTTGGACTTGGTCTTGCCAATGCTCGCGCCAAGATAGGCATTGCCGGTCATCGACCCAAAGCTGAAGCTGGCCCCCGCATTGGCCTGTTTTTGCTTGGCGTCATAGCGGTCCGAATCCTGCTGGCTCGCCAGAATCAGGTTGCGGCCGATATCGGCGCGAATGCTGTCCGCTCGCGCCTGGGCGCCTTCGAGCACGGTGTCACGGCCGGAGATCAGCGTCAGGTTGTCGCGCGCGCTGACCTGGGTCTCGCGATACGTCGTGCCGTTCCCCTTGGCGTTGCCGCTTCCGACGTAGCCGCTGGCAAAGATATTGATGCCGCCACCGCTACCGCTATCAGAGACACCGATGCCGACGCCGACCTTCCAGCCGCTGTTCTTATTGGTGGAGACTTCCGTGGATGTCTGAGCCTGACTTTGCAGCATCAGGTCATTGGTCGCCGCCAGCAGTACGTTCTTGCCCGCCAGGTCGCTGCCGATGATGGAGAGATTGCCCGAGCCGGCAACGCCCTTTTCGCCCAAAGCGACGATGGAGATATTGCCGCCCGCCATGACGGAAGAGCCAAAGGCGGTTTCCTGGGTGCGCTTCGTTTCGCTGACAGACTTGCTGGAGCCCAGGCTAATCTGGATCTGGGCGCTGGCGGCTTCCTTCTGCGCGACCGACGCATCGTCAGCCTTTGCCGCGTCCATCATCCGGTTGGCCTGCACCGCTTGATAAGCCGCCTGCCCCACCTTGACCGCGGCCAGCCTGCCGCTCTTGGCGTCGCCAGCTTGCTGCAAGGTGCCCTGAATCTGCTGGGCAGCGCCCAACATGCCGCCTGCCACGCCAATGGTCAGGCCGGACTGTTTGAACTCGTGATACTCATGCTGGCGTGCTTCGCCTACGCCGGCAATGATCGCGACGTTGCTGCCGACGATGGAGATATTGCCATCCTGGGCCAGCAGATTGCTCGCCATGACGCCGACATCGCGTCCCGCGTCGATGGTGAGGTTACCGCCAGCACTGCCAATCGTGCTCGCGGCATAGCCGCCACTGGCCCCGCGCATCCAATCCGTGCGTTCTTGCTTGTTGTAGCCGATGCTGAACCCGCCACCGCCGCCAAAGCCCGACTTTTTGACCTTTTCGTACTGATAGTCCTTGTAGGTTTCGTCCTTGGCCAGTACCTGCAGATCTCTGCCAACCGCGATCTCGACATCGCGATCACCGACGATGTTCGAGCCGACGACCGTCATATCGCGTCCGGTCAGCATCGCGACCGTGTCGCCACCAAAGGTCGAACTAACTCCCTTGGTCCACTCCGTCTCGCGGATGCGGTGCGTCGTCTTGCTGGAAAGGAAGCCTTTCGTCTTATAGTAGATCTCGTTGTACGTGTAGCCACTGGCGTCCCCCGCCAGCACGTTGATGTCGCGTCCCGCGCCAACAGCCAATTGTTTGTCCGATGCGACTTGCGCGGCGATGGCGTTGACGTCCCTCACTGCCATCAGCGTCAGGTTTCCACCAGCGGCGATCTGCGTACCGATATCCTCCGTCGTACGCATCTCCGACCGGTTCTTCTTGCCGAAATTGAACGACTCGCCATAGCTCGTTCCCGCGGCGGTCAGGTTGATATCGTTGCCGGCGCGGATGCTGGCGTCGCCGGTAGCGGCGATGGCCGCCGCCTGCGCGTTGACGTCGCGGCCCGCCTGCACGTTCAACGTGCCGGCATCCACGCGCGCCACCCCATCAATGATGGTGTTGCTGATGCCCCCGCGAACATTCGATTGCGTGCTGGAAGTCAGGTTGACGTCGCGACCCGCCGTCAGCGCGCCCGCATCGCCCTTGAGCAGCCCGGCCAGGTTGTCGATGTCGTTGCGCGCATTCAGGTTGACGGTCTTGCCCTGGATCGTGCCCACGGTGTTGCGCACGTTCTGCGCATCGACCACCAACGCGTTGCGCGCGCCGAGGGTGCCGCTGTTGGTTACGTCGCCCGTCGTGCTGATCTGCGTGTCGCGACCGGCGATCAGCGTGCCATCACCGCGCAGGTCGCCCGGCTTGACGGCCAGGTAGACCTGCGGCGCCAGCACCTTCTGCTGCGTGCCGTCGGGCAGCGTGACGGTCTGCTCCACCATCCAGACGATGTCGCTGGTCAGGTGGCGCATCTGCTCTTCGGTGAGCGCGGTGCCCACGGCCAGGCCGAACTTGTTGGCGAAGTCGGCGCCTGCCGACAGCAGCGCCTTGTACTGGGTTTCGTTGTCGGTGTAGTCGCCGACAAAGCGCTGGCCGGTGGCCAGCATCACCTGCTCGGCCACCAGCTTCTGCTCATAGAAGCCGTCGCCCAGGCGCTTGAGGATGTGGCCCGGGTCCTGGTTCAGTTTCTCCAGCAGGAAGTCGCTGGACACCACGGCGCGCGAACCGATGAACTGGCTGTCGGTGGCGATCAGATAAGGCGCGTTGGGCGCCGTGATGACCTGGTACAGCTTGCTGGTCGGGATGGTCGGCGGCAGCACCACGACGGCAATGGTCTGGTTGCCGGGCAGCGTGATGCGCGTCAGCGTCGCCGGCGGCAGCGCCTGGACCACGGTGCTGGCCCCAGGCGCCGGGACGGACGGCGTGACCGCGACGCCGCCTTGGGCATCGCCCAGGCCGGTCTCGATGCGTTCGGCCAGGACGGTGGCGTTGTAGTCGGAACGGTTGTACTTGCGGGAGTCGTTCTTCTCGTAGGTGTAGGCCATGGTGCCGACACGGTCGACCGTGCGCAGCCCCTCGGCGCCGACGTTGCTCAGCGTGCCGCCCTCGGTTTTCAGGGTGCCGCCAGCGAGGATTCGGCTCTTGTCGTTGACGATGTTGCCAGACAGGCGGGCATTGCCGCCTACGATGATCTTGCCTGGATCGCTCTCGGTGATGCGGGTCTCGCGCGTGATCTGGGTCACCTGATAGAAGGTGAAGTCCTTGATCATGCGGCTGCCGCGGAAGTCGGCGTTGAAGGCCTTGATCTTCTCGTTCAGCGTGTCGTACAGCTCCAGGTCGTGATCGTACTGGGCCTGTTGCTGGGCCAGGTCGTCGGGGCAGCGCCAACCGCAACTGTCGGGCGACGGCGGCCGCCGGATGCCGCTGGGGCGTTCCACTTCGAATACGGACCAGATCTTGGCGTCCGGCTTGTAGAGGAACTGAGCGGGGTTGGTATAGCAATTGCCGGCGTCGCCGCCACCGCAGTCATAGGTTTCGGGAATGTACGCCAGGCCGATCGGCGCGCTGACTCCCGCGCGGCCCTGCTGGTCTTCCTGGATGTTGCTGTAGTTGAACGGCGGCCCGTACTGGCTTTCCGGATAACGCGCCGACGGCATCAGCAGGCGCCGCTCATCGTACTGCCCCATCCAGCTAGGGTCGCGCCCGCAGATGGACTTGACGGTGTTGCAGAACCACATGCCTTCGCCATCGACGATGTCGGTGGTGCCGTCCAGGCGATAGAACCACTTGGCTTCGCGGCTGACCTCGACGGTTTCGCTGGCGAAGTGCAGGTTGCGGTTCTGGATGCTGGCCGCGGCGATGTCGGCGTTGCGCTCGACTTCGATGGTGGCGGACTCGTTGGACAACAGCGCGGCCTGGCCGGCGGCCTTGCCGGTGGCGTCCAGCGTGCCGCCCAGCCGCAGGTCGCCCGCGGCGTAGATCAACGCGTGCTCGCGATTGGTCAGCGTGCCCACGCCCAGGTCCATGTCGCCGCGCGAGGCGATGACGGCATTGGGTTCGTTCTGCAGCAACGGCGTCTTGATGCCGATGCGATCGCCGTAGATGCGGCCGGTGTTGAGAAGATTGCCGGCGTTGATGAGTGTGTAGCCGCCGTCGATCAGGCCGGCGTTGCTCAGCAGGCCGCCGATGATCAGTTCGTTGTTGCGCACCGCGATCAATTCGCCGCCGGCGCGGTTGGTCAGCGTATTGGCGGTGATCTTCAGGTCCTGGCCAGAGTGGATCTTGCCGTCGTTGTCGAGGTTGCCGGTGACCAGCTCCAGCGAGGTGCCGGCGGTCAGGGCGCCGCCGGTGTTGGTGATGCTGCTGAAGGCGAGCTTCGCATTGGCGTCGGACGAGACGTTGCCGCGCGCATTGTCGAGCGCACCGGTGGACAGGACCAGGTCCTGGCCAGCGCCGATGCGGCCAGCCTGGTTGTCGATGGATCCGGTGTCCAGCATGACCTGCTTGCCCATCAGGCCCAGGGCGCCCGCGGCCGTGCTGCCGGCGCCGGCGATGCCGTTGGCGAGAGTGTCGCGGTTCTTCAAGCTGCCGGCCGTCAGCGCCAGCGCGTTGTCGGCCTGGATCAGGCCGGCGCTGTTGTCCAGCGTGCCTTGCGTCTTGAGCGTGAGGCCGCTGGCCGCGACGATGCCGCGAGTGTTGGACAGGCTTTGTGCGCTCAGCGCGGCCTGCCCTTGCGCGGCGATGGTGCCGCCGGCATTGTCGATCGCGCCGACGGTCTTCAGGTCCAGTGCGCCACCGCTGGCGACCTTGCCGCCGCTGTTGGCGAGACTTGCCGCGTCGACGCCGACCGTGCCGCCATACAGGCCGCCTGACTGGTTCTGAATCGCGCCGCCGCTGCTGACCACGAGCTTGGCGTCGGCCTGGGCGATGCCATTGCGGTTGTCGAGGCTGGCCGCCTGGATGTCGGTGGCGCCGCCGAGCAGCTTGCCGCCACGGTTGTCGAGCGCGCCGGCCGTCTCGACGCGCAAAGCGTCGTTGGCCTGCACCGATCCCCCCTGGTTGTCGATGCCGTCGGCGCCGCGCAGCGCCACGCTCTGGCCCGAGATCACGCCACCGGCCGCGTTGACCACGGACTTGCCGCGCAGGTCCACCGCGCCGGCGCCGGCCAGCGTGCCGCCGGTGTTGTCGATGGCGCCCGTCACCTGGCCGTCGAGCGCGGCGCCGCTGGTGAGTTTGCCGCCCGTATTGTCCAGGCCGGCCGCGCGCAAGGCCACGGAGCCGCCATAGACCGAGCCGCCGCGATTGGTGACCGCGCCCGTGGCGTCCACGCGCAATGCGCCCCCGGCGACGAACTTGCCGCCCGACAGCCCCAGCGCGTTCGCGGTGATGGTGGCGTCCCCGCCGGCCACCAGGGTGCCGGGGTTGAGCAGTTGGTCCACCTGCGCGCTCAAGGCGCCGAGCGGACTGATGGAGCCGTCCGCCTGCAAGCCCGCCGTGAGTGCGCCGCGGTTCTCCAGCCGGCGCGCCACGATGCTGGCGTTGCCAGCCGAGGACATTGCCTGGTTGTTGATGACCTTGGCGGCGGCGTTCAAGCCCAGCGCGCCGCCCGCGGCGACCGTGCCGTCGTTGACGATGTCGCCGGCGCTTTGCACCGCGAGGTTCGTGGCGGCCTGCAGCCGGCCCGAGGGCTGGATCCGGACGTCGCCGTTGGCGCTGACCGTCAGTGTGCCCGTCAGCGCCGCCAGGTTGCCGCCGATGTTCACGCCGACCCCGGCTTCCGTGCCGATCAGGCGAATGCTGTTGGCATACATGCCGCCCAGCGCCGCGACGTCCAGCGCCACGCCGGTGCCCGCGCCGGCGCCGGTGAGGGCCGACACGTCGATGCCGTCATAGCCGACGCGCGCCGCGCCCGCGACCACATTCAGATTGTTGGCCCAGACTTGGGCATTCAGTTCCAGCGTGCGCGCCATCAGGTCTAGCTGGCTGAGGTTGGCGCCGTACAGGCCCGCGCCTTCGATGCCCAGGCGGCCGCCCGTGATGTCGAAGCCCAGTGCGCCATCCGGACCGATGACCGGCTTGCCGGTGGTCAGCGTGGCGCGGTTGGCGTTCAGGAAGCCGCAGCCGTTGCAGGTGATGCCGGCGGGGTTGGCGACGATGACGTTGGCGCGGTTGCCCGCGACTTCCAGCATGCCCATCAGTTGCGACGGATTGGGCGCCGTCACCTGGTTCAGGATGGTGGCGGCGCGCTGGTTGCCCAGCATCGGGTTGCCCGCGACCTGCCCGGCCAGTTGCGTCTGGCTGGCCGCGCCGCTGTTGTTCAGCACCACCCCCGAGGGGCCGACGTTGAACTGGGTGAAGCGGTTGTTCGAGACGCCGCCGGCCGACGGCGGCGCGATATTGACCACCGGCACGCCATTGGCCACGCCCACGACGGGCTTCTGGCCCGGCACGCTTTTGTCGACGGAGATGGGCAGGGTCTGCGCCAGGACGGGCGTCCAGATCTGCGTGTACAGGACCAACCAGACAACTGCGGAGCGAAGCTTGGACATGGCGAGGCAACTCTCGGTAAGCGTGAAGCAACTTGTCGGACGACGGCCGGGGCGCACGGGCCCCGCCCGGTCTAGAACTCGAACATCAGCGTAGCGGCGAAGACCATGCTTTGGGTCTTCAGGTTGTCGGGCTTTTTCAGCGGCCAGCCGGCCGACAGGTCGTAGCTGGCGTTGACCGCATTGGCGACCCCGGGCACGGCGATGCGGCCGCGCAGGCCCGCGACCGCGCCGACGAGGGTGCGGCTGGTCAGGTACTGCGCCGCCGGGCCGCCAACGCGGCCGGCATCCAGGCCCGCGTAAAGTTGCTGGCCCAGGTTGCCCAGGTTCAGCGACAGGTCATTGCGCAGCGTCCAGCCGTCTTCCGCGGCCAACGTCATCTGGCCATCGAAGCCGCGCACCGCATAGCGGTTGCCGATGGTGAAGTAATCCGCGGGCACGATGGGCGTCTTGGCGTGCTGGATCTGCCAATTGGCCTGGTAGGCCAGTTGCTGGCCGGCCACCTTGAAGGGCAGGTAGAGGCCGGCGTTGGCCGTCAGGATGGTGCTGCGGCCGTTCCAGTCGGGATCGCCGTAGACGTAGCCGGGCTGGTCGGAGAACTGCGGCAGCGTGCCGCGCACGCCGCCGCCGAGGTCCAGCACCATCTGGTCGATGTATTGGCGGTGGCCGTAGCTGAACTCGTAGCCGACCACGTCGCGCCGCTGCACCTCGATGTCGATGTCGTTGAGGGTGCTGTTGGCACGCTTGCGCAGGAACTTCAGCATGGCGGTGCCCTTGTAGCTGGCGCCGCGGTAGGGCACCACCGACACGCCCGCTTCCACCTGCTTGCTGGTGCCGCCGTAGACGATGGGCTCATCGAAGCCGGCCACGGTCTGGCGGTAGCGCGACTTGCTGGCGCCAGCGAACAGGGTCCAGTAGCCGAACGGGATGCTGTAGTTGATGGAAGCGGCGCGCGAGCCGGCGTCGCTGTTGCGCAGGTCGGCGTTGCTGTTCCAGGAGACCGACAACTGGTCATACAGGAACAGCGGCGAATCCAGCGTGAGACCGGCGTTGACCTGGTTCTTGCCGGTGGACTCCATGCCGGCGTTGTCCCCGCCCACATAGGCGTGCCAGCGCTTGCCCGTGCCGGGCTTGATGATGATGTCGGAGTCGCCCAGTTCAGGGCCGGGCGCGACGTCGATGGAAGCGTCGGCCTGGCCGGCCAGCCGGCGGATGTTTTCCAGCGCCTGGTCGAGGTCGCGCTGGTTGACCTCGCCGCCCGGCCAGGTGGGCAGCGCGGTGCGCCACCAGCCGGGCGCGCCCTCGCTCTTGACCCCGGAGATGCGGCCGGGCACGTAGCGCAGGGTCAGGGTGCCGCTGGCCAGCGATTGCTCCGGCACCAGCACGCGGGCGGTGATCAGGCCGCGGTCGATCAGGCGCGCCATCAGGTGTTCCTGGAGGACGCGCAGGCCCTGCCCGCCGATGCATTGCCCAAGCGTGGTGTCGGCGGCGCGGCGCAAAGCGGTCGGCGGACCGGCGCCATCCCAGACCACCTGGGCGATCGTGAAGCAGGGTGATTCCTCGGGGAAGACGAGCGGCCCCTCGCCGGGAACGGCGGGCAGCGCCGACAGGACGTCCGGCCGTTCGGCGGCGCGGGCCCGCTGGGCATCCAGCTCCTGCTCCTGGCGGCGTTGGATGTCGTTGGCGCGAGAGGCCGCCTCCGCGGGCAAGGACTGGGCCGCCAGGCGAGGCAGGAAGGTCAGGGAGGCGATGGATGAAACGCACAGCGCCAGGCAGGGAAGCAGCCTCTGCCGGAGGCGGCTTCGCGATACGATGGTATGCACTTGTTTCTTATTGAAATTGCCGGTTTCCTTCCATAACGGAGGGAAATCGAATTAATTAAGCGCACATTTCAATTTATGCCAGCTTTTTCACGGATTTTCTGGCGACAATCGAAAATATGCACCGGCGGAAATGGCGGCCAGACGGTTACATGCCATTACGCTCACAACTTAGCGGGTCCTGCCGCCACTGGCGATGGGAACGGTCTGAAATCGCACGGAAGCCATGCCTTGCCGGCCGGGCTGATGCTGCCCCCGCTGTGCCAAAATCGCGCCCATGCCGATCGATAACCGCCTGACTCCCTCCGCCCTCGCCGCCCAGACGGCGCAATTGCCCGCCGCCTGGCAGGCCGCCTTGCAGGCCCCGCGCGTCGCCGCCGCACTGCAGGCCGTGACCAACCATGTGGAAAAGCGCCTGGCCGAAGGCGCGGTGGTGTATCCGGCCGAGCCGTTTCGTGCGCTGCACGGGCTGGCGCCGTCGGATGTGCGGGTGGTGATCCTGGGACAGGATCCCTATCACGGCCCCGGCCAGGCGCAGGGCCTGGCGTTTTCCGTGCCGGACGACTGCAAGCGTCCACCCAGCCTGCGCAACATCTTCAATGAGATCGCCCTGGAATATCCAGGCACGCCGCTGCCGGCGGGCAACGATCTCAGCCCGTGGGCCGACCAGGGCGTACTGCTGCTGAACACCGCGCTGACGGTGGAAGACGGCCAACCGGCGTCGCATGCCAAACGGGGCTGGGAAACGGTGACGGACGCCCTGATCGCGCGGGTCGCGCAGGACCCCTCGCCCAAGGTTTTCATGCTGTGGGGCGCGCATGCGCAGGCCAAGCAGGCGTTGCTACCGGACAACAGCGGTCACCTGGTCCTGATGTCCAATCACCCCTCTCCGCTGTCGGCCCGGCGTCCGCCCGTGCCATTCCTGGGCTGCGGCCACTTCCTGGCGACCAACCGCTGGCTGGCCGACCAAGGGAAAAACCCTATTGATTGGAGACTGGACAAAAAAATAATTCCCGCACAAGGCGAATTCGGGTTATGATCGCCGCACTGCACCAAACGAGTTCGGCATTTACCGCCTTGATTTAGCGGAAATTTCAGCAGTCTGCCGGGCAACCAAGCCCAGCCCCATGCCGAACATCATCGATTCCTGACCTCCTTTCCTTTCGCCCTGCGTTCCAAGCAGCATTACGGGAACGCGCCACGCGCACGGTTGATTCGGTCGGCACGATGCTCCATCAACCGTCGCCTGGATCCGGCCGCCTAATCCCCTGGCCCGACCAAGCACTGCGCCGCATTTGATCGCGGCAAGGGAAAGTAATGTCTTTCGAAACCCTGGGCCTGGCGCCCGCCCTGTTGTCGGCCCTGCAAGACGCTGGCTTCACCACCCCCACCACCGTCCAAGCCTCGGCCATCCCGCAGGCGCTGGCCGGCCACGACCTGATGGTCTCGTCGCAGACCGGTAGCGGCAAGACCGCCGCGTTCATGCTGCCGGCGCTGCACCGCATCGCCCAGACGCCCGCCAACAAGGGCGTCGGCGTGCAGGTGCTGGTGCTGGCCCCGACGCGCGAACTGGCCCTGCAGGTCACCGAGGCCACCGCCACCTATGGCCGCAAGCTGGCCGATCTGCGCACTGCCACCGTCGTCGGCGGCATGCCCTATGGCGCCCAACTGAAGGCGCTGTCGCGCCGCGTCGATGTGCTGGTGGCCACCCCCGGCCGCCTGATCGACCACCTGAATTCGGGTCGCGTCAAACTGAACACCGTGCACACCCTGGTGCTGGACGAAGCCGATCGCATGCTGGACATGGGCTTCATCGAGGACATCGAAACCATCGTTGGCCGCCTGCCCGCCGACCGCCAGACGCTGCTGTTCTCGGCCACGCTGGACGGCACCGTTGCCAAGCTGGCCGCGCGCATGATGCGCGACCCGCAGCGTATCGAAGTCGCCGGCGCCAAGGAAAAGCACACCAACATCACGCAGAGCCTGCTGTACGCGGACGACGCCAGCCACAAGATGCAGTTGCTGGACCACGTCCTGCGCGACGCTTCGCTGGACCAGGCCATCGTCTTCACGTCGACCAAGCGCGGCGCCGACGATCTGGCCGACCACCTGGCCGACCAGGGCTTTGCCGCCGCCGCCCTGCACGGCGACATGAACCAGCGCCAACGCACCCGCACGCTGTCGCAACTGCAACGCGGCCAACTGCGCATCCTGGTCGCCACGGACGTGGCCGCCCGCGGCATCGACGTGCAAGGCATCAGCCACGCCGTCAACTTCGACCTGCCGATGCAGGCCGAGGACTACGTGCACCGTATCGGCCGCACCGGCCGCGCCGGCCGCAACGGCCTGGCGTTCACGCTGGCCACGCATTCCGAGCGCCACAAGGTGCGACGCATCGAGCACTACATCGGCCAGTCCATCACGCCCGAAGTGATCGCCGGCCTGGAACCCAAGCGCACCCCGCGTCCCTCGACCGGCGGCGCGCCGCGCGGCGGCAAGCCTTTCGGCAAGCGTCCGGGCGGCTTCGGCGGCGGCTACCAGGGTCATCGTGACGGCGGTTCGCGTGAAGGCCGTTCGTTCGGCGGCCCGCGTGGTGAATTCAAGCCGCGCGAAGGCGGTTACCAGGGCGCCCGTGAAGGCGGCGCCGGTGGTTACCAAGGCAACCGCCCGTTCGGCGACCGCCCGGCCCGTTCGTTCGGTGATCGTCCCAGCTTCGGTGATCGTCCCCAGCGCGAAGGCGGCTACCAGGGCAATCGTCCCTTCGGCGACCGCCCCCCGCGTGAAGGCGGTTTCCGTGGCGGCGACCGTGATTCGCGCCCGAGCTTCAGCGACCGCCCCAGCTTCGGCGATCGCCCGCAGCGCGATCCGCGTCCGTTCAACGAGCGCGGCCCGCGTGAAGGCGGCTTCCGTGGCGGCGACCGCGACTCGCGCCCGAGCTTCAGCGATCGCCCCAGCTTCGGCGACCGTCCGCAGCGCGAAGGCGGCTTCCGCGGCGGCGACCGCTCAGAAGGCGGTTTCCGTGACCGTCCCAGCTTCGACAAGCGCCCCGGCGGCCCCGCCAAGCGCTTCAACAAGCCGGCCGGCGCCCGCCGCGGCTAAGCCCTGATCGGCACCCAACAAACCCCGCGCCTGTCGCGGGGTTTGTTTTTTGGGAAAATGCCCTATTCAAGACGCCTTTCCTTCCGCCATGCAACGCCCCGCTCCCGCCAACCTGCCCCCGCTGTCTCCCGCCGCCCAGGCCCATAGCGAAGCCGCCACCGCGCACCTGCGCGCCGCCATCGCCGCCGCTTCGGGCTGGCTGCCGTTCGATCACTGGATGGCCGAGGCGCTGTATGCGCCGGGGCTGGGTTATTACGCAGCGGGCAACGTCAAGCTGGCCGATCCCGATGCCCAGGCGCCTGCCGGCGACTTCGTCACCGCGCCGCAACTGACTCCGCTGTTCGCCCGCACCCTGGCACGCCAGGCAGCCCAGGTGCTGCGGCAGACCGATACCCAGGCGGTGCTGGAGTTCGGCGCCGGCACCGGCGCGCTGGCCGAAGGCGTGCTGCGCGAATTGGACGCGCTGGGACTGCAGGACACGCAGTACCTGATCCTCGAAGTATCGGCCGACCTGCGCGCGCGCCAGGCCGAGCGGCTGGCGCCATTCGGCGAGCGGGTGCGCTGGCTGGATGCCCTGCCCGACCGTTTCCGCGGCTGCGTGCTGGCCAACGAGGTGCTGGACGCCATGCCGGTGTCGCTGTTCCGCTGGAGCGACGACGGCACGGTGCTGGAACGCGGCGTGGCGTGGGACGCCACGCAGGGTTTCGTCTGGGAAGACAGGCCAGCCCCGCCGCGCCTGGCCGAGGCGGTCACGGCGCGCATGCCGGCGCTGGCCGGCTATGTGTCCGAGATCAACCCGCAGGCCGAAGCGTGGATCGACGCCATGGGCCGCTGGCTGGAACAGGGCGCGGCGCTGCTGATCGACTACGGCTTTCCGCAGGGCGAGTACTACCACCCGCAGCGCGCCGGCGGCACGCTGATGTGCCATCTGCGCCACCACGCGCATGGCGACCCGTTTACCGCGCCGGGGCTGCAGGACATCACGGCGCACGTCGACTTCACCGCCATGGCGGATGCGGCGCAGGCGGCCGGCCTGCAGGTGCTGGGCTATACGTCGCAGGCGCGCTTCCTGATGAACGCTGGCTTGATGGAACTGCTGGCGCAACTGGACCCGAGCGATGCGCGCGCTTACGCGCAGGCGGTGGCGCCGGTGCAGAAGCTGCTGTCGGAAGCCGAGATGGGCGAACTCTTCAAGGTGCTGGCGGTGGGCCGCGGCATCACGCAGCCGCTGATCGGCTTTGCGCGCGGCGACCGGCTCGGCAAACTGTAGGTCTCGACGTCAGGCGGCGCGCAGCCGCTGCAGGCGCGCCTCGCGCACGCTCTGCTTGATGCGCGCCGGATCGCCGGCGCAGGCGCGGGCGATGGCGCCGGCATCCACGCCCCGCACCGCTTCGGCGCGTTCGCGCCAGGCGTCGATAGCCACCGGGCGCAGCACCGCCACTGTTTCCAACAGATCGAAAAAGCGCTCGGGTTTACGCAGCGCGTCGACGCGCTCCATCAGCGCGAGCTGCGCGTCGGCTTCGTCGCCGCCGGGCGCCTGCGTAGCGTCCAACCCCGTCAACATCTCGGGCAGGAGACGCGCGTAGTCGTTGCATTCGGTGGGCACGCGCAGCCGCCGGCCCAGCGCTTCCCGCTCGGGCGACAGGCGGCACAGCAAGGCATAGCGGCCCGGCAGCGACAGGTTGCGCGCGGCCGCGCGATCGACGTCATCGCCGGTCTCCTCGGAGCCCTGCAACTCGGGCATGACGCGTTCCAGCGCGCCGGACTGCCGCAGCACGTCGAACATGCGCGACGGCGCGGCGGCCATCAGGCCACGCGACACCTCTTTCCAGACGCGCTCGGCCACCAGGGCGTCGGCTTCGCCGGCCTCGACCATGCGGCGGCACAGCGCCAGGGTTTCGGGCGCGACGCTGAAGTCGGCAAAGCGCGCGGCGAAGCGCGCCAGGCGCAGGATGCGCACCGGATCTTCCTCGAAGGCCTCGCCCACGTGGCGGAACACGCGCGCGCGCACGTCGGCCGCGCCGCCGAGCGGGTCGACCAGCTCGCCATCCTGCTTCTGCGCGATGGCGTTGACGGTCAGATCGCGGCGGCGCAGGTCCTCTTCGAGCGTGACGTCGGCGCCGGTGTAGAAGGTGAAGCCCTTGTAGCCGCGGCCCGACTTGCGCTCGGTGCGCGCCAGCGCGTATTCCTCTTTGGTGACCGGGTGCAGGAACACCGGGAAATCGCCACCCACCGGAATGAAGCCGCGCCGCGCCATGTCCTCGGGCGTGGCGCCGACCACCACCCAGTCGTGATCGCCGGGCGTCAGGCCGAGCAGGGCGTCGCGCACCGCCCCGCCCACGATGTAGACCTGCAGGCCCTGCGTCGCCACATCCCCCGTCATGGCAGGGTGGTGCTTTCCGCGCCCAGCGGCACGACGTTGCCCAGCCGCTCTTTCAGCGACTGCGGCTGGCCGCTGAACATGGCGGCGTAGTAGACCGAGTTGGACATCACGTTCTTGACGTAGGTGCGCGTCTCGTTGAACGGAATGGTCTCGGCGAAGATCGCGCCTTCGACGGGATGGCTGAAGGTGGAGCGCCAGTTGTGCGGACGGCGCGGTCCGGCGTTGTAGCCGGCGCTGGCCAGCATCTGCGAGCCGTTCAGGTCGCGCAGCACCATGTTCAGGTAGTTGGTGCCCAGCTCGGTGTTGGTGTCGAAGTCGTTGACGCTGTCGGGCGTGAAGTTGCTCATGCCGATCTTGCCCGCCACCCACTTGGCGGTGGCCGGCATCAACTGCATCAGGCCGGAGGCGCCGACGTGCGAGCGCGCGTCCATGATGAAGCGCGACTCCTGGCGGATCAGGCCGTAGACCCAGGCGGGGTCGAGCGCGATGGCGTTGGCCTTGGCCGTGACGCGGCCTTCGAACGGCGCGATGAAGCGCTGGCTGAAGTCGAATTCCTTCTCGGTGCGGTCGGATGTGTTGACCACGCGATCGTAGATGTTCTCGGCGCGCGCCAGTTCGGCGGCGGCGAGCAGTTGGCGGTCGGTCATGCCGCGCAACGCGAAGTTCCATTCGGGCACGGCCTCCTGGCGCCAGCCCAGGCGGAACAACTGTACCGCGCGGCGCAGGCCCGGGTTGGCACGGGCCTCGGCGATCTCGCTGTCCGTGATGGGGGCCGGACGCGGCGGCACGGTGATGCGGCGGCCCAGTTCCTCGGCGGCCAACTGGCCGTAGAAGTCGAAGCGATCGGCGATGGAGGCGTAGGCCGCATTGGCCTGGTCGCGGCGTCCGGTGGCGGCCATGCCGCGCGCCTTCCAGTAGATCCAGGATGGATCCTGCTGTTGCGCGGCAGGCATCTGGTCGATGGACTCGATGACCCACTTCCAGTCGATCTTGGGTTGACGCAGCGCCGCTCGCACCTTCCAGCCGGCGTTGTATTCCGTCATGCGGATATGGCCGGCCTCGTGGTACCAGTCGTCGGCGCGGCTGTCCAGGTTGAGCGCGGCAACCAGCGCGTACTGGCCGCGGATCCAGGCCAGGTTCGACTTGGCCATGGACTTGGCCCACTCGCGCCGCAGGTAGGAATCGGCCACGTTGATATCGGAACGGGCGAGCCGCGCCAGCGCGATGGTGACCAGTTCTTTTTCGTTGCGGCCCACCGGCAGGCGGTCCTGCCGCGTCAGCCAGCGCATCGGGTCCTTGATGAGGACGTCGTAGGTCTTCTGGTCGCGCGGCTCGAACATGTACTGCACGAACTTGCGCGCGTCGGCGGTCTTGTTGGCCTCGATGGCGTCGCGCAACTGCGGTTCGAGTTGATCCCAGCCCAGGACGTTGTCCGCGACCAACTGGTCGTACAGCGACCAGCAGGCGCCGCCTGGCGCGAACACCGCCACGGCCTGCGCGGCCGTGGCGCGCTGGCCGGTCATGTGCTTGGCGTTGAGAATGGCGCACTCGATCTGGGCGTTGCTGTTCTTGACCGGCGCGAGCTTGCGCACCAGGTCGAAATCGCCGCTGCGCGCGGCAGCCAGCAGCCAGTCAGCGCGCAAGCGGTCGGCCAGGTAGGCGTCGCCGTTGCCGTTGATGAATTTCTGCAGATCGGTGTTGGGACGCCCGCCCGCGGGCGGGCTCCACAATTGGTAGCGCAACAGCCAGTATTCCGGGTACATGCCGAGCGGATCGGACTTGGCCTGGGGCACCAGGGCTCCCAGCACCGACCACTGCTTGCGGTTCATGGCTTCGCGCGCGGCCACCACGGCGGCGAGCGCCGGCGTATCGGCGGTGGGCGGCAGGCCGGCCAGCGCGGCCGGCGGCACGGCGATGGCCGGCTGCGGCGCCTGCGCGGCGGGTTGCGGCTGGGGACTGACGGACGCGGTGCGTTGCTGGGCGTCGACAGGCGCGCAGGCGGCCGTGAACAACGCCAGCAACGGCAGCCAGCGGCGCAAGCCTGCACGGGTGTCGACCGCGCGCAGGGATTTCCCACCGGTTTTCTGATACCGTCCAGATTGCGGGGCCCGGACCGCCGTCATGGGATTGCGCGCGGCCTTCATGCGCGGACCTTGGCGACGGCTTGCGGATCGGCGCAGTGATAGGCGCAACGACAGGCGTGGCAATACGCGCGGTTGTCGGCGAGGCCGCCGACGCGGTTGCCCGCGCGCAGGTTCGCGCCGTTATACGTGTTATCGCTGACCCGCATTGTCGCCTTCATTTTTTCACCCCTGTTACAGCTACCGCATGACTACGCAAAATACTCCAGAGGATACCGCAAGCCAGCTACGCACGCGATTGCGGAAACTGCGTGCCGAACTGCCCGAAGATCAGCGCAGCCGCGGCGGCCTGCTGATGCGCGCGCGCCTGTTCACCTGGCTCAACGTGGCCCGCGACGAAGCCGTCCGCGCCGGCCGCGCCGCGCCGCGCACCGTGGCCGCCTTCTGGCCCATGGAAGACGAGCCCGATCTGCGTCCGCTGCTGGAGCAATGGACCGAAAACGGCGTCACGGTGGCGCTGCCGGTGGTGCGTGAACGCAACGCGCCCCTGGCCTTCCTGCCCTGGACGCCGGACGCGGAACTGCGCGCCGGCCCCTACGGCATCCAGGAACCGGTGCACGGCGCCGAGGTGCTGCCCGACGTGCTGCTGGTGCCCACCCTGGGTTACACCGAATCCGCCGACCGCCTGGGGTACGGTGGCGGCTACTACGACCGCACCCTGGCGGCGCTGCGCGACCGCGGCCATGCCTTCACGGCCATCGGCGTCGCCTGGAGCTGTGGCGAGCTGGACGCCGACTACGCGCCGGCCGCGCATGACTTCCGCCTGGACGCCGTCATTACGCCGGATGGCTGGGTGCCACATGTGCCCAATGAGCAACCGGGCCCGGGCGGCACCACGCTGCACCACTACACCCTGCGCTGACGCACCAGTCTCGCCCAAGGGCTTGCACCAAAATAGTGCAAGCCCTATGATCTGCCCCTGATATCGTCGATTGCCGCCGTGCGCGGCGCCCCCGGCAGGCGGCCCCCCCCTTCATCGCCTGCCCCCCCCGACGCGGCCCGTCCACCTTGTCATCGTCGGCCCGCAACGCCTGCATTCCGACCCGTTTCACCCCGCGTTACCGCCATTCCCGTCCAAGCGGGGCTTGCCGTCCCGCTTGCGCCCTCGAGCCCGCCGCTCATTCGGAGGGTAGCCATCCGCCGCCGACGAGAGGATATTTACCTCCAGGCGGTATCCCGACAGCGCCAGCGCAAGCTGGCACACGGGTTGCTTATTCATTCAGACCGGCCGCGCAAGGGCCGGCCAACGGCCGCGCGCTAGCGGGCCGTCAGCATCTGCAACGGAGGAGCCATGAAGGACAGATCATCCCGTCCCGCCGCCTACGACGAAATGCGCGACAGCGCCGGCGGCATACGCTCCCACTACCAGGCCTTCGAGCGCTGGCACCAGGAGCAATCGGCGGAAGCCATGGCGGCGCGCCGCCTGGAGGCCGACCTGAGTTTCCGGCGGGTCGGCATCACTTTTTCAGTGGCCGGCGACGCGGCCGGCACCGAACGCCTGATCCCGTTCGACATGATTCCGCGCGTCATCCCCGCCGACGAATGGCGCCGCCTGGAGGCCGGCCTGAAGCAGCGCGTGCGGGCGCTGAACATGTTCATCCACGACATCTACCATGGCCATGACATCGTGCGCGCCGGCGTGGTGCCGGCCGAGCAGGTGTTCCTGAACGCCCAGTACCGCCCCGAGATGCAGGACGTGGACGTGGCCGAGGACATCTACTGCCACATCGCCGGGGTCGACATCGTGCGCGCCGGCGCCGGCGAGTTCTACGTGCTGGAGGACAACCTGCGGGTGCCGTCCGGCGTGTCCTACATGCTGGAGAACCGCAAGATGTCGATGCGGCTGATGCCCGACGCGTTCAGCCGCATCAAGGTCGAACCGGTGGCGCACTACCCCGACCTGCTGCTGGACAACCTGCGCGAAGTGGCGCCGCACGGCGGCGATGATCCCACGGTGGTGGTGCTGACGCCCGGCATGTACAACTCGGCCTATTTCGAGCACGCCTTCCTGGCGCAGCAGATGGGCGTGGAGCTGGTGGAGGGCCAGGATCTTTTTGTCGAGCAGAACACGGTCTACATGCGCACCACGCAGGGGCCGCGCAAGGTGGACGTGATCTACCGCCGGCTGGACGACGACTTCCTCGACCCGCTGTCGTTCCGCGCAGACTCGGCGCTCGGCGTGCCCGGCCTGTTGTCGGTGTATCGCGCCGGCCGCGTGACGCTGGCCAATGCCATCGGCACCGGCATCGCCGACGACAAGTCCACCTACCTCTACGTGCCCGACATGATCCGCTTTTATCTGAGCGAGGAGCCGATCCTGTCGAACGTGCCGACCTGGCGCTGCGGCCGTCCCGACGAGCTGTCGCACGTGCTGGCCAACATGCACGAGCTGGTGGTCAAGGAGGTGCATGGCGCCGGCGGCTACGGCATGCTGGTGGGACCATCCGCGACCCACGCCGAGGTCGAGTCGTTCAAGGATCGGGTGCGCGCCAATCCCGCCAACTACATCGCGCAGCCCACGCTGGCCCTGTCCACGGTGCCGACCTACGTTGAATCCGGCGTCGCGCCGCGCCACGTCGACCTGCGCCCCTACGTGCTGTGCGGCAAGGACATCCGTACCGTGCCCGGCGGGCTGTGCCGCGTGGCGCTGACCGAAGGCTCGCTGGTGGTCAACAGCAGCCAGGGCGGCGGCACCAAGGACACCTGGGTTCTGGAGGAATAACGATGCTGAGCCGAACCGCCGACAACCTGTTCTGGATGTGCCGCTACACCGAGCGCGCCGAGAACACCGCCCGCATGCTGGACGTGAACCTGCAGATGTCGCTGCTGCCGCAGGACGCGCAGACCCGCGAGGGCTCGTGGAATGCCGTGCTGCGCATCTCCGAATTGCACCGCCTCTATCACGCCAAGCACGCCGCGATATCACCGCAGGACGTACTGCAGTACATGGTGCGCGATGCCGAGAACCCCTCGTCCATCTACAGTTGCATGCGCGCCGCGCGCGAGAACGCCCGCGCGGTGCGCGGCAGCCTCACCACCGAAGTCTGGGAGACCTACAACACCACCTGGCTGGAACTGCTCAAGCACCTGCACACCGGCCTGCTGGAACGCAACCCGGGCGAGTTCTTCGAGTGGGTCAAGTTCCGCTCGCACCTGGCGCGCGGCGTCACCATCGGCACCATGCTGGAGGACGAGGCGCTGTACTTCCTGCGCATCGGCATGCACCTGGAGCGGGCGGACAACACCGCGCGGATGCTGGATGTGAAGTTCCACGAGCGCGACGGCGACGGCGCGCAGCAACAGCAACAGGAAGGCCGCGGCGAAGGCGGCCCTTCGGGCGCGCTGCAAAGCGAGTTCTACCGCTGGTCTGCGCTGCTCAGCTCGGTGTCCGGGCTGGAGATCTATCGCAAGGTCTATCGCGATGTGATTACGCCCGACCGCGTGGCCGAGCTGCTGATCCTGCATCCCGACATGCCGCGCTCGCTGCTGGCGGCCATGCGGGCGGTATCCGAGGATCTGGCCCGTGTGTCCAACCAGCGCTCGACCGAAACCCAGCGACGCGCCGGCATGCTGTGCGCCGAACTGCAATTCGGCCGCGTCGAGGACATCCTGCGCAGCGGCCTGCACCAGTACCTGGAGCACTTCCTGGACCGCATCAACGACCTGGGCAACCGGATCAGCCAGGACTTCCTGGTGCCGTTGTCGGCATGACAAGGAGACAGGCATGAAACAGATCATCACGCACGTCACGCACTACCGCTATACAGCGCCCGTCACCTACAGCATCCAGACGCTGCGGCTGACGCCGCGCGACGACGAGCACCAGCGCGTGCTGCGCTGGCACATCGAGGCGCCCGGCGCGCTCGAACAGCAGGTGGACGCCTACGGCAACATCACCCACACGCTGACGCTGAACCGGCCGCACACGGAGATCGAACTGCGCGTGGTCGGGCAGGTATTGGTCGGCTCGCTGACGCAAGGCGCGCTGGGCGGCGAGGACAGCCGCCTGCCGGTGCACGCCTATTGCGTGCAGACGCCGCTGACGCAGGCTGACGACACCATCCTCGCCTTCGCCCACGCCGTGCTGCCTGACGGCCTGAACACGCCCGCCGACGTGCTGACACTGGCCACCGCGATCCACGACCGGGTCGCCTACGAGCCCGGCACCACCGACGTCACCACCGCCGCCGGCCAGGTGCTGGCGCTGGGCCATGGCGTTTGCCAGGACCATGCCCACCTGTTCCTGGCCTGCGTGCGCGGCCTGGGCGTGCCGGCCCGCTACGTCAGCGGCTATCTGTACACCACCAACGAACACGCGGCCAGCCACGCCTGGGCCGATGTCTGGCTGGCGGGCACCGGCTGGACCAGCGTGGACGTCACCAACCGCCAATTCGCGTCCGATTGCCACTGCCGCCTGGCGGTGGGGCGCGATTATGATTCCGCCTCGCCCGTGCGCGGCGTGCGCACCGGCGGCGGCGAGGAATCCATGGAGGTCTCGGTGCAGGTGCAGACGGCATTGCAGCAATAGCCCCGCCCGGCCACGCCGCAATACAATGCGGTGTGGTTTTTTCCTTTTTTAGATCATGACCTACTGCGTAGCCGCCCGCCTCGACGCCGGCCTGGTTTTCCTGTCCGACTCCCGCACCAATGCCGGGGTCGACCAGATCAGCGTCTTCCGCAAGATGACCGTCTTCGAACGTCCCGGCGAGCGCATGATGGTGCTGATGACCTCGGGCAATCTGGCCGTCAGCCAGGCCGTGCTGAACGCGCTGGCGCGCCAGCAGGACGAGGGCGGCGAAACCGTCTGGAACGCGCCCGATATGTTCGAGGCCACCCGCCGCGTCGGCGCGGCGGTGCGCGCGGTCTACCACCGTGAAGCGGCGGCCCTGCATGAACAGGGCGTGGACTTCAATGTCAGCCTCATCTTCGGCGGCCAGATCGGCGCCGAGCGCTGCCGGCTGTTCCAGGTGTATTCGGCTGGCAACTTCATCGAGGCCGGCTCCGAATGCCCGTACTTCCAGATCGGTGAAGCCAAGTACGGCAAGCCCATCCTGGACCGCGTGCTGCGCCCTGATACCTCGCTGGACGAAGCCGCCAAGTGCGCGCTGATCTCCATGGATTCGACGCTGCGCTCGAACATCTCGGTCGGCCTGCCGCTGGACCTGCTGGTCTATGACGCCGACGCGCTGCGCGTCACGCACTTCGCCAGCATCGACGAGCACAACGAATATTTCCGCATGATCCGCGGCACCTGGGGCGAACGCTTGCGCCAGGTGTTCGCCGAAATCCCGGATCCGCTCTGGACCCGTCCGGAAGACCCGGGGTCGCTGGTGCCCGCCAGCCGGGAGCACCAGCCGTTGCGTGCCGAACCGGTGGACGTGACACCGCCGGCCTATCCGGCGCCGCAGGTGCTGGCGGAGGATCCGGGGAAGGACCAACCGAACTAGGGCTCGGACCTGTCCCACCGTACAAACCCGGCTTTCCGCTTCCCTAAACCCGGCTTGTAAAACCACAAATTCTCATCTCGCGGCTGGCGCGCCACACTGGCGCCAGCCCGCCATGCTTCGTCTTGCGGGTTGCCATAACACCATAAGGACGAGACATGACCCCGAATTTCCCGCGCGCCCTGCGGCGCCTGGCCGCGCCACTGCTGGCGCTGGGCTGCCTGGCAGGCGGCCCGGCCACGGCCCAGGACAACTATCCCAACCACGCCATTTCGCTGGTCGTGCCGTTCGCGGCGGGCGGCCCCACCGATGTCGTGGCCCGCAGCCTGGGGGCCGCCATGTCCAAGACCCTCGGCCAGAGCATCATCGTCGAGAACCGGCCCGGGGCGGGCGGCACGCTGGCGGCCACGCATGTGGCGCGCGCCGCGCCCGACGGCTACACCTTCCTGATCCACCACAACGGCATGGCGACTGCCCCGGCACTGTACCGCAAGCTGCCATTCAATCCGCTGACCGACTTCGCCTATGTCGGCCAGGTGGCCGACGTGCCCATGACGCTGCTGGGCCGCAAGGATCTGCCGCCCGCCGACATGGTGGAATTCATCAAGTACGCGCGCGCCAACGGCAACAAGATCAACCTGGCCAACGCCGGCCTGGGCGCGGTGTCGCAGCTATGCGGCATGCTGTTGCAGGAAGCGCTGGGCACGCAGTTCACCACCATCCCGTATGCCGGCACCGCCCCCGCGCTGACGGCGCTGCTGGGCGGCCAGGTGGATGTGCTGTGCGACCAGACCACGCAGACCATTCCGCACATCAAGGCGCAGCGGGTCAAGCTATACGGCGTGACCACGCTGGATCGCATCAAGACGCTGCCCGATGCTTCGACGCTGCAGGAAAGCGGGCTGAAGGGCTTCGAGGTCAAGGTCTGGCACGGCGTGTACGCGCCCAAGGGCACCCCGCCGGAAGTGGTGGCGAAGTTCAATGCATCCCTGCGCGCGGCGCTCAAGGACCCCGCCTTCACGCAGAAGATGGCCGAGCTGGGCGCGGAAATCGTGCCCGAGGCCAAGCAGACGCCGGCCGGCCTGCAAAGCTGGCTGCAGTCGGAAGTGGACAAGTGGGGGCCGATCATCCGCAAGGCGGGTGTGTACGCGGACTGAAGCGTCATGCGGGCCGTTGAGGCGTGCTTGCCGTCGCCCCCAAGCCGGCCCGTCGCTGCAACGAGGCGCGCGTGCCGGTCAGGCGCGATGAGACCCTGACGCGCCCGAGAAAAAGGCCGGCAATAGCTGCCGGCCTTTGCGTTACTGCGCGCTGCGCGCCGCGGGGATCACACGCTCAATTCCTTCCACACCGCCAACGGCGCTTCGGCGTGATTGAGGGTGTAGAAGTGCAGGCCCGGCGCGCCGTTGTCCAGCAGGTTCTGGCACAGCTCGGTGACCACATCCACGCCAAAGGCGCGGATCGAGGCCTTGTCGTCGCCGAGTTCGGCCAGGCGCAGGCGGATCCAGCGCGGCACTTCGGCGCCGCACATTTCCGAAAAGCGCAGCAGTTGGGTGTGGTTGGTGATGGGCATGATGCCCGGCACGATCGGCACCCGCACGCCCTTGGCCTGGGCCCGGTCGACGAAGTCGAAGTAGGCGTCGGCGTTGAAGAAGTACTGGGTGATGGCGGCATTGGCGCCCGCGTTGACCTTGGCCACGAAGTGATCCAGGTCCGCCGACGGATTGGCGGCCTGCGGGTGCATTTCGGGATAGGCCGCCACTTCGATGTGGAACCAGTCGCCCGTTTCCTCGCGGATGAACGACACCAGCTCGTTGGCATAGCGCAGTTCGCCGGCGTCGCCGCCCATGCCCGAGGGCAGGTCGCCGCGCAAGGCCACCACGCGCCGCACGCCTTCATTCTTGTAGGCCTGCAGGATCTCGCGCAGGTCCTGGCGCGAGGCGCCGACGCACGACAGGTGCGGCGCCGCGTCGCAGCCCAGGTTACGCAGCGTGCGCACCGCGTCGGCGGTGCCGGCGCGGGTGGAGCCGCCGGCGCCGAACGTCACGCTGACGTACTTGGGCTGGATCGCCAGCATCTGCTTGGCCGCGCGGACCAGCCGCTCCTGGCCAGCCAGGTCGCGAGGCGGAAAGAATTCCAGGCTGAACGCCGGAGAAGTCGAGTCGGACATATCGGATCAGTTATCCATAGCGCCATGCGCATTGCATGAAACAGGTGCCGCCCCCCCTCCGGGGTGCCGCGGAGCCGGCTTGGCCGGTCCGCTGGCACGCCCCCTTGAGGGGAAGCGCGTAGCGCTCGGGGGTGGGAATTCAGGGGATCAGTTTGGTAAGCAGGCCCGAGATGATGCTGTACAGGATCGCACCGCCCACGGCCCACCAGAACCCGTTGACCTGGAAGCCCTTCAGCACGGAGCCGACGAACCAGAACAACAAGGCGTTGATGACGATGAGGAAGAGACCGAGCGTGACGATCGTGATGGGCAGTGTCAGCAGCACCAGCACCGGCTTGACCAGCATGTTGACCAGGCCCAGCACCAGCGCGGCGATGAGCGCCGAACCGAAGCTGGCCACGGTGATGCCGGGCAGCAAGTAGGCAACGGCCAACAGGGCCACCGCGTTCAGGATCCAGACGAGTATCAATGCCATTGTTCGACCTCCTGTATTGACGCTCCGCGGTCCCGCCATCGCCAGGCGAGACGGGCAAGCCCCGCGGACCGGAAAGCCCGCGCCGACATGGCGCGGCACTTTCCTATTTTGCTACAAGCATCAGTAGCGGTAGTGATTCGGCTTGTAAGGACCTTCGACCGGAACGCTGATGTAGTCGGCCTGGTCCTTGCGCAGCGTGGTCAGGTTCACGCCCAGCTTCTTCAGGTGCAGGCGCGCGACCTTCTCGTCCAGGTGCTTGGGCAGCACGTAGACTTCGCCCGACTTGTAGGCTTCGTTGCGCGTGAACAGTTCGATCTGGGCGATGGTCTGGTTGGCGAACGACGACGACATCACGAACGAGGGGTGGCCGGTGGCGCAGCCCAGGTTCACCAGGCGGCCCTGGGCCAGCAGGATGATGCGCTTGCCGTCCGGGAAGATGACGTGGTCGACTTGCGGCTTGATCTCTTCCCACTTGCAGTCGGCCAGGCTGGCGACGTCGATTTCGTTGTCGAAGTGGCCGATGTTGCAGACGATCGCCTGGTCCTTCATGGCGTTCATGTGCTCACGCGTGATGACGTGGAAGTTGCCGGTGGCGGTGACGAAGATGTCGCCGTGGGCGGCGGCTTCTTCCATGGTCACGACCTTGAAGCCTTCCATGGCGGCCTGCAGGGCGCAGATCGGGTCGATTTCGGTGACCCACACCTGGGCGCGCAGGGCGACCAGCGCCTGGGCGCAGCCCTTGCCCACGTCGCCGTAGCCGGCGACAACGGCGATCTTGCCGGCGACCATCACGTCGGTGGCGCGCTTGATGCCGTCGACGAGCGATTCGCGGCAGCCGTACAGGTTGTCGAACTTGGACTTGGTGACCGAGTCGTTGACGTTGATGGCGGCGAAGGCCAGCTCACCCTTCTGCGACATCTGGTACAGGCGGTGCACGCCGGTGGTGGTTTCCTCGGTCACGCCCTTGATCAGGGCAAGGCGCGTCGAGTACCACTTCGGATCACGCTCGAGCGTTTTCTTGATGGCGGCGTACAGCACGCGCTCTTCCTCGCTGCCGGGGTTGGCCAGCACCGAGATGTCCTTCTCGGCCTTGGTGCCCAGGTGCAGCATCAACGTGGCGTCGCCGCCATCGTCGAGGATCATGTTGGCGTTCTGGCCATTGGGCCATTCGAAGATCTTGTGGGTGTACTGCCAGTATTCTTCCAGCGTTTCGCCCTTGACGGCGAAGACCGGCGTGCCCGACGCGGCGATGGCGGCGGCGGCGTGGTCCTGCGTGGAGAAGATGTTGCACGAGGCCCAGCGCACTTCAGCGCCCAGGGCCACCAGCGTCTCGATCAGCACGCCGGTCTGGATGGTCATGTGCAGGCTGCCGGCGATGCGGGCGCCCTTGAGCGGCTGCTTGGCGGCGAACTCTTCGCGGATGGCCATCAGGCCGGGCATTTCGGTTTCGGCGATGGCCAGCTCGCGGCGGCCCCAGCCTGCCAGCGACAGGTCGGCGACGATGTAGTCGGAGAAGGATTTATCGGTTACAGCGTTCATGGTGTTGTAGGCTCCACGTGAAAAACGAACGGCGCACGATACGGCCGGACAACGCGAAACCACCACGACAATCGAGTGCTCGCCTTTTCCGCCATACGCGACAAAGGTGAGCGCCGTTGCTGTAACGCCACGCATGACGCGACGTTTGAACAAGGATTCCTGAGCCTGGCGAACCGGGTTCCGCGGGTCATGGGCCAGGGCATGGTCCGTGACGGGAACAGCAGGGTCGTCGCAACGCTCCTCAGGATTGCCCAGCATTGTACCGGTTTGGCCTGCCAGGGGAAATGCCCGGCGGGCGGGAGCGGCGGCGGGCCGCGCCGTCCCTGGACACGCCTCAGCCAGTCTGGATCAGCGCTTTGGCCAGTTCCGCGCCGGGCGTCAGCGGCACCAGCGAGGCCAGCAGGTCCGAGGCCACCGCGTCCCAACTGCGCGTCAGGGCGTGCTCGCGCACCGCGTGCCGGTCCAGCGTCGCCGCGCTGCGGCAGGCGTGCGCCAAGTCCTCGTCGAGGATGCCGGTGACACCCTGCGCCACCACCGCGAGCGGCGCCTCGCTGCGGAACGCGGCCACCGGCGTGCCGCAGGCCATCGCCTCCAGCATTACCAGACCAAAGGTATCCGTCCGGCTGGGAAAGACGAACACGTCGGCGCCGCTATAAAAGGCCGGTAGCGCGCCATCGCTCTGCATGCCGAGGAACAGGGCTTCGGGAAAGCGCTTTTTCAGCCGCGCCTCGTCGGGGCCTGCGCCGACCACCACCTTGGTGCCGGGCAGGTCCAGCGACAGGAAGGCGTCCAGGTTCTTCTCGCGCGCCACGCGGCCAACCGACAGGAAGACGGGCCGTGGCAGGTCCTGGAACGCCCTCTCGGGGACAGGCTGGAACTTGCGCGGATCGACGCCGCGCGACCACACGCGCAGGTTGGCGAATTCGCGCCGCGCCAGGATGTCGCGCACCGTCGGCGTGGGCACCAGCACGCATTGCGACGGCCGGTGGAACCAGCGCAGGAAGCGCCACGGCAACGCGGCCGGAATACCCATGCGCGCCTGCAGGTAGTCGGGGAACATGGTGTGAAACGAGGTGGTGAAGCGCCAGCCGCGCGACAGCGCCATGCGCCGCGCCGCCAGGCCCAGCGGGCCTTCGGTGGCGATATGGAGCGCGTCGGGCACGGTATCGCCCAGGATGCGGCGCAGTTGCCGCCCGGGCTGCAGGCAGAGCCGCAAATCAGGCTCGGAGGGGGCCGGCACGGTGCGGCTGCCCTGGGGATTCACCACGATCAGTTCGTGGCCCCATTCGGTGAGGATCTGCTGCATGGTCGTCCAGGTGCGGACGACGCCATTGACTTGCGGATGCCAGGCATCCGTAACCAGGACGATGCGCATGATGGGGCCGGAAGTGGGCGACAGCGCGATTTAGCCCGCGCCATGTGACACCCTCAAGACCGCGCCCGGCGCGGCCGGCCTAGTTGTTGCGGCGGGGATACCCCTGCGCCTTGATGCGGATCCAGACTTCGCGCTTTTCCTCTTCCGTCATGAAGACCCAGTTGGCCACTTCCATGGCCGTGCGGCCGCAGCCCCGGCAGATATCGTCGAACAGCGTGGAACAAACGGCAACGCAGGGGGAATCCGAGGTGCGGAAGGCACGCTGCGTGTCCTCGGGCTCGGGCAACTCGGTCAGATCGGCAAAAGACGGATTCATGGCCGAAAGGTTAACACCGGCGGTGCGTCCCTTTTTGGATAGCCCTATCGCCCGCCGTGGCTTGATTGACAACACGGGAAGGGGTCAATCCGGGCCGCGAACGATGCGATCGGGGCCCGCAACCGGCGCGTGTTTCGTAGGCGAATGGGACGGCCGGGACGGCAGGCGAAAGCTACGCCGGCCGCGCAGCATTCGTCCCTACTTCCGCTCCCAGCCGAAGAAGGCGGATACCTCGCGCAGCAACGCGTCCGGGGTTTCTTCGGCCAGATAGTGGGCGCCGGGCAACGGCCCTCCGTCGACCTCGTCGGCCACCGCCCGCCACAACCCCAGCACGTCGAAATTGCGCCCGACCGCGCCGCGCTCGCCCCACAGCACGCGCAGCGGCATGCGCAGGCGCTCGCCGGCCGCGCGGCCCTGGCGGTCATGCTCCAGGTCCAGCGTGGCGGAGGCGCGGTAGTCTTCGCAGATACCGGTGGCCCAGCCCGGCAGGCGCGCCGTGCGCTCGTACTCGGCCATCGCCTCGTCGGAAAAATGCGCCAGCCCGCCGGGGCGCCCGCCCATGACCGACCGCAGGTAGAACACCGGATCACGTTCGATCATGGTTTCGGGCATCGGCGCCGGCTGGATCAGCCAGAACCAGTGGTAGTAGGCCTGGGCGAAAGCGCGGGTGGTGTTCTCGTACATGTCCAGCGTTGGCGCGATATCCAGCAGCATCATGCGTCCGACGGCGTCGGCATGGTCCAGGGCCAGGCGGTGCGCAACACGGGCGCCGCGGTCGTGGGCCAGCACATCGAAACGTTGATGGCCCAGGGCGCGCATCAGCGCCACCATGTCGGCGGCCATGGTGCGCTTGGAATGCGCGGCATGGTCCGGCGTGGCGGCCGGCTTGTCGCTGTCGCCGTAGCCGCGCAGGTCGGCCGCCACGCACGTGTGGCGACGCGTCAGCTCCGGCCACACCCGGTGCCAGATGGCGTGGGTCTGCGGATGGCCGTGCAGCAACAGCAGCGGCGGCCCCTGGCCGTCGATGCGGGCGGCGATGTGAATACCGTTGACCTCGTGGCGGCGCACGGGAAGATCGAAGAAAGCGGTCATTGCGGTCGGTGCCTCTCAGTCTGTGGCGTTCATTGGCCGAGCCGGTCGCGCACGCGGCGCGCCACGTCTTTCATCCAGGGATGCCGCGCCCAGTGGCCGGCCTCGAAGTGTTCCACATCCGCCAACTGCTGTAACGAGGCGCCCACCATGTCCTGTCCCTGCGAGAACATGCGGCGGTGCCGCGCCGGCAAGTCGAAATGCCCGGTCCAGCCGTCGGCGGCCCGCACCGTGCCCGCCAGCGCGTCGATCTCGACGCGGTTGGCGCCGGGGTTGGACACCCGCGCCAAGAGCGCGTCGACATCGGCCGGCGGCAGGCTCACCAGCAGCAGACCATTATTGAGCGCGTTGAAGTAGAAGATCTCGCCGAAGCTGGCGGCCACGACCGCGCGGATACCGTACTGCATCAGTCCCCAGACGGCATGTTCGCGGCTGGAGCCACAGCCGAAATTGGGCCCGGCCACCAGCACCGAGGCGCCGGCGTAGGCGGGCTGGTTCAGCACGCAGTCCGGACGCGGCGCGCCGTCGGCGTCAAAGCGCAGGTCATAGAGCAGGCCGCGGTCCAGCCCGGCCTTGTCGATGATGCGCAGAAACTGCTTGGGCATGATCTGGTCGGTGTCCAGATTGGAGTACGGCAGGGGCGCGGCGACGCCGCTGATGATCTGGTTCATGACAGGTTCTCCAGGTCGCGCACGTCGACGATGCGGCCGGCCAGCGCCGCCGCGGCGGCCATGGCGGGACTCATCAAGTGGGTACGGCCGGCTCGCCCCTGGCGGCCTTCGAAGTTGCGGTTGGTGGTGGATGCGCAGCGCTCGCCCGGCCGCAGCACGTCGTCGTTCATGGCCAGGCACATGGAACAGCCCGGCTGGCGCCATTCGAAGCCGGCATCGACCAGCGTGGCCGCGATGCCTTCGGCCTCGGCCTGGGCGCGCACCGCGCCCGAGCCCGGCACCACCATGGCGCGGACCCCATCGGCCACCCTGCGGCCGCGCACGACGTCGGCGACCACGCGCAGGTCCTCGATGCGCCCATTGGTGCACGAACCGATGAAGACCCGCTCGATCGGCACCCCGGCGATCGGCGCACCGGGTTGCAGGCCGATGTATTCCACGGCCTTTTCCAGCGCCAGGCGCGCCAGCGCATCCGGCTCGGCCTGGGGATCGGGGACCGTGCCGGTGATCGGCATGGCCTGGTCGGGACTGGTGCCCCAGGTCACGAACGGCGCGATCCGCGCCGCGTCGAAGACATGCTCGGCGTCGAACGCCGCGTCAGCATCCGTGCGCAGGGTAGCCCAATAGGCGCGCGCCTGCGCCAGTTCGCTGGCGTCCAGGTGTCGCGCGCGGGCAGCGACATAGGCGTCGGTGGTGGCGTCCGGCGCGATCAGCGCGGCGCGCGCGCCGGCCTCGACGGTCATGTTGCACAGGGTCATGCGGGCTTCGGCCGACAGGCCTTCGATGGCGCTGCCGCAGAATTCCACGGCATGGCCGCGCGCGCCCTGCGCGCCGATGCGGTGGACCACGTAGATCACCAGGTCCTTGGCCGACACGCCCGCGGGCAGGCGGCCGTCGACGCGGATGCGCATGTTGCGCGCGACCCGGTAGACCAGCGTCTGCGTCGCCAGGATGTGCTCGACTTCCGAGGTGCCGATGCCGAAACCCAGCGCCCCCAGCGCGCCATAGGTGGTGGTGTGGCTGTCGCCGCACAGCACCACCATGCCCGGCAGGATCATGCCGTGCTCGGGCGCGATCACGTGTTCGATGCCCTGCAGCGGATCGGTGGTGTCGAACAGCGCGATGTCCTGCTCGTCGCAATTGCGCTTGAGATTGCGGGCCTGGCGCGATGAAGCGTCGTCCGCAATCACGCGCAGCGCGGCCGGCACCGGATGGGTGGGAATGATGTGGTCCACCACCGCCATCTGCTGCGCGGGCCGCAGGACGCGGCGGCCACGAGCGGCCAGGCCGCTGAAGGCCTGCGGACTGGTGTACTCGTTCATGATGTGCAGATCGACGTACAGCAGGATGTGCTCGTCGTCGATGCGGGCCACCTCATGGCTGGCCACCAGTTTGTCGTATAGCGTCATGCCGGGCATGTCGGTGCTTCCTTGCAAAAAGAGACGCGCCCGCGCGGGGCGCGATGAAACCGGTGCAGCCGCTCAGTTGGCCTCGATGCCGGCGTCCTTGACGATGCCGGCCCAGCGCGTGATCTCGCCCTTGACCATGGCATCGGTCTCGGCGGGCGTGGAGACCAGCGGATCGAAGCCCTCGCGGCGCATGCGTTCGGACAGCTCGGGCGATTGCAGCGCCTGCGCCAGCCTGGCGTTGAGTGTGTCCACCACCGCCTGCGGCGTGCCGGCGGGCGCGCTGATCACGAACCAGGTGGTGAAGGCGTAGCCGGGCAAGCCGGACTCGGCGATGGTGGGCACGTCCGGCAGCAGCGGCGAACGCGTGGTGCCGGTGACGCCCAGCGCCTTGAGCTTCTTGCCGTCGACCTGCGGCTTGGCCGCGGACAGCACGGGGAAGCTCATCTGCACCTGGCCGCTGATGGTGTCCACCATGGCCGGACCGCCGCCCTTGTAGGGCACGTGCAGCATCTGCGTGCCCGACACCGACTTGAACAGCTCGGCAGCCATGTGGAAGGTGCTGCCGGTGCCAGCCGAACCGAAGCTCAGCTCATTGGCGGGACGCGCGCGGATGTAGTCGAGCAGTTCCTTGACATTGTTCACCGGCAGCGACGGCGATACCGTCAGCACGTGCTGCGAGGTGCCCACCGTGCCGACCGAGCGCAGATCGCGGGCGGTGTCGAACGGCATGGAACGGAACAACGCCGGGTTGATCGCCAGCGACATTGTGTTGATGGCCAGCGTGTAGCCGTTCGGCTCGGCGCGGGCCACCGCGGCCATGCCGATATTGCCGGATGCGCCGGCGCGGTTCTCGACGATCACGCTCTGGCCCAGGGTCTTGCCCCAGGCCTCGGAGATCAGGCGGGCGGCGATGTCCACGCTGCCGCCGGGCGCGAACGGCACCATGAGGGTGACGGGCCGCTGGGGAAAGGCGTCGGCCGCGAGGGCCGGCGCCATCCAACAGGAAGCGGCGGCGGCAAGCGCGAGCAGGCTGCGCAATAGATGATGAGGGGTCTTCATGGGTCGGGTCTCCTCCTGGTCGGCCGCCTGAGGCGGCTCTGTATCGGTCAACCCAGTGTATAAGCCCACTCCATTCTTATAATTAGTTAAATACCTAAATCTTTATTAAATCCAATTTATAAATCTGCCCATGGATGCGCTCTCCGACCTGGCCTTCTTCTCGCTGCTGGTCAAGCACGGCAACCTGTCCGCGGCCGCGCGCGAGCTGGGGCTGACGCCGCCTGCGGTCAGCACGCGGCTGGCCAAGCTGGAACAGCGCCTGGGCGTGCGCCTGCTCAATCGCAGCACCCGCCGCGTCAGCGTCACGCAAGAGGGCGAGCTGTATCTGGCGGAAGGCAGCCGCATCCTGGCCGACCTGCAGGCGCTGGAGCGCTCGGTCTCCAGCAGCCGGGCGCAGCCCCAGGGGCTGCTGCGCCTGAACGCCACCTTCGGCTTCGGCCGCGCCTACGTGGCGCCGGCCGTTTCGGATTTCGCCCGTCAGTATCCGGAAGTGGAGGTGCAGTTGCGCCTGACCGATCGGCCCTTGAACCTGATCGAGGAAGGCTTCGACGTGGCGGTGCGTTTCGGCGACCTGCCCGACGCGCGCCTGACGGCCCGCAAGATCGCCTCCAACCGGCGCCTGCTGTGCGCCTCGCCGCGCTACCTGGAGACCTTCGGCGAGCCGCGCGCGCCGGGCGAGCTGCAGCGCCACCGCTGCATCGTGGTGCGCGAGAATGACGTGGCCTACGGCACCTGGCGGCTCGAATCCGGCCAGCGCGCCGAGACCGTGAAGGTGCGCGGTCCGGTCAGCTCCAACGACGGCCAGAGCGCGCTGGAATGGGCCCTGGACGGCCACGGCATCGTGATGCGATCGGAATGGGAGACCGCCGAGCACCTGCGGGCCGGCCGCTTGCGGCAGATCCTGCCGGAATGGTCGACGCCGCCGGCCGACATCCACGTGCTGTATCCGGAGCGCCTGAACCTGCCCGCCAAGACCCTGGCGTTCGTCGATTTCCTGGCGCAGCGCTTCGCCCGCCATCTGCGCGCGCCGGGTTCGCAGGCCGCCGTTTGGTGACGAACGTCCCGCGCGCTGTCAGATCTCGTCGATGGCGGTGCTGGCCGGCATGTCGCCGATGGCATAGCGGTCGCGCGTGGTGACGTAGAAGCTGGCGCCAAAGCGGCCCACCGGAAAATAATCCTGCAGCCGCACGCGCCAGGTGTCCGTGTCGATCAGCCCATCGCGCGCATGCAGCCAGCGCACCTGGCCGATGAAGATCTGGCGGCTGGCGGTTTCCAGGGTCTCGAACAGGGTGCATTCGAACGCCACCGGCGCCTGCACGATGCGCGGCGGCGCCACCCGCTGGCTCGGCGCGGCGTCCAGGCCGGCGTGCGCCAGCTCGCTGACGTCGGCCGGCAGGCGGTCGCCGCAGCGGTGCATTTTCTCGGCCATGGCCTCGTCGGTCAGGTGCACCACGAATTCGCGATCGCGCGCGATGTTGCGCGCGGTGTCCTTCAGGTTGCCGTCCTCGAGCCGGTTGATGCTGACCATGACGATGGGCGGATCCTCGCCCAGCATGTTGAACATGCTGAAGGGCGCGGCATTGACCACGCCGGTTTCGGACAGGGTGGTGATCAGCGCGATCGGCCTTGGCACGATCAGGCTGGCCATCAGCTTGTAGCGCTGGTATTCGGTGATTGAATCGAAGTCGATGTCCATGTCAGGCCATTCCCAGCATCTGGGCCAAGGTTTGTGCGGGCTGCGGGCGCTCCAGGCTGATGCGCCGCTCCAGGTCCGCGAGATGGTTGTCGTTGATCTTGACCGCCTCGGCCACCTGCCCCTGCTCCATCAGGTCGACGATCTGCACGTGTTCGCCATGCTCGCAGGCGGCGTTGCCGGGCGGTTCATACAGCGCCACGATCAGCGAGCAGCGCGACACCAGTTCGGCCAGGTAGCCGTGCAGGATGGCGTTGCCCGACAGCTCGCCCAGGCGCACATGGAAGGCGCTGGCCTGGCGCGCCCAGGCTGGCTGGCCGGCGCGGTGCAGCAAGGCATGCTCGTCGCGCAACTGCTTGCGCAGCGAGGCGTAATCGGCCTTGGTGGCGCGCGCGGCCGCCAGCGGCAACAAGGCCGCTTCCAGCGCGCGCCGCGCCTCGAAGATCTGGCGCGTGTCCTCGGGGGTGGGCTCGGCCACCACCGCGCCGCGATTGTGGTGCAGGTCGACCACATGCTCGTGGGCCAGGCGTTGCAGCGCCTTGCGCGCGACCGAGCGCGAAACGCCGAAGATGTCGCACAGCGCCGCCTCGGGCAGCTTGGTGCCGGGCGTCAGCCGCTGGCTCATGACACTTTCATAGACCGCCTCGCAGATGCGGCGCTCCATGTCGGCATCGGGGGCCGTGTCCTCCAGGTGTTCGGACACGGCGGCGGCGGCCCGGCGAGAAGGCGTCGCCCTGGGACGGGATTTGGCGGGATCGCGGGTAGGCATGGCGGACTCGGTGGCAACGAAGGCAAAGGGTCGATCAACGGGAAGACAGTCCGGGCGCCGGTGGCAGCCCATCGACGTGCGCGCAGATCTGGCCCGGCGTGGCGAACCAGATCTCGCCCCGGTCGCGCGCGGCCGCCAGCGGGGCCAGCGCCCGGCGCAGGTGCCGCAGGCGGTAGGGCTGCCCCACGATATACGGATGCAGCGCGATGCCCATCACCAGAGGCTGGCGCTGCGCCTGGAGCCGCATTTCCTCGAACTGGTCGAGAATCATATCGGCAAAATCGCGCGCGTCCATCTTGCGGCCCATGATCATGGGGATGTCGTTCAGCTCCTGCGGGTAGGGAATCGCCCACAGATCGCCGGCGCGCGTGCGCATGCGCGTGGGCTGGTCGTCGTGGCACCAGTTCAAGGTGTAGCGGTAGCCGGTCTCGGCCAGCAGGTCCGGGGTGGCGCGGCTTTCCGAAATCCACGGCGACAGCCAGCCGGCCGGGGCGCTGCCGGCGTGGCGGCCGATGCGATCGCGGCAGTGTTCCAGCAACGCCCGTTCCTCGGTTTCGCCCAGCCCCCCCTGGCGATGCGCGTTGCTGTAGCCGTGGCCGATCAGCTCGTCGCCGCGCGCCAGGCAGGCATCCACCAGCTCAGGACAATGGTCATACAGCGCGGTGTTGATCAGCGCCCCTGCTGGCAGTCCCAACGCGTCGAACAGTTCCAGGCAGCGCCAGGCGCCCACCCGGTTGCCGTACTCGCGCCAGGCGTAATTGAGCACATCCGGATGCGGCGAGGCCGGCCCCAGCTCGGCGCCCAGCCCCTCGCCGAAGGCGAAATGCTCGATGTTGAACCCCAGGTAGACGGCCAGCCGCGCGCCGTTGGGCCAGGCGTAGTCCGCGCGGCCGGTGATGGGCTGGTAGGCGAAGCGGTCGTGGCCGGCCAGCGGCGCGGGGGACCAGGGCGCGGCAGGCCCCGCATTAGTGCCTTGAAGCAGGGATGGATTCATTTTGGTGCAAATCCTGATGCATGATTGTGAACAAAAACCCTGTTCTTTTGAAAACAAAAACAGGATCCAACGTCGACAAACCACCGTTTTCCCCCTGGGGCACGCCACCGAAGCGCGGGTGGCATGGATCTTGCATCGGGAACGGCAGCAGCACCTCTCCCATGCAAGATCCATTCCACTTTTCCAGGAGTGCCCCGATGCGCCCGACCCGCCGTTCCTTCATGCTCCGCGCCACTGCCGCCGCCCTGTTCGCGGCCGGCCTGGCCGCGCAACCCGCGCTGGCCGCCGACCCCATCAAGATCGGCCTCATCACCGCCCTGTCGGGTGAATCGGCGCGTGCCGGCGAAGCCTTGACGCGCGGCATGACCATCGCCATCGACGAGATCAACGCCAAGGGCGGCCTGCTGGGCGGGCGCCAGGTGGTGCTGGTGCGGCGCGACGACGAAGGCAACCCCGCCAAGGGCATGGCCGCCGCGCGCGAGCTGATCTACAAGGAAAAGGTTGCCGTGCTGTTCGGCGGCCTGGATACCCCGGTGTCGATGGCGATCGTGCCCATCGTCAACCAGGAGAAGGTGCCATTCATGGGCCCCTGGGCCGCCGGCACCGCGATCACGCACAACAAGGGCAACCCCAACTTCGTGTTCCGCGTCTCGGCAATGGACGAGATCGTCGACAGCGCCATGGTGCAGTACGCCCGCAAGACGTTCCAGAGCGCCAAGCCGGGCATGATCCTGGTGAACAACCCCTGGGGCGAATCGAATGAAAAGGGGCTGGACGCCGCGCTCGCCGCCGCCAAGATCACGCCGGCCGGCGTCGAGAAATTCCAGCCCGCCGACCTCGACGTCACGCCGCAACTGAGCCGCCTGAAGGCGGCCGGCGCCGACACGCTGTTCCTGGTGGGCAACGTCGGGCCCTCGGCGCAGGTGGTGAAGTCGCTGGACCGCATGGGCTGGAAGGTGCCGGTGGTGTCGCACTGGGGCCCGGCCGGCGGCCGCTTCACCGAATTGGCCGGCCCCAACGCCAAGAACGTGCACTTCGTGCAGACCTACAGCTTCTTCGGCAAACAGGGCCCGGTGGGCGAGAAAGTGATGCAGGCGCTCAAGGCCAAGTATTCCGACATCAAGGGCCCGCAGGACATCACCCCGGCCGTGGGCGTGGCCAATGCCTACGACGGCATGCAACTGGCGGCGCTGGCGATCGCGCAGGCCGGTTCCACCGACGGCGATGCGGTGCGCCAGGGCTTCTACAAGATCGGCAAGTATGAAGGCCTGATCAAGACCTACGAGCAGCCCTTCACGCCGGCCTCGCATGACGCCCTGCGCGAAGACGACTACGTGTGGACGCACTTCGTCGACAACCGCATCCTGCCCGTCAAGGGCGCGCAGTAAGCGCGAGGGGAGAGACGCATGCTGTGGATGTCCGCCATCGTCAGCGGCCTGGGCCTGGGTAGCATGTATGGGCTGATGGCCCTGGGCTTCTACCTGACCTACGCCGTATCCGGCACGGTCAACTTCGCCCAGGGCAGCTCCATGATGCTGGGCGCGGTGCTGACCTTTACCTTTGCGCAGACGCTGGGCTGGCCGCTGCTTGCCGCCTTGCCGCTGGCGCTGGCCTTGTGTGCGTTGTATGGCCTGGTGGTCGAGCGGCTGGCGGTCCGACCGTTCGCCAGCCGCGGCTCGAACGCCTGGCTCATGTCGACGGTGGCCTTGGGCATCGTGCTGGACAACCTGGTGATGTTCACCTTCGGCAAGGAGCCGCGCAGCCTGCCGTCTCCGCTGGCGCAAGCGCCGCTGGAAATCGGCGGCCTGGGGTTGGGCGTGTATCCGCTGCAACTGCTGATCCCGCTGGTCGGACTGGCATTGGCCGCCGCCCTGCACGCCTTGTCGCGACGCACGCGCTGGGGCGTGGCACTGTTGGCCGTGGTACAGAATCCCAACGCCGCGCGGCTGATGGGCATCCCGGTGCGGCGCGCCATCATGGCCGCCTTTGCCGTCTCGACGCTGTTCGCGGGCGTGGCCGGCGCGCTGGTCGCGCCGCTGTTCAACGTGCAGGCCGACATGGGCACCCTGTTCGGACTGAAGGCCTTCGTGGTCGCCATCCTGGGCGGCATCACCAGCGCCTGGGGCGTCATGCTCGCCGGCCTGCTGTTCGGCGTGGCCGAAGGGTTGATCACCGTCGCCCTGGGTTCCGGCTATACCCAGATCATCAGCTTTGCGCTGGTCATCGCCATCCTGGCCATGCGGCCCAACGGATTGTTCGGCCGCGCGGCCGTGAGGAAAGTCTGATGGCCCGGCAATCTGCATTCTCTTGGCCGGCGCTGGCCGCCTACGCCCTGCTGGCGGTCGTCAGCCTGGCCCTGGCGGCCAGCGTCAACGGCTATTACGTTTTCGTGATCGGCAACGTGGCCTTGCTGGCGCTCGCCGGCATCGGCCTGAACGTGCTGCTGGGGCTGACTGGCCAGATGTCGTTCGGCCATGCCGCGTTCTACGCCATCGGGGCGTACACGGTGGCAATCCTCACCGGCCAGGCGGGCTGGAATTTCTGGCTGGCATGGCCCGTTGCCGCGGCGGTGGCGGGGGTGTTCGGGCTGTTGCTGGCGCTCCCGGCGCTGCGAGTCCAAGGGCCCTACCTGGCGATGATCACGATCGCCTTCGGCTTCATCGTGGAACACACCCTGGTCGAGGGCGGCGATCTCACCGGCGGCCAGAACGGGTTGATGGGCATTGCCCAGCCCGCGCTCGGCGCGCTGGGCGGAGACCGCGGGGTGGCAATGCTCGCGATCGTGACGGTGTTCGCCGCGCTGGCCGGTTATGCGCTGCTGGCGCGCGGCAGTTGGGGCGCGGCCATGCGCGCGGTCAAGGACAGTGAAACGGCCAGTGAATCCATCGGCATCAACCCGCTGGTGGTGAAGGCCGTGGCCTTCATGGTGTCGGCGGCCGTGGTCGGCCTGGCGGGAGGCCTGTATGCGCCGCAGGCCGGCATGATCACGCCGCACAACTTCAACTTCATGCAGTCGATCCTGTTCGTGCTGGCCGTCACCATCGGCGGCGCCGGTTCGCTGGCGGGGCCCCTGCTGGGCGCGGTGGTAGTCGGACTGCTGCCCGAACTGCTGTCGAGCCTGGAGGAATATCGCCTGTTGTTCTTCGGCGCCTTCCTGCTCGTGGTGCTGTGGGCGGCGCCCGAAGGCGCGGCGGGACTGCTGGCCCGCTGGCGGCGACGCGGCCTGACACCGCGTCTGGCCCAACGCCAGGGCGGCCTGGCCGCCAATGGCCGGGCCCGCCGCGCCCTGCGCGCCGACACGCTGACCATGACGTTCGGCGGGGTGCGCGCGGTGCAGGGCGTATCGTTTCACGTCGCGCCCGCCGCCATCACTGCGTTGATCGGCCCCAACGGCGCGGGCAAGTCCACCGTCATCAACATGCTCAGCGGCTATTACCAGCCCACCAGCGGCAGCGTCGCGCTGGGCGCCGCGCCGCTGGCCGGCCTGCCGGCCCACCGCGTGGCGCGCGAGGGCATCGCTCGCACCTATCAGACCTCGCAGTTGTTCGACACTTTGAGTGTCGAGGACAACGTCGCACTGGGCCTGTTGCGCGGCCGGCTGGGCGGCCTGCTGGCCGCGCGCCGTTATCTGTCGTCCGATGCGCGCGAGCGGGCCCGCGCCCTGCTGGCCTTTTGCGGATACGAAGGCGACCTGGACACGCCGGCCGCCGATCTTGCGCACGTGGATCGCAGGCTGGTGGAGATTGCCCGCGCGCTGGCCACCGACCCCGACGTCCTGTTGATGGACGAGCCCGCGGCGGGCCTGTCCCGCGAGGACAAGACACGCCTGGCCGCCCTGCTGCGGCGCATTGCCGAGGCCGGCGCCGGCGTACTGCTGGTCGAGCACGACATGGCATTGGTGATGGGCGTCTCGGATCACGTTGTCGCCATCGACGCGGGGCGCGAGTTGGCGCAGGGATCCACCGGCGAGGTCCAGCAGTCCGAAGCCGTGCGGCAAGCCTACCTGGGCGACGATGCGGCGCGCCAGGCGCCCACGGCGCGTACGCGTCCGGTTACCGGCGGCGTCGCGCCGGAAGTGCTGGGCGTGGGCAACCTGACCACCGGCTACGGCGCCAACCCGGTGCTGCATGGCATCGACCTGCAGGTGCGCGAGGGCGAAATGGTCGCGCTGCTGGGCGCCAACGGCGCCGGCAAGTCGACGCTGATGCGCACGCTGGCCGGGCTGCACCGGCCCGTCCAGGGCGGCATGCACCTGCAAGGGCAGGAGTTGCAGGGGCTGAGCGCGGACCGCATCGTGGCGCGAGGTCTGGTCCTGGTGCCCGAGGGGCGGCAGGTGTTCCCGGACCTGAGCGTGCTCGACAACATCCGGCTGGGCGCCTTCCTGCATCCGGCCGATCGGGAAGCCCGCGTAGAGGAGATGCTGACGCGCTTTCCACGCCTGCGCGAGCGGCTGCACCAGCGGGCCGGCCTGCTATCCGGCGGCGAACAGCAGATGCTGGCGATCGCCCGAGGGTTGATGTCCAAGCCGGTGATCCTGTTGCTGGACGAGCCGTCCCTGGGCCTGGCGCCGAAGATCATCGACGAATTGTTCGAGGCGCTGGACAGGCTGCGGGCGGAATCGATGACGATCCTGCTGGTGGACCAGATGGCCGCGCTGGCGCTGTCGCTGGCCGACCGCGCCTACGTGCTGGAGTCCGGCCGCGTGGCGGCGCACGGCACGGCGCGGGAAATCGCCGCCGATGGAGCGCTGGCGCGCGCCTACCTCGGCGCGTGAGAATCGACCGGAGCCTGGCGCGGCGCGGGCGCGCCAGGCTCCGCGCCAGAACGCTCAGGCGGACTCGCCGCCCAGCCGCGCGCCCTCGCGCACGATGCCGCAGCGCTTGTAGGCGCGCATCACCACGCCCACTTCGCTGGCCAGCACGCCATCGAGTTCGCCAAGCCTGCGCGTGACCACGTCCCACAAGTTCAGGCTGTCGCGGCACAGCACATGCCAGAACAGTTGCGAAGCGCCGCTGGTGCCGAACAGGCAGCGCGTGTTCGGGTCCAACGCCAGGTGCGCGGCCAGGGCATCGACCGCCTGCGGCCGCACCTGCACGGAGATCACCGCCTCCACCGGAAAGCCCACCAGGGCCGGTTCGACCTCCACGCGGAAGCTCAGCGCGCGCCGCTCGACCAAGTGCTGCAACAGGCGCTGGGCGGTGGGCTCGCTGACGTCGGCATGGGCCGACAACTCAGCCAGGCTGGCGCGGCCGTCGCGCATCAGGTGGGCGACGATGCGCTGTTCAGATTCGGTCAACGCCGCCGGCGGCTGCGCCATCGCGGACTCCGGCCCCTCGGCGGCGGCATCGCCAGCCCGGATGCGCCACTGGCCGGCGCGGCGAAATGGCCGCAGCACCAACCGTGCCTCCACGTGCTCGACCCCGTCGATGGACGGCAGCACGCGCGTCACCACGTCGGGCATGTCGGCCGCGTCCGGCAGCGTCAGTTCCGCCATCAGGTCGGCCGTGCCGGCCAGCGTCACGACCAACTGGGTAATGCCGAGACTCGCCAGGGCCTCGGCCGCTTCGGCCACGCGCCCAGAACGGCAGCGCACCCAGGCGTGCAACACCACGCCGCGGCCCGTGGCCAGCGGGTCGGCCTCCGCAATGACGCGCAGGGCGTCGGCATCCATCAGCCGCTTGATCCGGCGCGCCACCGTGCGCTCGGCGATGCCGGTGGCCGCGCCCAGCTCGCGCCAGGAGGCGCGCGGCTCGGCCTGCAGGGCGATCAGGCAGGCCAAATCGGTGTCATCGAGCGCCGGCATTAGGGGCTTACCCTTACTTGACGTGACTATATTCATTAATCTAACGTTCGCGCATTGATAAAAACACAAAATTAAATGGTCTATTTGACCAAAAATAAAATCGAGGACGTTATGAGCACCCCTTCCGCCACCCTGCGCGCCTCGCAGGGGGCAAACGCCGCGCCCGTGTCGCGCGCCCGCACGATTCTGGCCGGTAGTGTAGGCAATGCGGTGGAATGGTTCGACTGGACCATCTATGCGTCATTCGCCATCTTCTTCTCCAAGCAGTTCTTCCCCGAGGGCAACGAGACCGCCGCGCTGCTGGCGACCTTCGGCATTTTCGCCGTCGGCTTCTTCATGCGCCCGGTCGGCGGCTGGGTGCTTGGCATCTTCTCCGACCGCTACGGCCGCAAGGCCGCCCTGGGCCTGACCATCCTGATGATGGCCGGCGGTTCGCTGATCATCGCCATCACCCCGACCTATGCCACCATCGGCCTGGCCGCCCCGCTGCTGCTGACCGCCGCGCGCCTGCTGCAAGGCCTGTCGCTGGGCGGAGAGTATGCCTCGGCCACGACCTTCCTGGCGGAAATGGCGCCGCCCAACAAGCGCGGTTTTTACTCCAGCTTCGTCTTCTTCAGCGCCGCCGTGGGCATCCTGGCCGCGTCGGCGGTGGGCTGGCTGCTGACTTCGACCCTGACCAAGGCCGAGATGGCCGACTGGGGCTGGCGCATTCCGTTCTTCCTGGGCGCGCTGGGCGGCCTGGCCGGCATGTGGATCCGCCGCGCGGTCCCCGAAACCGAGGCGTTCTCGCACGCCAAGAAAGCCGGCGTCGAAAAACAGCCGCTGCGCACCCTGCTGCGCGAGCACCCGCGTGAGGTGCTGCGCATCGTCGGCTTCTCGATCCTGACGACGTTTGCCTTCTATATCTTCGTGGCGTATGTGCCGACCTACGCCATCCGCCAGGTCAAGGCCGATCCGCAGGTGGCGTTCGCCGCCAACACCGTCGCGCTGATCGTCTTCATGCTGGTGCAGCCCGTGTTCGGCATGCTCTCGGACCGCATCGGCCGCAAGCCGCAGCTGATCTTCTTCGCCGCCGGCTACCTGGTGTTCTTCTACCCGCTCATGACCACGCTGGGTCCGTCATTCGGCTCGATTCTTGCCGTGGAGCTGTTCGGCCTGGTGCTGTATGCCATGTACACGTCGATCGCGCCGGCCATCATGTCCGAGCAGTTTCCCACCAGCGTGCGCGCCGTCGGTATCGGCACGCCGTACAACCTGGTCGTGGCGCTGCTGGGCGGCACCACGCCCTACCTGCTGACCTGGCTGCAAAGCAAGGGCATGGAGCGCTGGTTCTTCTATTACGTGCTGGCCGGCGCCGTCATCACGCTGATCACCTTCATCCGCATGCCCGAGACCCGGGGCCAATCGCTCAAGTAAGACCGGCTGAAATAAGACCGTCCCAGGCGCTGACGCCCGATCTCAACGCTTTCCGGCTCCGCCAGGACCGGAAAGCTTTTCCTTTTTCGTGAGAGCCATGCCAACCCAAGACACCGCCCTGCATTTCCGAGAAGCCCGCGAACTCGCCCGCGCCATCCGCGCGGGAGAACTGAGTTCGCGCCAGGTCACCACCCATTTCCTGGATCGCATTGCCCGCGCGGCCGACCTGGCCGCATACAGCGAGGTGACGGCGGAACGCGCATTGGCCCAGGCCGACGCCGCCGATCGCCTGCTGGCGGCCGGCATTTCGATGGGCCCGCTGCACGGCGTGCCGGTGGCGGTGAAGGACAGCGTGCAATGGGCCGGCACCACCGCCAGCGGCGGCTCGCAGACCCGCCGCGGCGTGGTCAGCGATGAAACCGCCACCGCCGTGCGCGGCCTGGCGGCGCACGGCATGGTGGTCCTGGGCAAGACCCGCATGACTGAATTCGCGTTCGGCCTGTCGGGCCAGAACCCGACCCAGGGCACCGCCCGCAATCCCTGGGACGCGGCCACTCCGCGCGCGCCGGGCGGCTCGTCCAGCGGCGCCGGCGTCGCGGTGGCGGCCGGCCTGGCCCCGCTGGCGCTGGGCGGCGACACGGGCGGCTCGGTGCGCGCCCCCGCGGCGCTCAACGGGGTGGTTGGCTACAAGCCGTCCTCGGGCCTCATCAGCCGCGCCGGCTGCCTGCCGCTGTCCGAGACTCTGGATGTGCTGGGCCCCATCGCCCGCAGCGTGGCCGATGCACGCCTGTTGACGCAGGTGCTGGCCGGTCCGGATATCGACGATGTCGCCACGCTGGACGTCTCCGCCGCCAGCATCGCCGCGCTGCGACGCCCGGCTCCGCGCCGCGGCGGCGCCATCGCGGTGCTGGCGCCTCAGGCCTGGCCCGCGGCATTGGCCGACGAGGGCCTGCGGATCTGGCACGAGGCGCAGGAACGGCTGGACCAGGCCGGCGTCACGCCCTCGACCTGGCATCCGCCGGCGTCGCTGTCGTTCGCGCGCATGGCGGACGACAACTCGCTGGTGCTGGCCTACGAGGCCTACCGCCATTTCGGCCACCTGGCCGAGGACCCGGCGCAGCCGCTCTGGGAAGTCGTGCGCGCGCGCATCGCCGCCGGCGGCCGCATCGCGCCGGCCGACTACGCTGCCGCGCTGCAACGGCGGCAGGCCGACATGGCCACGTTCGCCGCCGCCATGCAGGGGATCGACGCCTTGCTGATGCCGGCCTGCGACCAGGCCGCACAGGCCTTGGACGCTGCCGACGTGCGCCACGCAGGCCTGGGCAGACTGTTGCGTCCCGCCAACTTCCTGGGCGCGGCGGCCATCGCGCTGCCGGCCGGGTTCGACGCCGACGGCATGCCGATGGCGGTGCAATTGCTGGCGCCCGCCGGCGCCGATGCCGCGCTATTGGACTGCGCCGCGGCGCTGGAACGCATCCTGGCGCCAGTCATGCGCACCCCCGACCTCTCGGCCTGGGACCTCTGACCCGGCCAGCGCCGTCCAAAAGAAAACGCCCCTGCATGCAGGGGCGTCTTGCCAGGCGGGGAGGATCAGGCCGACTTCTTCAGGGCCTGGACCTTGTCCGTGGCCTCCCACGAGAACTCCGGCTCGGAACGGCCGAAGTGGCCATACGCGGCGGTCTTGGTGTAGATCGGGCGCAGCAGGTCCAGCATGTTGACGATGCCCTTCGGACGCAGGTCGAAGTGCTCGCGCACCAGCTTGGCGATCTGGTCGTCGGGAATGACGCCGGTGCCTTCGGTGTAGACGGTGATGTTGATGGGCTCGGCCACACCGATGGCGTAGCTGACCTGCACCTGGCACTGGCGCGCCAGGCCGGCGGCCACGATGTTCTTGGCCACGTAGCGGGCAGCGTAGGCGGCCGAACGGTCGACCTTGGACGGATCCTTGCCCGAGAACGCGCCGCCACCGTGCGGGCAAGCGCCGCCGTAGGTGTCGACGATGATCTTGCGGCCGGTCAGGCCGCAGTCACCTTGCGGACCGCCGATGACGAAGCGGCCGGTCGGGTTGACCAGGAACTTGGTCTTGGGCGTGATCAGGCCTTCGGGGAAGCTGGGCTTGATGATGTCTTCGATGACCGCTTCGCGGATCGTCTCTTGCGTGACGTCCGGCGCGTGCTGGGTCGACAGCACCACCGTGTCGACTTCCGCCGGGCGGCCGTCGATATAGCGGAAGGTGACTTGCGACTTGGCGTCGGGACGCAGCCACGGCAGGCGGCCGTCCTTGCGCAGTTCGCTCTGGCGCTGCACCAGGCGGTGCGCGTACCAGATCGGGGCCGGCATCAGGTCGGGCGTTTCGTCGCAGGCATAGCCGAACATCAGGCCCTGGTCGCCCGCGCCCTGGTTCAGATAGTCTTCCGAGCTGCGGTCCACGCCCTGGGCGATGTCGGGCGACTGCTTGTCGTAGGCGACCAGCACCGCGCAACCCTTGTAGTCGATGCCGTACTCGGTGTTGTCGTAGCCGATGCGGCGGATCGTGTCGCGCGCGACCTGGATGTAATCGACGTTGGCGGTGGTGGTGATTTCACCTGCCAGCACGACCAGGCCGGTGTTGCACAGGGTTTCCGCCGCCACGCGGGCGTTGGGGTCCTGGGTGAAGATGGCGTCCAGAATCGCGTCGGAAACCTGGTCGGCTACCTTGTCGGGATGGCCTTCGGAAACGGATTCGGAGGTGAAGAGAAAGTCGTTGTTGGCCACAGATGCGTCCTTTGATGTCCGGTACAGCCGGAGCATAGGTTCACGAGGCGCGTTGCACCCCGGACTGCATGGAATACGCTGATCTGGGCGCGACGCTTTAGCGGATTTGGCAAGCGACGCATGACGCGCCGGGATCCTGCCGTCGCCCCGCAAGTTGTCGGTTAACTCGGCGACTGACCGATTTTAAGCGAAAATGCGGTTCTTATGCTTGTGCCGCGGGTGGGGTCTTTCACCCGAGTACCGGCACCACCATGCCCGTAATCACTCATTTGCCGCATGCTGCTCGTCCTGTTTCGCCTGTTCGCTTCCCTGCCCTTGCCCGCCGCGCACGCGCTGGGGCGTCTGCTCGGGCGCATCGCGTATGCGTTTCCCGGCAAGTACCGGCGCCGCCTGCGCGCCAACGCGACGCAGGCCGGCTACCCCGACGCGGCCTTCGCCCGGCGCGCGGCCGGCGAGGCCGGCGCCATGATCCTGGAAATGCCGCGGGTCTGGTTCCGCAATGAACAAAGCCTGGCCAAGGTCGTGTCCGACGACAACGCCGTGGTGGACGCGGCCCGCGCCGAAAACCGCGGCATCCTGTTCCTGACCCCCCACCTGGGCTGTTTCGAGATCACCGCCCGCTACCTGGCGCGCCTGATGCCCATGACGGTGATGTTCCGTCCGCCGCGCAAGGACATCCTGGCGCCGCTGCTGGAAACCGCGCGCAACGGGTCCGCGGTCAACGCCGTGCCGGCCACCATGCAGGGCGTGCGGGAATTCGTGCGGGCCCTGCGGCGCGGCGAGTCGGTCGGCATGCTCCCCGACCAGGCCCCGGGCGTCGGCGATGGCGTGTGGGCGCCATTTTTCGGACGCATGGCCTACACCATGACCCTGCCCGGCAAGCTGGCCACCCAGACCGGCGTCCCCATCATCCTCACCGCCGGCGAACGACTGCCGGGCGGCCGCGGCTGGCGCATCCATTATGTGCGGGTGCCCGAGCCGCTGCCGACCGACCCCCAGGCCCAGGCCGCGCTGCTCAACGCCGCCATGGAAACCCTGATCCGCCGCTGCCCGCAGCAGTATCTCTGGAGCTACAACCGCTACAAGACCCCGCGCGGCGCCCCGCCCGCCCCCGTTGACGACGCGGCCCCCGCGCCCCAATGAAGCCGACGCCCGCCCCTGCGCCGCCCTGGTCCAAAGCTCCTACCTGTCCATGAAAGAATCCAAAACGCGCACGCTGGTCAATCTGCTGAAATGGTTCGGCCGCATGCGGCCATCCACGCGGCTACGCATCGGCGCCGCGCTCGGCTGGCTGGCCATGCGCCTGGCCAAATCGCGCACCCGCATCGTGCGCCGCAATCTCGAACTGTGCTTTCCCGAGCAACCCGAGCAAGTGCGCGAGCGCTGGGTGCGCGAACACTTCCGGGCGCTGGCGCAATCCATCGTCGACCGGGGCGTGCTGTGGTACGGCACGCCCGAAGCCATCAAGGACATGGTCACGCAGAGCGGCGCCGAGCGCATCAATGAACTGACCGCGCAGGGCCGAGCAGTGATCCTGCTGGCGCCGCACTTCATCGGCCTGGACGCGGCCGCCACCCGCCTCACCATGGAAGTGCCGAGCGCGGCCACCATGTACACGCCGCAGAGCGACCCGCACATCGACGCGGTGGTGGCCGCCGGACGCGCCCGCTTCAACGAGGTGTTCCTGGTCAGCCGCAAGGATGGCGTGCGTGAACTGATCCGCCACCTGCGCGCGCCGCGGCCGGTGTACTACCTGCCCGACATGGACTTCGGCCGCCAGGGCGCGGTGTTCGCGCCGTTTTTCGGCGTGCAGGCGGCGACGCTGCTGGCCACCGCGCAACTGGCCAAGAAATGGGACGCGGCGGTATTGCCGATCCTGGACTTCTGGAACCCGGAAACCGGGCGCTATCACGCGGAAGTCCTGCCGCCGCTGGAGAATTTCCCCGGCGACGACTCGCTGGAAGAGGCCACCGCGCGCCTGAACCGCGAACTGGAAGCCTGGGTGCGCCGCTGCCCCAGCCAATACTACTGGGTGCACCGCCGCTTCAAGACCCGGCCGCCGGGCGAACCCAAGATCTACTGACGCGCATCCAGGATCTCCCCCCGGGGCCGCGCCAAGGCGGTTTCCCCGGCCAGAATGGGCGATAATCCCCCCATGAACTGGAACTTCACCAAAATGCATGGCGCGGGCAACGATTTCGTCGTCCTGGACGGGGTCCGCCAGGCCATCGAGATGACGCCCGAGCGCGCCCGCGCGCTGGGCGATCGCCACTTCGGCATCGGCGCCGACCAGATCCTGCTGGTCGAACGCGCCACCCGGCCCGACGCCGACTTCCGCTACCGCATCTTCAACTCCGACGGCAGCGAAGTCGAACACTGCGGCAACGGCGCCCGCTGCTTCGTGCGCTTCGTGCACGAACAGGGCCTGTCCGACCGCAACCCGCTGCGCGCAGAGATCGCCACCGGCATCCTGGTGCTGGACGAGGGTGACGACGAGCAGGTCACGGTCGACATGGGCAGCACCCGCTTCGACCCGGCCGCCTTGCCGTTCGACACCTCCGGGCTCGCCTCCCGCACCGAAGGCCAGGATACCCTGTGGGAGCTGGAACTCGACGTGCCCGCCGGCCTGCCGCGCAGCGTGGCCCTGTCGGCCGTGGCCATCTCCAACCCGCACGCCGTGCAGGTGGTGGACGACGTCGACACCGCGCCCGTCGCCCTCGTCGGTCCGCTGATCGAAAACCACCCGCGCTTCGCCCGCCGCGTCAACGCCGGCTTCATGCAGATCGTCGATCGCCACAACATTCGCCTGCGCGTGCACGAACGCGGCGCCGGCGAGACGCTGGCCTGCGGCACCGGCGCCTGCGCCGCCGTGGCGGCCGGCATCCGACGCGGCCTGCTCGATTCCCCGGTGCGCGTGCAGACGCGCGGCGGCGTGCTGACCATCGCCTGGAATGGCGATCAGTTGCGCATGACCGGCCCGGCCGAATCCGTCTTCACGGGCCAGGTCGATATCGACAAGCTCGTCTTCTCCATGGCGCTGAACCGATAACCCCATGACCGATACCGCTTTCACCGCCCAGGACATCGCCGCCTTCCTGCAGGAACACCCCGGCTTCTTCGACCAGCACGCCGACGTCTTCGCCACGCTGCAGGTGCCGCATCCGCACGGCTCGCGCGCCATCTCGCTGGGCGAGCGCCAGATCCTCACGCTGCGCGAACGCAATCGCGAACTCGAATGGCGCCTGAACGAGCTGGTGCGCAACGCCACCGCCAACGAAACCATCGGCGGCCACATCTCCAAGTGGTGCTGCCGCCTGCTGTCCGAACCGGATCCGCAATTGGTGCCTGGCGAGATCGCCCTCGGCCTGGCCGAACAATTCGACCTGAACCACGTGGCGTTGCGCCTGTGGAACCTGCCGGAACTGCCCGACACCGGCTACGGCGAACCCGTCAGCCAGGACGTGCGCACCTTCACCGACAGTCTGAAGACGCCTTATTGCGGCACCGACACGGCCTTCGAGGCGGTCGCCTGGCTGGACGCCAAGCCCAAGTCGCTGGCGCTGGTGCCGCTACGCCTGGAAGCCGACGGCGCCAGCGTCGGCCTGCTGGTGCTGGGTTCCGACGACCCCGAACGCTTCACGCCCGAGATGGGCACCGCGTTCCTCGAATCCATCGGCCAGTTGGCCTCGGCCGCGCTGCACCGGTTGAACCCGGCCGCGCCCAAGGCCTGAGCCGACCATGACGGCAGGGGCCCCGGAACTCGCCATGCCAACGCAAGCGCCGGACGCCCCCCTGCCCGATCCGATGGCCGCCTGGCTGCGCCATCTGGAAAGCAATCGCCGCTATTCGCCCCACACGCTGGACGGCTACCGGCGCGAGCTGCGTTTCCTGATCGAACTGGCCGAACGCGCCAAGCTGCCGCTCGACAAGCTCGGCAATGGCCATATCCGCCAGTTCGTTGCCCGGCTGCATGCGCAGGGCCGCGGCCCGCGCAGCCTGGCGCGCACGCTGGCGGCCTGGCGCGGCTTCTATCAATGGTGGGCCCCAGCGATCGGCCTGGCCGGCAACCCGGTGGCTGGCGTGCGCGCGCCCAAGGCGCCGCGCGGCCTGCCCAAGGCCCTGTCGGTGGAACAGACCCAGGCCTTGCTCGACCGCGCTCCGGCCAAGGTGGCCACCGAGCCGGCCGACCTGCGCGACCAGGCCATGTTCGAGCTGCTGTATTCCAGCGGCCTGCGCCTGTCGGAGCTGGTCGGACTGGACCTGCGCTACACGCGCTCGCCCGACCATGAATCGCGCGGCTGGCTCAGCCTGGAAGAGGCCGAGGTGATCGTGCTGGGCAAGGGCGGCAAGCGCCGCTCGGTGCCGGTGGGCCAGGCCGCACTGGCGGCGCTGCGGCGCTGGATCGACGTACGCGGGCAGTTGGCGCCGCCGGCCGCATCCGCCGACGATGCCGCCGCGCTGTTCCTTGGCGCCCGTGGCCGGCGTATTTCGCCGCGCGTGGTGCAACTGCAACTTGCCCGGATCGCGCAGGCCGCCGGTCTGCCGACCCACGTGCACCCGCACGTGCTGCGCCACAGCTTCGCCAGCCACGTGCTGCAATCGGCGCAGGACCTGCGCGCCGTGCAGGAAATGCTGGGCCACGCCAACATCTCGACCACCCAGATCTATACCCGGCTGGACTTCCAACACCTGGCGCGAGCCTACGACCAGGCCCATCCGCGCGCGGGCCGCAAATCCTGAACGCGGCGGCGCTTCAGCCGCCGCCGGCCAGCATGCCGCCCAACAGCAGCACGCCCAGCGCCAGCACCGCCAGCGCCGCCAAGGCTTCCACCCCGTAACGCAAGCGCGCCGCCGCGACGCCCGACAGGCGCGCGCCCAGCGCATTGGCCGCGCCGCCGGCCGCGACCGCCAGGCAGGCCAGCGCCGCCACCGTCAGGCCCGTGCCCAGGCCCATCGCCAGGGCCGAAGCCACCCCGGCGAGAAAGAATCCCTGAGACAGCGCGAACACCAGCACGATCAGCGCGCCGCTGCAGGGCCGCAAGCCCACCGCGAAGATCGCCGACCAGGCGCGGCGCCAGTTCAACGGCCCCGTCACCTGCTCTGGCGGCGGCACATGGGCATGGCCGCAGCCGCAATCGTCGTGATGGTCATGCGGATGAACATGCGCGTCGCCATGGACCCCGCCCCGAGAAATCGGCGCCGGCGCCTGGATCGCAATGGCGCGCAAGGCCGCGGCCCCCTTCAGGGCCGGCGCCGCCGCGGCGGGCGACGCGGCCACCGCGGCCACGCGGGCCGGACGCCGCCGCAACAACGGCCGGATCGCCTTGACCCAGACCAGCCACGCGCCCAGCAGGGTCACCAGCCCATACGAGGCCAGCTCCAGCCAGCGCGTGGCCTGGTTCATCGCCGCGGCCGTGGCGTTGAACACCAGCGCCAGCACCGCCACCATGGCGATCGCCACCAGCGCCTGCACCAGCGACGACACCAACGCCAGCAGCGCGCCGTTGCGCGCGGTCTGGCGGTTGGCCAGCACATAGGAGGAAATCACCGCCTTGCCATGGCCCGGGCCGAGCGCATGGAACACGCCGTAGGCGAACGACAGCCCGATCAGCAGCCACCCGCCGCCATCGGCCTGCCAGGCGCGCACGGCCGCCGTCAACTGCCGGTAGAAATGGGTCTGCCACACCGAGACCTGGCCGAAGAAACCCGCCAGCCAGCCCGGACCGGCGAGGCCGGCGCCGCTCTCCGGCACGCCGAAAGGATGCGCGCCCTGCGCGTCGGCCAGGCCGGCCCATGCCATCGCGGCCAGCGCCACCAGCCACGCCAGCGCGGCCGCGGGACGCCGCCCTACGAGCATTGCACCTCGATGCGATGCGTCAGGCCCTTGGTGATGGCGAAAAGCTCTTCCGGCAGCGCGTCCGGATCGGCCGGGATCGCGGCCAGTTGCTGCATGGTGTTCCAATCCAGTTCCTTGGGCTTGCGGTAAGCCTGCTTGCACGCCGCCGCGCCGGGTCCGCCCAGCGCGACCGCCCCCTTGTCGTCGAAGGCGTAGGCCACGAAGTAGGTCGGGTCGTAGATGTCCACCTGCGCGCCCGCGGCGTCCAGCGCGGCGGGCTCGGCCAGCGGCAGCGTAAACGCCAGTGACAGCCGGCCGGTCTTGGCGTTCCAGGTCACGCGCGCGTCGCGCGGCGCGGCGAACACCGCGCTCTTGCCCGCCACGGTGACCCGCGTGAAGTAATGCGACACCGGTTCGCCCAGCGCCTTCATCCAATCCTGCGCCATGCCTTTCAGGGTGTCCTCGGGCAAGGCCCCGCCCTTGCCCTTCTTGAGACCTTGCGTGGCATAGGCGCCAAACATCTCGTCGAACAGCCAGACCTGCCGCACCGCCGTCACGCGATGCTGCTCGTCCAGGTCGATGACGGCGCGGGCGTCGATCCACATATGCGGGTGCGCGGCGGCGGCGTTGGCCGCCAGCGCTCCCGCCACTGCGATCAGGGCTGCAAGGCCGCGGCGAGTTGACGAACGTTCCATTCAAACATTTCCAGGTAGGTGGCGCCAGGCTGCCCGGGCTTGGACAGGGCGTCGGAATACAGCGTACCACCCACCTTCGCGCCCGTTTCGCGCGCGATCTGCTGCACCAGCCGCGGGCTGGTGATGTTCTCGATGAACACCGCCGGGACCTTCTCGCGCTTGACCTGCTCGATGATGCGGGCCACGTCGCCCGCGGAGGGCTCGGCCTCGGTCGAGACGCCCATCGCCGCGATGAAGCTCACGCCATAGGCATCGCCGAAATAACCGAAGGCGTCATGCGAAGTGACCACCTTGCGGCGCTCCTGCGGAATCGCCGCGAAGGTCTTGCGCACGGCCGCGTCCGCCGCCTGCACGCGGGCGATATAGGCGTCGGCGCGCTTGCGATAGGCGTCGGCACGGGCCGGGTCGGCGGCCGCCAGGCCGTCGGCCACGTTGCGCGCGTAGATGACGCCGTTGGCCAGGTTCTGCCAGGCATGCGGATCGGCGTCGTGGTGGTGATGGCCGCCCCCGTCGTGGGCATGGCCATGATCGTGGTCCTTGTCGCCATGCTGGTCACCGTGCCCGTCGCCATGGCCGGCGAACTTGCGCGGCGTCACGCCCTTTGACGCGACCACGGTCGGCCCGGCGAAGCCGGAGGCCTTGACCAGGCGCGGCAGCCAGGCCTCGAAGTCCAGGCCGTTGACGAACAGCACCTTGGCGGCCGCCAGCTTCTTGGCGTCGGCGGGCGTGGGTTCGTATTCGTGGGCATCGCCGTCCGGGCCCACCAGCGTGCTCACCTGAACGTCGGCGCCGCCGACTTCCTGCACGATGTCGCCCAGGATCGAAAAGCTGGCAACGACCGGCAACGGCTCGGCCGCGTGCGCCGAGCCGAAAGCGGCGGACAGCCACAGGCCGGCCGCGGCCAGCATGACACGGCGGCGCGCCAGCGCCGGGAAGAGGGAAGGCATGGTGAATCTCCTTGAGGGTTCAGGCCCGGCGCGAAACGCGCGGCGCCCGCAGCAGCCCGCCATGCGGACCGCAGACGATGGAAAACAGGTAACAGACGCCGGCGGCCAGGATGATGGCGGGCGAGGCCGGCACATTGAAGTGGTAGGACACCAGCAGGCCGGCGACCGAGGCGGCCACGCCGATGCCGGCGGCCAGCGGCAATTGGCCGGCGGCGGACCGCAACCAGAAGCGGGCCGCGGCGGCCGGCAGCATCATGATGCCGACCACCATCAAGGTGCCCAGCACCTGGAAGCCGGCCACCAGGTTCACCACCACCAGCACCAGGAAGATCATGTGGACCCAGCCGCCGCGGCCGCCGCTGGCGCGCAGGAAAGCCGGATCCAGGCACTCCGCCACCAGCAGGCGGTAGAGCGCGGCCAGCGCCAGCAGCGAAACGCTGGCCGTGATGGAGACCAGCAGCAACGACGCGTCGTCCAGCCCGAGCACCGTGCCGAACAGCACGTGCAGCAGGTCCATGTTCGAGCCGCGCAGCGATACCAGCAACACCCCCAGCCCCAGCGAGATCAGGTAGAAGGCGGCGAAGCTGGCGTCCTCGCGCAGCGGCGTCAGGCGCGCCACCAGTCCGGCCAGCAGGGCCACCACCAGGCCGGTGGCGATGCCGCCCAGCATCATGGCCCACAGCGACAGGCCCGACAGCAGAAAGCCGGCCGCCACGCCCGGCAGGATGGCGTGCGACATGGCATCGCCCATCAGGCTCATACGCCGCAGCACCAGGAACACGCCCAGCGGCGCCGCGCCGAGCGACAGCGAGCACGCGCCGGCCAGCGCGCGCCGCATGAAGCCGTAATCGATGAAGGGCGACACGACCCACTGCGACGCGCTCATGCGTAGGCCCTCGCGTGCCATTGACGCGCCGTCTTCAGGTGGGCGTCGGTCAGGACCGACTGCGTGTCGCCCCAGGCCACCACGGATCCCGACAGCAGCAGGCACTGCGGGAAGTGCTCGCGCACCATGTCCATGTCGTGCAGCACCGCGATCACCGAGCGGCCCTGGCCGTGCAGGCCGCACAGCAACGCCATCAGGTCGTCCGCGGTATGGCTGTCGACGGCGGTGAACGGTTCGTCCAGCAGCAGCACCGGCGCGTCCTGCACCAGCATGCGGGCGAACAGGGTACGCTGCATCTGGCCGCCCGACAGCGTATCCACGCCGCGGCCGGCCATGTCCGCCAGGCCCACGGTTTCCAGCGCCTGCATGCAACGGTCGAGTTCGTCACCACCGTAGCGCCGCCACCCGCCAACCCGGCGCCAGGCGCCCAGGGCCACCAGGTCGAGCACCGTCACGGGAAAGGCGCGGTCCAGTTCGGCGGCCTGCGGCAGCCAGGCCAGCTCGGCGCGGCCGGCGCCGCCGATGCTGACGCGGCCCGACATCGGCCGCAGTACGCCCATGATGCCCTTGACCAGGGTCGATTTGCCCGCGCCATTGGGCCCGATCACGGCGGTCATGGCGCCCGGCTCGAAGCGGCCCGAGACGCCGCGCAGCGCCGCGTGCCCGTGCCACCCGAAGGAGGCGTTGTGCAGCTCGATGGCGACCGGGGCGGCGCTCACCGCGGCCACCAGTCCAGCGCCCAGCCGGTCAGCGCCCACAGCGCGGCGACCGCCACCAGGGCGAAGGCCATCCGGCGCCAGGCGGATACGAGGAAGGCGGAACGGAACGACGCGCGGAGCCGCGGCGCGGCGCCGGGCCGCGGAGGCAGGAGCGAAAAATGGGACATGACGGCGGCAAACGGTAAAACAGCATTATGTTATATCATATCTAAATCGGCTTGAATCGACGGCTTTTGCCCGCACCTGGATGTTTTCTGCTACCTTCCAGGCATCTCGCGCGCGTCGCGCGCGTTCCCTATTCAGATGAAGCCCGCCATGCCCGCTCCGCCCCGTTCCCCTCGCAGTGACACCGTAGGCGCCCAACTTAGCGTCGCCGAGGCGCTGTGCGAACAACGCGGCAGCCGCCTGACCCCCATCCGCCGCAAGGTGCTGGAACTGCTGCTGCGCCATGGCCGCAGCCTCAAGGCCTACGAGCTGCTCGAGGCGATGCGCGAAGTGCATCCGGGCGCCGCGCCTCCCACGGTGTACCGTGCGCTGGACTTCCTGATGGACGAAGGCCTGATCCACCGCCTGGACGCGGTCAACGCCTGGAGCGCCTGCCACGACGTCGGCGGCGCGCCCCATGACCTGCTGGTGGTCTGTACTGGCTGCGGCGCGGTGGCCGAAGTGTCCGACCCCGCCATGAGCCGCCAACTGGCCGAGCGCGTCGCCCAGACGGGCTACGTGCTGGCCACCCACGAGACCGAGATCCGGGCCCTCTGCCCGCAGTGCCAGAAGCAGCAACCGGCCGACGCCGGGCATCACCACCATCATCATTGAGACGCGCGGCTCGGCCCGTCGGAGCGGGCCCTGCCCGGCCGCCCTCCACCCGCCCTCATCCGGACCCTTGAAATCCGGAAAATCGCCCCAAAATAGCGATATCGCCCGATACTTGACGGCGTACAGCCGCGATCTGGGCGGCTACGGCCCCCGGGTTGGCCCGGGGTTTGCCCCCTGCCCCCGACTGTGCTGTAATCCTGCGTCCGGCCGCAATCGGCGGCCCTCGCAGCCTGTGGCAGTAACATCGGTCGAGCGATGTCAGGCAGGCAATCGGCACCCGCTGCCGTCCGCCAGCATCCCGCGCTTGACCGCCGTGTCTAACCGCCTTTACTTCACGCAAGCAGCTTCGCCATGAACACCCCGCGCAGTTTGGACAAAATGGTTCCCGTCACCATCCTCACCGGCTTTCTCGGTGCGGGCAAGACCACCCTGCTCAAACGCATCCTGACCGAATTCCACGGCCGCCGCGTCGCCGTGATCGAAAACGAATTCGGACCCGAAAGCATCGACAACGACCTGCTGGTGCAGGACAGCGACGAGGAAATTATCGAGCTGTCCAACGGTTGCGTCTGCTGCACGGTGCGTGGCGACCTGATGCGCACGCTGTCCGACCTGCGCGCCAAGCGCGAGGCCGGCACCTTGAATTTCGAACGCGTCATCCTGGAAACCACCGGCATGGCCAACCCCGGCCCGGTGTGCCAGACGTTCTTCATGGACGACGACATCGCCGAGTACTACCGCCTGGACGCGGTGGTCACGGTGGTCGACGCCAAGCACGGCATGGCGACGCTGGACGAACAACCCGAAGCCCAGAAGCAGGTCGGCTTCGCGGACCGCATCCTGATCTCCAAGAAGGACCTGGTCAACGACGTCGACTACGAAGCGCTGCGCAACCGCCTGCTGCGGATGAATCCGCGCGCGCCCATCACGCCGGTCAACTTCGGCGACGCCGACCTGAAGTCGATCATCGATATCAGCGGCTTCAACCTGAATTCCATCCTGGACATCGACCCGGACTTCCTGGCCGATGAGCATCCCGACGCCGCCCACAGCCATGCCCACGGGCACGGCCACGATCATGACCACGGCCATGACCATCACGGTCACGACCACGACCATGACCACGAGGGCGAATGCGGGGCGCACTGCAATCACGCGCATCATCACCACCCCAAGCACGACGACGAGATCGGCGCCTTCGTGTTCCGCTCGAACAAGCCGTTCGATCCCGCCCGGCTGGAGGAATTCCTGGGGGGCGTGGTGCAGGTCTATGGTCCCGATCTGCTGCGCTACAAGGGCATCCTGTACATGAAGGGCATCAACCGCCGCATGTTGTTCCAGGGTGTGCACATGATGATGGGCGCCGAACCCGGCAAACCGTGGACCGCGGCCGAAAAGCCGTCCACCAAGATGGTCTTCATCGGCCGCAAGCTGCCCCAGGAGATTTTCACCCGGGGCTTGGAGCAGTGCCTGGCGGGGTGATCCCCTTTTTGGATACGTGACGCGGTGCGACGAAGGCAGTACTGTGAGGTACGAATAGCGTAGGCAGCAAGCACACGGACCGGGAAGACAAGCCCGCGCCAGGATCGATTCATAGTGGAGTGTTTTCATGGCTACCAAGGCAGCAACCAAAAAATCAAGCAAGTCGACGAGCGATACGGCGATTGATCTGCCCAGCGAGAAGGAATTGCTGGCCATGCCCGAGTCCGACTACATGAACGAACGCCAACTGGCGTTCTTCAAGGAACGGCTCAAACAACTCGAACAGGACATCCTGGCCAACGCCGGCGAGACCACCGAGCACCTGCGTGAAACGCAGTTCGTGCCCGACCCCGCCGACCGCGCCACCATCGAGGAAGAACACGCTCTCGAGCTGCGCACCCGCGATCGCGAACGCAAGCTGCTCAAGAAGGTGCAACAGTCCATCGCCCGCATCGACAGCGGCGAGTACGGCTGGTGCGAGGAAACCGGCGAACCCATCGGCATCCCGCGCCTGCTGGCACGCCCCACCGCCACCCTGTCGCTGGAAGCGCAGGAACGGCGCGAAATGCGGCAGAAGCTGTACGGCGACTGATCCGTCCCGTTATTCAAACGCCACATCGAAAGGCTATGCTGGTTTCCGGCATGGCCTTTTTTCATTGCCGGGCCGTCCCAACCTGACGACGCCTCCGAGGAGGCTGATGGCCGAAGATGCCGGGGGGGGAGGCCGTGGTTTCTTCGTTGGCCGGCAAGCCTTGATTTCGTCCGCATCGCCCCCAGCTAGTCCTTTCAAAGGAAGGAACGCATGGAACAATTTCACGCCACCACCATCGTGTGCGTGCGTCGCGGCAACCGCGTCGCACTGGGCGGCGATGGCCAGGTCACCCTGGGCAACATCGTCATCAAAGGCACGGCGCGCAAGATCCGCCGCCTGTACCACGACAAGATCCTGGCCGGCTTCGCCGGCGCCACCGCCGACGCGTTCACGCTGCAGGAGCGTTTCGAAGCCAAGCTCGAAAAGCACCAGGGCAACCTGATGCGCGCGGCGGTCGAACTGACCCGCGACTGGCGCACCGACCGCGTCCTGCGCCGGCTCGAGGCCATGCTGATCGTGGCTGACGCCGAGCACACGCTGGTGCTGACCGGCAACGGCGACGTGCTCGAGCCCGAGCACGGCCTGGCCGCCATCGGCTCGGGCGGGGCCTATGCCCAGTCCGCCGCCCTGGCGCTGCTGCGCAACACCGACCTGGCGCCCGAGACCATCGTCAAGCAATCGCTCGAGATTGCCGGCGACCTCTGCATCTACACCAACCAGAACCACGTCATCGAGACGCTGGGCGACTGACGCGCCCTCGCGGCGCCAGTCCGGCGCCGCGGCCCGTCCCCCAGCATCGCCCCGCTTCAAGGATCCGCCCTCATGTCCGCCTCCAACATGACGCCCGGAGAGATCGTCTCCGAACTCGACAAGTACATCGTCGGCCAGAACCGCGCCAAGCGCGCGGTGGCGGTGGCCCTGCGCAACCGCTGGCGCCGCCAGCAGGTGGCCGAGCCGCTGCGCCACGAGATCCACCCCAAGAACATCCTGATGATCGGCCCCACCGGCGTGGGCAAGACCGAGATCGCGCGCCGCCTGGCCAAGCTGGCCAACGCGCCGTTCATCAAGATCGAGGCCACCAAGTTCACGGAGGTGGGCTACGTCGGCCGCGACGTCGACACCATCATCCGCGACCTGACCGAATACTCCATCAAGCAGACCCGCGAGCTGGAGATGCGCCGCGTGCGCACCCAGGCCGAGGACGCCGCCGAGGACCGCATCCTCGACGCCCTGGTGCCGCCGCCCCGCGGCGCCTCGGGCGAGCCCGAGCGCGGTGAAGACAACAGCGCCCGCCAGACCTTCCGCAAGCGCCTGCGCGAAGGCAAGATCGACGATCTGGAGATCGAAATCGAAGTGGCCCAGGCCGCGCCGCAGATGGACGTCATGACGCCTCCCGGCATGGAGGAAATGGCCGAGCAACTGCGCGGCATGTTCGCCGGCCTGGCGCGCGACAAGAAGAAGTCCAAGAAGATGAAGGTGCGCGAAGCCTTCAAGCTGATCGTCGACGAGGAAGCCGCCAAGCGCATCAACGAGGAAGACCTGCGCACCGTCGCCATCAACAACGTCGAGCAGAACGGCATCGTGTTCCTGGACGAGATCGACAAGATCGCGGCGCGCCAGGAAAGCGGCGGCGCCGACGTCTCGCGCCAGGGCGTGCAGCGCGACCTGCTGCCGCTGGTCGAGGGCACCACCGTCAACACGCGCTACGGCATGGTCCGCACCGACCATATCCTGTTCATCGCCTCGGGCGCCTTCCACCTGGCGCGCCCGTCCGACCTGATCCCCGAGCTGCAGGGCCGCTTCCCGATCCGCGTCGAACTGGAATCGCTGACGGCCGAGGACTTCGTGCGCATCCTGGGTGACACCGACGCCTCGCTGACCAAGCAATACACGGCGCTGCTGGCCACCGAGGACGTGCAACTGGAATTCACCGACGAAGGCGTGCGCCGCCTGGCCGAGCTGGCCTACGAGGTCAACGAGACCACCGAGAACATCGGCGCCCGCCGCCTCTATACCGTGATGGAAAAGCTGCTGGACGAACTGTCGTTCGACGCCACCGCCTCCAGCAACAAGACGGTGAAGATCGACGCCGCCTACGTCAACGCGCAGTTGGCCGAAGCCGCCAGCAGCCAGGACCTGGCCCGCTACGTGCTGTAAGGCCCGTGCCCCGGCTCCTGCCGGCGGCATGAACACGAAGGCCCGCCGCGAGCGATCGCGGCGGGCCTTTTTCCGGGACGGCGGCGTCCGCGCCGGACCTGCTGCGGCGGTGCCGGTGGCCATGCGGGCGCCGTATCGACGCCCGCGGCGCGCGTTCAGTTGGTGATCGCGGTCACCACATACTTGCCATCCTTGCGCTCGGCGGTGAAACGCACCTTGTCGCCGGCCTTGATCTTGGCCAGCAGCGCCGGATCGGCGTCGTACACCAGCGTCATGGCCGGCAGGTCAAGCGCCTTGATGGCGTCGTGCTTGATGGTGACCTTGCCCGCGCCCGGGTCCACGCGCCGCACCTCGCCGCTGGCGTCGGCCTGCTGCGCGAACGCCAGCGGCGTGGCCAGCGACACGACGGCCATCGCGGTGGCGACGGCCAGGGGCGTGGTGTATTTGCGGTTGAAAGCCATGCTCTATCCTCCGATTGCCATGAAAGCGCCGCGCCGGTCTTGTCGCGCGCGCCCGCTTTCCACAATGCTAGGATACCGCCCTTGTGCAATAGTTTCCCCGTAATAACGCAACAATCCTGACGGTTGTTTGCAAAGGACATCTCATGGCCAACCGCCTTTCAGTCATCGCTACCCGCACCGGCGACGACGGCAGCACTGGACTGGGGGACGGGTCGCGCGTGCCCAAGGACGCGGCCCGCATCGCCGCGCTGGGCGATGTGGACGAATTGAATAGCGTCGTCGGCCTGCTGCTGACCGAGCCCCTGCCGGCCGACGTGGCCGCCGATCTGCTGACGATCCAACACGATTTGTTCGATATGGGCGCCGAATTGTGCATTCCCGGCCATGTCGCGCTGGAAGATGCCCAGGTGGCGCACCTGGACGCGCGGCTGGCGCATTACAACGCGACCCTGCCGCCCTTGCGCGAGTTCATCCTCCCGGGCGGCTCGCGCGCGGCCGCGCAGGCCCATCTGGCGCGCACCGCGTGTCGCCGCGCCGAACGCGCCGTGGTGGCGCTGGCGCGCGAGGAGGCGGTGAATGCGCCGGTGCGGCAATACCTGAACCGGCTGTCGGACCTGATGTTCGTGCTGGCGCGCTACCTGAACCGCGAAGCGGGCCGGCCCGACGTGTTCTGGACCAGCCGCGTGTCGCGGCAGGCCACGGAATGAGAGATGCCCCACAGCCGCGCCTGCGGCTTGCTGCCTCCAAGGGGACGCTTTCATCTTGAGGATGCCTCGGCGCTGAAAAGAAAAATGCCCCTTCGCGGGGCATTTTCCTTGTTGGCGTTGAGACGGCAGGAGCCTTAGTTGGGCACGCCAGCCGCATGCGCCTGCTCATCGGCGTGGTACGACGAACGCACCATCGCGCCGACCGCGGCATGCGAGAAGCCCATCGCATAGGCTTCGCGCTCGAACATCGCGAAGGTGTCGGGATGCACGTAGCGCAGCACCGGCAGGTGGTGTTCCGACGGCTGCAGGTACTGGCCGATGGTGAGCATGTCGACGTTGTGCTCGCGCATGTCGCGCATCACCTGCAGGATTTCCTCGTCGGTCTCGCCCAGGCCGAGCATCAGGCCCGACTTGGTCGGCACGTTCGGATGCAGCTTCTTGAACTCGGCCAGCAGCTTGAGCGAGTGCATGTAGTCCGAACCCGGGCGGGCCTGCTTGTACAGGCGCGGCACGGTTTCCAGGTTGTGGTTCATGACGTCCGGGGGACCGGCGTTCAGGATGGTCAGGGCGCGGTCCAGGCGGCCGCGGAAGTCCGGCACCAGCACCTCGATGCGGGTGGTGGGCGACAGTTCGCGGATGTGGGTGATGCAGTCGACGAAGTGGCCGGCGCCGCCGTCGCGCAGGTCGTCGCGGTCGACCGAAGTGATCACCACATACGACAGCTTCATCGCGGCGATGGTGCGCGCGAGGTTTTCCGGTTCCTTGGTGTCGAGCGGGTCGGGGCGGCCATGGCCCACATCACAGAACGGGCAGCGGCGGGTGCACTTGTCGCCCATGATCATGAACGTGGCCGTGCCCTTGCCGAAGCACTCGCCGATGTTCGGGCAGGACGCTTCCTCGCACACCGTGTGCAGGTTGTGCTCGCGCAGGATGCGCTTGATGTCGTAGAAGCGCGAACCCGGCTGGGCCGCCTTGACGCGGATCCATTCCGGCTTCTTCAGGCGTTCGGCCGGGATGATCTTGATCGGGATGCGCGCCGTCTTGGCCTGGGATTTCTGTTTCTGCGTCGGATCGTACGCCGTTTCCGCGGGCGCGGCGGCGGCTTCGTTCGAGGGCACAGACGACTCGGCAAGCGTGGACATGGAACACCTTCACGACCGGCGCGCGCGGCGTTGCGGTCTGGAACAAAAGAGGACATTTTACCCCCTGCGCCCAAATCCGCCCCGAATGGCCCGGCGCCGGGCCGCGCCGGGTTATCGTCACGCCTGATGAATCCGTGCCGCCTGCCCCCCATGTCGACCCAGCCGCTCCCCCGCCCCATCGCCCTGATCGCCCCCCGGCTGGACGCCGGGCCGGCCGCCCGCGCCGTGCAAGCCTGCGCCGAACGGCTGGCGCCTGCCGGCTACTACCTGGCCGCCGCTCCGTGGCGTGACGCGGCCCTGCTACCGCTGCTGACTCCGTTGGCGCCGGCCGCCGCGCTGGTGATCGGCCCGCTGGACGATCCGCAGCTACGCGCCGCCGTGGCGGCGCTGGAAATCCCGGTGGTGGAAACCTGGAGTCCGCCGGCCGCCCCGCTGGACAGCCTGATCACGGTCGACAATGCCGAAGCCGGCCGGCAGGCGGCCCGCCATTTCGCCGAAAAGGGCCACGCGCGCATCGCCTGCGTCAGCGCCGACACCCCGTGGGAGCGCGCCCGCCGCGAGGGCTTCATCGGCAGCGCGGCCGCGCTCGGGCTGGATCTGGTCGCCGACATCGTGCAACCCGAGGCGCAGCAACTGAACGATGGCCGCATGGCGTTTCTGCGCCTGCTGGCCACCAATACGATCTTCGATGCGGTGTTCTGCACGTCGGACATGCTGGCCGCCGCCACGGTGTCGGAGGCCCACAACCGCGACTTGCAGGTGCCACAGGACCTGGCGGTGCTGGGATTCACCGAGGACGGCAGCGCACCGCAATGGGTACAGGGCCTCACGACGCTGGGACTGGACGCGGCCGAGCTGGGCCGCCGCGCGGGCCAGTTGCTGCTGGACCGGCTCGATGGCGAACAGCCGGCCGGCACGCGCCTGACGCTGGACATCGTGTTCGATGCGCGCCTGAGCACATAGCGCGAGCAGACCGGGTGACGGGCGAACCCGCGCTGACGCCAGCGGGAGCGCCTCGCGCGGGCCCTGGCGCCGAGGGCGGGGCATCGCCCGCCTTTCAGGCGCCGGTTTCGTACAGTGCGGGAAAGCCGCAGTCGCGCAACATCGCGTCGGCTTCACGCAGGAAGGCCGGCGTGGAGGTCTCGGGCACGCGCGCCAGCCACTGCACCGCCTCTTCCTTGCGGCCGCGCAACAGCAGCATGCGGCCCAGGTGGAACATGCCGCGGAAGTCGCCGCCCTCGGCGCAGCGCTGGTAGCAGTCGAACGCGCGCTCCAGGTCCTGCTCGACCACGTCGCCCGCTTCGTAGAAGCGGCCCACCACGCCGATGGATTTGACGTGTCCGGCCTGCGCGGCCTGCTGGTACAGCGCCAGCGCCGCGGCGCGGTTTTGCGCCACGCCGCCGCGACCGCTCTTGAGCATGTGCGCGTAGTTGTACATGCCCCAGTCCAGTCCGCGATCGGCGGCCAGCCGGAACCAGTACGCCGCCACGGTATCGTCCGGCGCGACGCCCCAGCCGTTTTCGTAGCAGCGGCCGATCATGTTGATGGCCATCACGTGATCGGCGTTGGCGGCGCGCTTGAACCAGGCCAATCCTTCGGCCTGGTCCTGGGGCACCCCCACGCCATCGAGCAGCATCTGGCCGAAAATGGTCTGGGCCTCGACCAGGCCCATTTCGGCCGCCGCGCGGATCCAGGCGGCGTACTGCGGCGCCGGCCCGGCGCGCAGGCCGGCAAGCGCTTCAGGGGTGGTCGCGGCCACCTCGGCAGGGGTAAAGCTAGTCTTCATGCGGGCGTCCTTGCCTGGCGCCACAAGCGGGCCAGATTGCGCGCCAGCGCGTCGCCCACTTCCGTGGGCTCGCGCCGCACGCTACAGGAGGCCATGTCGACCGTGCGCAGGCCGGCGTAACCGCAAGGGTTGATGCCCAGGAACGGCGCCAGGTCCATCGCCACGTTCAGCGACACGCCGTGATAGGCGCGGCCGTTGCGGATCTTGATGCCCAGCGCGGCGATCTTGGCCAGATCGCCGCCCTCGGGATGCGCCACGTACACGCCCGGCGCGCCGGGCTTGCGGCACGCGCCGGGCAGGCCCATTTCATCGAGGGTGTCGATCACCGCCGATTCCAGCAGCGCCACGTACTCCTTCACGTACATGTCGACGCGGCGCAGGTCGAACAAGGCGTAGGCCATCACCTGGCCGGGGCCATGGTACGTGACCTGGCCGCCGCGGTCGCAATGGACGATGGGGATGGCGCCGGGGTTGAGCAAGTGCTCGGGCAGACCCGCCTGGCCCAGCGTGTAGACCGGGGCGTGCTCGCACAGCCAGATCTCATCGGGCGTTTCGGCCGACCGCTGGTCGGTGTACGCCTGCATGTCCCGCCACACGGACAGATAGTCCGCGGGCCGCGCGAGCCACTTGATCACAACCGCCGGCCTTACAGGACGATCGACACCATCGGGTGGCCGTGCAAGGCCTGGTACAGGCTGTCGAGCTGCTCGCGCGAGGTGGCGCGCACCGTGAAGGTCAGGCCCATGTAGTTGCCGCCCTTGCTGGGCCGCATCTCGACCGTGGCGGCATCGAAGCCCGGGTCGAAGCGCAGCACGACCTCGGTCAGCGTCTGCGCGAAGTCGGGATGGTGCTTGCCCATGACCTTGATGGGAAAGTCACTGGGGTACTCGATGAGGGATTCTTCGGGCGGAATATGCATGATGGATGGCCTGGGGCGTCAATCTGTCTATATGGGGGCAGGCATCGTGCAGGCAAGGCCCGCCGCCGGCGCGGGGGGCCGCCGGGGCCGCCCCGCGTGGCCGTTCTAGAGCGCGGCGATGCGGGCATCATAACCCGCGCGCAATTGCGCAAAAACGGGGCCAGGCTTGCCCGAACCCACCGGCCGGCCGTCCAGCGACACGATAGCCAGCACTTCCTTGGTGGCCGAAGACAGCATCAGTTCATCGGCCTGGGCGACCTCGTCCTGGGTGATGCGGCGCGCCTCGAACGGGATACCGGCTTCGGCGGCCAGCTCGCCCATCAGGCCGTAGCGGATGCCTTCCAGGATCAGGTTGTTCTTGGGCGGGGCCAACAGCTTGCCGCCGGAGACCACCCAGATGTTGGTGGACGACCCCTCCGTGAGGAAACCGTCGCGGAACTGCAGCACCTCGTCGACGTGGGCGTCGACCGCCTGCTGCTTGGCCAGCACGTTGCCAAGCAGCGACACCGACTTGATCTCGCAGTGCAGCCAGCGCTCGTCGGGGATGGTGATGGCGGACAGCCCCTGCGCGCGGGCCGCGGCCGACGGCGGCGCCCAGGCCGAGACCATGCCGAACACCGTCGGCTTGACCGGCTCGGCCGGGAACTGGTGGTCGCGCTTGGCCACGCCGCGCGTGACCTGCAGGTAGACGATGCAGGTCTCCAGGTTCGAGCGCGCCAGCAACTGCTCGATCAGGTCGATCCAGCCCGCGCGGTCGAACGGCTGGGCGATGCGCAGGGCCGCCAGGCTGCGGTCCAGGCGGTCCAGGTGCTCGGCCATGCGGAACGCATTGCCGCGGTAGACGGGCACCACTTCGTAGATGCCGTCGCCGAAAATGAAGCCGCGATCGAGCACGGAGACCTTGGCCTCGTCGATACGCACAAACTCGCCATTGAGAAACACCTGGCTTTCGCCCGGCACGCCCGGAATCATGAGCCGCTCCTGAGAATCAAATGGATAGGGACGGGCCACCCGGCCCGCCCCTTCTAGGTAAAGCTTACACCCGCGACCGCGCCCGCGGCGCGTCCGCTTACTGGAACCAGCGCTTGACGGTGTCGACCATGCGACCGAAGAAGCCTGCGCGTTCGACGGCGTCCTGCACCACCAGCGGCTCGGTGCGCAGCACCTTGCCGTCCAGCGTGAACTGCAGCGTGCCGACCTGCTGGCCCTTGGTCAGCGGCGCGATCAGGGGATCGGTGCGCTGCGCCACGGGCTTGAGGTCGCCGGCCTTGCCGCGCGGGACCGCGATCGAGACCGGGTTGGGCGGGCCGAGCTTGACGTTCTCGGCCGTGCCTTCCCAGACGCGGGCGTCAATGCCGGGCTGGCTCTTGTCGAACAGCTTAACCGTGTCGAAGTTCTGGAAGCTCCAGTTCAGCAGCTTCAGGCTTTCCTCGGCGCGCGTGGCTTCGCTGTCGGTGCCCACCACCACCACCAGGATGCGGCGGTCGCCGCGCACCGCGGTCGACACCAGGCAGTAGCCGGCCGAATCGGTGTGGCCGGTCTTCATGCCGTCGACCGACGGGTCGGCCCACAGCAGGCGGTTGCGGTTGGGCTGGGTGATCTTGTTGTAGGTGAAGCTCTTCTGCTTGTAGTAGTGGAAGAACTGCGGATGATCGGTGATCAGGTGCGCCGACAGCGTGGCCAGGTCGCGCGTGGACGTCATGTGCTGCGGATCGGGCAGCCCGGTGGCATTCATGAAGTGGGTGTTGCGCATGCCCAGGCGCTCGGCCTCCTGGTTCATGAGCGTGGCGAACGCGGCTTCGCTGCCGCCGACCGCTTCGGCCAGCGCCACCGAGGCGTCGTTGCCGGACTGCACGATCATGCCCTGGTTCAGCTCATCGACAGTGACCGGCTTGCGCGGCTCGATGAACATGCGCGAACCGCCGGTGCGCCAGGCGTGCTCGGACACGGGCACGGTCTGCTCCAGCGTCAGGCGCTTTTCCTCGAGCGCATTGAACACGACGTAGGCCGTCATGATCTTGGTGAGCGAGGCCGGCTCGACCTTCATGTCGGGGTTCGACGCCGCCAGGGTCTGGCCGCTGTTCACGTCGATCACGATCCAGGCCTTGGCCGCGATGGTGGGCGCGGGCACCGCCGACACGTCGCCCACCGGCACCACGCCCGTCGCCGTCGGCGCGGGGGCCGTGGCGCCCGCGGCCGCCGGCGTCGCGGCGGGCGCCTGCTGGGCCCACGCCGGCAGCGACGTCGCGAGCATCGCCGACAACACCGCGCCGGCCAGGGCACGACGCGCAAAGACAACGGGGGAAGGGGTGGAGTGAGACAAATTCTTCATCGGCAACGTGGGTCCAGGAAAGACGCCCGCCGGCGCGGGGCAAGTGGCTGACAATTATAGGCAGTCGATGAGACCCGTCCGGCCCGGGATGGGTTCCTTGGCCATTTAAAACATGCAACTTGATGCAACGCGCCGCCTTGCGCGGCGCGCCGTTCAATCGAGTTTGACCTTCAAGTGGGCCTGCACGAGTTGGCGCAACACGAGCAGCTTGCCGTGGAAAAAGTGCGAGGCGCCAGGAATCACCACCACGGGGATCGAACGCGGGCGGGCCCAGTCCATGGCTTCCGACAGGGGCACGACCTCGTCCTCTTCGCCATGCACCATCAGCGTGTCGCCAGGCACCTGGACCTCGTGCGACTGGAAGCGGTTGACGGCGGGGCCCATCAGCATCAGCGCGCTCGGCAGCACGGCATCGCCCTGCTCGACCAGCGCGGCGTAGGTCTGCGCGGCCACGGCCGTGCCGAACGAAAAGCCGGCCAGCACCCAAGGCGCCTGCGCCAGCTCCGGGTGCAGCTCGCGCATCTGCGCCACGACGGCCAGCATGTCCTGCGTTTCGCCGACGGACTTGTCGAACGCGCCTTCCGACAGGCCGACGCCGCGGAAATTGGGGCGCACCGCCACCAGGCCGTGCTGGACGCAGGCGCGCGACAGCGTGGTCACCACCTTGTTCTCGCGCGCCCCGCCCTGCAGCGGATGCGGATGCAGCACCAGGGCCCAGCCCCGCGGCGGGCCGTCGGGCCAGTCCACCGCGCAGTCGATGCGGCCGGCGGCGCCGGCGAAGGCGTGGGTTTGAGTGCTTGCGGGCATAGGAGAAACTCGTGCTGCGTGGAAAAGAAGGATGTTAACCGGCGGGTCGGGCTGCGGCTTTCGGTTGCGTGGCCAGCCATTGCGCCAGTTGATCGGCGGCGTCGTCGGTGGCCTGGCGCAAGGCGGCCACGCCGCCCGCGGCATCCTGCGTGGGCGCGGGCGCCTGCGTCGCGATACGCAACTGGCCGACCACGGCGCGGCCGTTCAACAGCACCGCCTGCAGCAGCACACGGCCCTCGCTGGCCGATCCATCGGGCGTGAAGACCTGTTCGAACTGCGACAGATAGACCTGTACCTGCGGCGTCTGGCCGTTGGCGCGCTCGGCCAGCACCGGCCCCTGGCGCGACAGGCGCTCGATCAGGCGCTGGCGCACCAGGTCCGACGGCGACGACGCCCAGCGATAGGTGGCGTAGGCCTGCGGCGCGGCGCTGTCGCCGACCCGCCAGATCACGCCGGTGCTGGACAGCGCCGGCACGGCCGAGAACACCAACGCGATGGGATCGCGCGCCGGCAGTTGGGGCGCCGGGCGGGCGTCCAGGCCCAGATCGAATAGGGCTGGCGGCGCGCCGACGCGGCCCACGCCGCAACCGGCCAGCGCCAGGGTCAGGATCAGAATCGCGCTACGCATCTTCATTTCGGCTGTCTCCCAAAACCGGCGAAGCCGGCCTCGCCCGGCCCGGGCGCCGCCGGCGCCGGTCCGAACAATAACGATTGCGGCGTGTTGTCCACGCGGCGCAAGGTGAAGGTGGCGCCGCGCGCGGCCTCGGTGACACTGGCCGCCATGCCGGTGATGGCCGGCAGCGTCTCGTTGTCCAGGCGCGAGGCGGCATAAGCGATGTCGCTGAGACTGCGCGTCGCCATGGCCAGCGCGCCGTCGGGCGCGTTCAGGCGCGCCAGCGACTGCCGCGCCTGTTGCGCCAGGTCCGCCACTTCGCGCGCGGCGCGGTCGGCCTGGCGCGAGGTGCTGCCCAGCGAATCGACCAGCGGGCCCAGCTTGGCCAGGGCCGGCGCGAGGTCGCGGCTGGCCTCTTTCAGCGACTGGGTGATGTCGGTGGCGTTCTGCAGACTGGCCGTCAGCGCCTGCACATTCTGTTCGCTCAACAGACGGCGCAGTTGTTCGGTGGCGTCTTCGACATTGGAAATGAGCCGTCCGCCGCGCTGCTCGATGCGATCCAGGAAGCCCGGGCGCAGCGGAATCGCCGCCGGGTTGGCTTCGGTCGACGCCAGGCGCTTGAACGAGCTGCCGTCGTCGCGCAGCTCGACGTTGGCCATGCCGGTCACGCCCTGCACGCCCAGTTCGGCCCAGGTCGATTCGGTGATCGGCGTGTTCGGCGCCACGCCGATGCGGATGCGCACCTGGCCCGGCTTGTCGGGGTTGAGCGCGAGCGACTGCACCTTGCCCACCGGCACCCCTTGATAGCGCACGGTCGACTGCGGATTGAGCCCGCTGACGGCCGTGGCAGAGATGATTTCATAGGTTTGCAGTTTGGTCCGGTCGCGGCCGATCCAGACGGCCACCAGCGCAGCGGCGGCCAGCAGGACCAGCGTGAAGATGCCGGCCATGAGCGCGTGACTACGGTTTTCCATGATGCGTTCCCTTCGGCGCCATGTCCCCGAGCGCGCGCAAGCCACGCTCGCCCAGGAAGAATGTGTGTATGAACGGGTGGTCGACCTTCAGCACTTCCGGCACCGTGTCGCATACGATCACCCGCTTGTCCGCCAGCACGGCGACACGGGTGGCCAGCGCGAGCAGCGTGTCCAGGTCGTGCGTCACCATGACGACGGTAAAGCCCAACTGCCGGTGCAGGCTGCGCACCAGGTCCACGAATTCGTCCGAACGCAGCGGATCCAGGCCCGCCGTGGGTTCGTCCAGGAACACCAGTTCCGGGTCCAGCGACAGCGCGCGCGCCAGGGCCACGCGCTTGACCATGCCGCCGGACAGGTCGGACGGCCGCTTGCCGGCATCCTGCGCCGACAGGCCGACCATCGCCAGGCGGCACATCACCACATCGTGCACCAGGTCCTCCGGCACCGTGCGCAGTTCGCGCAGCGGCAGCGCGACGTTGTCGAACACCGACAGCGCCGAGAACAGCGCGCCTGCCTGGAACAGCATGCCCCACCGGTACGACAGGCGCCGGCGCTCGCTCGGCGTCAGTTCCGACAGGGTATTGCCCAGCACCCGGATGGTGCCGGCCGCCGGCCGGTCAAGCCCGATGATCTGCCGCAGCAGCACGGTCTTTCCCGTTCCCGACCCGCCCACCAGCACCAGGATCTCGCCGGGGAAGACGGTGAGGTCCAGATTGTCGTGCACCACATGGTCGCCGAAAGCGGTGCGCAACCCGCGCACGGTAATGACCGGGGCGACCGTGACGTGCTCTTCGGTGAACAGGCGTTGTTGCTCGGCGCCGGCCATCAGATGCCCACCGAACTGAAAATGACCGCGTACAGCGCATCCAGCAGGATCACCCCGGTGATCGAGGTGACCACCGAGGTGGTGGTGCCGCGCCCCAGGCTTTCCGTATTGGGCTGAATGCGCAGGCCGAAATGGCAGGCGATCAGCGCGATCAGGATGCCGAAGGTCACGCCCTTCAGGATGCCGATCCAGTAATTGGTCAGGGAAATGGCATCGGGCAGCGACTGCAGGAACCATTGCGCCGAGACCCCCAACTGCACCTGCGCCGCCAGCATCCCGCCCAGGATCGCCATGGCGTCGGTCCACAGCACCAGCAGCGGCATGGTGATGGCCAGCGCCACCACCCGCGGCAGGATCAGCCGCTGGCCGTGCGAAATGCCCATCACCAGCATCGCGTCCAGCTCCTGCGTGACCCGCATGACCCCGATCTGCGCGGTGATGGCCGAACCGGAACGGCCCGCCACCAGGATGGCCGCCAGCACCGGCCCCAGCTCGCGCACGATCGACACGCCCAGCAGCCGCACGATGAAGCGGTCGGCGCCGATCATCTGCAATTGCTGGGCCGACAGGTATGACAGCACCACGCCGATCAGAAAGCCCACCAGCGCGGTGATCCCCAGCGCCTGCGCCCCCGTGCGGTAGACCTGGGCCGAGATCTCGCGCCATGGGCCGCGCGACGGGCGCCGCAGCATGCCGAACAGGTCCAGGATGAGCTGCCCCAGCATGATCAGCAGCGCGCGGCCGTTCTCGGCCGCCTGCAGCACGGCATCGCCCACGGCGCGCAGCCAGCCCCACGAGGGCTCCGGACGCGGCGGCGCCTGCTTGCCGCCCTTGTTCGTCGCCAGGGCGGTGAACACATCCTGCTGGCCAGCCGACCAGCGCACCCGCTCGGGCAGCTTTTCGCCCCAGGCCTGCCAGATCAGCAGCGCGCCAATGGTGTCGAGCCGGCTGATGCCATGCAGGTCCCAGCGCGCACCCGCGTCGGCTGCCTTGGCCATGGCGGCGCGGCGGCGTTCGACCTCGCCAGGCTCGGCCAGCGCCAGCACGCTCCAGTCGCCGCCGACGTGGCACACACCCGCTTCCTGGCGGAAGGGCGCGGCGGCGGCGGACGCGGACGGGGCGGAATGCGGCATGAACGCTGGATCGCAATGCAAAATGTATCGCTCATCATATACGCTGCGGACGGCAGGACGCGAACCGGGCCCGCGCGTGCCCTACAATCGGCGCCATGTCCGCTCAAGTCCGCCCCACCGACCTGCCCGCGCCCGACGATCTGGCCCGGCTGCTGGGTTCACGCCTGCCCGCTTTCCAAGATGTCGCCTGGACCGCCAGCACCGGCTCCACCAACGCCGACCTGCTGGCGCGCGCCCGCACCGGCAGTGGCGCTGGCAAGCCCTGGCTGCTGGGCACCCATCTGCAGGAAACAGGCCGCGGCCGCGCCGGCCGCCCCTGGCAGAACCGCGTGGGCGCGGCGCTGATGTTCTCGTGCGCCTTCGACGTGCACCTGCCGGCCGCGCAATTGCCGGCGCTATCGCCACTGGCCGGCCTGGCCGCGTGCGAGGCGCTGCGCGCCGTGGCAGGCCCTGCCGCCGAGGGCCTCTGCATGAAATGGCCCAACGACGTGCAATGGCACGACGCCAAACTGGCCGGGGTGCTGGTCGAGACCACCCGCAATCCGGGCGGACGCGAGACCGGCTACACCGTCGTCATCGGCATGGGTGTCAACCTGGTCGACGCCGGCGCGCTGTCGCAGGCGCTGGGCCGGCAGGTCGCCGACTGGACCTGTGTCACCGAGCACACGCCAGGCCACGCCGCCACCGCCGCGGACCTGGTCTGTGCGGCGGCGGCCGCCTGGCACGAGGCCGTGCGGACGCTGGAACGCGAAGGTTTCGCCGCCTTTTCCCAGCGCTTCGACCAGGTCGACGCGCTGGGCGGCCGTCCGGTCAACGTGCTGGACAAGGGCGAGGTGGTCCTCAGCGGCACCGCTTGCGGCGTCGACGGCCAGGGCCGCCTGCTGGTGCAAACGCCCCAGGGCGCCATGCCGATCTCGGTCGGTGAAATCTCGATTCGACGCCAAGCATGATCATCCTCATCGACTCCGGCAACAGCCGCCTCAAAGTCGGCTGGCTGGACCCCAGCAGCCCGGACATGCCGCGCGAGCCGGCCGCCGTCGCCTTCGATGGCCTGGACCTGGACGCCCTGGACCGCTGGCTCGCCGCCCTGCCGCAACGGCCGTCGCGTGCGCTGGGCGTGAACGTGGCCGGCGCCGAGCGCGGCGCCGCCATCGCGGCCATCCTGCAGCGCCATGGCTGCGCGGTGACCTGGGCCTCCTCGCAGGCCACCACCCTGGGGCTGGTCAACCGCTACAAGACGCCGTCGCAACTGGGCGCGGACCGCTGGGCCTCGCTGCTGGGCGTGCTGTCGCGCCTGCCCGGCGCCCATCCGCCCTTCCTGCTGGCCAGCTTCGGCACCGCCACCACCATCGATACCGTGGGGCCGGACAACGTCTTCGCTGGCGGCCTGATCCTGCCCGGCCCGGCCATGATGCGCAACGCGCTGGCGCACGGCACCGCCAACCTGCCGATCGCGGAAGGCCAGGTAGTGCCCTACCCCACCGACACGCATGAAGCCATCGCCTCCGGCATCGCCGCGGCGCAGGCCGGCGCGGTGGTGCGCCAGTGGCTCGCCGGCCGCCAGCGCTACGGGCAGACACCGCAGATCTTCGCCGCCGGCGGCGGCTGGCCCGAGGTGCACTCGGAAATCGAACGCCTGCTGGCCGATGCCGGCGGCGCGTTCGGCGCCGCGCCGGTGCCGATCTACCTGAACCACCCCGTTCTGGACGGACTGGCCGCCATCGCGCGCGCCAATCCGGCAGCGAACGCCTGACGAGGCCGCGGCATGCGAGTGCTCTTCATCCTGATCCTGTTGGCCAACCTGGGCGTCTACGCGCTCGGCCAGGGCTGGCTGGGCGTACGCCCGGAAGACGAGGGGCGCGATCCGCGCCGCTTCAGCCAGGAACTGAATCCGGGCGCGGTCACGCTGGTGCCGCGCAAGCCCGCCTGACGGCCTGAAAGACCGTCCCGCTCAGCGCAACCAGGGCGCCAGCGCGTCCATCGTCCGCGCCGTGGCGCCGGCGTGGCTGGCGAACCAGGCGCGCGCCGCGTCCCCGGCCGCCCGCCTGGCCGCAGGGTCGGCCACCAGCGCCAGCGCGGCCCGCACGGCCTGCTCCGGGTCCGGCTGGCGCTGCGCGGCGCCGGCCTCGATGGCATCGCTGGCCGCCTGCTGGAAATTGAATGTGTGCGGCCCGACGATCACCGGCACGCCCGCGGCGCAAGCCTCGATCAGGTTCTGGCCGCCCAGCGGGGCAAAGCTGCCCGCCACCACCGCCACGTCCGCGGCGGCGTAGTAGAAAGCCATTTCCCCCAGCGTGTCGCCCAACAGCACCGCCGTCTCCGGACCGGGCGCCTGCCCCGACGACCGCCGCACGTGGGCCAGGCCGGCCTGCGCCAGCAGCGCGGCGGCCTCGTCGAAACGCTGCGGATGGCGTGGAATCAACAGGAACAGCGGCCCGCCGGGCATGGCGGCATGGCGCTTGACCGCCTCGATGAACGGCGCATCCTCACCTTCGCGTGTGCTCGCCAGGGCAATCACCGGCCGGCCCAAACGGGCGCGCCAGGCCTGTCCCGCCTCGACCTGCGCGGCGGGCAAGGACAGATCGAACTTCAGATTGCCGGTCACGGTAGGGTGCGGCGCGCCGGCCTCGGCCAGCCGCCGGGCATCCGGCGCCGTCTGCGCCAGCACCCGATCCAGCCCCGCCAGCGCCTCGCGCATGACCCCGCCCAGGCGGCCTGCCTGCCGCAGCGACGATTCCGAGAATCGCGCGCTCACCAGCGCCATCGGCAGCTCCGCGCGCCGCGCCGCGGCCAGCAGGTTGGGCCAGATCTCGCGCTCGATCAAAATGCCGCAGCGGGGCGCGGCGGCGGCCAGGAAACGCCGCGTGGCGCCCGGAAAATCGTAGGGCAGCCAGGCCTGGCGCAATTGCCCGCGGGCGATGGCGTCCGCGAACAGGCGCGCGCCCTCGGCCCGACCCGTGGCGGTGATATGGGTCAGCAGCACAGGCAGGCCGCGATCCAGCAGGGCCTGCAACAGCGGCTGCGCGGCGCGCGTCTCTCCCAGGCTGACGGCGTGGACCCAGACCGGCGCTTGCGTCGTTCCGGCGGCCGCGGTCGCGCCACCAGCCTCGGCCCGGCCCGACGCGGCCCGACCAAACCGCTCCGGCGAGAAGATCTGCCATTCACCGCCGGCGCGCTTGGCGCGGCGGGCCATCCATAGCCAGACCAGGGGGGCCAGCGCCCGCAGCCCCAGCGTGTAGACGGTGCGGTTCATCAGCGCGCGGCCAGCGCCTGCTCCACCGACGCCATGACCGCCTCGCGCGAGGGCGAGGCGCCGCGATCGCCGAGACTGGCCGTGTAATTCGAGCCGACCAGGGGCGTGCGCACGGGGGTGGACGCGCGATAGATGCCGATGGTGGGACGGCCGAGCGCCGCCGACAGATGGGTCAGGCCGCTGTCCAGCCCGACCATCAGGCGCGCGCCTGCCAGCAGCCGCGCCACCGACGTCAGGTCCATGCGCGGCATGACTTCGACGTCTTCCATGCCCGCGACCAGTAGCCGGGCACGCTCGGCTTCCTGGTCGTTGCCCGCCAGCAGCTTGAGCGCACAGCCGGCGTCACGCAGGCGCCGGAACACGGCGCGCCAATCGTCCTCGGGCCAGAGTTTGTCGTCACGGCTGGCCGACGGCATGATCACGGCGTAGCCGCGGTCGTTGTCCAGGTGATGCAGGCGAGGCAATTCGGTGGCATCCAACCCGCCGGCGGACACCTCGTGCACTGAATCGGCGGCGCCGTCGCGGCCCTGGGCCGCCTGCCGCGAAAACGCCTGCAGGCCGAAATCCGGCTGGCCGCCGTACTGGTAACCAAATGTCAATGACGCCAGTTTGCGCTGGCGAATCACCGCCGGCTGCCAGAATTCGACGCGGTGGCGCACGTTATAGAACAGCGATGCCAGGGGCTCGCGGGCCGATCGCCAATCCAGCCCATGCCGCACCCCCCGCGCCTGGCGCACCAGCCACGCGGACTTCAGCAGCGCCTGCATGTCCAGCACGATGTCGTATTGCTTGGACCGCAACCGCTCCCGCAGCGCCTTGCGCTCGGCGCGTACCTGGCCCGACCACCAGGCCTTGCGCCAGCGCCGGTGGGCCACCTTGATGACCTCCTTGACCGCGGGATGCCAGGCGGGGATTTCGGCGAAAGCTTCTTCGGCGATCCAGTCGATCTCGGCGTCCGGCACGTGGCGGGCGATGTCGGAAATGGCGGGCAGCATGTGCACCAGATCGCCTAATGAGGACGTACGGACAATGAGAATGCGAGTTGGCATCAAATAGAGAAAACTGTCTTGGTGCGATGCCCCGCCCTGATACAGGGGGCGGAGTCCGATTCGCCGGGAAACCCGCAATTTACAGCAAACTAAACGGCTGACCGCATTTTCCGCGCCGCACCAAAACCACGTGGGTATCCCGTCCCATGGATCGAAAGATCTTCAGGCCTTGGGTCGACGCAAGGCACGCAGCAAGGCGACCGCCACGCCTAGGGCGGCGCCGGCAACCAGACCCAATACCAGCGTCAGCGGCTTCTTGGGCGATACCGGCCGCGACGACACGTACACTGGCGCCGCCAACTTGGCAGGATTGAATTGAGTCAGCAGATAGGTGACCTCGTCAATGTCGTGCAGAATATTGAACAGGCGATCACGCTGGGCCAGATAGGCAGCCTGGTAAAACTCGGTATTCTCGAGCTTCTTGAGATATTCCCGCACCTCTTTCTCCTGACCCTGCAGGCTGGCCAGCCGCTCGCGCAGGGGGGCCTCCTGAACGCTGGACATCGCCGCCTGCCGGCTTGCGGTGATCTCGTAGAGGCGAGTGGCACAGGCCAAGGCAACTTCCGGGCTGTTGCGTATAACGTCGATCGTCACCATGGTCGTCAGACCGCGCGGCAGGCTGACTTTCACCAGGTCGACCAGCAATTCCGCCCCCGCTGGAGACGGGTCCAGGCCACACGCCTCAAGATCCTTGGGCGAATAGGTCGAAGGCTGACGCAGCGACTCCACCACCGTTTCCGGCTTGATCGCGCTCTGTGCGCTCGAGGAGCCCTTGTATACCCCATACTGAGCCATCTCAATCAACGCGCTTGCCTGGTACTTGGAAGTCGCCACGGCCAGATAGCCCGCCGCGCCCAACAGCCCCAGGACAGCGAACACGCACACAATTATCCGGTGGTTCCAGAAGAACTTCAGGACGTCCACAAACCCCACCTCGGCATCCGAATCCACCGAACCCTGTTCCGTCTTCATTTACTCATCTCCCTGTAGCTGTTCGATGTATACCCAATCCACGATCTCTCCCTGCGGCTGATAGCCCAGGCGCATTTCTTCAAGCATCACCCGTACCCCCGCGACATCCTTATCGTCGAGCGCCTGCCACATGGCATTCAACTTTTCCTCCAGGGCCGGCCAAGGTAGGAAATCGTCCTGCGCTTTCATGATGCGCGGGTGTTCCGTGCCCTTGGGGTTATCGCCGATCAAAAGCTCTTCATACAGTTTTTCGCCCGGCCTCAAACCGGTGATCTTAATTTCGATTTCACCTTCCGGGTTAGCTTCATCCCGCACCGACAGGCCGCTCAGCTCAACCATGCGACGTGCCAAATCCTGAATCCGGACGCATTGCCCCATGTCCAGTACGAAAACGTCTCCACCCCGGCCCATGGCACCCGCCTGGATCACCAGTTGAGCCGCCTCGGGAATGGTCATGAAGTAGCGGGTGATATCCGGATGCGTCAGGGTGATCGGCCCACCCGCCCGGATCTGCTGGCGGAACTTCGGCACCACCGATCCCGAGGATCCCAGGACATTGCCGAAGCGCACCATCGAGAACTTGGTCTGACCACCGAGCGCGGCCAAGGCCTGCAGCACCATTTCAGCCAGGCGCTTGCTTGCCCCCATGATATTGGTGGGACGGACCGCCTTGTCCGTACTGATCAAGACAAAATCGGAGACACCGTGCTCCGCGGCGCAACGGGCTGCCGTCAAGGTCCCCAGCACGTTATTGCGGATTCCCTCGGCTGGATTGTGCTCCACCAGCGGCACATGCTTGTAAGCGGCGGCATGGTAGACCGTATGAGGGTGCCAAGCAGCCATGATCTCGCCCATCCGGTCCGCATCCCGCACGGACGCGAGCAATGGCACCACGCGCTGGCGTTCCTGTGGTTCGAGCATCGATTCAAGTTCCGAATGGATGGCGTAAAGCGCGAATTCACTGATCTCGATCAGCAACAGCTTGGCCGGCCCCATCCTGAGGATCTGGCGACACAATTCACTGCCGATCGAGCCTCCCGCACCACTCACGAGAACAACCTTGCCGCGGACGTTCATGCCCAACAGAACTTCATCAGGCGCCACCGGCTCCCGACCGAGCAGGTCGTCGATGTCAAGGTCTCGCAGATCCGACGTGGTCACTTTGCCCTGCACCAGATCGGTCAATGCCGGCAGCGTCCGCACCGCGACATGGTGCTTGACAATCCCATTCAGAATTTCGTTGCGGCGCTTGCGCGACGCCGTCGGCAAGGCCAGAAGCACATCGGTGACTCCTTTGGTGTCGATCAACCCGGGCAGGTCCTGCACCGAATAGATGGGCAGGCCATTGAGCACTTGCCCCTGCAGGCGCTCATCGTCATCCAGGAAACCAATGATGCGCATATCCAGGCTGTTGGCCATCGCCAGGGCCAGTTGCCGTCCTGCCGTACCCGCGCCGTAGATCAGTGCCTTTGGCATCGCAGCCAGCTTCAATTGCCCTTGATACATGCCGCCCAGCCAATACCGGGCAAAGGCGCGTGAACCTCCGATCGCGAACAGCAGCAGCATGGGCTGGATCAGCCCGATCGTGCGGGGTACTCCCGGCACGCCCACCGCCGTGAAAATGGCCGCGAAAATCAAACCGTAGACCACGATGGCTCGAGCCACGGCTACCAGCGCTGGCCACCCAGCGTAGCGAAAAATGGCCCGGTAAAGCCCCGATACGATGAAGATCGGGAGAGCCACGCACAACGAAACAATCACCGCCGAGGACTGGTCAGCCAGGGTCACAAATTCGCCCAGGCGAAGATAGAACGCAAACCACACGGTCAGGATGCACAGGCTCGCGTCCACCGCCAGCGCGATGACCCGCTTGGCCGCGCGGGGCAACACCAGAATAGGCAAGGCGGACTTGCTAATAGTCTTCAACATGATGCGAAGCGACCCTCGAGGATCCGGTCTCGGTCAACGCCTGTTGGGCACGAAAGGCAGATCAATGCGCCACCCCATCGCGACGCACCACCTTCAGGAAAGTGAGCCAGAGAATTCTAATGTCGAACCAGAACGACTGCCGGCGCACATACTCGAGATCCAACCGGACTTTCTCGGGGATCTCGAGTTCGTCGCGCCCATTTACCTGGGCCCATCCCGTGAGCCCCGGCAACGCGGCATCCACACCAAACTCGGTGCGTAGGGCAATCAAGTCATCCTGGTTGAACAATGCGGGGCGCGGCCCGACGAAGCTCATCTCACCCTTCAGGATGCACCAGAGTTGCGGCAGTTCATCAAGGCTGCTACGGCGCAGGAACGATCCGATGGGCGTCAAATACTGGCCCGGATCAGTCAGGAGATGTGTAGCCACTGCCGGCGTGTCGACTCGCATACTGCGAAACTTCGGCATCTCGAAGATACTGTTCCTCCGCCCGACCCGCTTGGCCCAGTACAGTGCCGGTCCACGTGAGGTGGCCCGCACGGCGATCGCCACGCAGACCATCGGAACAAGCAGCACCAGGCCGGCGCAAAGCGCAAGGGCCAGATCGAACAGTCGTTTAACGCAGCGTTTCATTGCTTGCGTGTCCTATACCAAGTAGTTGTTGCTTCCAGACCCTGGGCCACTGAATAAGGGGGCACCCATCCCAACTCCCGTCTGATCGCACCACTGTCGACAGCCAGTGATCCGAAGAGGCGCTTGACATCCTCACCCCTGCCCAGCATTCGTCCAACCAGCGTCATCAGGCCTGTCGGCACCGGCAGCAGCGCCATGCGCCGTCCCAGGCCTCGGGCGATGGCGGCGATCAACTCGGGCGTCGACAGGTCCTGCCCGTCGCTTACGAGATAACAGCGACCGGCGGCGGCCGGATGCACTGCGCAGAGACTGATTGCACTGACGAGATTGCCCAGGTAGATCAAACTGCGTTGATTGCGCACCGCGCCGAACGGCAAAGGCATGCCCCGGTCCACTGTGCGCAACAGGCGCAGGAAGTTGGCCGGCACATCCGGACCATATACGAGCGGCGGCCGCAGAATGACAATCTCCATGCCAGTCGTCAACTGTCTCAGGCCTGCCTCGGCCTCAGCTTTCGACACCGCGTAGGCATTGTGCGGCGCGACCGGGTCCTGTTCGGAGAAAGGACGCCCCGCTTCCGAGATCGCGCCATTCACCCCAATCGAACTGATAAACACAAATCTCCTGACATTCGCCTGGGCGGCCTGGCGGGCCAGCGCCAGCGTACCGGCCGTGTTCACCTCGCGGAACGCCTGCAGCGGATCGGCCTCGGTGTCGCGCAGCAGATGCGCGCGCGCGGCGGCGTGGATGACGACATCGCAGCCGTTCACCAGGGCCGACCAGTCCGCGCTGGCGGACAGCGCGGGCGACTCCTTACAGCCTGGATGCTTCTCAGCATTGCGCGCCGCGGCCACCACCTCGTGCCCTTCGGCGCGCAGCTGCCTGACCAACGCCTGCCCGATGAAACCACTGGAGCCAGTGACGAGGAATTTCATGTTCAGCCCTTCGCCGACGGACGTACGAGGAACTGCTTGCCTCGGGCCAGTACTTTGTGCCCGATGAACCGCCACCAGGATGATCTGGCGCCGTGCAGGCGCAACGCGGTCATGATCTCCCGATTTTGCTTGATGATATTGCCGATACTCTTATTAGTGGTGCCACCCAGCCGCATCCTGATCATGACCCGGGGAACATACACGGCGTTCACCCGATGGACCTCGATGAATCGCATCATCAGTTCGAAATCAGCCGCAATGCGGAAGTCCAGATTGAACCCCCCCAGCTTCTCGTAGACCTCGCGCCGGACAAAGAACGTAGGATGCGGCGGCACCCAGCCGCGGCCGAACGCGCCCGGCACGAAATCGGAAGACTTCCAATAGCGAACGATTTTGTCCTGCTGTTCCTGGCTCACATACAGCAGGTCGCCATAACAGGCTTGCACGCGTTCATCGGCAAATACTTTGGCCACATCCTCGAGCACGGCCGGATCGACATAGAAATCATCAGCATTCAGGAAACCAATGACGTCTCCGGTGGCGAATTTCAAGCCCTTGTTCATTGCGTCGTAGATGCCGCGGTCGCGCTCCGACACCAATTTACCAACGCGTCTCCCGCGCGCTTTCACAATATCCAGCGTGTTGTCGCGCGAACCGCCATCAATCACGACATGTTCTACGTCAGGATAGGTCTGATCATTGACGGAATCCAACGTATCACCGATCGTCGTAGCGCCGTTGAATACGACGGTAATTATGCTTATTTTCATTTTTTCAATCTCGGACTGCCGCAGCGTTCAACCAAACCGGCAAAATCATTCGCGAACTGTTTCACCCGCACAAATGCCTGTGTCCGCGCTTCCTTCACGCGCTCCTCGCGCTCCGCGCGGGTCAGCGGCTTGAAAGACAGCAGCGCGCGGGCAAGGGACTGCGGATCATAACGGTCGAAATAGGTGGCGCCGGTACCCACCTGCTCTTTATGCACGTCCAGGTCGGATAGCACCATCGGCGCGCCGAGCGACCGAGCCTCCTCCACCGTCGTGCTCCAACCCTCGAACAAGGAGGCATTCAACAGGGCCGAACCGGCACGCATCAACCCCAGCAGATCATGATAGGAAATCAGGCCGAGCACACGAAACTCATCAGCGAGGCCCAGTTCATCAAGCCGTTTCATGAAGTTCGGAAAATGATTGGCATCACGCGTATCCAACTGCCGACCGGACGCCGCAACCACGACGTGATGGCCCTGTGCCTTCAGTAGCGCCAGTGCATCCAGCACCAGATTGTGGTTCTTGTGCTTCCAGAACTGGTTCGGCATGAAAAAGAAATGCTCGGGCAACCCGTACTTGTCGGCAACGGCGCGCGCCTCTTCGTAACCCAGGTCCGCGCCCGGAGGGACGGCGAAATGCACCGTATGGATACGGCCCCTGGTGGACGGATAGAACTTCTCGCAGGCCTGCCGCGCATCCTCACTGCTCACCATGATGTCGCGTCCGCCCCATATCTGGGCCAGCGAGCCAATTTCACGCTTCCACCACGCCCCGCGGGAGAACAATTGCGGCAGGTACTTGTGCTGGAAGTCAGGCATCCAGGCGACAGCCGGCACCTTCAAGCGCCAGCCAAAGAAATGCGCCACCTCGAAAACCATATTGATACGGTGCTCGAGCAGCAATTTCTCCCAGGCAAAATCCTTGCCCAAGATGATGGACTGCGCCACCGACCGAGGCCGGCGACCCGCGTTGAGCAGCGCGGTCCTGACCACGGTCACGCACGGAATCGTTTCAAACGCGGCCACATCCTCCGTTTTTACGGCGCTGTCCACAAACAACACCGGCTCAACCCGGTCGCTGGCGTAGGTATCTATCGCATGCAAAAGGTTGAGAAGATAGTTGTGGCCTCCGGTCCAATTCTTGCCACCCACCAATGTGAAAGCTACACGCATCAGGAACGCGCCTCTGTCTGACTACGATACCAATCGACATACTCGGCGAGCCCTTGCTCCAGGTCGATCTGCCATTTGAATCCGGTTGCGGTGAGCTTGGCGCCATCCGCCACCAAACTGAAGGGATCGCCTGAGCGCGACCGGCCGGAAAAACTCACCGACGCGTCCTGGCCTCCACCGCGCACCCATTGCGCGATAACCCTCCGCGCAATTTCGCGCACCGGCGTCGCCAATGCCGTGCCAAGGTTATATACGGGCACGTTGACGGCGGGAGCCTCCATCAAATGATCCAGTGCGCGCGCCACGTCACGCACGCTGGTCCAATCGCGCAGCTCTTCTCCCGTGCCTCCCAATTGCACAGCATCCGCGCCGTCGGCCAGCTTGCTGCACAAGTCCCAAAGCAACTGCTTTTGCAAGCCCGGACCATAGACGGAAAACAACCGCGCTACGGCGACCGTCTGGCCATAGCTGGCAGCGTAGGAGCGGCACAACTCTTCCATCAGCATCTTGTGATAGCCGTACGGCGAAAATGGCGTCAGCGAGGCTGCTTCGTCGATCAGGCCTTCATGGCCGGCGCCATAGACCGCCGCGCTGGATATCACCACCAGAGCGCATGCCGGCGCGTCCAGTCTGAGCCATTCCAGCAATTCCACCGTCGAGGTGACCGTGCGGAAGAAATCCTCGCGCGGATTGGCCACCGCCGCGCCCACGGACGATCCCCCGGCCAGATGGAAAACAACATCCGGCGTACCGAAATCCCGTTGCAACAGCCGCAAGGCGTTCAGGGTGATGTCGCTGTTCATCCAACGAGAAACACCCCACCGCGCGGCGCCGCTTTCGGGCCACGTCCCGTGACCAAGGCCGCAGACGGCATGCCCTTTGGCCGCCAATTCATGTGCCAGGTGTTTGCCGATGAACCCGTGGGCGCCTGTAATCAATATGCGCTTCATGTTCTGTTCCGATCAAACTTCCATCTAGGGTTGAGGTTCCAGCTGGCGAACCACGCAAGCGGGATTTCCGGCCACCACGCTGTAGGGAGGCACGTCTTTGGTGACAACACTGCCAGCGCCGACCACGGCCCCTTCGCCAATGGTGACTCCCTTCAGAATGCTCACGCCGAAACCGATCCAGACACGCCTTTCAATATGCACCGGACGAATTGCCACGTGCTCCCAGTTCTTTCGATGTTGGCGCCATTCCAGGACATCCTGGCTGCGTTCCGGCCAATGGATCGAATGCGAGTTGTGATCGACAATCGTCACGCCCCAGGAAATGACAACGTCATCATCGAGGCGAATATCGGAATGGCAGACCAGCAGACTGGCGCCGATAAAGCAGCGGTCACCGATCGTCACCTTGCCATTTGGGCTGTCGAACGCGATGCGGCAATGGATCAGAGAATCCTCGCCAATCCTGATACGACCGCTCCGGGCGCTACGCAAGCCCCACCACCGGACTTGGCTACGTTCGCCCAATTCGATGTTCAGCAACGGCCGCATGAACAGCGACATCATCGCATTGACGACACTACGCAATACACGCATCACAACGCCTCCACAATGTTCTTGAAATCCCGCCACTGGGAGGCCTTGCTGTAGATCGTCGACACCGATTCATGCCCCGCCGCAGCCATGCGGTGAAGTGCCTCGGGTTTCGCAAGGATGTCCTGAGCCAAGCGCACCGCGTCGTCGCCATCACGGTAAGTCAACATATTCACGCCGTCCTGCATTCCTTGCGGATAGCGGCCGGCATCACTCAACATCAAGGCTCCGCACCCCATCGCCTCAAAGCAGCGCATGTTGCCGCGATCCTCGCCCGCCATATCCACGGCGCCATTAAGGACGATCTTCGCCCTGGACAACTGCTGGTACAGATCCAGACCGAAAACGGGGGCGTCGCTCATCCGGCGGATTGCGCGTGGCCTTCTGTGCTTGCCCAGCGGCAACAGGTGCCCCCACGGCGCTTCCGCGAGCTTCGTCAGCCTCGACCGGTCGAGATGGAAGCGGATCTGGAATCGATCAGAGAGCTCCGCCACTTTCTCAAGCACCTCGGCGCGGCGCCGATGATGCCGGCTGTAGCCGCCGACGAAGAGAATATCGATCGGCCGATCTGTGTTGGAGGCGTAGCGGTCCATGACGGGATCGTGCGCCGGCGCGAAAAAGGCCGCCTTCCAGCCGCGATCCCGATAGGACTGCAGGATCGCGGGGAAATTGCAGACGATGCGGTCGTAAGCGCCGAAGTCGCCCCCCGCTGAAGGCGCCGCTCGCCACGCAATCGAGTGCTTCACGCACCCCGGCAAACGGCGGATGAATTCGCTGCCGTATCGCATGGGGTCCATGTTGTAGAAGATCTCGGTGCGGTGATGCTCAATCTGGGCCAGGAGGATGGCGCCAAGGTCGGCATCGGCGGACATGCCCTGTTCGGCCGCCCACATCTTCTGCAGCTGCTCATCGTCACCATTGGTGAGAAACGCCGACTCGTCGCCTGTCAGCGTCGGCAGCAGGAAATGACTGGCGTTGAAGCGGTCGGCCAGAAAAGCGGCGCGGCAGGCGTTGAAAGAGGTCAAGCCGCGCGTCAGCCGATGCAGCCGCGTGAAGTAGGCCCGGTAAACACCGGAATTCTGAAACAACCTCATGAAAGACTCCCAGAAGGCGGTTCATTGGCCGATCCGCCTTCGCTCGCGGCGCGGGGTCGCTTGCGTATTACCGCCCCTTCCATCATGCAGACAAACGGAACGGCCAGAATGAGTCCGCCAGTAATCATGGCCGTCTGCAAGGAGGTGCTCAGCGCCGTGAATATGCCGTAGTGCGCCAGCGCCAACCCCGCCACGGTCGAAATGGATTTGCCGCGCCGTGCAATCAGGGTGATATCGACATAGCGAGTCACGAACCCGGCAATGAAGCCCATCGCGATGATCCCTCCCCAGGCGAACTCCGCCCATGCATCGCCCGCGAACATGACCGTGGTCGTCGACCCGAGCACACCGCGGTGGACTTCACCCACAAGCCAGAAGGTGGGCAGGTCTGCACGCGCATTCATCAGCCAGCTCAGACCGCTCAATTTGGCGCCCCAGGTGTGATCCAGCACGTAGGGAATCGCCGAGAAATACTCAAGCAGGCTTTCATTGACGATCATGAACAGGCGATAGAACAGGAAGTCGGCGACAGACATCAGGCTCTGCAACTCGGGAATCGCAATGGTCACCATCACCGCGAACAGCACCACGGCCATGGCAGTCAGAAACAGCATGCGCAAGCCGGTAAATTGCAACGAGCGCAAGGCGTAGCGCACCACCAGCAACTGCAGCACGAAAATCGCCGGCGGCGCCTTGCTCAACGACGACGCCTTTGCCAACATCACAAGCCCAAGAAACACTGCCGCCAACACCAGCAGGGACTTACGCGGCCGAGATACTACCAAGGCGAAGAGTTCAAAGGCGAGAAACGTCAGGAAAGTCGACAGCGCCAGGTTGTAGAGGTAAAAATCGCTCCCCCCGGCCTCCCTGCGCATCTCGATCTTGGCGAACTCCCCCAGGCTGGAGGTGAAATACTCGTAACTCTTTCCGAGTTGATTGTCATGCACTGCAAAAGGCACGAGTACCAGGACGATGCACAGTGCCGCCAGACTCACGGTTCGGCGGCTGGCCCGGGAGGAAATGGCGACTCCGCTCGCACTCCAAGCGTTCAGAGCGCTTCGTAGCGCCCGCGGAGAGGACTTCATGGCCCAGTCGGCGCAACTGATCCCCAAGGCAACGAAGGTAAACGTCAGCACCATCGCGATGTCGATCGTCCCGATCACGTCAGCACGAGGCGCGGATGACAGGATCGTCCAGAAGAACTCGGTTTCCGGCCCCCACACCCGGGTGTAGTAGAGATATGCCGGCCCGTGCAACAGATACATCAGACTGAACAGCACCGAGGAGGCCGTCAAATTGATGCCCACGACCTTATAGGCGTAAACGCCCGCGAAGACGTAGAACACCATCATGAGCACGGTGGAAAGGTCAGCCACGGCCGCCTCTCGCAAGTGCGCGTAGCCGCCGCAGTCCGCTGTTGACGCGGGTGACCATCGTAAACAGGCGTTGCTGGTTGGGATATGCCGTGTGCGCCACCGGTGGCGCATCGATCAGCGCCTCTAGTTCAGCAGGCTGGAGATTCAGCTTCTTGGCCACGAAACGGACATCCCGCCGTGCCTGCTCGGGCGTCAGGACCGGCTTCTCCAGTTCTTCCAACGCCGCCTCGCGCGTCATCTGACCCGATACGATGAGGCTTGACAGATGCAGGCGCCGCTTGTCGAAGTTGAATTTGCGCGGCAGATAAATGTCCTGGTAGAACTTGGTGAAGCGCGATTCGCTGTGTTTGCTGCCGTAGTCTCGCCAACCGTACTGCTGACGCAGCAATTCCTGAGCCCGATCCTTGTGATAATCGATGTAGTTCAACGGACGGTGCACCGTCAGTTGCTTGCGGATGCGGGTTAGCCACAGGAACTCGACAAAACGCATGACGGGATACGTTTCCAACGCCTGCGTGCCGAACTTGCGATGCACCGCGCGCAGATGCACGTCATCGCTGTAGGGAAAACCGAATCCCGGGGGCACCACGCTTTCCGTAGAGTAGTTCACGCCGCTCAGAAAGTGGCGCATATCGAACTTCTGTGCGGTCCGATACAGCGTCGTAAAGAACACGTGGTCCTGGGGAATGTCCTGATTCAACACTGATGCCTTGAGAAAGGCGACCTGCAGGTCGCGCATCTCCGGCCACTCCACCACATAAGTATGCAGGTCGATATCCAGTGCGCGCACAAGCGACTCGATATTTCGCACGGCCGGCTCCGAATTCCATCCGCCGTCCACGTGCACAGCGAGGACACGCAAGCCCAGTTCCCGCACCGCCAGGTGAGCCAGATATGCGCTGTCGATGCCACCACTCAGGCCGATCATGACGTCGTACGGCTTGCCTTTGCCGGCGGCCCGCAGAGTATCGACCATGGCCTGCATGCGCTTGGCACCCGACGCATCCGGCCACCATTCATGGGAACGGCGCTGCAATGCGCTGCTGCAGCAATTGCATTGTCCCGCCGCATCGAAGAGGATGGCCGGATTGCTGCTGTCCATGACGCAGAAGGAGCATACGCGATATGCCTTATTGTCTTCGGGCTTCATGCATACTCCCGCGAAAGCTGGTCGATTTCGGCTCTGCCGGGATACGTCACCAGTACAGCGCGCAGCCTGCCAATAAAGGAGAACGTACTGCCCGATGCGGCCGCCGACGCACCCGCCGCCAATGCCTGACCCAAGTGGGCCAATTCCCCAGCGCCTCCCAAAGCGACCAGGGGGATATCAAGACGGTGCGAAATATCATGGATCAGGTCCAGATCCATGCCCTGGCGCGAGCCGTCGTTATCCACCGACTGCAGGATGATTTCGCCAGCGCCGGCCCGTTGCAAAGCCAAGCAATGCTCGAGGGGCGTGACGGCACGGGGCTGGCGCCCCGAGTTGCTGACGCATTGCGCGCCGTCCAGCCCCGCCACCACGTCGACACAGCCTACGATAGCCTGGGAGCCCAGCGCGCCGCTGGCTTGCGCTATAAAATCAAGGTCGTAGCCACTAGTGCCGAAGACGAACTTCTCCACGCCCAGCCGATTTAGCTGCTCGCAGTGTGCCATCGTAGCGATGCCTCCGCCATACGACAACGGCATGAAGCACTCGCTGGCGAGCTCACGCAGAAAACCGAAGTCCGGCGTCCTGCCGTCCGTAGTCGCGTCAATATCGAGGACGCAGATTTCGTCCACTTCCTTCTCGTTGAAGAGCCGGATCACATTGAACGGGTCCCCGATATAGGTACGCTCACCAAAGCGTACCGTTTTTACCAGGCGGCGCCGGCGGTCGAGCAGCATGACGGGTATCAGGCGTTTCCTCATTGGCTCACCTTCATCGCCCAGTTCTGCAGCAAGCGCATACCGAAGCGGTGGCTCTTTTCGGGATGGAATTGCACACCGCTGATATTGCCGTGCTCGACCGCGCAGCACAGCACATTCTCGTAGTCGATGACGGCAGCCACGTCAGCCGGGTTGTCGCAAACCATGTGATAACCATGATCAAAGTAGAAGCGCTCTGTCTCCTCGACCGGCGGAAACAGCGAGCTGGGTGAAGCCAGGCGAATATCCGCCCAGCCGATATGCGGCACTTTCAGACGCGACTGAGGCGTGACTTCGATACGGCGGACGTCCGCATCGATCCAGCCCAGCCCCGGCAACACGCCCTCGTCACTGCGTCGCGCCAGCAACTGCATACCCAGGCACACGCCGATGACAGGCGTTCGCTTGACCAGCACCGCCTGATTCAGCGAAGTCACGAGGTTGCGTTCGTTTAACGTGGACATGGCTTTGTCAAACGCGCCGATACCCGGAAGCACCAGGCGCTGAGCGTTGACGATCGTATCGGCGTCACCACTCGCCTGAGCATCGATGCCCAGGTAGTCGAACATGTTCAACAGCGCGCCAATATTGCCCACACCGTAATCAACCACAGTGATCATCGGAGACTTTCCTTATCGAATTAATTTCGTCTCAAGCCTGTCGCAACGACGACTTCAGCGCCGCCAGGATCACCCGGCCCGCGCCACTCAAACTCGTCAGGGCGATCGACGTGAAGGCAATCGACGCGGCAATGACCGGATAGAGCAAAATGACTGCCCACCAACTCAACACGAGCCCCCTGCCGGCATAGGCCAATCCCAGGGCGATCGCGACACCGGCCAGCATGGGCATGCCGGTGCAGGCGATCAACGTCGACCAGCCAATTTGCGGGAATAGATCCCGGCGCACCCAGGCCATCGCGATAATGACGCGAACCACGCTGGCGGCCAGCAACCCCACACCCGCGGCAATCGGCCCCAACCACCAGAGCAGCGCCACAGACGCGCCCACCGTCAGCAGCGAATATATCCACGCCAACCTCGCGACCAGCGCGTTCAGGTTCAAGCCCATGGCGCAATACGTGAATACATTGGAGCCGCAACCAAAAACACCGCCCAGAATCAGCACCTGCAGCAGGAATGCGCCCCCGACCGCCGCCTCGGAGCCCGCCCAAATTCGCAGCACCCCATCGGCCAGCGGCACAATGGGACCCAGCACCGCCACGCTCAGCGTTCCAACCAACCACGACGCTTTGACGAAGAAGCGTTGACGCGACTCGAGGGACTCGCCAGAAGTCGCGCCAAAATAGGGAAACAACACTTCCGTGAGTTTGATGACGCCAATGTAAACAGCCTCCTCGAGACGCTTGGCGGTGCTGTACTGACCCACCACGGAAGCGGGCACCATGGCTGCCAGGACGTAGCGATCGACCTGATTGCTGGCGACGCCCGCCAACTGCGCGGCCGACTGCCACTTGCCGAAATGCAGCAATGGCCCCAGCGCCTGTCGGTCCAGATGCCATGCTGGCAGCCACTTGCTGCGATTGCTGGTAGCGATCCAGCACAGCCACGTCAAAACCCAGGAAAGCGAAAACCCCGCCATGTAACCGGTGGCTGTGGGCGCTAGGTAGGTCATTCCAAGCGTGGCGGCGACCGTCACCAGCGCGGCAATTGCGGCAACCCGGGCCATGCGTGCGAAATCCTGGAAGGCGGCGCAGCCCCCCTGATTCAACAACGTCGCTTGCTGTCCAGCCCAACCGGCGGCAGCCCAGAAAAACAATGGCCAGCCTGCACTGGCGGAATAATCGTTGCCGCCAATGGCGCCGAGCAACCACGGCCCAAGTCCGACAATCAACGCGGCGCCCGCGCCACACACGAGCAGGCACAGGACGCGCGCGGTCTCTTGCGCGCGTTTGGCGCCATCATGGTCGCTCTGGCCGATACGGGCAGACATCTCACGCGTCATCGCCTGCGCCAACGCCGTGCCCGCCACGGTAAGGGGTGCGGTCAATGCAATGACGAGACTGGCTACCCCGAACGCGTCAAGGCCGACCCAGCGCACCACCAGAGGAACGGTGATGAACTGGGCAAGCAACGTGCATGCGAAGGCAAGCAGATTGCGGCTGGACGCGCCCGCAAGCCCCAACCTCCGCGGCTCGCGCGCCTCGACATGCGCCATGAGCTAGCGTCCGAAGCTGGCGACCGCATCGACCACGGCGTCGATATGTTCCTGGGTCATCTCAGGAAAGATCGGCAACGACAGGATGCGCGACTGGTTATGGTGCGCATTGGGGAATTGTTCCGGCGTATGGTTGAAATGCTCATAGGCAGGCAGGAACGGCAGCGCGATGGGATAGTTGATAACCGTCTGGATGCCACGCTGCGCCAGATGCGCGGCCAGTTGGTCACGCGCTTCGTGGCGAATCACATACAGGTGATAGACGTGCGTGCGGCCGGCGGCAACCGTCGGCACCGTGACCCCGGAGATCGCCGAAAGGCGACGATCGTACTCCGCCGCGATCTCCTGGCGCCGGCGGGTCCAGGCCGCCAGGTGCGGCAGTTTGACCGACAAGATGGCGGCTTGCAGTCCGTCAAGGCGGCTGTTGATGCCTTCCATGCGGTGGTCGCCCTTCTTCAACCCGCCATGACGCGCGAACATTGCCATGCGTCTGGCCAGTTCCGTATCAGGCGTCGTCACCGCGCCCGCGTCGCCCATCGCACCCAGGTTCTTGCCGGGATAGAACGAAAACGACGCGGCATTTCCGAACGTGCCGACTTGCTTACCCTTGAACTGCGCCAGATGGGCTTGTGCGCAGTCTTCCAGCACCCATAGCTTGTGACGCTTGGCAATCGCCACGATCGCTTCGATATCCGCGGGCTGTCCATAAAGGTGGACGGGAATGATCCCAACCGTGCGCGGCGTAATCTTTGCCTCGATCTGGGCCGCATCTATAGTGAAAGTGTCCTTGTCCGTATCGCAGAACACGACCTTGGCACCCGTCTGGCTCACCGTTTCGGATGTCGAGATCCACGTGTGTGCCGGCACAATGACTTCGTCGCCCGGCTTCACGCCCAGGGCATGCATCGCGATGTACAGCGAATCCGTACCATTGGCGCACGAGACGCATTCGGCCGCCTCGAACAGCGTGGCAAATTCCTTTTCGAACTTGTCAACAAACGGGCCTCTGATGAAGGCCGATGTGCGGATGACCTCAGCGATTGCTGCATCGATATCGCTCTTGATCGATAGGTATTGGGAGTGCAGGTCGGCGAATGGAACGTTCATGGCGATTTTGCGGTCTAGGACAAGAAATTCGTTATTGGGGGCAACGGTTCGCGGCATCTCGACCGGGGCTTGCGGGATCGTGTCGCCAGCGATCGCGACCCGCCGCCCGGGCATTTGCCACGAACATCGTGGCTCAAGTACGGGGCCGAAGCAGCCTCGCCGGATTGCCGGCATATGCGCCGGGGGCAGTTATATTGCGCGTGACGACAGCGCCGGCGCCGATCACGACGTCGTCGCATATCTCCACCGGCATGATGGTCGCGTTCGAACCGATGGAAACGCGATCACCGATGCGCGTGCTGCGCCACAACTCTTTGCGACCACGGGCCGGGCCGCCTGTGGAAAACGTGTCATTCACGAACATGACGCCGTGCCCGATAAAGCAATCGGCGCCTATCGTCACCAGTTCGCAGATGAATGCATGCGACTGCACCCTCGTCCGGTCGCCAATGCGGACATCTTTCTGAATTTCCACAAATGGGCCGACAAAGCAACCGTCGCCGATGTCGCAGCCATAAATATTGGCTGGCTGCACGACTTTAACCCCGACGCCGAACTTGACGTCGCGGATCGCGCATTCAAGCAGCTGTGGCTGGTTGTCACTCACTGCGCATCCCCAGGCGGCACCGCTTGGGCGTGAAACGCAACGCGACTTCGCGACCAGTCTCGATGGACTCATAGAGCGCGGTGATCAGCTCGACGCTACGACGACCCTCAAGCCCGTCCACCAGTTGCTGCTTGCCGCTTTCCAGGCAATCCAACACGTGCTCGTAGTAAGCCTGGTGCCCGAATCCGTATACGTTGGGCGGATTGACAGAGTACTTTTCGAGGACTTCTCCGTCATCGGCTTGGGGCTCCGTGAACGACCAGGTCTTCATCTGGTTGACGGCAAAGCCGCCGATTTCCACGGTGCCACGCTCGCCCAGCACCGAGATCGAGCCTTCCAGGTCCTTCGGGCGCGCCGCGGTCGTGGCCTCGATGCAGCCCATGGCGCCGTTGCGGAACTTCAGGATGGCCAACGCGGTGTCTTCCGTTTCCACATCGACCAGCGCGGTGGTGCTCTTGGCAAACACCGATTCCACATCGCCCATCATCCATTCCAGCAAGTCCACGTGATGGCTGGCCTGATTGGTCAGCACGCCACCGTCCAGCGCCCACGTGCCGCGCCAGGAATCCTGATCGTAATAGGCCTGCGTACGGCACCAGCGGACACGAACCGTCCCCATTACAAGCTTGCCAAAGCGCTTCTGCTCGATCGCCTCGCGCAACTTGACCACAGGAACGTTGAAGCGATTCTGCTTGACCACGAACAACCGACAACCGTACTGATCGCAAGCGGCGATCATCGCATCGGCATCATCCAGCGTCAGCGCCATCGGCTTCTCGACCACGATGTGCCTGCCATACGGAGCCAGGCGGACCACGTGGTCCTTGTGCATGCCGCTGGGCGTCAGCACCGACACGACATCGGGCGAAGCCTTCGCCATCATTTCGTCCATATCGGTGAACCAGGCCACGCCGTATTTTTCACCAAAGCTGCGCGCCCGCGCCTCGTCGGTATCGCAAACCGCGACCAGTTGCGCGCCGCCCACCACGCCGCTGAGCAACTCGGCATGCCGTTTGGCGATTCGTCCGCAGCCAACCAAAGCAAACTTGTACATAGCTATTCCGTGATTGAGTGGATTACTCGTGATAGTTCATGGCAGTGAAGCCATGCTGCTTGACCAGTTCGTCGCGCTGCGCCAGACGCAGATCTTCGCTGGCCATCTCGGCCACCAACTGCTCGAAAGTGATCTTCGGCGTCCAGCCCAATTTTTCGCGAGCCTTGGTGGGATCGCCCAGCAGCGTTTCGACTTCGGTCGGCCGGAAGTAGCGCGGATCGACCGCGACAATCACCTTGCCTTCTTCATTGCGCCCTTTCTCATCGACGCCCTCGCCTTCCCAGGTGATCTTCATGCCAAGTTCCTTCGCGGCGGCATCGACGAAATCACGCACACTGAACTGCACGCCGGTGGCAATGACAAAATCCTCCGGCTGGTCCTGCTGCAGCATCATCCACTGCATCTCGACGTAATCCTTGGCATGGCCCCAATCGCGCTTGGCGTCGAGGTTGCCCAGATACAGGCATTCTTGCAGGCCAAGCTTGATGCGCGCCAGCGCACGTGTGATCTTGCGGGTGACGAAGGTCTCGCCGCGCACCGGGCTTTCGTGGTTGAACAGGATTCCGTTGCAAGCGTAAATGCCATAGGCCTCGCGGTAATTCACCGTGATCCAGTAGGCGTAGAGCTTGGCCACGGCATACGGGCTGCGCGGGTAGAACGGGGTGGATTCCTTCTGCGGAATTTCCTGCACCAGGCCGTAAAGCTCCGAGGTCGACGCCTGGTAGAAGCGGGTCTTCTTGTCCATCCCCAGAATGCGGATCGCCTCGAGGATACGCAACGCGCCCAGGCCGTCCGAATTGGCGGTGTACTCGGGCTCTTCGAAACTGACGGCCACGTGGCTTTGCGCGGCCAGGTTATAGATCTCGTCGGGCTCGACCTGCTGGATGATCCGCACCAGGCTGGAACTGTCGGTCAGGTCACCGTGATGGAGAATGAACCGGCGCTCGCTCTCGTGCGGATCCTGATACAGGTGATCGATACGATCCGTATTGAACAAGCTGGTGCGGCGTTTGATGCCGTGAACGATATAGCCTTTGTTCAGCAGGAACTCTGCCAGATAGGAACCGTCTTGGCCCGTCACGCCAGTAATCAGGGCAACCTTCTTTTTTGCTTTGGTTTCCATGGTATGGATCCTGCTCAAGTGTATTTTTTTGAAAAATCGGAATAGGCAATGGCCAGCCCGTCCTCGAGGCTGACTGTTGCTTGCCAACCGAGCGAATTAATGCGCGAACTATCCATCAGCTTTCGGGGAGTGCCGTCGGGCTTGCTCGCATCGAAGGTGATCGCGCCCCCGAAGCCGACCACTTTCGCGATGGTCTCCGCCAACTCCCGGATGGTCGTGTCGTGGCCCGTGCCCACATTGATGTGGCTCAGCATGGGCTGCGTGTGCTGCTGGTAGACCTGTTGCTCGAGGTTCATGACATGAACGGAGGCAGCCGCCATATCGTCCACATACAGGAACTCGCGCCGCGGCGTACCGCTGCCCCAGACCGAGACGCTCTCGAGCTTGTTGAGCTTGGCTTCGTGGAAGCGGCGCAGCAACGCCGGAATCACGTGTGAATTCTCGGGGTGGTAGTTATCGCCCACACCATACAGATTTGTCGGCATCACACTGCGGTAATCAACGCCATGGCTGGCGCCATACTGGCGGGTGTAGCTCTCGCACAGTTTGATGCCGGCGATCTTGGCTACGGCATAGGGCTCGTTCGTCGCCTCCAGGGTGCCTGTCAGCAACGCGTCCTCGCGCATGGGCTGCGGCGCCAGCCGCGGGTATATGCAACTGGACCCAAGGAACAAGAGCTTACGCACGCCATTGCGAAAAGCGGCGTCGATAATATTGCCCTGGATCATCAGGTTGTCATAGATGAACTCGGCCGGGTAAGTATTGTTGGCATGGATTCCGCCTACCTTCGCGGCCGCAAGGTAGACCTGCTGCGGCTGCTCCTGGCGAAAAAACTCACGCACGGCATTCTGGTCCTTCAGATCCAGCTCCGCGTGCGAGCGCGTAACGATCAGATCCTCTGGATGCCCCAGGGCCAGCAGCTTGCGAACAATCGCCGACCCCACCATGCCGCGGTGGCCAGCGACGTAAATCTTGTCTTCAACGCCCATAATTGTCTTCCAAACGCACGATATCGTCTTCGCCCAGGTAGCCGCCCGATTGCACCTCGATGATCTCGAGCTCCGTCTTGCCGGGGTTCTTCAATCTATGGACCTCACCGATCGGAATATAGGTGGACTGGTTCTCGCACAGCAGGAAGGTGTCGCTTCCACGCGTAACCTCGGCGGTTCCCTTGACGACGATCCAGTGCTCCGCCCTATGATGGTGTTTTTGCAGCGAAAGCGAAGCGCCTGGCTTTACGCCAATACGCTTGACCTGGAACCGTTCGCCGATATCGATGCTGTCATACCATCCCCACGGGCGCGCGACCTTGCGGTGCATAATCGCTTGCGCACATTGGGAATCGGCCAGGCGAGAGACCACGTCCTTGACCTGCTCGGCATTGTCCCGATGCGAAACCAGCACGGCATCTGGTGTATCGATGATAAGGAGGTCCTCCGTGCCCAACGCCACGACCGGGCGATGCGGCGCGTGGATGAAGGTAGAACGGGCCTGATGGGCATACCCCTGCCCGTGCACGCGGTTGCCCTCACTGTCGCCCTGCTCGAGATCGGCAACGGCATTCCAGCTGCCCACGTCGCTCCATTGTCCGTTAAACGGCACAACCACCACGTCGTCATGCGGTTCCATGACGGCATAGTCGATACTCTGCGAACGGCATGCGCTGAAACTCGCACTTTCCGGACGGACAAAGCGATGGCCGCTGGGAGACGTCTCTTCAGGCGCATTCTGCATCGCGGCGCGGCAAGCCGCCAGGATGTCCGGCGCGTGCCGCTCCAGTGCTGCGATCAGGCTGCTGGCCAGGCAAAGGAAAATACCCGCGTTCCAGAGGACATCCCCCTGCAGCAGCAGTTCCTGGGCCCTGGCCGCCTCGGGTTTCTCGATGAAACGCCGCACCTGGCTGCCGCCGTCGACGCGCTTGGCGCCATATTGGATATAGCCATAGGCGGTGCTAGGAAAAGTCGGCACCACACCGAACGTGACGATCGAGCCGGTACGAGCGGCCGGCACGCCCTGCTCAATAGTGGCGGCGAAGGACGCGACGTCCGGAATGTGGTGATCGGCGGGGCAGAACAAAAGCAATCCATCGCCAGTCCGCAACTGAAACAGCGCGGCCAGTGCCATGGCGCCCGCCGTATTGCGCGCCGCCGGTTCCAGAATCACCGTGCCTGGCATGTTCGCTGCCTGGAAAACGTCAGTCACCATGAAGCGATGTTCGTCGGCGGCAACCGCCACGGCGGCCGGCGCCAGACGCGAGAGACGCTCGAGAGTCAGTTGCAGAAGACTCTTGTCGCCAATCAGCGGCACAAACTGCTTCGGATAGCTTTTGCGCGACAACGGCCACAAGCGGGTGCCGGAGCCGCCGCAGAGCACGATTGGAGTGATCATCTCAGTCATTTCCAAACAAATCCCGAGTAAAGACCTTTGCCTCGACGTCATTCAATTCCGGAGCCTTCCGGTTTGCAATAATGACGTCGGATTCGTGCTTGAACCGAGCCAGGTCATTCACCACTCGCGAGTGGTAGAACTCCGACTGCTGCAATACTGGCTCGAAAACGATAACCTCCACACCCTTGGCTTTGATGCGCTTCATGACTCCCTGGATCGAGGACGAACGGAAGTTATCCGAGCCGGCTTTCATGATCAGACGATAAATGCCGACGACCTTGGGATTCCGGGCCAGGATGGATTCGGCGATGAAGTCCTTGCGAGTGGTATTGGAGTCAACGATGGCACGGATGAGGTTCTGAGGCACATCTCGGTAATTGGCCAATAATTGCTTGGTGTCCTTGGGCAAGCAATAGCCACCGTAGCCGAAAGATGGATTGTTGTACTGATTTCCGATGCGCGGGTCCAGGCCAACACCCTCGATTATCTGCCGCGAGTCCAATCCATGCGTTTCCGCATAGGTGTCGAGCTCGTTGAAATACGCGACTCGCATGGCCAGATAGGTATTCGAAAACAGCTTTACCGCTTCCGCCTCGGTGGAATCCGTGAACAGTACCGGAACGTCCTTCTTCAGGGCGCCTTCCTGCAGCAATTCGGCAAATACACGGGCACGCTCACTACGTTCGCCAACAATGATTCGCGAAGGGTAGAGGTTATCGTGCAGCGCCTTTCCCTCCCGCAAGAACTCAGGCGAGAAAAGCACGTTTCTACAGGCAAGGTCTTTGCCGATCTTGCGGGTAAATCCGACGGGAACTGTGGATTTGATCACCATCACGGCGTCAGGATTGAGCGCCATGACGTCACGGATCACGCTTTCAACGGTGCTGGTATTGAAATAGTTCGTGCCGGGATCGTAATCGGTGGGGGTGGCAATAACGACATAAGAAGCCCCTTCGTAAGCCTCTTTTTTATCCAGGGTGGCACGAAGCCGCAGTTGTCGGTTCTTGAGATAGTCCTCGATCTCCGGGTCGGCAATCGGGCTCTTCCCAGAGTTGATCATCGCAACCTTTTCAGGCACGACATCCAACGCCACGACATCGTGGTGCTGCGCAAACAATATCGCATTGGACAGGCCCACATAGCCCGTTCCAGCAATGGCAATCTTCAATTAGTAGCCCCTTCGGCTTCAGACGACTCGGCCTGGAGCGCTTCGATTTCCACCCGCAAGGCCTCGTACTCAGCGACTTTTCGGCGCAGGAAGCGAGCTGTCAGCTTGGATTTCGCGGCGATACCAGCGGGCGTGAGCAGATACATGTAGCCCAGTTTGTTCTGGCTATGGCCAAAGTTCTGTATTTTTATCCATCCCTTTTTCGCCAGCTCCTGCAAGCAATAATTGATGCTGCCGAGGCTGATGCCCAGCTCGTTCGCAAGCTTGCGCTGATTGATGTCGGGAGTCTCCTGGAGACGCCGCATGACCCAGTAATGGATATCTTCCTGAAATTCGTCACGTCGACTGGACATATTTCATCACCGAAACGAGCGAAGCTCTCGACCAACGCACCCAATGTAGGATGCATGCGGGAGACGTGCAGGAGGAATTGGCCCTTCGACCCTCTGTTCAGAAGGCGAACGGATTGTGCCACGAACGGCAGGGGGAATGGCACGATTTTTTTAGGTGACGGGTCGCTTTAATGCAACGAGCGAATGCTTGCGTAAGCGGCGATTGCAGAAATGGCGCTCTACTGGTAGAGAACGCTAAGTTATACTGCGGCCTCTCGACTTCTTGCCAGTTGGCCTGCGGGGCGCAGCTCCGGCCCGCTCCGTCCCGTGAAAGACTACCGTCCCGATATCGATGGCCTGCGAGCCCTGGCCGTTCTTCCCGTCGTATTTTTTCACGCCGACCTCCCGCACTTCACCGGCGGCTTTGTCGGCGTCGACATTTTTTTTGTCATATCAGGTTACCTGATCACGCGGGTCCTGTTGCAAGACAAGGCGGCCGGCAAATACTCGCTGCGGCATTTCTACGTCCGCAGAGTGCGCCGGATTTTTCCCGCCTTGCTGGTCACCGTGCTGGCGACCCTGGTTGCCGGGTTCTTCCTGCTGCTGCCGGCGGAACTCGGTGAGGCGGCGCGCGCGGCACAGTACTTGTCTTACTTTTTTTCAAATCACCTGTTCTGGCAGACGCAGAATGATTATTGGCAGCAAAACATGCTGTCGAATCAACCACTTCTGCACACGTGGTCCCTGGCAGTCGAAGAGCAGTTCTACGTCGTCATTCCGGCGCTGCTGGCGCTTTGGTTCTGGACCCGCCAGCGCCCGGTGGCCGGATTTGGGCTATCCATCGCCATTGGCCTGCTCGCCCTGACCAGCTTCGCCGCGAACCTGACGGCAATGCAGCATGATACGGCGGCGGCGTTTTATGTCCTGCCAACCCGTGCCTGGGAGCTGCTGCTCGGATCGTTGCTCGCCGCCCGCGTTGTCGCCGGTGGCGGCGCCATACGCCATGCAGTTATCAGCCAACTGGCTGGCACTCTGGGCCTGGGACTGATCCTCTGGTCAATCCTGGTTTTCACCGCCCAAACGGCCTTCCCCGGGGTCAACGCCCTGCTGCCGAGTGTCGGCGCGCTGTTGATCATCTGGGCCGGCGGCTCCAGACATCCAAGCTGGGTTAACCGCATCCTGAGCCTGCGACCGCTCGTGTGGATCGGCCTGATTTCCTATTCGCTCTATTTGTGGCACTGGCCGGTACTGGTACTGGTACGATCCACCGGCTGGCACGCGCGCGGCCTGGTCACCCCGCCAATGTGGCTATTGCTGCCCGTGATAGTGGGCTTGGCCTGGCTTTCCTGGCGCTATATCGAACGACCTTTTCGCGGCCGGCGGCTCGACAATACGCGTGAATGGAAGGTCCTGGCCTGGGCGGTGGTGGCGTTGGCGGCTTGCTACGCCCTCGGCCTGCTGGCCCAGCGCATCGCGGCCAATAACGCTGCCATCAAACAACCGCTGCCCGCAGCAATCATTCAACTCGACGCGGAAATAGCCAAGCCGCCAGGCACCCGCTGCGAAGGCGATCCGTCGCTCGAACACATCCGGGCGGGCAAAGTGGGATGTGCGCTGGGCGCGGATGCCGACGCACGGCACCCCCCCGCTTTTGCGTTACTGGGCGACTCCCACGCTCGCATGTGGGTAGACGGTGCGGATCAGCTCGCCAGGCAAAGCGGGTTATCCGGACTTGCATACGTCTATTCCAGCTGCGTGCCACTCGCCGATGTCGAGCCGCCGACCCGCCCGGAATGCCTGCGCATATCGCAAGCGCTGATCGATCGACTCGCCGCCTCCGATATTCCCCGCATCATCATCGCCGGCTACTGGATTGACGCGGCGGAGACCATCAAGGTCCTACAGGGCTCGCCGCAGTCGTCAGGACACACCTTGTTCTATACCGGGTTGGACCGAACTCTCCAGCGACTGAGCCGGCCCGGCCGCCAGATCTATGTTGTCCGCGACATTCCGGAATTGACCACAGACCGCATGCCCTATGAAAAAGCGCTGGAAAGCCTGCGTCGCAACGGGCAGGCGACCTATGGGCTGACTCTCGCCCAACATCGGCAACGCCAGGCGCCCGTAGATGCGGATATTGACGCATTGCAGCAAAAGTACGGATTCGTAGTGCTGGACCCTGCCCAAGCGCTCTGCTCGGAGCATGGTTGCATGGTGGCGGACCAAGGTCGCACCCTGTATCGCGACAAGCACCATATGACCGATGCGACCTCGGTACGCCTACGCAATATCCTGACGCCGGCCATCCCCCCCGGATCGTGAGCGCCAGCCACGGAAAAGGAGAAGTTGTTTCCCGCGGCGTTTTGGAGCGAGAATGAAGCCATAACGCCGACAAGGAGACAACCATGCGCATAGCCGATGCCCAGTGGATTCCTTCAACCCAGCACCAGACTTGGGATGCATTGACCGATCCGGCGGTGCTGCAACGTTGCATCCCCGGTTGCGTCAACGTCACGCAGCGTAGCCCCACCGAGTACGCCGTCACGCTGCGAGCCAAGATCGCCGGGCTGGACACTGACTACGAGGGCGAGATCCTGCTTTCGGACGTCGATCCCCCCAACAGTTGCACCCTGGTGTTCGAAGGCAAGGGCCGCGCCGCCTGCCTCGCTATCGGCACCGCCCAGGTCAATCTGTCGACCAAGGACCAGGGCACTCGGATCGCGTACACGGTGGCCGGGATGACTGGCGGCAAGCTCGCCGAATGCGGCGAAGGGCTGGTGCTGAAGGCAGGCGAGAAAATCATCGAGAAGTTCTTTACCGCCTTCATCGATCACATGGCAGCCCAGCCGCGGCTGGCGCCGCCCCCGCCGCCGCCCGAGCCCGAACCGCGCGGCCTGTCCAACTCCCGCTGGTCCTGGGCGCTGGTCGTGCTGGTGATCGCCGTGTTCTGGAGCTACCACGCGTTCTATAAGTAAAGACCCCGGGGCGCCGGTGATATCCTAGGCGGCATGACCGCCCCGCTCCCCCCAACGCCCGCTTCGGAGCCCGCCCACTCCCGCCGCGACCTGCTGATGGGCATGGCCGGGGTGGCCGCCACCGTCGTGCTGGCGGCCTTCGACTCAACCATCATCAGCACCACCTTGCCACGCGTGGCCGAGGCCCTGAACGGCATGGCCCTGTATGCCTGGGTCGGCACGGGCTACCTGCTTGCCACCGCCGCATCCATCATGATCTTCGGCCGCCTGGGCGACATGTTCGGCCGCAAGCCGCTGATGCTGGTTTCCGTGCTGATCATCGCGCTGGGTTCGATCGCCTGCGGCTTGTCCCAGACCATGGGGCAACTGATCCTCTTTCGTACATTACAAGGCATCGGCGGCGGCATGATGATCGCCACTGCCTTCGCGGCCCCGGCCGACCTGTTCCCGGATGCCAAACAACGGGTGAAGTGGATGGCGCTGGTCTCGGCCGCTTTTGCCATGGCGAGCGGCATCGGCCCGGTGCTCGGCGGCGCCGCTACCCAGGCGCTGGGCTGGCGCGCCGCATTTTTCATTTCGCCCATCGCGGCCGCGGTCGCCCTGTTCCTGCTGGCCAAGTATTTCCCGCGCATTAAGCCGGTGCACACAGGGGAACGGCGCATCGACTGGATTGGTGCCATCCTGTTGGTGCTGGCTGTGGGCGCGCCGCTCGCGGCGCTGGAGCTGGGCTTCGCCCGGGGCGAGCATGCGCATCCGATCATGGGCTTGGCGCTGGCAGTAATCGGCGTCGGCGCCATCGCCCTGCTGATCCCGATCGAGCGACGCGTCGCCTCGCCGATTTTTCCCCTGCGCGTGCTGGCCGGTCGCGAACCGCAGCTGCTGAACCTGGCCGCCATGACCGTCGGCGCCGTGATGTTCGTGCTGATCTTCTACAGCCCCCTGCTGTTGCAGCAGGTGCTGGGCTATACCCCGAGCGAGGCTGGCCTGCTGCTGACCCCGCTGGTGGCCGCGATCTCGGTGGGCAGCATCATCAATGGCCGCCTGTTTCCCCGGCAGACGGAACCGCAGCGCCTGATGGTGTTCGGCGCCGGCCTGCTGGCGGTGGGCACGCTGATGGTGCTGCTGATTTCGCCGGGGACGTCGGCCTGGTGGATCCTGGCCGCGTTCTTCGTCAACGGCTGCGCGCTGGGCTTCCTGCTGCCCAACCTCACGCTGTTCATGCAGATGCTGAGCGAGCGCCGCGACGTGGGCGTGGCCTCCGCCCTGGTGCAGACCACCCGCGCCATCGGCAGCGCGCTGGGCACCGCGGTGGTGGGCATCCTGATCTCGCACGGCACGATACTAAACGGAGTGCGCACGGGGCTGGCGCTGTGTATCGTCCTGTGCCTGACCTGTGCGGTGCTCGCGCATCGGGTCAAGATGAAAAACCTGGTCACCACCCGGGCTTAATCCTGATTCACTGCCGATCATGCGTCGTCGCGACCTGCTGGACCTTCTGCTCCTCGCTGCCGTCTGGGGCGGCTCCTTTCTGTTCATGCGCCTGGCCGTGGGCGAATTCGGACCGGTCGCGCTGATCGAATTGCGCGTCGGCCTGGCGGCCCTGTTCCTGCTGCCGGCCGCGCTGTGGCGCGGCAAGCTGCCGATCATCGCCAGGCACTGGAAAGCCATTCTGGTGGTGGGCATCTTCAATGCCGCGCTGCCGTTCCTGCTCTACGCCTATGCCGCCCAATCGCTCGGCGCGGGGTTCCTGTCCGTGGCCAATGCGGTCACCCCGGTATGGGGCGCGGTGGTCGGCTGGCTGTGGCTGAAGGATCGACTGCCATGGTCGCGCTCGCTGGGCCTGGCGATCGGTCTGCTTGGCATCGTGGTGCTGGTGTGGGACAAGCTCGACTTCCAAGCCGGCGGCACCGGCCCCGCCGTGGTGGCGGCGGTATCGGCGCCGATCTTCTACGGCATCGCGGCCAACTGGACCAAGCGTTTCCTGACCGGGGTGGACGCGCTGTCCAACGCCATCGGCAGCATGCTCGCCGCCAGCCTGGTGCTGCTGCCGCTGGCGCTGGCCACCTGGCCGCAAGCGCCGGTTTCAGCCGGGGCGTGGGGCGCCACCATCCTGCTGGCCGTTGTCTGCACCGGCGCGGCATACATCATCTTCTTCCGGCTGATCGCCAATGTGGGGCCGACCGGCGCGGTCAGCGTCACCTTCCTGGTGCCAGTATTCGGCGTGGTCTGGGGCGCGTGGTTCCTGGACGAGGCCATCACCGCCTCCATCCTGACCGGCGCAGGCATCATCCTGGTGGGAACGGCGTTGGCACTCGGTCTGGTCGGAGGAAAGCCTCGCGCAGCGGCCGGCCAGGGCGGATGACCTCTGCCGCCCCGAGCCTGCCCGGAGCGTAACACCTTCTAGCCGATCCGCACGCCGACAGTCCGCGCCAGAGGCTGGCCGTGCTGGTCATTGGCCGACAGCTTCGGCACAGCCGCCGCCAGCGGCCAGGCTACCGCCAGATCGGGATCATCCCACCGCAGGCATTGCTGATGCGCCGGCTGGTAATAGGTCGTCGCCTTGTACGACACGATGGCACGCTCGGACAACGCCAGGAAGCCGTGTGCGAAGCCTTCCGGTATCCAGAGTTGCAGCCGGTTGTCACTGGACAGGCGCTGGGCGACCCATTGCCCGAACGTCGGCGACCCCTGCCGCACGTCCACCGCGACGTCGTAGATCTCTCCCTCGGTCACGCGCAGCAACTTGCCCTGCGGATCCACGGTCTGGTAGTGCAAGCCGCGCAGCACATGACGGTGCGACTCCGATTGGTTGTCCTGGACGAAGCGCACCTCCCGCCCCGCCGCCGCATCCAGTTCCGACTGGCGATAAGTTTCGAAGAAACAGCCGCGCGCGTCCCGGTGTACTTCGGGTTCGATCAGCAGTACATCGGGCAGGGACAGGGACGTAATGATCATCGGAACAGCAGTCGTTTGAGCAGGCTCATCAAATACACCTCATGCGCACTATTTTGCAGCGGGCGGGCCAGCGTGGCGATGAACTGCCTGGCATCGAGCAGGTCGCATGGGCGCCGGTGTCGAGCCAGGGCACGTCGCCGACCCGTTATCCGGGCCCGCAGCCGGCCCGGCGCGAGATACGCCGGATGCAGCCGCGTTCCGGAGCCGCCGGCGAGGATGATGCCTTTGCGCGGCGCGGACGCGCTCATGGCAGCGCATCTCCGCGCCGATGGGCGCGCGCCACGATCTCGGCGACCCATTGCGGATTGTCCAGATACCAATGCAGGGTTTTCTCGAGCCCCGATTGAAAGGTCTCGACGGCGCGCCAACCCAGTTCCCGCTGGGCCCGCGAGCTATCAATGGCGTAGCGGCGGTCATGACCTGCCCGGTCCGCCACCATCTTGATCTGCGTCTTGTACGATGCGCCATCGACACGCGGGCGCGCCTGATCCAGCAACGCGCAGACCGCCAGCACAACCTCGAGATTGGTGCGCTCGTTGTCGCCCCCCAGGTTATAGGTCTCGCCCGGACGCCCGTGCGTCAGCACCTTGCACAGTCCACGGCAATGATCCGTCACGTAAAGCCAGTCGCGCACATGCAGGCCATCGCCATAGACCGGCAGCGGTTTGCCGGCCAGCGCGTTGTGCAGCACCAGGGGAATCAACTTTTCCGGAAACTGGCGCGGCCCGAAATTGTTGGAACAATGCGTGGTCAGCACCGGCAGGCCGTGCGTCTTGCCACAGGCGCGCACCAGGTGATCGCTGGCCGCCTTGCTGGCGGAATAGGGATTATTGGGCTGAAACGGGCTGGATTCGGTGAAGGCGGAGGCATCCGGCGACAGCGAGCCGTAGACCTCGTCGGTCGAAACATGCAGAAAGCGGAAGCCGTCGCGGGCCGGGCCGGCCAGGCCCGCCCAATACGCGCGCGCCGCCTCCAGCAGGCCATGCGTGCCGCAGATATTGCTCTGGATGAAATCCCCCGCCCCGGCAATGGAGCGGTCCACGTGCGACTCCGCCGCGAAATGCAGGATCGCGCGCGGCTGGTGCGTTTGCAGCAGACGGGTCACCAACGCGATGTCGCCGACATCGCCCACCACGAACACATGGCGCGTGTCGTCCTTCAACCCCTCCAGGTTGTGCAGGTTGCCGGCATAGGTCAGCTTGTCCAGATTGACCACGGGCTCGCCCCCCTGCGCCAGCCAATCCAGCACAAAGTTGGAACCGATGAATCCGGCGCCGCCGGTGACGAGAATGCTCATTGCATAGTGTTCGAATGAAGGCGACGCCTTCCGATCCGGCAGTTTACCGCCGCGGCCGCCAGCTCAATACTTATCCGACGTCCCCGTCAACGCCACCCCGATCCGCAGCAACGTATAAGACGCCGCATCCACCCACCGCCGCACCCATCCGCGCCGTTGATACTCCAGCGGACGGATGAAGCGCCCGCCTTCCTGGATCGCCGCTTCCAGCCGCTCCTGCAGGTCCCAGGCAAACGGCTGGTCATCGACCACCACATTCGCCTCGCGCGCCAGTAGCAGGCTGAACGGATCCAGGTTGGACGAGCCGACCGTGGCGACGTTGTCGATCACCGCCACCTTGGCATGCAGATAGCTCGGCATGTACTCATAGATCTCGATGCCATCGCGCAGCAACTGGTCATACAGCGAGCGCGTGGCGTGGTACTGCATGCGGTATTCGACCTTGCCCTGCAGCAGCAGCCGCACGCGCACGCCGCGCGCGGCGGCCTTGGCCAGGGCGCGGCGGAACTGGCGGCCGGGAAAGAAATAAGCGTTGGCGATGAGGATGTCGCGCCGCGCCTGGGTAATGCCATACAGGTAGGCGCGTTCGAAGGTCTGGCGAAAGCGCAGGTTGTCCCGCAGCACCAGCGCGGCGCGCAGGGTGCCACAGGGCGCCACCGGCGCGTGGCTGGGCTTGGTCAGCCGCATGCGGCTCCAGTCGCGCGGATGGCGCCGCAAGCGGGCCCAGTTCAGGCGCACCCATAGCAGGTCCTGCGCGTAGGCCGCCTCGGTTACCAGCGGGCCGCGCACCTGGACCGCGAAATCGAAGCGCGGCGCCGAGATGCCATCGGTGGGATCGAGATCGTCGTAGTCGTCGATGATGTTGATGCCGCCGATGAAGGCAATGCTGCCATCGACGATGGTGACCTTGCGGTGCAGGCGCCGCAGGCGACTGCGCGAGGGAATGAACTTCGCGAACCAGCGCGGCTCGGGACGGAAGATGCGGCATTGCGCCCCCGCGCCGGTCAAGCGCTCACGCAGGGAATCCGCGGTCTCGGCCGCGCCGAAGCCGTCGAGCACCACGCGCACCTTGACGCCGCGCGCGGCCGCCGCCATCAGACAGTCCAGCACCTTCAGGCCGGTGCGATCCAGCATGAAGATGTAGGTCTCCAGATGCACGCTGGATTGCGCCGCGTCGATAGCCTGGCACAGCGCCGGGAAAAAGTCGGCGCCGTTCTGCAGCAGCCGGATGTCGTTGCCGTCGGTCCACTCCAGCCTGACCCCCTGGGCCTTCACGGGAGTTCCAGCTCGGCCAGCAAGGGGGAATGATCGGACAGCCGCGCCCATTCGCGGCCGCGCAGCACGCGCGCGCTGCGCACGGCGAAGCCGCGCTGGTAGATGCGGTCCAGGCGGAACCAGGGAAACACGGCGGGAAAGGTGCGCGGCGGCGGCAGCAACAGGCGGGAACTGCCGTCCATGCCCAGTTGGTTGGTGCGTTCCAGCACGGATACGCCGCTGTTGGGCAGGCCGCGCAGGGCATTGCCCAGGCGCCTGACCGAATCGCGCAGGCGCGGCAATTCGCCGCCATGGCTGCGCGGGGCGTGCGAAAACACCTCGTACAGGCCCAACTGCTGCACGAACAGCGGCGCCAGCCGGTCGCCCCAGTCGTTGAAATCGCCCGCGATCAGGATCGGCTCGCCATCGGGCACCATGCGCCGGATGCGCTCGGTCAGCGCCAGGATCTGGCGGCTGCGGCTGCCGGCGAACAGGCCCAGGTGCACCACGAAGCAATGCACCGCACGGCCGTCGAGTTCGATGGTCGCGTGCAGTAGTCCGCGTTGTTCCAGGCGATGATCCGAGATGTCCTGGTTTTCGTGATCGAGGATGGGAAAGCGCGACAACAGGGCGTTGCCGTGGTCGGTGGCGCTGCGGATCGCGTTGCGACCATAGGCCACGTCCAGCTTGAGCGCGGCGGCCAGCGACTCGTGCTGGGCATCGAGCAGCGATTTCTGCTCGTTGCGGCCCTGCACTTCCTGCAGGAAGACCAGGTCGGGGCGCAGGCCGTAAAGGCCCAGGCGCAGTTCGTTCAACGAGTCGCGACGACCCAGCGCCGAGCGACCTTTATGGATGTTGTAGCTGACGACACGAATGAGCGACATGGAGGAGATGGCGCCTTCTCAAGACAGTGAAACCGCCAACCGAGGCCCACAAAAAAAAGTCCCGGCAAGCACCGCCAACCCAGGCGGCGTTTGCCAGATTACTCCAATTCCATGAACCCTTCCCACCTCGGAGACACCCTGAAACGCAGCGAACTGGCCCGGCGCGGCTCAGAGGCGCATCCGCTCAGGCAAAGCCCCGCACCCGGGACGCCCCCCAAGCCGAGCACACACAAGGCAAGCAGAAAAACGCCACAAACCCGAGACACCATCCCTAGCCAGGCCGCCGGGATCCGGCTCCGCCGGTCCCGCGCGGCGCCCCCTTGAGGGGGAGCGCCGCAGGCGCTCGGGGGTGGGCCTACTTCGGCTCTGCGTTGCGCAGGCGGATATGCAGCTCGCGCAGTTGCTTCTCGTCGACTTCCGACGGCGCCTGGGTCAGCAGATCCTGGGCGCGCTGGGTCTTCGGGAAAGCGATCACGTCGCGGATCGATTCGGCGCCGGTCATCATCGTGACGATGCGGTCCAGGCCGAAGGCGATGCCGCCGTGCGGAGGCGCGCCGTACTGCAGCGCGTCCAGCAGGTAGCCGAACTTCTCGCGGGCTTCCTCGGCGCCGATCTTGAGCGCGCGGAACACCTTGCTCTGCACTTCCTCGCGGTGGATACGGACCGAGCCGCCCCCGATTTCCCAGCCGTTCAGGACCATGTCGTAGGCCTTGGCGAACGCCTTGCTGGGATCGGTCTCGAGGAAGTCCTCGTGGCCGTCCTTGGGGCTGGTGAAGGGGTGATGCGCGGCGGTGTAGCGGCCGTCTTCCTCGTCGTATTCGAACATCGGGAAGTCGACCACCCACAGCGGCATCCAGCCCGCGGTGAACAGGCCGGTCTTCTTGCCGAATTCGCTGTGGCCGATCTTCACGCGCAGCGCGCCGATGGCGTCGTTGACGACCTTCTCGCGGTCGGCGCCGAAGAAAATGATGTCGCCGTCCTGCGCGCCGGTGCGCTTGACCAGTTCGGCCAGGGCGGCGTCATGCAGGTTCTTGACGATGGGCGATTGCAGGCCGTCGCGGCCCTTGGCCACTTCGTTGACCTTGATGTAGGCCAGGCCCTTGGCGCCGTAGATGCCGACGAACTGGGTGTAGGCGTCGATCTCGCTGCGCGACATCTCGGCGCCGCCGGGCACGCGCAAGGCGACCACACGGCTGCCGGGCGCCGTGGCGGCGGCGGCGAACACCTTGAAGTCCACGTCGCGCATGACGTCGGTCATGTCGGTGAATTCGAGCTGCACGCGCAGGTCGGGCTTGTCCGAACCGTAGCGACGCATCGCTTCGGTCCAGGTCATGATGGGGAACGGGTTGGCCAGGTCGACGCCCTGCACCACCTTGAACACGTGGCGGATCATGTTCTCGAAGATCTCGCGGATCTCGAGCTCGTTCAGGAACGAGGTTTCGCAGTCGATCTGGGTGAATTCAGGCTGGCGGTCGGCGCGCAGGTCTTCGTCGCGGAAGCACTTGGTGATCTGGTAGTAGCGGTCAAAGCCCGACACCATCAGCATCTGCTTGAACAACTGCGGCGACTGCGGCAACGCGAAGAAGTGGCCGGCGTTGACGCGCGAGGGCACCAGGTAGTCGCGCGCGCCTTCGGGCGTGCTCTTGGCCAGCATCGGGGTTTCGATGTCGATGAAGCCCAACTGGTCCAGGAACTTGCGGGTTTCGATCGAGACGCGATAGCGCAGCATCAGGTTGCGCTGCATCTGCGGGCGGCGCAGGTCCAGCACGCGGTGCGTCAGTCGGGTGGTTTCCGACAGGTTGTCATCGTCCAACTGGAACGGCGGCGTGACCGACGCGTTCAGGATCTCGACTTCCTTGCACAGCACTTCGATTTCGCCCGAGGCCAGCTCGGCGTTGGCGGTGCCCGCCGGACGCTCGCGCACCAGGCCGGTGACGCGGATGCAGAACTCGTTGCGCAGGCGCTCGGCGGTGGCGAAGGCGGCGTTATCCGGATCGAACACGATCTGCGCCAGGCCCGCGCGGTCGCGCAAGTCGATGAAGATGACCCCGCCGTGGTCGCGGCGGCGGTTCACCCAGCCATACAGGGTGACGGTCTGGCCGAGATGGTCGCGGCAAACCTGGCCGGTGTAGCAGGTACGCATCGGGATAACTCCGTTGTGTGCTTGGTAGTAGCGTAAAGGGTTACAGGTCGACGCCCGGCGCGCGCTGCGCGTCCGGCGTCGGAGAGAGCGGCGCCGGCCGGGCGCCCGGCACGGCCGGACCCGGGGCGACGACGCCCATGGAAACGATGTACTTCAAGGCCGCGTCCACGCTCATCTGCAGGTCCACCGTGTCGGCACGGGGCACCATCAGGAAGAAGCCGGACGTGGGATTCGGCGTGGTCGGCACGTACACGCTGATGTGGTCGCCGGGCAGGCGCTCGGCCACTTCGCCGCTGGGCGTGCCGGTGACGAATGCGATGGTCCAGCTACCGGCGCGCGGATACTGCACCAGCACCGCACGGCGAAACGCCTGGCCGTTCGGGGCGAGCACGGTGTCGCTGACCTGCTTGACCGAGTTGTAGATCGAGCGCACCAGGGGGATGCGGCCCAGCAGGCTTTCCCACTGGTCCACCATGGTGCGGCCGATCAGGTTGGCCGCGAAAATGCCCGTCAGCAGCACCACCACGATGACCAGGACGAAGCGGAAGCCGGGAATATCGACGCCGAACAGCGATTCGGACGACAGAAAGCCAGGCACGAACCCTTCGAGGGTGGCGACCAGCAGACCCAGCACCCACACCGTGATGACCAGGGGAACCCAGATCAGCAGGCCGGTGATGAAGTACTTTTTGATGACGCGCATACGCATCGCGCGGTTACTCAGGAGGCGGTGGACGGCCCCGCGGCGGGCGCGGGGGCAGCGGCCGGCGCCGCCGGTGCACTGGCGGCCGGCGCGGCGCTTTCAGCGGGCGCCGACGGGGCGCTGGCGCCGGTGGCCTGCTGGCCGCCGCTGCCGTTGCCGCGGAAATCGGTGACGTACCAGCCCGAGCCCTTGAGCTGGAAGCCAGCCGCGGTCACTTGCTTGGAAAACGTGCTCTGGCCACATTCGGGGCAAACCGAAAGCGGCGCGTCGGAAATCTTCTGCAGGACGTCTTTGGCATGGCCGCAGGCGCTGCACTTGTAGGCGTAGATGGGCATCGAGGGCTCCCAGGCGCGGGTCCGGTATATCTATGACCGTCGGCCGGACCTGCGCAAAACCAGGGCGCGAGGGGTCTTCCAACGGAAGGCCCCGGGGCCGGAACTGGCTTGGACCGGACAACGGCCGGGCACGGCCGGAAAAATACGGGAAAGTCTTGAATTTTAGCGGTTTTTCGTGAAAGGCCGGCGGCGCCCCCACGGCGGGGCGCCCGGGGGCGCCGCCGTGGGGCTCGCCTCACTCCCTCAGACAGGCAACAGGAACATCAGGGCGGCCACCCCCGTCGGCCCCAGCGCCGACAAAAACAGCCGTCCGGACGAGATGCTGCCATCCGGGAAATGATTCTTCAGGATGGCGAAACCGGCCGGATTCGGGGCATTGGCGATCACCGTCAGGCCGCCCCCCGTCACCGCGCCCGCCACCAGCATATAGCGCCAGGCCTCGCTGGTGCCTTCCACCAGCGACCCCAGGTAGGTCAGCGCGGCGTTGTCGGTAATGGCCGTCAGCGCGGTCGCGCCCCAGAACAGCACGAACGGCTCCAGCCCGCCCAACAGGTCCTGCAACCACCATTTCTGCAGGCCGCCCAGCACCACCAGGCCGGCCAGGAAAAAGCCCACCATCAACCCTTCCTTGATCAGCAGACGGTTCTGGTGGCGCTTGTAGGCCTCGGCAAAGCCGATGAACATCATCAGCAAGCCGAGAAAGATTGCCGGGTGGTGCGCGCTCAGCACCACCGCCACCAGGAACACCAGGTGGATCAGCATCACCAGTGCCGGCACCGGCGGACGGTTGTCCTTGCCCTCCGGGGCGTCGACCCCGCCGCCCGTGCCCACCGAACGCTCCCGCAACGCCTTGCGGCAGATGAAGGTCAAGAGGCCCGCGTTCAGGCACACCGCCACCGCCGCGCGCCAGCCGAAATGCTGCGCCATGAAAGTCGAATCCCAACCGAAGGTGGAGGCCACCATCAGCACCGGCGGCGCCGCGTAGGAGGTCAACACGCCGCCGATCGACACGTTGACGAACAGCACGCCCAGCGTCAGGTACTTGAAGCCGGCGCGGCCGCTGGTGCGGAAATAGGCATCGCGCAGCAGGATCGCCGCCAGCGTCATGGCCGCCGGCTCGGTGATGAACGAGCCGCCCAGCGGCACCAGCGACATCACCACGAGGAACGTCGCCAGCTCGCGCTGCAGCGGCAGCACGCGCGCCGTGGCGCGCACCAGCAGACCCACCAGTTCCAGAATCGGCCGGCTGGCCGCCACCACCATGATGGTGAAGACGAACAGCGGCTCGGTGAAGTTGCGGGTGTCCATGTAGCCGATGGCCGCGGACGGCCCCGACAGCGCCGCCATCGCCACGATCAGGGCGAACGCCCACACGCCGAACACCGCCTCGACTTCCGCCAGCAGGTGCCAGAAACCGGCATGCGGCCCGCCGCGATGGGCCAGGCGCGCAAACATGGGAACGGAAAACGTATGCAGCACCGCCACGACGAACAGGGCGGTGGCGATGATTTCTATGGACTGGGGCATCGAAAGCGCTTCCGGAATGAAGACCCGGGCCGCGCGCACGCGACCCCGAATCGGCGGACAAGGGTCGCACTATAGCGTAGCGGAGGCGGCCCGCCCTACAGGGACAACGCTAGGATTTGCCTACTTTTCAGGCGATCGGCGCGGGCGGTTCGCCGCCCTGCTGCGCGTCGCGCATCTCCATCAGCAGGCTGTGCAGCATTTCGGTCGACAGACCATGCAGCACCAGCCGGTAGCCGGCGCGCAGCGTCGACATGGGCACCAGCGGATGGCTGTTGTTGACCAGGATCAGGTGCTGCGGCGCGCCCAGCAATTTGGCCGCGTAGATGCCGATGGTCTCGTCCAGTTGCAGCGAATTGGCCGCGCGCCAGAAGTCGTTGTCGGTCAGCATCAGTTGATACAGCGGCGTGAACAGCTCGATGGCGCTTTGCAGGTCGAGGAAATTCAGTTTGCCCTGCGGCATGTCCTCAAGCTTCAGATCAGGATCGCGGATCATCGAAAAGTCGACGCGCTCGGGCGCATGCATTTCCACGCCCGCGTCGCGCAACGCCTGGTTCAGCCGGATCACGAAGTTGAACAGGTTCAGGTCGTGCTTGACGAACAGTTCGTCCTTGAGATCGTCGATCTCCATCGGTTCGAGCGGCGTGGTGGTGATGCGCACCGGTGAGTTGGCCGCGATGAACGACAGGATCTGCGCGCCCAGGTGGAAGTGCCGCAGGATCAGCCAGTTGGCCTCAGGCGAGACGAAGCGCTTCAGGCCCCACGCCAGGATGCGATGCAGCAGCCGCGAATGCGACCAGCGGCGCGGCAGGAAGGTCTTGATGATCTGGATCAGGATGATGCAGGCGCGCGCCAGCGGCCGCAGGAACGGCAGCAGGTACTGGCGCGAGCCGCAGCTCGAATCGGTCAGCCAGGCCTTCTTGACCTTGTCCGGCAGCGGCGTGCTGCGGTCCAGGTACAGCGCCAGCCAAGGACTCGGATCGGCGGGATCGTGGCCCTTGGCCAGGAATTCCGGTTCCTTGTTCATGCGGCGTCATCCTCCATCACGTGATGAAACTGCATCAGGTACAGCGCGGCGGTGCGTCGCGCGGTGTCGACGATACGCTGCTCGGCGCGGCCGTCCTCGTCGCAGTCCAGCGCCAGCTCCACGGCCGACAGCCAGCGCGCCAGGTGGTTCTCGTCGTTGTGGCCATGGTATTCCAGGAAGCGGAAGGCGTCCGGCGGCAGCTTCAGGCTGGCCTTGAGCAGCGGCAGCAGGGCCGGCACGATGCGCTGGCCGGTGCCCTCGATGATGTAGATGGCGCCCAGGAGGCCGATCGGGTCGCGCGTGGCGGCCAGGCTGTGCAGATAGGCGTTGAGCGCCTCGCCGCCGGGGTTGCGGCGCAGCGCATCGATGTTGTCGATGCTGCCGCCGGCCGTGCGGTAGTCCTGGAACAGGATCTGGAAGTCGTTCTGCTCCTCGCCGGCGTGCATGTCGATCAGCGCGGCCAGCGGCTGGTACTGCTCGGTCAGCGAGGCCGCGCCTTCGCGCATCCACTTGCTGCCCTCGCGCACCTGCGGGATCCAGTTCTCCATCCAGTTCAGGTAGTCGGCGGTCTCGAAGCGGCGGTTGCGCAGGCGCCGCACCACCGGCGTGCGCCAGACGCGCGAGCGGTAGTCGTGCCAGATCGCCGCCAGTTCGGTCAGCAACTGGCCCAGGCCCTGCGGCGCCATGTCCGGATCGTGCGGCGGCGCGATGGCGTCGGCATCGGCGCTGTGGGCGTCCTCGCGCCCGGCCGCGGCCGGCGTGGCGCCCACGGCCACCGACGGCGCGGCGTCATGCGCGGCCTCGGCCTCCAGCAGCATGTAGGCCGCCATGAACCGGCCCGACTCGGGGATGTAGCAGAAGATCTGCTCGCCCGGCTTGATCTCGCGCGTTTCCAGGAACTCGGCCAGCATGATCAGGATCGACGCCGCGCCGGTGTTGCCGCGCCAGGCCAGGTTGCTGAACCAGCGCTCGCGCGGGATCACCAGGCCGGCCTTCTCCATCAGGTCCTCGACCACCGGAATGAATTTCTCGGACGAGTAATGGCACAGGAAGTGGTCGACCTGGTCCGGATCAAGCCAGCCGTCGCGCACCAGCTTGGCGTACTCGTGGATGCCGATGTCGAACAGATGCGGCAGCAGGCGGATGTCCTGGCGCAGCGACAGCGCGCCATCGGCCTCGGCCTCGTTCCACGACGGATAGTCCAGGTGGCCCTTCTGCCGGTCGGCCGACAGGCCCAGTTGCATGCACACCGGATAGTCGCCCGAGAACGAGCGCTGGTGCACCCACTTCAGGCGCAGCCGCACGCCCTTGGACGCGCCCGGCAACGGCCGGCCGCCGCGTCCCAGCAGCAAGGCGCCGGCGCCATCGGACAGCATCCAGCGCAGGAAATGCGCGTCGAAGTCGGCGTCATAACCACGCGCGGCAAAGCGCGAGCGCTTGAACAGGCGCGACGGCAGCTCGGCCGCGACCGCCAGCGCGCTGGCATGGCCGCCCATCTCGACGCCCTGCGCCGCCACCTGGATCGCCGACACGCCCGCGGCGCAGATGCCGTGCACCGACAGCGTCTCCATCGGATGCGCGGCCAGCTCGCCCTGGATCATGTTGGCAAAGCCCGGCATCAGCGCGTCGCCCCCGGACGAGCCGCTGGTCAGCAGCGACACGTCCGCCAGGTCGCCGTCATTGCGCCGCAGGCAATCGCGGATGGCGTTGGCGGCCAGTTGCGCGTTGGTGAAGACGGTGGCGCCCTCGGCATCGATCGCGTAGTAGCGCTGCTTGATGCCGTTCTCGGCCAGGATGCGGCTCTTGATGCGGCTGGACATGCGGTTCAGCGGCGCGATGTAGCTGTCCATGGCCTCGTTGGACACGGGTTCGCCCGGCATGAAATAGCCGGCGCTTTCCAGGTAGACACGATTGAACGCGATAGGCATGGCGGGTCTCTTTTGGCAGGTATGGAGTGGCGGCGCTAGCGCACGTGCTCGGGCGCCATGCACGAGCGGCTGCGAAAGCGCGGCAGGAAGGTGCCCAGCACGAACACGCGGAACATGTACGGCGTCAGGCCGCCCTCGTTCAACGCGGGCGTCACGCGGGCCCGGTAATGGTCGCGATGCAAGCGGGTCAGCTCGGCCCAGTGCGCGCGCGGATTCTCGTGGTGCGCGGTGTGCAAGCCGATGTTGAACAGCAGCGGATTGACCAGCCCTTCGAAGTTGCGGGCGTAGTTCAACCCTGCCACCGCGCGCGGTCCGCCATCGGCGTGCGCGTGTTGCAGGTAGTTGGTGGCCAGCAGCCAGTGCAGGCCGTGCAGTTGCGGGATGATGACGAACACCAGCGCCTTGACCGGATTGATCGCCAGCAGGCCGCCCCACAGCCCCAGCCAGGCGCCGTACTGGCACATGCAGTAGCGCCACGCGCCCGGCCAGTGCCGGCGCAGCCGTCCCAGCCAGGCGAAGAACAGCGGATACAGCACCCACACCGCCTGCACCGGATGGATCAGATAGCCCCACAGGTGATTCGTATCGCCGCCAAAGCGATAGGTGCGCGCCACGTCGCGCGCGCCATGCTTGTAGCGGTGGTGGTTGGCCACGTGCGCCGGGTAGAACACGAAGGTGGGATGCCCCTGCAGCAGCGTGATCCAGAAATCGGTGGCGCGGTTGGCCCAGCGGCCATGCCACATGCGGATGTGCGTGTGGTTGTGGTGGATCACGCCGATGCCCAGCGTCAGGAACAGCATCAGCGCGTACAGCGGCCACCAGAAGCCATGCAGCCACTGCCACGCCGCCAGGGCGGGCAGCGCGGCCAGGTAGGCCAGGCTCTGCCAATCGCGCCTGTTGCGCAGCGCGGGCAGCCGGCGCGTCTTGCTAAGCCCGTCCGCCAAGCGATTCTCGCTGCCGGAAAGCTTCCAGCTGGGGCGCGGCCGCCTCGGCCTTCAGCCGGGTGCGGAACAGGCGGTCCATGAACGTGAACTGGAAACCAAAATTGCCGTTGTAGCAGGCGTGGTGCAGGTGATGCCGGCGGCTCGCCGCAAACCAGTGCGCATACGACACGTTGGGAAAGAAGTCGTAGTTGGCGTGGCCGATGCAGTTGAAGAACAGGCTGAACAGCGGCACCGACGCCAGCGACCAGAAGCTGAAATCATGCAGCACCATCGGCAGCATGATGACGTTGCCCAGCATCAGCGCTTCGATCGGATGGAAGCTGTAGGTCGAGAACGGGGTGGTCACCACCGAGCGGTGGTGCGGCAGGTGGAAACGGCGCAGCAGCTTGGTGTGCAGCAGCCGGTGGTTGATCCAGAAATGCACATCGTTCCAGGCCACCAGCGCCAGGATCTCCAGCGTGATCTTCTGCCAACTGGCGTCGGGGTCCAGGTGCGCCCAACCCAATTGCAGCAGGCCCCACGGGAAGATCATGCCGGTGCCGAACAGCAGGATCGACACGCCCGACTGCGTGAATTCACGGCGCAACTGGCCCGGCGCCAGCGGCCGCGGATCGAGCGGCCGGCCGATGCCCAGCGCCGGCAGGATGTGCTGGGTCAGCAGCCAGGTGGCCGCGCCGAACAGCAGGTAGATGCCGCCGAAGAACAGCAGGCCCGCCAGCATGACCTGCCAGGCGGACAACGCGACAAAAGCTTGGGCCATGAACGTTTTGTTTCACCCCGGAGAATGGCCGCATCATAAGCAATCCGTCAGCGGCGCGGTGAGACATTTATTACCAAATGAATCTGGACGCCACAAAGCTGCCGCTCCCGGGCCAAAGTTGCGCCTATTGGCAGGGAAACTGCCGGTTCAAGCCCGCTACCGCCGCGTCCATGCGCCGTGCCAGTGCCGCGCTCGCGGCCGGCATCGGCTCGCGCAGCTCCGCGCTCAACAGCCCCTGGCGCCCCAGTTGCGCCTTGACCGGCCCCGGATTGGGTTCGGCGAACGCCAGTTGGATCACCGGCGCCAGCGCCTGGAACAGCTTGCGGGCCAGATCCAGTTGCTGCGCCCGCACCGCCTGGTACATGGCCACGAACAGATCGGGCCGGATGTGCGCCGCCGCCGCGATCAGGCCGCTGCCGCCCAGGCACAGCAGCGACAGCGATTGCAGGTCCTCGCCCGCCAGCACGTTCATGTTGCCGTCGGCGATCAGCGCCAGGGTCTTGTCGAGCGAACCGCCGCAATCCTTGATCGCGGCGATGTTCGGATGCGCGGCCAGCGACAGCAATGTCGCGGTCTCCAGCGTTGTGCCTGTGCGATAGGGAATGTCGTACAGCACCAGGGGAAAGCGCGAGGCATCGGCCAGGCTGCGGAAATAAGCGGCCGCGCCGTCCTGGCCCGGGCGCACGTAGTACGGCGCCGGCGCCAGGATGCCGGCCAGCGGCCGGGTGCCGAACGCGGCCAGGCGCTGCAGCACGTGCCCCTGGTGATTGCCCGCCAGGCCCATCACCACCGGCATGGCGCCGGCCTCGTTCAGCACGGCGTCCAGCACAGCCAGTTGCTCGGCGTCGTCGAGCGCCGCGGCTTCGCCCGTGCTGCCGCAGACGACCAGGCCGTCGACGCCCGCGGCCTTGAAATGGCGCACCAGGCGGCGCAAGGCCCCGCCATCGACGGCGCCGCCGGAAAACGGCGTCACCAGGGGGATCCAGACGCCTTGGAACGGGGATTGATGAGTTTGCATGAACACTCCTTCGGTGTAAGCGGACCGTGGTTGGACCGTACAGAAGTGCTCGGGATACTAGGGGGTGCGCGCGAAGGCGCCGTGGCGCCGCCGTGAGGCCGCTGTTCCGTCGCCCATCTGACGGAACAGCATGCTCCGGTCAGATGAGCGGCTGTTTTTTGGATTTCAGGCCGGCGCAAACCGTATCCACGCCGAGGGCGCGGAACAGGAAAGCGGACAGGATGGCCTGAGGAATCATGAATGGAATAAAGGGTTGAAACCGGCCGCGAACGACCGATGCGCAAATCTACCGGGCAGCCGCGCCCCTGTCAACGCAGGCTGGCCAGGAAGATCGCGCACAGCGCTTCCATGCCCTGGCGATCGTCTTCGTCGAAACGGTCCGGCACCGGACTATCCACGTCCCACACGCCGATCAACTCACCCTGGTGCACCAGCGGCACCACGATCTCGGAACGCGAGGCCGCGTCGCAGGCGATGTGGCCGGGGAACGCGTGCACATCGGGCACCAATTGCGTCTGGCGCTGGCTGGCGGCCGCGCCGCACACGCCGCGATTGAGCGGAATGCGCACGCAGGCCGGCTTGCCCTGGAACGGGCCCAGCACCAGCTCGGTGCCGTCGAACAGGTAGAACCCGACCCAGTTCAGGTCGGGCAGCGCCTGGTAGGCCAGCGCGCTCAGGTTGGCGGCATTGGCGATGCGGTCGTGCTCGCCGTCAAGCAGGGCGCGGGCCTGCTTGGCCAGTTCGGCGTACAGCGCGGCCTTGGAGTCGGCGGTGATCGGGGCGGCTTCAAACATATATCTAAATGTAACTGTACAGGCGATTATCGATGCAAGTGATTTTAGGGGCTGCCCACGATAAAGGGGCCGCCTTGCCACGCTGTGGGACAATAGTTTACGCAGTAACGTCTTTACCGCCCCGTTGTCATCACCCCGTCACTCCCCTTCTTGATTAAGAAGCAAACCATGGACAAGCCTCTCGAACCGACGTTCGCCTTTTCCGAACGCGCCCAGCAACTCACCAGCTCCGCCATCCGCGAGATCCTCAAGGTCACCGAGCGGCCCGAAGTCATTTCGTTCGCAGGCGGCCTGCCGGCGCCCGGCGGCTTCCCGGTAGAAGTGGTGCGTGCGGCATTCGACAAGGTACTGTCCACCAACGGCCGCGCGGCCTTGCAATACGGCCCCACCGAAGGTTACGCGCCGCTGCGCCAATGGGTCGCCGACGACCTGAACCGCGCCGGCGCCAACGTCGCCGCCGACCAGGTCCTGATCGTGTCCGGCTCGCAGCAGGCGCTGGACCTGCTGGGCAAGGTGCTGGTCGACAAGGACAGCAAGGTGCTGGTCGAAGACCCCAGCTACCTGGGCGCCCTGCAGTCGTTCAGCCTGTACCAGCCCAAGTACGTGCCGGTGCCCACCGACGACGGCGGCCTGATTCCCGAGGCCATCACCCCCGAGCTGGCCGCCGGCGCCCGCTTCCTGTACGCGCTGCCCAACTTCCAGAACCCCACCGGCCGCACTCTCAGCCTGGAACGCCGCATCGCGCTGGTCAAGCGCGCCGCCGAGCTCGGCCTGACCATCATCGAGGACGATCCCTACGGTGAACTGCGCTACGCCGGCGAACCGCAGCCGGGCCTGATCGCGCTGGCCGCCGAGTACGGCGCCAACGTCGTGCGCCTGGGCACGTTCTCCAAGGTGCTGGCTCCCGGCCTGCGCCTGGGGTACATCGCCGCCGCCCGTCCGCTGATCCACAAGCTGGTGCAGGCCAAGCAGGCCACCGACCTGCACACGCCCACGCTGACCCAGATGGCCGTGTACGAGATCGTCAAGGACGGCTTCCTCGAAGAGCACCTGCCCAATGTGCGCGAGATCTACCGCGCCCAGGGCAGTTGCATGCTGGACGCCATCGCCCGCGAATTCCCCGCCACCGTCAGTTGGACCAAGCCCGAAGGCGGCATGTTCATCTGGGTGACGCTGCCCGAGCACATCGACAGCACCAAGCTGCTGGAAAAGGCGATCGCCCAGAACGTCGCGTTCGTGCCGGGCGCGCCGTTCTACAGCGGCGCCAGCCGCGCCAACACGCTGCGCCTGAGCTTCGCCACGGTGCCGGAAGACAAGATCCGCACCGGCATCGCCATCCTGGGCAAGCTGCTCAAGGAATACACGGCCTGAAAACCGGGTCCTGACCACGCTTGACGGTCCCACGGCCGGGCGCGATGCCCGGCCGTTGTTTTATGCTGTCGGCTTTCCTCCCTTTTCTTTCGCCGTGACAGTGAGCGCTCCGCAATCCTCTCCCGTCGACCTCAGCGACATCGTTTTCACCGACTGGGTCGAACGTTGGCTGCCCAAATCGTGGCGGCCCTACGCCCGGCTGTGCCGGCTCGATCGCCCCATCGGCACCTGGCTGACGCTGCTGCCCTGTATCGCCGCGCTGGTCCAGGCCGCTGGCGGCCTGCCCGACCTGCAACGCCTGGTGGTGTTCTCGCTGGGCGCGCTGCTGATGCGCGGCATCGGCTGCACCGTCAATGACATGTGCGATCGCAACTTCGACAAGCACGTCGAACGCACCCGCTTCCGTCCGCTGACCAGCGGGCAGCTCAGCATGCGTAATGCAGTCTGGTTTTTATTGGGCCAATTGGTGGTCTGCGGATCGCTTTTGTTCTTCCTGAATGGCATGAGCCGCTGGCTCGCCGTGGCCGTCCTGCCATTCGTTTTCATCTATCCCCTGTGCAAGCGCGTGACCTACTGGCCGCAGGTAGTGCTGGGCATCTGCTTCAACTGGGGCATGCTGATGGCGTGGTCGGATACGCAGAACCATGTGCCCCTGGCGGCCATCGCGATGTGGTTCGGCGCGGTGCTGTGGCAGGTGGGTTACGACAGCATCTATGCCTACGTCGATGTGCGCGATGACCGCAGCCTGGGCCTGCATTCCACGGCCATGCGCTTCGGCGACCAGGGCAAGTTATGGATCGGCGGCTTCTATCTTGGCACCGTGATTTTGTGGGCCTGGGGCGGCTATGCCATCGGCATGTCGTGGGCCTATTACGTCGGCATGGCGGCGATCGCCGTGCACCTGGCGTGGCAGTTGAAAGTGTTCGACATCCAGCGCCCCGACCGCAATTTCATGCTGTTCCGCGCCAACCTCTGGCTGGGCGCGATGCTGGTCGCGGCGGCGCTCGCGGGCACCCTGATCGGCTGATCCGGCGCATTGCGGATGCCCCACGCTTAAGGGATGATGCCCGCTCCGAGACGTGTTTTACGGAGACCCGCATGTCCGCTTTGACCAAAACCTTGCTGGCCGCCACCGCGGCCAGCGCGTTGTCCGGCCTGCTGCCGGCATACGCCTACGACCACGCCGAATGCTCGGCGCAACGCGGCTGCGCCGCCAAGATCTGCCACCTCGAACGCGAGCTCAGCTACGCACGCGCTCACAACAACTCGCATCGCGTCGCGGGCCTGCAGAGAGCGCTGGCAGAAACCAAAGCGCATTGCACCGACAGTCGCCTGGAGGCCGAGCGCGAGGCCGACGTACGCGACAAGCAGGCCAAGATGGCCGAGCGTGAGGACGAGCTGAAGGCCGCACGCGCCAAGGGCAAGGAGGAAAAGATCCTCAAGGCCCAGCGCAAGCTGGATGAGGCGCGCGCCGAATACGACGCCGCGCTGGCCGATTTGAACCGCTGATCCCTCGCCCCTCTGGCCCCCCTGGGCCTAGTCCCGGGGGCGCGCCCTCTTTCCCCCGGCTTGCGCCACGCGGGGGCTCTCGTTATTGCCTGTTCCAGGCACGCCTGACGCGCCCGCGAACGCCCCATTGGGCGGTCCAGGCGCGCGGCTCCACGCCGATCTCCCCCGTCGACCACTACCTATTGCGTCATCAAATGGAAATATCGCCACCTATGGTGCCATTTGGTAAGTTCCCGCCTGATTAGTATTCATTTTGGAAAGATGTTTTCAGGTAATAAGGGTTTATCCCAAGGTAATTTGAGCCGAGAATGCATCTCATCGGGACACAGCAAGCGACCCCCGGCAATCAGGCCAGAGGATCGGATCCCAAGCTCAAGACATATGGAGGTCTGCTATGAAAACCCTTGCTACCGCTTTGATGCTGTCCATGTCCGTTCTGGCCGCCGCTGGCGCCCAAGCCGCTGAAGCCGACCAAGGCCCGACGCGCGCCCAGGTCCAAGCCGAACTGCAACAAGCCAAGGTTTCCGGCCAATACACCTTCGGCGAAGAAGGCTACCCCGCCGCCATCGCCCAGAAGTCCAGCCTGACCTCGCAGCAAGTCCAGGAGCAACTGGCCCAGGCCAAGAACGCTGGTGAAGTCACCTTCGGCAACATGGACTACCCGCCCGTCGCCCACGCCGCCAGCACCACGTCGCTGAGCCGCAGCCAGGTCCAGACCGAACTGGCCCAAGCCAAGGCGGAAGGCCTGGTCACCTTCGGCAACATGGACTACCCCCCCATGGGCAGCTGATTGCACGGCCTGGCTTCCAGGCCCTGGCAATCGCCCCCCAAAAGCCCTCCGGCCTCACCCGGGGGGCTTTTCTTTTGACGTTTCGATCGGCTATTAAGTCATAACGACGTTACTGATAGCCGTTTCGACGCTTTGGCATCTACAAATCGACAGCGCCCGCGCATAGGATGAGGCCAACCCATCCCCCTCTATGCAGGAGCCGCACCATGTCCCCCTCCCCCAAGCCCATCCTCCTCCTGGGCGCCGGCAAGATCGGTTTCGCCATCGCCCTGATGCTCGAGCGCAGCGGCGACTATTCGGTCCTGGTGGCCGACCAGGATCCGGCGCGGCTGCGCGCTGTCGCGGAACTGGGTTGCGAGACGCGCCAGATCAGCGACGACGCCTCGCTGGCCCGCTGCCTCGAGGGCCGCTACGCGGTCGTCAACGCCCTGCCGTTCCATCGCGCCATCGCGGTCGCGCAACTGTGCAGTCAGGCCGGCGTGCACTATTTCGACCTGACCGAAGATGTCGCCAGCACCCATGCCATCCAGGCGCTGGCCGGCGACGCCCGCGCGGTGCTGATGCCGCAATGCGGCCTGGCGCCGGGCTTCATCGGCATCGTCGGCCATGCGCTGGCGCGGCGCTTCGACACCTTGCTGGACCTGCGCATGCGCGTGGGCGCGTTGCCGCGCTACCCGTCCAACAGTCTGCGCTACAACCTGACCTGGAGCACGGAAGGGTTGATCAATGAATACTGCAATCCGTGCGAGGCCATCGTCGACGGCCAACTCACCAGCGTGCCTGCGCTTGAAGGCTACGAGACCTTCGCGCTCGACGGGGTCGAGTACGAGGCCTTCAACACTTCGGGCGGCCTGGGCACGTTGCCCGCGACCCTGCTGGGACGCGCCCGCAACGTGGACTACAAGTCGGTGCGCTACCCCGGGCACTGCAACCTGATGAAGCTGCTGCTGAACGATCTGCGCCTGCGCGATCGCCGCGACCTGCTCAAGGATATCTTCGAGACCGCGATTCCCACCACCGAACAGGACGTCATCGTCATCCAGGCGCAGGCCTCGGGTCACCGCCACGGCCGGCTGGAAGAAGAGTCCTACCCCATACGCGTGTTCGGCGCCGACGTCGACGGCCACCGGCTCAGCGCCATCCAGTTATCGACGGCGGCAGGCATCTGCGCGGCGCTGGATCTCGTCGCCCAGGGGGTGCTGCCGCAGCGCGGCTTCGTGGGCCAGGAACAGATCTCGCTCGAGGCTCTGCTGGCCAACCGCTTTGGCCGCGTTTATGCCGGCAAGCCGCTGGCCCTGGCCGGCGCCGTGACCGAAGACCGCTGAGCCTGGCGGCACGCCGCGGCGCGCGCGGCTTCATCGCGCAGCGGGCCGGTCATAGGCCCGCGCGGGTCCGCGCCGCGGCGTTCAGGTCCACCCTTCCAGGCGCAGCGTCGCCCGCACCAGGCGTTGCTCTTCCTGTTCGATCTCGGCCAGGTTCTGCCGCACGCTGTCGACGTGATCGGCCGCGGCGCGGCGCGCCTGCTCCGGCTGGCGGCCGATCACGGCGTTGAAGAGCCGCGCGTGCTGCTTGTCGATCTGGCGCTTTTCGGGCTCGCGGTGGTAAAGGTTGTTCACACAGGCGAACACCGAACCGAGCATCAGGTCGTTGAGCGACTGCAGCGTGTGCACCAGTACCGGGTTGTGCGAGGCCTCGCAGATCGCCAGGTGAAAGGCGTGGTCCAGGTGCGCGTGCGTGGCGGTATCCGCGGCCTGCGTGTTGACCATGTCGTCGTAGCGACGGCGGATCATGATGAAGTCGGCCTCGGTGCCGCGCAACGCCGCCAGCCGCGCCGAATCCGCCTCCAGCAGCGAGCGCACTTCCAGCAGGTCATACAGGGTGCGCGGCTGCGAATTGAACAGATGCATCAGCGGCCCCGCGTCCACCTTGGAAATGCGGGCCACGAACGAGCCTTTGCCCTGCGAGGTATGGATGATCTCGCGCGCGCGCAGCAGCTTGAGCCCTTCGCGCAGCGCGGTGCGAGACACGCCCAGTTTTTCCGTCAGGCGCCGTTCCGATGGCAAGGCCTGGCCCGCTTTCAGGACGCCGTCCAGGATCAGGCGCTCGATGCGCTCGGCCACCTCGTCCGCCACCTGGCGGGGTTTCGCTTCAGTTTCCGCATGCATTGCGTTTTCCGGACCAGTGGTATGACCATGCCACAGCCATCATTGATCCGTCGCTCCCGGCTTTTGTAAGTTACTGATATAGAACCATAAAAAAACGATGTTTGCCGAACCGCCGCCAAATAAACTGGTATGACCAGCGGTTTTTGATATGGACTTTGGGTCAGGTGCGAACGATGATGTCAGGACCGATTCGCCCGGCGCCCGCGCCGCCCAGACCTACTACCGTCAGAGATCCGCATGACTCAACGCACCCAGCACCACGGCCTGCAAGTGGCGGCCAATCTCAGCCAGTTCATCGAAAAGGAAGCGTTGCCCGGCTCCGGGCTGGACGTCGACGCGTTCTGGAAGGGATTCTCGGCCCTGGTGCATGACCTGGCGCCCAAGAACCGCGCCCTGCTGGCCGAACGCGACCGCCTGCAGGCCGAACTCGACGCCTGGCATCGCGCCCATCCTGGCCCGATCGTCGATCCGGCCGCATACCGCCAGTTCCTGGAAGGCATCGGTTACCTGCTGCCGCAGCCGGCTTCCGTGCGCGCCACCACCGACAATGTCGATACCGAAATCTCGCAGCAAGCCGGCCCGCAATTGGTCGTGCCGATGTCCAATTCGCGCTACGCGCTGAACGCGGCCAACGCGCGCTGGGGCAGCCTGTACGACGCGCTCTACGGCACCGACGCGATTCCCGCCACGCCGGGCGACAACGGCGCCGGCTACAACCCCGAGCGCGGCCGCGCGGTCATCGCCCGCGCTCGCCAGTTCCTCGACACCGCCGCGCCATTGGCACAAGGCTCGCACGCGGAGGCCCGCGGCTACTCGGTCGAGAACGGCCAGTTGAAGATTGCGCTGTCGAACGGCGCCACCACGCTCAAGACGCCGAGCCAGTTCACCGGCTACCAGGGCGACGCCGGCGCGCCCACGGCCATCCTGCTCAAGAACCACGGCCTGCATTTCGAAATCCAGATCGATCGCGCCCACAGCATCGGCGCCACCGACGCCGCCGGCGTCAAGGATGTGTTGGTTGAGGCCGCGCTGACCACCATCATGGACTGCGAGGACTCGGTCGCCGCGGTCGACGCCGAAGACAAGGTCCACATCTATCGCAACTGGCTGGGCCTGATGAAGGGCGACCTGACCGAGGAGGTCACCAAAGGCGGCAAGACCTTCACCCGCAAGCTCAACGCCGATCGCCAGTACACGCGTCCTGACGGTTCGGCGCTGACGCTGCATGGCCGCTCGCTGATGTTCGTGCGCAACGTCGGCCACCTCATGACCAACCCGGCGGTGCTGGACCGCGACGGCCAGGAGATCCCCGAGGGCATCCTCGACGCCGTGGTCACCAGCCTGGCGGCGCTGCAGGATCGCGAGCGCAGGCTCAATTCGCGCACCGGCTCGGTCTACATCGTCAAGCCCAAGATGCACGGCCCGGTCGAGGCCGCGTTCGCCAGCGAGCTGTTCGATCGCGTCGAGGACCTGCTGGGCCTGCCGCGCAACACCCTGAAAATGGGCATCATGGATGAAGAGCGCCGCACCAGCATCAATCTGAAGGCCTGCATCCAGGCTGCGGCGTCGCGCGTGGCGTTCATCAACACCGGCTTCCTCGACCGCACCGGCGACGAGATGCATTCCAGCATGGAAGCCGGCCCCATGCTGCGCAAGGGCGACATGAAGTCCACCGCCTGGATCACCGCCTACGAGCGCAACAACGTGCTGGTCGGCCTGGACGCCGGCCTGCGCGGCCGCGCGCAGATCGGCAAGGGCATGTGGGCCATGCCCGACCTGATGGCCGCCATGCTCGAACAGAAGATCGCCCATCCCAAGGCCGGCGCCAATACCGCCTGGGTGCCGTCGCCCACGGCCGCCACGCTGCACGCGCTGCACTACCACCAGGTGGACGTGCAGGCGGTCCAGCAGGAACTGGAACGCACCAGGCTCGACAGCGTGCGCGACGAACTGCTGGCCGGCCTGCTGACGGTGCCGGTGGGCGACCGCGCCAAATGGTCCGCCGCCGACATCCAGCAGGAACTGGACAACAACGTGCAGGGCATCCTGGGCTACGTGGTCCGCTGGATCGACCAGGGCGTGGGCTGCTCCAAGGTGCCAGACATCCACAACGTCGGCCTGATGGAAGACCGCGCCACGCTGCGTATTTCGAGCCAGCACATCGCCAACTGGCTGCGCCACGGGGTGACCAACCGGGAGCAGGTCATGGAGACTTTCCAGCGCATGGCCAAGGTGGTGGACGGCCAGAACGCCGGCGATCCCCATTACCTGCCGATGGCCGGCAATTTCGATGGCTCGCTGGCGTTCAAGGCGGCGTGCGCGCTGGTCTTCGAAGGCCTGACCCAGCCCAACGGCTACACCGAGCCGTTGCTGCACAAGTTCCGCCTGGAATTCAAGGCCGCGCAGGCCTGAGTCGAGCGCCCCACCGGGCGCAACACCCGAACGGCGGGCAGCCCAGGCTGCCCGCTTTTTTTGGCGCCGCCCCGACCCGGCGCGATAAACGCGCATTTTTCGCACAGTCGTGCTAAATTCGCGCCATGACTGCCAAGACCGAAAAAAGCGAGCTGACCTTCGCGGCCATCGTGGACGCGGCCCTCGACATGGCCGCCGCCCAGGGGCTGGAGAGCCTGTCGCTCGGTCAGTTGGCCAAGCGCCTGGGCATCAGCAAGAGCGGCGTTTTCTCGCGGGTGGGATCGCGCGAGGCCCTGCAGCAGGCCGTGCTCGAGGAATACGACCGCCGTTTCGTGGCGGCCGTCTTCACGCCCGCCATGGCCCAACCCCGCGGCCTGCCGCGGCTGAACGCGCTCGTCACGCTATGGATCGATCGCGCCTGCAATGTCGAGTTGCTGACCGGCTGCATCTACGTGGCGGGCGCTTTCGAGTTCGACGACGTCGAGTCGCCCTTGCGGGCGGTGCTGGAAGAGCGCCTCAAGCGCTGGCGCGCCACCATGGTGCGCACGGTCGGCCAGGCGTTGGAAGAAGGCCACTTGCGGCCGGACACCGATCCGGAACAACTGGTGTTCGAGGTATACAGCCTGATGATCGGGCTGATGCATGACGCCCGTTTCCTGCGCGATCCACGCGCCCGTGAACGGGTGCGGGACGCCTACGAGCGGCTGATTTCCACATATCGCAGCTTCAAGTACATCGCGTAGCCGTTGCAACGGACGCCGGCATGGGCCGGCATTTTTTCGGCTAATTTCGCACGATCGTGCGATTTTTAAAAGGGGAACGAAGTCATGGTCTTATACATCGGTGGGGCCGTCTTCATTGCGGCGCTGGCGCGTCTCTGGCTGATGTGGCGCGCCCTCCTGCGTCAGTTACCGGACCAGCCGCAGCATCTGGTGCTGTTCTAGGCGCGCCCATCGGCGGGCTGGCCGGCTTGCGGGGCGGACCGGCGCGTGGCGCTCGCCCGCGGCGCGCATCCCGGTCTATATTTCACCTTCACTCCCCGTCACTGCCCCATGTCGCGCTCCGTTCACCTACTGATCATCGATCCGCAGAACGATTTCTGCGACCTCCCCGCGCAATACCTGCCCGTCGATCCGCTGACGGGCCAGGCAGTCGCGCCCGCACTGCCTGTGCCGGGCGCACATGCCGACATGCAACGGCTGGCGCGCTTCATCGATGCCACCGCGCCCGCGCTGTCGGCCATCACCGTCACGCTGGATTCGCACCATCGGCTCGACATCGCCCATCCGACCTTCTGGCGTAGCGGCGATGGCCGGCCGGTGGCGCCCTTCACCCCCATCACCGCCGGCCAGGTGCGCTCGGGCGCCTTCGAGCCCCGCCACGTCGACGACCTGCCGCGGACACTGTCGTATCTGGATGAATTGGAGGCGCGCGGCCGCTACACGCTGATGGTCTGGCCGGTGCACTGCGAGATCGGCACGTGGGGCCACAACATCCATCCGGACGTGCGCGCCGCCTATGGCCGCTGGGAGGACGAACGCCAATACATCGTGCGCAAGGTTCCCAAGGGCGCCAATCCGTGGACCGAGCACTACAGCGCACTGATGGCCGAGGTGCCGGATGCCGACGACCCGCGCAGCCAGCTCAACCGCAAGCTGCTCGATTCGCTGGACCGTTCCGACCTCATCATCGTCGCGGGCGTGGCCGGCAGCCATTGCGTCAAGGCCACGGTCGAACACATCGCCGAGCACCTGCCCGGCGGCAACCTGTCGCGCGTGGTGCTGCTGACCGACTGCATCAGCCCGGTCACGGGCTTCGCGGATGCGCAATCCGGGTTCCTGCAGCGCATGCGCGACCTCGGCATGCAGGCGCGCAGCAGCGTGGACATGGCGCGCGCTCTGGCTTGAGGCCGGCGACGCCGCAAGCCGCGGCGATCAAATGACAACGGCCGCACGCGTGCGCGTTGCGGCCGTGTGGCGATGGCAAAGCCGGTGAATCAGGCGGCGGGCTTGTCCTGGCACTCGACGTACAGGGCGCTGATCGCCTCGCACAGGGCCGGCGGCGCCTGGAACAGGCGTGCAACCAGCATGCAGCCCTGCACCGTGGCGAAGACCGCCCGGCCGGCCGCTTCAGCGGTGCCCGAGAATTTCAGGGTGCCTTCTTGGGCGCCTTGCGCCAATACCCGGGTCAACCAGGCTTCGTGCGCACGGAAGAATCCCTGCAGCGCGCCGCGTACGCGGTCGGGCAGGCTCATCATTTCGGCGGCCAGCATGCCGCCCAGGCACAGTTCGCCGTGGCCGCAGGCCTTCGACTCCATCATCGACAGATAGGCGTCGAGTTGGGCGTGGGCCGGCTGCGCGGTGTCGATGCTGCGCACCGACGCCAGGGCGCGGGCGCTGTAGGCTTCAACGGCCTCGTAGAGCAGGTCGTCCTTGCCAGGAAAGTAGTAGTGGATGCTGGACGTCTTCACGCCCACATGCTCGGCCAGATCGCGATAACTGAAGCCGTTGCAACCGCGGGTACGGATCAGCTTCTCGGCGTGGGCCAGGAGCTGGTCGCGGGTGGTGTTGGGGGTCGGAGTGTCCATGGCTGAATATTACCTACTAATAGGTCGGTTCGTCATCGGCGGTATCCCTAGGCGCAGATCCGATGCAACCGTGCGAACCCCGGCCGGGAATGATCCCGCCCCCCGAGGTTCGCAGTGGCCGTCATCGAACTCAGCCTTGCACGGGCGGGTAGTCCAGCTCGCCGCTTTCGGTCAGGCCTTGGGCGCGGGCGGCGGCCAGCTCCTGCTTCACCTGGGCGCGGCTCTTGTCGCCCGCGCTGGCGAAGGCGGTGGCGGCGTAGCCTTCTTCACCGCTGGCCAGTTCGCCGTTGGCACGGGCGGCGGCCAGTTCTTGCTGCACCTGGACTCGGGTCACCGTGCTTTGGGTGTCCGCGGCGGGCGGATAGTCCAGCTCACCGGCGTGGGCGGCGCCCAGGAACGAGGCGGTGAGAATCAGGGCGGACACGAGGGTCTTCATGGTGGATCTCCGGAAAAAGGATTGGGTACTACAGTTCGGAAAAGCTATCTATGTATAGATAGGCATGTGGTCGAAAAAGATCAGCCTTGAACGGGCGGGTAATCCAGTTCGCCGCTGTCGGTCAGGCCTTGAGCACGGGCGGCGGCCAGTTCCTGCTTCACCTGGGCACGGCTCTTGTCACCGGCGCTGGCGAACGTAGTCGCGGCATAGCCTTCTTCGGTCGTCGCCAGTTCACCGTTGGCGCGGGCGGCAGCCAGTTCTTGCTGCACCTGGGCGCGCGTCACCGTGCTTTGGGTGTTCAGGGCGGGCGGGTAGTCCAGTTCGCCGGCTTGGGCGGCGCCGATGAAGGAAGCGGACAGGATCAGGGCGGATACGAGGGTCTTCATGATGATCTCCAGATAACGATGATGAGGATGTTTCGTTTAAACTATCTACTTATAGGTAGACAACACGGCAAATAAAAAAGGGGTGCTACTGTATTTCTGGTTTGGGGCGGCGCGGCGGTGTTGCTGGGTGCTGCGTCGATGGATGAATCTTACCTACTACTAGATAGATAGCGCAAGAGGCTTTTATGAAACTAAATATTTCATTCTGCCTAGCTGCGCTTTTTCTCCTCATGCCCTCCTAGGCCCTCTCTTCCCCTTCGGCCGCTCCGTCACCGTGGCATGCCTCGCGGGTGCCCCAGCCCCAGATGGGGAACATCAAGCCGCTGCAGCGAGGTCGGAATGCGCCCTTTCGCCCCCTTGTTGAAAAGCTGTGGAAAAGCCCCGAATCACGGTGCACAAGCTGTGTTATATGCTGTGTGCAGCCTGGAGCCGGCAAGCCCCCTCTGTTGCCTGCAGATCGAGTCTACGCGCGGCTTGCATGCCGGTGGCGAAGTCCGGATCCGAAATCCTGCGGGTTGATCTGCCGTCACGCCGGCCCGGGCAGGCAAGGGACCTGTCTGGCAGACCCTGTGAACAAACGGTGGACAAGGCCCGAAAACCAGTGGGCAAGCTGTTGAAATGCTGTGTACAGCCTGTGGATAGATAGCGAGATTTCCCTGGAAAAACAGCGGTTTCCCACAGCAGCGCGGCCGTGGCGGCGCCCAAACGGCACAAAGCCCGGCAAGCGCAAGGCTTGCCGGGCTTTGTTCGTGAACCGCCGCGGAAGACGCGATCAGAACGGAATATCGTCGTCCATGTCGGCCAGGTTGGCGCCGCCGCCGGCGGGCGCTGCCTGGGGCGCGGGACGCTGCTGCGGCGCCGGGCGCTGTGCCGGGGCGCGCTGCTGCGGCTGGCGCGCGGGCGCGTCGTCGTAGCCGCCGCCACCGCCGTAGCTGCCGCCACCGCCGCCGCCGTCTTCGCGGCCGCCCAGCATCTGCATCTGGTCGGCCACGATTTCGGTGCTGTAGCGGTCAGCGCCAGTGTCCTTGTCCTGCCACTTGCGAGTCTTCAGGCGGCCCTCGATGTAGACCGAGCGGCCCTTCTTCAGGTATTCGCCGGCGATTTCGGCCAGGCGGTTGTACATGACCACGCGGTGCCATTCGGTTTCTTCGCGGCGCTCGCCCGATGCCTTGTCCTTCCAGGTGGAGGTGGTGGCGATGGACATGTTGCAGATTGCGGCCCCGTCGGGGCTGTAGCGGACTTCCGGGTCGCGACCCAGGTTGCCCACGAGAATGACTTTGTTAACCGATGCCATGCCGTTGTCCCTCTGTTGTTGACAGCCTGTGCCACGCGTTGCCGCGAGCGCGCCGGCAACAACATAAATAGCGATGTTGAAGACCGGCTTCATGAAACTCGCCGGTCATCGCAGCGATGACCGGCGACGCCGGTGAAGCCCTAATTTGCCTTCTATTATCGACGAAAAGCGTCTGGCGCGCCAAACCCGATTGGTGACAAAGCCATCCGTCCAGGGAAACGATTTCACCGCTGTTGGACACCGTTGGCGGCGCGATCCGCGACTTTCGCCGACCGCGGTCTTCTAGGCCAGCGGCTTGAGCGCCCACGTCACGGCCAGCCAGACGGCGGCCAGCACCGCGGCGCCGACGAACACCGCACCGGGGCCGGAATGCGAGGCGATCCAGCCGCCCAATGCGCCGCCGGTGAACAGGCCTGCGGCCTGGGCAGTGTTGTAGAAGCCCAGCGCCAGGCCCTTGTAGGCCTGCGGCGCCACCCGAGACACCAGCGAAGGCTGCAGCGCCTCCAGTACGTTGAAGGCCACGAAGAAGCCGGTCAGCGCCGCCGCCAGGGTGTAAAAGCCGTGGCTGGCCGCCGGCAGCAGCGCGCACACCAACACCAGGCCGGCCACGGCGGCGCGCAAGGCGCCCCGGTGGGCGCGGCGCTTTTCCGCCACGAACACCACCGGCACCATCAGCACGAACGACACCAGGATCACAGGCAGATACACCTTCCAGAGCTCACGCGCATCCAGGCCGCCAACTTTGGCCAGCAACGCCGGCACCACGACGAACAGCGACACCTGGATCAGGTGCAGCACGAACACGCCGAAATTCAGCCGCAGCAGGTCGGCATGGGTCAGCACCTGGCGCGGACTGGCGGCCTGCATGCTGCGGGCCTGCGTACGCGGCACCACCGGCACCACCCAGCGCGCCACCGCCAGGCACACCACGCCCAGACAGGCGATGGTCCAGAACAGGCCCGACAACCCCCACCAGCCCACCAGCAGCGGCGACAGCACCAGCGACGCGGCGAACGACAGGCCGATCGAGCCGCCCACCATGGCCATTGCGCGGGTGCGCACCTCGTCACGGGTGGCGTCGGCCAGCCAGGCGGTCACGGCGGCCGAAATGGCCCCGGCCCCCTGGATGGCGCGACCGATGGTGATCCAGAACACGTCGTCGGCCTGCGCGCAGACCACGCTGCCCGCCACGAACAGCAGCAGGCCGAACAGCACCACCGGCCGGCGGCCCCAGCGGTCCGACGCCAGCCCGAAGGGAATTTGCATGAACGCCTGGGTCAGGCCGTACATACCCAGCGCCAGGCCGACGCGGGCGGGGTCATCCCCCCCGGGCAGGCCGCGGGCGGCCACGGCGAACACCGGCAGCAACAGGAACAACCCCAGCATCCGCGCGGCGAACAAACCGGCCAGCGCCACGCTGGCACGGCGCTCGGAAGGGGTCAATTTCAGTTTCGTGTCTGCCGGCATGCGGAATTTTCAACGATGACGAGGGCCGTTCGCGCGTGAATGTCATGCGCTGGCGGTCTGATCTATGGCCTGGGGACTCGGCGCGCTATAGTACCAAGTTGGCCTTTGCAACCGCTTAAAAGAGCCCGATAGACGTGACCATACGCATTCGGGGTGCCCGCACCCACAATCTCAAGAACGTCTCGCTGGATCTGCCGCGCCACAAACTGGTGGTGGTTACCGGCCTGTCCGGCTCGGGCAAGTCCTCGCTGGCATTCGATACGCTCTACGCGGAGGGGCAGCGGCGCTACGTCGAAAGCCTGTCCGCCTACGCGCGCCAGTTCCTGCAGTTGATGGACAAGCCCGACGTCGACCTGATCGAGGGCCTGTCGCCGGCCATCTCGATCGAGCAGAAGGCGGCGGGCCACAACCCCCGCTCCACGGTCGGCACCATCACCGAGATCCACGACTACCTGCGCCTCTTGTACGCGCGGGTCGGCACGCCCTATTGTCCGGACCACGGCCTGCCGCTGCAGGCGCAGAGCGTCAGCCAGATGGTGGACGCGGTGCTGTCCTGGCCGGCCGACACCCGGCTGGCGGTGCTGGCCCCGATCGCGCGCGGCAAGAAAGGCAGCTTCGAGGACGAATGCGCCAGCCTGCAGGCACAGGGCTACGTGCGCCTGCGCGTGGACGGCCAGATGGTCGAAATCGACGGCATGGCGCCGCTGAAGAAAACCGAGAAGCACGACATCGACGTGGTCATCGACCGCCTGCGCATCAAGCCCGAAAGCAAGCAGCGCCTGGCCGAGAGCTTCGAGACCGCGCTGCAACTGGCCGACGGCCGCGCGCTGGCGCTGGACATGGACGGCGCCCGTGAACAGGTCTTCTCCAGCCGCTACGCCTGCCCGGTGTGCAGCCACAGCCTGCCGGAACTGGAACCGCGCCTGTTCAGCTTCAACAACCCGATGGGCGCCTGCCCCAGTTGCGACGGCATCGGCCAGGTGGGGTTTTTCGATCCCAAGCGCGTGGTCGCCTTCCCCGAGCTGAGCCTGGCGGCCGGCGCCATCCGCGGCTGGGACCGCCGCAACGCCTTCACCCATTCGCTGCTGACCAGCCTGGCGGCGCACTACGAATTCGACATCGAGGCGCCCTTCGAGGACCTGCCCGAGGCGCTGCGCGACAAAGTGCTTTACGGCTCGGGCGACGAGGAAATCTCGTTCCTGTACCTGAATGAAAAAGGCCGCAGCACCGTCAAGCGCCACACCTTCGAAGGCGTGATTCCGAACCTGGAACGCCGCTGGCGCGAGACCGATTCGGCCACCGTGCGCGAGGAATTGGGCAAGTACCGCAACATCAAGACCTGCCCCGACTGCTGCGGATCGCGCCTGCGGCCGGAAGCGCGCAATGTGCTGATCGGCCAGGATCCGCGCGGCGGCGAGCGCCACGGCCAGGCCATCTATGAAGTCGAAGCGATGCCGCTTTCGACCTGCCTGGCGTGGTTCCGCGACCTCACCCTGACCGGATCCAAGCAGGAGATCGCGCAGCGCATCGTGCGCGAGATCGAGGCGCGCCTGAGCTTCCTGAACAACGTCGGCCTGAACTACCTGTCGCTGGACCGCAGCGCCGACACCATCTCCGGCGGCGAGGCCCAGCGCATCCGCCTGGCCAGCCAGATCGGCTCGGGCCTGACCGGCGTGATGTACGTGCTGGACGAGCCCTCCATCGGCCTGCACCAGCGCGACAACGATCGCCTCATCGGCACGCTGCAGCACCTGCGCGACCTGGGCAACAGCGTCATCGTGGTCGAGCACGACGAGGACATGATCCGCATGGCCGACTGGGTCGTGGACATGGGCCCGGGCGCGGGCGAGCACGGCGGCGAAGTGGTGGCGCAGGGCGATCCCGAGACCGTGCAGCGCGACCCGAATTCGCTCACCGGCCAGTACCTGAGCGGCCAACGCGCCATCGCCATCCCGCAGCGCCGCCCCGTCACGGACGATCTGCCCTGGCTGACCCTCACCGGCGCCACCGGCAACAACCTCAAGAACGTCGACCTGCGCCTGCCTGCCGGCCGCCTGATCTGCGTCACCGGCGTGTCCGGTTCGGGCAAGTCGACCCTGGTCAACGACACGCTGGCGGTGGCGGTGTCGCGCCAACTGCATCACGCCCAGAGCGAACCCGCCCCCTACACCGCGATGCAGGGCCTGGAGAACTTCGACAAGATCATCAGCGTCGACCAGAGCCCGATCGGCCGTACGCCGCGCAGCAACCCGGCCACCTACACCGGCCTGTTCACCCCGATCCGCGAACTGTTCGCGGGCGTGCCCGAGGCCCGCACCCGCGGCTACGATCCCGGCCGCTTCAGCTTCAACGTCAAGGGCGGCCGCTGCGAGGCCTGCCAGGGCGACGGCGTGGTCAAGGTCGAGATGCACTTCCTGCCCGACATGTACGTGCCCTGCGACGTCTGCCACGGCAAGCGCTACAACCGCGAAACGCTCGAGATCCGCTACCGCGGCCGCAACATCAGCGAAGTGCTGGACCTGACCGTCGAGCAGGCGCTGGAGTATTTCGAATCGGTGCCGGCGATCGCGCGCAAGCTGCACACGCTGATCGATGTCGGCCTGTCGTACATCCGGCTGGGCCAGAGCGCCACCACGCTGTCGGGCGGCGAAGCGCAGCGCGTGAAGCTGTCGCAGGAACTGTCGCGCCGCAGCACCGGCCGCACGCTGTACATTCTGGACGAGCCCACCACCGGCCTGCATTTCCGCGACATCGAACTGCTGCTGCAGGTGCTCAACCAGTTGGTGGACAGCGGCAACACCGTGCTCATCATCGAGCACAACCTGGACGTCATCAAGACCGCGGACTGGCTCGTCGACATGGGCCCCGAAGGCGGCGACGGCGGCGGCCGGGTCGTGGCGCAAGGCACGCCGGAAGACGTGGCGGCGGCGCCGGAAAGCCACACCGGACACTATCTCGGCAAACTGCTGCGCCGCACGCCCGGCGGCTGAACGGCGCGGCGCAATCAGGGCCTGTCACTAAGGGGAATCGGCATGTACACCTTGATCATCGGCAACAAGAACTACTCGTCGTGGTCGCTGCGGCCATGGCTCGCGCTGCGCGCCACCGGCGTCGCTTTCACCGAACAGAAGCTTGGCCTGTTCACCGAGGCGTTCGCCCGCCACCTGGAAACGCTCACGCCCGCCGGACTGGTGCCGGTGCTGCTGGATGGCGACCTGGCGGTCTGGGACTCGCTGGCGATCTGCGAATACGTGGCTGAACAGCATCCCGAGGCCCGCCTGTGGCCGCAGGACGCCCGCGCCCGGGCCCGCGCCCGTTCGCTGGCGGCGCAGATGCACAGCGGCTTCGGCGCGCTGCGCCAGGCGCTGCCGATGAACATCGAGGCGCACCTGCCTGGCATCGACATCCCCGAGGCCGCGCGCCAGGAGATTTCGCGCATGCACGCCATCTGGCAGGACACGCGCGCGGAATTCGGCCAGGGCGGCCCGTTCCTGTTCGGCGCCTTCTCGATCGCCGATGCGTTCTTTGCCCCCGTGGTGTCGCGCTTCGTCACCTACGGCATCGCCGCGGCCGGCCCGGTGCGCGACTACATGGACGCGGTGCTGGCGCTGCCGGCGATGCAGGAATGGATGCGCGACGCGCGCGCCGAAGCCACCTTCGTCGAGGCCGACGAGCCCTACCGCAAGCATCGTTGATGCCGCAGGGCCGCGTCTCGCCACCTGAACCCGGCGCGGGTACCGCCCAGGACACATCAGCCTGAACGCCGCCTGGCGTCGGCGCCTAGCTCATGTCGAACAGGCGCCGGTGCTCGCGGATGGCGTAGCGGTCGGTCATGCCGGCGATGTAGTCGGCGATGGCGCGGGCCTGGTCGTTGAAGGCGGCGCGCCGATAGTCCGGCGGCAACAGGCGCGGATCGTCCAGGAACGCCGCGAACAGTTCGCGCACGATGCGCCGCGCCTTGGTGGTCATGCGCAACACGCGGTAGTGTCGGTAGAGATTGTCGAACAGGAACTTCTTGAGTTCGTCGGCTTCGCGCCGAATGTCGTCCGAAAATCCAGCCAGCGGCGGCGCGCGGCGCACGTCGTCGGCGCAGGCTGGCGCCACCTCGCGGATGCGCGCCAGCGACGTGCGCGTCAGGTCGCCGATCAGCGTATTTATCATGCGGCGGATGGTCTCGGCCACCGCGCGGCGCGACGCCAGTTCGGGATAACGCGCCAGCACCTCGGCATGATGACGCTGGAAGATGGACACGCCCTGCAATTGCTCCAGTGTGATCAGTCCCGAGCGCAGGCCGTCGTCGATGTCGTGGTTGTTGTAGGCCACTTCGTCGGCCAGGTTGGCGATCTGCGCCTCCAGCGACGGCTGGGTGCGCGCCAGGAAACGTTCGCCCACGGCGCCCAGTTGCCGCGCATGGGCCGCCGAGCAATGCTTGAGGATGCCCTCGCGGGTCTCGAAGCACAGGTTCAGGCCGTTGAAATCGGCATAGCGCTCTTCGAGCTCGTCGACCACCCGCAGGCTCTGCAGGTTGTGCTCGAAGCCGCCGGCCTCGGGCGCCAGCTCACGCATGCAGGCATTGAGTTCGTCCTGGCCGGCGTGACCGAACGGCGTGTGGCCCAGATCGTGCGCGAGCGAAATGGCTTCGGTCAGGTCTTCCGACAGCCCGAGGCTGCGCGCCAGGGTTCGCGCGATCTGCGCCACTTCCAGGCTGTGCGTCAGGCGCGTGCGGAACAGATCGCCTTCGTGGTTCACGAAGACCTGGGTCTTGTACTCCAGCCGCCGGAACGCGCCGGAATGGATGATGCGGTCGCGATCGCGCTGGAATTCCGTACGGTTTTCCGGTGCGGGTTCGGCATAGGCCCGGCCGCGCGATCGGGACGGGTCGGATGCATAGGAAGCCAGTTCTTTCATCTGCGACACCGTCTCTCCAGCATTCTTTATTGAGTGGTTCGGGCCAGTACGGCGCGCACGGCATCGGCCGGCGCCGCCCGCATCATCGCTTCGCCGATGCGGGTCATGAGCACGTAGCGGATCTCGCCGCCCTCGGTCTTCTTGTCGACCTGCATCAGGTCGAGCCAGCGATCGGCTCCCAGGTCGGGCGCAACCGCGGGACAGCCGATGGCCTCGACCAAGGCGCGCACGCGGGCCACGTCGGCGCGGGGGAAGCCTGCCACGTCCGCGGACAGTTCCGCCGCCTGCACCATGCCGCAGCCGACCGCCTCGCCGTGCAACCAGGCGCCATAGCCCAGGCCCGCCTCGATGGCGTGGCCGAAGGTGTGGCCCAGGTTCAGGATGGCGCGCAGGCCGGATTCGCGTTCGTCCTTGCCCACCACCTGCGCCTTCAGTTCGCACGAGCGGCGGATGGCGTAGGCGATGGCCTGCGGGTCCAGGCTGCGCAATTTCTGCGCATTCTGTTCGCACCAGGTCCAGAATTCCGGATCCAGGATCAGGCCGTACTTGATGACTTCGGCCAGGCCGGCCGACACTTCGCGCGCCGGCAGCGTGGCCAGCACGGCGGTGTCGATCTCGACCGCCAGCGGCTGGTAGAACGCGCCGATCATGTTCTTGCCGAGCGGATGGTTCACGGCCGTCTTGCCGCCGACCGACGAATCGACCTGGGCCAGCAGGGTCGTGGGCACCTGCACGAAACGCACACCGCGCATGTACACCGCGGCGGCGAAGCCGGTCATGTCGCCGATCACGCCGCCGCCCAGCGCCACCAGCACGCAGCGGCGGTCCAGGCGATTGCCCAGCAGCGCGTCGAAGATCAGGTTCAGGGACTGCCAGTCCTTGTACGACTCGCCGTCGGGCAGCTCGATGCGCAGCACCCGCTTGCCGGTGCGCGCCAGGGCGGCTTCGGCGCGTTCGCCATACAGCGCCGCCACGGTCGGGTTGGTCACCACCGCGATGGCGGTGGCGTCGGCGGGGATGCTTTCGTCCAGGGCATCCAGGCGCCCCGGCGCGATGCGGATAGGGTACTGTCCGCCCGGGGTGTCGACCTCAACAACGTTCATATCTGCTTCTCGAAGGCTTGTAATTGCGGCAGGAGCGCCTTGACCAGGGTGTGGATGGGCATGGAGCCGGTTTCCACCACCAGGTCGGCGACTTCCTTGTAGAGGGGCTCGCGCAGGGTCATCAGGTCGCGCAGCGTGCCGCGCGGATCGGCGGTGGCCAGCAGCGGCCGGTTGCGATCGCGGCAGGTGCGGCGGAACAATTCGTCCACACTGGCCCTCAAATAGACCACGATACCCCGCTCGCGCAGGCGCGCCCGGTTTTCGGCGGCCAGGATGGCGCCGCCACCGGTGGCGAGAATTATGTTGCGCCGTTGGGTACACTCTTCCAGGGCGGCGGATTCCCGGCGACGGAAACCGGCCTCACCCTCGATTTCGAAGATTACCGGCACCCGTACGCCGCAACGCGCCTCGAGCTCATGGTCCAGATCGATAAAATCGCGCCCCAGGGCACGCGCCAGGCCACGGCCGATGGTCGTCTTGCCCGCTCCCATCATCCCCACCAGGAAGATGGGCAGGTCGTGCGGCAACGACACGGCCTTGCCCAGGCACTCCGAGGCGCAGGGCTGGTTTTCGGGCGCCTCGCCGGAGGGCGCCAGGTCCGGGGCAGCCTCCGGACATGAGTGAGCGGAAAAGTTCATGACGGCATTATCACATCTGCCGCCAAGTTGCCCGCGCGCCACACTGAACTATCTTGTTACAGAAACCGATCCGCCACACTGAGGCGGGACCGGAGATACCCGTAAAATCGCCGCGATGAGCAAGCCGCAGAATTCCTCCAAAAAAGACAAGCCCGCCAATAACGGTTCCCCGATATTGCGTTTTTTCGTCAAGACCGGCATTTTCTTCGCCGGCCTGTTCCTGTGCGGCGTGCTGCTGGCGGGCATGGCGCTGGCGCTGGCCTGGCCCAACCTGCCGGACCTGAACGCCATGACGGACTACCGCCCGCGGGTGCCGCTGCGCGTCTACACGGCGGACAAGGTGCTCATCGGCGAATTCGGCGAAGAACGCCGCAACGTGCTGCGCTTCAATGAAATCCCGGACGTGATGAAGTCCGCGGTGCTGGCGGCCGAAGACGACCGCTTCTACCAGCACGGCGGGATCGACTGGACCGGCGTGGTGCGCGCCGGCCTGACCAACCTGATCAACATGTCCAAGACGCAGGGGGCCAGCACCATCACCATGCAGGTGGCGCGCAACTTCTACCTGTCGTCGGAAAAGACGTACTCGCGCAAGTTCTACGAACTGCTGCTGACGTTCAAGATCGAATCGGAGCTCACCAAGGACCAGATCCTCGAGCTCTACATGAACCAGATCTACCTGGGTCACCGCGCCTACGGCTTTGCGGCCGCCTCGCGCACCTACTTCGGCAAGCCGCTGTCGGAAGTGACCCCGGCCGAAGCCGCCATGCTGGCGGGCATCCCCAAGGCCCCGTCGCGCTTCAACCCGATCTCCAACCGCCCCCGCGCCGAGCTGCGCCAGCGCTACGTGCTGGGCCGCATGCTGTCGCTCGGCTACCTGACCGAGCCTGAATACAAGACGGCGATGGCGCAGCAGATCGTCATGAAGTCGGCCGAAGGCACGCCGGCCGGCGGCTACAGCATCCATGGCGAATACGTGGCCGAACTGGCGCGCCAACTGCTGTTCAACGTGTACCAGGACAACGTCTATTCGCGCGGCATCAACATCTACACCACGGTCCAGTCCAAGGACCAGGAAGCGGCCTACCGCGCCGTGCGCGAAGGCGTGCTGGAATACACCCGCCGCGCGCCCTACCCCGGCCCCGAGGAACAGCTCGACCTGCCCCCGGGCACCGAAAACAACCCGCAGGCCCTGGACGAATTCCTGGACGGCGTGTTCGACAAGTTCAGCGACAGCGGCGACCTGCTGACCGCGCTGGTGCTGTCGGCCAGCCCCACCGAAGTGAAGCTGGCGCGCAGCTCGCGCGAGATCATCACCGTCACCGACAAGAAGGTGCTGGGCGTGGTGGCGCGCGCGCTCAACGACAAGGCCAAGCCCGAGCAGCGCATCAAGCGCGGCTCGGTGGTCTACATCCGCAAGCTGGGCGACAACTGGGAAATCATCAACCTGCCGTCGGTGCAGGCGGCGTTCGTGGCGCTGTCGCCGCAGGACGGCGCGATCCGCGCCATGGTCGGCGGCTTCGACTTCTACCGCGGCAACTTCAACCGCGTGACGCAGGCCTGGCGCCAGCCCGGCTCGAACATCAAGCCGTTCATCTACGCCGCCTCGCTCGAGCGCGGCCTGACGCCGGCCACGCAGATCTCCGACCAGCCGTTCGAGCTGACCGCGGCGCAGACCGGCTCCAAGGCCTGGAACCCGAAGAACTACGGCAACCAGTACGAGCCCATGCTGACGCTGCGCCAGGGCCTGTACAAGTCCAAGAACATGGTCTCGATCCGCATCCTGCAGGCCATCGGTCCGCAGTACGCGCAGGACTACCTGACCCGCTTCGGTTTCGACAAGGCGCGCCAGCCCGCGGTGCTGCCGCTGGCGCTGGGCGCCGGCTCGGTGACCCCGCTGCAACTGGCCGGCGCGTTCTCGGTGTTCGCCAACGGCGGCTATCGCGTCACGCCCTACCTGATCGACCGCGTCACCGACAGCAGCGGCAAGATCGTGATGCAGGCCAAGCCCACCGTGGCCGGCGACGCCGCGGCCCGCGCCATCGACCCGCGCACCGCCTGGATCATGGACGACGTGCTGCGCGGCGTGGCCACCTACGGCACCGCTGCCCGCGCCCGCGTGCTGCTCAAGCGCAACGACATCGCTGGCAAGACCGGCACCACCAACGAATCCGTGGACGCCTGGTTCTCGGGCTACACGCCGTCGCTGGTGGCCACCGCCTGGCTCGGCTTCGACCAGCCCAAGTCGCTGGGTTCGCGCGAAACCGGCGGCGGCGTGGCCATGCCGATCTGGGTCGACTACATGCAGGACGTGCTCAAGGGCGTGCCGGAAGAAAAGCCGCGCCCCCGTCCCGACGGCATCATCGTCGAGAACGGCGAGTACTACTTCTCGGAATTCCCGCCCGGACAGGCGGTGGCCCGCCTGGGCCTACCGCAGGCGGATACGCTGGGCGAGTTCCTGAACGGCCTGAACAGCGACAGCGGCGAGGACAACCGCATCAAGGTGGCGCCTGGCGTGGGCACGCAAAGCGCCCAGCCGTGGTCGCAGAAGATCCCGTTCTGAATGGAATGAAAAAGGCCGGCGAATCGCCGGCCTTTTTTTGCGGGACGCTACAAGCGGATCGTGACGGGCACGCCCGCCGCGGCGGAACAGATCTGCGATAGCGCGTCGGGCAGATTCGGGCCGCCTCGGGTATCGTTCCAGTGCTGGCCGTCGTAGCGGTAGTGGAAGCCGCCGCTGCGTGCGGCCACCCACAGTTCCTGCATGGCGGCCTGGCTGTTCACCACCACGTGGGTATTGTCTTCGAACACCATCGTCAGCACATTGCCGCTGCGGCTGGTTTCGACGTCGACGTCGAGCGAAGCCGCCCAGTCATCGGCCTGGCTTTCGATGCTGTTCAGCACCTGGTCGATCAACGCAAGAAATTCGGATTCGGTCATAATCGAGCCTGCAAGAATTACGGAGTTCCCAGTGTTCCAATTGGCATTCAGCCGCATGTCTCTTCGCATTGTAGCCACGCTGTTGGCGACCGGCATGGTTGCGGCCTGTGGCTACAAGGGTCCGTTGTACATGCCCACGCCTGACGGCAAGCCGCCGCCCCCCGGACAGCGACAAACCACGCCCCAGGTGCCGCAGATACCATCCGCGCCCTCCCTGCCATGACCGCCGCGTTCCCGGTTCCGCCCGAACTGGCCGGGCATCCGTACTTCCAGTACCGCAATAACGTGCTGTACGCCGAAGACGTGCCGCTGGACCATCTGGCCGAAAGACTGGGAACGCCGCTCTATGTCTACTCCCGCGCGGCGCTCAAGGCCGCCTGGGAAACCTACCGCAGCGCCGTTGGGCAGCGCCCCGTGCAGGTCTGCTACGGCATGAAGGCCAATTCCAACCTGGCCGTCCTCAAGGAATTCGCCCGTCTCGGCGCGGGCTTCGACATCGTCTCCGGCGGTGAATTGAAACGGGCCCTGGCCGTGGGCGCCGATCCCGCCCGCATCGTCTTTTCCGGCGTTGGCAAGCAGGCCTGGGAAATGCGCGCGGCGCTGGCCGCCGGCGTCATGTGCTTCAACGTCGAATCCGAAGCCGAATTGCAGCGGCTGTCCGACGTTGCCCAGGAAACCGGGCAACGCGCTCGGGTGGCGCTGCGCGTCAACCCGGATGTCGACGCGCAGACCCATCCCTATATTTCCACCGGCCTCAAGGAAAACAAGTTCGGCATCCCCATCGGGGCGGCGCTGGACGCCTACCGCAGCGCCCGCCTGCTGCCTGGTCTCGAGATCACCGGCCTGGACTGCCACATCGGCTCGCAACTGACCGACATCAGTCCCTACTTCGACGCGCTGGAAAAGCTGCTCGACCTGGTCGCCGACCTGGACGGCATCGGCATCCGCCTGTCACACCTGGACCTGGGCGGCGGCCTGGGCATCCGCTACCGCGACGAAGTGCCGCCCTCGCCCAAGGCCCTGCTGGATCATGTGTTTCAGCGCCTGCAGGCGCGGGGCCACGGCCATTTGCGGCTGGTGCTCGAACCCGGCCGGTCGCTGGTCGGCAACGCCGGCGTGCTGCTGACCGCCGTCCAGTACCTGAAGCACGGCGAGGCGCGCAACTTCGCCATCGTCGACGCCGCCATGAACGACCTGATGCGTCCGGCGCTGTACGACGCCTGGCACGGCCTGCGGCCGCTGCGACCGCGCGCGGGCGACACGCTCGAATACGACATCGTCGGCCCGGTCTGCGAAAGCGCCGACTGGCTGGCCCGGCAGCGCGCGCTGGCGCTGGAACAAGGCGACGTGCTGGCGCTGGAATCGGCGGGCGCCTACGGCATGACCATGGCCGGCAACTACAACACCCGCCCACGCGCGGCCGAGGTCATGGTCGACGGCGACCGCTATCACGTGGTGCGCCAGCGCGAAATGCTGGACGACCTGCTGCGCGGCGAGTCGACGCTGCCCTGAACGCGCCCTGGCTTTCCAATGAAAAAGGCCCCGTCGAAGCGGGGCCTTTTGCCGTGCGCCAGATCAGAGCTGGCCGTAGGAATGCAGGCCCGACAGGAACATGTTCACGCCCAGGAAGGCGAAGCCGGTGATCAGCAGGCCCGTCAGCGCCCAATAGGCCGCCATCGTGCCGCGCAGGCCCTTGATCAACCGCATGTGCAGCCAGGCCGCGTAGTTCAGCCAGACGATCAGCGCCCAGGTTTCCTTGGGGTCCCACTGCCAGTAGGCGCCCCAGGCGTCCGCGGCCCACAGCGCGCCCAGGATGGTCGCCACGGTGAAGAAGGCGAAGCCGATGGCGATGGCGCGGTACATGATGTCGTCCAGCACCTCCAGCGGCGGCAGCGCGGCGGCGATGCGGCGCCGGCCCAGCAGGATGGCGCCGACGATCACGGCGCCGATGCCGAAATACAGCATCCAGGTGGCCGACAGGCCGTCGGTGCGGAACACCATCGGCTCGGCGCACAGCAGCACGCCCAGCACGAACAGCGGCGCCAGCTTGAGCCACGACGAGGTCTGGCCGTGCTGCTTGACCAGGTAGGCGAAGCCGACCATCGCCGCCAGCGAGAAGGTGCCGTAGCCGATGAAGTTGGCCGGCACGTGCAGCTTCATCCACCAGCTCTTGAGCGCCGGCACCAGCGGCTGGATCTGCCCGGCATCGCGCGTGAACGAATACCACAGCAGGAACACCACCGCCGAGGTCACCACCAGCAGCACGAAGCCGCCCAGCGCACGCGTGGCGTACTTGCGTTCGTAGTACAGATAGAACAACGCCGTGATCAGCGCGAACAGCACGAACACTTCGTACAGGTTGCTGACCGGGATGTGGCCCAGGTCGGGGCCCATCAGGTGGCCCTCGCGCCAGCGCACCAGCAGGCCGGTGACGCCCGCGAACACCGCGCCCCAGGTCAGGGCCGTGCCCAGCCAGGCCGCGGTCGGGCTGAAGAAACCGATCCAGTAGCAGACCATGGCCAGCGCGAACAACGCGCTCATCCACAGGATGGCCGACTGCGACGAGAACAGGTATTTCAGGAAGAACACCTGTTCGGCCCGCGCCAGATCGTTGCCGTAGAGCATCAGCGCCAGGCCGGCCGCGATCGCACAGGCCACCATCAGGCGGCGCAGGGGCCGCCACAGCCAGCCCATCCAGGCCAGCACCGGCACGGTGCCGCACAGGATGATCTTCTCGTAGTAGTCCATGGCGCCGCTGAAACGCGTCAGCGCGAAACCGGCGCCCGCCGCCAGCAGCAGGAAGAACACGATGTCCGTCCAGTCCGGCCGGCCGCGCTGCGCGCGGCTGTCACCGGTCTCGGACAGGCTGTCCTGCCAGAGGTTGTCGGGCGTGGGGGAATGCGTGGTGGTGGTCGTGGACATAGGAAACCTTAAGACCCTTTCTGGCGCAGCAGCGCCTGCTTGAAGCGATCGAACTCCTGGTTGAAGTCGAGTGTACGCTTCTGCGACGTCATCGCCGCCAGGATGCCGCTGCCGCCTTCCTGCGGCTTGATCCAGATCCAGACGCGACGATCCCGAATATAGAACATCGAAAACACCCCCAGGACCAGCAACAGGCTGCCCAGGTAGACCGTATTCTTGCCCGGCGTGCGGCTGACCTGGAACACGCTGGCCTGCACGTGGTTGAAATCGGCCAGGGAGAAGAAGACCGGCGCCGGATAAACCGTCAGGTCGGACAGGGCCGCCACCGCCAGGCGCGACCAGAGCGCGGCACGCTCGGCCTCGGGGCCTTCTGTGGGCACGGGCGGCAAGCCGGCGCGTTCGCGTTCGACCGCCCGCAGTTCGTTCATGCTGGCGCCGATCAGGCGGATCACCACGTCCGCGGCGCGCTCCAGGTCGGCGGCCGGCGTGTTGGCCTGCAGGAACGCGGCCACGGCCTGCAGGCCGCCGGAGGCATAGGTTTCCAGGGCGCGCTCGGCCGCCGTCTGCAGCGGCTGGCGGTCGGCGCCGCTGGGGCTGTTGCGCTCGGCGAAGCGACGGGCCGCCTCCTGTCGCGCGGCGGGATCGGCCAGCGTCGCGCGCAGCCGCATGAACTCGGCCACGGAACTGTCGTCATCGGCCGGGATGCGCAGATAGCGGAACGGTTCGGAGGCATTGTTGCGCACGCCGGCCAGGAACACGCTGGCGCCATCCAGTTGCACCGGCAGCATGTAGTTCTGGAACTCGTGGGCCTGGCCCGCATCGTCGATCAGCTTGTATTCGACGCTGGGACCCACGTTGCGCAGGTTTTCGTTCTTCTTGCCGGCGGCGCTGCCGGACACGGAGGCCACATGCTCGGCGAAGCTCTGGTTGCCGCCCTTGGGATCGCCGCGGGTCAGGTCCTCGACGTTGATCGGACGCAGCGCCGTGATTTCCACGCCCATGCTGCGCGGGCCACGCGCAGTGTTAGCGCTTACTTCGGAAGTCTTGCCCACGGTGCCGTCAACATTGAACGTGGCGCTGTCGGCGCCCACCAGCGGGTAGCCTTTGAGCACCACCGTGCTGCCGCCATCATCGAAGCTGGACTGGTACACCGTCATGCCCTTGAAGCGCAGCGGCTCGTTCACCTCGATGGTCGAATCGAAACGCTTGCCGGTATCCGGATCGGTCACTTCGACTTCGCTGGCGAAGCGGCTGGGCATGCCGGTCGAGTAGTAATCGACGATGAATTTCTTGAGCTTCAGCGTGAACGGCATCGGCTGCACCAGCGCGCCGTCGCCCACCATCACGACCGCGGTGCTGGCCTGGCCGTTCTCCGGCACCAGCACGCTGGCGCGGAAACTGGGGTTGTTGACCGACAGGCGGCCGCTCTCCGGCACCTCGGAAATCAGCATGTTCTCGACAATGGGTTTCTTGCCGCCAAACATGACCTGCAGGCGCACCGGCAGCTCGCTGTCGAGCAGGCCGCCGATACAGATGATGACCATGGCGGCGTGGGCGAACACGTAACCCAGCCGGTTGGCGCTGCCCTTCTTGGCCGCCAGCAGCACGCCCGTGCTGTCCTGGCGCTCGCGCACCGCATAGCCCATGCGCTTGAGCAGCGCCGTCAGGCCGGCCGCGGTCCGCGGCACGTCGGTGGGCGCCTCGGTCTCGACCCGGTGCGGAAAGGCCCGCAGGCTGCCGCCGCGCACGTGCTCGCGGAACGAACGCGCGTCGCGCAGCATCTTGGGCGCGTTGCGGATCAGGCAGACGGACGTCGAAATGACCAGGAACGCCATGATCAGCAGGAACCACCAGCTGTTGTAGACGTGCCAGATCGAGAACTTGTCGAACACCTCGAACCAGAACGGCCCGAACTGGTCGATGTAGTTGTTGGACGAGCGGTTTTGCTGCAGGACCGTCCCCACCAGGCTCGCCACGCAGATGAACATCAGCAGGCTGACGGCGAAACGCATCGAGCCCAGCAATTCAAACAGATCGCGGGGCAGGCTGCGCAGGGAGGGACGGGAGTGTGTCTGAGTCGAATTCATGAAAAAAGGGGGGCCGCGCGATCGGCTACCCCCCTCGTAGACAGCGCATGACGGAATCAGGTTCCGCCATGCCAGGTTGCGTGAACGCGGACCAGCCGCGCGCGTGCCGGCGTACGGCTACCGCAGGCCAGCCGCGTAGTCCGCCACGGCCTTGATGTCGGCATCCGACATCCGGTCGGCCACGGCGTGCATCACGTCGTTGGCGCGATCGCCGCTGCGGAACAGCTTGAGCTGCTCTTCGATGTACAAGGGGAACTGGCCCGACAGGCGGGGGTACTGGCCCGGAATGCCCGCGCCATTGGCAGAATGGCATGCGGCACAAGCCGGAACATTGCGCTCGGGCAAACCGCCGCGCCAGATCTTTTGACCCAGGTCAACCAACTTCTCCTGGCCGGCCGTGGCGGGTTCTTTCAGCGGCTGCTGCGCCAGGTACAGCGCAATGTTCTGCATGTCGGCCGGCGTCAGGTTCTGCGCCATGGCGGTCATGGGGGTCGGATTGCCGCCGGGGCCATTGCGCACAGGCAGCTTGGCGCCCTGCTTGACCTGGAAGTCGGTCAACTGCTTGACCAGGTATTCGTGGGGTTGCGCGGCCAGGTTGGGATTCACCGGGATGGTGCTGTTACCCGCCGCGCCATGACAGGACGCACAGGCGATGATGCCGCGCGAGGCATCGCCCTGGTCAAACAACTGCCCGCCCTTGGCGGCATCCGGCTTGGCCGGGCCCGCGGCGCCGTCAGCGGCGAAGCTCGTAGTAGAAAAGGCGGAGGCGCCGAGCAACAGCCCGCTCGCAACCAACATCCGGGACAGCACACGCTTCATGAAGACCTCGACGATCACATCGATCAAGGCGCAAAAAGGCGCCCACGCCTGCCCGCACATCTGGAAAACCGTATCGAACCTGATTTGCCCGTTTGCCTGCGCGTCAAAGGCGGCAGTACCTTCGAAGCCGGATGACCGGCGGGTACGAAATGCCCTCAACGGTAAGCAAAAGAGACGGCTCCGCGCACGGGGACCACTGTTGCAAACGCCGGATTATACAATAGGGCTCGAAACCAACTGTAGCCAAAGCCATCCGTGTCCCTCCTACATCGCGCCTCTTTCCTTACGTCGGCCGCTCGCCTCGACCAGTTGCCGCCTCCTGACGCGCCCGAGGTTTGCTTCGTCGGCCGCTCCAACGCCGGCAAGTCCACGGCCATCAACGTGCTGTGCAACCAGCGCCGCCTTGCCTTCTCCAGCAAGACGCCGGGCCGCACGCGCCTGATCAACATGTTCGGCCTGCCCGACCCGTTGAACCCCGAAGGCCACATCGGCTACCTCGTCGACCTGCCCGGCTACGGCTATGCCTCCGTGGCCCGCGACGAAAAGGAAAAATGGGCCGACATCCTGGGCGGCTACCTGCGCGACCGCGAATCGCTGGCCGGCATCGTGCTGCTCATCGACATCCGCCGCGGCGTCACCGAACTGGACCGCCGCCTGGCCAATTTCATCGCCCCCACCGGACGCCCGGTGCTGGCGCTGCTCACCAAAGCCGACAAGCTGCCCTACGGCCAGCGCGTGCGCACCGTGTTCTCGGTGCGCAAAGACCTGGCGGACATCGGCGCCCTGCACACCATCCCCTTCTCGGCGCCGGAGCGCATCGGCCTGGAAGAAGCTGGCGCGCACATAGAAAACTGGATTTCTCCCAAGGTCGTACCATGAACCCGCAGATCATCACCCCCGACTTCCCGGTTTCCCGCCCCCGCCGCCTGCGCCGCGACGACTACACCCGCCGCCTGGTGCGCGAGAACGCCCTCACCGTCAACGACCTGATCTATCCGGTCTTCGTGGCCGAGGGCAGCGGGCTGAAACAGGCCGTGCCGTCGCTGCCGGGCGTGGTGCGCTATTCGCTGGATACGTTGCTGCCGGTGGCCGAGGAATGCGTGGCGCTGGGCATCCCGGTGCTATCGCTGTTTCCCGCCATCGACCCGGCGCTCAAGACGCCCGACGGCATCGAAGCCACCAACCCCGACGGCCTGATCCCGCGCGTGGTGCGCGAACTGAAAAAACAATTCCCCGACCTGGGCGTGCTGTGCGACGTGGCGCTGGACCCGTACACCAGCCACGGCCAGGACGGCGTCATCGATGAAAACGGCTACGTCGTGAACGAGCCCACCGTCGAGATCCTCGTCAAGCAGGCCCTGACACAGGCCGCGGCCGGCGTCGACATGGTCGCCCCCAGCGACATGATGGACGGCCGCATCGGCGCCGTGCGCCGCGCGCTGGAGGCCAACGGCTACATCCACACCCAGATCATGGCCTACTCGGCCAAGTACGCCAGCGCCTTCTACGGCCCGTTCCGCGACGCCGTGGGCTCGGCCACCAACCTGGGCAAGTCCAACAAGATGGCCTACCAGATGGACCCGGGCAACCTGGACGAAGCGCTGCGCGAAGTCGCGGCCGACCTGCAGGAAGGCGCCGACATGGTCATGGTCAAGCCCGGCATGCCGTACCTCGACGTGCTGCGCCGCGTCAAGGACACCTTCCGCGTGCCGACCTTCGCCTACCAGGTGAGCGGTGAATACGCGATGATCAAGGCGGCCTCGGCCAACGGCTGGCTGGACCACGACAAGGTCATGATGGAAGCGCTGCTGGCGTTCAAGCGCGCTGGCGCCGACGGCATCCTGACGTACTTCGCGATCGAAGCGGCGCGGCTGCTCAAGCAGCAGCGCTGATCCCGGCTGGCGGGGCCTGCTCGGCCCTGCCCCGCTCGTCATCCGCGCGCCTCGGCATGAAACGCGCACACGAAACGCGCCCATGCAACGCCAACTACCGGCGGGCCCTTGCGGCCCGCCGCGGTTTCAACGCGACGCCGGCGCGCCGCGGCGCAGGCCCAGCCAGGTGCCACTGAGAATGCAGGCCAGCCCCGCCACGTGCACCAGCGTGACGTGCTCGTCCAGGAACAGCGCGGCGAACAGCAGGCCGAAGATCGGCAGCCAGTTCACGAACAGCGCCGCGCGGCTGATCCCCAGCCTGGCAATGCCCGCGTTCCACAGGATGTTGCTGACGCCCGAGGCGATCACCGCCGAGAACAGCAGCACCAGCCACGGCCACCACGTCATGCTCCAGTTGTCCGCGTCATACGACGAGGGCGTCATGGCCGCATGCGCCATCAGCATCAGGCCGCCGGCCAGGTACATGTACCAGAGCATCGCCAGCGGATCGAGCGTGCGCGAGATGCGCTGGATCACCAGCCCGCCGAACACGAACACCGCCACCGCCAGGAACACGATGGCGTCGCCCCAGCCGGTCAGCCCCAACCGCGCGCCGCTGCCCACCACCACCATCGCCACGCCGGCCAGGCCCAGCAACGCGCCGGCGATCCGCAGCCACGTCAGCCGCTCGCGATAGAACAGGGCCGCCAGCAACGCCGACAGCAAGGGGCTGGTGGCCATCAGCAGCGTGCCATTGGCGGCCGACGAGAACTGCAGCCCGTACACCAGCGCGGTCTGGTGCGCATACACCACCAGGAAGCCCGCCAGCGCCACCCAGGCCAGTTCCACGCGTCCCAGCTTCGGAATGCGGCCGCGCCGCGCCTTGACGATAAGGGTGACGGCGACGAACGCCACGGCGATCCGCAAGGCCGCCAGGGCGCGGATATCCATGTGCTGCGTCAGATACTTGATGGAGACGATGTTCAGGCCCCAGGTGGCCATCACGAACATCAATTGCAGATAGATCAGACCGGTGCGGTCCTGGCTTGCATCGACTGTCGGAGACGTCACGGGCGCCGGCCTGAGGGGTTGGATGCGCCGCCCACGCGGCGCGAACCCTCATGGTAGCGGCCGGCCACCGCTCAACGCAATAGCACGCGGTCCAGTGACTCGGTGAAGCGCTTGGCGTCCTGGAAGCCCACCACGCGCGCGTCCGGCAATTCCTTGCCGCCGGGTTCGAAGAACATGATGCCCGGCGGGCCGAACAGGCGGAAACGCTTGAGCAACGCCCGATCGTCGGCATTGTTGGCGGTCACGTCGGCCTGCACCAGCAGCATGCCGGCCATGCGTTGCGCCACGCCCGGATCGGTGAAGGTGAAGCGCTCCATCTCGCGGCACGATACGCACCAGTCGGCGTAGAAGTCCAGCATCACCGGCTGCGTGCTCGCGGCCAGCAGCGCGTCCAGCTCGGCGTTATTGCGCACGCGCTTGAACTGCACCTCGCCAGCATGCGCGGCGGCGCCCGAGGCCGCCGGGCCGCCGGAGGCAAAATGCGACAGCGGCTGCAGCACGTCGCGGCCGCCGCTGGCCGCGCCAATCAGCCACGCGGCGGCGGCCAGGGCCAGCAGCAGGCCGATGCCCTTGCCGAACATCCGCGCCGAGCCGGCGCCCGCCGGCAACGCGTCGAACGCGCGCAGCATCACCGCGCCGACGATCGCCAGGAGGGCCCAGCCCGTCATCTGCACCCAGGTCGGCACCACCGGAATCAGCATCCACCAAGCCGTCGCCAGCAGCAGCATGCCGAACAGCCGCTTGACGCCATCCATCCACGGCCCGGCCTTGGGCAGCAGCGCGCCCGACGAGGCGCCGACAATCAGCAGCGGCACGCCCATGCCCCACGCCATCGCGAACAGGGCCGCGCCGCCCAGCACCACGTCGCCGGTCTGCGAGATGTACAGCAACGCGCCGGCCAGCGGCGCGGCCACGCACGGCCCGACGATCAGCGCCGACAACGCGCCCATCAGCAACGCGCCGGTGTAACGGCCGCCTGGAATGCGCGACGAGCGCTCGGCCAGCCGCGCCTGGATGCCGGACGGCATCTGGAAGGTGAAGGCATCGAACATCGCCAGCGCCAGCACCGCCAGCAGGATCGCGAACAGGGTCAGGATCCACGGCGTCTGCAGCCACGCGGCCAGGCCCGCGCCGCTCAGGCCGGCGGCCACGCCCAGCGCGGTGTAGACCACCGACATGCCCAGCACGTAGGTTGCCGCCAGCGCCAGGCCTCGGCCGCGCGTCGGGCGTTCCTGACTGGCGCCGCCCAGCACGATCGAGGACAGGATGGGAATCATGGGCAGCACGCAGGGCGTGAACGCCAGCAGCAGGCCCAGCACCAGGAACACGCCGGCCGTCTTGATCCAGCCCAGCCCGCCCAGGGCATCGGCCAGGCCGGTGTCGCCCGCATTCACCAGCGCGCTCAGGCCACCGCCCGAGGCCACTGGCGCGGCCGAGGCGCCGCCGCTGCCCGCCAGCGCGTAGCCGCCCGCCACCGGCGTCAGCTTCACGCTGCTGTCCATCGGCGGATAGCACAGGCCGGCATCGGCGCAGCCCTGGCCGGTCAGCGTCAGCGTGAACGGCTGGCCGCCTGGCGTCACCGGCACGCGGATCAGCACGTCCTGGTGATAGACCTCCATGTCCTTCTCGAAGGTCGGGTCGTATTTGACGTCGCCCTTGGGGTAGACCGGCTCGCCCAGCGTGGCCGCGCCCAGCGGACTGATGCTGATGCCGAAGCGCTCGCGGTACATGTAGTAGCCTGGCGCCACGCGGAAACGCAGCTCGACGGTATCTGGCGTGGCCATCGCCGCGCTGAAGACGAAGGCCTTTTCGGGTTCGAGGAATTCGGCCTCGGCGCGCGCCGGCGCGTTCCAGGCCAGCCACAGCATGGCCATGGCCAGCAGCGCCAGCAACTTGGGGAAAAAGGCACGCATCGGTGCGCCGGTTCGGACCGCGGGTTGCAACATCAGTCTCTCTTGTTCTGCACGATGGCCGTCTGCTGGCGCACCCAGTCGAGATAGGGCGCGGCGCCGCCGATGACCGGCAGCACGATGATTTCGGGCACGTCGTAGGGATGCATCTGCGCCAGGGCCTGGACCACGGCCTTGTGGCGCGCGTAGGTGGTCTTGATGTGGATGGGGATTTCCTCGGCCCCCTCCACCTCGCCTTGCCACTGGTAGATGGACAGGCCCGGCGCCCCAAGGTTCACGCAGGCGGCCAGGCCATCCTCGACCAGCACGTGAGCGATGCGCTTGGCCAGCAACAGGTCCGGCGCATTGCTGATGACCAGCACGACGTCGTCATCGCGCAACATGGAGCCTCCTGGGAATACCCGTGTGGGATGTAACTCGGGGTATTTTATCGGTATCGCCGCCCGCGTCCGCCGACAATCAGACCCGCGGCCACCGCGCACCCATCCCCTCCGAGGCAAGCATGTCCGATAACTGCCTGTTCTGCCGCATCGCCCGCCACGAGATCCCGGCCCACATCATCCACGAAGACGACCGCCTGATGGCCTTCCTGGACATCCAGCCGGTGCGCCCCGGCCACACGCTCATCATTCCCAAGCAGCACTATCCCTACTACGAGGACATGCCCGCCGACCTGGCCGGCCACATCGTCAACCTGGGGCAGAAGCTCGGCCGCCACATGAAGCGGCTATACGGGGTGGACCGCGTCGGCTTCGCCTTCACCGGCATCCACGTCGCGCATACCCATGCGCACGTGATCCCGATGCATCATCCACAGGACGTCACCTCGACCCAGTACATCGAGCAGCAGGACCTGACGTTCCGCATGCCGCCGCAGGCGCCCCAGGAGGCCCTGGCGGCCACCGCCGCGCAATTGCGGGGGGAGCTGTACGCCTCATAACGATCGGCGCGCCTGCGCTGCCTGGACGGCCCGCAAGCGCCGCGCAAAAAACAAGGGCGGGTCCGAAGACCCGCCCTTGTCGCTTATCTAGACACCGAAACTTATTCGGCGCTGTCCTCAGCGGCCTCATCGACTTCCGGACGGTCGACCAGCTCCATGAAAGCCATGGGCGCGTTGTCGCCTTGACGGAAACCCATCTTCAGCACGCGGGTGTAGCCGCCGTTGCGGGCCGCGTAGCGCGGGCCGATTTCGGCGAACAGCTTCACCACGGCATCGCGATCGCGCAGACGGGCAAAAGCCAGACGCTTGTTCGCGAGGGTGGGTTCTTTACCCAGCGTGATCAGGGGTTCGATGACGCGGCGCAGTTCTTTCGCCTTGGGCAGCGTGGTCTTGATGGCTTCGTGGGTGATCAACGAAACGGCCATGTTGCGGAACATGGCAAGACGGTGACTGCTGGTGCGGTTGAGCTTACGCAAGCCATTACCGTGACGCATGATAAGTATCCTTTGAATCTAATGAAGGCGTTTCCGCCATCGGGTTATCCGGCTCTTCTATCGACCTGCAACCAGGCCGCGGTCCGGTGGAAAACGGTGCATTTTACGACGGTTTCGCAAACCGCCCGGCGGTGAAGCCGGGCGCCGCGGGAAACGCCCCTGCGAGAGGGGCGCCACCCTTGCAAGACTTACGGACGCTCCAGGCCCAGCGGGGGCCAGTTTTCGAGCTTCATGCCCAGCGTCAGGCCGCGTGCAGCCAGGACTTCCTTGATCTCGTTGAGCGACTTGCGACCCAGGTTCGGGGTCTTGAGCAGTTCGTTCTCGGTACGCTGGATCAGGTCGCCGATGTAGTAGATGTTTTCGGCCTTCAGGCAGTTGGCCGAACGCACGGTCAGTTCCAGGTCGTCGACCGGACGCAGCAGCACCGGGTCGATCTGCGGCGTGCCGCGGACCGGGGCTTCGTACGAATCGCCGGCGCCTTCCAGGGCGGCGAAGACCGAGATCTGGTCCATCAGGATGCGAGCCGACTGGCGCACCGCTTCCTCGGGCGAGATGACGCCGTTGGTTTCGATGTCCAGGACCAGCTTGTCCAGGTCGGTGCGCTGTTCCACACGGGCGCTTTCAACCGCGTAGCTGACGCGGCGGACCGGGCTGAACGAGGCGTCCAGAACGATGCGGCCGATGGTGTGGGTGCGGTCTTCCGACAGCGCGCGCACGTTGCCCGGCACGTAGCCGCGGCCCTTCTCGACCTTGATCTGCATTTCCAGCTTGCCCGCGTCCGTCAGGTTGCAGATGGCGTGGCCGGGGTTGATGATCTCGACGTCGTGCGGCAGCTCGATGTCGCTGGCCAGCACGGTGCCGGCGCCGGTCTTGCGCAGGACCAGGGTGACTTCGTCACGGTTGTGCAGCTTGAAGACCACGCCCTTCAGGTTCAGCAGGATGTCGACGACATCTTCGCGAACGCCCGGGATGGTCGAGTATTCGTGCACCACGCCCGTCATCTGGACTTCGGTCGGCGCGTAGCCGGTCATCGAAGACAGCAGGATGCGGCGCAGGGCGTTGCCCAGCGTATGGCCGTAGCCGCGCTCGAACGGCTCCATCACGATCTTGGCATGGTGGGTGCCGACCGGTTCGACTTCAATGGAGCGCGGCTTCAGGAAACCTTGAGTGGACATGTACTGTGTTCCTTTTCAATACCCTCGGCTCGTTACACCGATAAGGCTGATGGACAGGTTGAAACGTGAAACGCGGGCAGCGCAAAAAGCCGCCCGATACTTACCGCAAAGCCCGCCCCGCCAAAAGGCGGAAAGCGGGCTGCTGCGAGACTTGCAAACCGGTCGCGAAACCAGCGTGCCAGCACCTTGCGAAGGAGGCGCCGGCAGGCGTGATTAACGCGAGTACAGTTCGACGACCATCGATTCGTTGATGTCGCGAGCGACGTCAGCGCGATCGGGAGCCGACTTGAACGTGCCGGTCAGCTTGGTCGTGTCGACTTCCACCCACTGGGGGATGCCGATGCTGGTGGCCAGGTCGAGCGATTCCTTGATACGGCCTTGCTTCTTGGCCTTTTCGCGGATCGAGATGACGTCGCCAGCCTTGACCAGCATCGAAGCGATGTCGGCGGTGTGGCCGTTCAGTTCGATGGCGCGGTGGCTCACCAGCTGGCGAGCTTCGGCGCGGGTCGAGCCGAAGCCCATGCGGTAGACGACGTTGTCCAGGCGCGATTCCAGCAGCTGGATCAGCGTTTCGCCGGTGTTGCCACGGCGACGCTCGGCTTCAGCGAAGTACTTGCGGAATTGCTTTTCCAGCACGCCGTACATGCGCTTGAGCTTTTGCTTTTCGCGCAGCTGCAGGCCGTAGTCGGAAGTGCGGGCACCCGAAGTGCGGCCGTGTTGGCCAGGCTTGGAATCCAGCTTGCACTTGGAATCCAGCGAGCGGCGGGCGCTCTTCAGGAACAGGTCAGTACCCTCGCGGCGCGAGAGCTTGCATTTGGGTCCAATATAACGTGCCATGTGGATTCCCTTTAGATACGACGACGCTTCGGCGGACGGCAGCCGTTGTGCGGAACGGGCGTGATGTCGGCGATGGACGAGATCTTGATGCCCAGCGCGTTCAGGGCGCGGACCGACGATTCACGGCCGGGGCCGGGGCCCTTGATACGCACTTCCAGCGTCTTGATGCCGTATTCCAGCGCGACACGGCCGGCCGTTTCAGCGGCGACCTGCGCGGCGAACGGGGTCGACTTACGCGAACCCTTGAAGCCAGCACCGCCCGACGTGGCCCACGACAAAGCGTTGCCCTGACGGTCGGTGATGGTGATGATGGTGTTGTTGAACGAAGCGTGAACGTGCGCGATGCCGTCCGAGACGTTCTTCTTGACCTTTTTGCGCACGCGCGAAGCGCCGCTGGTGGAAGCTTTCGCCATAATCCAGTTCCTCGATTATTTCTTCAGGGACGCAGCAGCACGACGCGGGCCCTTGCGGGTGCGGGCGTTGGTGCGAGTGCGCTGGCCGCGCACGGGCAGGCCGCGCTTGTGGCGCATGCCGCGGTAGGTTCCCAGGTCGATCAAACGCTTGATCGAGAGCTGCACTTCACGACGCAGGTCACCTTCGACCGTGAACACACCAACGTGTTCGCGGACGCGTTCCAGTTCAGCGTCGCTCAGATCCTTGACCTTTTTGTCAAACGGGACGTTAGCCGCTTCGCAGATCTTGCGAGCGCGCGTACGACCGATGCCAAAAATGGCGGTCAGGCCGATCTCGGCGTGCTGATGCGGCGGAATGTTAATGCCAGCAATACGGGCCATGACTGTTCCTTGAATAAATCCGTTGCGTAGTCGCTAACCCGAGTTAGCCTTGACGCTGCTTGTGACGCGGGTCGGTGCAGATAACGCGCACCACGCCGTGACGTTTGATAACTTTGCAGTTGCGGCAGATCCGCTTAACCGATGCCATTACTTTCATGGTTGACTCCTAATTTTCCGTAATCCGGTTTCGCTCACTTGGAGCGGAAAACAATCCTGGCTCGCGTCAGATCATAGGGCGTGAGCTCCACTGTGACCTTGTCACCCGGCAGGATCCGGATGTAATGCATACGCATCTTGCCGGAAATATGGCCCAACACCACGTGGCCGTTTTCGAGCTTGACGCGAAATGTCGCGTTCGGGAGGTTCTCAAGAACCTCGCCTTGCATCTGAATGACGTCGTCCTTGGACATCTTTTGCTTACCGCATCGGCAAACCCGCGCCCTTGAAGTTAGCCTTCTTGAGCAACGAGTCGTACTGGTGAGACATCATGTAGGCCTGGACCTGCGCCATGAAATCCATCGTCACCACCACAATAATCAACAGAGACGTACCACCGAAGTAGAAGGGGACGTTCCACCGCATCACCAGGAATTCCGGCAACAGGCACACCAACGTGATGTAGATGGCACCTGCGAGCGTCAGACGCATCAGGATCTTGTCGATGTAGCGGGCCGTCTGTTCGCCCGGACGGATGCCCGGAACAAACGCACCACTCTTCTTCAGGTTGTCCGCCGTTTCGCGGCTGTTGAACACCAGAGCCGTGTAGAAAAAGCAGAAGAAAATAATCGCGACCGAATACAGCGTGATGTAGAGCGGTTGACGAGGCGACAGGGCCGCAGCCAGGTCGCTAAGCCAGCGCATGTTCTCACTGCTGGAGAACCAGCTCGTGATCGTGGCCGGGAACAGGATGATCGACGACGCGAAGATCGGCGGAATCACCCCGGCCATGTTCAGCTTCAGCGGCAGGTGCGAGCTTTGACCACCGTAGACCTTGTTGCCGACCTGACGCTTGGCGTAGTTCACCGTGATCTTGCGCTGTCCGCGTTCCACGAACACCACAAAAGCGGTAACCAGCACCACCAGGGCCACGATGAACAGTGCCGACAGCACGGACATCGCGTTGGTGCGGACCAGGTCCAACAGTGCAGCCAGCGCCGCGGGCAGGCCCGCAACGATACCTGCGAAGATCAGGATGGAAATCCCGTTGCCGAGACCGCGTTCCGTGATCTGCTCACCCAGCCACATGACGAACATGGTGCCGGTGACCAGGGTCACGACGGTCGTGAAGCGAAACAGCATGCCCGGATCGATCACAAGTCCCTGCTGGGACTCAAGCGCAACCGAAATGCCCACTGCCTGCACCAGCGCCAGCACGACCGTGCCGTAGCGGGTGTATTGGGTAATCTTCCGACGGCCGGCCTCGCCCTCTTTCTTGAGCGCTTCCAGCGACGGCACCACCACCGACATCAACTGCATGATGATGGATGCCGAAATGTACGGCATGATCCCCAGGGCAAAAATCGAGAAGCGCGAGAGCGCCCCGCCCGAGAACATGTTGAACAGGCCCAGGATCCCGCCCTGGTTCTGGCGGAACAAGTCCGCCAGCGCGTCCGGGTTGATACCCGGAACGGGGATGTGTGTACCCAAACGGTAAACCACCAGGGCGAGCACCAGGAACACGAGGCGGCGCTTGAGGTCGCCGTACCGCGTTCCGGTTTTACCCAATGCCTGCGCGTTAGCCACTCGTCACCTCGTGATCAAGCAAGCGAGCCGCCCGCGGCTTCGATGGCGGCGCGAGCGCCAGCCGTCGCGGTAATGCCCTTGAGCACGACCTTGCGCGAGAGTTCACCCGACTTGATGACCTTGGCGTAACGAACCGCCTGGCCAATCACGCCAGCCGCCTTCAGCACTTGCACGTCGATTTCGTCGACGGGCACGGCTTGCAGGTCCGACAGACGGACTTCGGCGTACAGGTGCTGACCCAGCGGGGTGAAACCACGCTTGGGCAGGCGACGCTGCAGCGGCATTTGACCGCCTTCGAAGCCAACCTTATGGAAACCGCCCGAACGCGACTTCTGACCCTTGTGACCACGGCCGGCGGTCTTACCCAGACCCGAACCGATGCCACGGCCGACGCGGCGCTTGGCGTGCTTGCTGCCCTCGGCGGGCTTCAGCGTATTAAGTTGCATATCCGACATGGTGATTCCTTAGGCTTCCGAGACGGAAACGAGATAATCCACCTTACGGATCATCCCACGCACCTCGGGCGTATCGACCAGCACGCGGCTGCTGTTGATACGGCCCAAGCCCAGACCGCGAACCGTGTCACGGTGCGATTGCTTGGTACCGATCACGGAGCGCACGAGGGTCACTTTGATCTGCTTCTGAGCCATGATTTACCCCAGGATCTCTTCGACGGTCTTGCCGCGCTTGGCAGCAACATCCGCCGGGGTCAGGGAGGCGCGCAGGCCATTCAACGTGGCGCGAACCATGTTGTAGGGGTTGCTCGAGCCCAGGCTCTTGGCAACCACGTTACGCACACCCATCACTTCGAAAATAGCGCGCATCGGGCCGCCGGCGATGACGCCGGTACCTTCAGCAGCGGGCGAAATCAGCACGGTGGCGGCGCCATGCTTGCCGACCACGGTGTGGTGCAGCGTGCCGTTCTTCAGGGCCACCTTGAACATGCCGCGACGGGCCTGTTCCATAGCCTTCTGAACCGACACCGGCACTTCACGCGCCTTGCCCTTGCCCATGCCGACGCGGCCATCGCCATCGCCAACCACGGTCAGCGCGGCAAAGCTCATGGTGCGACCACCCTTGACCACTTTGCTCACGCGGTTGACCGCGATCATCTTTTCGCGGAGGCCGTCATCGTTCTCTTTTTCCGCGGCGTTCTTGCCTTGTACTTTAGCCATTTGACAGATCCTCGCTTAGAACTTCAGGCCGGCTTCACGCGCGGCATCGGCCAGCGCTTTCACGCGGCCATGGTAACGAAAGCCCGAGCGATCGAAAGCGACCAGTTCGATACCGGCAGCCTTGGCCTTTTCAGCCACGCGCTTGCCAACCAGCGAAGCGGCGGCCTTGTTGCCACCTTGGCCGGTCTGGCCAGCCAACTGGGCGCGCACTTCGGCTTCCACCGTCGAGGCGCTGACCAGAACGCGATCGCCTTCCGGCGAAATGATATTGGCGTAGATGTGCTGGTTCGAGCGGAAAACCGAGAGGCGATGAACGCGCAGCTCGTTGATCTTCCGGCGGGTCGGAACCGCACGACGCAAACGGGAAACTTTTTTGTCCATGATTCGTCCTTGCGTGCGCCGTTATTTCTTCTTGGTTTCTTTGATGACGACGCGTTCGTCCGAGTAACGCACGCCCTTGCCCTTGTAGGGTTCGGGTTCGCGGTACGCGCGGATTTCAGCGGCCACCTGACCGACGACTTGCTTGTTGGAGCCCTTGATGACGATTTCCGTCTGGGTGGGGCATTCGGCCTTGATACCGGCCGGCAACTTGTGCAAAACGTCGTGCGAGAAACCGAGCTGCAGCTTAACGGCGTCGCCTTGAATCGAGGCGCGGTAACCCACGCCAACCAGATTCAGCTTGCGCTCGAATCCCTTGCTCACGCCGTTGACCATGTTGGCCACCAGCGCGCGCACGGTACCCGACATGGCGTTGGCGTGACGGGTTTCGTTGGCGGCGACAAACGTCAGCTTGCCGTTGTCCAACTGAACCGTAACGTCGCCAGTCAGGGCTTGGGTCAGGGAACCCAGCGGGCCCTTGACGGTGATCTGATCCTGCTTGATGTCGGCTTCGACACCCTTGGGCAGGTCGACCGGATACTTAGCGATACGTGACATTCGAATTTCTCCTTAGGCCACGTAGCACAGCACTTCGCCGCCGACGCCGTTGGCGCGAGCCTTACGGTCGGTCATGACGCCGCGCGAGGTCGACACGATAGCCACGCCCAGGCCGTTCATGACCTGAGGAATGCTGGTACGGCCCTTGTAGATACGCAGACCGGGGCGCGAAACGCGTTCGATGCGCTCGATGACCGGACGGCCAGCGTAGTACTTCAGGGTGATCTCGAGCTCAGGCTTGGCCTGGGTGCCCTTGATTTCAAAGCTGTCGATGTAGCCTTCGTCCTTCAGCACGGCGGCAATGGCCGCCTTCAGCTTCGAGGAGGGCATGCTCACCGTAACTTTGTCCACTTGCTGCGCATTGCGAATGCGGGTCAGCATATCGGCGATGGGATCGCTCATGCTCATATTCTTTCTCCTACCAGCTGGCCTTGGTGATGCCGGGGATTTCACCCTTCATCGCCATTTCACGCAGTTTGTGGCGCGTCAGGCCGAACTTGCGGAACACACCGCGCGGACGACCGGTGACCACGCAACGGTTACGTTGACGCGTCGGGTTGGCATTGCGCGGCAGCTGTTGCAGCTTGAGCCGAGCTTGGTAACGTTCTTCGTCGGTCTTCGACTGGTCGTCGATGATCGACTTCAACTCAGCGCGCTTGGCGGCGAACTTGTCAGCCAGCTTGGCGCGCTTGATGTCGCGATTGATGAGGGAAAGTTTAGCCACGTCATCAGCCCCTTAGTTACGGAACGGGAAGCTGAAGGCCGTCAACAGCGCCTTGGCTTCTTCGTCGGTCTTCGCGGTGGTGGTGATGCTGATGTTCAGCCCACGCAGCGCGTCGATCTTGTCGTACTCGATTTCGGGGAAAATGATCTGCTCTTTCACCCCGATGTTGTAGTTGCCACGGCCGTCGAAAGCACGACCCGAGATGCCGCGGAAGTCGCGCACGCGAGGCAGCGCAACCGCCACCAGGCGATCCAGGAATTCGTACATGCGTTGACCACGCAGCGTGACCATGCAACCGATCGGGTAGTTTTCGCGGATCTTGAAACCGGCGATAGCCTTCTTGGTCTTGGTCACGACAGGCTTTTGGCCAGCGATCTTGGTCAGGTCCGAGACAGCGTGCTCGATGACCTTCTTGTCGGCGACGGCTTCCGAGACACCCATGTTCAGGGTGATCTTGGTGATGCGCGGCACTTCCATGGCGCTCTTGTAGCCGAACTTGGCCTGCAGGTCGCCAGCGACCTTGCTCTTGTAGAAATCTTGCAAACGAGACATGTCTATCGCCCCTTACGCCTTGGCGCCGACAAGGGCACCATTGGAACGGAACACGCGAACCTTGCGGCCTTCGACTTCTTGCACGCCGACGCGGTCGCCACGACCGGTGGCGGGGTTGAAGAGCGCCACATTCGAGATGTGGATCGGCATGGTCTTTTCGACGATGCCACCCGGGTTGTTGGCCATCGGGTTGGCTTTCACGTGCTTCTTGACGACGTTGACGCCTTCGACCAGGACGTGGTCGGCATCGACGCGCGCCAGCACGGTACCGCGACGCTTCTTGTCGCGGCCGGTCAGGACGATGACTTCGTCGCCTTTACGAATGTTGTTCATCGTAGGGCTCCTTACAGCACTTCCGGGGCCAGCGACACGATCTTCATGAACTTCTCGGTACGCAGTTCACGCGTAACGGGTCCGAAGATGCGGGTGCCGATGGGCTCCAGCTTGGCATTGAGCAACACGGCGGCATTGCCACCGAAACGAATCAGCGAACCGTCCTTACGGCGCACGCCCTTGGCGGTACGAACCACCACGGCATTGTAAATTTCGCCTTTCTTGACGCGTCCGCGCGGAGCCGCATCTTTGACGCTCACCTTGATGATGTCGCCGATACCGGCATAACGGCGCTTGGAGCCACCGAGCACCTTAATGCACATGACATGACGCGCACCAGTGTTATCGGCCACGTCCAGCGTGGTCTGCATTTGGATCATGATTTTTCCTGTTCCAACTTAACTGGAAATACGGTTTTCCCCAAAAAAGGGAACACTGCAATTCCTGCCAGTTTTGGTCCCGTCAGGTCAGCCGCCCTGCTTTGTTGCTGGCTGGTCTTGAGCTTTCGCCCTGAAACCATCAGCTGGTGGCAACGCAACGACCCTGGGTTGAAATCCTGCGGGTATTCCCCCAACACGTTGGCCCGGCTAGTTCCAGGCCAATCGACAATCTGGGAAAGCTGACCATTCTAGCCTGGTTAGATTTTGAGCGCAAGGCCTTTGTTGAGATAGTGAGCAAATACGCGACAGCGCCTGTGGACAACCGTCGCGTTTCCCCCCGGTCAGGGGCCGAATTAATCCGCCCCCGTTTTATCCCGGTAGTAATTGCGTTCCCAGGCGTCGTGGTTCGCCTTGCCGCGCCGGATCTCGTCGGTGAACGGCGCCGCCATCAACACCAGCCGGTTCAGCCAGCGGATCGGCGCCCGGCAGGGACGTTCGAAGTCGACGAACAACACCGCGCGGGTGCCGTCCGTGTCATTGTGCACCTGGTGCGGATAGAGGTCGTCGAACACCACGGCCTCGCCTTCCTTCCAGTGGTAGCGCTCGCCGCCCACCTCGATCCAACAGCGTTCGGCCGGCTGCGGCACCAGCAGCCCCAGGTGCAGGCGCAGGACGCCGTTGTAGGGGCCGGTGTGCAGCGGAATGCGCTTGCCCGGCTCGAGGATGGAATAGAACGCGGTGCGCAGGCCGGGAATCTCGCGCAGCGCCTGGGCGGTGGCCGGACAGCGCGCCAGGTTGCGGTCCGAGCGCAGGCCGTAGCCCATGAAGACGAAGGTCTTCCACTGGTCGTCGGAGGTAATCATGCCGACATCCGGGGACAGTTCATGGAAGGACGGCAACTGCTCGCGCTCGGCCAGCAGGGCCATCAGCTCGGCGCGGATCGCGGGCGCCTGCGCCTCGAGGCGGGCGATCCAGGGGAACTGGCGGTTCTGGAAGATCGGGTGGTCCCCCACCAGGGAGGCTCGCGCGATGCGGTGGCGCAACCAGTCGATGAAACGGAAGAAGACGCGGGAATAGACACTGGGCTGGCTGGGCGGACGCGTATCGGCAGGTTGCACAATAGGTATCTATATAGACTTCCAAAGATGCATCATTTTGTCCATGGCGCACCCGGGGCGCAAGTGCCGGCCATTGGCTCCTAGCCGGCGACGGAGATTGGCCCTCCCCGCGGCGGACAAGCTGGTTTAGACTGGCATGGGCGATTGCGATCGCTACCCACTCCTATTTCGCAAGGAAAGACAGGCATGTATGAACAGTTGGCGCTGTATATCGACGGCGAATTCGTCGCCGGCGAGGGCAGGCGCACCCAGGACGTCATCAACCCGGCCACGCTGGAAGTGCTCGGCCAGCTGCCTCACGCCACCGAAGCGGATCTGGACCGTGCGCTAGCCGCCGCCCAGCGCGCGTTCGAATCCTGGAAGAAGTCTTCTCCCATGGATCGTTCGGCCATCCTGCGCAAGGTCGCCACCCTGTCGCGCGAGCGCGCCAAGGAAATCGGCCGCAACATGACGCTGGACCAGGGCAAGCCGCTGGCCGAGGCCATCGGCGAAGTCACCTCCTGCGCCGAACACGCCGACTGGCACGCCGAGGAATGCCGCCGCATCTACGGCCGCGTGATCCCGCCGCGCAACCCGGACGTGCGCCAGATCGTGGTGCGCGAGCCGATCGGCGTCTGCGCCGCCTTCACGCCCTGGAACTTCCCCTACAACCAGGCCATCCGCAAGATCGCCGCCGCTCTCGGCGCCGGCTGCACGGTGGTGCTGAAGGGTCCGGAAGACTCGCCCAGCGCCGTCATGGCGATCGCCCGCATGTTCCACGACGCCGGCCTGCCCAAGGGCTGCCTGAACATCGTCTGGGGCGAACCGGCCAAGATTTCCGACTACCTGATTCGTTCGCCGATCGTGCGCAAGGTGTCGTTCACCGGTTCCGTGCCGGTGGGCAAGCAGTTGGCGGCGCTGGCCGGCGCGCACATGAAGCGCGTCACCATGGAACTGGGCGGCCACTCGCCGGTGCTGGTGTTCGACGACGCCGACATCGACCGCGCCGCCACCATGCTGGCCAAGTTCAAGGTGCGCAACGCCGGCCAGGTGTGCGTCTCGCCGACCCGTTTCTACGTCCAGAACGGCGCCTACGAGCAATTCCTGGCGCGTTTCTCCGACGTGCTCAAGAACATCAAGGTCGGCGACGGCCTGGAAGCCGGGACCGACATGGGCCCGCTGGCGCACGAGCGCCGCGTGCCCGCCATGAGCGCCTTCATCGACGACGCCAAGAAGCATGGCGGCAAGGTGGTCGTCGGCGGCGGCCCGCTGGACCGCAAGGGCTTCTTCTTCGCCCCCACCGTGGTGACCGACCTGCCCGACAACTCCATGCTGATGACCGAGGAACCCTTCGGCCCGGTGGCGCCGGTGGTCCGCTTCACCGACACCGATGAAGTGCTGGCGCGCGCCAACAGCCTGCCGTTCGGCCTGTCTTCCTACGTCTTCACCAATTCGCTGCAGACCGCCACCAAGGTCTCCAACGGCCTGGAAGCCGGCATGGTCAACATCAACCATTTCGGCAGCGCGCTGGCCGAGACGCCGTTCGGCGGCATCAAGGACAGCGGCATCGGCAGCGAAGGCGGACTGGAAACGTTCGACGGCTACCTGGTCACCAAGTTCATCACGCACATCTGATCGCTATTGTTCGCGACAAGGCCCGCGCAAGCGGGCCTTTTTCATTGCTGCGCCGCACGCCACTCGCGCGGCGACACGCCGAAGCGGCGCCTGAACAGGCGGCTGAAATGCGAGGGGTGGGCAAAGCCGGCCTGGTACGCCAGTTCGGCGATGCCGCGGTGACGCTGGGCCGGGTTCAGCAGCAGTTCGCGGCAGCGCTCCAGGCGCTGATCGAAGACGAAACTTTCCACCGAGAGGTCGCCCGCCTGGAAGATGCGGTGCAGGTAGGCCACCGACAGGCCGCAGCCCTGCGCCACCCGCTGCGGCGACAGCGCCGGGTCGGCCAGGTGCTGGCGGATGTAGGCCATGGCGCGCTGGCGATGCGCCATGGTCACGCTGCTGTCGGCTTGCGACGCATGCCCCTGCCCCGGCTGCACCAGGAACAGCACGATCAGGTCGATCAGCCGTTCGCCCAGTTCGGCCGCTTCCGCCGGCGACCAACCGTCCAGCCCCTTGAAAAGGTGGTCCATGTAGCTGGCCAGCATCGCGCCGCGTGGCGACCCGTCGTCGACGCGCAGCTTGTAGAAGGGACCGATGCGCGAATCGCGCTGAGACAGCGCGCTGCGCGGGAACGACACGCTCAGGCTGCGGTAGCCGTCGGCGCCAAGCGCGGTGGCCTGGTACGGCAGGCTCTGGTTCATCAGGTAGACGCAGCCGGGCTCGACCTGGAATTCGCGGCCCTGCTGCACCACGGCCAGCGGCCCGGCCAGAGGCAGACCGAAGGTGTAGAACTCCTGGTCCAGCCGCGAGGCATTGCCGGGCGTGCGCTCGATCCTCTGTCCCTGATAGTGCAGGTCGTTGAACTGCAGGCTGGCGCGCCGCACATAGCGCACGTGGCCGGCGAATTGGCCGGCCTGGCCATGGTGCACCTCGAACGGCCCGAAGGCATCCGACAGGGCCGCGCGCCATTGCTCGTACCGCTCGGCGCCAGCAACGGCCGAAGTGGCGAATTCCGTGTCGGGCATGGCGCGGTCTCCTGGTTCGCGGGGTCGCCGGGGGCTCGTGACCCTGCGTCTACATATTCTTGACTCACCCTGCCGCGGGCGGTCCGGCGCATTGTGGCCGCGCCTGGCGCAAGTCTATAGTCAGCGCCACAAGCATACAACCTGGACAACCCGGGAGGAGACGCATGGCCAACGCGCCCGCACAGGCCGCTCGCCACACGCCGGCTTCGCGCTATCTGCGCTGCGAAGGCCGCGAGCTGCATTACACCGAATGGGGCCGTCCGGACGCCCCCGCGCTCATCATGTGGCACGGCCTGGCCCGGACCGGCCGCGACTTCGACGAACTGGCGCAGGCGCTGGCCGGCGACTACCGCATCCTCTGCCCCGACACGATCGGCCGTGGGCTGTCGCAATGGAGCCCCGATCCGGTGGCCGAGTACCGGCTGGATTTCTACGCCCGGCTGGCGCGCGCCCTGCTCGACGGCCTGGGGCTGGGCCGGGTGCGCTGGGTCGGCACCTCGATGGGCGGCGCCACCGGCATGTACGCCGCCGCCAGCACGCTCAAGGACCGCATCACACACCTGGTGGTCAACGACATCGGGCCGTCGCTGCCGCAGCCGGCCATCGACCGCATCATGGCCTATGCCGGCAACCCGCCGGCCTTCGACACCGTCACCGAACTGGAATCCTGGCTGCGCGCCGCCTACAAGCCGTATGGCTGGCAGAGCGACGAGCAATGGCGCCGCATGGCCGAGACCTCGGTGCGCCGCCTGCCCGACGGCCGGGTCACGGCGCACTACGATCCGGCCATCGTCGGGCAGTTCCAGCATCATCCGGCGGACTACGAGCGCTGGACCGAATACGACACGCTGCGCATGCCGCTGCTGCTGCTGCGCGGCGCCGATTCCGACCTGCTGCTGCCCGAGGTGGCCGAGGCCATGACCCGCCGCGGCCCGCGCGCGCGGCGCATCGATTTTCCGGATTGCGGCCACGCGCCAGCGCTGAACGTCGCGCCGCAGATCGAGGCCGTCCGCCAATTTCTCGCCACGCCGGCCGCCGACGCAGCCGCCGGCGCCTACTAGGACCAAGGAGACTCCCATGAAACGCATCCTGCTCGCCGCGCTGGCCGGCCTGTGCCTGAGTTCGGCCGCCATGGCAAAGGACTTCGTCGTGGCGCACGTCTACGACAAGACCGGGCCGCTGGAGGCCTACGCCAAGCAGACCCACAACGGCCTGATGCTGGGCCTGGAATACGCCACGCAAGGCACCATGACGGTGGCCGGGCGCAAGATCCGCGTGATCGAGAAGGACAACCAGGGCAAGCCCGACGTCGCCCGCGCCCAGCTCGCCTCGGCCTACGCCGACGACAATGCCGACATCGCGGTGGGCCCGACCTCGTCGGGCGTGGCGCTGGCCATGCTGCCGATCGCCGAGGAGTACGAGAAGATCCTGCTGGTGGAACCGGCGGTAGCCGATTCGATCACCGGCGACAAGTGGAACAAGTACATCTTCCGCACCGGCCGCAATTCATCGCAGGACGCCATCGCCAACGCCGTCGCCTTCGACCAGCCGGACACGTCTATTGCCATGCTGGCGCAGGACTATGCGTTCGGCCGCGACGGCGTCAAGGCCTTCAAGGGCGCGCTCAAGCAGGCCAGGATCGTGCATGAGGAATACCTGCCGGCCAACGCCACCGATTTCACGGCGGGCGCGCAACGCCTGTTCGATGCGCTCAAGGACAAGCCGGGCCGCAAGATCATCTTCATCCTGTGGGCCGGCGCCGGCAATCCGTTCAAGATCGCCGATCTCGACCCCAAGCGCTTCGGCATCGAGATCGCCACCGGCGGCAACACGCTGGCCGCGATGACGCCGCTCAAGTCGCTGGCCGGCATGGAAGGCGCAACCTATTACTACTACGGCATCCCCAAGAATCCGATCAACGACTGGCTGGTGGCCGAGCACCAGAAGCGCTACGGCCAGCCGCCGGACTTCTTCACCGCCGGGGGCATGTCGGCCGCCATCGCCATCGTGACGGCGCTGAACAAGAGCGCCGGCAAGAGCGACACCGACACGCTCATCAAGACGATGGAAGGCATGAGCTTCGACACGCCCAAGGGCAAGATGACCTTCCGCCCGGAAGACCACCAGGCCATGCAGTCGATGTACCACTTCCGCATCAAGAACGATGCCTCGGTGCCGTGGGCGGTGCAGGATCTGGTCAAGGAAATCACGCCCGACCAGATGGCGGTGCCGATCCAGAACAAACGCTGAGCCCTGCCCTTCATGCTGGAAACCCAATCGCTCACGATCCGCTTCGGCGGCCATGTGGCCGTCAACGCGGTGAGCTGCCGCTTCGCGCCGGGCAGCCTGACGGCCATCGTCGGGCCCAACGGCGCGGGCAAGACCACCTATTTCAACCTGATCTCGGGACAACTGCGCGCCAGCGCCGGCTCGGTGCGCCTGAATGGCCGCGACCTGACCGGGCTGTCGGCGCCGGCGCGCATGCATGCCGGCCTGGGGCGCGCCTTCCAGTTGACACAGCTTTTCCCGCGCCTGTCGGTGCGCGAGAACGTGCGGCTGGCGTTGCAGTCGCGCCAGCAGGGCCTGGGCTGGCGGCAGATCCGCTTCTGGCGCACCTGGGACGATGATCGGACGCTGCTGACGCGCGCCGACGCGCTGCTCGAACGCACCCGCCTGACGGCCCGCCGCGACCAGGCCGCGGCCGACCTGCCGCACGGCGACCAGCGCAAACTCGAGATCGCCATGCTGATCGCGCTGGAGCCGCAGGTGTTCATGTTCGACGAGCCCACCGCCGGCATGAGCGTGGACGATGTGCCCGTGGTGCTGGACCTGATTCGCGAGATCAAGGCCGACGCCTCCAAGACGATCCTGCTGGTGGAACACAAGATGGACGTGGTGCGCGAACTGGCGGACCGCATCGTGGTGCTGCACAACGGCGAATTGATGGCCGACGGCGAGCCCGCCGAGGTGATCGCCTCGCCGATCGTGCAGCAGGCCTACCTGGGCGCCGCCCTGCCGGAGAAGACGACATGAGCGGCGCCACCTTGCTGGAACTGAAGGACGTGCACACGCACATCGGCGCGTATCACATCCTGCACGGCGTGGATCTGTCGGTGCCGGCCGCCGGCGTCACCATGCTGCTGGGCCGCAACGGCGCCGGCAAGACCACCACGCTGCGCACCATCATGGGCCTGTGGAAGGCGACGCAAGGCCACATCGGCTTTGACGGCGCCGCGGTCGGCGGCCCGGGCGTGCGCACCTCGCCGCCCGACATGGCGCGCCAGGGCATCGCCTACGTACCGGAGAACATGGGCATCTTCGCCGACCTGTCGGTCAAAGAGAACATCCTGCTGGCCGCGCGCCAGGCGCGCAGCGCCGCGCAGTTGGACACCGCGCGGCTGGAATGGATCTTCGGCTTCTTTCCCGCGCTCAGGAAATTCTGGCTGTACCCCGCCGGCAAGCTGTCGGGCGGCCAGAAGCAGATGCTGGCCGTGGCGCGCGCCATCATCGAACCGCGCCGCCTGCTGCTGGTCGACGAGCCCAGCAAGGGCCTGGCGCCCGCCATCATCCAGAACATGATCGACGCCTTCATGGAACTCAAGCAGGCCTCCACCACCATCCTGCTGGTGGAGCAGAACTTCAACTTCGCGCGCCAGGTGGGCGACCACGTCGCGGTCATGGACAACGGCCGGGTGGTGCACGCCGGCGGCATGGCCGAACTGGCGCAGGACGACGCGTTGCAGACCCGGCTACTGGGCCTGTCGCTGGGAGCGCATCAGTGAGCGCCGCAGATATCGATACACCCCTGCCGCAGACCCGCGCCGACCTGCGCCCGGTGCTGCTGGTGCTGGCGCTGGCCGCCATCGCGCTGCCGCTGGTGGGTTCATTCTCGACCTGGGTGACGCTGACCTTCGCCGGGCTGGCGATGGGCATGATCATCTTCATCGTCGCCTCGGGCATGACATTGGTGTTCGGCCTGATGGACGTGCTGAACTTCGGCCACGGACTGTTCATCGCCATCGGCGCCTACATGGCTGCCACGGTCCTCGGCGCGATGTCCGACTGGACCCAGTCCGGCAGCCTGTGGCTGAACCTGGCCGCGGTGCTGCCCGCCCTGATCGTCGGCATGCTGGTGGCCGGCGCGGTGGGCGTGGCATTCGAGCGCGTGATCGTGCGGCCGGTCTATGGCCAGCACCTCAAGCAGATCCTCATCACCATGGGCGGCATGATCATCGGCGAAGAGATCATCAAGATGCTGTGGGGCCCGCAGACGCTGTCGCTGCCTCTGCCCGAGGCGTTGCGCGGCGCGCTGCTGGTCGGCGATGCGGCCATCGAGAAATTCCGCATCGTCGCGCTGGTGGTGGGCCTGGCGGTGCTGGGCGGCATGCTGTGGCTGCTGAATCGCACCAAGCTCGGCCTGCTGATCCGCGCCGGCGTCGAAGACCGCGAGATGGTCGAAAGCCTGGGCTACCGCATCCGCCATCTGTTCGTCGGCGTGTTCGTGGCCGGCTCGATGCTGGCCGGCCTGGGCGGCGTGCTGTGGGGGCTGTACCAGCAGTCCATCGTGCCGCAACTGGGCGCGCAGGTGAACGTACTGATCTTCATCGTCATCATGATTGGCGGCCTGGGGTCGACGGTGGGCTGCCTGATCGGCGCGCTGCTGGTGGGGCTGATGGCCAATTACACGGGCTTCCTGATACCCAAGGCCGCGCTGTTCTCGAACATCGCGCTGATGGTCGCCATCCTCCTGTGGCGACCGCAGGGCGTGTACCCGGTCACGAATCGCTAGGAATCGCACTCATGTCCTTCCGCCTGCTTTCCGGCGACCCGCCGCGCAGCGCGCTGCTGGCGGTCATGCTGGTCGCCATCGTCATCGCGCTGGCCGCCGCGCCGTTTCTGTTTCCCGGCCCCAAGTCGCTGGCCGTGGCGGCCAAGATCCTGGTGTTCGTGATCCTGGTGGCCAGCTATGACCTGCTGCTGGGCTACACCGGCATCGTCAGCTTCGCCCACACCATGTTCTTCGGCATCGGCGCCTATGGCGTGGCGATCGCCAGCCTGCGCCTGGACGCCAACTGGCTGTCGGTGCTGGCGGGGACGGCCGCGGGACTGGCCGTGTCGCTGGTGTTCGCGCTGGTGATCGGGCTGGCCAGCCTGCGCGTGCGCGCCATCTTCTACGCCATGATCACGCTGGCGGTCGCGGCGGCGTTCCAGACGCTGGTGTCACAGCTATCCGACCTGACCGGCGGCGAGGACGGCCTGAACTTCAAGGTGCCGCAGATGCTGCGCCCGGCCTACCGGCCATTCGCCGAGCCGCTGTTCGGCGTGACCATCGACGGCCGCATCATCACCTACTACCTGATCGCCGCCGTCTGCGTGGCGCTGTTCCTGATGCTGCTGCGCATCGTCAATTCGCCGTTCGGCCGGGTGCTGCAGGCGATACGCGAGAATCCGTTCCGCGCCGAGGCCATCGGCTACCGCACGGTGCTGTACCGCAGCCTGTCGAACCTGCTGGCGGCGGCCTTCGCCACGCTGGCCGGCGCGCTATATGCGCTATGGCTGCGCTACAACGGCCCAGACACCTCGCTGTCGTTCGAGATCATGCTCAACATCCTGCTGATGGTGGTGATCGGCGGCATGGGCACGATGTACGGCGCGGTAATCGGCGCCAGCCTGTTCGTGTTCGCGCAGAGCTATCTGCAGGACGGACTGCACGTGATCCATGACGCCGTCGCCGGCGTGGCGCCGCTGGCGCTGCTGTTCGAGCCGGATCGCTGGCTGCTGTGGCTGGGCATCCTGTTCGTGCTGTCGGTGTACTACTTCCCGACCGGGATAGCCGGGCGCTTGCGTGAGCTGGCGCGGCGGCGCTGATTGCCGGACAGGAATGCGGTGTGGCGCCAGTCACACCGCATCCCGCGCGCGTCACTTCACGCGGCTGCGCAGGTCATCCACGCTGCGCTTGACCTCGTCGATGCGGCGTTGCAGGTCCTCGACCTTGCGGCCGCCGGAATCGTTGGCGCTGCCCAGTTGCGACACGCTGCGCGACAGCTTGTCCAACTCGTTTTTCTGGCTGTCCACCTGCCGTGACAGCTTGTCCAGTTCGCCCTTCTGGCTGTCGCTGCTGCGGCCGCCGTCGCCCTGTCGGCGTTCCAGGTTGGCGATCTTCTGCGCCTGCTCCTCGATCTTGCGATTGAGCGCATCATTGCTGGCGCGCAACTGCTCCAACGCCTTGCCCTGATCGGCGACACGCTGCACCAGATTCTCCAGATCGCGCACGGTCATGCCGGCGCGCACCCGGCTGTCGTTGCCGACGACCACCAGGCTGTCGTCCCAGGGACGGGAAATGACCTGGTCCTTCAACACCGCCTGGGCCGAGGCGGCAAAGGCCGCCGAGCCTGTGGCGACCAGTAGCGCCAACCGCAACAACGCGACTTTCGAGACCGTGACACGCATATGCCTGACTCCTGATGGGGACGCTGTCCAGGCGCGGCTCGCGCCAGGTGGCCAGTTATATCAGGCCGATCGCGGTCCGATCGCGGCGCGCATTCGACAGTTGCTTCGGCGGGTTTCAAAGGACGGCGCCGCGCGGCGCCAGGCGGACAGAACGCCTAGCGCCCGCCCTGCCGCATCGTGTCGGCATCGCGCCGCAGATCATTGACCCGACGCTGCATCGTGTCCACGCTGCGCTGCGCGGCGCCGCCCAGTTGCGAGCCCGACGGCGTCGGCGCGAGCGGCGCCATGTTCATCGGCGCGCCGTTGTTCAGGGGGATCATCGCCGGCGGATAGGGGTCGACCGTGGCCGGCTTCTGCGTCAAGAGGCGCTCCAGCACCTGCAGTTGGTCGCGCTGCGCCTGCAACGCGCGTTCGTTATCCAGCACGGCCTGCTCGCCTTCATCGTCAGTGCCGAAAATGGCGGCGTGATCGAGCGACAGGCCATCCAGGCGCACGCGCGGGTCGGGGCCGGCGTTCAGGAGGCTGCGGCCGAGCGCGGCGGGGTCGGACGTGGGCATCACAACGCCGGCCGGCCCTGCCGGCGCGGCGCCCCCGGCGTCCATGGCGCCGGCCGGCGGTTGGCCTTGCGCCAGCGCGGATGCGGCGGCCAGGCCGCTCACAGCCAGCCACCCGAGCGCAAGCCCCTTCCTGAAACCTCGCATGATGTCTTCGTTCCCCGAGGGCACGCGGCGCGGCGTTCAGCGCCCGCCCGTTCATCCGTGCCGCGGGTAGTTTAACTTTCCGGCCGGCCGCGGACCACGCGCGGCCTCAGGCGGCGCATGTATCGAGCTTGTTGGCCATTTCGTCGAACGTGTCCATCAAGCGTCTGGTCTTCGCCAAGCCATGCTTGGCGCGGTAGGTGGCGGCCAGGCCCAGGAACCGCTCCGTGGTGCTCCGCGGGTCGACGAAGGCGAGGTACATGGCCATCTGTTCGCCGGTCAGTTGGTATGGGCGCACCATCGCGATCAGGCATTCGCAATCGACCACGACGATGTCGGCATCCGGATCGCGCGGCGGCTTCGCGGGAGCGGGCTGCGCCGTCGACCCCACGGGGGTCATCGCCGGGGTGGTGCACCAGTTCCGCAATGCATCCGTGCCGTCGCGGCCGGCGGCTGAAACAGCCAGAATACCGCGGCTGCGTGCGCCGATACCGAGATCCCCAGCGCCACGGGCCGCAGCCAGCCTCGCGCATACGCATGCTGTTGGACGCTCTCTATCGCCATGGCCGCCTCGACGCTGCGTGTAGACAGGCACAGGTATATCAAGCATCCGGATACAGTCCATTTCCCGCACGGCGATATTTGCTGCAACCGGTTTCATTGGCACTGGCCGCGGCGACATTCAGAACCCCACGCGGTCCTCGGCGGCCAGGGGCGCGCCCAGGTCGCGTTCGTCCATCTCCCAGATCAGGAGACGCGGCGGACTCTGCTTCCAGGCGGGACTCTTGAAGTACGACTGCGCCGCGCCGCCGAACTTGCCGCCGTCGCGGGCGAAGTTGCCGACCGCCACGCCGAGGTCCCGTGACAATTGCGGCAGGAACTCCGAGGTGCGCGAGAACGAGGTGCCCACCAGCGCCAGCGACGGCAAGGCGCTGTCGCCGAACAGGTCGTCGGCATCGCCGGCCGACGCGGCGGCCTCCGGCGTGTAGGTATGCAGCTCGACCACTTCGGCGCGCGGCTGCCAGGCCAGCGGCAGCCAATCGACCCCGGCCAGCCGCACCAGGTCGCCAGGCCGTGGCGCGGGAGGCTGGGCAGTGACGCGCCAGCGCTGCGGCGCCTGCAGCGCGACGCCGCTGGCGCGCACCTGCTCGGCGACGGCGCGCGCGGCGGCGCCGGCGCCGGCCTCGGTCCAGTGCGAGTCGTTGCGGTAATAGGCGTCCTGCGGCACGCCGCGCAGCGCGGCGCTCAGATCGACCGTCGCCACGCCCTGCGCGCGCAGCACGCCGACCCAGCTCGACAGCCGGTCCTCGAAGCCCGCCGAACGGTGCAGGCCGCACAGGCGCGCGGACTCGATGCGGCTCTTGTCCGGCACCACGGCCACCAGCAGCCGGATGCCGCGGGCAGCCAGCGCGTCGCGCAGCGACACGACGATGCGGGCCCGCTCGGCCTGGTTCTCGCGCGCGGCGGGATGGGGCTGCAGTTCATCGCCCAGGAACAGCCAACCGTCGCAGCCCCGCCGCACGCGCGGGCCCAGGTCGCCCAGCGTCAGCCAGCCCAGGCCACGTTGCAGGCGCGCGGCCTCGCTGCTGAATGTCATGTCGGCCAGGCGCAACGACAGGTCGTGCGTGACGCCGCCATCCAGCACGCGCGGCAGCGAGGTGTCGTCCGGCAGCACGTCGTGGTCCACGCTCCACCAGATGTTGCTGAGCATGGCGCCGGCCATGAAGAGCACCAGCGCCACGCCGGCGAGCTGGCTGGCGCGGCGGTTGGCCACGGAGGCATGGGCTATGGGCGGCGGGGCCGGGGTATCGTGATGGGCGCTCATCGTCTCCGGCCTCAGAATTGGAAGTAGAGGAAAGGCACGGCGCCGCGCGCCGCGATCAGCGCGTAGGCCAGCAGGAAGCCGGCCACCGGCCACACCGCGCTCCAGGCCGTGCGCAACATGCCGGCCGGCCGCGCCGACCACCACGGCTGCCAGGCGGGCAGGATGACGCACATGATGCCCAGCGCGGCGGCCAGCCAGTGGGTCGGCCGCAGCACATACAACATCGAATCGCCCAGGCCGATGCCATTCAGGCCGAACTGGCCCCGATACATGGCCAGCGCGGCATGAAAGTCGACCGCGCGGAAGATGGTCCAGGCCAGCATCACGAACAACAGTGTGGCGACGCGCGACAGCCAGCCCGGCAGCGCCGGCAGGCCATTGCCGCTCCAGGCGCGCGCCACGGCCAGCGCGGCGCCATGCGCCAGGCCCCACAGCAGGAAGTTCCAGCTCTCGCCGCCATGCCAGAGACCGGCGATGCCCATGGTCAGCAGCAGGTTGCGATAGGTCTTCCACACGCCCAGGCGATTGCCGCCCATGGGAATGTACAGGTAGTCGCGGATCCAGCTCGACAGCGACAGGTGCCAGCGCCGCCAGAAGTCCTGGATGCTGCGCGCCAGGTAGGGGTTGTTGAAGTTCTCCGGCAGGTGAAAGCCCATCATCAGGCCCAGGCCGATGGCCATCGCGCTGTAGCCGGCGAAGTCGAAGAACAGTTGCAGGGTGTAGGCGCCGCAGCCGATCCAGGCGTCGGCCAACGAGGGCGTACGCAGGGCGAAGGCGGCATCGACCACGGGCGCCAGCGTATCGGCCACCAGCACCTTCATGCTCATGCCGATCATGAAGCGGCGCGCCCCCAGGCAGAAATTGCGCCAATCCATGGTCCGATGGGCGATCTCCTTCTCGACCCAGGCCCAGCGGATGATGGGGCCGGCGATCAACTGGCCGAACATGGCCTTGTAGGCGGCGAAGTCGATGAAGTTGCGTTCGGCGCGCACGTCCTGGCGATAGACGTCCACCAGGTAGGAGATGGCCTGCAGCACGAAGAAGGACAGGCCCGCCGGCAGCGCCACCCGCTCCCAGGCCAGCGGCACGGCGCCCGCCATGGCGGCGACGTCGTTGAACGTCGACACCAGGATGTTGGCGTACTTGTACCAGCACAGCGCCGCCACATTGGCCGTCAACAGCAGGGTCAGGAGCACCTTGCGGCGATGGCCGGCGCGCAACTGCTCCAGCATCAGGCCGCCGGCCCATGCCACGACGGTGACCGCGACCAGCAGCAACAGGTAGATTGGCTTGAGCCAGCTATAGAAAATCCAGCTACCGACCAGCAGCACGAAATTGCGCGCGGGCTGCGGCGTCAGCGCGTAGACGACGAGGAACAGCGGCAGGAACAGCGTCAGGAATTCGAGGGACGCGAAGACCATGGCGGAGGGTGGCCGGAGATATTGTTATCGAAGCGGGGGCCGCGCCCCCGCCGTTAGGGGCCGGATCAGCGGGCCGTCTGGTCCGGCGCGTGCAGCAGGCGGGGACCCTGCGCCGACGGCAGCAGGAACACGGTGTGGCGTTCGCCGGCCTGCAGCGCGCCCAGATCCAGCTCCGGCCCCGCGGGCTGGCCCCCGCAACTGGCTCGCACCTTCAGGGACACGGGATTGACCAGTCGCCGCGCGGCGCCGCCATCGGCCACGTGCTCGAACATCGCCAGGTTGCGCGGCACGGCCAGCAGGCCGGCGTCGGCGCATGACGGATCGAGGTTGTAGAACCCCACCGAGACCTTGAGCGCGTTGAAGTCCTCGGGCTGCTCGCGCACGATGCGCGCCTGCAGGCCGTCCTTGCCGGGCAGGCCGACCACCGAGGCGAATTCGCCGGGCTGCACCGAAATGGCCACCTCCTGCTTGCGGCCGCCGCTTTCGAGCAGGCCCTGCATCTTCGCGCCCGCCTTGACCGGCATGAAATCCGACGCGGGATGGGCGGCGTCGAGCTGGATGCGCGCCTGCGATCCCTTGGCGCTCACCGCCATCGGCTCGGCGCCGCCGTTGACGAAGCGCACGAACGACGCGTCCTCGGCCGGGCCGGTGTCATAGAGCTGGATCTGCGCCGCGCCGGCAACGCCGGCGGCCAGGGCGAACGACAGGGCGGCCAGGCCGCGCGACAGGAGGATGCTCATCCGTTGTCCTTTGGAAGCGGGGATCGCGCGCGTCATTTCTTCTGCAGCGCCTTGACCTGCGGCAGCTCGCCCAATTGCTTGGCAATGGCGTCGCCCCAGGCCTTGTAGCCGGTGTTGGTGTAGTGCTGGCCGTCGGTGGTGGGCCACTGGCCGGGCGTCGAGAACTGGGTCGAATCGATGTACGCGCAGGGCGCCACGTTGCTGCCCAGGAAGGCCGACACCTGCTTGACCCGCGCGAAATTCTTGTTGTATTTGCCGCCCTCGGTGCCCCAGCTGGGACCGATCCAGACGCAGGCCGTGCCGGTGCCCGAGATGGCCTTGGTCAATGCGGTCGTCTGCTGCCAGGCCCAGGTCTTGGGAAAGGATGGATTGGTGTAGCCGGCCATGGTGTCGCCGAGCACGATCACCACCAGGTTGGGCTTTTTGGCCGCGATCAGGTCGGTGACCGGGGTGGTGCGGGCATCCTTGCCCTTGAGCACGATCTGGCCGTCGTTGAGGCGCTCGGCGCCGCCGCAGGTGCTGGGCGTGGTCTTGAGCCAGTCACCGGCATTGCTGCCGCACACGCCGATGGTCTGCACCACCGCGCCCTGCTTGACCAGGTCGTCCTGCAGGGTCGTGATCAGGTAACCGGGCGCGGCCAGATGGCTGTCGCCGATCAACAGGATGCTCATTCCGGCAAAAAGAGAGGTCAGCATGGCAATACTCCTTGATGAGACGTCCCTAGCGGGCGTACGGCGACTGATAGGGATTGACCGGCAGGTCCAGCGGACGCGTCTGCGGATAGAACGCGTAGCGCAGATAGAGCCCGCCCACGTATTGGCGGTAATCGGTGGCGTTGTCCATGGCCATGGTGCCGCCCAGGAACAGATTGGGCGACAACTGGTACTCGCCCGCCGCCGCCAGGTTGTAGCCCACGCCGGTGCGCGACTGCCCTTCGTAGGTCGCCGGGGCGCCATAGACGGCGCGGTTCGCCGCGTTGGCCGCCGCCTGCATGCCGCCGCTGGTCGGGAAATAGTCGGCGCCGTCTTCCTTGAAATGGCGCAGGCCGACCGAACCTTGCAGCTTGTAGGTGAAGCGGCCATCGCGCTGCGCCCAGGTCACGGGGACGCTCAGCGCGTAGAACTGCTGCGGGCTGAAATAGCCGCCGTGGCCGTAGGTGAAGAAGCGCTGGTTGTTGTCGTAGAAGATGGCGCCCAGGTTCAGGCCGGCCGTCAGCATGCGGTTGGTTTCGCGCGTCAGGTTCCAATAGATGCCGGTGCCGACCTCGGTGCGGCTGTTGGACTCGACATTGTGGCCGTCCAGGCTGCGCCACGAACCGTAGGCGTAGACGCCGTAGTCCTTGTTGTCCATGCCGATCTGGCCGCCCACGCCGGTGGCCGTGACCGCGCCCCAGCGCTGGCCGGTGCGGTCGTCGCGCGCGCCGGCGAAGGACACCAGGCTGTCGGTCACCGCGCGGCGCGACAGGTCCACGCTGTACCAGGTGCCCGCGCCGCGGTCGATGGGGCCGTTCAGGCGCACGCCACCGACCACGTTCGAATACTCGAAGCCCAGCGGCGTGGTGCCGATGTCGGCGCTCAGGCCCTGCATGGTGTAGCCGACCGACAGGCCCACGCCCGAGTCGCGCTGCTTGCCGGCTCCGCCCACCAATCCCGCCTGCTGCGCCGTGGCCGCCACCGGGCCGCCGCCAAAGCGGCTGTTGCTGGAATAGTCGTCGCCAAGGCGGCCAGCGTCCAGGGTCACTGGCGTCGCGCGCAGCGAGATCTTGCCATCGCCCGCCGGAATCAGGGCCTCGATGGGCGCGTCGATCTCGGTCATCTTGCTCATGCCGGCTTCACCGTTGTTTGACCGGACGAAGCCGCCCACGCGGACCTCGGCGCTGCGCTCCTGCATGACCTCGTCGAGTTCCCGTTGCAGGGTGGGCGACGCCGCGCCGCCGCCATAGGCCGCGGGCGGGTTGGCGGCCGCGCGCGAATCCTGCGCGCCGGCAATGACATAGGGCTCCTGACGCGACACCATGGGCGCGCCGTCATAGCTGGCGCCGTACCCTGCGGCATAGCCCGTGCCGTAGCCGGCGCCATAGGTGGGGACCTGCGGGTCGTTGAGGGCCTCTCCCATGACCTGCGTCACGCGGGTGGACCGCGAACGCTGGCCCGGCAGGCCGACGAAGGGGTTGCCGTCGGCATAGTTGGCGGGCGCCGCGCCGCTGGCCACCATGGTGCCGCCGCCGCGCGCCTGCTGGGCGGCGATGGCCTGCTGGTACAGCTCGGCGGCGCGCCCGGTCTTGCCGCGCGAACGGTAGATGCGCGCCGCGCCGGCCAGCACGTCGGGATCGTTCGGCGCCAGCGCCAGCGCCTTGTCCATCGAGGCTTCGGCCGAGCGCCAGTCATCGGCCTCGGCGGCGATGCCGGCGACGGCGATCTGCAACTGCGCGTTGTCGGGATCGCGCGCCTGCAGGCCACGATAGATGGCCAGGGCCTTGTCGCGGTCGCCGGCGGCGACATACATGCGCGCCAGCGCGCCCTGGGCCAGGGGATCGTCAGGCCGGCGCTTGAGCACCGGCTGCAGGATGTCGTAGGCAGCCACCAGGTCGCCGCGCTGGCGCATGGCCTCGGCCTGGCGCACGGTATACAGGCTGACCAGGTCCTGGAAACTGCGATGCTGGTCGGCGTCCATCGGCAGCTTCTGCACCTGGCGCAGCACGGCCGCGGTGCCGGCGTCATCGCCGCTCTTGAGCAGCACGCTGGCGTACGGGATCAACACATCCGGGCCGGCCGGCCGGCTTCCATCCACCAGCGGCCGCATCACGGCGAGCGCCTGCGGCGTGTCGCCCGCGTCGATATAGGCCTGGGCGATTGCGCCAAGCAACTCGGGATCGTTGCCCGCCGCGGCCTGCAAGCCAGCCAGGCGCTGGCGCGCCTGCGCCGCGTCGCCCGACTGCGCCAGGCGCGAGGCCTGGGCCGCCTGCTCGTGCACCCACACGTTGCGCTGAAAGCGCGTGATTTCCGGGGTGCGGCGGTTCTCCGGGATGCGCGCCAGGATGTCGTAGGCACGGCCCCATTCACCGCGCTCGGACGCGAACAGCGCGTTGGCGTGCAGCGCGTCGGCCGAGTCCGGTTGCACGCGCAACGTCTCGTCCATGATCTGTTGCGCGCGGACCGATTCACCGCTGCGCAACAGCAACCGCGCCAACTCGTAGGTGGTCCAGGGATTGCGCGGGTCCGTCCTGCGCGCGTCTTCCAGCATGCGACGCGCGCCGGCCGTGTCGCAGCGCTTTTCCGCCTCGCGCGCCTGGCCCGCCATGACGGCCGCGCGCAGGCGACTGACGTCGCCCGCCTGGCCCGCCGGCAGCGCATCGACCAGCCGCAGGGCTTCTTCGGCGCGGCCGGTCTGGGCCAGCACGTCGGCCAGGCCGCGCACCGCCTCGGGATCATTCTTGTGCCGGGCAAGCACGTAGCGATAGGTCTTCTCGGCGTTGGCCATGTCGCCGGCGCTGGCATAGGCCCGGCCGATGGCGTTGTAGGCGCCGGTGGCATTGCCGTCCAGCCGGATGGCCTGTTCGAGCAGCTTGCGCGCGCCGTCGCCGTCGCCCCGCTGGCGTGCCGCCTCGGCCTGGTCCAGCAGGTTCCAGTAGCGCACCCCCGCGAGGGCGCGGGTCCAGTTGCGCCCGGCACCGGGACGGGCCGCCGCGCGCGACAGCAGTTCCTGGGCCTCGGCGTTGCGGTCCTGCTGCATGCGCACCAGCCCCAGGCCGCCCAGTGCGTCCGGATCATTGGGGGTGGCGCGCAGCTTTTCCTGGAACGCGGCTTCGGCCGCGGCCAGGTCGCCGTTCTTCAACGCCGCGAAGCCGCGCGCCAGGCGCGCATCCTGGCGCCAGACCGGCGCCGGCGCGCCGCGTTTGGCCGACGGATTGTCGAGCACCGCGCGCACTTCCTTGTCGTCCGGATGCGCCGCCAGATAGGCCTCGAACAGCGGCTTCTCGCTGGCGTTCGGCGCGCCCAGCCAGATCAGGCCGGCGCGCCAGCTTTCGGTGGCGTCGGCGCCGACGTCCTTGCGTTGCGCCAACTGCGCCAGCATGCGCACGCCGTCGGCGCGCCGGTCTTCGTCGCGGATCAGGTGCTTGGCCAGGGCCAACTGGACGTTCGGATTGCCGGGCGTCTCGCGCGAGAGCCGCTGCAGGCCGGTGATGGCGCGCGACAGGCCTTTGTCCGAATAGCCGAGGAAACTGTAGTACTCGAGCGCGATCTCGCCCTGCGGCTCGCGGCCCTGCAGGGCCTGGTCGTAGGCCTGCATCGCCTTGTCGATCTCGCCCGAGGCCGCCAGCATGCGCGCGCGGTCGAGGTCGGCCGCGGCGGCGCCGCCGGCCAGGCCAATATCCTGCTGCAGGCGCTTGGTGAAGGTGCCGTTGGCGTTGAGCTGCTTGAGCCGGGTCAGGTAGCCCTGGGCATCGTCCAGGCGCTTTTCGCGCACCGCCGCCAGCCCAAGGCCGTACATCGCCTCCTGCTGCGAGGGATCGGACAGGAGCAGCTTTTCCCAGGCCTGCGCGGCGCGCTTGGAGTCGCCCTGGTTCTGCCAGTAGCGTCCCTGCTCCAGCAGCGAAGCGGTGGCGGCCGGTTGGGCCCAGCCACTCTGGTGCATCAGGGCGGCCAGAACGCCGATGGCCAGCTTGTGGCGGTTCAAGGACATTTCTTCTCCCACTCCAATGACACACGGCCGGTGGCACCGAACCGGTACCGCTGCTCGAACCAGCCCATCCCGAACAGGCTGAGTACGTAATCGTAATAAGGCGGCTGCTGAACCGCCAGCCGCGCAGGGGCCTGGCTGGCAGCCCAGGCCTCGCGCACGCGCCGCAACTGTCCCTGCAGCAGGTCATTCTGCCCGCGCGCCTGGAAATACGGCAACAGGGCGGCCGAGAAACCGAACGGCCCCTGGCCCTGGACTTGGCCGCTGTCCACGTCCACTGACTCGGGCGGCACGCCCGTGGCGCCGACGGCGGTGGCCATGCCTGACAGCGCAGCCAGTAGCGGCCGGGCGGCGGGATCTTCGGCCGGCGTCATGCCAGCCCACAGATACGTGCGGATCGCATCGTAGCTGCCCTTGGCGCCATGCGCCGGATCATTTTCGTAACGTCCCAGCGCCCCCCCCTCGCGAGACACATCGCGGTAGGCCACCCAGTCGGCCGCGTAGCCCTTGGGCGTGGTCGCCTGGATCACTCGCACCGTATTGTTGGCCACCTGGGTCCACGGCCCCTTCGCCGAGGCCTGCGCCAGCCGCCGCAGCACGGGAACCGGCAGGTAGCTCGGATTCAGGCGCCATAGGCCGGGCTGCGAAAAGCCCTCGGGCGCCGGCAACAGCATGCTGCCCAGGCCCGGTAATTGCGCCACTTCGCGCCCCTCGATCAAGGCCAGCAACGCCTGCGCGTCACGGGTGTAGGCCGGCTGGCGCCAGAGCCTGCCGGCCTCGAGCAAAGCATAAGCGAACCACAGGTCGGCGTCCGATGCCGCGTTGCTGTCGAGCACGCCCCAGGCGCCGTCGTCGCGCCGGCCCCAGGACCAGGCCGGCAGGCGCTGCGCGGCGTCGCCGCCGGCCAGGTTGGCCACGCTCCAGCGCCACAACCGCTCGAAGGTCTCGCGGTCATTGGCGACCAGGGCGAAGAACATGGCGTACGACTGTCCTTCAGAGGTGCTCATCTTGCGCGGCGTGCTTGCATCCACGACACGCCCGTCGGGCTGCACGAAATGTTTGACGAAGGCCGACCACTCCGGCCAGGCCACCGCCGTGCATACCGGCGCGGCCCGCGCCACGCCCGATGCCGCCAGGGCCAGGCCGAGCGCAAGCAGCGCCCGCCGGGCACGCTGGCGCCAGGCGGATCGGCGGCGAGCAGATCGGGCCGGATGCATCAGGCGTCCTTCTTGCGCAGGCGGCGTAACAGCGAGCGCAGCACGGCCAGCGCCACGGCGATGCCGACCAGCCAGAGCAGCCCCATCACCACCAGGCGCAGCAGGGTGTAGCCCGGCAACTGTGACGACACCCACCAGTCGATGCGCTTGAGCAAGGGCAACTGGCCCAGCGTATAGGTCTGGTCGCCGACCAGCGCGTCGATCTGCTTGCCGCGGATCACTGCCAGGCTGCCCTGTACGCTCTTGTCGAAGCCTTCGCCGCCGCGCAGCGCGGCCACGGCCGCGTCCAGCCCGTCGGGCTTGCTGCTGGCCAGCAACACCACGCTGCGCTTGGCGGCCAGCGGCGACTCGAAGCCGGCCACGATCGCGCTGACGCCTTCGCTGGTGTAGCTCATGGCCACGCGCGGCTCGCGGCGATCGAGACGCGGATCGGTATGGAACCAGTCGGTCACACGGTAGATCAGGTCCGACAGGCCGAAGTGCGCGCCCGACTCGTAGCTGCCCGGGATGTGGGGGGCCCAGGTCTTGAGCAGCGGATTGGCGGTGTCGCCCGCGATCACCAGCAGGTCCTTGCCGGCCTGCGCGCCGGCCTGCTGCGCCCGCGTCACGGTCACGCCGATGGCCGGATAGCCCGTGGCGTCTCCCAGGCGGCCCAGCACGTTCAGGTAGGCCGAATAGGCCGCCGCGCTGGCGCGGTCATCCAGCACCACGGCAGTTTCCGACAGGTCGGCCAGGCGCGTGAAGGGGAAGCCCGCCTGCGCGAATGCGCGCAGGTCCGGCATTTCGATGAAATGCGGATAGCCCGACAGGTCGATGGTCGACTCGGGTTCGATCATGCCGCGCACGTTGTCGATGATGATGTCGCGGCACTCGCCCTGCTTGACGTAGTCGTACATATAGCGGAACTGCAACTGGCCGTCCGACTTCAACAGGTCCAGCGGCACGTCCAACTGGGCGCGCATCGGCAGGCTCTCGTCGGGCAGCACCTCGGCGCGCAGCTTGTCGCCGCCCTCGATGCGCTCCAGCGCGAACAGCGGCATCGACTTGACGAACTCGCCGTTGACGCCGAACAGCAGCGAGGAATTGAGCGACGTCGGCTGCGGCGTATAGCGATAGCGCAGGTCGATCGGCACCTTCTTTTCCTGCCAGCCGAACAGGTCGGGCGGCACGCGCACGTCGATGCGGATGGTATCCGGGCTGAAGCCCGACACGTTCAGGCGCTTGGGGTCGATCAGGTCGCCGAAACGCACCGGACGGTCCGTTCGCAGCCAGCGCGGCGCGTCGTAGGGCTGGCGCGGCTTGACGTCGGCCAGGCGGGTGATGGCGGCCGATTGGCCGGCCAGCGTCTGGCTGCCCAGCGCCAGCGCGGCGGCTGCCTGCTTGAGGTCCTTGCCGTCGCGGCCCAGCACCAGCAGCAGCTTGCCTTCGGGATCGTTGGGGTTGGCGACGATGGCCAGCGTCGGACCGTTCACGGTGGCCTGGGTCAGCCCGGCGCTGGCCGCGCCCATCGCGAACACCACCGCATTGCCGCGGTTGGGCAACTGCGCCACCGAGGCCGGGAAATCCGAGCCGCGATAACCCGCCAGCCCGCCAAACCATGAAGACAGCGCCCCCGCGGCTTCCAGCGTGGCGTTGTCCGGCTCGGCCTGGAACACGAACGGCAGCACCAGCTTGCGCATGTCGCGGCGGTCGAAGAACGGCAGCGGCAGGTTGGCCAGCTCGTTGGGCAACGGCAGCGCGGCGGTGGCCAGGTCCAGCGTGCTCAGGTTGCTGATGTTGGCCCACAGGCTGGAATGCAGCGGATCCTCGCAATTCAGCGTGTAGTGGCCGATCAGTTGCAGGCGCAGATCGTTGTAGGGCGTGATCAGGTAGGGCGGGATCTCGATGGTCTGCCGCAGATTGCTGCCGGCCGTGTCGCGCGGCACGGCAATGGTGGCGGCCACCTCGTCGTTGACCAGCACGTTGATGTGCGACAGGTCGGGCAGCAGCGCGGGCGAATAGGCATAGCGCAGGTCGACCCGCGCGCCGGTCACCACGCGATCGTTGCGCACGCTGAAGTTCAGCGTGTTGCTGCCGTCCACGCCGCGCAGGTTGAGGGGATACTGCGCGCCGAGCTGCTTGAAGGTGTAGGTCTGGTCGGCCACGAACGGCGCCGGGGCCGGCGTGGCGGCAGGCACGGTGCCCGGCGCCTCGGCCGCGCTGGCCAGCAACGAGCAGCCGGCCAGCAACGCCAGCGAAAGGCGGCCCAGCGCATGCCCGGGGCGGCGCGGCGAACGGAACGGCGCCGCTTGCGCGATCGGCGGTTGGGTCGAACGGATTTTCTTATGCATGATCACGATCCCAGGCGGCGCTGAGCGCGGGCGCGCAGCGACAGGTAGAGCAACACGGCAATGACTAGCGCGCTCAGGAGCAACGCCCCCACGAGCGTGAGCGGATGGCGTGCGAAGAACCACTGCAGGCCCAGCCAGGTCGGCAATGAACCCACGTAATAGCTCTGCTCATCCTGCAGGGTATAGGCCTGCCCGCCGCTGATCACCGACAGGCTTCCGCCGATCCGGTCCTGAGGATTGTCGGCCTTGCTCTCGGCGTCGCGGCTGGCCAGCAGCGCCTGAACGGCGCTGGCCAGGCCATCGGCGCTGGTGCCCGACACCACAACGGCGCTGCGGCCTGACTGCAGCGGCGATTGCAGGCCAGCCAGCGTGGCCGTGACGCCGCCGCTGGAGAAGGCCAGTTGGATGTCGGCCTGGCGCTTGCGGTCGCGCGGATCGTTGCCAAACCAGGACGCGACGCCATCGACCCAGCTCGACAGGCTGAAGCGGCGCTCCTTGCCATTGAAGCCGCTCGGCAGCGCGTCGCCCCATTGCGCCAGCAGCGGCTGGTTGTCGCCGGAAGCCAGCACCAGCAGGTCCTTGTCGCGCTGCGCCGCGACCTGCGCGCCCTGGGTGACGGTGACGCCAGTGGCGGGATAGCCCGTCGCCTGCCCCATCACGCCCATCAAGGTCAGATAGGCCGAGAAGTCCGACACGCCGGCGCCCTCGGGCATGACCACCGCGGTTTCCGACAGGTCGGCCATGCGTGTGAACGGGAAGCCGGCGTCGGCAAACAGCGACAGGTCCGGCATGGCGGCATACTTGGGCAGGCCGGAAATATCGATGGTGGAACCCGGATCGATCGCGCTGCGCACGTTATCCAGGATGCTGTTCTGGCACTCGCCCAGCTTGGCGTACTCGTAGACGTAATTGAACTGCAGCGCCGTCTGCGGCGGCAGCAGATAGGTCGGCACCATCACCCGCGCCTTGCCTTCCGAGGCCGGCATGCCGGTCAGGCGGTTGTAGACGCCCGGTCCTTCGTGCAGCGCGAAACTGCGGACCAACTGGTTGCCGGCCATCATCTCCATCACCGACTGCCTGGCGCCGGGACGCGGCGAATAGCGGTAGATCAGGTTCACCGGCACGCCATCGCTATGCCAGCCGAACAGGCCCGGCGGCACGCGCAGGTTGACCTGCACCGGCGGCGGCCGATGGCCCGAGACGTTCAGGTCGCGGGTCGGCACCAGCTCGCCGAATGCCACCGGCCGGTCGCTGCGCAGCCAGTTGGGCGCGTCGAACGGCTTGCGCGGCCGCGGCGTCTCCAGGCGCGTGATGCGTGCCTGCGAGCCGGACAACGCTTCGCTGCCCAGCGCCAGCGCGGCGGCGGCCTGCCTCAGCTCCTTGGCGTCGCGCCCCATCACCAGCAGCAACTTGCCGTGCGGATCGCGCGGGTTGGTCTGCATTGCCACCGACGGGCCATCGATCGCGGGCGTCTGCAATCCGGCGACCGTGTCGCCCGGCAGCAGCAGCACGACTGCGTTGCCGGTCGCCGGCAGGTCCTGCAAATGGGCGTCGAACCTGGCGCCGCGATATCCCGCCAGGGCGCCGAACCACGAGGTCAGGATGCCGGCGCTCTCCAGCCGCGCCGCATCCGGACTAGCTCCCAGCACGATCGGCAGCGCCAGTTGGCGAATGTCTCGACTGTCGAAGAACGGCACAGGCAGCAGCGCCAGGTCATTGGGCAGGTCGACCGGCATCACGGTCAGTTCCAGCGTGCTGCGGCCAGCGACGTCGGCCCACAGGCTGGAATGCACCGGGTCTTCGCAACCCAGCGTGTAATGGCCGATCAGTTGCACGTCGAGCCGGTTGTAGTCGGCCAGCGCCGGCACCGGCAGCTCGACCGTCTGGCGGGTCGGCGTGGCCGCGGCTTCCTTCGGCAGCGCCACGCTGCCCGCCACTTCGCCGTTGAGCAGCACCTTCAAGTGCGACAGGTCGGGCAGCAGCGCGGGCGAATAGCTGTAATCCAGGTTGACGCGCGCCCCGATGACCTGCTGGTCGCGGCGCGCGCTGAAGCCCAGTCCATTGATGCCGTCCACGCCGCGCAACGGCAGCGCGCTCTGGCCGCTCAGGCGCGACAGGGGTACGGAGTAGATACGCGCGCCCGGCGGCAGGGTCGCCGCGGGCGCGGTCGCGGCGACCGGATCGGCAGCGACGGGCTCGGCCAGGGCCGGCATGACCGCCCCGAGGGCCAACAACGCCGATAGCAGCGCCCGACGCGGGACCGACTGTGCGGGGGACAGGCAAGGCCGGGGCGGCCAAGCATCAAGCCTGGGAATCATCGCTCTGTCGTCCTCTAGTTTTTGGTGGACACGGACGTGGGACGGCGCACGGCCGCAAGGCTGCGATCGCGCAACTGGCGCAGCAGCAACGAAAAACCGCGTACGCCGATGCTCGAGATCTGTCGCAATGCGACCCACGGCGAATCGGGCGCGTTATTGCCCCAGGTGCTGGCCCAGGTGTCGGCGCGGCCGAAGGTCATCTGCGCCAGCTCGCGTTCCTGCTCCAGCGTCAGTGACTGGAAGCTGATCCCCAGGCGGTCGCCGCGGCTGAACGTGACCAGCGCAGGGAACATGGCTTCCTCGTCATTGCGGAACAGCGACACGCTCAGCGGCATGCCGTTGGGCACCAGCACCCCGGGCGGCAGCACCAGGCCGAGGCCGCCCTGCGAGTAGTCGCTGGTGCGGCAGGCGACCGTGCGCCCGTCCGGCAGCAGCAGCATGGCGGCCAGCGAGATGGCCACCCGCGGCGTGTTGCGCAGTTGCCGCACTTCGCCGGCCACGGCCACGCTGGCGCTGGTCATCACGATGTTGTAGACGGTCCAGATCAGGTTCAGCACGATGGTCAGGCGTGCGTCCACGCCCCCGTACCCGGTGACCAGGCTGACCACGCCAACGATGAAGCCGGCCAGGTTCAGCCCCAGCAGCACCACGTAGGGCCGCGCCAGCGTCCAGTCGAAATACGATTCCCGGATGATGCCGCCCTTGGCCGTCACGTTGAACAGCGCCGTCTTCGGGCTGATCAGCGTCACCAGCGCCGGGCGCATGATGTACCAGGCCAGCACCGACTCGTAGACCTCGTTCCAGAACGAATGGCGAAAGCGCCCCTGGATGCGTGACCCGGTCAGGTTGGACAGAACGATGTGCGGCAAGGCGTAGGCCGCCACCATGATGGCCGACGCCTGGAACACGTTGGCATGGAAGAACAGATAGGCCAGCGGCGCCGTCAGGAACACCACCCGCGGCAGGCCGAAGAAGAAGTGCAGCATCGCGCTCAGGTAGCAAAGCCGCTGCCCGATCTTCAGGCCCTTGCCCAGCAGCGGATTGTTGGTGCGGATGATCTGCGCCATGCCGCGCGCCCAGCGCGTGCGCTGGCCGATGTGGCGCGACAGGTTCTCGGTGGCCAGCCCCGCGGCCTGCGGCACCGCCAAGTAGGCGGTATTGAAGCCCAGGCGGTTCATCTTCAGGGCGGTCAGCGCGTCCTCGGTCACGCTCTCGACCGCCACGCCGCCGACCGCGTCCAGCGCCGAGCGGCGCATCACCGCGCACGAGCCGCAGAAGAACGTGGCGTTCCACAGGTCGTTGCCGTCCTGGATCACGCCGTAGAACAGTTCGCCCTCGTTGGGCACGTTGCGAAAGGTGCCCAGGTTGCGCTCGAAGGGGTCGGGCGAGAAGAAGACGTGCGGCGTCTGCAGCAGCGCCAGCCGTTTGTCCTTCAGGAACCAGCCCATGCAGATCTGCAGGAACGAGCGCACCGTGACGTGGTCGCAATCGAACACCGCGATGAATTCGCCGTCGGTCTTGGTCAGCGCGGCGTTGATGTTGCCTGCCTTGGCGTGCTTGTTGTCCGGGCGCGTCAGGTAACCCACGCCAGCCAGCTCGCTGAACTCGCGGAACTCCTGCCGACGGCCGTCATCGAGCACGTAGACACGCAGCTTTTCCGCCGGCCAGTCCAGCGACTGCGCAGCCAGCACCGACTGGCGCACCACGTCCAGCGGTTCGTTGTAGGTGGGAATGTAGACATCCACGGTCGGCCAGAGGGATCGGTCAACCGGCAACGGCGTGGGCTTGCGGCGCAGCGGCCAAGCCGTCTGGAAGTAGCTCAGCAGCATGACCGTCAGGGCGTAGATCTCGGCCAGCAGCAGCCCGTAGCCGAAGAACGCGTCCAAGACATTGTGAAAGCCGATGGTGTCGGTGATGCGCCAATACATGTAGCGCAACGACGTGATGACCGACAGCATCACCAGCGTCAGCGTCGCCAGCCGTCCGCCCACGCGGTGCAGCAACAGCGCCACGATCACACAGAACGCCGCGAACATCATCTGTTGCGGCAGGCCCATCTCGACGGCCACCGCCAGCACCGACAGCACGCCGGCCAACATCAACGACAGCGCCCGAACCCAGCCCATCTTCCAGATGCGCCAGGACAACAGACTGTTGCCCATGCGCGAGAGACGCGGATTCTGCGCCGCGGTCTCGTTGGTCACCGACTTCATGGCTGGTCCTCCCGGGGCTCGCGCAATTGCCGCAGCAGCCATTGCGCGCTGATGCCGATGTCATTGCTGGCCTGGCTGTGCGGGGCGTGGTCGATCACGGTGGTGCCGAAGGCCAGCGCCTCGCTGACGGTGGCGTCGCGGTGGATCACGCCGGCCAGGCGGTCGGCCAGGATGCCGCGCATCACCTGCAGCGTGTCCTTGGCCAGCGGGGAGGCGCTGTCCGCCTGGTTGACCACGAAGGCATGGCCCATGAATTCCGGGCGTCCTTCGCAGTACTGCGCGATCAGGTTTTCAACCTGCGGCAGCGTCGCGTACGAGGCGGCGTCCGGCAGCGTCACGACCAGCACCAGGTCGGCGCAGCGCAGCGCCTGGCTGAGATAGATCGACGGTCCCGGCGGCGTGTCCACCAGCACCACGGTATCGGGCTCGAGATCGAGCGCCCGCAGGTGGTTCGCCAGCCAGGCGTCGTCCTGCCGCATCTGCTGTTCCAGCGCCATGCGGTCCGCCTCGTTGATCTGGCCGAATGGCAACAGGTAGGGGCCGGCGTCGCCCCGCACCACCGTTTCACGCCAGGGAATGCTGGCCAGGCTGGCGCGCGCCAGCCCGGCCTCGGCGGCCTGCGATTCGGCGCCCAGGTGAAAGCGCAACGCGTTCTGCGGATCCAGGTCAACCAGCAGGGCGGGATGGCCCGCCCGGCTCAGGGCCAAGCCCAGCGTGGCGGCTATCGTGGTCTTTCCTACCCCGCCCTTGGCGGAAACAATCGCGATGGTTTTCATTTTTTCGCCGCTTTCGAAGATGGCGGATCCTGGGCCGCGTCCACACGCGGCGTCCGCGCCAGGCGCGCGAAGACGCCTTGCAACGGCGTCGCGGCGCTGGCCGGCTCGGACTCGGGGGCCGTCGCCGCCGGCCGCTCGGGCGCGAGGGTGGGTTCGATGAGGACTTTCGGCGCGGGACGCGCGGGCGGCTCGGCGGCGCGCGGCTCCGTGGCGGGCGGCTCCGTGGCGGGCGGCTCGACGGCAGCAGGCTCGACGGCGACGGGCGCGGCGACAACCGGCGCGGCCGCAGGCGCCGGCGGGGCTTCCCGCGAGGACTGCCGCGGAATTTCCAGCGCATCCAGCGGCGGACGCTGCACGCGCGCGCCACGGATCAACGCGGCCACCTTGGCCGCATCCACCGCTGCGCCACGACGCACGGGCGAGAATCGGGACAACGGCAGCGCCGCCACGGCCGCGCCCGGCGCCAGCGGCCAGGCCGCGGCCCGCGCGGGGCGGTCGGCGGGCGAATCGCCGGCGGCGGGCGGCACGCCAGGCTGCCCCGGCCGGATGCGGCTCAGCAGCGGCCAGCGGCCGCGCGCGGCGCGGGCCCGGTCCTCGCGGCCGATCTCGCGATAGTTGCGGGGATCGCCCCCGAACTCGCGATACAGGCTGGTGATGTCGTTGTCGTCTCTCATCCGTGGTCCCGCATCCTAGCGGCCGAACCGGTAGAGAATGACACCGGATTCATCGGACGCGCGCTGCTGCGAGACCTTCAACTGCGCATCGGCGCCCAGCAGGCGCATCCACGATTCGTAGGCCCCCTCCAGGAACCCCGCGCTCCAGTCCAGGTGCGCGGCGCCGAACGCCGCGCGCAGCGGCGCGCAGTAGTGCGCCAGGGCCAGGTGATCCTCGGCCTCTTCGATCTCCACCCAGCCCCAGTCCAGCGGACGCCAGACCTGGTTGATGGCGGACTGCATCTCGGCGATCGACACGGCGCCCGACAGCGCATGCCTGTCGGCGAATGTCTCGCCGGCGCGCCGCATCAGCGCGCGCAAGCGCTGCACCGTCAAATCCTGCGACAACTCCTGGGCGAAGGCCGCCAGCACATCGCGCCACTGGCTGGCACAGAGTCGATCATCGAGGTGGGAGAGGATGGCGCTTTGCACGTCGTTCCTTCGTCATGGACAGGCGACAGGACTTGGCCCGCAAGCGTCAGCGCGACGCGCCACGGGACCAGGACAAGTGTTGAAAGGCAAGGCCGGCGGGCAAGCGACGAGCCAGGCAGAGGCCGCCATGCCGGGTTGTTTCGTACAGGCACCGACGAAAAACGAGGTCGCGCGCGGGAACCCGCGCGACACTCGACGCGAGGACGACACGAGGAACATCCTGGTTTTCAGGCTTTGCATAGCCTGCATCCGCGAGTTGGCAAGGCGGAGCTGCGGTACTTTAGGCCGCATTCTTGGAGCATGACCTTGCGTCTTAGACGGCAGCGCGCGGTGTCATCGGTTTGAAGTCTTTTCACGAATGCTCGTAAACGTTTTGTTTCGGGCAGTATTAACGCGTGCTGACTTATATTGCCGATAATAGCAAAATGCATCGATATATATGCATCCAACCTGCGCTGCGGCACAGTCTTTTAGTATAGTGAAGACAACAATCAAATTAAAGACATACACATCTTAAAGATCTTAAAGATTTGCAAACACTTTGCCACAGCCGATTGCGCAACCTTTATAGTTGAGGCCGTTGGCAGGACGTAGACCGTGTGCCGCGCCCGATAAGTACCCCCGCCCCCGCGGCGCCATGCGCCGTCAGCGACAGAATGCAAGGGACTTCCGATGTCGAGTACCACGCCGCAACTGCGTTCCGTTCTGCTGGTAGGCGGCACCGGCAGCCGCCTGTGGCCGCTGTCCCGCGGCAGCTACCCCAAACAGTTCCTCCCCCTGCTCGGCGCCCTTTCCCCGCTGCAAGCCACCTGTGAGCGCGTGGCCGGCCTTGGCAGCCAGGCGCCGATCTTCGTGGCCAACGAGGAACACCGCTTCATCGTCGCCGAACAACTGCGCCAGATCGGCCAGCAACAACCCACCGTCCTGCTCGAACCCGTCGGCCGCAACACGGCGCCAGCCATCGCCCTGGCCGCCCTGCTGGCGCAGGCCGACGGCGCCGACCCCGTGCTGCTGGTGCTGCCTTCCGACCACGCGGTGCCTGACGTCGAGCGTTTCCACGACGCCGTGCGCCAGGCGCTGCCCGCCGCCCACGCCGGCCGCCTGGTCACCTTCGGCATCAAGCCCACCTACGCCGAGACCGGCTACGGCTACATTCGCGCCGGCGCTGCCCGCGACGGCGCAGCCGACGTCGAGGCTTTTGTCGAGAAACCCGACGCGGCCACGGCAGCGCAATATCTGGCCAGCGGACAGTATTTCTGGAACAGCGGCATGTTCCTGTTCCGCGCCTCACGCTACCTGCAGGCCCTGCAGGCGCATCGTCCCGACATCCTGGCGGCCTGCCGCCAGGCCATGGCCGCGCCGCGCCAGGATGGCGATTTCCTGCGGATCGACGAGGCCGCCTTCGCCGCCTGCCCGTCCGACTCGATCGACTACGCCGTCATGGAGCGCGATCCGGACGTGGCCATGGTGCCGCTGGACGCCGGCTGGAGCGACATCGGCTCGTTCGCCTCGCTGTGGCAACTGGCGCCGCAGGACGCCGATGGCAACGCCCTGCGCGGCGACGTGGTGGCCGAGGACTGCCATGGCGTCTACGCCTATTCCAGCCACCGCCTCGTGACGCTGCTGGGGCTGGAGGACACCGTGGTGGTCGAGACCGCCGACGCCGTCCTGGTCGCCGCGCGCGACAAGGTGCAGGACGTGCGCCGCATCGTCGCCCGCCTGAACCAGGCCAACCGTCCGCAGGCCACGGCCCATCGCCTGACCTATCGGCCGTGGGGCAGCTACGACGCCATCGACAACGGCGACCGGTTCCAGGTCAAGCGCATCCGCGTGGCGCCCGGCGGTCGGCTCTCGCTGCAGATGCACCACCACCGGGCCGAACACTGGATCGTCGTCACCGGCACGGCGCGCGTCACGCGCGGCGACGAGGTATTCCTGCTGACGGAAAACCAGTCCACTTACATTCCTCTGGGTGTAAAACACCGCCTGGAGAATCCGGGTTCCATTGACCTGGAGCTGATAGAAGTGCAGTCCGGCCCGTATCTGGGCGAGGACGATATTGTGCGGTTTGATGATGTCTACGGTCGCTGATCCCCCCACCACCTTTTCCATGCTCACCTACGCGATGCCCAGCCACCCTCAGCGCTCCTTCATGGCCCTAACGGGCCTGATCTGCGCGCTGATCAACGCCGGCACCTTTCTTGGCCTGACACTGGCCGAGGAGATGGCGTCGCCCATCTTCCGCGGCTGGATTCCGGTCATTCTCGCCACGGGCGCCTTTGTCGCATTCGCCCGCTTCACGCTGCTGATCAGCGCCCGCAGCGTCTGGTGGATGCTGAGCCGCGGCGTGATGCGCTGGTTCAGCGTGCTGTTCCTGGCGCTGGTCACGCTGTTCTTCCTGCCCGGCAGCGCCACCGACACCGAATCGCTGCGCGTGCTGCTGCTGCAATGGACGGCTATCGCCCTGCCGCTGCAGGTTCTCGCCCTGTACGGCCTGCGCCGCACCGCCTATCGCCTGAACAATGCGTCCGCCAGCCGCCGTTCGGCGGTGTTCTTCGGCATGGGCCCCGAAGCGCGCAAGCTCGCCATGCGCCTGCAGCGCTCGCCCATCCTGGGCATCCACACCGCCGGCTACTACGCCGAGGAACAGGTGCGCACGCGCAAGGGCGAACCGACGCCGCCGCCCTACCTCGGCCGCTACCCGGACGCCCTCAGCCGCATCGAGGCGGGCGAGTACGGCATGGCCTTCGTCACGCTGGACGACACGAAGGACAACCCGGTCGTGCTCAACCTCATGAACCGGCTGTATGACTCGACGGCCGCCATCTATCTGATGCCAGAGTCGCCGTTCCTGGGCGAACTGACGGCCAGCAGCGCCGAAATCGCGGGCGTGCCGTTGCTGGCGTTGCACGAAACGCACATGCAGGGCCTGTCGCGCAGCCTCAAGCGCGCCATGGATTTGGCGCTGGGCGGGCTGATGCTGCTGCTGGCTTCGCCGGCCATGCTGGTGATCGCGCTGGCCATCAAGCTCGACTCGCCGGGGCCCGTCATCTTCCGCCAGATGCGCTATGGCGAACGCGGCATGCCGATCACGGTGTTCAAGTTCCGTTCCATGCGCGCCAACGCCGGCACGGAAGCCGACGGCAGCCTGCGCCAGGCGCAGCAGGGCGATTCGCGCGTGACACGCATCGGCCGCTTCCTGCGCAAGAGTTCGCTGGATGAGCTGCCGCAGTTGTTCAACGTGATGGCCGGCACCATGAGCCTGGTCGGCCCGCGCCCGCACGCGGCCGAGCACAACGAGATCTACCGCCGCATGATCCAGGGCTACATGCTGCGACACAGCGTCAAGCCCGGCATCACCGGATGGGCCCAGATCCACGGCCTGCGCGGCGAGACCGACACCACCGACAAGATGCTGCAGCGCGTGCGCTACGACCGCTACTACATCGCCAACTGGTCGCTGATGCTGGATCTGAAGATCCTGTTCCGGACCGTGCTCGTGATCTTCTGGGACCGCAACGCCTACTGAGCGCTCAGGGCTCCTCGCCCATCGGATCGCACATCGCCAGCTCCGGCCGACGCCATTGACAGTCGGTCGGCTGCATCATCAGCCGCAGGTTCTCCTTGCCGCGGCTGCCGAAGGTGTATTCCAGCCCGACGCGCACGAAATTCTGGTTGTAGCTGTCGCCGGCGGATTCGCCCATCTGCCGGTCGCGGTACACGTCCACGATCCAGCGCAGGTTGTCTTCCTGCTGCCATTGCACGCGCGCGCCGAAGCGGCGGATCTGCAGGGTCTGGTCGTTGCCGCCGGTGAAGGCGGTGTTGCGCTGGCGGGTCAGCTCGGCGCCCAACTGGAACGCGGTCTTGACCGTGGGTCGCCACGTCACCGAAGCCAGGCCGCCGGTCTGGATCGAATACAGCACCGTGGGGTCATCGTCATAGGCGTAGGGACGGCGCCAAAGCTGCAGGTCCAGGCGCGTCTTGGGCGAATAGTCCCAGGTCGCGCGGCCGGCGAAGGTGAACAGATTGGTGTCGCGATCGCCCAGGTGCACGTAGCTGCGCTTGAGAAGGCCGACGCGCGCCTGCAGCAGCGTCTTGGGGCTGTAGTCCCAGCGCGCCGCGACGAAAGCCTCGTTGTCCGTGTAGCGGTCGTCGATGGTCGGGACCAGGTCCGGCGTGCGGCCGTAGTAATCGACCTGGGTATGGCGCAGGCCCGTCTGCGCGAAGGAGCGGCCGAACCCGGCATAGCGCGCCGACAGTTGCCAGCCCTGGTCCTTGCGGTCATACAGGGTGCGGTTGATGTCCTGGTCGTAGCGCGTGCCGTTGGTGAAGACGCCGAACACCGGCAGCGTCAGCCGCTCCGAGATGCGCAGGCCCAGCTCGGCCGACTTGTTGTCGCGCGTCTGCAGGTCGCGGTCGGGCCAGGTGCGCGCCATGTTGGGATTGAGCTGGCTCTGGTAGCCGTAATCGAAGCGCCCGGCGAACAGCCGGCCGGCGCGCCAATGCAGCGTCGACAGCATGTTGCCGGGCTGGTGGTCGAGCTGCCGGTTATTGCTGTAGCGGGCATCGGCCAGCGTGCCGCCCACGTCCAGCCGGGTGTCGTCGGACAGCAGCGGCATGCGCAGCCCCAGGCCGACCGAATTGACCCAGACGCCCGCGCCCCGGATGTCGGAAGACGACTGCGGCAGGCGCGCGGGATTGCTCTGGTATTGGTAGGAACTGCCCAGTTGCACGGCGTAGTCGGCCGGCCCCGGCGCGCCCATGGCCTGGACGCCGCACATCATCAGGCTGGCCGCGGCCAGCTTGCGTCCGATCGTGACCGTGCCTCGCTTGGCCCCGCCATCCAAGGCAAGGCTGGCGCCGGGGCGCAAGATCACGGCGCCGAGCCGCGCCGCTTGCGCCATTGCCGCCAGCAAAGTCCCAGGAAGCGTGGATCGTCGACCAGATAACGGCGCCACAGGCGGCGCGGGTTGCTGGCCAGGCGCCACAGCCATTCCAGGCCGATGCGCTGCATCCACATGGGCGCACGGCGTTGCAGGCCGATGGCGAATTCCATGGCCGCGCCCACGCAAAGCAGGATCCCCCCGGGCAACTCGCCGGCGTGATGCAGCACCCAGTGTTCCTGCTTGGGCATGCCCACGCACAGGAAGACCACGTCGGGCCGGCGTTCGCGCACACGGTCGGCATAGGCCTGCCCCTCGGGTCCGAGCGGATCGAAGCGCATCGAGGGGCTGACGATATCGATGTTCAAACCCGGGTAATACTGCGCGAAACGCGCGAGCAGGTCGGGCTCGGAGCCAGGCATGCCGCCCAGCAGCATCACTTGCCAGCCCTCGCGCTGGGCGCGCTGGCACAGCGCGACGAACAGGTCGGAACCGGTGATGCGCTCGGGCAGCGGCTGTCCCAGGAAACGGCTGGCCCACACCACGGGCATGCCGTCGGCGAAGATGAAATCGGCCTTGGCGTAGCGCTCGCGGAATTCCGGCGAGGCATCCAGGCGCACCACATGATCGACATTGGGCGTGACCACGATGCGGGCGCGACCGTCGCGGCGCACGGCCGCCTGCGCCAGGCCCTCGACGGCCTCATCGAAGGAAACTGCCGCGATATCGAGGTCGAACAGCCGCACGACGGGCATGACGGGGATATCGTCGTTCGCAGTTCCGCGGGGGTCGGATACGTGCTCTGAACTGTGCAAGGAGGATCTCGCTACGAAGGGCGGTAAGCTCGGGAACAATGGTCTCACGTTTGCGTTTGAGAAAACCACATCCATCGAGCCGGCACGCGCGTATTGTATTTAAAATACCCATAGTGTGGCGTTTTGCTTCGGCTACTATTGGACGCGCGCAACCTTTAACCAAAGGATCGGAGAATAACGTGGCGTGTCTGACGACGATATGGCGGAAAGCGATGTTGGCGGCGCTGCTGGCCTGTGCGCATGCGGCGGGCGCGCAGGACCTGCCGATCCCCGACCCCGTGTCCCCGTCCCGTCCGGCGGCGCCCTCGCCCGACAACGACTTCAAGCGCTACAACGCGCCCTACGAGTCCCCCGCCTACACCCCCCCCGCCCCCATTGGCGCACCCGTGCGCCCGCAGCCGACCACGCCGGTCGCCGCTCCGCCCGCCGCCTACACGCCGCCGGCCGTGCCGCCCGCGGTCAAGAGCGGCAGCGGTGATCGCGGCACCGACCGCCACATGGCCGGCAACCGGTTGCCGGAAAACGGCGTCGTGCCCACCCCGCGCCAGGCCGCCGCGGCGCCGGCCGACCCGGCCCTGGAGCAGGCCATCGGCAGCGCCATCGGCGCGGTCGGGCCGGGCGACACGCTCAACATCAACATCCTTGGCACCGGCGGCACCCAGGCCCGCGCCACGGTCGATGCCGACGGCCAGATCGTGGTGCCGATGCTGGGCAACGTCCGCGCCTCGGGCCTGACGCCCGCGGCCATCGGCAAACGCATCGAGCAGGACCTGCGCAGCAAGGGCTACATGACCGATCCGCAGGTCGCCGTCGAGGTCGTCACGCTGCGCAGCCGCATCGTGTCGGTGCTGGGACAGGTCGCGAGGCCGGGCCGCTACCCCATCGAAGGCAAGCTGTCGGTGCTGGAACTATTGGCCATGGCCGGCGGCGCCACGGGCGGCGCTGGCGACGTTGCCACCCTGGTGCGCCGCGCCGGCGGCGGCAACGACCGCATCAATCTCTACGTGGGCAATCGCCAATCGCCCTCGCAAAGCCTGCAGGACACCGAACTGCAACCGGGCGACGTGGTGTTCGTGCCGGAAGCGCCGCGCTTCTACGTCTACGGCGAAGTCGGCAAGCCCGGCGCCTATCCGTTGGAACAGGGCCTGAACGTCATGCGCGCCCTGGCGGTCGCCGGCGGCCTGACGCCGCGCGCGTCCGACAGCCGCATCGACCTCAACCGCACGGACGCGCTGACCGGCGAGATCACCGACCGGCGCGCCAAGCTGACCGACGCGGTCCAGCCCGGCGACGTCATCCACGTCAACGAGCGCTTCTTCTGATGAACCGCCGCAGCCTGCTCTCGGCCCTGCTGCTGGCCCCGGGATGCGCCGCGCTGCCCGCATGGGCGCGCGACCAGCGCATCTACGCCGTGGTGGTCGGCGACTCCATCGCCGAAGGCGAGATCCAGCGCAAGGGCCGCCTGAACGTGCAGGGCCAGTTCGTGCCGGACTATCCGTCCAATCCGGGCCAGCTCTCCTACGACCTGGCGCGCTATTCCGGCGTGTTCCATTTCAACCATGGCATCGGCGGCCAGATGTCGGCGCAGGTCCGCGCCCGCTGGCGCCGCGACGTGCTGGCCGAGGAATACGATCCAGGCGATGGCCGCGGCGCGCGCACCCTGCCCGCCGGCTCGCGACCGAGCCTGGCGTATCTGCATGTCGGCATCAACGATGTCGCCGTCGGCATGGTGCCGCTGCAGACCCTGCAGGACAACTTCACCTACTTCGCGCAGACCACGGCGAAACTGGGCATCCCGCTGGTCGTGGACAACGTCGGCGCCTACCTCGGCATGACGCCGCCCATGATCGAGCTGACCCGCGCCTTCAACGACTGGCTGCTACAAGACCTGCCGCGCCAGTACCCGCATGTGCGGGTCGTGGACTACCTGTACTGGTCCAGCGGCGGCACCAACGATTTCCTCAAGCTGGCGCCGGGCATGTTCGCCGACGGCGTGCATCCGAACATCGCCGGCTATACCGCCTTCGCCGGCTACATCCACGAAACGCTGAAGCTGCCGGCGGGCGCCGCCGTGCGATACTGATGCCCTTGGTCCGCGCACGCGCGGCACCAGGTTTGCGGCGCCTGCCCGGAGCGACATGATGATCCTGGACGCCAACACCATTCCGAACGGCTCGACCCTCACCGCCGACCTGTGCATCGTCGGCGGTGGCGCCGCCGGCATCACGCTGGCCCTGGCCCTGCTGGACAGCGGCCTGGACGTGGTGCTGCTCGAAAGCGGCGGCCCGGCCGAGGACAAGACCACCCAGGCGCTCTACGCGGGCAGTGTCGCCGACGCCCGCATGCACCCCGAGCCCGAGCGCTACCGCCAGCGCCGCATGGGCGGCTCCACCACCATCTGGGGTGGCCGCTGCATGCCGTTCGATCCCATCGACTTCGAGCCGCGCGACTACATCGCGCACAGCGGCTGGCCCATCGGCCTGGACGACCTGCGGCCCTACTACCCGCGCGCCAACCAACTGTGCGAAGCCGGCGATTTCGCCTACACCGTCGAGACCGCCTTCCATCGGCCCGTGCGGCCGATGATCGAAGGCTTCGACAGCCCCGAGTTCTCCACCGATACCCTGGAACGCTTCAGCGTGCCCACCGATTTCGGCTGGCGCTATGCCGAGCGGCTGCGCCAGGGACCGGTGCGCGTGCTGCAGCATGCCAACCTGTGCAAGCTCGACAACGGCGCGGCCGGCGCGCCCGTTGGCCCGGCCCGCGTCCGCACGCTGGCCGGCAACAATGTCTTCACGGTCCAGGCGCGCGCCTACGTGCTCGCCACCGGCGGACTGGAAACCGCGCGGCTGCTGCTCGCCAACCCCGGCGCCAGCGGCCGCGGACTGGGCAACGCGCACGACGTGGTGGGCCGCTACTACATGTGCCACATCGCCGGCACCATCGGCAACGTCGACCTGGCCGGCGCCCGTTCCGTCTGGCACGGCTACGAGGTTTCCGACGAAGGCATCTATTGCCGCCGGCGCCTGGCGCTGCAACCCGAGGCGCAGCGCCGCCTGCACGCGGGCAACTTCATCGCGCGCCTGCACCATCCGCGCATTCCGGACCCCGGACACGGCAGCGGCGTCCTGTCGGCGCTGTACCTGGCCCGGCCCGTCGTTCCCTACGAATACGCCAAGCGCCTGTATGGCGACACGCCAGGTTCGCTCGGCCTGTGGCTCAGCCACCTGCGCAACGTGTTGCTGGGCGCCCCGGCCACCGCGCGCTTCATGTGGCACATGCTGACTGAACGCAAGCTGGCCGCGCGCAAGTTTCCGTCCATCATCGTCCACCCGCGCAACCGCCGCTACAGCCTCGATTTCCACGCCGAACAAGAGCCCAACCCCGACAGCCGCGTCACGCTGGGCAATGACGTCGACGCGCTCGGAATGCGCCGCCTGCACATCGACTGGCGCTACACGCCCCGCGATGTTGCCACCGTGCAGACCGCGCTGGCGGCGCTGGCCGAGGCCCTGGCCGCCAGCGGCGTGGGCCGCTTCGACTACGACCCTGGACAGGTCGAGGCCGAGATGACGCGCTATGGCGCCTACGGCGGCCACCATATCGGCACGGCGCGCATGGGGAACGATCCGCGCGACAGCGTCGTCAACGCTGACTGCCGCGTGCACGAAACCCCCAACCTGTACGTCGCCGGCTCGGCGGTCTTCCCGACCTCCGGCCAGGCCAACCCGACCCTGACCATCGTCGCGCTGGCCCTGCGCCTGGCCGATCACCTGCGCCGCGTTCACGCGTCCAGCGGCGCAGCCACGGAGACCCGCACATGAAACAACGCATTCTGGTCCTGGGCGCCAATGGCTATGTCGGCCGGCGCGTGGTGTCGGCGCTGGCCGCCAGCGACTGGGCCGACCCGGTGGCGGGCGTGCGCCGCGCCCGGCAGCAGGGCCGCGAGATCGTTCTCGACGCCACCGACCCCGCCGCAGTCACGCGCGCCCTGGGCGAAGTCGACGCCGTGGTCAATTGCGTGGCCGGCTCTCCCGACGCCATGACGGCCGGCGCCCGCGCCCTGGCGACCGCGCTCGACGCGCGCGAAGCGCGCCTGGTGCATTTCAGTTCCATGGCGGTCTATGGCGCGGCGCGCGGCGACATTGGCGAAGACCACCCCATGGCCGCGAACCTGCAAGGCTATGCCGGCGCCAAGGTCGAAGCCGAACGGCTGCTGGCCGCGCGCGAGACCGTCGTCACCTTGCGGCCGGGCTGCATCTACGGACCCGACAGTCCACAATGGAGCCTGCGCATCGCCGACCTGCTGCGCGCGCACCGCATCGGCGACCTGGGCGCGGCCGGCGACGGCTGCAGCAACCTCGTCTACATCGACGACGTCGTAGCGGCAGTGCTGGCCGGCCTGCGCACGCCGACCGCGGCTGCGGCCTACAACCTCGCCATGGCCGAAGCGCCCGACTGGAACGGCTACTTCCTGGCCTATGCGCGCGCGCTCGACGCCGTGCCGGTCAAGCGCATCGGCCCGCGCCGCCTGAAGATCGAAACGCATCTGCTGGCGCCGGTGCTGAAGATCGCCGAGATCGGCCTGCGACGCGTGGGCCTGCGCCTGCCGCCGCCGATTCCACCGTCGCTGGCGCGCCTCTGGCGCCAGCCCATCCGGCTGGTCTCGACGCGCGCCGAGCAGCAGCTCGGGCTGCGCTGGACCTCCCTGCAGCAGGGTCTGGCGGCGACCGTCGCCGCCGCCCGGACATGATGCCGCCAGAACCAGGAGAACCGGCCGTGGCCTACCCCTATCGCGTCGCCGCCCAGATCAGTATGTACCCCATGGACTATCCCCATGCGGCGCTGCTGCTGCCGCACCAGATCCGTGTCTGGGCGCCCATGGTCGACCGCATCCTCGTCACCATCGACACGCACCGCAGCCGATCGGGCCGCTATCGCGGCACGCACTTCGACGAATACCGCGCCAAGCTGCTGGCCCTGGCGCAAGACCTGCGCCGCGACACGCCCCAGCTCGACGTCATCGAGGTCGATTACGCCCCGGCTGCCCGGCGCGAGGTGGCGCAATCGTTCTTCGGCGTCGACGACATCCCGGTCAAGGCATGGGACGGCGGCCCGTTCTACGCCTACTTCTACGGCATGCACCACAGCCAGGCGCGCCACATCGTGCACTTCGATGGCGACATGCTGTTCGGCGGCGGCAGCCGCACCTGGGTAGAAGAGGCCATCGCCTACACCGAGCAGGATCCCACCGTGCTGCTGACCGGCCCGTTCCCCGGCCCCCCACGCGCCGACGCGGCGGTCCATGGCCACGGCCTGCCGGAACCCGAACGCGTCGATATCGCCGGCGCCCCCGCCTATCGCTTCCAGAACGCCAGCACGCGTATCTTCATGCTCGATATGGAACGGCTGCGCGCCACGCTCGGCCACCTGCCGCTGCTGCGGCCAAGCGCCGTACAGCGGACCAAATCGCATCTACTGGGCAACCCGCCGGACGTGCGCGAGGCCGAAGTCATCCTGAGCGAGGTGCTGCGCGCCAACGGCCTGCACCGCGTCGATCTGCTGGGTTCGGCGCCCGGGCTGTGGTCACTGCACCCGCCCTATCGCGGCGCGGAGTTCTACCGCAGGCTGCCGGAACTGATCGCCGCGGTCGAATCGGGCCAGGTGCCGGACGCCCAGCGCGGTCATTACGACATCCACGACAGCATGATCGACTGGACGCCGCAGCGCGCCGCGGCGCGCCGCCACAAGCGCTGGCTGCGCCTGCTCAAAGACCGGCTACGGATCGGCGGGTAGCGGCCTTGGAGGCCTCCTGCTCGCGCGGCTTCTTGAAGAGGTTGATCAGCGGCCGCTCCATCAACTGGTAGACCAGCAGCCCCACCACCGTGCAGGCCAGGATGCCGACGACGCAGAACGCCACCTGCCCGCCCGGCAGGCTGTCCAGGTGCAGCTTGCGCCAGCCCTGGCTGACGGCCGACAGCACGAAGGCGTGAGACAGGTACAGCGAGTACGAGGCGTCGCCCAGCTTGTGCAGGAAATTCAGGCGCGGCAGCGCCTGGAAGCGTTCCAGCAGAATCGCGCCCACCACGATCGCCGCCGCCGGCACGCCCTGCGCCAAGGGCCGCGAGGCGTTTGGCGCCAGCACCGACATCAGCCCGATCACCACGAAGCCGCCGAGCACCAGCGTCCAGCCCAGCCCCGCCGAGCCGCCCTTGTGCGGCCGCGAGAACCACCAGCCCACGCTCATGCCCAGCACGAACTCGAGCACGATGTCCGACGTATAGACCTTGAGAATGGGCGTGTCGTCGCCCACCACGAACCATCCCAGCATGCTCAGGCCGAGCAGCACGAGGGTCGTGGTCGCGAAGCGCCACGCCGTCGGCAGCACCAGCGTCAGGCCGAAAATGACGTAATAGAGCATCTCGTAATTAAGCGTCCACCCCACCGTCAGCACAGGTTCGATCAGGCCCGCCGGATTCGGCACCATCACGAACAGATACGAGGCAATCACATGGAACAGGCCGAAGCGGGTAGTCTGCAGCAGGTGCGGCGCGATCAACATCACCGCCACCGCCACCGAGGTCAGCACCCAGTAAAGCGGAACGATGCGCACCGCGCGACGGCGGTAGAACTCCAGCACGCCGACTTTCTTGCCGCGCGTCGTGATCCACATCAGGAAGCCGCTCAGGACGAAAAAGATGTCCACGCCGGCGGCCAGCCAATGCGGCCAGTAGCCCTGGTAGCCCATGCGCTCGAGCTGCGGATACAGGTGGACCAGCACCACCATCATGGCCGCGACGCCGCGCAGGTACTGAATCGAAAGAATGTCCATGAACGATTTACCTGGTACGGTAAGAATGGAAAGCGGGCATGCGCGCCGCCGGATGGCAAGGAGTCATGACCGCGCCTCCCGGATGGCGTAGCCGTCATCGCGCCGCACTTCGCGCCATGCCATGACGAGCACCGCCAGCCCATAGCAGGCTTCGCCGACCAGGATGCCGATGACCGCGCCAATGGGACCCAACTGCAGCATGCCGACATAGCTTATCGCCAATGCGATCAGCGCACAGACCAGGGTGGCCGCGCTCAGCGCGCGAAAGCGCTGGCGCAGCAGCGGCACCATCATGATCGGCTCGCGGATCACCATCAGCACGAACAGCCCGATCCACAGCACCAGCAGCAGGTCGCGCTGCGGAAAATCCTTGCGCATCAGGTCCAGGAAGATCCAGTCGCGCAGCAGCCAGATCACCGCCCCGTACAGCAGCGTGAACAGCGCCAGCGCCAGCGAGAACAGCATCAGGCGGCGCAGCGTACGGCGCGCGCCCATGCCGTGCATCCAGTCGGACGCCAGCGGCGTCAACTGCTTCTGCATGCCGGCCAGCAGCAGGTTGATCGGCATCAGCGTCAGGCGCGAGGCGGCCAGCGCCGCCACGGCCGCCAGGTCCAGCGTGGCCGCGGTCAGGAAGTTGTAGCCCTGGTTGAACAACCAATAGATGACGCCGCCCGAGGCAGCCCAGAACCCCATGCGGGCGATCTCGCGCAGGCGGCCGGGCGCCGCGTCGCGCTCGATATCGTTGGCCAGCACCCGGCGCAGCGCCCCGGCGCAGGCCAGCGCCGCCATCGTGCCTGCAAGCAGGGCGCCGGCCGCCGCCGCCGGCGTCCTGACCGCGAGCGCGCAGCCGGCCAGCAGCACCGCCACGTAGATCGCGTCCGCGCCCAGCACCTGTTGTGGACGGTGGTACATCAACAGGATGCCGCGCAGGTATTCGCGGTACAGCGCCGCCAGCACCAGGCCGATGGCCGCCACCACCACCAGCGTCGATCCGCCGTCGAACAGTCCCATCGCCCAGCCGGCCAGCGCCACGGCCAGCGCCAGCGCACCGCCCAGCGCCCCCAGCCATTTCTGGTCCCGCAGCAGGCTGCCCATCCACTGGCGCCGCGCCGCCTCGTCCAGGGCGGGCAGGCGGATCACCATCGGCGTGCCAATGAAGGTGCCCTGCAGCGTCGTCAGCAACATCATGGTGTTGAAGGCCAGGATGTAATAGCCGTACTGCGCCTCGGGCGCGTAGCGGATCAGGATCAGGCCGACGCCGAAGTTGGCTGCCGACAGCATGGCCTGATCGGCAATCGAGCTGCCGAACAGGCGCGCCAGGCCCGAGGCCGAAAAGCGTGTCCGCGTCACTTGGAATCCCGATCAGTTTTGATCCAATGCTTGTTGCGGCGGTTGCGCAACAGCACGTACAGTTTCCACAGCACGAAAAACGGCACGCGCAGCAGGTCCAGCAGCGCTCGCGGCCCCAGCGGCGACAGTTGCCAGCCGCGCAACGCGTGCAGCGCCAGCACGCCCAGCAGGACCAGCGCCAGCAGCGGCCATGTGGCCAGCCCGGCGCCGGGCAGCAGCCACGCGGCCAGCCCGCCCAGCACCAGCAACGCGCCGATCTGCAGCGCGATGTAGCCCAGCGGCATGGTCAGCAGGTCAATCGCCAGCTCCAGGCAGATCCAGCTCGGCCGCATGACGGCCTGGCGCAAGAGGCGGCCGACATAGGTCCGCATCACCGCCAGGCGGCCTCCCTCCCAGCGCTGGCGCTGCGTGCGCGAACCGCGCTCGGACGCCACCAGTTCCGCGTCGGCGCTGGCCTCGTCGATATAGACCACGCGGTGGCCATGCAGGCCCAGCACCACGCCATACTCCAGATCTTCGGCCATCGAATGGATATTGAACGGCACCTCGCGCAGCAACGCGTGCGTCATGCACATGCCATTGCCGCGCAGGCCGTTGGAGGCGCGCAACCGTTCACGCGCGCGGCCCCGCACCGCATGGAAGGCGCCATAGGCGATGGTGATGATGCGCGTGCGCCACGACTCGTCCGGATTGAGCACGCCATAATGCACCTGCATCACCGCCGCCCCCTGCTCGATGCGCGCGGCGTAGGCGGCCAGCAGGTTGGGCGTGACCTCGGTGTCGGCGTCGATCACCGCGACCGCATGCGCGAAGCCGTCGGCCGCGCTGCGCGCGATGCCGTACTCCAGCGCGTAGCCCTTGCCGCGATGCTGGTCGTCATGGCGCTCGATCACCTCGGCGCCCGCGGCGCGCGCCAGCGCCGCCGTGTCGTCGGTGCAATTGTCGGCGATGACGATGACGCGGTAATGCTCGCGCGGCCAGTCGATGGCCGCCAGGCTGCGCACCGTGCGCTCGATCACCGCGGTCTCGTTGTGCGCCGGCACCAGGATGTCGAAGCGCATGTCGCGCCGTTGCGGCTGTGGCCGCGGCAGGCGCGCCGACAGCAGCGTCAGCAGGCCCAGATAGGCGGTGGCCGCCGTGACGGGCAAGGCGATGATGAACAGGATCAGGTGCAGGAAGCCGGCCATGTGCTCAAGCGTACTCTTGGTAATGCCCGCCCCACAGCACGGACAGTTTTCCATAGTTGGCACAGGCGCGGCCCAGCCAGTGCACCGCGTGATGCCGGCCCAGCGGCCACGATACCAGCGCCAGGATGCCCGCGACCGCCATCTGCGCCAGCGCCCGCGCATAGAACGCCACGCGGCGCATGATCGCGGGGCGACGGTCGCGCAGGCGGCCGGCCTCGAAGTGGATGGCGAAATCCTGGCCGCCACGCAGGGCGCGCTTCAGGATCCAGCCGGTGCGCATCCGGCTCTCGGGCACGGGCTCCGTCACATACGCCTCGTCGCACCAGATCACGCGCGCGCCCTGGCCCATCAGGCGCATCAACAGGTCGCCATCCTCGCCACCGGTCAGGCCGTAGGCGGGATTGAAGACCTGCTCCTGGCGCCGCAGCCACGTGGCGGCAATGAAGCAATTGCCGGTACGCACCGCGTTGCGCGGCAAGACTTCGCCGGTACGAAAACGTGGCCAGTCGTAGAAGCGGCCTCGCCGTATCCAGGCCGGCGCGGTTGGCGGAATCTCCGGCACGACTGGCGCCTGCACCACGTCGGCGCCATGATCGCGGGCCGCCGCGGCCAGCAGTGCCAGCCACTGGGCCGGCGCGCGCTCGTCATCGTCGATCATCGCCAGCCAGTCGCCGCGCGCCAACGAGACCGTCATATTGCGGGTCAACGAAATATTCTTCTCGGGCTGGATGGCGTAGTCCAGCGCGACGCCCTGGGCCGCGAAGGCCGCGCGCCGAGCCTCGACCACGGCGCGCGCGCTGCCCTCGGCATCGTTGTCCACCACCACGATCTGCGCGGGCCTCAAGGTCTGCGCCGCAATATCGCCCAGCAGCAGGTCCAGCATCACCGGACGGCGGTAGGTGGCGATGCACACACTGATGGGGCCGGTGCTCATGGCGTTTCCTCGAAAACCAGTTCATACCAGGGGCTGGCGCCGTCATCGCGGGTCTGCACCCGCACGCGCACGCCATCGGTGCCCGAGGTCGCATCGGCGGCAGGCAGCGCCGCCCGGCGCCGGCCTTCGCCATCCAGCGGATAGACCGACAACCGGCCGGTGCGCGGCGCCAGGCCCAGCATGGCCGGCGTACGGTGCAGCCAGGCTGGCGAGCGTGTGGCGTAGCTGCCGGACGGCCCCGGCGAACCGGCGTCCGGCTCCAGCGTCGACCAGGCGCCCTGGCCGCGATAGGGCACCCGCAGCTTGGGCCGGGCCGGCATCGACCCCGGCTGCGTGCCGGTGGTGTCGTTGCCCAGGCCCAGCAGCATATGCCGCGACCGCGCCAGCGGCTGGCCGTCCAGCGGCGTAAGCATGGCGCTGGCCGCGCCCGCCGCGTCGAACTGCATCCAGACGGACGAACCGCCGATGCGGCCGCTGCCCACCGTGCCGAACACGGCCCACAGGGCCGGCGCGTCGATCACGATGCGGCCCGCCGACGCGTCGTGGCTCAGCAAGGGCGTCGCGTTCGCCAGGCTCGGCAGCGCCGCATCGGGGGCCGCGGCCAGGTCCAGTCCCACGCGGCCCCGCAACGCCCATTGCGGCTTTACGCCCAGGCCATCAGCCAGCCCGGTGGTGATTGCATCGAAGCGCCGGTCGGCGCCGAGCTGCAGGCGCTGCCGCGGCCCCACCGGCAGGGTGATCGCGTCTGGCAGCGCGGCCAACAGCGGCTGACGGAACAACCGCGCGCTCTGGCCCGCCAGCGCCATGCGTCCCCAGTCGCCGCTCAGGGCGAAGCGCGACGGCGATTGCGGCAGCCGCTGGGCGTCGCTGTAATCGAAATAGAACAGGCCATCCCAGTCCTGAAGGGCGCCGACCGCGCTCATCAGCGGCAGGATCTCGGCGCCGCGGGGGTTGGGGAAGGGCTGGTTGAATTCGCTGACCACGAAGGGCCGCTTGGCATCGCGCCGCAGCGACAGGGCCAGCACGCGGTCGAACTCGTTGCCGCTGGCGCTCAGGTCCGGGATGCGCCAGTCATTATCGGCGCGGATGTCAGGATGCCCGACGTAGAAGTGCTCATCGATATAGTCCATGGCGACCTGGGAATCGAAATTCAGCAGGCCGCCATAGCCCATCTGCGTGCCGGTCACCGGCACCCGCGGATCGGCGCTCTCATGCACCACGCGGCGCAGGCGCTCGAAATAGGCCTGGTCGGTCGCCGCCAGGAACGACAGGAAATCGCGTTCCCGCAGATCCACCTTGGCATCGCTGCCGAACAGCGCGTTGACGCGCCGCGCGATCCCCGAACGCAACTGCGCCAGGCCGCTCTCGTAGAGCGGCTGCTGTTGGCCCGGCACCGGGAACTCGACCGCGTTGTCGTTGCCGCCCGCGCAGCCGCCCCAGGCCGCGCAGGCCTGCGCCAGCGACCCATGGCGCAGCATAAGCCAGGCGCGCCACTGCCTGCGCAATTCAGGCGCATAGGCCGACGGAATCGCCGCGAGCCAATCCGGTCCCAGCCAGGCCGCCAGCAGCGACGACTCATTATTGAGCTCGACCATGGCGAGCGCCGGATTGTCTTTCAGGCCCAGCGCCTGGATCAGCCGTCGCGCATAGTCTTCCTGCATCGCGATCAGGCGCGGGTCGTACACATGGATCGGCGCTGTCAGCGGCGGCATCTCCGCGCCGCCATCCAGCGCCGGCAACCCATCCACCCGCGGGCGGAAGCGATAGCCCACGTGCAGGTTCAGGTTGACGTAGATGCCCTCGCGCGCCAGCGCCTCGATCAGTCCGCGCAGCCGCGCCACCGCCGTCGGGCTGAACGTCGGAAACGGCCCCGTCGTCAGGATGCTGATCGGTGCGTCCGGGTAGTCCGACGGCAGCGAATCCAGATGATGCAGGCGCACCGCGTTGAAACCCAGCTTGCGCAGTTGCCGCGCCAGCACGGCGGCCTCGACCGGATCGGGGAAGTTGGCGCCGAACGTCAGGTTCACGCCGAACAAGCGCACCCGCGCATCGTCGGCCGTTCCAGGCAGGCCGTCGGCGCCGACGCGATAGAAATGCCCGTCGCGCACGACAATGCGCGAGGCCGCGTCCAGCGGCCGATTCAGCGCCGACACATCCGGCGCGCCGGACAGCGCCGCCAGGTTCATCTCGAACCCGAACCAGCCGCCGGGCGCCGCCGCCGCGGCGCTCATCACCCACGCCAGCGCCAGGGCCGGGGCCAGCACGGCGCGCCAGCGCTTCATGCCTCGCGCTCCCGGCGCACGGCATAGGACCGCGCGGCGGCGGCGCGGACAGGCGGTGGCGCCGGCTTGGACGCCGCCGCCGCGCGCTGCCGCCAGCGTTCCATCGCCAGGCGGCCGCTGATCGCCAGCGACGAATAGATGAACATGATGTTCTGGAAATTGGTGTCCCGCAGAATCTGGCTTTCCGAGAAATTACTGACCATGATCGTCACGCAGATGCCCAGGTGCATCGCCGCGTCCTCGCGGTCGATCTTGAACAGGCGCATGATGCTGACCACGTGCCACAGCAGGCACCCCAGGAACAGCCCCATGCCGACCTGGCCCAGGTCCAGCAGGATATCGATATAGCCGTTGTGCGCCTGTCCCGGCAGCCAGCCCAGCTTGTCGGCGATGAACTGCGCCGGACCGCCTTCGCCCACCCAGAAGGCGCTGTAGCCGATGCCCCAGACGGGATGCCGCTGGATGGCCAGGTCCACCAGCGCCCAGATCTCGCCGCGGCCCGTCAGGTCATTGCTCTTGTTGAACAGCGACGTGACCACCAGCACCAGATCGTCGATACGCGGCATGCGGCCCACCGCCACGTAGAACATCAGCAGGAAGTACAGCGCCACCAGCAGCGCGGCCAGCATCAGGATCTGCCCGGTATGGCGGCCGCCGAAAAACCGCTTGCGCGTCAGCAGGTAGACCCCGGCGCCCAACCCCGTCACCAGCATGGCCGTCGCGCTCTTGGCCATCACCAGCATGAACACGCTGAACAGCAGCCCCACCGCGCTCAGGCGCCGGATCGACGGCGTCATCAGCCATTCGCGCAACCACAGCAGCACGGCGAAGCCGGCAATCGAGCCCAGCATGTTCTTCTGCCACGTGATGCCGCGCCAGGCGTTGCCCAGCAGGGTGTCCACCCCCATGCTCGGGATGAACACCGCCACCAGGCACGACAGCACCAGCACGATCGTGTACGTGCCCAGGATGACGCGCAGGAACTGGCGCGGATTGCTGAAGGGCGGCGCCACGGTCAGCCCAATCAGCACCAGCCCCGCGAAAATGATGGTGCGCTTGATCGTGATGTCCGGATAGGGCGACCAGGTCGCGCTGACCAGGCAATAGAGCACCAGCAGCATCAGGAACAGATTGGACGCGCGCAGGTTCATGAGCGCCGGGCGGACGTGGTGCCAGAGCACGAACAACGCGCCCAGGAACAGCGACCCGTACTGCACCTGGCGCAGCATCGAACCCTGCTCGATGGTGTGATTGGCCTCCGGACCTACCGCGTTGACCGACAGCGTGTCGGGCACGATGGCGAACAGCAGGCTCAGCCCCACCAGCAGCCAGACGGCCCAGCGATCGCCTCGGCTCTGTCCGCCAACCGCCACGACCGCGGGCGCGCCCATGGCCGTTCCCCTCAACGCCGCAGCCGCGCCGGCAGCAGCGCGCGCAGCCGGTCCTTCCAGCCACGCGGCGCATCCGGCTCGTATTCGTTGTAGACCGTGCCCAGCACGCGCACGCCGGCCGTCTCCAGCACCTCCGCGGTCCGCGTCAGGGCGCTCAGCGACGTCACGTCCTTGCGCGCCACCAGCACACAGGCATCCACCTGGCGCGCGATGCTTTGCGCGTCCGAGGAATGGGTCGCCGCCGGCGTGTTCACGATGAAGATCTCATACTGGTCGGCATAAGCGGCCAGCAGCCGGTCCAGCGCCGGCTCGCGCAGCAGTTCGGCGGGGTTGGGCGGTTGGGGCCCGGCGTCCAGTACGCCCAACGTCGGAAAACCCGGCACGGCGCGGCTGTCGCCAGCCGGCGCGCGTCCCGCCAGGATCGAGGACAGGCCCGCGCCGCTGGCGGCGCCCAGAATGTCATCCTGGCCGCTGGCGCGCAGGTTGGCATTGACCAGCAGCGTGCGGCGGCCGGTCTGCGCGAACGCCAGCGCCAGGCTGGCCGACAGGTAGGCGCGGCCCTCGCTGTCATCCGGGCTCACCACCGCCACCGCGATGCGCGGCAGGTCTTCCAGGCGGATCGAGATTTCGGCGCGCACCTGGCGGATCGCCTCGGCCTCCCGGCTGAATGGCGCCGCCGCGATCGCGAGCTGGATGTCGCCATGCTGGGCCGAGGCGTAGTCATAGCGGTATTGCTCGGCCAGCACCGACTGCACGCGCGCTTCCGACACGAAGCCGAGCTTCACGGCGGCCTGGCCAAAGCGCAGGCGCTCGGCCTGCTGCAGTTGGACCACGTGCTGCACCTGGTCCTCGGTCAGCAGGCCCAGGCGCACGAAGCGCTCGCCCATCTTCTCGCCCGGCACGGTATCGGGCGCCTGGTTCGAAGCGGGTTCGCCAGCCTGTTGCTGGTTGAGGCGGTCAAACAGAGGGCGCAGCGTGGAATCGCTCATGACGTCACCGTCGCGGGAGTCGGGTTGCGGCCGATGCGGCCCAGAACGGGCTGCCGCGTATTGCGCTCCAGGTCTTCGGCGCAGCGGATGCGGCGGCGGCTCAGCTCCAGCAGCATCGCCAGCGCCAGGCCCGCCAGCAGGCCCACCACCAGGCCCAGCGCCAGGCTGCTGCGCACCTTCGGGCGCGATGGCGAAGTCGGCACATCGGCCGCGCGCAGCACCGCCAGGTTGGGTAGGGAAATATTGCTGGCCATCAGGATACTGTCGTACTTCTGCAGCGCGGTCTGGTAAACCTGCTCGACGCCGGCGAACTGGCGCCGGTAGGCCGCGATGCGATCGCGCTTGGCCATCTGGTCCAGGACCTTGGCGCGCTGCGCATCGATATCGCGCTGCAGCGCCGCCTTCTGCGTCTGCAGGCGTTCCAGCTCGCCGCGCTGCGCCTCGATGGCGGCCTTGGACTGGCGCGAGATATCAGCCAGCATCTGCGAGCGTTGCGCCAGCAGCCCCGCCACGGTCGGGTGCCTCGGCCCCAGCGAGCCGCGCAATTGGCCGAGCTGGTGATCCACCACCGTCAGGCCGTTGCGCAGATCGTTGATGGGCGCAATCTGCCCCACCTCGGGCAGATCCTCAGGACGGATGCCGCTCTTGAGCAGGCGTTCTGTGGTTTCGTTGCGCGCCTTTGCCGCCTCCAATTGCGCGTCCAGCGTCAGCATTGACGTCGTCATGTCGTTGAGCGTGCGCACGTCGATATCGCCGCCGGTCTGTTCCGTGTCGACGATGCCGGTTTCCTGCTGGTAGCGCGTCAGCTTGTCCTGGATGGCGTCGACTTCGCCGCGCAACTGCTCGAGCTGCGCCGTGTACTGTTCGCTGCGCGCGCGGGCAGCCGCCGACGAGATGTTCTGGCTGACCGCCAGGTAGGAATTGACCACCGCGTTGGTGAATTCGCGCGCCTTCTGCGGCGTATTGGCGGAGAACGACACCGTCAGCACCCGGCTGTTCTGCTGCTTGACCACCTCCAGGTTGCGGCGGATGTAGTCCACAAGGTCGTTGTGCGCCTTGGTGCCCTGCGCCGCGTCCGGCCCCGACAGCAGCTCCAGGGTCGAGATCACGTGGTCCGCGACCGCCTGGCTGCGGATCATGTCGATCTGCGTCTGCATATAGCTTTCGTCGAGCAGCGCCGAAAACGAGCGTCCGTTGATCGGGTCGTTTTCGCGGTAGTCGATGAAGACGTCCGACGATGCCGTCCACACGCGCGGCAGCACCAGCAGCAGCAGGCAGGTCAACGCCAGCGTGGCCAGGGTCACCCGGGCGATCAACCTCGCGCGGGCGGCCAGCATTGCCCACACCTGATTCAACGAGAGCAGACTGTATTCGGGAGTCACGGCGGGATCTGGAGTCAGCGTGGCGTAATGACTGATTCTACCGGAGAGTCCGATCTGGGGGCCAGATGGGAAAAATACCGGAAATAAAACGCCCGATGACGGTATTTATGGCAAAAAAAAGGCAAGGGCCTGGACCCTTGCCTTTCTAGCCTGGAACGGCGGACCGCTCCAACAGCTTTCACTTAGATGATACGTGCGGCTTCAACCAGACGCACCACGCGCCACGACTTCGAGCGCGAGATGGGACGGCCTTCAGCGATTTCAACCGTATCGCCTTCGTTGTACTGGTTCGACTCATCGTGCGCCTTGTACTTCGCGGAACGCATGATGATCTTGCCGAAGATGGGGTGCTTGACGCGGCGTTCGACCAGAACGACGACAGTCTTGTCCATCTTGTTGCTGACGACCTTGCCGACCAGCGTACGCTGGCGCTTGGCCACTTGGGTGTTTTGGGTTTCGCTCATCTTTATTTCCCTGCCTTCTCGGTCAGCAAGGTACGCACGCGCGCGATGTCGCGGCGCACGTTACGCAGCTGGCTGGTGTTGGCAAGCTGCTGCGTGGCCTTCTGCATACGCAGACCGAATTGCGCCTTCAGCAGGCTTTCGAGCTCTTTGCCGAGCTCGGCGGCGTCTTTCGAACGGAGTTCGCTGGCTTTCATGTCTTAGTACTCCTTAAGCACCGATATGACGCGCGACGAACGTGGTCGAAATCGGCAGCTTGGCAGCGGCCAGGCGGAAAGCTTCACGCGCGAGCTCTTCGCTAACCCCTTCCATTTCGTAGAGCACCTTGCCGGGCTGAATCTCGGCGACCCAGTACTCCGGGTTGCCCTTACCGTTACCCATACGGACTTCGGCAGGCTTTTGCGAGATGGGCTTGTCCGGGAAAATGCGAATCCAGATGCGGCCGCCGCGCTTGATGTGACGGTTGATGGCACGACGAGCGGCTTCGATCTGGCGAGCGGTCAGACGGCCACGGCCGGTGGCCTTCAGACCGAATTCGCCGAACGACACGTGGGTGCCACGGGTCGCCAGACCGGTGTTGCGGCCCTTCTGCTCTTTGCGATACTTTCTGCGAGAGGGTTGCAGCATGGTTATTCTCCTTCAGGCGCCGGAGCAGCGTCCGCCTTGCGGGGACCACGGCCACGACCACCCGGACGACCGGTGCGAGCACCGTCCGGACGATCACCACGCGGAGCGCGGCGCGGACGACGTTCTTCTTCACGCGGGGCGGCGGTTTCCGGCGGCAGTTCGCCGTTGGCCAGCATGTCGCCCTTGTAGACCCAGACCTTGATGCCGATCACGCCGTACGTGGTGTGGGCTTCGGAGGTGCCGTAGTCGATGTTGGCCTTGAGGGTGTGCAGCGGCACACGGCCTTCGCGATACCACTCGGTGCGAGCAATTTCGATACCGTTCAGACGGCCCGAGCTCATGATCTTGATGCCTTGGGCACCCAGACGCATGGCGTTCTGCATCGCGCGCTTCATGGCGCGGCGGAACATGATGCGCTTCTCGAGCTGTTGCGAGATCGAGTCGGCGATCAGTTGAGCATCGGTTTCCGGCTTGCGGATTTCTTCGATGTTGACGTGCACGGGCACGCCCATCAGGCGCTGCAGATCAGCCTTCAGGCTTTCGATGTCTTCGCCGCGCTTGCCGATCACCACGCCCGGACGAGCCGAGTAGACGGTGATGCGGGCATTCTTGGCGGGACGCTCGATGATCACGCGACCGACGGAGGCGCTCTTGAGCTTCTTCTTCAGGTACTCGCGGACGCGGATGTCTTCGGCCAGCATGCTGCCGAATGCCTTGTCGTCGGCGAACCAACGCGAGGACCAATTACGGGTGACCGCGAGACGGAACCCAGTGGGGTGAATTTTCTGACCCATCGTGACTCCTTAAGCTCCGACCTTGACCGTGATGTGGCAGGTCTGCTTCTCGATACGGTTGCCGCGGCCCTTGGCGCGAGCGGAGAAGCGCTTCATCGACTGAGCCTTGTCCACGAAGATCGTGGTGACTTTCAGTTCGTCGATATCGGCGCCGTCGTTGTGCTCGGCGTTGGCGATGGCGGACTCGACAGCCTTCTTCAGGATGGCGGCGGCCTTCTTCGGCGAGAAGGTGAGGATCTCGAGCGCACGGCCGACCTTCTGGCCGCGGATCAGATCCGCAACCAGACGCGTCTTTTGAGCGGAGATGTGAACCCCACGGATAATGGCAGTAGTTTCCATCGCTTACCTCTTCGCCTTCTTGTCCGCGGCGTGACCCTTGAACGTACGGGTCAGCGCGAACTCGCCCAGCTTGTGACCGACCATGTTCTCGTTGATGTAAACGGGAACATGCTGCTTGCCGTTGTGCACAGCGATCGTCAGACCGATGAACTCGGGCAGGATCGTCGAGCGACGCGACCAGGTCTTGATCGGCTTCTTGTCTTTGCCCGCGACGGCCGTGTCCACCTTTTTGATCAGGTGAGCATCGACAAACGGGCCTTTCTTGATCGAACGTGACATAGTGTTCGCCTCTTACTTGCGCTTGCGCCGTTGGACGATCATATTGTTCGTCCGCTTGTTGCGACGGGTCTTGTAACCCTTCGCCGGGGTGCCCCACGGGCTGACCGGTTCGCGTGCTTCACCGGTACGGCCTTCACCGCCACCGTGCGGGTGGTCGACCGGGTTCATGGCCACGCCACGAACCGTCGGGCGGACACCGCGCCAACGCATTGCACCGGCCTTGCCGATTTGGCGCAGGCTGTGTTCTTCGTTACCGACTTCACCGATGGTGGCACGGCATTCGATGTGCACACGGCGGACTTCACCCGAGCGCAGACGCACTTGAGCGTAGGTGCCTTCGCGAGCCAGCAGGACGGCGGAAGCGCCGGCCGAACGGACCATCTGGGCACCCTTGCCGGGCAGCATTTCGACGCAGTGAATCGTCGTACCCACCGGGATGTTGCGGATCGGCAGCGTGTTGCCGGCGCGGATCGGGGCTTCGATGCCCGAGATCAGCGTGGCGCCCACTTCCAGGCCGCGCGGAGCGATGATGTAGCGACGCTCGCCGTCGGCGTAGCACAGCAGAGCGATGTGCGCCGTACGGTTCGGGTCGTATTCCAGACGCTCGACCTTCGCGGGGATGCCATCCTTGTCGCGACGGAAGTCGACGACACGGTAATGTTGCTTGTGACCGCCGCCACGGTGGCGGATCGTGATGTGACCGTTGTTGTTACGGCCCGAACCACGGGTCTTCTTTTCCAGCAGCGGCGCGTAGGGCTCACCCTTGTGCAGGTTCGGGCTGACAACCTTCACCATGCCACGGCGGCCAGCCGAAGTCGGCTTAACTTTTACGAGGGCCATTTACTTCACCTCCGCAAAGTCGATTTCCTGGCCGTCCTTGAGCGAGACGTAGGCCTTGCGCTCATTGCGGCGGCGGCCAACGAATCGGCCAAAGCGCTTGACTTTGCCCTTACGGTTGAGGACCTGCACGGACTCGACCTGCACCTTGAAGAGCAGTTCGACGGCAGCCTTGATTTCCGGCTTGGTAGCGTCAGCCACGACACGGAAAGCGACTTGCTGATTCTTCTCAGCGACGAACGTGGCCTTTTCGGTCACGATCGGAGCCAGAATGACTTGCATCAAGCGTTCAGCGTTCATCCCAGCATCTCCTCGAGTTGAGCGATGGCCGGCTTGGTGATCAGCACTTTCTTGTAGTGGACCAGCGACAACGGATCGGCATAACGGGGCTCGACAACGGCAACGTGCGGCAGGTTGCGGGTGGCGAGGTAAACATTTTCATCAACGTTGTCGGTGATGATCAGGACCGAATCCAGGCCCAGGCTCTTCAGCTTTGCAGCGGCGGCCTTGGTCTTGGGCGATTCCAGATCGAACGATTCGACGACGGCGATGCGGTCTTCGCGAGCCAGTTGCGACAGGATCGAGCGGATCCCGGCGCGGTACATCTTCTTGTTGACCTTCTGGCTGAAGTTCTCTTCCGGCGAGTTCGGGAAAATCCGACCACCGCCACGCCACAGCGGCGACGAGGTCATACCGGCGCGAGCGCGGCCGGTACCCTTCTGGCGCCAGGGCTTCTTGGTCGAGTGCTTGACTTCCGAGCGATCCTTCTGAGCGCGGTTGCCGGCACGGGCGTTGGCTTGGAAAGCCACCACGATCTGATGAATCAGCGCTTCGTTGAAGTCACGGCCGAAGATCGTGTCGGGCGCGCTGAAAGTCGCGGCCTGACCTTGGTCGTTCAGGAGCTTGAGATCCATTTACTTACGCTCCCTTCTTGGCCGGGGCCTTGATGGCCGGACGCACGACGATATCGGCGCCAGCGTGGCCGGGGACAGCGCCCTTGACCAGCAGCAGGCCGCGCTCCACGTCAACGCGAACGACGTCGAGGTTTTGAACGGTGCGGGTGACATCACCCAGGTGACCCGCCATGCGCTTACCCGGGAAAATACGGCCCGGATCTTGAGCTTGGCCGATCGAGCCGGGAACGCGGTGCGAACGGGAGTTACCGTGCGAGGCGCGTTGCGAGCCGAAGTTGTGGCGCTTGATGGTACCGGCAAAGCCCTTACCAATGGTGGTGCCCGTGACGTCGACCTGTTGGCCGGCTTCGAACACCGATTCCACGGCGATCACGGAACCCGCCGCAAATTCAGCGGCGCGGGCGGGATCAAGGCGGAATTCTTTGAGGATGCTACCGGCTTCAACGCCGGCCTTGGCGTAGTGGCCCGTTTGTGCTTGCGGCACGCGCGAGGCGCGACGAGCGCCATAAGCCACCTGGATCGCGGCGTAGCCGTCGGTTTCCAGCGACTTAACTTGGGTCACGCGGTTGTTCGACACGTCCAGCACGGTCACCGGGATGGATTCACCTTCCTCGGTAAAAATGCGGGTCATGCCGACCTTGCGACCCACCAGCCCCAGCCGGTGAGCGGCGGGCGTGGGTGTCGAATTCGACATCGTTTTCTCCATTCCCGACTGCGATTGGTCGGGGCTAATCAGGCAAAAGGTAACGGCCTTTGCCCTACGACTATGTTCAACCTGGCTTGGGGTTGCCGGCCCGGAAAATCCCGGACTTGCGCGCGCCTCACCATAGTTAGACCTGCCACAAAATGGCAAGCTTGGCATATTAGCACGTTTTTTTCAGGCAGCACAAGCACTTAGCGTGAAAAGGCGCCTGCCCTGCCCCCGGCGCGCCAGGCTGTGGCGCAAAAACAAATGGCCGCAGTCCCGAAGGATTGCGGCCATTCTGCACAAGTCCACTGGCGAAGGTAGCGGACTCGCGATACGCCTTACTGCAGCGCGATTTCGACGTCGACGCCAGCCGGCAGGTCCAGACGCATCAGGGCGTCAACGGTCTTGTCGGTGGGATCAACGATGTCCATCAGGCGCTGATGGGTACGGATTTCGAACTGGTCGCGCGACGTCTTGTTGACGTGCGGCGAACGCAGCACGTCGTAACGGCGAATACGCGTGGGCAGCGGCACCGGGCCGCGGACAACGGCGCCCGTGCGCTTGGCGGTGTCGACGATTTCAGCGGCCGATTGATCGATCAGCTTGTAATCGAAAGCCTTCAAGCGGATACGGATCTTTTGGTTTTTCATGGCGTTTCCTAAAGAACGAGAGGCGAGGGCTTTGATTCGCCCCCGCTGGTTGTGTGCTGCTTACGTGATCCGGATTACTTCAGGATCTTGGCGACGACGCCGGCGCCGACGGTACGACCGCCTTCACGGATGGCGAAACGCAGGCCTTCTTCCATGGCGATCGGGGCCAGCAGCTTGACGGTCATCGTCACGTTGTCGCCCGGCAGGACCATTTCCTTGTCGGCCGGCAGGTCGATCGTGCCGGTCACGTCCGTCGTGCGGAAGTAGAACTGGGGACGATAGCCGTTGAAGAACGGGGTGTGGCGGCCGCCTTCTTCCTTGGACAGGATGTACACCTCGGAGGTGAAGTCCGTGTGCGGGGTGATCGAGCCCGGCTTGGCCAGAACCTGGCCGCGCTGGACGTCTTCACGCTTGGTGCCGCGCAGCAGGATGCCCACGTTGTCGCCGGCTTGACCTTGGTCCAGCAGCTTGCGGAACATTTCCACGCCGGTGCAGGTCGTCTTGACCGTCGGGGTGATACCGACGATTTCGATTTCTTCGCCAACCTTGATCACGCCGCGCTCGATACGGCCGGTCACCACGGTGCCGCGACCCGAGATCGAGAACACGTCTTCGACCGGCATCAGGAACGCGCCGTCAACGGCACGCTCGGGCGTCGGGATGTACGTGTCCAGGGCTTGGGCCAGCGACAGGATCGCTTGCTCGCCCAGTTCGCCCTTGTCGCCTTCCAGCGCCAGCTTGGCCGAACCCTTCACGATCGGGGTGTCGTCGCCCGGGAAGTCGTACTTGCTCAGCAGTTCGCGAACTTCCATTTCCACCAGCTCGAGCAGCTCGGCGTCGTCAACCATGTCGGCCTTGTTCAGGAAGACGATGATGTACGGCACGCCAACCTGGCGGCTCAGCAGGATGTGTTCACGCGTTTGCGGCATCGGGCCGTCAGCGGCCGACACGACCAGGATCGCGCCGTCCATCTGGGCGGCGCCCGTGATCATGTTCTTGACGTAGTCAGCGTGGCCCGGGCAGTCAACGTGCGCGTAGTGGCGCGTTTCCGTTTCGTACTCGACGTGGGCCGTGTTGATCGTGATGCCGCGAGCCTTTTCTTCAGGCGCCGCGTCGATCTGGTCGTAGCCCTTGGCTTCGCCGCCGAACTTGGTCGACAGAACGGTCGTGATGGCCGCCGTCAGGGTGGTCTTGCCGTGGTCGACGTGACCGATCGTGCCGACGTTCACGTGCGGCTTGGTGCGTTCGAACTTACCTTTTGCCATGATCTCTATCCTTTGACTTTCAAGGAAACTTTAATTTCTGCCGGGACCGCCCGGATGGGGCGGGCCCGGCAAAGGGTTATTTACTTGGCCCGAGCGGCGATGACTTCGTCAGCGACGTTCTTGGGGGCCTCGGAGTAATGCTTGAATTCCATCGTGTACGTGGCACGGCCTTGCGTCAGCGAACGCAGGTTCGTGGCGTAACCGAACATCTCGGCCAGCGGAACTTCGGCCTTGATGGTCTTGCCACCGCCGACCATGTCGTCCATGCCCTGGACCATGCCGCGACGCGAGGACAGATCGCCCATCACGGTACCGGCGTAGTCTTCAGGCGTTTCGACTTCAACGGCCATCATCGGTTCCAGCAGCACGGGGCTAGCCTTGCGCATGCCTTCCTTGAACGCCATCGAGCCGGCCATCTTGAACGCGTTTTCGTTCGAGTCCACATCGTGGTACGAACCGAAGAACAGCGTGACCTTGACGTCCACGACCGGGTAACCGGCCAGGATGCCGGCGGGCAGCGTTTCCTGGATGCCCTTGTCCACCGCGGGGATGAATTCGCGAGGAACCACACCGCCCTTGATGGCGTCGACGAACTCGTAGCCGCCACCCGGCTCGAGCGGTTCGACCTTCAGGACCACGTGACCGTACTGACCACGACCGCCCGACTGCTTGACGAACTTGCCTTCGACTTCTTCGCAGGTCTTGCGGATGGTTTCGCGGTAGGCCACCTGGGGCTTGCCGACGTTCGCTTCCACGCCGAATTCGCGCTTCATGCGGTCGACCAGAATTTCCAGGTGCAGCTCGCCCATGCCGGAAATGATGGTCTGGCCGGATTCTTCGTCGCTGCGCACGCGGAACGACGGATCTTCCTGAGCCAGACGCGACAGCGCCAGGCCCATCTTTTCCTGGTCAGCCTTCGACTTGGGTTCGACGGCCTGCGAAATCACGGGCTCGGGGAACTCCATGCGCTCGAGCAGGATGTGCGAATCGACGTCGCACAGCGTTTCGCCGGTCGTCACGTCCTTCAGGCCCACCACGGCGGCGATGTCGCCGGCCAGAACTTCCTTGATTTCCTCGCGGTTGTTCGCGTGCATCTGCAGGATGCGGCCGATACGTTCCTTCTTGCCCTTGATGGGGTTGTAGACCGTGTCGCCCGACTTCAGGACGCCCGAGTAGACGCGCACGAAGGTCAACTGACCCACGAACGGATCGCTCATCAGCTTGAAAGCCAGCGCCGAGAACTTCTCGTTGTCGTCGGCATTGCGGTTGATGGCGTTGCCATCGTCGTCCTGGCCGTCGACCGGGGGAATGTCCACGGGCGAAGGCAGGTAGTCGATGACCGCGTCCAGCATGCGCTGCACGCCCTTGTTCTTGAAGGCGGTGCCGCACAGCATCGGCTGGATTTCGCCAGCGATGGTGCGTTGACGGATGGCCAGGTTGATTTCGGCTTCGTCCAAGGAACCCGTTTCCAGGTACTTGTTCATCAGCTCTTCCGACGACTCGGCGGCGGCTTCAACCAGCTTTTCGCGCCATTCGGCGGCGGCGCCTTCCAGCTCGGCCGGAATGTCCTTGTAGTCGAACTTGGTGCCTTGGCTGGCTTCGTCCCAGATGATCGCCTTCATCTTGACCAGGTCGATCACGCCTTGGAACGTGTCTTCGGCGCCGATGGGGATCACGATGGGCACGGGGTTCGCGCGCAGACGCGTCTTCAACTGGTCATAGACCTTGAAGAAGTTCGCGCCGGTACGGTCCATCTTGTTGACGAACGCCAGACGCGGCACGCCGTACTTGTTGGCTTGACGCCACACGGTTTCGGACTGGGGCTGAACACCACCCACCGCGCAGTAGACCATGCAGGCACCGTCCAGGACGCGCATGGAACGTTCCACCTCGATGGTGAAGTCCACGTGCCCCGGGGTGTCGATGATGTTGATGCGGTGCTCGGGGTAGTTGCCGGCCATGCCACGCCAAAACGCCGTCGTAGCAGCCGACGTAATGGTGATGCCACGCTCTTGCTCTTGTTCCATCCAGTCCATGGTGGCGGCGCCATCATGCACTTCGCCAATCTTGTGATTGACGCCGGTGTAGAACAGGATACGTTCGGTCGTGGTGGTTTTCCCTGCATCGATGTGCGCAGAGATGCCAATGTTGCGATAGCGCTCGATCGGGGTTTTGCGGGCCATGGTGGGTTAGTCCTTAAATTACCAGCGGAAATGGCTGAAGGCCTTGTTGGCCTCGGCCATCTTGTGCGTGTCTTCGCGCTTCTTCATCGCGGCGCCACGACCTTCGGAGGCGTCGATCAGTTCGCCAGCAAGACGCAGATCCATCGACTTCTCGCCACGCTTCTTGGCGGCTTCACGGAGCCAACGCATAGCCAGGGCCAGGCGGCGCACGGGGCGCACTTCAACCGGCACTTGGTAGTTGGCACCGCCAACGCGGCGGCTCTTAACTTCGACGATCGGCTTGATGTTGTTGATCGCCAGGCTGAACACCTCGATCGGCTCCTTGCCGGTCTTGGTGGCGACTTGCTCGAGGGCACCGTAGACGATGCGCTCGGCGACGGCCTTCTTGCCGTCCAGCATGACGACGTTCATGAACTTGGCGAGCTCGACGCTGCCGAACTTGGGATCGGGCAGGATCTCGCGCTTGGGTACTTCGCGACGACGGGGCATTGTTGCTTCCTTGTGTCTGTTCAGTTGAACCGTGTTTCATTACACGGCCATGGCCGTCCAATAAGACGACCCCTTACGTGCCGCGCACCTTCCCATGTTCCGGATGGCGCGGTTGCACTTCCCTAATGACGGATGGCCGCCACGCGGGGGTACTGCTGATTCGCGTTGCGAATCCTTAGGCCTTCTTCGGGCGCTTGGCGCCGTACTTCGAGCGGGCTTGCTTGCGATCCTTGACGCCTTGCAGGTCGAGGGAACCGCGCACGATGTGATAACGCACACCGGGCAAGTCCTTCACACGACCGCCACGCACCAGAACCACCGAGTGCTCTTGCAGGTTGTGGCCTTCGCCGCCGATGTACGAAATGACTTCGTAACCGTTGGTCAGACGCACTTTGGCAACCTTACGCAGAGCGGAGTTCGGCTTCTTGGGGGTGGTGGTGTACACGCGAGTGCACACGCCGCGGCGTTGCGGGCAGTTTTCGAGCGCGGGGCTCTTGCTTTTGATGATGCTGACTTCGCGCGGCTTGCGCACGAGTTGGCTAATGGTAGGCATGACCTTTGAAATCCCTTTTACGTACCACTGGTAAGTACTTACGTACTCGTCTCTTCGAGTGATGACTCTCGGAGAAGGCGGCTCGCGCAAATCCGCCTCAAACGTTCAGATACGTAAAAGAGCGGGCTTGCCAACAAACCATGACAAACGCACAAACCGGATGCTTCGGAGATGGCGGCGTCGGTTGACGGGGGCTCGTGACGCACCCCTGTGGCCTTGGGCCGCCAAGCTGGGCGCGAAGGCTTTGCTTGGGATATGGCCGGACCTGTCTTCCTGGCGCCTCAAATGCCAGTCCTGGCATCGACTTTGCGCGCGATTAAAGCAGTAAGCCCTTTAGCATAGCTTAGATTCTGGCGCACTGTCAAAATCTTTTGTAAGCGTTGCGTGGGGACACGTTGGCGGCAAAAGACGGCCAGTTAGGCGCAGGTCCGGCCCAGGTCGGGAAAATTGGGGCCAAATTGACGACGCAAAGGCGCGGGTCTTGGCCGCGCGGCTTTATTGGTCGGCGAACAGGTAGCCGCTGCCGTAGACGGTGCGGATCGGCAACATCAACCCCGCCATTTCCGCCTTGCGGCGCAGACGGCTGACGATCACATCGATGCTGCGCGTGCCGCTGGCGCGCGCGCCGCCGCCCTCCTGGCGCAACTCTTCGCCCAATTCGTCGCGGCCGACCGCCCTGCCCGCCACCTCGAGCAGCGAGCGCACGATCAGGCGTTCGTTGGCCGACAGCGAAATCGTGGTGCCGGACGGCGCCGCCAGGGTCCAGCCCTGGTCGCGCAGTTCCCACTGGCCAAGGGTGGGCTCCTCGGTCGCCAGATTGTCCTGTACGGCGGGCAGGCGTCGCGCCAGCGCCAGCAGGATGCAGGCCAATTCGCGAGGGTCGTGCGGCGGCGGCAGGCAGGCGTCCGCGCCGCTCTGCAGGCAACGCAGGCGGGTATCCAGGGACAGATTGTTGCCCATCACCACGATACCCAGCGGCGACGAGCCGTGCAGGCGGGCCACCAGGGCATAGCCGATTTCACCGAGGGTGCCCACATTCAGCACCACGGCGTCATAGGGACTGTTGCTGAGCAGGCCGAACAATTCCAGGGAAGTCGAGCAGCCGCGGGCCGAAATTCCAGCTTGAAGCAGCGCGGACACAGCGGTATTACGTGCAGCCTCGTCCGGCGACATCATCAGTACGCGCAATTGATTCATAGTTCTTTCCATCCCATCTGCCCCGCCCGCGCCCGGCAGACTGCGCCGGTTGACGGGAGGGGTCGGGACAGTGTGGCGCGTTGTTGTGCAACAACTCCAGTCAAGATTCGTTAAGTTTGCAATGTTTGACAGTTCTTGGCACAACGTAGCCAACAGTGACGCCACGCGAGTTATCATTCCATTACACAATCCTTTCTTCTTCTTGCAGTAGGGCGCCACAGGGCGCGCTTGCGCAGCCAACCTTCGCGAGACCACGTCTGATGAAAATCGCGTCGCTGGAAGACGACCTGGACCAGGCGAAACGTATCCAGCAAGTCCTGACTGCCGCCGGATATACCTGCACCAGCTATCAGCAAAGCCGCGACCTGCTTGCCGCTTTGCGCACTGAAACGTTCGACCTGGTGCTGCTGGACTGGCACCTGCCCGATATCGATGGCGACGATGTGGTGCGCTGGCTGCGCGCCAACATCGGCCCGCGCATTCCGGTCATCTTCCTGACCAACCGTTCCAGCGAGGACGACCTGGTCGAGGGCCTGCGCGCCGGCGCCGACGATTACATCGTCAAGCCGCTGCGGCCGCTGGAGCTGCTGGCGCGCGTCGCGGCGCTGCTGCGCCGCAGCCAGATCGCCGAGCCCGCCGATGAATCGTTCGACGTGGCCGACTACCGCATCGAGCCCGCCGCGCGCACGATCCTGCTCAAGGGCGCGGCGGTCACGCTGGCGCCCAAGGAATTCGAACTGGCGCTGCTCTTTTTCCGCAACCTCGGCCGCCTCATGTCGCGCGACGTGCTGGCCGAATGCGTCTGGAACCGCGAGATCCCCGCCACCTCGCGCACGCTCGACACGCACCTGTCGAACATCCGGCAGAAGCTGCAACTGCGCCCGGAACACGGCGTGCGCCTGAGCTCGTCCTATGCGCTCGGCTACCGGCTGGAATTGATATCCGCGTCCGAAGATAGCCCGCCCCCCGCGCCCTAGCGCCCGGCGGCATTACCTGGAGATTTGAACGACATGAGCCGCTGCCGCGCGCTTTCTTTGCTTGCCCTGCTTTCCGGCCTGCTGCTCGCAACCTCCTCCCACAGCCAACCCGCGGGCGCGCTGGGAGAGAACTTCATCTACCGCGTGCGCCAGGGCGACACGCTGATCAACATCGCCGCGACCTACACGCGCAACCAGGCCAACTGGAGCCCGTTGCAATCGCTTAACCAGGTCGCCACGCCCGAACGCCTGCCCATCGGGCTTGAACTGCGCATCCCCCTGTCGATGATTCCGGAGCGCGCCGCCGATGCGCGCGTGGTCCACGTCAGCGGCCAGGCGAACCTGGACGGCCAGGCCCTCAAGCCGGGCGCCAACGTGGCCGAAGGCAGCAAGGTCGTGACCGCCCCCAACGGCTTCGTGACCCTCGAGCTGGCCGATGGCTCCAAGCTCACGCTGCCGGCCGACGGCGCCGTCGAGCTGACGCGACTGCGACAATTCGAAGGCACCGACCTGACCGACTCGGTCATCCATGTCGAACGCGGCAGCGTCGAATCCAGCGTCGCGCCCGGCGGCCAGGGCGTGGGCCGTTTCGAGGTCCGCACGCCGGTGGCCGTGACGGGCGTGCGCGGCACGCGTTTCCGTGTGCAGAGCGGCAGCCAGGGCGTGCGCAGCGAAGTGCTGGAAGGCAGTGTGCGGCTGCAGCCGCACGCCCCCGGCGCCGCCCCGGCGCAACCGGTGGCGGTGGCCCGGGGCTACGGCGCCGCCATCGGCGCCGACGGCAGCGTGGCGGGCGTGCGGCCCTTGCTGGCCGCGCCCCAGCTCGGCGAGCCGGTGCGCGCCGGCGGTGGCAGTTGGACCAGCGCGTTCCCCCCCGTGCCTGGCGCACAGGCCTACGTCGTGCGCGTGGCCCGCGACGCCGACGGCACGCAACCGGTGTCCTCCACCCGTTTTCCCGGTCCGGACATCCGCTTCAGCGCCCCCGGTCCCGGCACTTTCTACGTTTCGGTGCGGGCCATCGACGAACTGGGCCTGGGCGGCCAGGACGCCACGGCCACCTTCACCGGGGTGAACCAGCTGATGACCAACAGCGGCCTGGGCGTCGCCACCGGCTTCGGCGGATTCGTGACGCTGAACGATTACTAGATCCACGCCCATGGCAGATGCCGCCGACCCCAACGACCGGGCCTCGCGATCAGGCCTGTGGTTGACGGTGGCGCTGGCGCTGCTGGCCGCGCTGCTCGGATCCTTCAATGGCCTGGGGCGCGTCGATCAGATCCTGTATGACCGCGCCGTCGCGCTGACAGGGCGCGACATGTCGCCCGACATCGTGATCGTGGCGATCGACGATACCAGTATCGATGCGCTCGGCCGCTGGCCCTGGCGCCGAGCAGTGCACGCGGCGTTGCTGGACCGCCTGCAGGGCGCGCGCGCGGTCGGCCTGGACCTGATCTTCGCCGAGCCCGACACCACTCATCCCGGTGACGACGCGATCCTCGCCGACAGCTTGCGCCGCAACGGCCGCACCGTGTTGCCGGTGGTGTTGGACCGCCTGGCCTACCCCTCCTCCATCAGCACGCCCATCCCGATCCTGGCGCAAGCCGCGGCGGGCAGCGGCTTCATCAACGCCAACCTCGATGCCGACGGCGTGCTGCGGTCGGCGGTACTGACGGCGCGTTTCGCTGGCGAGCGCTGGCAGCATTTCGCGTTGAGCATGCTGGACGTGGGCGGCCAGGCGGCGATGGCCGACCGACTGCTGCGCCGCGCGGGCAAGGACGGCGGCATCCTGATCCCCTACGCCGGCCCCGCGGCGCACACCCGTGCGGTGTCCTACCTGTCGGTCCTGCGCGGCGACGTGCCGCCCGAGCAGTTGCGCGGCAAGTATGTGCTGGTGGGCGCCTGGGCCACGGGCCTGGGCGACGCCTACACCACCCCGGTCTCGCACGAGGTGAGCGGCATGCCGGGCGTGGAGATCATCGCCAACCTGCTGCAGGCGGCCAACGACGACATCGCCTTCCGGCCGCCCGTGCCCTGGCTCAATGCCCTGTTCTCGGCCCTGCCGGTGCTGCTGGCCTGCCTGGCGCTGTGGCGCCTGTCGCCCAACCTCGCGCTGCTCGTCAACATCGGGCTGCTGGCGCTGGTGCTGCTGGCCAGCCTGCTGCTGCTGGGGCACAGTTATCAATGGTTCGCGCCGACCGCCGCGCTGGTGGGCGTGGCGCTGTGTTATCCCCTGTGGAGCTGGCGCAGCCAGGAGGCCGCGCTGCGCTACATGGACAACGAATTGCGCCGCCTGCAGCGCGAATACCCGCCCGTGCTGAACGAAGCCCGGGCGCAATCGGGCGGCCCCAGCGCCTCGCTGGAAAGCCGCGTCGGCGAACTGCGGCGCGCGCTGGCGCGGGTGCGCAACCTGCGGCGCTTCCTGGCCGACGGGCTGGATGGCATGCCCGACGCAACGCTGGTGTTCGACCAGGACGGCCGCATGCAATTTCGCAACCAGGCCGCCGTGATGTACTTCCAGCGGCTGGGCATGCGGCCGCCGCGGGTCGGCCATCCGGCCATCCACCTGCTGGAAAAGACCATCGGCGACGACGCCACGCGACAACGCGTGGCGCAGGTATTGAGCGGCCAGGGACACACGGCCGAGCAATCGCCCTGGAGCGCCGACCTGGAAGTGCGCGACCACGCCGGCCGCGACCTGATTCTGAAATGCGCGCCGATCCATACGGCCGAGGGCAACTTCGCCGGCACTGTCGCCACCCTGACCGACATCTCCGGCATACGCCAGGCCGAACGGCAGCGCGAAGAAACGCTGCGCTTCATCTCGCACGACATGCGCGCGCCGCAAAGCTCGATCCTGGCGCTGGTGGAAATGAAGCAGGATGGCGTGCCTCAGGACGGCCGCGACGAGACCCTCACCCGCATCGCCGCGCTGGCCAATCGCACGCTGCACCTGGTCGACGACTTCGTGCACCTGACGCGGGCCGAATCGATGGCCATCAACGCGGTCGAGCTCGACCTGGGCAGCCTGCTGCAGGACGGCGTCGATGAATTCTGGGCGGCCGCGCACAAGCGCGGCATCACGCTGGCGGTCGCGCCCTCGCTGCCGGTCGCCTACGTACTCGGCGACCAGACGCTGCTGGTGCGGGCCTTGAGCAACCTGATCGACAACGCCATCAAGTACAGCCCACCCGACACCCGCATCACCTGCGACATCGACCAGGCAGCCGGCTACTGGCGCGTGCACATCCGCGACCAGGGGCAAGGCATCGCGGCGCAGGATCTGGCGCGGCTGTTCGAACCGTTCGCGCGCGTCGGGGTCGCCACCCGCGGGGACGTAGGCGGCGCCGGATTGGGATTGGCCTTCGTGCGCACCGTGGCGCAACGCCACGGCGGCGAGGTCGAGGTGAACAGCCAGGCGGGCGTCGGCTCGGTGTTTACGCTGTGCCTGCCGGTGGCGCCCGAGGACACCACGACCCATTAGGACCTGGCGGCGTTCACATCACTGGAAGGTGTGCGAAATGACGGCCGGCTTGCCCGGCTTGACTTCCAGAGTCGCCCGATAGGGCGGCAGGTCGGCGTTGCGAAGCAATACTTGGTATTTGCCGGGAATCAGCCGCAATTCCTTGACCGGCGGACTGATGCCGCGCGCCACGCCATTGATCCACACTTCTCCCCACGGCCGGATGTCCAGGCGCACCAGCACGGGCACGGGCTTGGGTTTGGGCGCGTCGTCCTGCGGCGCCGCGGCCGACGCGGCGGGTTCCTGCACGCGTGGCGCGGCATTGGCGTCCGGCTCCGACGCGGCGGGCGGCGCGGAGGGCGCGGCCGCCCCAAGTCCGGCCGGAGGGACGGCGGGCGGCGTCGCCGCCGGGCCGCCCGCGTCCGGCGCGGGCGTATCGGGCAGGACGGCCTGCGGCGCGGGCGCAGCCGACTGTGGCGGCGTCGGTTCGGCGGCGGGAGCCGCGGGGCTGGCTGCGGGTGGCGCAACAGGCGCCGCCGGCGGATTCGGCTGCACCACTTCGGAACGGGTAATGAGGGCATTGCCGGTGCCGAGCCCCGAGCGGATCCAGGCGTAGGCGCCGGCCCCGATCAGCGCCACCAACAACAGCAGAAACAGCAGCGGCCGGCCGCCGCCGCGCGGCTTGGCGGCCACTGCCGCAGGCGCGGCCGGCACGGCCACCACCTCGGCCGCGGCCGTTTCCGGCGCGGCGGGCGACTCGTCCACGTAGACCGCGATGTCCAGCAGGGCGGCCAGCTCCCCCAGGGTCTGCGGTCGGTCGGCCGGCAGCATGGCCAGGCCACGATCGATCGCGTTCAGGAACGCCGGGCTGTATTTCGTCAGGCCCAGCGATGCCAGGGGCTCGTAACTGTCCGTGGCGCGGCGCTCCGGCGCCGGCGGCGGGCGCAGCCCGATCACCAGTGCGTGCATCACCGCACAGAGCGCGTAGACGTCTGTCCACGGGCCGCGCGGCCATTCGGCCGAATCCGTGTACAGCTCGAACGGGGCAAAGCCCGGCACGGGCGTCAGCCCCGAGCGGCGCGAGCGGGGCACCGACAGCTCCGGCAACAGGTGCGCACGCGCGCCTTCGTCCATGCCCACCGTATCCAGCGAGATGTCGCCGCATATTTCGCCTTGCGCATGCAGGCCCATCAGCGAAGGCAGCAGATCCGACAACAACCGCTTGATGCGGGTTTCCGGCACTCCGCCCGCCGCACTGGCGGCGATGGCGCTCAAGGGGCGCAACGCGAGCGGCGCGGCACCTGAAAAAGGGCTGCGCGGCGTGTGCAGGCCGGCGGGTGAGGACATGTTCAACATACTGCGCAAGGGGGCGCGAAAACGGGTTAAGGGCAGATAGGCGGAATATTATCCAATCCGTTACGCCAGGACATTGCCGAAAATGTCGGAGCGCATCAGGCTGTGGCACGATAGCGTATCGTCAAATTCCCCCACCTAGATGAAAGCCCATGAAAATTCGCCTGCTCGGCAGTTTGCTCGGATTATCGTTCGCCCTGGCCGGCTGTTCCGGCCTTCCGGTCGCCCAGCCCGACCATCCGCCCACGCCCGAGGCGCTGGAACAGTTGCAACAGGTTCGTGACCAATATAGCGCCGGGCACTACGGCGAGGTCATCCGCCGGGTAGCCAGGTCCGACGAGCTGGCCGGCTCCAGCAAGGCCGTGCGCATCGAGGCCTACAAGCTGCAGGCGTTCAGCTACTGCGTCAGCAAGTATCCGCAACTTTGCGAAGACAGCTTCAGCCGCATCCTGCAACTGGATCCCGCCTTCGAACTGGCGCCGAACGAAGCCGGCCATCCGGTCTGGGGCCCGGTATTCCAGCGCGCCAAGAACCAGGCCGCCAGGTAGCGTCAGCGCCCCGCCGCGCAGACAAAAAAAGGCCGCTGATTCGCATCAGCGGCCTTTTTGCTTCTGGCCTCCCCCGCCGGGCCTGCGCGGGGGGTGCACCGGACGTCGCCCTTATTCGGCGGCGTCCTCGCTGCCCAGGTCGGACGACGGGGCATCGGCGTCCAAGCCCACCGTGACCGGCGAGTCTTCGAACGGGTTGGCCAGCTGGCGGGCGGCTTCGCGTTCCGCGGCCTCCAGGGCTTCCTTGTCCTTGCGGGCATGGTGGTACGCCAGGCCGGTACCGGCCGGGATCAGGCGGCCGACGATGACGTTTTCCTTCAGGCCACGCAGGTCGTCGCGCTTGCCCATGATGGCGGCTTCGGTCAGGACACGCGTGGTTTCCTGGAACGAGGCGGCCGAGATGAACGAGTCGGTCGACAGCGAGGCCTTGGTGATACCCAGCAGCACGTTTTCGTACGTGGCCGGACGCTTGTCTTCAGCGTTGACGCGGTCGTTCTCGTTCAACAGCTCGGAGCGCTCGACCTGCTCGCCCGGGATGAACTCGGTATCGCCCGCATCGACGATGTTCACACGGCGCAGCATCTGACGAACAATCACTTCGATGTGCTTGTCGTTGATCTTCACGCCCTGCAGACGGTACACGTCCTGCACTTCGTCGACGATGTAGGTCGCCAGCTTCTCGATGCCCTGCAGGCGCAGGATGTCGTGGGGATCGGCCGGGCCGTCCACGATCATTTCGCCCTTGTTCACCACCTGGCCGTCGTGCACCAGCACCTGCTTTTCCTTCGGAATCAGGAACTCGTGGCTGACGCCTTCCAGGTCGGTGATGACCAGGCGCTGCTTGCCCTTGGTGTCCTTGCCGAACGAGACCGTGCCGGTGACGTCGGCGAGCATGCCGGCATCCTTGGGCGAACGGGCTTCGAACAGCTCGGCCACGCGCGGCAGACCGCCGGTAATGTCGCGGGTCTTTTGCGATTCCTGCGGAATACGCGCCAGGACTTCACCCACGGCAACCTGCTGGCCGTCACGCACCGTGATCAGCGCGCCGACCGGGAACGAGATGTTCACCGAGTGATCGGTGCCAGCGATCTTGACGTCTTCGCCGTTCTCGTTGACCAGCTTGATCTGCGGACGCATGACGATCTTGCCGCCACGGGTCTTGGGCGTGATGACGACGAGCGTCGACAGGCCGGTGACTTCGTCCACCTGCTTGGCCACGGTCACGCCTTCTTCGATGTTCTCGAAGCGGACGGCGCCACCGTATTCCGACACGATCGGACGGGTCAGCGGATCCCACGTCGCCAGGCGCGCGCCGGCCTTCACGGCCTCGCCATCGCCCACCAGCACGGTCGCGCCGTACGGGATCTTGTGGCGTTCGCGTTCACGACCGTTGTCGTCGAAGATCGCCAGTTCGCCCGAGCGCGAAATCGCGACGCGTTCGCCCTTGGCGTTGGTGACGTAGCGCATGGTGCTGGCAAAGCCGACCACGCCGCTGGACTTGGTTTCCACCGCGCTGGCCAGGGCCGAACGCGACGCCGCGCCACCGATGTGGAACGTACGCATCGTCAGCTGCGTGCCCGGTTCACCGATGGACTGGGCGGCGATGACGCCGACCGCTTCGCCCTGGTTGACCGGCGTGCCGCGGCCGAGGTCACGGCCGTAGCAGTGCGCGCACAGGCCATGGCGCGTTTCGCACGTCAGCGGCGTGCGGACCTTGACTTCGTCCACGCCGATGCGGTCGATCATGTCGACCATGTCTTCGTCCAGCAGGGTGCCGGCGGTGATCGCCGTTTCCTGCGTGTCCGGGTTGACGATGTCGATGGCGGCCACGCGGCCCAGGATGCGGTCGCGCAGCGGCTCGATGACTTCACCGCCTTCCACCAGGGCCTTCATGTTGTAGCCCTGCGAGGTGCCGCAATCGTCCTCGGTGATCACCAGGTCCTGCGTCACGTCGACCAGACGACGGGTCAGGTAACCCGAGTTCGCGGTCTTCAGTGCCGTGTCGGCCAGACCCTTACGCGCGCCGTGAGTCGAGATGAAGTACTGAAGCACGTTCAGGCCTTCACGGAAGTTCGCGGTAATGGGCGTCTCGATGATCGAGCCGTCCGGCTTGGCCATCAGGCCGCGCATGCCGGCCAGCTGGCGGATCTGGGCGGCCGAACCGCGGGCGCCCGAGTCAGCCATCATGTAGATGGAGTTGAACGACTCCTGGCGCACTTCCTCGCCGTGACGGTTGATCACGGGTTCGGTGGCCAGTTGCTCCATCATCGCCTTGCCGACCTTGTCGCCGGCCTTGCCCCAGATGTCCACCACGTTGTTGTAGCGTTCCTGGGACGTGACCAGACCCGACGAGTACTGCTTGTCGATTTCCTTCACTTCACGGCTGGCTTCGGCCAGGATGCCTTCCTTGGCCGACGGGATCAGCATGTCGCCCATGGCGATCGAGATACCGCCGCGGGTGGCCAGGCGGAAGCCCGACTGCATCAGCTTGTCGGCGAAGATCACCGTGTCGCGCAGGCCGCAACGGCGGAACGACTGGTTGATCAGGCGCGAGATTTCCTTCTTCTTCAGCGCCTTGTTCAGCACGGTGAAGGGCAGGCCCTTGGGCAGGATCTCGGACAGCAGCGCGCGGCCGACGGTGGTTTCGTGGCGGCGGATCACCGGCTGCCATTCGCCATTCTCGTCACGCTCGTGTTCCTTCAGGCGCACGGTGATGCGGCTTTGCAGCTCCACTTCACCGTTGTCGTAGGCGCGTTGCACTTCAGCGACGTCGGTGAAGAAAATGCCTTCGCCCTTGCCGTTGATGCGCTCGCGCGTCGTGTAGTACAGACCCAGCACGATGTCCTGGGACGGCACGATCGACGGTTCGCCGTTGGCCGGGAACAGCACGTTGTTCGAAGCCAGCATCAGCGTGCGCGCTTCCAGCTGGGCTTCCAGCGACAGCGGCACGTGGACGGCCATCTGGTCACCGTCGAAGTCGGCGTTGAACGCCGCGCAGACCAGCGGGTGCAGCTGGATGGCCTTGCCTTCGATCAGGACCGGCTCGAACGCCTGGATGCCCAAACGGTGCAGCGTGGGCGCACGGTTCAGCATGACCGGGTGTTCGCGGATGACTTCTTCCAGGATGTCCCAGACCACCGGTTCCTGGCTTTCCACCAGCTTCTTGGCGGCCTTGATGGTCGTGGCCAGGCCCATCATCTCCAGGCGATTGAAGATGAACGGCTTGAACAGTTCCAGGGCCATCAGCTTGGGCAGGCCGCACTGGTGCAGCTTGAGCTGCGGACCCACCACGATAACCGAACGGCCCGAGTAGTCGACGCGCTTGCCCAGCAGGTTCTGACGGAAACGACCGCTCTTGCCCTTGATCATGTCGGCCAGGGACTTGAGCTGGCGCTTGTTGGCGCCGGTCATGGCCTTGCCGCGGCGACCGTTGTCCAGCAGCGAGTCGACGGCTTCCTGCAGCATGCGCTTTTCGTTGCGCAGGATGATTTCAGGGGCCTTCAGCTCCAGCAGGCGCTTCAGACGGTTGTTGCGGTTGATGACGCGGCGGTACAGGTCGTTCAGGTCGGAGGTCGCGAAGCGGCCGCCGTCCAGCGGCACCAGCGGACGCAGGTCCGGCGGCAGCACGGGCAGCACTTCCATGACCATCCACTCGGCCTTGATGCCGGACTTCTGGAAGCCTTCCAGCACCTTCAGGCGCTTGGAGATCTTCTTGATCTTGGCTTCCGAGCTGGTGGCCTTCAGTTCGCCGCGCAGCGTTTCCACTTCGCGGTCGATGTCGATGGTGCGCAGCAGTTCGCGCACGGCCTCGGCGCCCATCAGGGCACGGAAGTCGTCGCCGTATTCCTCGGTCTTGGCCAGGAAATCGTCGTCCGACATGATCTGGCCGCGCTTGAGCGGCGTCATGCCGGGTTCGATCACGCACCAGGCTTCGAAGTACAGGACGCGTTCGATGTCGCGCAGGGTCATGTCGAGCACCATGCCCAGACGCGACGGCAGGCTCTTCAGGAACCAGATGTGCGCGACGGGGCTGGCCAGCTCGATGTGGCCCATGCGTTCACGGCGAACCTTGGCAACGGTAACTTCAACGCCGCACTTCTCGCAGATCACGCCACGGTGCTTCAGGCGCTTGTACTTGCCGCACAGGCACTCGTAGTCCTTGATCGGGCCGAAGATCTTGGAGCAGAACAGACCGTCACGCTCGGGCTTGAACGTGCGGTAGTTGATGGTCTCGGGCTTGCGAACTTCGCCGTAGGACCACGAACGGATCTTCTCGGGCGAGGCGATGCCGATCTTGATGGCATCGAATTGCTCGTCTTGCGAGACTTGCTTAAAGAGGTCGAGTAGCGCTTTCATTAGTTACGCTCCAAATCCATGTCCAGGGCCAACGAGCGGATTTCCTTGACCAGCACGTTGAACGATTCCGGCATGCCGGCATCGATGACGTGATCGCCCTTGACGATGTTTTCGTATACCTTGGTGCGGCCGGTGATGTCGTCGGACTTCACCGTCAGCATTTCCTGCAGGGTGTAGGCGGCGCCGTAGGCTTCCAGCGCCCACACTTCCATTTCCCCGAAACGCTGGCCACCGAACTGCGCCTTGCCGCCCAGCGGCTGCTGGGTCACGAGCGAGTACGGACCGGTCGAACGCGCGTGCATCTTGTCGTCGACCAAGTGGTGCAGCTTCAGGTAGTGCATGTAGCCGACGGTGACCGGACGCTCGAACTTCTCGCCGGTGCGGCCGTCGTACAGCCACGCCTGCGTGCGCGAGGGCGTCAGCGCCATGCGCTTGGCGACGTCGTCCGGATAGGCCAGTTCCAGCATCTTGGTGATTTCCTCTTCGGTCGCGCCGTCGAAGACGGGCGTCGCGAACGGCACGCCGTTCTTGAGGTTCTGGGCCATTTCCATGACTTCTTCGTCGGTCAGCTCGTCGATGCGCGCGCCGGTGCCGGTCGTGTTGTAGACCTTGTCCAGGTAAGCACGGACGTTCTTGACCTGCGCGGTGCGCTCGTCGCGCAGCATGTCGGCGATGCGGTGACCCACGCCCTTGGCAGCCCAGCCCAAGTGCACTTCCAGCACCTGGCCCACGTTCATCCGCGAGGGCACGCCCAGCGGGTTCAGAACGATGTCGGCCGGCGTGCCGTCAGCCATGTGCGGCATGTCTTCCACCGGGGTGATGCGCGAGACCACGCCCTTGTTGCCGTGACGGCCTGCCATCTTGTCGCCAGGCTGCAGACGACGCTTCACGGCCAGGTAGACCTTGATCATCTTCAGCACGCCCGGGGGCAGCTCGTCGCCCTGCGTCAGCTTCTTGCGCTTCTCTTCGAAGGCCAGGTCGAACTGGTGACGCTTCTGCTCGAGCGATTCCTTGGCCTGCTCCAGCACCACGGCGTGGGGCTCGTCGGCCAGGCGGATGTCGAACCACTGCCAGCGGTCCAGATCAGCCAGGTAAGCCTTGGTGATCGTGGCGCCCTTGGCCAGCTTGCGCGGGCCGCCGTTGACGGTCTTGCCGACCAGCATCTTCTCGATACGGTCGAACTGGTCGTTTTCAACGATGCGCAACTGGTCGTTCAGGTCCTGGCGATAGCGGCGCAGTTCATCGTCGATGATGGACTGGGCGCGCTTGTCGCGCACGATGCCTTCGCGGGTGAACACCTGCACGTCGATGACGGTGCCGGTCATGCCCGAAGGCACGCGCAGCGAGGTGTCCTTAACGTCGGACGCCTTTTCACCGAAGATGGCGCGCAGCAGCTTTTCTTCCGGCGTCAGTTGGGTTTCGCCCTTGGGCGTGACCTTGCCGACCAGCACGTCGTCGGCGCTGACTTCGGCGCCGATGTACGTGATGCCCGAATCGTCCAGGCGGTTCAGTTGCGTCTCGGCCAGGTTGCTGATGTCGCGCGTGATTTCTTCCGGACCCAGCTTGGTATCGCGAGCGACAACCGTCAGTTCCTCGATGTGCACCGAGGTGTAGCGGTCATCGGCCACGACCTTTTCGGAGATCAGGATCGAGTCTTCGAAGTTGTAGCCGTTCCAGGGCATGAACGCGATCAGCATGTTCTGGCCCAGGGCGAGTTCGCCCAGGTCCGTCGATGCGCCGTCGGCCAGCACGTCACCCTTGGCGACACGGTCGCCACGCTTGACGATGGGACGCTGGTTGATGTTCGTGTTCTGGTTGGAACGCGTGTACTTGATCAGGTTGTAGATATCGACACCGACTTCGCCGGCGACGTTTTCTTCGTCGTTCACGCGAATAACCACGCGCTCGGCGTCGACGTGGTCGACCAGGCCGCCACGCAGCGCCTGCACGGTGGTGCCCGAGTCAACGGCCACGGTGCGCTCGATACCCGTGCCCACGACCGGCTTTTCCGGACGCAGGCAAGGCACGGCCTGACGTTGCATGTTGGCGCCCATCAGCGCGCGGTTCGCGTCGTCGTGCTCCAGGAACGGAATCAGCGAAGCGGCGACCGACACGATCTGCGACGGGGCCACGTCCATGTAGTGCACGTTGGCCGGGGCGGTCAGCATGGTTTCGCCGGCTTCACGGCAAGCCACCAGGTCGTCCACGAACTTGCCTTCGTCATCGAGCGCGGCGTTGGCCTGCGCGATCACGTAATGGCTTTCTTCGATGGCCGACAGGTAGTCGATCTGGTCGCTGACGCGGCCGTCGACGATCTTGCGGTAAGGCGTTTCCAGGAAGCCGTACTCGTTCAGGCGAGCGTACAGCGCCATGGAGTTGATCAGGCCGATGTTCGGGCCTTCCGGCGTTTCGATCGGGCAGACGCGGCCGTAGTGGGTCGGGTGCACGTCACGGACTTCGAAGCCGGCGCGCTCGCGGGTCAGACCGCCCGGGCCCAGTGCGGAAACACGACGCTTGTGCGTGATTTCCGACAGCGGGTTGGTCTGGTCCATGAACTGCGAAAGCTGGCTCGAACCGAAGAACTCCTTGATGGCGGCCGAGATCGGCTTGGAGTTGATCAGGTCGTGCGGCATCAGGTTTTCGGTCTCGGCCTGGCCCAGACGTTCCTTGACGGCGCGTTCGACGCGCACGAGGCCGGCGCGGAACTGGTTCTCGGCCAGTTCGCCGACGCAACGCACGCGGCGGTTGCCCAGGTGATCGATGTCGTCGATCTGGCCACGGCCGTTACGCAGCTCGACCAGCACCTTGATGGTTTCAAGGATGTCTTCGTTGGTCAGCGTCATCGGGCCGGTGATGTCCTCACCACGGCCCAGGCGGCTGTTGACCTTCATGCGACCGACGCGCGACAGGTCGTACGTTTCTTCGCTGTAGAACAGGCGCTGGAACAGTGCTTCCACCGCTTCTTCGGTGGGCGGTTCGCCAGGACGCATCATGCGGTAGATGGCAACGCGCGCGGCCATCTGGTCGGCGGTTTCATCGGTGCGCAGCGTCTGCGAGATGTACGGGCCGCGATCCAGGTCGTTCGTGTAGAGCGTCTGGATGTCGTGCACGTTGGCGGCGCGCAGGGCGCCCAGCACGCTTTCGGTGATCTCGTCGTTGGCGTTGGCGATGACCTCGCCGGTATCGGCGTCAACGATGTTCTTGGCCAGCACGCGGCCGTACAGGAAGTCTTCCGGCACGGAGATGCGCTGGATGCCGCCGGCAGCCAGGTCGCGCAGATGCTTGGCGTTGATACGCTTGTCTTTTTCGACGATGACCTTGCCGGAGCGGTCCGCGATGTCGAAGCGGGCCATTTCGCCCTTCCAGCGCTCGGGCACGAATTCCATCATGGCGCCTTCGCTCTTCAACTCGAAGTTGTCGAAGTCGAAGAAGTTCGCCAGGATCGATTCCGGCGTCATGCCGATGGCCTTGCACAGGATCGTGACAGGCATCTTGCGGCGACGGTCGACGCGGAAGAACAGGATGTCCTTGGGGTCGAATTCGAAGTCCAGCCACGAGCCGCGGTAGGGAATCACGCGGGCCGAGAACAGCAGCTTGCCCGAGCTGTGCGTCTTGCCGCGGTCGTGTTCGAAGAACACGCCAGGCGAGCGGTGCAGCTGCGAGACGATGACACGCTCGGTGCCGTTGATGACGAACGAACCGGTGCCCGTCATGAGCGGAATTTCGCCCATGTAGACTTCCTGTTCCTTCACTTCCTTGACGGTGGGCTTGCTGACTTCGCGGTCAAGCAGCACCAGGCGGACCTTGGCTCGCAGGGGCGAGGCATAGGTCAGGCCACGTTGCTGACATTCCTTGACATCGAACACCGGTTCGCCGAGCACATAGCTCACGAACTCCAAGCGCGCCATACCGTTGTGACTAACGATCGGGAAAATCGACGAAAACGCCGCCTGCAAACCGTCGGCTACGCGATCGGACGGGGCGGTATCCGCCTGCAGGAAAGTTAGGTAGGATTGAAGCTGAGTCGCCAAAAGGAAGGGAACGTTTTGAACGTCTTCACGCTTGGCGAAGCTTTTGCGGATGCGCTTTTTTTCGGTGTACGAGTAAGGCATGAGCACTCCGACTCGAGGTTGCATGGGCCGTCAACCACGGCCCCAGGTGATACGACTCCAGGAAACCCCTCTGGAAAGGGCATAACCCCAGCAGGGGTTTCCTGGAAACGCAAAAGCCCGGGGACGGCAAATTGCGCTGTCCCCGGGCAAATTGACGCAGGTCTTACTTGACTTCGACCTTGGCGCCAGCTTCTTCCAGCTTCTTCTTGGCGGCTTCGGCGTCAGCCTTGGCAACGCCTTCCTTGACGGGCTTCGGCGCGCCGTCGACCAGGTCCTTGGCTTCCTTCAGGCCCAGACCGGTCAGCTCGCGCACGGCCTTGATGACGGAAACCTTGTTGGCGCCGGCTTCAGCCAGGACAACGGTGAACTCGGTCTGCTCTTCAGCAGCGGCGGCAGCGCCACCGGCGGCCGGAGCGGCCACGGCCACAGCGGCGGCAGCAGCCGACACGCCGAACTTCTCTTCCATTTCCTTGATCAGCTCGGACAGTTCGAGCACGGTCATGCCAGCGATGGCGTCAAGGATTTCAGCTTTGTTAAGTGCCATTTTTAAGAACTCCAAATATTGGGTAATGCCAGGGTTTGGGTGTCGCTCGGTCGTTCAGCGAATTTCCGTGAAGGGCGGGGATTAAGCCGCGGCCTTCTGGTCGCGCACGGCGGCGAGGCCACGGGCGAACTTGGTCGGAACTTCGTTGAGCGTACGCACGAATTGCGCGATGGGGGCTTGCATGGTGCCCAGCAGTTTCGACAGCAACTCTTCGCGCGAGGGCATGGTGGCCAGAGCCTTCACGCCTTCTTGGTTCAGCAGGCTGTTGGGCAGAGCGCCCGCCTTGATGACCAGCTTGTCGTTGCTTTTCGCGAAACCTGCGAGGACCTTGGCCGCCGTAACCGGATCAGCGCTGATGCCATAGATCAGCGGACCGGTCAGTTGCTCGGCCAACGGCTCGAAAGCCGTGCCGGCAACAGCACGACGGGCCAGCGAGTTCTTCAGAACACGCAGATACACGCCCGATTCACGCGCAGTTTTGCGCAGTACGGTGACAGAGGCGACGTCCAGACCACGGTACTCGGCGATAACAATCGATTGCGCCTTGGCCACTTCGGCCGAGACTTCCTCGATTACCACCGCTTTCTCTTGACGATTGAGACTCACGGTTTGAACACTCCATCAAAAGACGCCTGGGGCCGGAGCCTTGCGCGTCAACCGAATGCGGCGCCTGGTCGAGTTCTTCGGGTAAAGAAATCTTCCTGGGGACGCCGTCTACGCTGGATCCGAACTTTGCGAGCTTCGGGATTAAGCGGGGCAGCGAGGGTACTGCTTCCAGCGGAAGGAGAACCTTCGCGCTGACCTGCTCCAGCGGTCTTTGACAGCAGCATCCGGAGGAATCCGGATGCGGCCCAAAGTACGTTTACAACTGTTGGCTTAGTTGGTAGCCGACAGCGAGGCAATTTCCACGCGCGCACCGCCGCCCATCGTGGACGAAACGGCCAGCTTGCGCAGGTAGATGCCCTTGGCAGCGGCGGGACGAGCCTTTTGCAGGGCGTCGACCAGCGCGGCCAGGTTGGTTTGCAGCTGTTCCACGCCGAACGACGCGCGGCCGATCGTGGCGTGGATGATGCCGGCCTTGTCGGTGCGGTACTGAACCTGACCGGCCTTGGCGTTCTTGACGGCGGTGGCGACGTCGGGGGTCACGGTGCCGACCTTCGGGTTCGGCATCAGGCCACGCGGGCCCAGGATCTGACCCAGGGCGCCGACGACACGCATCGTGTCGGGCGAGGCGATGACCACGTCGAAGTCCATTTGACCGGCCTTGATCTGGTCGGCCAGGTCGTCCAGGCCGACGATGTCGGCGCCAGCGGCCTTGGCGGCCTCAGCCTTGTCGCCTTGGGCGAACACGGCGACGCGGACCGACTTGCCGGTACCGGCGGGCAGCACGACCGAGCCGCGGACCAGTTGGTCCGACTTCTTCGGGTCGATGCCCAGCTGCACGGCCACGTCAATCGATTCGTTGAACTTGGCGACAGCGGTTTCCTTGACCAGGGTCAGGGCTTCGGCGACCGGGTACAGCTTGGTGCGGTCGATCTTTTGCGCAATGGCGGCGGCGCGCTTGCTCAGTTTTGCCATGATTAGATCCCCTCAACCGTGATGCCCATGCTGCGGGCGCTGCCAGCGATCGTGCGGACGGCGGCGTCCAGATCAGCGGCGGTCAGATCGGGGCCCTTGGCCTTGGCGATTTCTTCAGCTTGCGCGCGGGTCAGCGTGCCGACCTTGTCGGTATGCGGCTTGGACGAACCCTTCTGCACGCCGGCGGCCTTCTTGATGAGGACCGTCGCGGGCGGGGTCTTCATGATGAAGGTGAAGCTCTTGTCGGCGAAAGCGGTGATCACCACCGGAATCGGCAGACCAGGCTCCATGCCTTGGGTCTTGGCGTTGAACGCCTTGCAGAATTCCATGATGTTCAGGCCACGCTGACCCAGGGCCGGGCCAATCGGGGGGGAGGGGTTAGCCTTACCAGCCGGCACTTGCAGCTTGATAAAGCCGACGATCTTCTTCGCCATGCTTTGCTCCTTGCGGGTTATATCGCCCTAGCGCGCGGCCAGGGCTCCCCGGGGGTTGAAATCAGGTCTTTTCGACCTGGCTGAAATCCAGTTCGACGGGGGTGGCACGACCGAAGATCGTGACAGACACGCGAACCTTGCTCTTTTCGTAGTTGACTTCTTCGACGTTGCCGTTGAAGTCCGCAAACGGACCTTCCTTGACCCGAACCATCTCGCCCACTTCGAACAGGATCTTGGGGCGGGGTTTCTCGACGCCCTCTTCCATCTGGGAGAGGATCTTTTCGACTTCCTTTTCGGAAATCGGGGTCGGACGATTGCCCGAGCCACCCAAAAAGCCGGTGACGCGGTTGGTGTTCTTGACCAGGTGCCACGTTTCGTCGGTCAGGTCCATTTCAACCAGGACGTAACCGGGGAAAATGCGGCGCTCGGTGATCGACTTCTGGCCACCCTTGACCTCGACGACTTCCTCGGAGGGCACAAGAATGCGGCCAAAAGACGTTTGCAGGCCCGCGCGCTCGATGCGCTCGTTCAGGGCCTTGTGTACGCTTTTTTCCATGCCGGAGTACACATGGACGACATACCAACGCTTACTCATTCGCCGTCCTTATTTCCAGCCCAACAACAGGCCGTAGAGAATCCATTCGATGCCCTTGTCGAGCACCCACATGAAAATGCCCATGACCGCCACGAACGCGAAAACGATGCCCGTCATCTGGGTCGTTTCCTTGCGGGTGGGCCACGAGACACGCTTGACTTCGTTGTAGGACTCGCTGGCAAAGCTCAGCGTGCGACGCCCCGGCTCGCTGAACCAGGCGATCACGGCCGCGATCACGAGGCCGCCGACAAAGACGCCGATACGAGCAGGCATCGGTTGTGCGCTGAGCACGGAAAACCCGACGATGCCAGCAATAACGACAAGAACCGCCAGCCCGAGCTTGACCCGGTCGGCGGTACTGGTTACGGTTTCTACGCTGGTATTAGACATATTGCGACGCGAGCCGCCGTGAATGCGTAACTCGCGATGATCTCCCGCGGGTTTATCCTGGCGGTGGCAGGGGCAGTAGGAATCGAACCTACAACCTTCGGTTTTGGAGACCGACGCTCTGCCAATTGAGCTATGCCCCTAAAACACTCACATTCGCACTCACGTGCACTGCACTTTCATCGTTCCGCTTCATCTATCAAGCCACTACCATGTGTAGCGGCTTGCGGAACCATACATCATACTACTTTTACAGCAAAGATGGATAGAGGGGCTTGAGAGCCCACTCTACCCATCCGGGTATTGCTTACTTCAGGATCTTGGCGACGACGCCGGCGCCGACGGTACGACCGCCTTCACGGATGGCGAAACGCAGGCCTTCTTCCATGGCGATCGGGGCCAGCAGCTTGACGGTCATCGTCACGTTGTCGCCCGGCAGGACCATTTCCTTGTCGGCCGGCAGGTCGATCGTGCCGGTCACGTCCGTCGTGCGGAAGTAGAACTGGGGACGGTAGCCGTTGAAGAACGGGGTGTGGCGGCCGCCTTCTTCCTTGGACAGGATGTACACCTCGGAGGTGAAGTCCGTGTGCGGGGTGATCGAGCCCGGCTTGGCCAGAACCTGGCCGCGCTGGACGTCTTCACGCTTGGTGCCGCGCAGCAGGATGCCCACGTTGTCGCCGGCTTGACCTTGGTCCAGCAGCTTGCGGAACATTTCCACGCCGGTGCAGGTCGTCTTGACCGTCGGGGTGATACCGACGATTTCGATTTCTTCGCCAACCTTGATCACGCCGCGCTCGATACGGCCGGTCACCACGGTGCCGCGACCCGAGATCGAGAACACGTCTTCGACCGGCATCAGGAACGCGCCGTCAACGGCACGCTCGGGCGTCGGGATGTAGGTGTCCAGGGCTTGGGCCAGCGACAGAATCGCTTGCTCGCCCAGTTCGCCCTTGTCGCCTTCCAGCGCCAGCTTGGCCGAACCCTTCACGATCGGGGTGTCGTCGCCCGGGAAGTCGTACTTGCTCAGCAGTTCGCGAACTTCCATTTCCACCAGCTCGAGCAGCTCGGCGTCGTCAACCATGTCGGCCTTGTTCAGGAAGACGATGATGTACGGCACGCCAACCTGGCGGCTCAGCAGGATGTGTTCGCGCGTTTGCGGCATCGGGCCGTCAGCGGCCGACACGACCAGGATCGCGCCGTCCATCTGGGCGGCGCCCGTGATCATGTTCTTGACGTAGTCAGCGTGGCCCGGGCAGTCAACGTGCGCGTAGTGACGCGTTTCCGTTTCGTACTCGACGTGGGCCGTGTTGATCGTGATGCCGCGAGCCTTTTCTTCAGGTGCCGCGTCGATCTGGTCGTAGCCCTTGGCTTCGCCGCCGAACTTGGTCGACAGAACGGTCGTGATGGCCGCCGTCAACGTCGTTTTGCCGTGGTCAACGTGACCAATCGTACCCACGTTCACGTGCGGCTTGGTACGTTCAAACTTGCCTTTTGCCATGGCTGACTCCTGACCTGGATTGCGCTTTTGACTGAAGCTGCTGACTGAAGATAAGACTTTGGAATTTGTGGTGCCCATGGCGCGGATCGAACGCGCGACCTCTCCCTTACCAAGGGAGTGCTCTACCACTGAGCCACATGGGCATGTGTACTGCTTGGAGCGGGTGAAGGGAATCGAACCCTCGTCGTAAGCTTGGAAGGCTTCTGCTCTACCATTGAGCTACACCCGCGGCTGTCCTTTCACCACCTCACTATCTATCCCAGACTTTCAAAACTAAGGCCTTGGAGAACCAGCCACCTTCGTTGCGAAGGCCGCCCAGTTCCCTAGGCCTACATTTTAAAATCCAGGCAAACATCGCCTGGATTCAGGTTTGGGTCTCTGGTGGAGGAGGTTGGATTCGAACCAACGTAGGCGCAAGGCCAACAGATTTACAGTCTGCCCCCTTTAACCACTCGGGCACCCCTCCAGCGGAGAACTTGAGATTATGAACACTTTCAAATCCGCTGTCAAACGCCTGGGACGAAAAATATTCAAAACTTTCGTTCTGCCTGCCGCGTTTCCGCGCAGAGGGGGCGAAGCTTACAAGATTCCGCGAACGGCTGCACGAAAAAGTTCGGCGTACTGGTCTGACGTATAGACGACGGGGTTGGTGCCGCCGGACGGATCCTCGCTGGCCATGCGCCCTACCCGCTCGGCTTGCGCGTCGTCGATGCCGATGTCGGCCAGGGTGTGCGGGATGCCGACGGTCTCGCGCAACGCCAGGACCCAGTCGAGCACGGCGCCGGGACTGTCGTCCGGCAGCGCCAGATAGCGCGCCAGCGCCTGCAGCCGCGGCGCGACCGCGTGCTGGTTGGCCTTGAGCACGTAGGGCATGAGGATGGCGTTGAGCATGCCGTGGTGGGCGTCGTACAACGCCCCCAGCGGATGCGCCAGCGCGTGCATCGCGCCGAGCCCGCGCTGGAATGCGGTGGCGCCCATGCTGGAGGCCACCAGCATCTGCTGGCGCGCCTGCAGGTCGGCGCCATCGGCCACGGCCTGCGGCAGGTATTCCTTGATCATTCGCATGCCTTCCAGCGCGATGCCGGCGGCCATCGGATGGAAGAACGGCGAACAGTAGGCTTCGAGGTTGTGCGACAGCGCGTCCATGCCGGTCGCGGCGGTGATGCGCGGCGGCAGGCCGACGGTGAGCTCGGGATCGAGGATGACGATCGCGGGCAGCATGCGCGCGTGGAAGATGATGCGCTTGACCTGCGCCGCCTCGTCGGTGATGACCGAGGCGCGCCCCACTTCCGAGCCCGTGCCCGCGGTGGTCGGCACCGCGACGACTGGCGCCATGCCGGCCACGTTCACGCGCAGGTAGTTGTCGCCCACGTCTTCGAAATCCCACAGCGGGCGTTTCTGTCCGGCCATCAGCGCGATGGCCTTGGCCGCGTCCAGCGCCGAGCCGCCGCCGAACGCGATCACGCCGTCGTGGCGGCCTTCGCGATAGCGCGCCACGCCATCGTCCACGTTCCTGCCGGTGGGGTTGCCCTTCACTTCGTGGAACAGGCCACATTCGAGTCCGGCCTGGCGGCAGCCGCGCACCGCGTCGGCGATCATGGGCAGCGCGGCCAGGCCGGGATCGGTGACCAACAAGGGGCGCGCCATGCCGAGTTCGCGGCACCAGTCGGGCAACTCCTTGATGCGGCCGGGGCCGGCCTTGATGGCGGTGGGATAGTTCCAGTTGACGCTGGGGACGGTCATGTCGGCTCCTGGTCGCGCGCTCAGGCGTTGCGGCGCAGATGGAAGGATTTGGCTTGGGTGAGCTGTTCGTAGCCGACGCGCGACAATGAAACGCCGCGGCCGGTGTGTTTGACGCCGGTCCACGCCAGCGCGGGATCGAGGTAGTCGCAGCGGTTCATGAAGACGGTGCCCGTGCGCAACTGGCGGCCGAGATGCAATGCGGCCTCTTCATCCTGCGTGAAGATGGCGGCGGTCAGGCCATAGGGGCTGTCGTTCATCAAGGCGACGGCCTCTTCGTCGCTGTCGACCGGCATCACGCCGACCACGGGGCCGAAGCATTCATCGTTCATGACGCGCATGCGGTGATCCACCTGCGTCAGCAGCGTCGGCGCCACATAAGGCGTGCCGGCGCGCGCGGCGTCGAAACGCGCGGCATCGACCAGATTGCGGGCGCCGCGCGCTTCGGCTTCGGCGATCACCTCGCGCACCTCGTCGGCGGCGCGCGTGCGCACCACCGGACCGAGCGTGGTGTCCGGCTGCAAGGGATCGCCCAGCACGTACTCCTGGGTCAGCGCCGCGGCGCGATCGATGAAATCCTGGTAGCGGTCGCGCGCCACGTAGATGCGCTGGATGCCGCAGCACGATTGGCCGGAATTGAAGAAGGCGCCGTCCACCAGCGTCTCGACCGCGTGCGCCAGGTTGGCGTCTGCGCGCACATACGCGGGGTCGTTGCCGCCCAGCTCCAGGCCCACGCCGATGAAGCGGCCGGCGGCGGCCTGCTCCACGCTCTGGCCGCCGCGCACCGAACCGGTGAAGGAGACATAGCCGATCTCGGGCGCGCGGATCAGGCGTTGCGCGATGTCGTGGTTCGCGTGCAGGTACTGGAACACGCCATGCGGCACGCCCGCTTCGCTGAAGGCGCGGCCGATGAGTTCGGCGCACAGCGGGGTCTGGTCGGAGTGCTTGAGGATGACGGTGTTGCCGGCCATCAGCGCCGGCACGATGCTGTTCACGGCCGTCAGCAGCGGATAGTTCCACGGCGCGATCGTCAACGCCACGCCGATCGGCTCGCGGCTGATGAAGCGCGTGAAGCCGGCGATCTCGGGCACCTGGATCGGCGCCAGCGCTTCGGCGGCGATGCCGATCATGTGGCGCGCGCGGGCCTCGAAGCCATCGACCTCACCCGGCGTGTAGCGCAGCGGACGGCCCATCTGGATCGTGATGGCGCGCGCGATCTCGGCCTTGCCGGCGACGAAGCGCGTCACCGCATCGGACAGGATGCGGCCGCGCTGCTCGATGCCGAGCGCGTGCCAGGCGCCCTGCGCGGCCTGCGCGTCGGCCAGCGCCTGCGCGACCTGCGCCTCGCTGGCGTAGGGACGGCGCACGACTTCGCGGCCGTCGATGGGACTGATGGTGATGAGTTCCTGCGTCATGGCGACCCTGTGCATGCGTGGTGAAAAGATGAAGCGGCGGCGTTCAGATGATCTCGAAATAACGAGCCAGTTCCCAATCGGTGACGTGACGGCGGAACTGGCGTTCTTCCCATTCGCGCGTGGCGGCGTAATGCTCGACGAAGGCATCGCCGAACAGCTCGCGCGCGGCTTCGGACTGGCGCAGGCGCTGCGCCGCTTCCCACAACGTCGTGGGCAGGCGCAGGTGCTCGGGAAACTGCTGCGTGTAGGCGTTGCCCTGCACCATCGGTTCGGGTTGCAGGCCCTGTTCGATGCCGCGCAGGCCCGACGCCAGCGCGGCCGACAGCGCCAGATACGGATTGGCGTCGGCCGAGCCGATGCGCACTTCGACACGCTGCGACTTGTCGCTGCCCGGAATGAGACGCAGCGCGGTGGTGCGGTTCTCCATGCCCCAGGTCGCGTCCAGCGGCGCCCAGTAACCCGGCACCAGGCGCGAATAGCTGTTGATGGTCTGCGCGTATAGCGCCATGAATTCGGGCAGGTAGCGTTGCACGCCGGCCATGAAGGCTTCCTGCGTCACACTCATGCCGTGCGGGCGCGACTCGTCGTGGAACGCCGAGCGGCCGCTGGTGCGGTCGCGCAGCGACAGGTGGATGTGACCGCTCTGACCGGGATGATCGTGCGACCACTTCGCCATGAAGGTGGCCATCAGGCCGTTCTGCTGCGCCAGCGCCTTGGTGAAGGTCTTGAAGAGGAAGGCCTTGTCGCCGGCGGCGGCGGCCTGGTCGACCGCGATGGCCGCCTCCAGCACGCCTGGGCCGGTCTCGGTATGCAGGCCTTCGATCGGCATGTCCATGCGCTCGCACATGTCGAGCAGCTTGCGATAGAAGTCGCCCTGCACCGTGCTGCGCAGCACCGAGTAGCCGAAGTTGCCGGGGGTCCAGTTCTCCATGTCGCGGTAGTGCTTGGCGCGCACCGAGTGCGGCGTCTCGCGGAACATGAAGAACTCGTATTCGAGCGCGGCGTAGACTTCGAAGCCCATGCCGGCGGCGCGGTCCAGCGTGCGGTGCAGCAGGCGGCGCGGGCAGATGTCGGCGGCGGGGCCTTCGAACTCGGCCAGGAACAGCAGCATGTCCTCGCCGCCGGGCCCCTGCTCCAGCGGCAACCGGCGGCAGGTGCTGGGCACGATGCGCAGCTTGGCATCGGGATAGGCCGTGTGCCAGCCGGTGTACTTGGTGTTGTCGTAGAGCTGGTCGTCCAGGTCCCAGCCGAACACCACGTCGCAGAACGCCAGCCCGCCGCGCAGCGCGGCCAGGAATTTGTCGCGCCTGACGTACTTGCCCAGCATGACGCCATCGACGTCGGACAGGCCGATCTTGATATGCGAAAGCGTGCTGGCCTGGACCAGCCGCTCCGCGTCTTCCACCGTTGCTACCCCTAGTGCATGCATGGCTCGTTCACCTTGTCGTGGCTGAAGCGTTGCGTTGACGTGCGGGGTCGCGGGGCGCGGTGTTTCAGGTCACGGCCGCCCCCAGCATCCGCATCGCCTCGCGATGCAGTTGCGGCGTGGCGGCCGCGATCACGCGGCCCTGCGACGCGAGGCCTAACGGCTGCCCCGACCAATCGGTAATGACGCCGCCCGCGCCTTCGATCACGGGCATCAGCGCCAGGTAGTCATACGGCTGCAGGCCGGCCTCGACCACCAGGTCGACATGGCCGCTGGCCAGCAGGCCATAGCTGTAGCAATCGCCGCCATAGCGGCGCATGCGCACCGAGCGCGCCAGCGCCTCGAACGCGTCCAGGTCGGCGCCTTCGAAGATGTCGGGCGAGGTGGCGTAGAGAATCGCCTGGCCCAGTTCGGTGCAGGGGCGCGCGCGGCAGGGTTCGCCATTCAGGCGCGCGGGCGAACCGGCAACGCCCAGCCAGCGTTCGGCCATCATGGGAATGTCGATCAGGCCCAGCACCGGGCGGCCGCGGTGCAGCAGGCCCAGCAGCGTGCCCCACAGGGGATTGCCGGAAATGAACGCGCGGGTGCCGTCGATGGGGTCGAGCGACCACACCCACTCGGCCTCGGCATGGCTGGCGCCGTATTCCTCGCCGAAGATGCCGTGATCCGGATACTGGCGGGCGATGGCTTCGCGCAGCGCCTGCTCGACCTCGCGGTCGGCACGGGTGACGGGACTTTCATCCGCTTTGGTTTCGACCATCAGGGGGTGGCGGAACCACTGGCGCGACAAGGGCCGGACCTGGTCCGCCAGCGTCTGGGCGAACGAGGAAAACGCGGCCAATTGCTGCGCGGTGGGCAGCGGCGAAGTTTGCATGACGAGCTCCGAGGCGTAACGCGGCGCGGAAAGACCCATGCGATTCGGGTTTTTCCAGTCTAGACACGTTGCCACAAATTTGCAAATATACCTAAAAACGCAACCCGGGAAACGCAACGTTTCCTCGCGCAACCCTACCGCCCCGCCCCGCAGGTCGCCGTTCGCAGAAAAGCAGCTTATCGCCGTTGCCGTGTATTCCTTTCCGGAGTCCCATCATGCAATGTAAGAAGAAGCTTGGTCTCGTGGTTGCAGTAATTTCCCTAGGTTTGACCCAGGCCGTCCACGCTGGCGCCATCACCGTCTACACCGCGCTGGAGGAAGACGAGATCGCCGCCTACCTGAAGGCGGCCAATGCCGCGCTGCCGGACGTGAAGGTGAACGTGCTGCGGCTGTCCACCGGCGACCTGGGTGCGCGCCTGATCGCCGAGGCCGGCAATCCGCAGCAGGACGTGATCTGGGGATTTGCCGTCAGCAACATGCTGGATCCGCGCCTGCAGAAGCTGCTGGAACCGTATGCGGCCAAGGGCATCGACGCGCTGCCCGCGCAATACAAGGCCGCCGACAACAAATGGTTCGCCGCCACCGGCTACGTGGCCGCGTTCTGTGTCAACACCGACCGGCTCAAGTCCAGGAACCTGCCGATGCCGACCTCGTGGGAAGACCTGACCAAGCCGGTCTACAAGGGCGAGATCGTCATCCCCAGTCCGGCCGCATCCGGCACCGGTTATCTGCAGATCGTGGCGCTGCTGCAGGGCCTGGGCGCCGAGAAAGGCTGGGCGCTGCTCAAGGACCTGGACAAGAACGTGGCGCAGTACACGCCGTCGGGATCGCGCCCCTGCAAGATGGCGCGCGCCGGCGAGTATGCGATCGGCGTGTCGTTCGCGTTCCCGGCGATGCAATCGATCGAGGAAGGCTTTCCGGTGAAGATGGTGATCCCGTCGAAATGGGTGGGCTATGAACTCGAGGCCTCGGGCCTGATGAAGACGGCGAAGAATCCCGCGGACGCCAAGCGCTTCCTCGACTGGACGCTGTCGGCGCAGGCCGGCGGGCTGTACAGCAAGTACAAGGAACTGGTGACGATTCCCGGCGCCGCCCCCAACAAGGCGGCCGAAGCCGCGGGCTTGCCCAAGGACCTGACCGCCGTGCTGTATCCGGTGGACTTCCAGAAATCGGCGGCGGAACGCGACGCCACCATCAAGACCTGGCAGGACACCATCAAACGCTGACGGCGCGCGCGGCCGGCGCCGCCGGCCGCCACGCCACCGCCTGGAGCGGCCATGTACCTGGAATTGCGCGGGATCCGCAAGACCTTCGACGGCGCGGTGGCGCTGGAAGGCATCGACCTGTCGGTGGGCGAACATGAATTCGTCTGCCTGCTGGGGCCCAGCGGCTGCGGCAAGACGACCCTGCTGCGTATCGTCGCCGGGTTGCTGCCGTTCGACAGCGGCACCATCACGCTGGGCGGACGCGACCTGTCGGCGCTGCCGGCGCGCAAGCGCGGCTTTGGCATCGTGTTCCAGTCATATTCACTTTTTCCCAACATGACGGTGGCCGAGAACGTCGGCTACGGGTTGCGCATCCGCGGCGAGACGCGCGAGCGCATCGACGCACGGGTGCGCGAATTGCTGGCGCTGATCAAGCTGCCGGATTATGCACAGCGTTATCCCCATCAGTTGTCCGGCGGCCAGCAACAGCGCGTGGCGTTGGCGCGCGCGCTGGCGGTGGACCCCGCGCTGATCCTGCTGGACGAACCCCTGTCGGCGCTGGATGCGCGCGTGCGCACCGACATGCGCGCCGAGATCCACGACGTGCAGCGCCGCCTGCGGATACCGACCATCATGGTGACGCACGACCAGGAGGAAGCGCTGACGCTGGCCGACAAGATCGTGTGCATGAATGAGGGCCGCGTCGAGCAGGTGGGAACGCCCTCCGATCTGTATCTGCGGCCGAGCACACGCTTCGTCGCCAACTTCGTCGGCCTGAGCAACCTGCTGCCGACCGACTGGGTGCGCGAGGCCATGCCGGCGTTGCTGGCGACCCGGCCCGATGGCGCCAGCGAGCGTTTCGAGGCCTGCCTGCGGCCGGAAAGCCTGCGCATCGCCGCCGACGAGCGCGGGCCGGGCCGGGTGCGCGAAATGACCTTCATGGGCAACCTGACGCGCGTGCGGGTGGACTGGCGAGGCCGCGAGTTGCTGGTCGAACAGCAGGGCGCGGCGGGCTTGTCGCAGGGCGCGGCCGTGCGGCTGGACATGGCGCCGGAGCAATGCGCCTGGGTTCGCGTATGAAAGCGTCCGCCACGCCGGCACGCGCGGGAGTCCGAGCATGAATACGGTTCGTATCGGCGCCGCCGCGTCGTCCCGCGCCGGCCGCGCGTCCGTGTCGCTGGACCGGGTGTTGCTCTGGACCTGCGTTGGCATCCCGATGGCCGGGCTGGCATTGTTCTTCCTGTATCCATTGGCCACGGTGGGCTGGCGCAGCCTGGTGGAAAAGGACGGCGCTATCGGCCTGGGCAATTACGCCGAGGTGTTCGCCACCCGCGGCATCCTGACCGCCACAGCCAACAGCCTGACGATGAGCGCGGCCACCACCGCCGTCAGCCTGCTGCTGGGCTTTGCCATCGCTTTCGGGCTGGACCGCAGCCGCATGCGCGGCAAGGCGCTGGTGAAGCTGGCGCTGGTGCTGCCGCTGCTGGCGCCGTCGCTGGTACAGGGGCTGGGGCTGATCTTCATCCTTGGACGCAACGGCCTGGTGCATCGCTGGACGGGCTGGGAATTCGATATCTACGGGTTCTGGGGCCTGCTGATCTCGAACGTGTTCTACGCCCTGCCCCAGGCCGTGCTGATCCTGCAGGCGGCGCTGCGCAACACCGATGCGCGCTATTACGACGCGGCCGAGGTGATGGGCGCGTCGAGCGCGCGGCAGTTCTTCGACATCACGCTGCCCAACTGCAAATTCGGGCTGCTGAGCGCGGCGTTCGTCGTGTTCGTCATCACCATCACCGACTTCGGCAACGCCGCGGTGATCGGCGGCAACTATCGTGTGCTGGCCACCGAGATCTACAGCCAGGTGTCGGGGCAGATGAATTTCGGCATGGGCTCGGTGGTCGGCATCCTGCTGCTGCTGCCGTCGCTGATCTCGGTGCAGATCGAACGAGTGGCGTCGCAGCGCCAGTTCGGCGCCGCCTCGCCCAGCGGGTTGCGCGTCACGCCGCAACCGGCGCGCGGCCGCGACCTGGCGTTCACGGCCGGCGTATTGCTGTGCGCCAGCGCCATCGTGGTGACGGTGGGCACGGTGGTGTTCGCCAGCTTCATGCGGCTGTGGCCCTACCGCATGGAGTGGACCTTGAAGCACTACGACATCACCGTCAGCGGCGGTTATGCGCCGTTGTGGACCTCGCTGTACCTGTCGCTGGCGGCCGCGGCCGGCGGGGTGCTGCTGCTGTTCTTCCTGACCTTCGGCGTGTGCCGCATCCCGCGCGCCTGGGCCAAGCTGGTGTACCTGGTGTCGGTGCTGCCCGTGGGCGTGCCGGGGCTGGTGCTGGGGCTGTCGTACATCTTCGCCTTCAATTCGCCCGCCAATCCGCTCTACGCGCTGTATGGCAGCGCCGCGCTGATCGCGCTATGCAACTTCTACCACTATCACACGCAGGGCTTCCTGACGATGATGACCGGCATGCGCGCCGTGCCGCAGGCGCTGGAGGAGGCGGTGAGCTGCCTGGGCGGCGGCACTGTGCAGGTGCTACGCGACGCGGTGCTGCCGCAGATCGCCCCAACGGTGCTGGGCGTGTTCTTTTTCCTCTTCATGCGCTCCATGGTGACGCTGTCGGCGGTGATCTTCCTGGTCACGCCGTCGGTCAGCGTCGCGCCGGTTTCCGTACTGCGGCTGGACGAAGCCGGGTTCGTCTCGCAGGCCGCGGCCTATTCGACGCTTATCATGCTGGTCGTGGGCGGTTCGCTGCTGGCGATGCGCGCGTTGATCGCGCTGCCGGCGCGACGCCGCAAATAGATTAGGAAGCATCCGATATGTGGCAAGAAGAGCGGTATCAGAGAATCCGCGCCCTGCTGTCTTCCCTGCAGCAGGTATCGACCGACCGTATCGTCGGCGAACTGGGGGTATCGCGGGAGACCGTCCGGCGCGATCTGCTGGAGCTGGAGGCGATGGGCGAATTGCGCCGCGTGCATGGCGGCGCGGTGCCGGTGCACAGCGAGCCGCCCATCACCGAGCGCGTGCACACCCGCGTCAAGTACAAGCGCGCCATCGCGCGCGCCGCCGCCGGCCTGGTGACGAGCGGCCAGACGCTGTTCCTGGACGCCGGCAGCACCACCAGCATGCTGGCGGACGAGCTGGCCAAGCTGAGCGGCCTGACCCTCATCACCAATTCGTTCGACGTGGCGCTCAAGGTCGGCGCCGCCGGCAACGGCGCCAATGAACTCATCATGCTGGGCGGATCGGTGGGCGGGCCGGTGTGCGCCACCGCCGGCGACATCACCATCGCCGAGATCCACCGCTACCGCGCCGACGTGGCGTTGCTGTCGCCGGTGGGCGTGGATGCCGAATGCGGCGCCACCAGCTACGACCTGCGCGAAGCCGAGGTGGCGCGCGCCATGGCGGCCAACGCCAAACAGCGCATCCTGCTGGCCGACTTCAGCAAGATCGGCCTGTGCAGCCGGGTGTCGTACTGCGAGGTGAACCGCATCGATCACCTCGTCACCAACACCAACGCACAGAAGCAGCCGGCCTTCGCGGCCCTGAAGAGCGCGGTCGGCAAGATGCTGGTGGTGTAGCGCCGCCTCAATCCACCGACACGCCCGCAACCTTCACCATGTCGGCCCAGTACGCGGTGTCCTGCTGCAGGCGCTTGCCGAACGCATCGGGCGCGCTGCCGACGGGCTGGCTGCCGCCGGCCTGGATCTTGGCGATCACATTGGGCGACTTCATGGCCTGCGCCACCGCCTGCGCCAGGTAGGCGACGCGTTCGGGCGGCGTGCCGGCCGGCGCGAACAGGCCGTACCAGTCGTCGGCCGTGATGCCGTCCATGCCGGATTGGCCAAGCGTAGGCGCGCCCTTGAAGATGCCGATGCCGTTCTCATGGCTCAGCGCCAGGATGCGCAGCTTGCCGGCCGCCACCATCGGCTCGGCCGAGGCCGGCGAGGTGATCAGCATGTCGACCGTGCCGCCCATCAGGTCGGTGATCGCGGGCGCGGCGCCACGGTACGGCACGTGCACCAGCTTGACGTTGGCCTTCTGCGACAGCAGCGCCCCCATCAGGTGGCTCATGGTGCCGTTGCCGGGCGTGGCGTAGGTGATGACGCCAGGTTGCTTGCGCGCGGCGTCCAGGTAGTCGCCCAGCGACTTGTAGGCGCTTTCGCTGCGCGCCACCAGCACCAGCGGCGCCGAGGTGATCTGCGAGATCGGCACGAAATCCTTGAGCGGATCGAAGCCCACGTTCTTGTACAGGCGCGGGTTGACCGCCATCACGCTGGTCTGCGACATCACCAGCGTATAGCCGTCGGGCTTGGCGCGCGAGACCTGCGAAGTGCCAACGTTGCCGCCCGCGCCCGAGCGGTTTTCCACCACCACGCTCTGGCCGGTGATGGCGCCCAGTTCCTGCGCGAGGAGACGCGCGACGCCATCGTTGCCGCCCCCCGGCGGGAACGGCGAGACCACGGTGATGGGCTGCTTGGGATAGTCGGCCAATGGCGCCGGCGCCTGGGCGTGGGCATTCATCCCCCAGGCCAGGCAGGCCAGGGCCGCGGCGGTCTTGCAGGCATGCTGCAGATTGAGCTTGTTCATCGGTATTTCCCCTTGTGGTTGGCGGCCGGATGCTCGGCCGTCCATTGCATTTCGGTTCGCCATGAACCGTCCGCGCCCCGCCGTCGAAAGCGTCGGGGCGTGCTGATCGGATGAAGCGTTGGGCGCGGCCGCCACGGCGGCCGCGAGGATCATGCAGTCACGGCGGTCACCCGGCCGGGAAGCGGTAGGCGGCGCGTTCGCGCGCGTCGATCTGCTTGACCAGGTTGGTCTCCCAGGCGAGGTACTGGCGCGCGGCGGCCTTGTTGCCGTCGTGGCGGTCGTGCACGAAGAACAGGTAGTCGATGCAATCGGCGTCGGCCGGCTCGGCCGGCGTGGACACCAGCGCCAGGCCGGCAGCCGACCAGCCCGCGGGCGTGCCCAGGTTGGCCTTGACGTCGCGCACGCCGAGCGCGCGCAGGTCCGCCGCGGCCCAGGCGGCCACCGCGCGTTCTTCGGCCAGCAGCACCAGCGGACGCGAGGGATCCAGCGCCAGGTCGGTGAAACGCGGCCGCACCGACCAGCGCGCCCCGTCGATGTGCTGCGCGCGATAGCGCATGCTGGGACGGATGTCGAGCAATTGGGCGCCTTGCGCCTGTGCGGCGGCCAGGGCCGCGTCGTCGAGCAGCGTCAACGCGGGCTCCGCCGCCGGGGCGAGAGGCGCTTGCAGGTCGGCGGCCACGCCTTCCCGCAACACGCTCGCGTCCCAGCCCATCTGGCGCAGCCAACTGGCCACCACCGGCGCGCGCACGCCTTCGCCATCGAACACCACGATGCGCGCGCCGCGCACCGCCAGGTACTGGTCGGTGGCCTGGATCAACTGGCCGCCGGGCGTGTGCTGGGCGCCCGGCAGCGAGCCGCGCGCGAATTCCTCGGCGCTGCGCACGTCGCACAGGAAGGTGCTGCGGCTGGCGTCGTTCAGCCAGGCGCGCACCTGCGCGGCGTTCACTTCCGGCACGCCGTGACGGCGGGCCAGGCCGGCCGAGCGCTGCGCCAGGTCGGGCAGGTCCGCGGCGGCCACCGTGTCGTCGTAGCGGCGGCTGGCGCCATGCTCCAACTTGAAATCGGCGAGATACCAGCCCTGCGTGCCGTTCTCCAGTGCATAGACCGGGTTGGGCACGCCCAGATTGATAAGCGTCTGTGCGCCGATGATGCTGCGCGTGCGGCCGGCGCAATTGACCACGATGGTGGTGCTCGGGTCGCGCGCCAGCGTGTGGGCGCGCAGGGCCAGCTCGCCGTTGGGGCAGCAGATGCCGCCGGGAATGCTCATCTTCTGGTATTCGCTGTAGGGCCGGCCGTCCAGCACGATCAGGTCGTCGCCGCGGCGCTGGCGCTCGGCCAGGTCGGCGGCGCTGATGCGCGGGGTGTGGAAAACCTCTTCGGCCAGTTCGCCAAAGGTCTTGCTCGGCACGTTGACCCCGGCGAAGGCGGCATAGCCGTCGCGCTGCCATTGCGCGATGCCGCCGGCGAGGCGATAGACCCGCGTGTAGCCCAGGGCGCGCAACGCTGTCGCCGAACGCGCGGCGACGTCGTCGTCGCCACCTTCGTCATAAACCACCAGGCGCACGTCGCGACGCGGCGCCAGGCGCGCGATGTCGGCCTCGAGCCGGCTGAACGGCACGGGCGCCGCATAGAACAGATGGGACTCGCCGTACTGGCCATGCTCGCGCACGTCCAGCAGCGCAATCTCGCCGCCGTCATGCAGCCAGCCCTTGAGCGTGTGCGAGTCGATATCGGCCAGTGTCAGGTGGGAATGGGAATGCATCGTTAAATCCGCAGGGAATCGGAGGAAGGGGCGTTCTGGGTCTGCAGGCCGGGCCGCAATTGGCCGAACGCCTGTTCGAGGTCGGCGATCAGGTCGTCCGGATCCTCCAGGCCGATATGCAGGCGCAGCATGGCGCCGTGCGCGGCGACGGGCAGGGAACGCGCTTTGGCCAGATTGACGGGAATCACCAGGCTTTCGAAGCCGCCCCAGGAAGCGCCGATGCCGAACAGGCGCAGCGCGTCGATGGCGCGTTCCATGTCGGCGTCGGTGATGCCGGCGGCGAACTCAAGCGTCAGCAGGCCGTTGGCGCCCGAGCATTCGCGCCGCCAGACCGCATGCGCGGGATCGTCGGGCAAGGCCGGGCACAGCACGCGCGCCACTTCCGCCCTGCCCTGCAGCCACTGGGCCAAGCGCAGGGCGCTGCGGGCGTGTTGCGCCATGCGCAGCGGCAGCGAGCGCATGCCGCGCAGCACCAGGAAGGCGTCGTCGGCGCCGACGGTCTGGCCGAAGTCGATGCTGGCGCGTTCCAACGCGCGCCAGGCGCGGGCATTGGTCACCACCGCCCCCATCATCACGTCGGCATGGCCGCCCAGGTATTTGGTGGCGGCGAGGATCGAGATATCCGCGCCCAGCGCCAGCGGCTGGCACAGCAATCCCGAGGCCCAGGTGTTATCCACAGCCAGCCAGCAATCGTGGCGCCGCGCCAACTCGGCCAGTTGCCGCAGGTCCGGCATCTCGTAGGTCAGCGAGCCGGGCGACTCGGCATAGATCATGCGCGTGTTGGGACGCAGCAATTGCGCCAGGCCGGCGCCGTCCGGCCGATAGAAGGTGAATTCGATGCCCAGCCGCGCCAGGTGCTCGGCGCAGAAGCGGCGCACCGGCTCATAGACCGCGTCGGTCACCAGCACATGGTCGCCGGCGCGCAGATAGGCCAGCAGCACGACGGCGATCGCGGCCTGGCCCGTCGGATAGAGCTGGGCGCGATGGCCCTGCTCCAGCTCGACCAGCGCGTCTTCCAGCGCGTGCGTGCTGTCGGTGCCGCGCGCGCCGTATGACGGCAGGCGTTCCTGTTCGCGGCGCGCGCGGGTGTCACGCCAGGCCGCGACGCTGTCGAACACATAGGTGCTGGCGCGCGTGACCGGGGTATTGACCCAGCCGGCATGGGGACGCCCGGCGCGCAGCAGGCGCGTCGCGGGCCGCAGGGGCTTGTTCATGATGTTCAGCGACGCGTCTGCACGCCGATCGGCATGACCTTGCAGGTGCCGGCGGCAAGGTCGAAGGCCAGGCGCTCGGTCAGCGTCTCCAGCGCGCGGCCGTACATATGCAGGTGGCGGATGACGCTGTCGCCCTGGATCTCCACGGCGTGGATGTCATCGGGCATCAGCGCGATGCCGCTGCCCGGTCCCACCACCACGGTGCCGGTCTTTTCCAGGCGGCCCACGCCCGGCACCGAGCCGTCGTCGGTGCGGTCGTAGACGTAGTTGTATTCCACGCCTTCCACGGCGGCGATACAGGCCCAGGTGGTGTGGTTGTGCGGCACGATCTGCTTGCCGGGGCGCATCACGTTCAGGTAGAGCGCGTAGCTCTTGTCGGCGTCTTCGCCGATCAGGTAGCGCGCCTGGCGCTCGCCCTCTTCCGGCGCCGGATAGCGGTCCTGGGCCCACCAGTCGGTGTGGCTGGCCAGGCCGATCAGCTCGTCCAGCACGGCCTTCAGGCTGTCGCGGTTCAGGCCCTTATTTCCTAAAGTATTTTTAATATTTCCGATGGCGCTATCGATGCCCTGCTGCTGGGGGTGCGTGGTGCTCACAGTGACTTTCCCTCGTTTTTCATGAGTTATTACGGTCACTGTATCGCCGCGCCGGGGCGCCAACAATTTAAATTGCCTTAATATTCCATAAGCACTGCTAATACTTTAGACCCACCGCCCCCATGCGCAATCTCGATCTGGACCTGCTACGCACGCTGACCGCGATCGCGCGTTACGAAACGTTTTCCGAAGCGGCCAACCGGCTGCACAAGACCCAATCGGCGGTGACGCAGCAGATGCAGCGGCTGGAAGCGGCCATCGGTTTGCCGCTGTTCGAGAAACAGGGGCGCAACAAGGCGCTGTCCACACATGGACGGCGCCTGGTCGAATACGCGCGCCACATGCTGGCCATCAACGATGAAGCGCTGCGCGCGCTGCAGGATGCGCCGCTGGAAGGCGACCTGCGGCTGGGCGCGCCGCTGGACGTGGCCGACACCATTCTGCCGACCTTGCTGACCCATATCGCGCGGTCGGCTCCGCGCGTGAAACTGGAGATCCGCACCGATCGGAGCCCGTTCCTGATGGACGCGTTGCGCGCCGGCGAACTGGACCTGACCATCTCGACCCGCTTCGACCAGGAATTCGAGGGCGTGGCGCTGCGCACCTCGCCCACGGTATGGCTGGCCTCGGCCGACTATGTGCATGACGTCAACGCGCCGGTGCCGCTGGTGCTGGCCGACGAGCCCAGCATCTTTCGCCGCCTGGCATTGACCGCGCTGGAGCAGGCGCAGGTGCGTTGGCACACCAACTACGTGGCGCCCAACCTGGTCGGCATCAAAGCCGCGTTGCGGGCCGGCCTGGGCGTGACGGCGCGCAGCGTCGAACTGCTGGCGCCGGAGATGCGGGTGCTGGGCGAAAAGGAAGGCCTGCCGCCGTTGCCGGACGTGACGTACTTCCTGTGGATAAGGCGCGACCTGATCAATCCGCTGACGCGGCAAGTCTACGACATGCTGCGCACCAGCCTGGGATTGGCGCATGGCGCCGACGCGCCGCCCAATCCCTGACAGCGGCGGTCAACGCAATGGCCCGCTGTGCGCGGCCGCGGGCGTCGCTCAGTAGCGATCGAAGCAGCGCTGCAACGCCGCGGGCTCACGCGTGACGCATAACGCCAGCATCAGCAGCACGCGGGCCTTCTGCGGATTCAAGTCGCCGGCGGCGACGAACCCCAGCGCCGCGTCATCCAGTTCGACGTCGCGCGCGACGAAACCGCTGCCGGTGCGACTGGATCGCGCCACCGCGACGCCGTTGGCGGCGGCGCGGGTCAGGGCTTCGATAGCCAGATCGGTGGCGTTGCCGTCGCCCACGCCCGCCAGCACGATGCCGTCGGCCTGGCGCGCGACGAAATCGATGACGTCGCCCTGCAGGTCGGCGTGCGCATAAACGATGTCCACGCGCGGCCAGCCTGCCTTTTCCAACAATGCGAGTGAAAACTCGCTTTGCGTGCTGTGCGTGGTGGTGTTGCGCGAATAGAAGCACGGCGTGCCGCCGTGCATGACGCCGGCGCGGCCGCGGTTGGGCGAGGCGAAGGCGTTGATCCCGGCGCTGGCGATCTTCTGCAGTTCGCGGGCGTAGTGCACGTCCTCGTTCATGACGACCAGCGGACCGCGACCGCGGGCATCGGGATGGCGCGCCAACGCGACGGCGTTGTACAGGTTTGCCGGGCCTTCGGCGCCCAGGGCGGTCGCCGGACGCATCGCGCCCACCAGCACCACCGGCTTGTCGTGCCGGATCACCAGGCTGAGGAAGTAGGCAGTCTCTTCAAGCGTATCGGTGCCGTGCGTAATGACGATGCCGGCCACCGACGGATCGGCGCACAGCGCATCGACACGGAGCGCCAGCGCGCGCCAGACGTCGTGCGTCATGTTCTGGCTGCCGACATTGGCGACCTGTTCGGCGCGGATATCGGCCAGCGTGGACAGTTGCGGCACGGCGGCCAGCAGGTCGCCCACCGAGAAGGATCCCGCCTTGTAGCCGGCGGAGGTGGCATCAGCCTGCGCGCCGGCGATGGTGCCGCCGGTGGCCAGGACCGCGACGACGGGCAATGCCTGCTCAGGCATCGACGACTCCCGAGAGGCCTTGCCGTTCCAGCAGCGAATTCAGGTGCTCCCAGCCATGGAAGTCGATGACGATCTGGCCTTTTTCCTTGGCGCCGACCTTGAGCGCCACGCGCGTGCCCAGATGGTCGGACAGCGCTTCTTCCAGGCGCGTCAGGTCGCGCGACACGCCGTTGGCCTTTTTCTTGGGCGAGGCGGCGCTCTCGGCTTCCTTGGCGGTCTTTGCGACCAGCTTTTCGGCTTCGCGCACCGACAGGCGACGCGCGATGATCTGGTTGGCCAGTTGAATCTGCGTGGCCGCGTCGACCGCCAGCAGCGCGCGCGCATGGCCCATGTCGACATCGCCGGCCAGCAGCATGGTCTGCACCGCGGAAGCCAGGTTCAACAGGCGCAGCAGGTTGCTGGTGGCCGAACGCGAGCGGCCGATGGCCTGGGCGGCCTGCTCGTGGGTCAGGCCGAATTCGTCCAGCAGGCGGCGCACGCCATGCGCCTCTTCGAGCGGATTGAGGTCTTCGCGCTGGATGTTCTCGATCAGCGCCATGACGGCCGCGTTCTCGTCGGCGACTTCGCGCACCAGCACCGGCACTTCCTTGAGGCCGGCCAGTTGCGCGGCGCGGAACCGGCGTTCGCCCGCGATGATCTCGTAGTGGCCGGGCGCATCGCTCAGCGCGCGCACAAGAATGGGTTGCATGATGCCTTGTGTGCGAATCGACTCGGCCAGCTCGCCCAACGCGCCCTCGTCCATGCGGGTTCGCGGCTGGTACTTGCCGGCCCGCATCTTCGAAACAGGCAAGGTGGACGGCAGACCCTCGGGCTTGGCCGGGGCCTTGCCGATATTGTCGATGGCAGGCGCGTCGGCGCCCAGCAAAGCGTCAAGTCCGCGACCCAATCCCTTGGGTTTCTTGGTGGCCATAGTTAAATCCTCTTTCCTTCTGTTCTTGGTATCCCGAGCCGGGCTCAGGCGGCCGCCTGCTCGGCGGGCAGGCGGTACCAATACGCGTAACAGTCTTTGAAACCGTAGCGGCCATACAAAGCGCGCGCGGCGGTGTTTTGCGGCTCCACCTGCAGATAGGCCGTGGTGGCGCCGTCTTCGACGCATGCGGCCAGCAGATGCTCAACCAACATCGCGGCATGTCCCTTGCGCCGCTGCGCGGGGTCCGTCACGATATCGAACAGTCCCGCGAGGTCGCCATCCCGCACGGCCATGCCCCCCGCCACGCATGCGCCGGCGGCGTCGAACGCCAGCACCGGCAAGATATCCACAGCCAGTCCTTCCAGGCGCGCCTGATGCTCGGCGATGTGCTCTGGCCGGGAATCGCGCATGCGTCCGACCGCCGCCGCGAAACGGGTGGCGTCCACTGTCCTGAAAAGCAGATCGCCCCGGGCGGCCAGCCTGGGGGCGAGCGGCATGCTCATGACTCGGGTCTCTTCGGTAAGGAGGAAGCCCCGCGACGCCAGTTCGGCATCCAGGGCGAAATCGGGGCCGATGGAGGTCAGGCGCACCACCATGGGCAGGCCATGACGCGCGTACAACGTTGAACAATACGCCAGCCGCTCATCGAGCGGACGTGTGGATAACCCCAGCACATTGATGCTGCGTACCCGTTTGGCGGACGACGGCGCAAAGCGCACCAGCCAGCCATCGTAGAGCACCTGAGCGCGCACTGCCGTGGCGTTGAGCGCGGCCTCTTCCAGCCGCACGCGCAGCCCGTCCCGCACGTCGGCAGGCGGCGTGTGGGTGGCGTCCGGGGACAGGCGGATGACGGCGGACATGATGCGGACAGCTTATTTGTTGAGTTCGCGGACGCGCTCGATCATCTCGGCGCCAAAAGAGATGTACGCTTGCGCGCCACGCGAGGCACGGTCGTACACCACCCCGGGCATGCCGTAGCTGGGCGCTTCGGCCAGGCGCACGTTGCGCGGCACCACGGTCTTGAAGACCTTGTCGCCGAAGTGCGATTCGAGCTGCGCCGACACCTGTTGTTGCAGCGTCATGCGCGGATCGAACATCACGCGCAGCAGGCCGATGACCCGCAGGTCGTCGTTGATGTTGCGATGCACGCGCTTGATGGTGTTGACCAGATCCGACAGGCCTTCGAGCGCGAAGTACTCGCATTGCATCGGGATGATGACGCCATGCGCCGCGGCCAGGCCGTTCAGCGTCAGCAGCGACAGAGTCGGCGGGCAGTCGATCAGGACGAAGTCGTACTGGCTGGCGACGGTGTCGATGGCGGCCTTGAGCTGGCGCTCGCGTTCATCCATCTGCACCAGGTCGATCTCGGCGCCGGACAGCTCGCGGTTGGCGGGCAGCACGTCGTAGCCGCCCGATTCCGAGCGCACGCGCGCCTGCTCGATGGTGGCTTCGCCGATCAACACCTGGTACAGATTCGACTCGAGCGAATTCTTGTCGATGCCGCTGCCCATGGTGGCGTTGCCCTGCGGGTCCAGATCCACCAGCAGCACACGTTGCTTGTGCGTGGCCAGCCCGGCCGCCAGGTTGATGGCGGTGGTCGTCTTGCCGACACCGCCCTTCTGGTTGGCGATGCAGAAAACGCGGGCGGTCGAGCTGGGGGGTAAGTTCTTCATAGGGTTCCTTGACTGCGGCGCATCCAGATCAGGCAGCGTTCTGCTTGCAGCTCCGGCACCCGGAGCGGCTGAATATGGTCGACTTGCCATTCCCCACGCGCGTGCAGCGCCTGGATCTCATCATCCGGGACCTTGCCCTTCATGGCGACGAGGGTACCACCGTTGCCCACATGTCTGCCCGCGAGCATCGCAAAATCCTCCAAGGATGCGAAGGCGCGCGACGTCACAATGTTGCAGCCGGCGGGTTCCAGCGTTTCGATGCGCGCGTGGCGCGCCTGCAGGTTCGGCAGCGCCAGCGCGCCGCTCATCTGCCGGACGAATGCGGTTTTCTTTTCAACGGCGTCGATGCAGGTCACCGACCATTCGGGCCGCATTACCGCCAGGACGACACCCGGCAGCCCGCCGCCCGAGCCGACATCGTAGACCTTGGCCGGCGTGCCGGGCGCGCCCAGGATGTCGCTGAACGGTCCCACGGCAGCGAGGCTGTCGAACAGGTGCTGCACCAGCATCTGCTGCGGATCGCGAATGGCGGTCAGGTTGTAGGTCCGGTTCCAGCGCTGCATCTGCGCCAGGTAGTCGAGCAGCTTGGCGGACGCCGCGGCGTCCGCCTGCAGTCCGAGCTGCTCGAAGGCATGCGCGAGGCGGCCGGCCATGTCCGCGCCGGCCGGGTGGAGGTGGGCGCTCATGCGGCTTGCTTGCGCGAGCCGTAGTGCAGGCGCTTCAGGTGAATCAGCAGCAGCGAGATCGCCGCCGGCGTCACGCCCGAAATACGGCCGGCCTGGCCGATGGTCTCGGGGCGATGCGTCTTGAGTTTCTGGCGCACTTCGAACGACAGGCTGGTCACGGCGTCGTAGTCGACGTCGGCCGGAATGGGCTGTTGTTCGTGCGCGATCTGCTTCTGTACTTCGTCCTGCTGGCGGGCGATGTAGCCGGCGTACTTCACCTGGATCTCGACCTGCTCGGCCAGGACTTCGTCCTCGACCACCCCCGGGCCGGCCAGCAGCGTGCCGTCGACATTCCGGGCGGTCATCAGCGCTTCATAGGAAACGTTGGGCCTTTTCAGCAGGTCTGCTAGTGAGTACTCACGTTCAATTGCCTTGCCCAGCAGCGGTTCCGCCACTTCCTGCGGCAGCACGCGGGGATTGACCCACGACGACTTCAGGCGTTCGACTTCGGCGGCGACGGCGTCGCGCTTGCGGTTGAATGCGTCCCAGCGGACATCGTCGACGATGCCGAGCTGGCGCCCGATTTCGGTCAGGCGCAGGTCGGCGTTGTCTTCGCGCAGGCTCAAGCGATATTCCGCACGCGAGGTGAACATGCGATAGGGCTCGGTCACGCCGCGCGTGACCAGATCGTCTACCAGCACGCCGAGATAGGCCTCGTCGCGGCGCGGCGTCCACTGCTCGCGATCCAGTGCGGACAGGGCGGCGTTGACGCCAGCCAGCAGGCCTTGGGCGGCGGCTTCTTCGTAGCCGGTGGTGCCATTGATCTGGCCCGCGAAATACAGGCCAGCAATTGCCTTGGTTTCCAGCGTGCTCTTCAATCCACGTGGATCGAAGTAGTCGTATTCGATGGCGTAGCCGGGGCGCAGGATATGCGCGTTCTCTAGGCCGGGCAAGGAATGGATCAGGTCCAACTGCACATCGAACGGCAGGCTGGTGGAGACGCCGTTCGGATAGACCTCGTGCGTGTCCAGCCCTTCGGGTTCCAGGAAAACCTGGTGCGATTCCTTGTCGGCGAAGCGGTGGATCTTGTCTTCGATCGACGGGCAGTAGCGCGGGCCGACGCCTTCGATGACGCCGCTATACATCGGCGAGCGGTCCAGGCCGCCGCGGATGATGTCGTGGGTCCGGGCATTGGTATGAGTGATCCAGCACGGCAGTTGCCGCGGGTGCATGGCCACGTTACCCATGTAAGAGAACACAGGGATCGGATCCAGGTCGCCCGGCTGCTCTTCCAGGATGCTGTAGTTGATGCTGCGACCGTCGATGCGCGGCGGCGTGCCGGTCTTCAAGCGGCCTTGCGGCAGTTGCAGTTCCTTGAGGCGTTGTCCCAGGGAAATTGCCGGGGGGTCACCAGCGCGGCCGCCCGAATAGTTCTGCAGTCCCACGTGGATCAGGCCATTCAGGAACGTGCCGGCGGTCAGGACCACCGTCTTCGCCCGGAACTTCAGGCCGACCTGGGTAACGGCGCCGACCACGCGGTCGCCCTCCACCATCAGGTCTTCCACGGCTTGCTGGAACAACCAGAGATTGGGCTGGTTTTCCAGGCGGCCCCGGATGGCCTTGCGGTACAGCACCCGGTCCGCCTGCGCGCGGGTAGCGCGCACGGCCGGCCCCTTGGAGCCATTCAGGATACGGAATTGAATCCCCGCCTCGTCCGTCGCCAGCGCCATGGCGCCGCCGAGGGCGTCGACTTCTTTGACGAGATGACCCTTGCCAATCCCGCCGATGGAGGGATTGCAGGACATTTGGCCTAGGGTCTCGATGTTGTGAGTCAGCAGCAGCGTCTGGGCACCGGTGCGTGCCGCAGCCAGCGCCGCTTCGGTACCGGCGTGGCCGCCACCGACGACGATGACATCGAATTCGCGGGGATAATCCATGATGGGGAGATAAGAGAGCGTTCGGTGCTCATTATAGAGGCAGGGGGTGCATGTTTCACGTGAAACATGGTTCGCTGCAGCAATGGAGGCAGTAACACTGCTGCTCGTGTGCAGATTGACAACGAGAAACCGTCGATCGGCGTTTGAATATGTCGGCATCTGCCGCTGTTGAGGGTGAGGCTCCATGGGAACATCTTGTGCCCGTAGTGAAACGAGGCAATGTTTCACGTGAAACATGGGGTGCTGCGGAGGACAACGGAGAGTCCAATACTGTTCATCGCTGGCATCGCAGCATGAGGCAGAGATCGGCCTTCCCCGCCAGCGATTCCCCTCCTCTGCGCCTCGCGTCGTGGCCGGCCGATGTTTCACGTGGAACATGTAGTGGATCCAGCGATAGAAGGAGTTTTCCGGATCGACCTCCACATCGATTCCGACCTGGCCACCGTCAATATATCGATAACCCAGACGTATCGGCCACCCCATTTCACCGATACTGGACACCGATGTTTCACGTGGAACATCGCCGTACAAGGGGCCATTCACCACGGATCCACCCGCGCCGTACTGCCAGCCGATAGATATTCCTCATCAATTGCAGATGCCTGCGTTCGATGTTTCACGTGAAACATGCCGCACCTTGCGGTTGGAGTTGGGGTGGCAATCCGCTAGTCGATCACCACTGAATAGTTGTTCCACGTGGAACATAGAGAAAAGCACATCGACCCCTGAGCGCCTGTCGCGTTGACAATGCGACGAGCCCGGGCGCTTCATGGCTCCAGCGTCCCTACAAGCCAAACAAATAATGCAGGAACAACGGTTCCTCGCTTAGTGATCGGGCAGTCGGGCATCTAAAGAAAAAAAGCGTTTTATCTTCCCCTATCCTACCCCTACCCCTAAAAAATCATCTTTTCTAGTGTTTCACGTGGAACAGCAAGTCGAGTCCGTCCAACGTGGGCGCCCCGAATCTCACAATCTTCACCATCGCATTCGCGGTCATTCATCTTGAATGTCTCTCGTCATTCATCTGAAACACCAAGGCCCTATGACAAATCCGCCACACCGGGAGCGGACGCCCGGCACCGTTCGCTTCTTCAACAGCCGAACGACAATGCCACAAGCCGACGCGCCGAAGCACATCGTCCGGAAATGGCGTGAGTGGATTCTTGGGCTAAACCGGAAAGCCGACGCAACGCCGCCGGCGCGTTGTGCACAAACCCATCCACAGCCAGGAATGCTCCCGGGACCTTGGTTTCACGTGGAACAACTTTGGGGATAACTCGAAGATGCGCCACAGCAAGAAGTCGACAACGCGGACCTGAAGCGATCGAAGGAGAATTACCCAGATTGCGGAAAGCGCACAAATTCGCAACGCGCCACCCGGCGGAAAACCTGGCTACAAGCGCAAAATTGCCATGCCTGCAACGTCTGCGATCCGGCCTGCAGGTATACCCGGGACGATACGGCGAGACGGGAAAACAGCAGTGGAAAAGATTGTGGATAAGCCGCCGCTATCGGCGCGATAAGCGTTGCCAAATAGGCCCCCGCTGCGGAAAACAAGTTGGTCCCGCTCCGGCCGCGCAGTTGAGATATCGCCTTCGACTTCACGGGGAACTTCACACCCGGTCAAAAGTCCAACCGCGCCTTAAGCTGGCGCCAGCATCTTATTCACATATTTATCCCACGCCGCTGGACCGCATCGGCGGGCTGTGCGCAACTCATGCAGGACGCTCGATCGCACAATCATCTTGCCCGTCCGCGGAGTTTCGCGCCATCATCCTTTCGGCTGACACGTGTTCCCGCAATGGCCAATCTGGGCGCTAACTGTGGAAAACTCATTGGCGAAAATTTCCGCCTAAATTTTCCTTCACATGAAATCCACAAGTACGGGGTCGCGATGCAAAACCGGACGGCAGCAGGCCACCGGCCAATCGTGGAAGACGATTTTTGATCCACTATCCCCATTTCTATCCACAGGCTGAACCCCCACCTTTTGGCTATTCGAGGTGTCATTCTGTGCATAACCCGGATGGGGATATCTTTGTGCACAACCGCGGCGCGGATGGACAAAAATGGGTCGTGGCGGGCATCACTGATGGCCTGGCAAGGCCGAGTCCCATGCCGCGAGACAGGCAAAAAAAAGCCGTAAATGCCCGCTTTTCCTAGGGAAACGCACTATTTCCCATGACGCCCGCGCGGTCCGGCGCAGCGGCGCAGCCAATGGGAAAATCGCCCTTCCGCCTCGACAGATCTTTCCAGGAATTGTGCAAAACTACGGCGCGAAAAGGCGGTGTGCTTCATTACTGCGCAGCGCAATGCACATGCCCGGGAATAATTATCCACAAACTTATCCAACGCTCGAGGATATGTTAGTAATCACTAACATCACGGCATGAGCACGCTGCGGACACGGCTGCCGCAAATGAAACAACGCCCCAGACCGCGAGGTTCTGGGGCGTTGCAGCCAGGCCAGGCCTGGCGGACGGGAAATTGGGATTTCCCGATTTAGAGCGGGCGAATTTCGGCCGCTTGAGGTCCTTTCGGACCATCCTTGACTTCGAATTCGACTTCCTGCCCTTCGTTCAGGCTGCGATAGCCGCGGCCCTGGATGGCGGAAAAGTGTGCGAAAACATCGGTGCCACCGGCATCCGGCGTAATGAAACCGTAACCCTTGTCAGCGTTGAACCACTTGACTTTGCCCTTCTGAGCCATTTTCCTAGCGTCCTGTAATTAACGAAATGCAATGAATCAAGGACGCCGTGAGAACTGAACGACCGGTAGGGATACCTGCGTTGCTGCTGCGTTCTCGCTTGCCGCAAAAGCGGCAGAACAAGTCCGCGCGCTGCTTGAATCAACTGCGGAACCAGCATACCCACCCCGCATTACAGACTCATATAGTTGTTTTCCCCAATGTCGTATTTTTCTGACTGGAACGCCAATACCGCTACGCGGAATTTGCCTGCCGCCGCGCCAGGAACGCGTACATCGGACCGGTCACGATCACCACGAACACCATCCGCGAGACATGGAATGCGGTCACCACCGGCACGCCCAACTGCAGCACCTTGGCGGTAATCGCCATCTCGGCGATGCCCCCCGGCGTGGTGCCCAGGATCAACGTCGGCACCGGCGCCGCGGACCACAATGACAATAACGCCCCCAGGCCGAACGCCAGTGCCAACGCGATGACCGTGAACACCGCCACCGCCGCGATAAATCGCGGCGCCGCGCGGAAGAAATCCGGGCGATAACGATCCCCCAGCGACCAGCCGATGAAGAGCTGTCCGATCTTGGGCACGAAATCCGGCAACGCGGACAACTCGATGCTACTTGCGGTCAGGATCATCGCCACCAGCATCGGCCCCAGCACCCATGGATTCGGCAGGCGCAGCTTCATGAAGCACAGCCCGCCAACGCAGGTCAGCGCCACCAGCGCGGCCAGGCCGGCGCCATGCACGGTCCTGGGCCCGGGCACGGTGGGGTCGATACCGGCCACCCCCCACCACTGGAAAATGAACGGCACTGTGACCACGACCAGCAGCACGCGCACGCTATGCGCGGTCGCCACGCGGTCGATGCGGGCGCCGTGTCGCTCCGCCAGGCTCGCCATTTCGCTGGCCCCGCCCATGGCCGACGAAAACCACGCCGTCTTGAAATCAGCATCGGTGTAGCGCCGCAAAATGGCGGTGCCGATGAACGCCAGCCCCAACGCGAATAGCATGCCGACGATGATGGGGCCGGCATTGCTGCCTATGTGTCCGATCACCTGCGGCGTGAAATACAGGCCTAGCGACGTGCCGATGACCCATTGGCCGGCGTTGCGCGCCGGCCGCGGGCATACGGTGCCGCCGCCCGCGATGCGCACCGCCGCTGTCAACAGCAAGGCCCCCAGCATCCATGGCAACGGCAAATGCATCCACAGCGCCAGCAAGGCGCCGGTCAACGCGATCGCCAGGCCGCCGAGGACCCTCCACAACATGTTTTGAACCACGATACCGCCCGCGCCTATAAGCTCATGAGAAACCCGAATTATGAGTTAGTGGGATACTTACGAAAACTCTCTTGCACACCCAGCGTTCCACTTCGCGTCCACCATGATCCGATCCAAACTTCCCGACGTCGGCACCACCATCTTTACCGTCATGAGCCGCCTGGCCATTGAGCACAAGGCCATCAACCTGGGCCAGGGCTTTCCGGATTTCGATCCCGATCCCGCGCTGTGCGCGCTGGTCAGCAAGGCCATGGCCGACGGCCATAACCAATACCCCTACATGCCCGGCGTGGCGCCGCTGCGCGAAGCCATCGCCGCCAAGACCCAGGCCCTGTATGGCCGCGCCTACGACCCGGAAACCGAGATCACCGTCACCAGCGGCGCCACCGAGGCGCTGATGGCCACCGTGCTGGCCGCGGTCAACAGCGGCGACGAAGTCGTCGTCATCGAGCCCTGCTACGACTCCTACCTGCCGGCCATCCGCCTGGCCGGCGGCACCGCGGTGCCGGTGCCGCTGCGCGCGCCCACCGCCGAGGATCCTTACTACCGCATCGACTGGCAGCGCGTGCGCGACGCCATCACGTCCAAGACCCGCCTGCTGATGCTGAACTTCCCGCACAACCCCACCGGGGCCGTGCTGGACGACAGCGATCTCGATGCGCTCGAGGCCATCGTGCGCGACACCGGCGTGCTGTTGGTGTCGGACGAGGTCTATGAACACATCGTGTTCGATGGCAAGCCTCATTCCAGCATCGCGCGCCGCCCACTGCTGGCCGAACATGCGTTCGTGATCTCGTCGTTCGGCAAGACCTATCACACCACCGGCTGGAAGATCGGCTACTGCTGCGCGCCGCGCCAGCTCAGCGCCGAGCTGCGCAAAGTGCACCAGTTCATGGTGTTCACGGTGCCATCGCCGATGCAGTTCGCGCTGGCCGAATTCATGCGCGATCCCAAGCCCTACCTGGACCTGCCCGCGTTCTACCAGGCCAAGCGCGACCGCCTGTCGCAAGGCTTGGCCAAGACACGTTTCAAGCCGCTGCCCAGCCCCGGCACGTTCTTCCTGCTGGCCGACTACAGCGAGATCTCCAGGCAGAACGAGGCGGACTTCGCGCGCGACCTGACGGTGCGCCACGGCGTCACGGTGATTCCCGTTTCGGCGTTCTACCAGAAGCCCGACGCGGCTGAGTCGAACCATCGCATCGTGCGCTTCTGCTTCGCCAAGAAAGACGCCACGCTCGATGCCGCGCTGGAGCGCCTGGCGCGGGTCTGAAGACGCGCCGCGCGCATCACGACGAAGCGCCCCCTCGGGGCGCTTTCCTTTTGTCTCGACCACAAATGTAGAGATGAAAAAAAGGAGCGCCGCGGCGCTCCTGAACTACCTCCGGCGTGACCCGCTCCGACGCCGCGCGGCCCCGTGCCGGCGGGGCCGCGGCGCGGAACCCGTCACACCGGTTCGGCGGCAACCTTCCTGGCCCGGCGCACGCGGCGCAGGATCTGCGGCACCACCACCACGGCGATGGCGGCGGTCCATAACGTGATGGCGACAGGGCTGGCGAACAGCACCGACACGTTGCCATCGGTCATCGACAAGGCCCGGCGCAGGTTCTGCTCCATCATGTTGCCCAGCACCACGCCGAGCACCAGCGGCGCCATCGGCACGCCGAACTTGCGCAGGAAATAGCCGAGCGCACCAATGCCCGTCACCAGCAGCAGATCGAACGTGCCGGCGTTGATGGCATACACGCCGATATAGCTGATGCACAGGATGCCCGGCACCATCAGCCAGCCCGGCACCGACAGCACTTTCGAGAACAGCCGCACCATCGGCACGTTCATGACGAACAGCAGCACGTTGGCCACGAACAGCGAAGCGATCAGCCCCCACACCAGTTCCGGCTTGGTGTCGAACAGCACCGGACCGGGCGTGATGTTGTAGAGCGTCAGCGCCCCCATCATCACCGCGGTGGTGCCCGAGCCCGGCACGCCCAGCGTCAGCATCGGCACGAACGAGCCGATCGCCGACGAGGTGGCGGCGGCTTCCGGCGCAACCAGGCCGCGCATGTCGCCCTTGCCGAACTTGGCGTTCGGATCCTTGGCTTCGATGATGCGCTTTTCCTGCGAGTAGGCGACGGCCGCGGCCACGCTGGCTCCAGCGCCCGGCAGCACGCCGACGCCGAAGCCCACCAGCGCGCTGCGCACCACGCTCCACCAGGTGAACGCCAGCTCCTTCAGGTTGAACAGCTTGCGGCCGCTGGGCTTGACCTCGACGCTGTGGCCCGCCATCACCTTCTCGAGCATTTCCAGCATCTCGCTGACCGCGAACAGCGCAATCACGACCACCACGAAATCGATGCCATCGGCCAGGTGCACGGAGTCGAAGGTATAGCGGTATACGCCCGAATTCGCATCCACACCGATGACCGAGATCGACAGGCCGATCATGGCCGCCAGCACGCCCTTGATGGGTTGCTTGCCGAGCAGGCTGGTGAGGCAGCAGAAGGCGAAGATCATCAGCACGAAGTACTCGGCCGGACCGAACGCCAGCGCCCATCTGGCCAGCAGCGGCGCCAGCAGGATGATGCCCACCACCGACACGATGGCGCCGAAGAACGCGGACCACGCCGACAGCGACAGGGCGACGTTGGCCAGTCCCTGGCGCGCCAGGGGATAACCGTCCAGCGTCGTCATGATGGCGCTGGCCTCGCCCGGCACGTTCAGCAGGATCGAGGTAATGCGGCCGCCATATTCCGCGCCCACGTAAACCGCCGCCAGCAGGATCAGCGCGGTCTCGGGCGGCAGGTTCATGGCGAACGCGATCGGAATCAGCATCGCCACGCCGTTGATGGGCCCCAGGCCCGGCAGCACGCCCACCATGGTGCCGAAGAACGAGCCGATCGCGGCCACCAGGATGTTGGTCCATGAGAACGCAACGCCAAAGCCGATCGACAGATGATCGAGGATTCCGCTCATATCAGGTTCTCCAGCAAGCCACCGGGCAGGACGACATCCAGCACCTTGTCGAACAGCACGAAAAAGAAAACGCTCATGACCACGCCGCCAAGCGCGCACTTGGCCCAGCCGCCGCCGAACAGGCGGCCGACGAAGACCGTCATCAACGCCGTCGCGATGACGAAACCGAGCCACTGGAACAGAAAGGCGTAGGCGGCGGCGAACACAACCATCAGCGCAATACGGCCATTGGCGCCGGCGGGATTGGGTTCGACCGGGTTGCCGCCCTTGTAGGCCAGCCGCAATCCGCACAGGCCGATGATCAACGCCAGCAGCAGCGGGAAGGCGCGTGGTCCCACGGGTTCGTAGGCGAATGGGGCTTCGATGCCCCACCCCGCCCAGGTCATGAAGGCCGCCAGCAGCAACGCCGCGATGCCCAGGATTCGATCGTTCATGATCAGCTTTCCGTTGGTTGAAGGACCGCGCGGCGCGAGCCCGCCCTGGCCGCCGGCTCCAGGCCGGCGGCGCTGCGGGCGCGCTGGATGCGCGCGGCGGGATGGGAGAACGCCCTGCGGCTTACTTCTTGACCAGGCCGAAGGAGCCGGCCAGTTCGGCGTACTGCTTGACCTGCTGCTTCACGTAGGCGTCCAGGTCGGCGCCGGTCTTGTTGAAGGGGAACAGGCCCTGCTGTTCGCGCAGCTTGGCGAACTCGGGCGCTTCGGTGACGCGGTTGAAGGCGTTGACCCAGAACTGGTAGTCGGCATCCGACACCTTCGGGCCGACGTAGAAACCGCGGATGATGGGCCAGACGATGTCGTAGCCCTGCTCCTTCGCGGTCGGCACCGTGCCGAGCTTGCCCGGCAGGCGCTGATCGTTGAACACGGCCAGCACGCGGATCGGTGCGCCGCCCTCGAGCATGGTGAAGGCTTCCGCGGCATCGCCCATGTAAGCCTGGATATGGCCGCCACGCAGCGCCGTCACGGCCTCGCCGCCGCCTTCAAAGGCCACGAAGCGCATCTTTTTGAAATCGACCCCGGCCGCCTTGGCGGTCAGCGCGGCCTTCATCCAGTCCTGGCTGCCCACGGTGCCGCCGGCGCCCAGCACGATCTTGGTTGGATCCTGCTTGAAGGCGTCCATCAGGCTCTTGAGGTCGGTGTACGGCGAATCGTTGCGCACCACGGCCACGCCGTAATCGGTGCCGATGGCCGCCAGCCAGCGCACGTCGTCGACGTTGTACTTGCCGAACTTGCCTTGCGCCAGGTTCAACAACGAACCGCCCGAGAACGCCACGATGGTGCCGGGCTCGTTGGGATGCTGGGCCACGATGTTGTTGTAGGCCACGGCGCCGATGCCACCCGGCATGTAGACGATGCGCATGGCGCTCTTGAGCGCCCCGCTCTGCTTGAGGCCCTCGGTGGCCAGGCGGCAGGTCAGGTCGAAGCCGCCGCCGGGCTGGGCCGGCGCAATGCACTCGGGGCGGCGCGGTTCGTCGGCGGCATGGGCGGCGCCCAGGGAAAGGGTGATCGCGCCGAGCGCCGCGACGGCGGCCAGGCGCAGCTTGAGGCTGGTCTGCATTCTTGCGTCTCCGAATTTATAGGTCTAGGCATGGCTGGCGATCGGGGCGGTCTGCCGCCGGGTCGGGCTCCAGCGGATGCAACCGTACAAAATCGAAGCTTTCCAATACCTTTCAAAAACCGCTATTTTCCTGGTGCGGCGCAACATCGGACGCCATTTTCAGGGAAAACACCAACGCGGCGCGCAGGCCGGGCAAGGGCGTCCGGTTCTCCAGCACCAGGCGGGCCCCCAGCAGCCCGGCAATGGTGTCGACGATGGCCAGTCCGAGGCCGGCGCCGGGCTTGTTCTTGCCGGCCGCGCCGCGGCGAAAGCGGATGCCGGCCCGGGCGATGTCTTCGGCTGACATGCCGGGACCGCTGTCTTCCACGGCCAGGCTGGCCTGGCCGGAATCGCCGCGCACCACCACTGTGACCACGCCGCCGGGGGCGGTGTAGCGGATGGCATTGTCGACCAGGTTGCTGACCGCCTCGCGCAACAGCCAGTCCACGCCCTGGACCACGACCGGGTCGTCGGCGGCGTCCAGGCCGATGTCGATCTGCCGCGATCGGGCGGTCGGCAGCAGGGCCCGGATGACGCCATGGGCCAGTCCCACCAGGTCGACCGGCTCGGCCGCCAGGCCGCCTTCGGCCAGCGAGGCGTCTTTGGCGCGCGCCAGGGCGAGCATCTGGTTGGTGGTGCGTACCGCCCTGTCCAACCCGTCCTGCATCGCCAGAAGGGCTGTACGGACCTCCTGGGGGCATGTTTCGCGCAAGGCATAAGCCGTCTGGGTGCGCAAAACCGACAAAGGCGTGCGCAACTGGTGCGAGGCGTCGTCCAGGAACTGGCTCTGGACCCTCGCCTGAGCCGCGTAGCGGGCCATGTGGAGGTTTACGGCCGCCACCAGGGGTAGGACCTCACCTGGCATCTCCGACGCGCTGACGGGGCTTAAATCGTCCGCGGAACGCCTCTCCACTTCCTGCTTCAGGCGCTGCAGGGGGCGCAAGGCCATGAAAACCCCCAGGACGATCACCAGGACGCTGATCAGGATCACGGCCAGATCCCGCTCCACCGAGCGCACCAGCACCTGGTGCAGGAAGGCCTGGCGGCTCTCCAGGCCTTCGGCGACCTGGACTATAACCCGTCCCCCTTTGTTCGCGTAGAGCGGCGGGTTCATCGGCCTGGCCAGGGCGGCGACCCGTACCGGGGTGCCCAGGTAGGTCGCGTAGAAAAACTGGGCTTCGCCGGATTCCAGCGGCTGGGGCGGCATCGGCAGCCCGGGATGACCGATTTCGGCCAGCCCATCCTCGGTGGCCACGCGGTAGAACACGCTGCCATTGGCCGTCAGCTCGAAAAATTCCAGCATCAGGTACGGCTGCTCCATGGCTAATCCACCGCTGGCTGTGGATATGTTGTGGTCGATCGCGCGCAGCGCGCCAGCGAGCGACCGGTCATAGGCGATATCGACCTGGTTGCGCAACTGGTGGTTGGACAGCCAGAGCGCGCCGACCATCACCAGTACCAGGGTCGGGATCAACCACCAGAGCAACTGCGTTTTCAGGGTCCGGTTGCGGTTTTTTTTCCTGGAAACCGGGTTTTTTTCCGGAAAACTAGTTGTCAACAGCGTTCTCCAGGCAGTAGCCCATGCCGCGCATGGTGGTGATCTGGACGCCGGTTTCCGCCAATTTTTTGCGCAACCGGTGCACCAGCACCTCGATGGCTTCGAGGTTGATGTCGGCATCGTCGGTCACGATGCGATCCAGGATCTGCTGCTTGTTGATCGGTTCGCCGCTTTTCTGGATCAACACTCGCAGGACCGCGTGTTCACGTGGGGATAACTGCAAAGCCTGTCCGGAGACCGTGAATTTTTGCGCGGAAGTCTCGAAAACCAGGTTTCCCAGGGTGAGTCGCGGATGGTCGCGGCCACGGCTGCGGCGCACCAGTGCGATCAAGCGCGCTTCCAATTCTTCCACGACAAACGGTTTCGGCAGGAAATCGTCCGCGCCTTCGTGAAGTGTCCCGATTTTTTCGGCCAGCGAATCGCGCGCGGTCAAGACCAGCACCGGCGTACGGTCGTCGCGCGCGCGGATCTTCGCCAGCAAGGTATGGCCATCCATGCCGGGCAGTCCCAGGTCGAGGATGACCGCATCGAATTCTTCGACCGCCAGTCTTCTTTCGGCGACCAGACCGTCATCAGCCCAGTCGACCACGAAGCCCGCGTGCCGGGCCAGGCTTCTGGAGAGCCAGCGAGCAAGTTCGGCTTCGTCTTCTATGAGAAGGATGCGCATGGACGGAGTCCGGGGGGGCGTGGCTGGGAGGTGAGAGAAAGCATGTTTGTCTTTTCCCTGTATTTCTCTTTATATAAAGACTAATGATTAATAAGGCCTGTGGATAACTACCTTAACCTTGGAAACCTGTTTTTTTTCATCAGGTTGCGAGCGTTTTTGGCTGTGCAAGAACTCTGTGTGGGAAAAGAGCCGAAGTTGGACAAGATTTGGGAGTGGACCAAAAACCCCCGCTTGTTCAACTTGCCTCCACACAATGTGCACAACCTGCCGCCCTAGGAGTTATCCACAGCCCTTTTCTGCCGAACCGGGTCGGGAAGCGGCACTTTTACCCCGAAAAAACGCCCCTTGCCTACCCTGGTTTTCGCCCCTTTCCAGGCGCGTAAAGGCCTTTGGAGGCGTTGCGGGAATCGGCCATGTGAGGGGTGGCGTCCCCGTGCGGTTGACGTTGGGCTGAACAAAAAGTGAGCAGATTTCCGCCGTAGAATCCCGCCCATGGCACGACAACTCAGAATCAAGAAACCGGCCTGGGCGACCTGGCTGAGGGGCCGTTTGCTGGCCGACAACCTGCCCGCGACCTTGTGCGCGGCCGCGCTGATGGGACTGGCCGGCGCGCTGGCGACGGTGATCTTTCGCGAACTGCTCGGCGGGATCCAGATGGTCCTGGGCGGGGTCGATTCACCGCACGGGATGGTCTCGCTGGCGCGCGGAATGTCGCCCTGGGAACGGCTGCTGCTGCCGGCGGCCGGGGGCGCGATCGCGGGGTTGATTCTGCAGGCGGCCGCCCGGCGCCTGCCGCCGCGCGGGGCCGCCGACTATATGGAAGCGATCGCCATCGGCCGCGGCGTGATCGGCTTTCGCCAGACCGTGGCGCGCAGCATTTCTTCTTTGTTTTCAATCGGTTCGGGCGCATCGATTGGCCGCGAGGGACCGATGGTGCAGTTGGCGGCGATGTTCTCGTCGCTGTCGGGCCGCTATCTCGTCCTGCCGCCTCGCCATCTGCGGCTGCTGGTGGCCTGCGGCGCCACCGCCGGGATCACCGCCGCCTACAACGCGCCGATCGCCGGCGCGCTGTTCATTTCCGAGATCGTGTACGGCGCCATTTCCTCGGCGACGCTGGTGCCCCTGGTGGTGTCGTCGGTGGTCGCCAATATCGTGACGCGCCAGATCCTGCACTACGACGCGGTGTTCCACATGCCGCCGTTCGAGTTCGTGTCCGGCTGGGAGGTGGCCAATTACCTGGGGCTGGGCCTGATCGCCGGGGTGGTGGCGCCGCAGTTCCTGCGGTTTCTCGATGGGTCGAAGGCGTTGTTCCGCCGCCAGGCCCTGCCGTTGTGGGCCAAGATGGCGCTGGGCGGACTGGTGGTCGGCGCCCTGTCGGTCTTCAAACCCGAGGTCTGGGGCAATGGCTACAGCGTGGTCAACAGCATGTTGCACACGGAATGGGCCTGGCAGGCCGTGGCGGCGATCCTGCTGTTCAAGATCGTGGCCACCGGCGCCAGCGTCGGTTCCGGCGCGATCGGCGGCGTGTTCACGCCGACCTTGTTCGTGGGCGCGGCAGTGGGCGCGTTGTATGGGTCCGGCCTGCACGCGCTGTTTCCCGTCGGCGATCTGTCGGCCGTGTCCAGCTACGCGGTGGTGGGCATGGGGGCGCTGCTGGCGGCCACGACCTACGCGCCGCTGATGTCGATATTGATGATCTTCGAGATGACGTTGAGCTACGAGGTGATGTTGCCGTTGATGCTGGCGTGCATCACCGGCTTCGTGATCGCGCAACGCATCCGGCCGGATTCGGTGTACGCGAAATCGCTGGCCAGCAATCGCATTGCGCGCGAGACGTTGAAGGCGGCGCCGGTGCCGACGGCGGACAATGCGCGGGATTCCTGACCGGAGTTTTCGACAAAACCCCTTGAAAATAAGGGGTGAGCAAAAGCTCATATTTTTTATCGATGTTCTTCAATGATGCGCAGAGTGGCGTTCTTGAAGGAAGCTGGTTTGCCTGGATGTCATTGAAATCGAAAGGAATGGCCGTGAGGAACGGCTTCGACCAGTCGGGAAGGAAGGGGCCCGGATTGATCGCGATAGGCGGGTTGGGATTTTTTCCAATAAGTGAGTTATTGCTCGCTTATTGTGGATCGGTCAATCCAGGCTTTTAGTCATGAATACGCGCTTCAGGCCGATCTCTTCGGCGCGATGCGTTTCGACATAGCCGTAGCGGTGATAGATGGCGATGTTCTCGCTCATCGCCTCCTGCGTGTAGAGCCGGATGCGGCGATACCCGGCCCGCCGCGCCGCGATTTCCGCCCATTGCATCAACGCGCGGCCATAGCCGCGCCCTTGCGCGCCAGGCGACACCGCCACATTGTCGAGCAACAGGCAATCCGCTTCGCGCACCAGGACCAGCACGGCCTGGATGCCGGTCTCGTCTTCCAGCACCTGCGTCTGGCCCTGCGCGATGCGCAGGTGGTAATCGTCGCGCATCGGTCCCGGCGTGGCGCCGATGCGCGCCACGTAATGACGGTAGGCGTCGTGGACGATGCGTTCGACCGCCGCCAGATCATCGACCGTCGCCAGGCGGATCCGGTGAGGTGTGCTGGCGGGAGCGGCCATGAGCGCTACTTCCCGATGCAGAAGCTCGAGAAGATCTCGCCCAGCAAATCGTCGCTGGTGAACTTCCCGGTGATGCTCGACAGGCTGTCATGCGCCAGCCGCAATTCCTCGGCGAACAGGTCCAGCACGCGGTCGTCCTGTTCGGCGTGCTCGGCCGCCAGCGCCAGGTGATCGGCGGCGTCCTGCAGCGCGTGCAGGTGCCGTTCGCGCGCCAGCCAGGGCGATTCGGCGCCGGGGTTCCAGCCGGCGATGCGCAGCAATTCGGCGCGCAGCGCGTCCAGGCCGGCGCCGCGCTTGGCGGAAATGCCGAGTTCGCCGGGGCCCGCGGTAAATGCTGCGGATAACAGGTCCACCTTGTTGAAAACCTTCAACACCGGCGTGCGCGGCGGCAGGCGCGCGGTGATCTGCGCGTCCAGTTCGTCGCCCGGCTGGGTGGCGTCCTGCAGGTGCAGGATGACGTCGGCGCGTTCGATTTCCTGCCAACTGCGGGCGATGCCGATGCTCTCCACCGTGTCTTCGGTTTCGCGCAGGCCGGCGGTGTCGACGATGTGCAGCGGCACGCCGTCGATATGGATCTGCTGCACCACTTTGTCGCGCGTGGTGCCCGCAATCGGGGTGACGATGGCGACGTCGTCGCCGGCCAGCGCGTTCAGCAGGCTCGACTTGCCGACGTTGGGCTGGCCCGCCAGCACCACGTGCAGGCCTTCGCGCAGGATCACGCCCTGGCGTGCCTGGGCGATGAGATGACCGAGGTCGCCGGCCAGCTTTTCCAGCGTGGGGCGCGCCTGGTATTTCTCGAGAAAGTCGATTTCCTCTTCGGGGAAATCGAGCGTGGCCTCGACCAGCATGCGCAGGTGGATGATGCGGTCTGACAGGTCGTTGACGCGCGCCGAGAAGTCGCCCGACAGCGAGGCCATGGCGCCGCGCGCGGCCGCCACCGACGAGGCTTCGATCAGGTCGGCGACCGCTTCGGCCTGCGCCAGATCCATGCGGTCATTGAGGAACGCGCGGCGGGTGAACTCACCCGGTTCGGCCAGCCGCAGCCCGAGGTCGCGGCCCGCCGCCAGGCAACTGTCGAGCACGCGGCGCAGCACGGCGGGGCCGCCGTGGCCTTGCAGTTCGAGCACGTCTTCGCCGGTGTAGGAATGCGGCCCCTTGAAGTACAGCGCGATGCCTTCGTCGAGCAGCTCGCCATCGACCGCCTTGAACGGCAGATAGTGCGCGTGGCGCGGCGTGAGTTCGCGCTGGAACAGGCGACGCACCAATTCGGACAGGTCCGCACCAGAAACGCGCACGACGCCGATGCCGCCTCTTCCGGGGGCGGTGGCAATGGCGGCGATGGGGGCGTGGGTGGACATATCGGGGATAACGCGAAGCAAGGACAATAGGGGAATATAACTGTTGCGCGGGGCCTTGTTTGCTGGTTAAGGTGCGCCAGAGGTTTAAAACCCGAAACATCCCTGGGAGATCATGATGGCATCTCGGTTTTCGCGTGCGTTGGCCTGTGGTTCGGTAGCGGTTCTATTGGCCTTCGGCACCCTCAATTCGGCGCTGGCGCGCGATCTGGTGATCGGGCTGAAGACCGAGCCATCGTCGATGGATCCGCAGTATCACGCGCTGACGCCGAACACCCAGATCTCCCAGACCATCTTCGATACGCTGGTGGCCACCGACGCGCAGCTCAAGCCGGTGCCGGCGCTGGCCGAATCCTGGACCGTCGATGGCAAGGTGTGGACCTTCAAGCTGCGGCCTGGCGTCAAGTTCTCCGATGGGTCGCCGTTCACGGCCGACGACGTGGTCTTCACCTACGACCGCGTGCCCAAGGTGCCGAACAGCCCCTCGCCGTTCACGCTGTATCTGGGCTCGGTAGCCAAGGCCGAGGCGGTGGATCCGATGACCCTGCGTATCACCACCAAGGAAGTGGCGCCGAACCTGCTGGTGAACTTGGCGCAACTGCCCATCATGTCGAAGAAGGCGGCCTCCGGCCCCGCGGCCGAAGGCAAGACCACCACGGAATTGAACAGCGGCGACGGCCTCATCGGCACCGGTCCCTACAAGTTCGTGTCGTGGAAGCGCGGCGCCGAATTCGTGCTGGCGCGCAATGAAAACTACTGGGGCAAGAAGCCCGTGTGGGACAAGGTGATCTATCGCCCGATCAGCAATGCCGCGGCGCGTGTGGCCGCCCTGCTGGCCGGTGACGTCGACATGATCGAGGATCCCCCGACCGATGACCTGCCCAAGCTCAAGGGCGACAAGAAGCTGTACGTCGAAGAGACGCCGTCGGTGCGCGTGGTGTACGTGGCGCTGGACCAGTACGCCGAGCCCTCGCCCGGCATCCAGGGCACCGACAAGAATCCGTTGAAAGACAAGCGCGTGCGCGAAGCGCTGTCGCTGGCGATCAACCGCGATGCGCTGGTCGAGCGCGTGATGGGAGGCGTGGCGCTGCCCGCCGGCAACCTGCTGCCCTACCCCATGTTCGGTTCCAGCAAGGAACACTCCAAGGCGCCCAAGGCCGATGTCGAAAAGGCCAAGGCGCTGTTGAAGGAAGCGGGCTATCCCAACGGTTTCTCGATCACGCTGGGCTCGCCCTCGGGCCGCTACGTCAACGACTCCAAGGTGGCGCAGGCGATCGCCTCGATGTGGACCCGCGTGGGCGTGAAGACCAGCGTCGACGCCATGGCGCCGCCGGTGTTCTTCAAGAACCGCGACAGCTATGCGTTCTCGGCCTATCTGGCCGGCTGGTCGGTGACCAGCGGCGAGATGTCGAACGCGCTGACTTCGCTCCTGGTGACGCGCAATCCGGAAGCCGGCCTGGGCACCACCAACCGCAGCCGCTACTCGAATCCCAAGATGGACGAGCTGGTCAAGGAAGCCTCGTCCACCATGGATGACGCCAAGCGCGCCGAGCTGTTGTCCAAGGCCAGCAACATCGCCATGGATGATTTCGCGATGCTGCCGGTGCACTTCGAACTGTCGGTGTGGGCGATGAAGAACGACATCCGCTACCAGGGCCGTCCCGACCAGGTCACGCTGGCGCAGTTCGCAACGCTGAAGAAGTGACGCGCGTCGCGGGCGGTATCCAGTGCTAGCGACAATCGTACGAAGACTGCTGCAAACCATCGTCGTCATGCTGGTCATGTCGGCGCTGGTCTTCGCCGGCATCTACATGGTCGGCGATCCGGTATCGATGCTGGCCAGTCCGGAGGCCACCGAGGCGCAGCGCGCGGCCATCCGCGCCTCGCTTGGCCTGGACCTGCCGCTGTGGCGGCAGTACCTGATCTTCATGGGCCAGGCGGTGCGCGGCGATTTCGGCAATAGCTTCCTGACCGGCGAGCCGGCCATGCGCCTGATCCTGGAGCGCATGCCGGCCACCGTCGAGCTGGCCTGTGTGGCCATGCTGCTGTCGGTGCTGATCGGGGTGCCGCTGGGCATCATCGCAGGACTCAAGCCCAAGGCGGCCGGCTCGCGCGCCATCATGACGGGATCGGTGCTGGGATTCTCGCTGCCCAATTTCTGGGTGGGCCTGATGCTCATCATGGTGTTCGCGGTGATGCTGGGCTGGGTGCCTGCCGGCGGCCGCGGCCAGACCGTCAGCATCGGTTCGCTGCAGTTGAGCGTGCTGACGTTGGACGGCTGGCTGAGCCTGGCGCTGCCGGCCGCCACCATCGCCTTCGCCAAGTGCGCCATGATCATCCGCGTGACGCGCGCCGCCACGCGCGAGGCGCTGCCGATGGACTACATCAAGTTCGCGCGCGCCAAGGGCCTGTCGGAAAAGCGTGTGCTGGGCGTGCATCTGCTCAAGAACATCCTGATCCCGGTGGTCACCGTGGCGGGCCTGGAGTTCGGCCAGGTGATGGCCTTCGCGGTGGTGACCGAGACGGTGTTCTCGTGGCCCGGCATGGGCAAACTGCTGATCGATTCCATCATCAACCTGGACCGGCCGGTGGTGGTGGCGTACCTGCTGCTGATCGTGTTCTTCCTTGTGATGCTGAACCTCGTGGTGGACATCATCTATACGGTGCTGGATCCCCGCGTACGCCTGGATAGCCGCCGATGACCGCCCCCGTGACTGCTGCCGTACCCGCCGCCGCCAGGGAACAGACGCCGTGGCGCCGTTTCGTGGGCGATTTCTTCGCCAGCAAGCTGGCCACGCTGGGCCTGGTGATGCTGGTGCTGATCGTCGGCGCCGCCTTGCTGGCGCCGTGGATCGCGCCGCAGAATCCGTATGACCTGGCATCGCTGGACATCATGGATTCCAAGCTCAAGCCCGGCAGCGAAAGCGGCGACGGCAGCATGCATTACTGGCTGGGCACCGATGGCCAGGCGCGCGACCTGTTGTCGGCGATCCTGTACGGCATGCGCACCAGCCTGCTGGTGGCCACCGTGTCGGTGCTGGCGGCCTTCGGCATCGGCGCCACCGTGGGGCTGATCGCGGCGTACTTTGGCGGGCGCATCGACGCGCTGCTGATGCGCATTGTGGATATCCAGTTGTCGTTCCCGGCGATCCTGGTGGCGTTGATGCTGCTGGCGATCCTGGGCAAGGGTGTGGATAAGGTGATCATCGCGCTGATCGTGGTGCAGTGGGCCTATTTCGCCCGCGCCGCGCGCGGCGCCGCATTGGTCGAACGCGGCAAGGAATACGTCGAGGCGGCGCGCTGCATGTCGCTGTCGTGGGGGCGGGTACTGTTCCGCCACGTGCTGCCCAACTGCATGCCGCCGCTGATCGTGATCGCCACCATCGACCTGGCGCACGCCATCGCGCTGGAAGCCACGCTATCGTTCCTGGGCGTGGGCGTGCCGGTGACCGAGCCGTCGCTCGGCATGCTGATCTACAACGGCTTCGAGTACCTGCTGTCGGGCCAGTACTGGATCTCGTTCTTCCCCGGCATCGCGCTGGCGCTGGCCATCATCGCCATCAACCTGGTGGGGGACCACCTGCGCGATGTGCTCAACCCGCGCCACGCGAACTGAGGGCGGACGCGATGCAGATACAAGCTGTGGAAAAGTCGCCGGTCCTCGATGTGCGCGGACTGAAGACGCATTTCTTCACCCGCAACGGCGTGGTCAAGGCAGTCGATGGCGTCGACCTGACGCTGGCCGAGGGCGAGATCCTGGGGCTGGTGGGTGAATCCGGCTCGGGCAAGAGCATCACCGGCTTCTCGCTGATGGGCCTGCTGGACGAGCCCGGCCGCATCGTCGAGGGCGAACTGCGCCTGAACGGCGAGGACCTGCGCGGCGCGTCGCCGGCGCGCTGGCGGCAACTGCGGGGCCAGGAGATCGCCATGATCTTCCAGGACCCGATGATGACGCTGAACCCGGTGCTGCGCGTCGATACGCAGATGATCGAAGCGGTGCAGGCGCACCACAAAGTATCGCGCGAACAGGCGCGTGAACGCGCCCTGCAGACGCTGACGATGGTCGGCATTCCGTCGCCGCAGGAACGCCTGCGCACCTATCCGCACCAGTTGTCCGGCGGCATGCGGCAACGCGTGGCGATCGCGATCGCGCTGCTGAATTCGCCGCGCGTCATCATCGCCGATGAGCCCACCACGGCTCTGGACGTGACCATCCAGGGGCAGATCCTGTTCGAAGTGCAGAAGCTGTGCCGCGAGACCGGCACCGGCCTGGTGTGGATCACCCACGACCTGGCGGTGGTGGCGGGCCTGGCTGACCGCGTGTCGGTGATGTACGCCGGCCGCGTGGTCGAGACCGGCAGCACGCGCGACGTCATCAGCCATCCGATGCATCCCTACACCCACGGCCTGATTGCCTCGATTCCGACGCCGGAATCGCGCGGCCGGCCGCTGGTGCCGATTCCCGGCATGACGCCGTCGTTGCTCAATCTGCCGCAGGGCTGTGCGTTCCGCGGGCGTTGCCCGCGCGCCAGCGAGGCCTGTCTGACCGAACCGCAGCCCGTGGAAGTGCGCCCGTCGCAATGGGTGCGCTGCTGGCATGCCGGCGCGCCGGAGGTCCAATGAACGCCGCCGATCGCAACGCCGCTCCCATCCTGTCGCTGCGCGGCGTGGAGCTGCGCTTCACGCAACACGTGGACCTGGCCGGCCGCATCGCCAACCTGCTGGGCGCGGGTTTGAAGACGCAGGTGGTGCACGCCGTGGCCGGCGTGGACCTGGACGTGCAGCCGGGCGAGGTCATCGGCATTGTCGGCGAATCCGGCTGCGGCAAATCGACGCTGGGTCGCATCGTCTCGGGCATCCTGCCGCCCTCTTCCGGTGAGGTGCACTACCAGGGCCAGGCGGTGAAGGCCATGGCGGGCCCGCAGCGGCGCGCCTACGAGCTGGGCGTGCAGATGATCTTCCAGGACCCTTACGCCTCACTAAATCCGCGCATGCGGGTGCGCGAGATCATCGGCGAGGCGCCGGTGGCGCACGGCCTGATCCGCGCGCGCGACAAGGCCGAGTACGTCGCCGGCCTGATGCGCCAGGTGGGGCTGGACCCGGCGTTCGCGCAGCGTTATCCACACCAGTTCTCGGGCGGCCAGCGCCAGCGCATCGGCATCGCGCGGGCGCTGGCGCTCAAGCCTTCGGTGATCGTGTGCGACGAGGCCGTGGCGGCGCTGGACGTGTCGATCCAGGCGCAGGTGCTGAACCTGTTCGAGCAACTGCGCGACGAGCTGGACCTGACGTATCTGTTCATCAGCCACAACCTGAGCGTGGTCAGCCACATCTCGGATCGCGTCGCCATCATGTACCTGGGCCGCGTGGTCGAGCTGGCGCCGACCGACACCGTGTTCCAGCGTGCCAACCATCCGTACACGCAGGCGCTGCTCAAGGAGTTGCCGACGCTCACGCCGGGGCGCCGCAGCTACCAGCCGATCAAGGGCGAGCTGCCGTCGCCGCTGGATCCGCCGGGCGGCTGCGCCTTCCATCCGCGCTGTCCCCAGGCGATGCCGCGCTGCAAGACCGAACGGCCGTTGCTGCGCGAGGTGGCGCCGATGCAGTTCAGCGCCTGCCACCTGAACGACGCGCGCTAGCGCCAATCCGTAACAACGCTGGACGCGGCCGGCGACGGGCGCGAGAATTTTCCGATACCCTGTCATACGACATCCGTTCTCTTCTCTCCCTTCCGCCTATCCATCGCCATGAAAACCCTAGCCGAAATCGAACGCGCCCACGGTGAACTGACCGAACTGCGCCGTGACATCCACGCCCATCCCGAACTGGCCTTCGAGGAAACGCGCACCTCCAACCTGGTGGCCGAGCGCCTGCGCCAATGGGGGCTGGAAGTCCACACGGGGCTGGGGAAAACCGGCGTGGTCGGCGTGCTGCGCGGCGGCAGCGGCGGCAAGACCATCGGCCTGCGCGCCGACATGGACGCGCTGCCCATGCCCGAGCACAACCGCTTCGCGCACAAGTCCACCATCAGCGGCCGCATGCACGGCTGCGGCCACGACGGCCACACCACGATGCTGCTGGGCGCGGCGCAATACCTGTCCAAGCATCGCGATTTCGACGGCACCGTGGTGTTCATCTTCCAGCCGGCCGAGGAAGGCGGCAACGCCGGCGCGCGCGCCATGATGCAGGACGGCCTGTTCGACAAATTCCCCTGTGACGCGGTGTTCGGCATCCACAACATGCCCGGCATGCCGGTCAACCAGTTCGGCTTTCGCGCCGGTCCCACCATGGCGTCGAGCAACCGCTGGGACATCGTCATCAAGGGCGTGGGCGGCCACGCCGCGCAGCCGCATGCGTCGGTCGACCCGATCATCGTCGCGGCCGACATGGTGCATGCGCTGCAGACGGTGATCTCGCGCAGCAAGAATCCGCTGGAGCAAGCGGTGCTGTCGATCACGCAAATCCATGCCGGCGACGCCTACAACGTGATTCCCGGCGAAGCGGTGCTGCGCGGCACCGTGCGCACCTATTCGGTCGAGGTGCTCGACAAGATCGAGGAAGACATGCGCCGCATCGCCACCACGCTGCCGCAGGTGTATGGCGGCACCGGCACGCTGGACTTCGTGCGCGCCTATCCGCCGCTGGTGAACTGGGACAAGGAAACCGCGTTTGCCGCGCAGGTGGCCGAGGACACCTTCGGCGCCGAGAACGTGGTGCGCGACATGCCGCCCTTCATGGGCGCCGAGGACTTTTCCTTTTTCCTGGAAGCCCTGCCCGGCACCTATCTGTTCCTGGGCAACGGCGACGGCGACCATCGCATGGAGAGCTATCACGGCATGGGGCCGTGCCAGTTGCACAATCCGAACTACGACTTCAATGACGCGCTCCTGCCGGTCGGCGCGACGTATTGGGTCAAGCTGGTCGAGGCCTACCTGCCCAAGCACAAGTAGCGCGCCACGGCGCTTCAGGCATGCGGTTATTTGCTTATGCGCCTTGCCGCCACAAACCGCCCGCTTGCCCCGGGCGGTTTTTCTATATGACGCCAGGCTTTGTTCAAACGCCGATAACTTCGTTTGAGATACAAGGCGCGCTTTCCATAATCGGTCATTCCTGATCCATCCGCGGATGGATCTCAGCGCCGGCGGCAACGCCGCCACGCCAACCGGAGTGACCGATGTCCCAGAGCAACGCCGTGCGGCGCGAAGAGGCCGCCCCCGTCCCGCCGCCCCCGGCCGCGCTGGCGTTCGAGCTGCGGCCGCTGGCGGGCCCCGTGGGCGCCGAGCTCATCGGCCTGGACCTGGGCCGCGAGCTGTCGTCCGCCGATTTCAAGCGCGTGCACCAGGCGCACCTGGACCACCACCTGCTGGTGTTCCGCGATCAGCGCATCACGCCGCGGCAGCACATCGACTTCAGCCGCCGCTTCGGGCCGCTGATGATCCACGTGCTGCACCAGTTCCACCTGGCCAATCATCCCGAGATCCTGATCGTCTCCAACATCGTCGAGAACGGCAAGCCGGTCGGCCTGGGCGATGCGGGCAAGTACTGGCATTCGGACATCTCGTACAAGGAACTGCCCAGCCTGGGCTCGCTGCTGCATGCGCAGGAATTGCCTGCGCAAGGCGGCGACACGCTGTTCGCCAACATGCACCTGGCCTATGACACCCTGCCCGCCGCATTGCGCAACGCCGTCGAGGGCAAGCGCGCGGTGCATTCGTACCTGGCCAAGTACGGCCAGTTGCAGAAGGAAGGCAACTGGCGGCCCAACCTGAGCGCGCAGCAGGTGGCGCAGGTGCAGGCGGTATCGCATCCGGTGGTGCGCACCCATCCCGAGAATGGCCGCCGCGCCCTGTTCGTGAGCGAAGGCTTCACTACCCACATCGAAGGCCTGCCGGAGGACGAGAGCCGGCAATTGCTGGACGAACTGTTCGCGCACAGCGTGCGGCCCGAACACATCTACCGTCACCGCTGGCAGCCGCACGATCTGGTGTTCTGGGACAACCGCTCGCTGATCCACCTGGCGGGCGGCACGCCGGATCATCTGCGCCGCAAGCTGTACCGCACCACCATCGAAGGCGACGTGCCGTTTTAGGCCGGCCCGCGACTTATCCACAAGGAACGCCATGCGTCTGTCTCCTGAACTGCGCGAACGATTGATCCGCACCGTCACGGCGGCGGGCGTGGCATTGGCGCTGGCCGTCGTGGCCCTGGCCTCGCCCACGCCCGCGCTGGCCGCCCCGTCCATCGACAGCGTCCGCGCCGATCTGTGGATATCCCAGCATCCCTAAAATAGTCCGGTACGCATCGACCGCGCCTTCGGCATCCCACGGATGCGCGCGGTTGCGCCTATCGGACTCGACATGCTGGCAACCTCTTCCATTGAACTCATCGGCAACACCCCCCTGATCACGTTGAGCCGGGCGCACGACGGTCCCGGCCGAATCGTGGCCAAGGCCGAATTCCTGCAACCGGGCGGCAGCGTCAAGGATCGCGCCGCCAAGGCCATCCTGCTGGCCGCGCGCGCCGATGGCCGCCTGGCGCCCGGCATGCCGGTGGTGGAGATGACCAGCGGCAACATGGGGGCGGGCCTGGCCGTGGCCTGCGCCGCGCTGGGGCATCCGCTGGTGGTCACCATGTCGGCGGGCAACAGCCCGGCCCGCGCCCGCATGCTGGAAGGACTGGGCGCCGAGGTGGTGCTGGTGCCGCAGGTCGATGGCGCCCCCGGGCAGGTCACCGGCGCCGACGTCCAGGCGGCGGCCGAGGTGGCGGCGGCTTTGGCGCGCGAACGCGGCGGCTTCTACGTCGACCAGTTCAACGCCGTCGAATGCATGGCCGCGCACGAAAGCGGCACCGGCCGCGAAATCCTGCAACAGCTTGGCGCGCCCGTGGACGGCTGGGTCGCGGCCGTCGGCACCGGCTGCACCTTCATGGGCGTGGCGCGCGCGCTCAAGGCGGCCAGCGCCGCCACCGTTTGCGCGGCGGTCGAGCCGCTGGGCTGCGAAGTGCTGGCCGGCGCGCCGGTGACCAAGGCGCGCCACCTGATCCAGGGCACCAGCTATGGCGCGGTGCCGCCGCACTGGGATCCGTCCCTGATGGACCTGAGCATTGCGGTCACCGACGACGAGGCGCAGGAATGGCGGCGCCTGCTGGCCGTGCGCGAGGGCCTGTACGTGGGTTATTCCGCCGCCGCCAATGTATGCGCGGCCGCCAGGCTGCTGCGCTCGGGTCGGCTGCGTGCGGACGCGACGGTGGCCACGGTGCTGTGCGATACGGGCCTGAAATACTAGCAAGCGGGTTTTCCACAGCATGCCCGGGCAAGACTATCCACAGCCCTGTGAAAATCCTGTGGATTGCCTGTGAATTGGCTGTGGACGAATGGGGATAACTTTTTCCGGCCCTGCTGTGGAAAAGTCGCTTGCGGCGGTTTCCGGAGCAAAGCGCAGGCGATAAACGCGACCGCCGCCAGGGGAACAAGCCGTGAAGGCCGGCGAAAAGCGCTCGACAGACATAGAAATCGGGCGGCCCGCGGGCCGCCCGATGTGTATTGCGCGGGGTGTCGGCCGCGCGTGGACGCGGCCCTTACCGCCTTACAGCTTCAGCCCCAGCGCCTTGGCCACGCCCGCCGCGTAGGCCGGATCGGCCTTGCGGAAGTGTTCCAACTGGCGGCGCTGGATTTCCTCGGGCACGCCGGCCATGTGGCGGCCGATGTTGCCGAACAGCAGTTCCTGCTGCGCCGGCGTCATCAGGCGGAACAGCGCGCCCGGCTGCGAGTAGTAGTCGTCATCGACGCGGTGGTTCCAGCGCGCGGCGGCCTGGCCGTCCAGCGGCAGCGGCGGTTCGCCGGCCGACGGGGTTTCCTTCCATTCACCCGCGCTGTTGGGTTCGTAGTTGAGCGTGCCGCCGACATTGCCGTCGACCCGGCCCGCGCCGTCGCGGTGATAGCTGTGGAACGGGCAGCGCGGCGCGTTCACCGGGATCTGGTGATGGTTGATGCCCAGGCGGTAGCGGTGCGTGTCACCGTAGGAGAACAGGCGGCCCTGCAGCATCTTGTCCGGCGAGAAGTCGATGCCGGGCACCACGTTGGCGGGCGTGAAGGCGGCCTGCTCGACCTCGGCGAAGTAGTTCTCCGGGTTTTTGTTCAGTTCCAGCACGCCCACTTCGATCAGCGGGTAATCGCCGTGCGGCCACACCTTGGTCAGATCGAACGGATTGATGTGATAGGTCTCGGCTTCGGCCGCGGGCATGATCTGCACCTTCAGCGTCCACTTCGGGAAGTTGCCTTGCTCGATGTTGTCGAACAGGTCGCGCTGCGAGCTCTCGCGATCGTGGGCCACGACCTGCGCGGCTTCCTCGTCGGTCAGACAGGCGATGCCCTGCTGCGACTTGAAGTGGAATTTCACGTAGAAGCGTTCGCCTTCGGCGTTGACGAAGCTGAAGGTGTGCGAGCCGAAGCCATGCTGCTGGCGCAGGTTGGCCGGAATGCCGCGGTCGCTCATCAGGATGGTGACCTGGTGCAGCGATTCGGGGCTGAGCGACCAGAAATCCCAGGCCGCCGTGGCGCTGCGCAGGTTGGTCTTGGGGTCGCGCTTCTGGGTGTGGATGAAGTCGGGGAACTTGAGCGGGTCGCGGATGAAGAACACCGGGGTGTTGTTGCCCACCAGGTCCCAGTTGCCTTCGTCGGTGTAGAACTTGATGGCGAAGCCGCGCACGTCGCGCTCGGCGTCGGCGGCGCCGCGTTCGCCGGCCACGGTCGAAAAACGCAGGAACAACGGAGTCTGCTTGCCGACCTTGGAGAAGATGCTGGCGCGGGTGTACTTGGTGATGTCGTGGGTGACGGTGAAGGTGCCGTAGGCGCCCGAGCCCTTGGCGTGCACCACGCGTTCGGGGATGCGTTCACGGTCGAAATGGGCGAGCTTTTCTATCAGCCAGAAGTCCTGCAACAGCGCCGGGCCGCGCGGACCGGCGGTCAGGGTGTTGGTGTTGTCGGCCACCGGGGCGCCCGAGGCGGTGGTCAGATGCTTCTTGTCGGTCATGGACACACTCCCTACGTAATTCCTGGAATGCGCGGCGCCGGGGCCGCGCAGCGTGATCGGATACCGCCCGGGACATTGCCGGCCGGGGGATATCTCCGACACATCATAGGGGTCAATGTTTGCAGTGTGAAGTTGATTGATCTATAAAATTTGATTGAAAATAACTATCACAAGCGCGACTTCCAGCCCATCGGCGCCAAACCCCTCGCAACGGGGACGAAAAAAAACCGGCCCCTGGGGGCCGGCTTTTCATGGCGCGAACGGGAATCAGCGGTTGGCCGCGGCTTCCGTCTTGCGCTGCATGGCGCGGGTGATGGACCACTGCTGCGCGATCGACAAGGTGTTGTTGACGCACCAGTAGAGCACCAGGCCGGCCGGGAAGAAGAACATCATCCCGCCGAACACCAGCGGCATGATCATCATGACCTTGGCCTGGACGGGGTCCGGCGGCGTCGGGTTCAGTTTGATCTGCAGGAACATGGTGGCCATCATGATGGCGGGCAGAATGAAGTACGGGTCGCGGATCGACAGGTCGTGCACCCACAGGATCCACGGCGCGCCGCGCATTTCCACGCTGGCCAGCAGCACCCAGTACAGCGAGATGAACACCGGGATCTGCACCACCATCGGCAGGCAGCCGCCCAGCGGATTGATCTTCTCGGTGCGGTACATCTCCATCATGGCCGCGTTGAGCTTCTGCTTGTCGTCGCCGTACTTTTCCTTCAGGGCCTGCAGGCGCGGGGCGACCTGCTTCATGCGGGCCATGGAACGGTAGCTGGCGGCGGCCAGGGGGTAGAACAGCGCCTTGATCAGCACGGTCAGGGCGACGATGGTCCAGCCCCAGTTGCCCAGGATGGAATGCAGCCAGGTCATCAGCGTGAACAGCGGCTTGGCGATGATGGTCAGCCAGCCGTAGTCGACCACCAGTTCCAGGCCGGGGGCGAGCGCCGCCATGGCTTTCTGGTCCTGCGGGCCGACCCACAGGTGCGAATCGACGCGGGCGGCGGCGCCCGGGGCGATCTCGCCGACGGCTTCGATGGTGCGGGCGGCGTACAGGTTCTTCTGCACTTCCAGCACTTCGTTGTTGCGCGGCTTGCCTTGCGGCGGCACCCAGGCGGTGGCGAAGTAGTGCTGCACCACGGCGATCCAGCCGTTGTCCGCCTGCTTGATGTAGTTGGCCTTCTTCTTCTCGATGTCGGCGAAGGTCATCTTCTGGAACTTGTCCTGTTCCGAGTAGACGGCAATGCCGGTGAACGTGTGATAGAAGCTGGAGGTATCGGCCGGATCGTTGCCGTCGCGCTCGAGCTGCAGGTACAGCGCCGGCGTCACGGGGGCGGCGCCGACGTTGGCCAGGTCGTGGCGCACGTCGATGTCATAGCGGCCGCGATGCAGCGTGAAGGTCTTGGTGACCTTGACGCCACCCGATTCGGCTTCGAACGCCACCACCAGGCTGTCGCCGGTCATCTGGCGGTCGGTCGAGACCACGCGGAACGGCGTCTGGTGGGTGGGGAAATTCTGGCCGTTGGTGGCGCCGACCACGCCGGTCTGGGCAACGTAGTTCAGGCCCGCGGTGCGGTCCAGCAGCACGGTGGGCTTGTCGGGCTGGCCGGTGGCCGGGTACTTCAGCAGCTCGGCGCGCACCAGTTGGGCGCCCAGCGTGTCGAAGGTCAGGCGCAGCACGTCGGTGGTGACGACCACTTCTTCCGAGCGCGTCGGCACCGGCGCGGCGGCGCCAGGCACGGCCGAAGGCGCGGCGGTGGCGGTCGCGGGCGGCGCATTGGGCACCGAGGGCGTCGCGTTGTTCGCGGCGGCCGGCGTGCCGTTGGCGGTCGTGCTGGCCGTGGGCGTGGGCGCCCCGAACAACGACGGTTTGCCGTTATGGATCTGCCAGTTGTTCCAAAGGAGCAACAGCGAGAAGGAGAAAATCATCCAGAGGACGGTTCGTCGGATATCCATGGTGCCTACTGAAGTGAATACGGGCCAGCAAAGCCCGCCAGTTTAGCGTCAATCATGCTCGGTGCGGTGGCCATGGGAGCAGCAGGCCCCGCGCTTGGTTCCCTTGTCGGCGGGAACCGGGTCCCAGCCGCCGGGCGACCAGGGGTGGCAGCGGCCAATGCGTCGCAGCATCAGCCAGAAGCCGCGCCAGGGTCCGTGGCGCTCGATCGCCTCGATCGCGTACGCCGAGCAGGTCGGGGTGAAGCGGCATTGCCGGCCGATCCAGGGACTCAGGAAAAACCTGTAGAACCGGATCGGGGCAATGAGGATTGCGGCCCCCACGGAACGCCCGCGCTGCGCGCGGCCTGCCTGCCGGGGGGATGGGCCGTTCATCGCGCGATCCGCTCGAAGTGAGCGTCCGCTTCGGCCCGGGCCGCCTGTTTCAGCGCGGTGAGCGTGGCGGGCGTTACCTTGCTGTGCAGCCGGACGACGTAGTCTTTCGCCGGCAACCCCAGCCGCCGGTGGCGGAACGCCTCGCGGATGACCCGCTTGAGGGCGTTGCGCGTGGTGGCGTGGGCGGCGAAGCGCTTGGCGATCACCAGGCCCAGCCGGGCACAGGGAGCCTGGCCGGGGGGCAGATCGTTGGAAGCGGCGCTCACAACGAAAAACGCCCCTCGGGCCAGACGCCGGCCTTTGAGGGCGGCGGCGAACTCGGAGGGGCGATGCAGCCGCGCCTCCGGCGGAAGCGTGGCGCGCGGCATGGACTGCGGGTCAGGCGTGGGTCAAGTGTCTGCGCGACAGCGAGACTTAGACGGCCAGACGCTTGCGGCCCTTGGCGCGGCGAGCGTTCAGGATGGCGCGGCCAGCGCGGGTCTTCATGCGCACGCGGAAACCATGGGTGCGCTTGCGGCGGGTAACGGAAGGTTGGTAGGTGCGTTTCATGGACGATCCACAAAAAGAACAAAAGTCAGAAGGGACCTGCCCGGAGGGTTCCTGGTCGCAAATCCGGTAGCGGGTATCTAGTAAGCGTTTCGCTGCGAATCGCATGTGATATGCGGATTCGCTGGCAAAGACAGGCTTGTAGACGGGGCTCTGGTCCGGGCAATACCCGGGCGACCTATTCAGCAAGGCACAGTTCCGGGGGCGGGGTAAGTGTAACCATTACCCTATTACCCGTGTGAACCTGGGCCTTCTGCGAAACCTTCTGACAGACAGAATTCGGAAAAGCCCACCATTTCAGCAAGTTTTCCCTGTCTTGTCAAACAGTTAAGGGGGCAGATTGTGCACGCCCATGCCCTACCCTGTGGATAACCCGTGCCCAGGCAAGGTAGAATCGAGGTTTGAATAAGAGCGACATGAAAGAATTCTGGCAGACCTGCGTCAGTCGTCTTGAGCAGGAACTCCCCCCCCAACAAATCAGCGCGTGGATACGACCGCTGGTCCCGCTTGCGTATGACGAAACGCAGGCGGTGCTGCGCGTTGCCGCCCCCAACCGGTTCAAGCTGGACTGGGTGCGCAAGAACTTCTCCCACCAGATCGAAGCGTTGGCCGCGGAGTGGTTCGAGCGTCCGGTACAGGTCCTGTTCGAATTGCCCACGCAAGGCGCCACCCCGCGCATGCCGGTGGCGCCGGTGCGCGCGCAGCCGCCCGTGCAGACCGCGCCTTCGGCCGCCGCGCCCCTGGGCGGCGCGCCACCGCCAGGCATGCCGGCGCAGCCCGCCGCGCCCGCCCCCGTCGCGACCACCGCGGCGGCCGCGGCCGTGAACGCGGACGCCGCCAACATCGTGTACGAGCGCTCGCGCCTGAACACCGACCTGACGTTCGAGAACTTCGTGACGGGTAAGGCCAACCAGTTGGCGCGCGCCGCCGCGCTGCAGGTGGCCGAGAACCCGGGCACGTCGTACAACCCGCTGTTCCTGTACGGCGGCGTGGGCCTGGGCAAGACCCACCTGATCCACGCCATCGGCAACGCCATGGTGGCGGCGGGCACCGGGGTGCGCGTGCGCTACGTGCATGCCGACCAGTACGTGTCCGACGTGGTCAAGGCGTACCAGCGCAAGGCGTTCGATGACTTCAAGCGCTACTACCATTCGCTCGACCTGCTGCTGATCGACGATATCCAGTTCTTCTCCGGCAAGAACCGCACGCAGGAAGAATTCTTCTATGCGTTCGAAGCGATGGTGGCGCAGCGCAAGCAGATCATCATCACCAGCGATACCTATCCGAAGGAACTGTCGGGCATCGACAGCCGCCTGATCTCGCGCTTCGATTCCGGCCTGACGGTCGCGATCGAGCCGCCCGAACTCGAAATGCGCGTGGCGATCCTGCTGCGCAAGGCCGAGTCCGAGGGCGTGCCGATGCCCGAGGAAGTGGCGTTCTTCATCGCCAAGCACCTGCGCAGCAACGTGCGCGAACTCGAAGGCGCGTTGCGCAAGGTGCTGGCCTACGCTCGCTTCCATGGCCGCGACGTGCTCACCGTGGACGTCTGCAAGGAAGCCTTGAAGGATCTGCTGTCCGTGTCCAACGGCCAGATCACCGTCGAGAACATCCAGAAGACGGTGGCGGATTTCTACAAGATCAAGGTGGCCGACATGTATTCGAAACGCCGGCCGGCCAATATCGCTTTGCCGCGCCAGGTCGCCATGTACCTGGCCAAGGAGCTGACCCAGAAAAGCCTGCCGGAAATCGGCGATCTGTTCGGTGGCCGTGACCACACCACCGTGCTGCACGCCGTACGCAAGATTTCCGACGCCCGCGCCAAGCAAGCGGAGCTCAACCATACCCTGCACGTGTTGGAACAAACTCTAAAAGGATGACCATGCAACTCGTACAAACCACACGCGATGCATTGCTGAAACCGCTGTCGACCGTGGCGGGCATCGTCGAAAGACGCCATACCCTGCCCATCCTGGCGAACATCCTGATGCGCAAGGAAGGCAACAAGGTTGCCTTCATTGCGACCGACCTGGAAGTGCAGATCACCACGCACGCCGACTTCGGCGTGGGTCACGACAACGAGTCCACCACGGTGGCGGCGCGCAAGCTGCTGGACATCCTGAAAGCCCTGCCGGACACCGGCGACGTGCGCCTGGCGCTGGCCAGCAACAAGTTGTCGGTGCAGTCGGCCAAGAGCCGCTTCGCGCTGCAGACGCTGGCCGCCAGCGAATTCCCCACCGTGGCCCAGCCCGAGCAGTGGGACGTGTCGCTGACCATGCCGCAACGCACGCTGCGACACCTGTTCAACATGGTGCACTTCGCCATGGCGCAACAGGACATCCGCTACTACCTGAACGGCATGCTGCTGGTGTTCGAACCGGGCCGCGTGCGCGCGGTCGCCACCGACGGCCACCGCCTGGCGCACTGCTCCACCGAAGCCGACGGCATCAGCGAGCGCCACGAAGTGATCGTGCCGCGCAAGACCGTGCTGGAAATGCAGCGCCTGCTGGAAGACTCCGACGAACCCGTCTCGATCGACGTGGCGCCGGGCCAGATCCGTTTCCGCTTCGGCGACGTCGAGCTGGTGTCCAAGCTGGTCGAAGGCAAGTTCCCCGACTTCACCCGCGTCATCCCGACCAACTACACGCGCCACTTCCTGGTGGGCCGCGAAGCCCTGCAGGGCAGCCTGCAGCGCGCCGCCATCCTGACCACCGACAAGTTCAAGGGCGTGCGCCTGCAACTGGCGCAGAACCAGATGAAGATTTCTTCTTCCAACGCCGAGCAGGAAGAGGCGCAGGAAGAAATCGACATCGACTACGGCCACGAGCCGCTGGACGTGGGCTTCAACGTCGGCTACCTGCTCGACGTGCTGTCCAACGTCAAGGTGGACAACATCCAGTGGTCGGTCATGCCCGATGCCAACGCGTCGGCGCTCATCACCCTGCCCGAAGACGACCAGTTCAAGTACGTCGTCATGCCCATGCGGATCTGAGTCCGCGCAACTGTGGGTTTGTGCCGCCCGCGGGCCCGATGGCCCGCCGGCGGTCCGGCCGCCAGGCCGTTCTTTAAAGCGTTATCGATACAGACATGTCAGATCAGCAGAACACCACTCCCGAGAACGGCGGCTACGGCGCCGACTCGATCAAGATGCTCAAGGGGCTGGAGGCCGTGCGCAAGCGCCCCGGCATGTACATCGGCGACACATCGGACGGCACCGGTCTGCACCACATGGTGTTCGAAGTCGTCGACAACGCCATTGACGAAGCGCTGGCCGGCTATTGCGACGACATCGTCGTCACCATCCACACCGACAACTCGATCTCGGTCACCGACAACGGCCGCGGCATTCCCACGGATATCCACAAGGACGACGAATTCCACCGCAGCGCGGCGGAAATCGTCATGACCGAACTGCACGCGGGCGGCAAGTTCGACCAGAACTCGTACAAGGTGTCCGGCGGCCTGCACGGCGTGGGCGTGTCGTGCGTGAACGCGCTGTCCGAGTGGCTGCGCCTGACCATCCGCCGCAACGGCGAAGTGCACCAGATGGAATTCCGCCAGGGCGAGCGCGTCGCGCCCCTGGCCGTGACCGGCACGACCGACAAGCGCGGCACCGAAGTGCGCTTCCTTGCCGACCCGATCATCTTCACCAACGTCGAATACCACTACGAGATCCTCTCCAAGCGCCTGCGCGAGCTCTCGTTCCTGAACAACGGCGTCAAGATCCGCCTGATCGACCAGCGCCAGGGCAAGGAAGAGAACTTCGCCTTCTCCGGCGGCGTGAAGGGCTTCGTCGAATACATCAATCGCGCCAAGACGGTGCTGCACCCGAACGTGTTCTCGGTCACCACCGAGTCGTCGGCCGGCGGCGTGCCGGTGGGCGTGGAAGTGGCGATGCAGTGGAACGACAGCTACAGCGAAAGCGTGCTGTGCTTCACCAACAACATCCCGCAACGCGACGGTGGTTCGCACCTGACCGGCCTGCGCGCGGCGATGACCCGCATCATCAACAAGTACATCACCGACAACGAACTGGCCAAGAAGGCCAAGGTCGAGACCTCGGGCGACGACATGCGCGAAGGCCTGGCCTGCGTGCTGTCGGTGAAGGTGCCCGAACCCAAGTTCAGCAGCCAGACCAAGGACAAGCTGGTCTCGAGCGAAGTGCGCCCGGCGGTCGAAGAGGCCGTGGCCCGCACGCTGGAAACCTGGCTGCTGGAGCATCCGAACGACGCCAAGGCGCTGTGCGGCAAGATCGTCGAAGCCGCCCGCGCGCGCGAAGCGGCCCGCAAGGCGCGCGAAATGACGCGCCGCAAGAGCGTGCTGGAAGGCGCCGGCCTGCCCGGCAAGCTGGCCGACTGCCAGGAAAAGGATCCGGCGCTGTGCGAGCTGTACATCGTCGAGGGCGACTCGGCAGGCGGCTCGGCCAAGCAGGGCCGCGACCGCAAGTTCCAGGCCATCCTGCCGCTGCGCGGCAAGGTGCTGAACGTCGAGAAGGCGCGCTTTGACCGCCTGATCGCCAGCGAGCAGATCGCCACGCTGATCACCGCGCTGGGCACCAGCATCGGCCCGGACTTCAACGTCGACAAGCTGCGCTACCACCGCCTGATCATCATGACCGACGCGGACGTGGACGGCGCGCACATCCGCACGCTGCTGCTGACGCTGCTGTACCGCCAGATGCCCGAGCTGGTGCAGCGCGGTTATGTGTACATCGCCCAGCCGCCGCTCTACAAGGTCAAGGTCGGCCGCGAAGAGCGCTACCTGAAGGATGACCAGGAAGAAGCGCAGTTCATGCTGCAACTGGCCCTGAAGGATGCCGAGATCATCGCGGGCGGCAACATCATCCGCGGCGATGAGCTCAACGAACTGGCGCGCCAGTACGTGGCCGCCGACGGCGTCATCGCGCGCCTGTCGCGCGTGTTCGACGTGGCCGCGCTGTCGGCCATGGCCGAGGGGGTCGAGATCAATCTGGACACGGCCGAGGCCGCCGCCGATTCGGCCAAGCGCCTGGCCGATGCCATGCGCGATCCGATCAGCGGCAATGGCGTCGAAGTCGTGCCCGAATTCGACGCGGCCACCGAACGCCATCGCCTGTCGATCCAGCGCATGCATCACGGCAACGTGCGCGTCAGCATCATCGACGCCGACTTCATTGGCGGTTCGGATTACGCCATCCTGTCCAAGGCCGCCAAGAGCTTCTCCGGCAAGGTCGGCCCGCAGTCGCTGGTCGCCCGTGGCGAAGGCGACAAGCGCAAGGAGCAAAGCGTCTCCGACTTCCGCGAGGCCATGCAGTGGCTGCGCAGCGAAGCCGAACGCGGCATCTCCAAGCAGCGCTACAAGGGCCTGGGCGAAATGAACCCCGATCAGTTGTGGGAAACCACCATGGACCCGAAGGTGCGCCGCCTGCTGCGCGTGCAGATCGAGGACGCCATCGCGGCCGACGAGGTCTTCACCACGCTGATGGGCGACGACGTGGAGCCGCGCCGCAACTTCATCGAGGCGCATGCGCTGTCGGCGGGGAACATCGACGTTTGATCGGCAGGGTTGCCCGCAAGCCCGACCGGGCTTCGCGGCGTGCATGAAAAAGGGGCTGCCTTGCGCAGCCCCTTTTTTTTTGCCGGCGCCTTTGCATGGGGCGCACGTCCGGCCCGTTGTCTACCCCTGCACGTCACTCGCCCAAGGTTCCGCCGTCAACCGTTCCGCCAGGTATTCAATCAGCGCCTGCACCCGCGCCGGCCGCCGGCGTCCGGGCGGCGTGACGATGTGCAGCGCGATGGGGTCGACACGCCAGTCGTCCATGGCGGTTTCCAGCGCGCCCGATTGCAGGTCTTCCCAGGCCAGGAATTCCGGTTGCAGCGCCAGGCCCAGGCCGGCCTGCAATGCCGGTGACAAGGCCTCGGCGTTGTTGACGTTCAACTGCACCGGCAGCGACTGCGAGAACTCGCCGTGCTTGTCGTGGCGGAAGCGCCAGCTCGAGCCGTTGCGCGCGTACATGTACTGCAGCGCGGTGTGCTGCGCCAGGTCGCGCGGATGCTTGGGCTTGCCGGCGCGCTTGAAGTAGCTGGGCGCGCCCACCAGCAGGATGCGCACCGAGCACAGCCGCCGCGCCAGCAGCGTCGAGTCCACCAGGTTGGAGATGCGCAGGGCCAGGTCGAAGCGTTCGGACACCAGGTCCGACTGCTTGTCGTTGAATTCGATCTCCAGGTCCACGTCGGGATGCGCCTGCATGAAGGGCGGCAGCATCGGCGCCAGGTGCGTGACGCCGAAGGACATGGGCGCGGCCAGGCGGATCTTGCCGCGCAGGCTGGTGGATTTCTCGGTGACCTCGGCCTCGACCGCCTCGCCCTCTTCCAGGATGCGCGCGGCGCGCTCCAGCGCCGCATAGCCGGACTCCGTCAACGACATGCTGCGCGAGGTGCGGTGGAACAGCATGGTCTTCATCTTGGTTTCCAGACGGGTGATGGTCTTGGACACCGTGGCCTGGGACAGGGACAGTTCGGCCGCCGCCTTGGCAAACGAGCCCGTGTCGGCGACCTTGGCGAAGATCGCCCAGCCTTCCAGATCCGGCAGTTTGTTCATGATGATTCTCGCAAAGAAAGTGGCGTCGATGATAGCGGCTGGCTATGTGACGAACAAGAACGCCCGGGGAAGGCCGGGCCGGAAACACCCGGGTCACGGGGATCATGCAAAAAATGGAAAGGATGCAATTCCCGGTTGCGGATTCTCAGGCGAAGGGCGGATCCCTAATATGCCCATACCGACAGACGACGTGAACGAAACCCCTCAAGCGGCATTCGGACACGACGGCAGCGGGGCAGGCCGGAACGGTTTGCGCAGTGCCCGAATTCACCTAGCCGCATTTCCTTGAACGATTCCTTGAAAGAGAGAGCCACCATGTCCGCCAACAAATACCTCGAAGTCCTGACCCCGCAAAACAGCCAGATCATCTTCATCGATCAGCAGCCGCAGATGGCTTTCGGCGTGCAGTCGATCGATCGCCAGACGCTCAAGAACAACGTGGTGGGCCTGGCCAAGGCCGCGCGCACCTTCAACATCCCGACCACCATCACCACCGTGGAAACCGACGGCTTCTCGGGCAACACCTTTCCCGAACTGCTGGCCGTGTTCCCCGAGAACAAGATCCTGGAACGCACCTCGATGAACTCGTGGGACGACCAGAACGTGCGCGATGCGCTGGCCGCCAACGGCCGCAAGAAGATCGTCGTGGCCGGCCTGTGGACCGAAGTCTGCAACACCACCTTCGCCCTGTGCGCCATGCTGGAAGGCGACTACGAGATCTACATGGTGGCCGACGCCTCGGGCGGCACCTCGGCCGACGCGCACAAGTACGCGATGGACCGCATGATCCAGGCCGGCGTGGTGCCGGTGACCTGGCAGCAGGTGATGCTGGAATGGCAGCGCGACTGGGCCCGCAAGGAGACCTATGACGCCGTGACCGGCATCGCCAAGGAACACTCGGGCGCCTACGGCATGGGCATCGACTACGCCGTCACCCACGTGCACAAGCTGGCCGAGCGCGTGACGCACGGCGAACGCATCGGCCCCAACCCGGCCAAGTAAGCCGCGTGCCGGGCCGGCGGCGGTAGCGCCCCGGCCGGCCCGGCGTGATTCTCTTTCGAACACGGCAGGCGGCATGATGAACGCCCCTGGCGACCCCGAGCGATCCAGGAGCGTTCCATGCCGAACAACCCCCCCCATTCCCCGGGCAGCGGCTTCGTGCCGCTGCGCCAACCCGTCTTCGCCGTACTGTGGGCGGCCGCGGTGCTGGGCAACGTCGGCAGCTTCATGCGCGACGTCGCCAGCTCCTGGCTGGTGACCGATCTGTCGGCCAGCCCGGCGGCGGTGGCGCTGATCCAGACGGCGGCGACGCTGCCGATCTTCCTGCTGGCGATTCCCGCCGGCGTGCTGTCGGACATCCTGGACCGCCGGCGTTTCCTCATTTTCGTGCAGTTGCTGCTGGCATCGGTCAGCGGCACGTTGCTGCTGCTGTCGCACTTTGGCGCGTTGACGGTGGACTACCTGATCACCCTGACGTTCGTCGGCGGCATCGGCGCGGCGCTGATGGGCCCGACGTGGCAGTCGATCGTGCCGGAGCTGGTGCCGCGCGAGGACCTCAAGGGCGCCGTGGCGCTCAATTCCCTGGGCATCAACATCGCGCGCGCCATCGGTCCGGCGGCGGGCGGCCTGATCCTGGCCAGCTTCGGCGCGGCGGTGACCTACGGCATGGACGTCTTGAGCTATGTGTTCGTGATCGCGGCCCTGCTGTGGTGGAAGCGGCCGGCCAAGGTCGATAGCGCCCTGTCGGAGAATTTCTTCGGCGCGTTCCGTGCCGGCCTGCGCTACACGCGGGCCAGCAAGGAACTGCATCGCGTGCTGCTTCGCGCCGCCGTGTTCTTCCTGTTCGCCAGCGCGGTCTGGGCCCTGCTGCCGCTGGTGGCGCGGCAGATGCTGGGCGGCTCCTCGGGCTTCTATGGCGTGCTGCTGGGCGCCGTGGGCGCGGGGGCCATCATCGGCGCGCTGGTCATGCCCAAGCTGGGCGCCAAGCTCAACGCCGACGGCCTGGTGCTGCTGGCCTCGGTCGTCAGCGCGGTGGTGATGGGCGTGCTGGTGTTCGCGCCGCCCAAGTGGCTGGCGGTGCTGATGCTGGTGCTGCTGGGCATGGGCTGGATTACCGCGTTGACCACGTTCAATGGCGTGGCCCAGGCGATTCTGCCCAACTGGGTGCGGGGCCGCGGCCTGGCGGTGTACCTGATGGTGTTCAACGGCGCGATGGCGGCGGGCAGCCTGGGCTGGGGCCTGGTGGCGCGGGAGATCGGCGTGCCGTATGCGCTGGTGGTGAGCGCGGTCGGCCTGGTGGCCGTGGCGCTGCTGTTCCACCGGGCGCGGCTGCCGGTGGGCGAGGCCGACCTGCAGGCGTCGAACCACTGGCCCGAGCCGCTGGTGTCCGCGCCGGTGGCCAATGACCGCGGTCCGGTGCTGATCCAGGTCGAGTATCGCGTTCGGCAGGCGGATCGTCCCGCCTTCCTGGAAGCGATGCAGCGCCTGTCGCAGGAGCGGCTGCGCGACGGCGCCTACGCCTGGGGCGTGGTCGAGCACACGGGCGATCCGGAGCGCGTGATGGAGTGGTTCTTCGTGGAGTCGTGGGCCGAGCATCTGCGCCAGCATCATCGCGTCTCGCACGCCGATGCCGACCTGCAGGCCGAGGCGCTGCGCTTCCATATCGGCCCCCACAAGCCCGAAGTGCATCACTTCCTGGCGTTGAAACGCTGACCGCATCGCGCGGCACCCATTCACCCGACCTGGAGTCTCGTCATGATCGAGCGCCGTCCCCTTACCACCCTGGGCCATGCCCGCCGCGGCTGGCTCGACGTGAAGCATCATTTCTCGTTCGCCAATTACCAGGATCCCGCGCGCATGCGATGGGGCGCGTTGCGGGCCTGGAACGACGAGACCATCGCGCCGGGCGCGGGCTTTCCGCCGCTGCTGCATACCGATGTGGAAATCATTACCTGCGTGCGCGAAGGCGCGCTGACGCACGAGGATGACCTGGGCAACCGCGGCCGCACGCGTGCCGGCGACGTGCAGGTCATGAGCGCCGGCAGCGGCGTGACGCACGCCGAATTCAATATGGAAGGCGGCCCCGCGCGGGTGTTCCAGATCTGGCTGGAGCCGGACCGCCGCGGCGTGCCGCCTAGCTGGGGCCGCAAGTCGTTCGCCCGCGAGGCCTGCAACGGCCGCTTCGTCACGCTGGCCAGCGGCATCGAGGGTGACGACGACGCCCTGCCGATCCGCAGCGACGCGCGGCTGCTGGCCGTGGCGCTCAAGGCCGGCGAAGCCGCCACGTATCGCTTTGCGCACGGACGGCGCCGTGGCTACCTGGTGTCTTCCAAGGGACGGCTGACCGTCAACGATGTCGAGATCGGCAGCGGCGACGGCGCCGCGATCCTGGACGAGACCGACGTGCGCATCACCGCTCTGGACGATGCCGAGCTGCTGTTGGCCGATACCCATGCATGACCCATCACACACACGAGGACGCACATGAAGATCTATCTACTTTCCCTGGGCGCCGGCCTGCTGGTCGGCGTGGTGTACAGCCTGCTGCAGGTGCGTTCGCCCGCGCCGCCGCTGGTGGCGCTGATCGGCCTGCTCGGCATCCTGGTCGGCGAGCAGATCGTGCCGGTGGGCAAGCAACTGCTCAACGGCACGGCGTTCGTTGCCGCCTGCGACAAGGAGAAGGCGGTCAGCCACGTATTCGGGCAACTGCCCGGCCGACAGGGGAAAGACAAGGACCATAGCTGATTCCCTTCCCGCACCAGAGGAGATAATCGTATGCCGACCCGCCGCGACCTTATCGGTGTTGCTTCCACGCTTGCTCTGAACAGCCTGTTGGGCGGATGTGCCACTGCCCGTTCCAAAGGAGAACCCCCCATGTCAAATGCCTCGAACGCCACTCCCGATGTCATCTTCCACAACGGCCGCATCACCACGCTGGACCGCGCCAAGCCGCTGGCCAGCGCCGTGGCCATCAAGGACGGCCGCTTCGTCGCCGTCGGCACCGACGCCGAGGTCATGGCGCTGGCCGGGCCCGGCACCCGGCGCGTCGACCTCAAGCAGCGAAGCGCCCTGCCCGGTCTGTTCGACAACCACACCCACGTGGTGCGTGGCGGCCTGAACTACAACATGGAACTGCGCTGGGACGGCGTGCGCTCGCTGGCCGACGCCATGGCGATGCTCAAGCGCCAGGTCGCCATCACGCCGGCGCCGCAATGGGTGCGGGTGGTGGGCGGTTTCACCGAGCACCAGTTCGCCGAAAAGCGCCTGCCCACGATCGAAGAAATCAACGCCATCGCGCCCGACACGCCGGTGTTCCTGCTGCACCTGTACGACCGCGCCCTGCTCAACGGCGCCGCGCTGCGCGCGGTGGGCTACACCAAGACCACGCCCAATCCGCCGGGCGGCGAGATCATCCGCGATGCGCAGGGCAACCCCACCGGGCTGCTGCTGGCCAAGCCGAATGCGACCATCCTGTACGCCACGCTGGCGAAGGGCCCCAAGCTGCCGTTCGACTACCAGGTCAATTCCACGCGCCATTTCATGCGCGAGCTGAACCGCCTGGGCGTGACCGGCGTGATCGACGCGGGCGGCGGCTTCCAGAACTATCCCGACGACTACGCCGTGATCCAGAAGCTGGCCGACGAAGGCCAGATGACGGTGCGGCTGGCCTACAACCTGTTCACGCAGAAGCCCAAGCAGGAAAAGGAAGATTTCCTCAAGTGGACTTCGAGCGTGAAGTACAAGCAGGGCACCGACTACTTCCGCCACAACGGCGCCGGCGAGATGCTGGTGTTCTCGGCCGCCGACTTCGAGGACTTCCGCGTCGAGCGCCCGGACATGCCGCCCGAGATGGAAGGCGAGCTGGAGGAAGTGGTGCGCGTGCTGGTGCAGAACAAGTGGCCGTGGCGGCTGCATGCCACCTATGACGAGACCATTTCGCGCGCGCTGGACGTGTTCGAGAAGGTCAACCAGGACACGCCGCTGACCGGCCTGAACTGGTTCTTCGACCATGCCGAGACCATTTCCGACAAGTCGATCGATCGCATCGCCGCGCTGGGCGGCGGCATCGCCGTGCAGCACCGCATGGCCTACCAGGGCGAGTATTTCATCGAGCGCTACGGCGCGGTCGCGGCCGAGGCCACGCCGCCCATTGCCAAGATGCTGGATCGCGGCGTGAAGGTCTCGGCCGGCACCGACGCCACCCGGGTCGCGTCCTATAACCCGTGGGTGTCGCTGTCGTGGATGGTGACGGGCAAGACCGTGGGCGGCACCCGCCTCTACCCGGCGCGCAACTGCCTGGACCGCGAGACCGCGCTGCGCATGTGGACCGAGAACGTGGCCTGGTTCGCCAACGAGGAAGGCAAGCGCGGCCGCATCCAGCCGGGCCAGTTGGCCGACTTCATCGTGCCGAGCAAGGACTATTTCCGCTGCAGCGAGGACGAGATCTCGTTCCTGACCTCGGACCTGACGGTGGTCGGCGGCCGCGTGGTCTACGGCGCGGGCGAATTCGGGGCCGAGGACGACAACGCGCTGCCGCCGGCCATGCCGGACTGGTCGCCCACGCGCCTGTTCGGCGGCTATGCCGCCTGGGGCGACCCCGACGGCGCCGGCCGCAATTCGCTGGGCTATCGCAACATGGCGGCCTGCGCGTGCGCCACCAACTGCGGACTGCACGGGCATGACCATGCCAAGGCCTGGGCCTCGAACGCGCCCAGTTCCGACCTCCAGGGCTTCTTCGGCGCCCTGGGTTGTTCCTGCTGGGCTGTCTGAGGGGGCCGGCCATGAACGCGACCTTTCAATGGGAGCGGCGGCTGGCCAGCCTGGCCCGGCCGCTGTTCGGCTCCTGCGCCGTGCGGTTCCTGGCCTACCTGGGCCTGTGCGCCGCGTACCTGCAGGGCGGGCTGGTCAAGCTGACCGACTTTCCCGGCGCGCTGGCGGAGATGGCGCATTTCGGGCTGGCGCCCGGACCGTTGTTCGCGGTGCTGGTGATCGCGCTGGAACTGACGGCCTCCGCCATGATCCTGAGCGGTCGCCTGCGCTGGCTGGGGGCGCTGGCGCTGGCCGCCTTCACGCTGGTGGCCACGGGCATTGCGCTGCGCTATTGGGAAATGGCGCCCGGGCAGGAGCGCTTCATGGCCGCCAATGCGTTCTATGAGCATCTTGGGCTGGCGGGGGGATTGCTGCTGGTGGCGTGGCTGGATCTGCGCGAGCCGCGCCCGGAAGGCGCGACCGCCTGACGGCGGGCCGCCGCAGGCAAAAAAAGGCCCCGATTCCGTGGCCTTGTCGTTTCCAGGCGCGGGGCCGCTGCCCTCATCGCCCCGGCCGCGCCTTCAGGTCCGCCATTTCCTCCTGCATCAACTGGTGCGCATAGCGCGAGAACACGCTCACCAGCCGGGTACGGGTATGGTACGGCGGGTACAGCAGCGCCACCGTGACCGGCACCGCCGGGCTGAAGGGGCGGACCTCGACGCCGTTGGCCTCGTATTCCTCGCGTGCCGCCAGCGGGTTGATCAGCGCCACGCCCAGGCCGGCGCCGACCAACGCGCATACCGACGAACCCAGCCCGGCCTCGGCCACCGTCTGGCGCTCGACCTTGGCGGCCTTGAAGACCGCGTCGATCTTCTCCCGCAGCGGCGTGGCGCTGGGGAAGGCGATGAAGGGCTCGCCGGCAAAGTCGGCGGGCTTGAGCTTTTTCAGCTTGGTCAGCCGGTGGCCCTTGGGCAGCACCGCCACGCAGTTCATGGTCAGCACCGGTTCGACCTGGATGCCCGGGCTGTCGCCCGACAGCATCGCCAGGCCGGTGTCGCAGAAACCCGAGCTGATCCAGTTGTGCACGGCGCTGGCGTTGCCGGAGTGGATCGAGACCATGACGTCCGGGTATTCGGTCTTGAACGCGGCCACGATGCGCGCCAGCAGGCCGCCGGCCAGGCGCGGCATGGCCGCCACGCTCAGGCGGCTGGCGCTGAACGAGCGGATGCTGGCCGCCGCCGATTCCAGGCCGGCCAGGCCGATGAAGGTCTTTTCCACCTCTTGAAAGAAGCGCGAGCCGTCCTGGGTGGGGGTCAGGCGGCTGCCGTTGCGGTCGAACAGGGGAAACTGGGTGATTGCTTCCAATTGCGCGATTAAGCGGCTAACGTGCGGCTGCGAGGTATGCACTCGTCGCGCCGCCGCCGTCATGGATCCGGTCATCATGACAGCCCGGAAAGCCTCGATGTGTCGCAAGCCCATTCGTGTAATGGCCATATCAAATCCGTATAGAGGAATACCCGATTGGAACTGGATAAAACCATAACGCTAGTTGATACTTTTTGCCAGCCGCGGGGCTCATCGCGGGACGCGGCGGTTCGCATGCAATCCGGCACCGCTGTTCGTGAACATAAACATGCGCCGCTCGACAGGCGCCAAGGGAATACGATGAAAGCATTTGCCGCGATTTCGGTCGCCGCCGTCCTGTTCGGCAGCGCCGCCGCCCACGCCGAAGGCCCCAGCCGCCTGGACAAGATCCGCGACACCGGCGTGATCACCATCGGCCACCCCGAGACCTCGGTGCCGTTCGCCTACCTGGACGGCAACCAGAAGCCGATCGGCTATACCGTCGAAATCTGCCAGGAAATCGCCCAGCACATCAAGACCGCGCTGAAACTGCCCAAGCTGGACGTGCGCTACAACCCGACCACGTCCGCCACGCGCATCCCGCTGCTGGCCAACGGCACCATCGACCTGGAATGCGGCAACACCACCAACAACCTCGAACGCCACAAGCTGGTGTCGTTCGCGCCCACCACGTTCGTGGCGCAGGTGGTGCTGGTGGCGCGCAAGGATGGCGGCGTCGATCCCAACAACCTGGCGTCGTTCCGTGGCAAGACCATCGCCGCGCAGGCCGGCGGCCAGACCTTCAAGCTGATCTCGCGCCTGAACGCCGAGGGCAACCTGGGCATCACCATGGCGCCCACCAAGGATACGGCGGAAACGCTGCTGATGGTGGAATCCGGACGCGCCGCCGGGTCGGCCAACGATGACGGCATCGCCTATGGCGTGGTGGCCTCGTCCAAGAACCCGGACGCTTTCGTGATCGGCACCAAGGGCCTGGAACTGGCGCCCTACGGCATCATGCAACCCAAGGACGACCCGGCCTTCAAGAAAGTGGTGGACGAGGCCGTGCTGGACTTGATGAAGAGCGGCCGCGTCGCCGCGATCTACGACAAGTACTTCAACTCGCCGATCCCGCCCAAGCAGATCAACCTGAAGTACCCGATGAGCGACGCGCTCAAGCGCGCGCTGGCGCATCCGACCGACTCCGGCGACCCCAAGGCCTACGAGTAAGCCGGCCCGCCGCGGCGGCCCTGTCATGGGCGTCGCGGCGCCGCGCGACCCGGGGCGCCGCCCGCCGGCGCCCTCTTCTTTGGTTGTCCACAGGTCCTGAAGCATGAATTACAACTGGAACTGGAGCATCTTCCTGGAGATGTCGCCCGACGGCGTGCATACCTTCCTGGAGACGATCCTGATCGGCGTGGGCTGGACCCTGGCGCTGGCCCTGACGGCGTGGGTGTTCTCGCTGTTGCTGGGGTCGTGCCTGGGCGTGATGCGCACCGCCTCGTCGCGCCTGGCCAATGCCGTCGGCGCGACCTATGTCGAGATTTTCCGCAACGTGCCGCTGCTGGTGCAGATGTTCCTGTGGTACTTCGTGCTGCCCGAGCTGCTGCCGCACGCCTGGGGGCTGGCCATGAAGCAGATGCCGCAGCCCTGGGGGCAGTTCCTGCCGGCGGTGCTGTGCCTGGGCTTCTACGGTTCGGCGCGCGTGGCCGAGCAACTGCGCGCGGGCATCCAGTCGCTGCCGCGCGGCCAGTTCCAGGCGGGCACGGCGCTGGGGTTGACCGAGACGCAGGTGTACCGCTACATCATCCTGCCCGAGGCCTATCGCATCGTGCTGCCGCCCCTGACTTCGGAGTTCATGGGCACGATCAAGTATTCGTCGGTGGCGCTGACCATCGGCCTGCTGGAGCTGACCGGGCAGACCCGCTCGATGGCGGAGTTCAGCTTCCATATCTTCGAAGCCTTCACGGCCGCGACCGTGATCTACCTGATCCTGAACGGCATGGTGGTCCTGGGCATGCGCCTGCTTGAACGCCATGTGGCGGTTCCCGGCCTGATCGGCGCGGCGGCCAAGAACGGACGCTAGGAATCGACATGGGCAAATTCGATTTCGACGTCATCGGCAGCGCGCTGCCGTACCTGTTCCAGACCGGCATGACCTTCACGCTGACCCTGACGCTGCTGGCGGCGGTGATGGGGCTGGCGCTGGGCACGGTGCTGGCCATGATGCGGCTGTCGCGCTTCCGGATCCTGTCGGTGCCGGCGGGCATCTACGTGAACGTGATGCGTTCGGTGCCGCTGCTGCTGGTGATCTTCTGGTTCTACTTCCTGGTGCCCTACATCGCCGCCTGGATCGTGGGTTCGCCCACGCCGCTGCGGGTGGGGGCCTTCAATTCGGCGGTGGTGACCTTCACGCTGTTCGAGGCCGCGTACTTCTGCGAGATCATGCGCGCCGGCATCCAGTCGATCTCGCGCGGCCAGGTCTCGGCCAGCATGGCGCTGGGCCTGAACCACTGGCAGGGCATGCGCTACGTGATCCTGCCGCAGGCGATCCGCAACATGGTGCCGGCGCTGCTGACGCGGGTCATCATCCTGTTCCAGGACACTTCGCTGGTGTACGTGCTGTCACTGACCGACTTTCTGGGCGCGGCGTCCAAGATCGGCCAGCGCGACGGCCGGCTGGTGGAACTCTATCTCTTCGTGGCGGTGGTGTATTTCGTGATCTGCTTCACGGCATCCCGTCTGGTCAAACGGCTGGAAAAGCGCGTGCGGGTGCTGCGCTAGGCGCCCAGGTTATCCACAGGTCCAACGATGCAACTCTCTTCGAAACCCCCGATGATCGAGATCAAGCAGGTCAGCAAGTGGTATGGCGACTTCCAGGTGCTGGATGACTGCTCCACCACCGTTGGCCGGGGCGAGGTCGTGGTGGTGTGCGGTCCGTCAGGCTCGGGCAAATCGACCTTGATCAAGACCGTCAACGCGCTCGAACCCTTCCAGAAGGGCGAGATCGTGGTCAACGGTATCCAGGTGGGCGATCCGCGCACCAACCTGCCCAAGCTGCGTTCGGTGGCCGGCATGGTGTTCCAGCACTTCGAACTGTTCCCGCACCTGACGGTGACCGAGAACCTGTGCCTGGGCCAGCTCAAGGTGCTCAAGCGCGGCAAGGACGAGGCGCGCGCACGCGCCCTGGCGCTGCTGGAGCGGGTCGGCCTGTCGGCGCACAAGGACAAGCATCCGGGCGAGTTGTCCGGCGGCCAGCAGCAACGCGTGGCGATCGCCCGCGCCCTGTCGATGGATCCGGTGGTGATGCTGTTCGACGAGCCGACCTCGGCGCTCGATCCGGAGATGGTCAACGAAGTGCTGGACGTGATGACCGACCTGGCCGGCGAAGGCATGACGATGATGGTGGTGACCCATGAAATGGGATTCGCCCGCCGCGTCGCCGACCGGGTGATCTTCATGGACGGCGGCAAGATCGTCGAGGACTGCCCGAAAGCGGCCTTCTTCGACGATGTCGAGGCGCGCGCGCCGCGCACGCGCCAGTTTCTTTCCAAAATTTTGCAGCACTGATCGTTATGACCCAGCGGATTTCCGTCGACTCCTCCAGCGCACTCGTCGACCTGCGCAGCGACACGGTGACCCACCCCACCGCCGCCATGTACGAGCGCATGCGCACCGCCCCGATCGGTGACGACGGGCTCGACGGCGATCCCAGCGTGCGCGCGCTGGAGGCCCACGTGGCCGCGCGCCTGGGCAAGGAAGCCGGGCTGTTCGTGCCCAGTTGCACCATGGCGAACCTGCTGGCGGTGCTGGCGCAGACCCAGCGCAATGAGCAGGTGGTGCTGGAATCGGCCGCGCACATGTATACGTCCGAGCGCGGCGCCGCCACCTTCACCGGCCTGTTCTACCAGGGCGTGCCGGGCACCGATGGCGCCATGGACCTGAACCGCCTGGAAGAGGCGCTGCAGTCCGGTGGCCACAAGCTCAAGACCGCGCTGGTGGCAATGGAGACCTCGCACAACAACGCCGGTGGCACGGTGCTGCCGCTGGACCACATGCAGGCGGTTCACGGCATGGCGCAGGCTTGCGGCGTGCCGGTGCACCTGGATGGCGCGCGCCTGTTCAACGCCGCGGTGGCGCTGGGCGTGGCGCCGGCCGAGATCACGCGCCATGCCGACACGGTGTCGCTGTGCCTGTCCAAGGGCCTGAGCGCGCCGGTGGGCGCGGTGCTGACCGGCGCGCGGCCGGTGATGGCGCGCGCCCGCATGCTGCGCCGCATGCTTGGCGGCACCCAGCGCCAGGCCGGCATCATGGCCGCGGCCGGGCTGGAAGGCGTGCAGACCATGGGCGACCGCCTGGTCGAGGACCACGCGCGCGCGCGTCGCCTGAGCGATGGCCTGAACCGGCTCGACCCGTCCTTGGCGGCGACGGTGCCGCAGACCAACATCGTGCAGGTCGAGACCGCCGATACCGGCATGACCAATGCGCACTGGGTCACCGCGCTGGAGGCCGCGGGCCTGTTGACCCGTCCGTGGGGCCGCACGCGGCTGCGCTGCGTGACGCATCGCCATATCGACGACGAGGATATCGACCGCGCCATCGAGGCCTTCAAAAAGGTGCTGGCAAGCCGCTGAATCGGCGTTTTTCGGGGGCGGGCAATGCGATAATGGGCGATGTCCGCCGCTACCCCACTTTCCAAGAAAGACTATCTCTGCGCCCTGACGGTGGTGGTGATCTGGGGCCTGAACTTCGTCATCATGAAGATCGGCCTCAAGGGCCTCTCCCCCATGATGCTGGGCGCCCTGCGATTCGCCCTGGCGGCCTTCCCCCTGGTGCTGTTCGTGCGTCCGCCGCGCCTGCCGTGGCAGTGGATCGCCGCCTACGGGCTGGTGCAGGGGCTGGGCCAGTTCGGCCTGCTGTTCACGGCCCTGAAATTCGGCATGCCGGCGGGCATGGCCTCGCTGGTGATCCAGACCCAAGCCTTCTTCACGCTGCTGCTGGCCGCGCCGGTGCTGCGCGAGCGCGCGCGGCCGCATCACTGGATTGGGCTGGGCGTGGCGGCGCTGGGGTTGGCGGTGATTGCCGCCGGCCGTGGCGAGGGGCCGGGCCAGATGCCCATGCTGGGATTCGTGCTGACGCTGGGCGGCGCCTCGATGTGGGCGGTGTCGAACATCATCGTGCGGCTGGCCAGCCGCACGGCGCCCGGCTACGACCCGTTTGCCTTCATTGCCTGGAGCAGCGCCGCGCCGGTGCTGCCGTTCGTGGGACTGGCGGTGCTGGCCGACGGCTGGGACGCGGTGGCGGGCATGATCCTGGGGATCGGCTGGGGCGAGGCGCTGTCGGTGTTGTACCTGGCTGTGCTGGCCACGCTGTTGGCGTATACGCTGTGGACGCAGCTCCTGACGCGTCATCCGGCCGCCAAGATCGCGCCCTTCTCGCTGCTGGTGCCGGTGGTGGGCCTGTGGGCGGCGTCGGCCGCCTTCGGCGAGCGGCTGCAGCCGCTGCAATGGCTGGGCGCGGGCTGCGTGCTCGCCGGCCTGATCATCAACCAGGTCGGCGGGCGCTGGCTGCGCAACCGCTGAGCTCATCCTTCTTCGCGCCGCGTCTCCTACCCGCTTTCGGATGAGCGTCGCAGGCCGCGGCGCGCGCCCTACAGCTGTTCGAAATGGGCATAACGCTTATCGGTGTACTCCCTTCGCGTGACCATTTCGACGACCTCGGCCCCGGGCGGGCCGCGCCGCAGCCATTCCAGCATGTGATCGACCTGGTCGGGCGTGCCCTGCACCAGGGCTTCGACCGTGCCGTCCAGCATGTTCTGCACCCAGCCGCGGGCGCCCAGCAGGTGCGCGCGCCGCACCGCCGCATGGCGGTAGCCCACGCCCTGCACGGTACCGCTGACGGTGACGTGGACGGTCTCGATATGGGTGTCTTGCATTGGTTTTCCTTCGGATGATGCGCCGCGGCGCGCGGGTGACCTAGGCGGTTCCGGCTACAGCGGATGGTCGATAGGCCCCTCGGGCATCGAAGCGATACGTTAGAGCACATGTCAAAACGTGCCAACGGGAACGCCCGCAAGCAAAGCTTGGAGAAGCCATTATGGAAGAGACCAGTTTGTTGTCGGAAGCAGAAACAGCGCGCTACAGGGACCAGGGATACCTGGCTCTGCAAGATATGTGCCCGCAGGACGAAGTGGGCTATATCCGGCGCACGCTGCTGGAACTGTTCGCGAACAAGACGGGCTACAACGAGGGGGCGCAATACGACTTCATCAGCCGCGACGACCCGTCCAAGCCGGCCAAGTTTCCCAGTTTGCACGATCCGCGCCATTATGCCCCGGGCCTGCTGAAGACCACCTATCACGAGCGCACGCTGGAGCTGGCGCGCCAGTTGCTGGGCGAGGACGCCGCGCTGTACGGCGAGCACGCGTTGCTCAAGCCGGCGCTGGTCGGCCCCGAGACGCCGTGGCACCAGGACGAGGCGTTCCGCTCGCCCGATTTCGTCTACAACGAACTGAGCATCTGGCTGGCGCTGCAGCCGGCCACGCTGGAGAACGGCTGCATGCAGTTCATCCCGGGCTCGAACAAAGGCGAGGTGCTGGAGCACCGCTCGCCCGGCGGCGACAAGACGCTGCACCCGCTTGAATGCTGCGCCGATTTTCCGCGCGAGCAGGCGGTGGCCGAGCCGCTGCAACCCGGCGGCTGCACCGTGCACGATGCGCGCACGCTGCATTTCACGGGCGCCAATACCTCGCCGCAGCCGCGGCTGGCGTACATCCTGATCTACAACACGCCGCCGGTCTACAAGCCGGGGCGGCGCGAATTTCCGTGGCTCGAAGGCCGCTGGACCGACAGCCAGACCCGCAAGAAGGAATGGCACCGGCGCGGCGGCCTGGCGGTGGACGTGCTGCGGCGCCTGCCGGGAGCGCGCCTGACCAGCCCGCGCTGGGTGGCATGGGCCACGATCCGGGCGGTGAGCAAGGTCTGGCCGCGCTAGCGGCAGGGGCGGCGGCCGCGTCGGCAGCGGCGCAAAGCGGTCGCGATGAAGGGGGGAACCGGGGCCGGCAAGGGGCGCTTGCCGGCCCCGGCGCGTATACTGGGCGGCGCCGCGGGCCTTGCCGCCCGGCGTGAACGGCGGGTGTCTGGACGACGCATGCGGGTTCGCGCGGGGCTGGCCGCCGCGGGATCGCGTCCCACTTTCCCCAGAAAAATAACCATGACCGCTGACCTCTCCACGATCACCTGCATCGAAGACCTGCGTGCGATTGCGCGCAAGCGCGTGCCGCGCATGTTCTACGACTACGCCGATTCGGGCGCCTGGACGGAAGGCACCTACCGCGCCAACGAAAGCGATTTCCAGAAGATCAAGCTGCGCCAGCGCGTGGCGGTGAACATGGAAGGCCGTTCGCTGCGCACCACGCTGGTGGGCCAGGACGCGGTGATGCCGCTGGCGATTTCGCCGACGGGCCTGACCGGCATGCAGCATGCCGATGGCGAGATCCTGGCGGCCAAGGCGGCGGCCGATTTCGGCGTGCCGTTCACGCTGTCGACCATGAGCATCTGCTCGCTGGAAGACGTGGCGGCGGCCACCGGCAAGCCGTTCTGGTTCCAGCTCTACGTGATGCGCGACCGCGAGTTCGTCGGCAACCTGATCGACCGGGCCAAGGCGGCGGGCTGCTCGGCGCTGGTGCTGACGCTGGACCTGCAGATCCTGGGCCAGCGCCACAAGGACATCAAGAACGGGCTGTCGACGCCGCCCAAGCCGACGATCCGCAACCTGATCAACCTGGCGACCAAGCCGCGCTGGTGCCTGGGCATGCTGGGCACCAAGCGCCGCACTTTCGGCAACATCGTCGGCCACGCCAAGGGCGTGAGCGACCTGTCGTCGCTGTCGTCGTGGACGGCCGAGCAGTTCGATCCGCGGTTGAGCTGGGACGATGTGGAATGGATCAAGCAGCGTTGGGGCGGCAAGCTGATCATCAAGGGCATCCTGGATGTCGAGGATGCGCAGTTGGCGGCCAACAGCGGCGCGGATGCGCTGATCGTCAGCAACCACGGCGGGCGCCAGCTCGATGGCGCGATGTCGTCGATCGCGGCGCTGCCGTCGATCGCGGATGCGGTGGGGTCGAAGATCGAAGTGTGGATGGATGGCGGTGTGCGCTCGGGGCAGGACATCCTCAAGGCGGTGGCGCTGGGCGCGCGCGGGGCGATGATCGGGCGGGCGTTCCTTTACGGCCTGGGCGCATATGGGCAGGCGGGCGTCAAGCGCGTGCTGGAGATCCTGTACAAGGAAATGGATACGACGATGGCGCTTTGCGGGCGGCGCAATATCGAAGTGGGGGATCGGAGCATTCTGCTGCCGGGGACTTATCCCGTGTGAGCGTTTCTCTGATCGGCTGGAAGCCGGTGGGTCGCGGATTGCGGCTTGCCGGCTTTTTTGTTTTCTTGCTTTGGGGTTTTTGCTTGGCGAGTCGTGCTTCGTAGGTCGGCCGGCGCGGCGAGGGGCGGGCGGGGCGCGCCTACGATTGCGGTCCGGAGCCTTCGCTCCGGACTGCCCCATCGTCATCCTCGTTGCCGCCTGAGGCGGCTGCCTACGGATTCCCTCGGGCGCATCTACACGGCGCGCCCCGCCCGCCCCTCGCCGCGCCGGCCTGCGTGCGTCGACAGTTGTGGCGCTGCTGGAGCGGAGGGGGCATGAAGAGTGTGTGTTGCCCGTCATGGCCGGCTGCGCGGGCAGCCGGCCATGACTTACGCGGTGTCTTGTGGTGGCGCGATGTGCGCTGCGCGGCGTTGATGCGGGGCTGGGTTGGCCCGGCCTTGGGGGGGGAGAGGGGGCGGTTTGGCTGGTCGTTTCAGTCGCGGTTGCCGGTTCCAAGGAATTGGCTGGGGCGTCTTAGCGCCGGGTCGAAGGGGTTGAGTTGGGCGCTGATGCCGGCGGCTTCGCGGCGCAGGATTTCGACGATGAGGGGCAGGCGTTCGTCGCTGATGCGTTCGACGGGGGCGGCGATGCTGAGGGCGGCGACGGTGACGCCGTTGGGGTCGTGCACGGGGACGGCGAGGCCGGCGATGTTGGGGAAGATGCCCTGGCCCTTGCTGCGGGCGTATTGGAGTTCCTGGCATTCCTTAATGCCGGCGCGCATCGAGATTTCGTCGACGAAGCCCAGGTGGTGCAGGCGCGGAATGTTGAAGCGCAGGACTTCCTCGCGTTCGGCTTCGGGCAGGTTGGCCAGCAGCAGCAGGCCGGCCTGGCCCAGGCCAAGCGGGACGCGGCCGCCGATGTCGCCGGTGTGCGAGCGGACCGGGAAGGCGCCGTCGATGCGGTCCAGGCAGACGGCGTCGAAGCCGCTGCGCACCAGCAGGAAGATGGTGTCGTTGAGCATGCCGCTCAGGCGCAGCATGACGGGGCGGTAGATCGAACGCAGGGTCGATTGGTGGTTGCCGGCGGCGGCGGCCAGGGAGAAGAAGGCGACGCTGAGCTGGTAGCCCTTGCTCTGCGCGGGCTGTTCGACCATGCCTTCCTGCACCAGGCCCTGCAGCACGCGGTGCACGGTGGCCTGGGCCTGGCCGGTGCGGGCGGCGATGTCGGTCAGGCGCAATTTTTCGCCCTTGGCGTCGGACAGGACACGCAGCACGGCGAAGGCGCGTTGCAGGACGCCCTGGGCGCCGGCGTCGTCGGCGGCTTCTGATTTCTTCATTGTTCAATTCCGATAATCAAAATATACGGCTGTATTTTTATCAGGAAATTCAGTTATACGGAAATAATAAGTAGAAAATTCGATTGTTCGGAAAACCCTAATTGACCGGCCTTTTCGGCCCCTCCTAGACTGCCCTGCATCGATTGCATCGCGGGCGGGTCCCGCGCACCGCGCCTTACCGGGCAGGGGGTTGGAATATGTCATTTCTGCGGCTGGACAACGTCTCCAAGAATTACGGCGACCTGCGGGTGGTCTCGGACCTGAGCCTGGCGGTCGAGAAAGGGGAATTCGTGTCCTTGCTGGGGCCGTCGGGCTGCGGCAAGACCACCACGCTGCAGATGATCGCGGGCTTTGCCGACGTGACGCGCGGCAGCATCACGCTCGATGGCCGCGACATCACCCATGCCAAGCCGAACACGCGCGGGCTGGGCATCGTGTTCCAGAGCTATGCGCTGTTTCCGCACCTGACGGTGGCGGACAACGTGGCGTTCGGGCTGAAGATGCGCAAGGTCGAGCGCGCCGAGCGCCAGGCGCGGGTGCGCGAGGCGCTGGCGCTGGTGAAGCTGGACAAGCACGCCGACCGCTTTCCGCGTGAACTGTCGGGCGGGCAGCGCCAGCGGGTGGCGCTGGCGCGCGCGCTGGTGATCCGGCCGCCGGTGCTGCTGCTGGACGAGCCGTTGTCGAACCTGGACGCCAAGCTGCGCGAGGACATGCAGTTCGAGCTGCGCAGCATCCAGAAGCAGATCGGCACCACCACCGTGATGGTGACGCACGACCAGGCAGAGGCGCTGTCGATCAGCGACCGCGTGGTGGTGATGCAGGACGGCCGCGCCACGCAGGTGGATGCGCCCTACCGCATGTACGAGCATCCGCAGAGCGAGTTCATCTCGCGTTTCGTCGGCAAGACCAACCTGCTGCCGGGCCGCGTGACGCGCTGCGGCGCGCAGGCCGAGGTGGAGACCGGCGCGCTGCGCGTGCTGGTCGACGGCGCGGGGCTGCGCCATGGCGACAGTGTGCAGTTGTCGCTGCGGCCGGAGAAGCTGGTGCCGGTGCCGGCGGGCCAGGGCAAGCTGTCCTGTGTGGTCAGCACCCGCTACTTCCTGGGCAGCCAGTGGATGTACGGGCTGGATTCGCCGGTGGGGGCGCTGACGGTGCTGACGCCCAACGACGGCCGCCCGCCGCACGACGATGGCGAACAGATCGGCCTGGACTGGGCCGAGGGGGTGCTGCGCGTGCTGCCCGTCGCGGCCGTTGCCGAAGAGGCCTGACATGGCGACGCTGACCCAACCCGGCGCCGCCAGCGCGCCCAAGCCGCGCACCGACGGGCTGCTGGCCATCCTCGGTTCGATTCCGCTGGCGATCGTGTTCCTGACGCTGGTGCTGACGCCGCTGGCGTTGACGCTGGTGCTGTCGTTCCGTCCGTTCGACTACAGCGCGGGCATCCTGCCCGGGCACACCTTCGAACACTACCTGGCGGTGGTGACCGACGGCTATTTCCTGGAGATCTTCTGGCGCACGTTCTGGATCGCGGGCGTGACCACGCTGATCTGCGTGCTGATCGGCGCGCCCGAGGCCTACATCCTGTCGCGCATGGGCAAGCCGTGGCGCTCGATCTTCCTGCTGGTGGTGCTGTCGCCGCTCTTGATCTCGCTGGTGGTGCGCGCCTTCGGCTGGAGCATGCTGCTGGGGCCGGGCGGGGCCATCGGCCGCGCGGCCGCGGCGCTGGGCCTGGGGCCGTTGCTGTACACGCCTACCGCCGTCATCATCGGCCTGGTGCACGTGATGCTGCCGTTCATGGTGATCCCGGTGTGGACCTCGCTGCAGAAGCTGGACCCGACCGTGGAGCACGCGGCGCTGTCGCTCAACGCCTCGCGCTTGCAGACGCTGCTGCGCATCGTGCTGCCGCAGGCCATGCCGGGCATCCTGTCGGGCAGCCTGATCGTGTTCGGGCTGTCGGCCAGTTCGTTCGCGATTCCCGCGCTGCTGGGCGGACGCCGCCTGAAGATGGTGGCCACGGTGGTCTACGACGAATTCCTGACCGAATTGAACTGGCCGCTGGGCGCGGCCATCGCCATCGTGCTGCTGGTGGTCAACGTCGTCATCATGATGGCGTACAACCGCGTGGTGGAACGTTCCTACCGGCGCAGCCTGGGTTGAGCGAGGACAGCGATCATGCAGAAAAACGGTCCCTTCGCTCTCCTCTTCAATGCCCTGGTGGTGCTGTTCGTGCTGGCGCCGCTGGCCATCGTGTGCCTGGTGGCGTTCACGCCCGAGTCGACGCTGACGGTGCCGACCACGCAGTTTTCGCTGCGCTGGTTCCACGCGGTGTTCGAGCATCCCAACTTCATGCAGGCGTTCAAGAACAGCCTGTGGCTGGCGTTCCTGTCGGCCAGCATCGCCGTGTGCCTGGCGGTGCCGGCGGCCATCGCCATTACGCGTTACCGCTTTCCGGGACGCGATGCGCTCAACGGCCTGTTCCTGTCGCCGCTGATGATCCCGCACCTGGTGCTGGGCGTGGCGCTGCTGCGTTTTTTCGCGCTGCTGGGCACGACCGGCAGCTTCGGCTGGCTGGTGTTCAGCCACGTGGTGGTGATCACTCCGTATGTGATGCGGCTGGTGATCGGCGCGCTGGTGGGCTTTGACCGCTCGGTCGAGCATGCCGCGCTGTCGCTGGGCGCGAGCCGCGCCACGGTGTTCTTCCAGGTGACGCTGCCGCTCATCATTCCGGGCGTGTCGGGCGGCTGGCTGCTGGCCTTCATCAACAGTTTCGACGAGCTGACCATGTCGGTGTTCATCACCGCGCCGTCGACCATCACGCTGCCGGTGCGCATGTACATGTACGCCACCGAGTCGATCGACCCGATGATGGCGGCCGTGTCGGCGCTGGTGATCGGCCTGACCGCGGTGACCATGCTGCTGCTGGACCGTGTCTACGGCCTGGACCGCGTGCTGGTGGGACAGAAATGACGATCACGCCGGGTACGCAACGGGAGACCCCGCCATCATGGCAATACTGAAACGCCTGGCCGAAACGGCCCGGCCCGCCGTCGCCTTCACGCTGGACGGCAAACCCTGCAGCGCGCTGGCCGGCGATACCGTGCTGACGGCGGTGCTGACGCAGGCCGAACGCCTGCGCGTCTCGGAATTCGGCGGCGGGCCGCGCGCCGGCTTCTGCATGATGGGCGCCTGCCAGGACTGCTGGATGCAGCGCGAGGACGGCACGCGGCTGCGCGCCTGTTCCACCTACATCGAAGCGGGCATGCGCCTGCGCAGCGCGCCGCCGCGTGCGGAATACATGCCGGGCACGTTGGCGGCGGAGGGCGAGGCATCATGAACCTGATCCTGCCCGTGATCGTGGGCGCCGGCCCCGCCGGCATCCGTGCCGCGCAGACGCTGGCGGCCCAGGGCCTGCGGCCGGTGGTGCTGGACGAGGCGCCGCGCGCTGGCGGCCAGATCTACCGCCAGCCGCCGCCGGGCTTCGCGCGATCCAAGGCGGCGTTGTACGGCTTCGAGCACCGCAAGGCCGATGCGCTGCACCGCAAGATGGACGAGCTGGCGCCACAACTGGACTACCGGCCCGGCAGCCTGGTGTGGAACGCCGAAGGCAAGACGCTCGATGTGCTGCGCGACGGCAAGAGCGCGCCCGTGCCCTACACCCATTTGATCCTGGCCACCGGCGCCACCGACCGCGTGCTGCCGTTCCCGGGCTGGCTGACGCCGGGCGTGTACACCCTGGGCGGTTCGCAGGTGGCGTTGAAGCACCAGGGCTGCGCCATCGGCGAGCGCGTCGCGTTCCTGGGCACCGGCCCCCTGCTTTATCTGGTCGCCTATCAGTACGCCAAGGCCGGCGCCCGTGTTGTCGCGGTGCTGGATACCTCGCGCTTCGCCGACCGTCTGGCGGCCTTGCCCGCCATGTTGCGCGCGCCGGGCCTGCTGGCCAAGGGGCTGTACTACATGGCCTGGCTGCGCGCGCATGGCGTGCCGATGGCCAGCGGCGTGCGGCCGGTGCGGGCCGAGGGCGAGACGCGCGTCACCGGGCTGGTCTACCGCCAGGGATCGCGGCAGCGGCGCGTCGATTGCGATGCCTTGGGCTACGGTCTGTCGCTGCGCTCCGAAACGCAACTGGCCAGCCTGGCGGGCTGCCAGTTCATTTTCAACGCGCGTGACCGTGCCTGGACGCCGCGCCTGGACGCGGCCGGACGCAGCAGCGTGGCCGGCGTGTACGTGGCCGGCGACGGCGCCGGCATCGGCGGCGCCGACGCGGCCGAGCTCGCCGGCGAGCGCGCCGCGCTCGCCTTGCTGGAGGATGCGGGCCATGCGCAGCCGGCGCAGCGGGCGCGCGAACTCGAGGCCCGCCTGGCCGCCAACGGCCGCGTGCGCGACGCGCTCGAACGCGCCTTTCCGTTTCCCGAGGATTGGGCCGCCGACATCGCCGACGACACCGTGGTGTGCCGCTGCGAGGAAGTCACCGCCGGCACGTTGCGCGCGGCGGTCCACGGCACCGGCGCGCGCGAACTGAACCGCCTGAAGGCGCTGACGCGTGTCGGCATGGGACGCTGCCAGGGCCGCATGTGCGGCGCCGGCGCGGCCGAAGTGCTGGCGCAGGCCTGCGGCGCCGGGCCGGACGGCGTCGGCCGCCTGCGTGGCCAGCCGCCGGTCAAGCCGATCCCTGTGGATATCGTCTGTCTCGACCGCACGGAGAAGGCCGCGCCATGACCGAACGCATCGACACCGAAGTCGCCATTCTCGGCGGCGGCATCGTCGGCGGCAGCGCCGCGCTGTTCCTGCGCCGGCTGGGCGTGCCGGTGGTGCTGCTGGAGGCCGCGCTGTGCGGCGCCCGCGCCAGCGGCGTCAACTACGGCGGCGTGCGCCGCCAGGGCCGTGGCCTGGAGCAGATGCCGCTGGCGCGCCGCGCGCACGAGCTTTGGGGCCAGTTGCCGCAACTGATCGGCATCGACGGCGAATACGTACGCTCGGGCCACTTGAAGCTGGCGTGCTCGGATGCGGACCTGGACGCCCTGCACGCCTACCGCGCGCAGACCCGCGGCTTCGGCATGAATCTGGAAATGCTGGACCGCGCGGCGCTGGCGCGGCGTTTCGGCTGGCTGGGCGCGCACGTGGTGGGCGGCTCGTTCTGTCCCGAGGACGGCCACGCCAACCCGCGGCTCGTGTCGCCCGCCTTTGGCCGCGCCGCCCGCGCGCTGGGCGCAGACGTGCGCGAATCGACCCGCGTCACCGAAGCGGTCCATGACGGCGACCGCTTCATCCTGCGCGTCGGCGACGCGCTGGAGGTGCGTTCGCGCTTCCTGCTCAATTGCGCCGGCGCGTGGGCCGGACGCTTCGCACAGGACTTCGGCGAAGCCGTGCCCGAGACCGCGATTCATCCGCTGATGATGGTGACCGAGCCGCTGCCGCTGTTCATGGATGTCAGCCTCGGCATGCAGGGTGGCGGCATCTATGCGCGCCAGGTGGCGCGCGGCAACTGTGTCATCGGCGGCGGCCGCGCCGTGTCCGCCGGCCCCGATTACGCCCGTCCCGGCCGCGAGGCGCTGGGCCCGCTGATGGCCAACGCCGCGCGCCTGCTGCCGCCGTTGCGCGGGGCGCAGGTCATCCGCTTCTGGACCGGGGTGGAGGGCAACATGCCCGACCACAACCCGGTGCTGGGCCCCAGCGCCACCGTGCCGGGCCTGTTCCATGCCTTCGGCCTGTCCGGCGCGGGCTTCCAGATCGGCCCCGCCGTGGGCGAAGTGCTTTCCGAACTGGTCGTTAACGGCCGGTCTTCCATTCCCATCGACGCCTTCGGCATCGGACGATACACGGGGGCCGCTCACGGCGCCGTGGCTCGGTTGGGGCCTGTTCGTGAGCAAACGCTGGAGTCACCATGAAGCATAACAAACAGGGCGTTCGCCGCCCGTCCAAGGGGAAGTGGCTGCTGGGCCTGGCGCTGGCCGCGCTGTCGGCGGGCGCCATGGCGCAGCAGAAGACGCTGTACGTCGGCATGAACGGCGGCGACATGGAGCGCGCCTTCACGCAGTACGTGTTCCCGGATTTCGAGAAGGCCAACAACGTCAAGATCGTGGTGGTGCCCGGCACGTCCACCGACGTGCTGGCCAAGGCCCAGGCGTTCAAGGACAAGCCGCAGATGCACGTCATGTTCCTGGACGACGGCATCATGGCGCGCGCCATCTCCATGGGCCTGTGCGAGCCGCTCAACGACGATCCGGTGCTCAAGGACCTGTACCCCACCGCCGTCATGAAGGACCGCATGGCCGCGGGCATCGACATCGGCATGACCGGCCTGGGCTACAACACCCGCCTGTTCAAGGAGAAAGGCTGGGCCGCGCCGACCTCGTGGATGGACCTGGCCGATCCCAAGTTCAAGGGCAAGGTGGTGTTCCAGTCGGCCTCGGGCAGCACCTTCGGCCTGCACGGCTTCCTGATGTTCAACCGCATCCAGGGCGGCAATGACCAGAACACCGAGCCCGGCTTCAAGCAGTGGCCGTCCACCATCGTCCCCAACGTGCTGGAATACATCCCCAACTCGGCCAAGCTGGCCGAGATGATCCAGTCCAACGAAGCCGCCATCTTCCCGCTCACGCCCACCGCCATCGCCCGCCTGAAGAAGCGCGACATCCCGGTGGAATACGCCCAGCCCAAGGAAGGCTCGGTGATCCTGATGGTGGCCGAGTGCGTCATCGCCAAGAACAGCGAGCCGGAACTGGCGCAGAAGCTGGCGCTGTACCTGCTGTCGCCGCAGGCGCAGGCCAAGGCACTGGAAATGGGCGGCCATTTCCCGTCCAATAAGAACGTTCAACCGCCGGCCGGCACCGAAGAGGCGCTCAAGCGCTTCCAGGGCTACATGGCCAACGCCAAGATCCTGGACTGGGACCAGATCAACGCCACCCGTCCCGCCTTCAACGCGCGCTGGAACCGCACGGTCGAACGCTGAGGACAGGCGCGCCTTCGTCCGCGACGCTGCGCGCGTCGCGGACGGCAAGGCGCCGATCACACCCAGGGCGCGCGCGCCCGCAACGCAGGAGGCCAGGCATGCGGCTCATCATCAGGTCCGGCGGCGAATCGGCCATGGAAGAATGGCGCGAGCAGTTCAAACGCCACGCGCCCGATCTGGAGATCGTCAGTTGGTTCGACGACGTCGACCCCGCCTCGATCGACTACGCCCTGGTCTGGGCCCCCGACCCTGGCCGCCTGGCCACCTTCCCCAACCTCAAGCTCATCATCAGCGCCGGCGCCGGCGTCGACCACATCGTCTCCGACCCCGCCTGGCCGCGCCACCTGCGCATCGCCCGCATGGTCACCCCGCGCACCGAAACCGAGATGGCCGAGTTCGTGCTGACCAGCGCCCTGATGCTGACCCGCGACCTCAAGCGCGCCATCGACCAGCAGGCCCGCCGCCACTGGGAACTGTACGACTCGCTGCGCGTGGCCGCCGACATGCGCGTCGGCATCATGGGCCTGGGCCACCTCGGCATCGCCGCCGCCCGCCTGCTGGCCAAGGTTGGCTTTCCCGTCAGCGGCTGGTCGCGCGGCGCGACCACCTTGCCCGACGGCCTGCCGTCCTACGCCGGCCCCGACCAGTTCCCCGAATTCCTGTCCCGCACCGACCTGCTGGTCTGCCTGCTGCCCGCCACCGAAGCCACCCGCGGCATCCTCAACCGCGACACCTTCGCCCACCTGCCGCGCGGCGCCAGCCTCATCAACGCCGGCCGCGGTAGCCACATGGTCACGCAGGACCTCCTCGACGCCCTGGACGGCGGCCACCTGCACCAGGCCCTGCTGGACGTCTTCGACCCCGAACCCCTGCCGCCCGAATCCCCCCTCTGGACCCACCCCAACATCATCATCACCCCACATTGCGCGGCCATCCCCGACCGCCAGGAACGCGCCCGCCACACCGCCTGGCTCATCACCGCCAACGAACGCGGAGAGGCCTTGCCCAACATCTACGACCCCGTTCGCGGCTATTAAAAAGCCGACCAAGCAGTTATCCACAGCCGTTGCTTCGCATCGCAAAATCCAAGCGCTGTGGACAACTCGCTTTCCTCCCCAGCGCCCGTGAAGTGAAATCAACAAGAGCCAGGAGCGCCGTGCCGAGGGGTGGGCGGGGCGTGTAGACGCGCCCGACGGAATCCGAAGGAGCCGCAGGCGACGAGGATGAGGATGGGGCAGTCCGGAGCGAACGCTCCGGACCGCAGTCGTAGCCCCGCCCACCCCTCGGCACGGCGCTCCTGGCGTCTAAAGAACTCCGCCCTCCACCAGCAAAAAACTCCATCCGCCCCACAAAAAAAACCGCAAAATCTGCAAACCAAGGCCGCCTACATTTGCTCCCCAAGGAGCCACGCACTTGAAACCCCAAACCCGCACCACCTACGCCCACCGCCTGGACCCCGTCCTGCGCTGGCTGGCCAGCCACCCCGACGCCGACCCCGACCTGTATCAGTTGGCCGATCTGGCTTGCCTCTCGCCCTATCACTTCCACCGCGTCTACCGCGCCGTGATGGGCGAAACCGTGAACGCCACCGTGCAGCGCATCCGCATGCACCGCGCGGCCGTTTCATTGGGCAGCACCGGGGATTCCTTGCGTGACGTTGCGCAGCGCGCCGGCTACGAGTCGGACGCCGCCTTCAACCGCGCGTTCGGCGCGACCTTCGGCATCCCGCCGGGGCGCTACCGCGCGACCCGCTCCCGACCCTTCGACCCCAAGGAGCCAGGCATGTACCCCATCACCATCGAAACCTTCCCCGGCGCCGTGCTGGCCGCCCTGCCGCACCGCGGCAGCTACCAGGAAATCGGCCCGGTCTTTTCCCGCGCCTTCATGCTCGCCGCCAGCCGCGGCCTGGCGCGTCCCGAGGCCATCGGCTTCGGCATCTACTTCGACGACCCCGAGCAGGTGCCGCCGGCCCAGTTGCGCTCGATGGCGGGTGTGGCGGTCGCGCCCGACGCCGAGCTGGGCGACGAACTGGAACGCTTCGAGATCCCCGCCACCCGTTGTGCGATGCTGACCTATACCGGCCCGTACAACGAGATGGACAAGGCCTACAACTGGATGTTCTCGGAATGGCTGCCCGGCAGCGGCATGGTGCCGGCGGACTTTCCCATGTTCGAGCAATACCTGAACGACCCGCGCACCACGCCGCCCGCGCAATTGCAGACGCGCATCTGCATGCCGTTGAAGTAAGCGCCGCAAGCCGCGCGATGGCCCGCGTTGACGTGGCCGTCGCGCGCGGCACGGGCTTGGCTTCGCGCCGCCGCTACCCCAGCACGCCCGCCAGGTACTGCCGCAGCCATGCATGCGCCGGGTCATCCTGGTAGCGCTCGTGCCAGTACAGCGACACGGTGATCGCCGGCAGGCTCAGCGGCGCCTTGAGCGTGACGATGCGCGCGCTGCCCGACATGGCCTTGGCGATGCTCGCCGGCATCGTGGCGATGAGGTCCGAGGCCTCGACGATGAACGGGCACACCATGTAGCTCGACAGCGTCGCCACGATGCGGCGGCTGCGGTTCTGTCCCATCAGGATGCGGTCGATGGCCTTGCTGAAGTAGCGCGTGTGGGCCGCCAGGTCCAGGTGGCCGTAGCTCAGGTAGGCGTCCAGGTTCCAGCGCTTGCGCAGACAGGGATGGCCTTCGCGCACGATGCACACCGCCGGCTCCTGGTACAGGAAGCGCGTGCGCAGGTCCGGCGCCGGGTCCGGAAAGTAGCCGGCGATCAGCTCCACATGGTTGGTGTCCAGCATGCTCAGGCCGTGCTGCGGCCGCGCCGGCACGATCAGCAATTGGAAGTGCGGCGCATCCACCGCCAGGCGCGGGATCAGCTTGGGCAGCAGCGTGTACTGCACGTAATCGGTGGCGTAGAACGACAGGCTGCGGGCCGAGTGTGCCGGGTCGAACACCTCGCGCGTGCGGGTGGCGCGGCGCCAACCTTCCAATAGCGGCAGAAAGCCCTGGTGCAGTTCGTGCGCGCGCTGCGTCGGCTGCCACGCGCCGCCTTCGCGCACCAGCAGCGGATCGCCGAACAGTTGCCGCAGACGGTTCATCGCGGCGCTCATGGCGGGTTGGCTGATGCCGAGTTGCTCGGCCGCGCGCGACACATTGCGGCAGGTCATCAACGCGTCGAAATGCACAAGCAGATTCAGGTCCGGATGCTTCACCGCCGCCCACCTATAAATGGCATCTATATCAATATAAACCGCAAGGACTGCTGGCGCGCGCCGGCCAGGCCTAGGATGTTCCCGTTGTTGCAGTGAACCCGAGGCAATGCCTCTCAGGTCCGGCGTCCATGATCGGGCCGCAAGGAAGTTCTATCAACAAGGGGAAGTCATGAACGCAGCGTTCATTCGCAGTTGCTGTCTTGCATTCGGGGCGGCCGCGCTGGCCGCCGCCGCGCTACCGGCCCGCGCCGAGTGGCCCGACAAGGTGATCCGCATCGTGGTGCCGTTCGCGGCGGGCGGGTCCACCGACCTGATCGCGCGCAAGATCGCGGAGGGCCTGGGCCAGCGCCTGTCGGCCAATGTCATTGTCGAGAACCGGCCCGGCGCGGGCGGCACCGTCGGCACCGAGTACGTGGCGCGCCAGCCGGCCGATGGCTACACCATCCTGATGGGTTCGGTCAGCACGCACGGCAGCGCGCCCTGCGTGTATTCGAAGCTGCCGTACGACGCGCTCAAGGATTTCACGCCGCTGACCGTCGTCGCCACCATTCCCAACGTCATGTCGGTGAACCAGTCGGTGCCGGCCAACAATCTGCGGGAGTTCGTGGCGCTGCTCAAGAAGGAGCCCGAGAAATACTCGTTCGCCTCCAACGGCCAGGGCACCTCCAACCACCTGGCCGCCGAGCTGTTCAAGAGCACGGCCGGCGTGTCGATGGTGCACGTGCCGTACCGCGGTTCGGGCCCGGCGTTGATCGACCTGGTGGGCGGCCAGATCAACATGATGATGGACGTGGTGATGACGTCCTATCCGTATATCAAGGACGGCAAGATCAAGGCGCTGGCGGTGACGTCGCCGCAACGCTCGCCGATGCTGCCCGACGTGCCGACGGTGGCCGAGTCCGGCTATCCCGGTTACGAAGCGATGGTGTGGTTCGGCATGCTGGCCCCGGCCAAGCTGCCCGAGCCGTTGCGCGTCAAGCTGACCGATGCGCTGGCGCAGACGCTGCACGCGCCCGCCATGAAGACCTATCTGGAACAACAGGGCGCGCAGGTCTCGGACGTGGCCGGGCCGGCCTTCGGCGCCATGATCAAGAGCGAAATCGACAAATGGTGCGGCGTGGTCAAGCAGGCCGGCATCAAGCTGGACTGAGCGCCGCCGCGCCCTTCTTTTCATTCAGGGAAGCACAAGCATGTATCGCATAGGGATAGACGTCGGAGGCACTTTTACCGACTTCACGATGATCGACGAAGATCAAGGCATCGTGCATTTTCACAAGGTGCCGTCGACGCCGTCGGACCCATCGGAAGCCATCGCCACCGGCATCGCGCAGATGCTCAAGGACCATGGCGTGGCGCCGTCGCAGGTGTCGCATGTGGGCCATGGCACCACGGTGGCGACCAACCTCATCATCGAGCGCAAGGGCGCGCGCGTCGGCCTGATCACCACGCAGGGGTTTCGCGACGTGCTGGAGATCGGCCGGCAGACGCGGCCGCACCTGTACGACTACAGCGTCGGCAAGCCGCCGGTGGCGGTGCCGCGCGAGTTCCGCGCCGAGGTTAATGAACGCGTCAATGCGCAAGGCGAGGTGCTGACGCCGCTGGATGGGGACGCGGTGCGGGCGGCGGCGCAGCGCTTTGCCGCCGCCGGCATCGATGCCGTGACCATCTGCTTCCTGCATGCCTACCGCAACCCGGCGCACGAGCAACAGGCCGCGCGCATCGTGGCCGAGGAAATGCCCGATGCGTATATCAGCCTGTCGTCGGACGTGCTGCCGGAGTTCCGCGAATACGAACGCCTGTCGACCACGGTGCTGAACGCGGCGGTGGGGCCGAAGATGGCGCGTTACCTGGAACGCTTCCTGCAGCGCGTGCGCGAGCTGGATATCGGCCACGAGCCGCACACCATCCATTCCAACGGCGGCCTGATGTCGATCGCCACGGTGCGCCAGTATCCGGTGCGCACCTGCCTGTCGGGGCCGGCCGCCGGTGTGGTGGGCGCGGCCGCGGTGGGTCGCGCCATCGGCAGCCTGAACCTGGTGACGTTCGACGTCGGCGGCACCAGCACCGACGTGTCGCTGATCTGCGATGGCCGACCGTTGTTCACCTCGCACCGCCAGGTGGCGGGCTATCCGGTGAAGACGCCGATGGTGGACATCCACGTGATCGGCGCGGGCGGCGGCAGCATCGCCTGGCTCGACGACGCGGGCGCGCTGAAGGTCGGGCCGCACAGCGCCGGCGCGGTGCCGGGGCCGGTGGGCTACGGCCGCGGCGGCACCGAGCCGACCATCACCGATGCCGAGATCGCCTTGCAGCGCCTGAATCCGGTGGCGCTGCTGAATGGCCGCATGCCGGTGCACGCCGAGGCCGCGCGCCAGGTGATCGACGAACGCGTGGCGCGGCCGCTGGGCCTGACGCGCGAGGCCGCGGCCGAAGGCATCCTGCGCATCGCGGCGGCCAACATGAGCCGCGCCATCCGCGCCGTGTCGACCGAGCGCGGCCACGACCTGTCGCAATTCGCCCTGTATGCCTATGGCGGCGCGGGCCCGCTGCACGCGGTCGAGGTGGCCGAGGAATGCGGCATCCCCACGGTGATCGTGCCGCAGGAGCCGGGCACCATGTGCGCGCGCGGCATCCTGCTTAGCGACATCTCGTTCGACTTCGTGCGCAGCGAGATCGCGCTGGCCAGCGCGGAAAGCTGGGACGGCGTATCGACGATCTTCGACGGGCTGCGCGATCAGGCCGAGCGCTGGCTGGAGGAGGAACGCGTGGAACCGGCGCTGCGCCTGTACCGCAGCGCCATCGACGCGCGCTACGAGGGCCAGAACTTCGAGGTGCAGGTGGCGCTGGACGACACCGGCGCCGGCGGCTACGCCGAGTTCGCGCGCCGCTTCGCCGAGGCGCACGAGCGCGAGTACGGCTACACCGTCGACGACCGCAAGGTGCAGATCATCAACTGCCGCATGCAGGCGGTGGGCCAGGTGGTGAAGGCGCCGCTGGCGCCGCGCCAGGTCGATGGCACGCTGGACGGCGCCCGCATCGGCGAACGCCGCGCCTATTTCGGCGAGCGCCACGGCTGGCTGGACACGCCGGTCTATGACCGCGACCGCGTGCCCACCGGGGCGCGCTTCCGCGGCCCGGCGCTGCTGGAGGAAATGAGTTCGACCACCGTGGTCGGCGCCGGCCAGGACGTCGAGGTCGACGCCTACGGCAACCTGATCATCCATTTGCAAGGAGGCTCGCATGCGTGAAGCCCATGAAGCCAATCAAGACACCGGCGTGGCCCTGGCCGATCCGGTCGGCATGGAGGTGTTCTGCAACCGCCTGCTGTCGATCACCGAAGACATGAACAACACGCTGGTGCGGGCCTCGTTCTCGACCAACATCAAGGAACGCAAGGACTGCTCGGTGGCGCTGTTCGACGCCGCCGGCCGGCTGGTGGCGCAGGGCACGCAGATCCCGCTGCACCTGGGCTCGCTGGACGGCGCCATGGGCGCGATACTGCGCGCCTTCCCGCTCGATCAGATCCGCGACGGCGACGTGTTCATCTGCAACGACCCCTACCTGGCCAATGGCAGCCACCTGCCCGACATCAACATCGTCACGCCAGTGTTCTGGGAAGGCACGCTGCGCTTTTTCGCCGCCAACATCGCGCACCATTCGGACGTGGGCGGCGCGGTGCCCGGCTCGATCGCCGGCGGCCTGAAGTCGATCTTCGAGGAGGGCATCCGCATTCCCGCCTGCCGCATCGCGCGCGCCGGCGAGGTGGATGAGGATTTGCTGCGCCTGATCTGCGCCAACACCCGCGACCCCGAGGAACGGGTGCTGGACCTGCGCGTGCAGATGGCCACCAACCGCCGAGGCGCGGCCGCGGTGCAGGGCCTGATCCGGCAGATGGGCCTGGCGGCCGTGCTGCGCTCGGTGGATGACGTCATCACGTATACGCGCCGCCGCCTGCTCAACCGCATCGGCGAGCTGGCGCAGGGCAGCTACACTTTCCGCAGCGATCTGGACGATGACGGCATGGGCGGCGATCCGGTGCCGATCCAGGTGACGCTGACGGTCAGCCGCGACCGCCTGCATTTCGATTTCGAGGGTTCCGGCAAGCAGGCGCGCGGCGCCATGAACCTGCCGTTCAACGCGCTGCGGGCCTGCGTGTATTACGCGGTCAAGGCGCTGCTGGATCCGGACCTGGCGCCCAACGCCGGCCTGTTCGACCCGATCAGCGTATCGGCGCCGGTGGGCACCATCACCAACCCCGAGCATCCGGCGGCGGTGGGCGCGCGCTCGATCACCGCGCAGAAGGTCGCGGGCGCCATCTTCGGCGCGTTCCGCGGCCTGCTGCCGGCGGAAAAGACCATGGCGTCCAGCAACGACTGCTGTCCGGCCATCGTGTTCTCGGGCCGCTGGCGCGAGCGCGCCGGGCACTTCGTCTACCTGGAGACGCTGGGCGGCGGGGCCGGCGCGCGCTACGACAGCGACGGCATGGACGCGGTGCACGTGCACATGACCAATACCTCCAACCTGCCGGTGGAAGCGCTGGAGAACGAGTACCCGCTGCTGATGGACGAGTACGCCATGATCCCCGATTCCGGCGGCGCCGGCCGCACCCGCGGCGGCATGGGCATCGCCAAGCAGATCCGCGCGGTCGGACCCGGCATCGTTTTCTCGGCGCGCTCGGACAGCCACACTGTGGGCGTGGCCGCCGGTGTCGATGGCGGCGCCGACGGCCGCCGAGCGCGGCTGGTGCGCAATTTCGGCACGCCCGCCCAAGAGGAGCTGTTCTCCAAGACCGCCAACATCACGCTGGCGCCGGGCGAGAGCGTGCGCATCGAGACCCCGGGTGCGGGCGGCTACGGCCCCGCGGCCGAGCGGGCCCGCAACCGCATCGAGCGCGATCTGGCCGACGGCAAGATCAGTCCGGAAGCGGCGCGCGCGGCCTATGGCTACGAAGCCCCCGTTACGCCACGTTGAGCGACATCGAGTACTTCATCTTGTCATGCGGAAAAGTGGTGATCGTGGCCAGCAGCAACACCCCGCCGCTGCCGTAGTAGCGGCGGGTGATGACAAAGCCCGCCGTCTGCGGCTCCACGTGGAGCTGTCTGGCGATCCCGGCCGCGATGGGCGTGGCCGAGAACTCCTGATTGACCTCGTGGATGCGGTTGCCGAAGTGGTCTTCGATCAGCCGCAGCAGCGAGATGCGCGGCTGGATGTCGGCGCGCAGGTCGGAATGCGCCGGGTCGGCATAGATCAGCGTGCACGCCACCGGCGTGTCCTGGTCGCCCAGCGTCTTGATGGAGTTGATGTGCAGCCACGGCTGGCCGGCCTCGGCGCCCAGGCTCTCGGCCAGCCGCTTGGTGAGCTTGATGGTGCGCACCTCCTGCACCAGCAGCGCGGCGTTGCGCGCGTATTGCAGCAGGTCCGGGAACTGCGAGATGCGTTGGGTGAAGCGGGTGCTGGCGTGGGCGGTTTCGACGCGCGTGCCGACGCCGGGTCGCCGCGACACCATGCCGGCCACCGTCAGCATGCGGATGGCCTCGCGGATGGTGTGGCGGCTGGCGCCGAATTGTTCGCACAGTTCGTGTTCGGTCGGCAGCAACGTCATGACCGGGTAGCGACCGCTGCCGATGTCGCGCGCCAACTGCTGGTAGATGCTCTTGTAGCGTGGACCGCCAGCCTCGTCGTCCGGCCCCGTGGCCTGGCCGCGGGCCTCGCGCGCGGCGGCCGGGTCGGGCGCGCGTTCGGAGGATCGGGTCATGGGGTGGCTCCTTTTCTCGTTCTATCGGGGTTTGTACGGACAATAACCCATTGACAGGGCCCGCCTCGCGGATCCATTATTTGTCCGGACATTCATGTACGGACAAATTGTACGGCGGACATGAGGTCGCGGGGCAAGCGGGTCCGCATTTTTTTCTGCGGCGAGTCCATCCCCGGATTCAGGCAGCACCGGCAGTTCTTGCAGTTCTCTTCCAATAAACGGGGGTTTTCATGGGCAAGGTACTCGCAGTCCTGGCGGCGGCCACAGTGGCCGTCGGTGTATGCGCCACGGCGCAGGCGCAGCAGAAGTTGGTGGTGGCCGGCTACGGCGGCTCGTTTGAAGACATCATGCGCAAGGACATCTTCCCGCCCTTCGCCAAGCAGCACGGCGTCGAGCTGGATTACGTGGCCGGCAACTCCACCAATACGGTGGCGCGCCTGCAGGCGCAGAAGAGCAACCAGCAGATCGACGTCGCCATCATCGACGACGGTCCCATGTACCAGGCCATCGCGCTGGGATTCTGCGCGCCCATCCAGGGCCTGCCGGCCGACGACATCTACGGCACCGCGCGCTACAAGGACGACAAGGCGGTTGCCATCGGCATCGTCGCCACCGGCATCATGTACAACAAGAAGGTCTTCGACGAGCGCAAGTGGGCCGCGCCCACCTCTTGGAAGGACCTGAAGGATCCCAAGTACAAAAAGCAATTGGTGGTGCCGCCGCTGAACAACACCTACGGCCTGCACGCGCTGGTCGAGTATGCCCGCGAGGGCGGCGGCGGCGAGAGGAAGATCGACGCCGGCTTCAAGACCTTCAAGGACGAGGTCGGCCCCAACGTGCTGGTGTACGAACCGTCGCCGGGCAAGATGACCGAGCTGTTCTCCAGTGGCCAGGCCACCATCGCCGTGTGGGGCAGTGGCCGCGTCAAGGCCTTCGCCGACACTGGCTTCCCGGTGGGCTTCGTCTATCCGCAGGAAGGCGCCTACGCGCTGCTGTCGTCGGTATGCCCGGTGGCCAAGGCCAACGCCAATCCGCTGGCGCAGGCCTTCGTCAACTACCTGGTGAGCCCGAAGGTGCAGGAGCAGTTGGCCAGCGCCTACGGCTATGGCCCGGTCAACAAGCAGGCCAAGGTGGCCGACGATCCGCGCGTGCCGCTGCCGATCGGCAAGCGCGCCGCCGACCTGATCGTGATCGACTGGGACACGGTCAACCAGAACCGGGACGACTGGAACAAGCGCTGGACGCGTGAAATCGAGCGTTGACGTTTCGTACACCAGGACGCAACGGCGGCGCGGGCGTGCCGCCAGCGGGAGCATCCATGAGTTATCTCGTATTGAACCGCCTGTCCAAGCGCTACGGCGACCTGACGGCGGTCGAGGACCTGAGTCTGTCGGTCGAACGCGGCGAGTTCATCTCGCTGCTGGGGCCGTCCGGCTGCGGCAAGACCACCACGCTGCAGATGATCGCCGGGTTCGTCGAGCCCAGCGGCGGCAGCATCGTGCTGGACGGCAAGGACGTCAGCCGCACGCCCGCGAACAAGCGCGGGCTGGGCATGGTGTTCCAGAACTACGCGCTGTTCCCGCACATGACCGCGGCCGAGAACGTGTCGTTCGGCCTGGAGATGCAGCGGGTCGGCAAGGACGAGCGGCAGGCGCGGGTGGCCGAGGCGCTCAAGCTGGTGGGCCTTTCGCATCTGGCGGACCGTCATCCGGCGCGCATGTCGGGCGGCCAGCAGCAGCGCGTGGCGCTGGCGCGGGCGCTGGTGATCCGCCCCAGCGTGCTGCTGCTGGACGAGCCGCTGTCGAACCTGGACGCCAAGCTGCGCGAGGAAATGCAGTTGGAGCTGCGCAGCATCCAGCGCACCGTCGGCACCACCACCATCCTGGTGACGCACGACCAGTCCGAAGCGCTGGCGCTGTCCGACCGCATCGTGGTGATGAACCAGGGCCGGGTCGAGCAGGTGGCCGAGCCGTTCGCCGCGTATGAAGGGCCGTCGAACCGCTTCGTCGGCGGCTTCCTGGGCAAGGCCAATGTGTTCACGCCCACGCCGCAGTCTTATGACGGCGAGGTGCGGGCGCGCATCGGCGAGGCCCACATCGCCATGGACGGGCAGCCCGTGCCGCAGGGCGCGGTGATCGTGCGGCCCGAGAAGATCCTGTTCGCCGAGGCCGGCGCCTGTGCCCTGCCCGGCCGCATGAAGACGCGAGTGTTCCAGGGCAACCACTGGCTGTGCCAGGTCGAGACCTCGGTGGGCGAAGTCATGGTGATCCGCCAGAACGACGGCGTGCCGGTGCCCGCCGAGGGCGCGACCGTGCACCTGCGCTGGCGCGCGCAGGACATGTGCGCGGTGGCCGGCCAGGAGCCGGCAAAATGAGCGCGCGCGCCAACCCCTGGCTGCTGAGCGCGCCGGCGCTGGCGGTGTACGCCACCTTCCTGGTGGTGCCGATGGCGCTGGTGCTGCTGATCAGCTTCTTCGACTTCCAGTTCTACGGCGGCATGCAGGTCACCTTCACCTGGAAGAACTACATCGAGATTTTCAGCGACGGCTATTACTACGAGATCTACGCCCGCACCTTCGGCGTGGCGGCGCTGGTGACGCTGGCCTGCCTGGTGCTGGGCACGGCCGAGGCCTACGTGCTGTCGCGCATGGCCAATCCGTGGAAGGGCCTGTTCCTGATGGTGGTGTTGGGACCGCTGCTGATCTCGGTGGTGGTGCGCACGCTGGGCTGGGCGCTGCTGTTCGGGTCCACCGGACTCATCAACAAGGCGCTCATGGGCATCGGCCTGATCGCCACGCCGATCGACCTGATGTACAGCAACCTGGGCGTGGGCATCGCGCTCACGCATGTGCTGGTGCCGTTCATGGTGATCGCGGTGTGGGCGTCGTTGCAGCGGATCAATCCGTCGACCGAGGCCGCCGCGCTGTCGCTGGGCGCCAGCCAGTTCACCGTGATCCGGCGCGTGATCGTGCCGCAGGTCATGCCGGGCATCCTGTCGGGGTCGATCATGGTGTTCGCGATGGCCGCCAGTTCCTTCGCCACGCCCGCCATTATTGGCGGCCGGCGCCTGAAGAACGTGGCCACCGCCGCCTACGACGAGTTCCTGAACACGCTCAACTGGCCGCTGGGCGCGGCGCTGGCGGTGGTGCTGCTGGTGGCGACCGTGGTGGTGCTGTTGTCGGCCAACCGGCTGATCGAGCGCCGCTATGGCGCGGTCTTCAATCCGTCGGGGGCCTGACATGAACTTCCGCAACGGTCCCATCGGCCTGCTGTTCCATACGCTTTTCATCCTGTTCATCCTGGCGCCCATCGTGATGGTGTGCGCGGTGGCGTTCACGTCCGAAGGCTTCATTTCGCTGCCCAGCGGGGGGCTGTCGCTGCGCTGGTTCCGCGCCATTCTCGACAACCCGCGCTTCATCGAGGCGTTCTGGTTCAGCCTGGGGCTGGGCACGCTGTCGGCCACGCTGGCGATCGCGCTGGCGGTGCCGAGCGCGCTGGCGCTGTCGCGCAACCGCTTCCGCGGCCGCGAGGCGCTGGTGGCGTTCTTCCTGTCGCCGCTGATGATTCCGCACGTGGTGCTGGGGCTGGCCTTCCTGAAGTTCTTCACCACGGTGGACCTGGCCGGCACCTACGTGGGGCTGGTGGTGGCGCACGTGATCCTGGTGATGCCCTATGCGCTGCGGCTGGTGCTGGCCTCGGCCACCGGCATCGATCCGGCGCTGGAGCGCGCGGCGCAGTCGCTGGGCGCGTCCCACTGGACCGCGTTCCGGCGCGTGGTGCTGCCGTTGCTGCTGCCGGGCGTGGTCAGCGGCTGGGTGATCGCCTTCATCACCAGCTTCGACGAGTTGACCATGTCGATCTTCATCGCCTCGCCGTCCACCACCACGCTGCCGGTGCGCATCTTCCTGCACATCGAGGACACCATCGACCCGCTGGTGACGGCGGTGTCGGCCGTGCTGATCTATGTGACCATCATCGCCATCTTCATCCTGGACCGCCTGGTCGGCCTGGAAAAGCTGTTTGTCGGAAAGGGACGCTAATGACGGAAGAAATACAACAGGCGCCGCGCGCGCCGGCGCATCGCGGCGTCTACGACGCCGTGGTGATCGGCGGCGGCCTGGTCGGCTCGGCCGTGGCCTACGGGCTGCGGCGCGAACTGGACCACGTCGCGGTATTGGACGAAGGCGACGTGGCCTATCGCGCCTCGCGCGGCAACTTCGGGCTGGTCTGGGTGCAGAGCAAGGGCATGGGCCTGCCGCGCTACGGCGTGTGGACCATGACCTCGGCCGGCGCCTGGCCGCAACTGGCGGCCGAGCTGCGGGAGCAGATCGGCGTGGACGTGCACCTGGAGCAGCGCGGCGGCCTGCACGCGTTGTTGAGCGACGAGGAAATGGAAGCGCGCGCCAACTTCATGCGCACGCTGCTGGCGCAGCCCGGCATGGCGCAGTACGACTGGAAAATGCTGGACCGCCACGAGCTTGCCGACATGGTGCCCGGCATCGGCCCCGAGGTGCGCGGCGCCACCTGGACGCCGGTGGACGGCATCGCCAATCCGCTCAAGCTGCTGCGGGCCCTGCACATGAGTTTTGCACAGCGGGCTGTGGATTACCTGCCGCGCTGCCCGGCGAAGCAGATCCGCCAGCGCGACGGCGTGTTCGAGGTGACCACGCCCACCGGCACGGTGCGGGCGCGCAAGCTGGTGCTGGCCAGCGGCCTATCGAACAAGGCGCTGGGCGACCAGGTCGGCCTGACGGTGCCGGTGCGGCCGCAGCGCGGCCAGATCGTGGTGCTGGAGCGCACCCGCCGCCTGCTGGAAACGCCACTGTCCACGCTGCGCCAGACCGACGAAGGCACCTGGCTGATCGGCGACTCGCAGGAAGAAGCCGGCTATGTGGACAACCAGGTGGGCCTGCCGATCCTGGGCACGCTGGCCGACCGCGCCGTGCGCACCCTGCCCGCCCTGCGCGAGGTGCGGGTGGTGCGTAGCTGGGCCGCGCTGCGGGTGATGTCCAAGGACGGTTTCCCCATCTATCAACAATCCGAGACGTGCCCTGGCGCCTTCGTCGCCACCTGTCACAGCGGCGTCACCCTGGCGGCCGCGCACGCGCTCAAACTGGCGCCCATGATCGCCGCCGGCCAGTTGGCCGACGACATGGCGCCCTTCTCGACCCGGAGGTTTCATGTTCAAGAGGCTTGACGAGGCGCAGCGCCAGGCGCAGGGCGCGCCGGTGCGGGTGACGGTGAATGGCGCCGAACTGCAGTGCCGCGCCGGCGACAGCGTGGCCGCGGCATTGTTCGCCGGCGGCATGCAGGCCTGTCGCGACACCGCGGTGGGTGAGGTGCCGCGCGGCCCCTATTGCATGATGGGCGTGTGCTACGACTGCCTGGTCACGATCGATGGCCAGGCCAACCAGCAGGGCTGCATGACGGCCGTGCGTGACGGCATGAAGATCGAGCGCCAGCTTGGCGCGCGCAAGGTGCAGGCATGATCGAGACGACGCAATGCGATTTGCTGGTGGTGGGCGCGGGTCCCGCCGGGTTGGCTGCCGCCACCACGGCCGCCCGGCTGGGGGTGGATACGGTGCTGCTGGATGAGCAATCCGCGCCGGGCGGACAGATCTACCGCGCCATCACCACCACGCCGGTCACCAACCGTGCCGTGCTGGGGCCGGACTACTGGCATGGCGCTTCACTGGTCGAGCCATTCAGGCAGTCGGGCGCGCGCTATGAGCCGGGCGCGACCGTGTGGGCGGTGGCCGAGCGCACCGCGCCCGAGCCGGAACGCGGCTTCGAGGTGGCGTACTCGGTGGCCGGCGAAGCGCGCATCCTGCATGCGCGGCGCCTGCTGCTGGCTACCGGCGCGCAGGAGCGGCCGTTCCCGATTCCCGGCTGGACCTTGCCCGGCGTCATCACCGCCGGCGCGGCGCAGATCCTGTTGAAGTCGGCCGGCATGGTGCCGGCCGACCGCACGGTGCTGGCCGGCTGCGGCCCGCTGCTGTACCTGGTGGCGTGGCAGTACCTGAACGCCGGCGTCAAGATCGACGCGCTGCTCGAAACCACGCCGCCCGGCCGTCTGCGCCAGGCCCTGCCCAAGGTGTGGGACTTCCTGCGTTCGCCGTATCTGGGCAAGGGGCTGTCGCTGCTGCGCGCGGTCAAGGCGGCGGTACCCATCATCAAGGGCGTGACGGCGCTGGAAGCGCTGGGTGAGAACAAGCTGGAAAGCGTGCGCTACACCGCCGGCGGCGTCACCAAGACCTTGCCGGCGCAGCAGTTGATGCTGCACCAGGGCGTGGTGCCCAACGTCAACCTGTCGCGCGCCATCGGCGCCGAGCATCGCTGGAACGCGGCGCTCGATTGCTGGGAACCGGACGTCGATGACTGGGGCCTGACCTCGGTCGATGGCGTCGGCATGGCGGGCGATGGCGCCGGCATCGCCGGCGCGCTGGCGGCTGAACAGCGCGGCCGGCTGGCGGCGTTGCAGGCCGCGCACCTGCTGGGCCGCATCGATGCGGCGCGGCGCGACAGCGAGGCCGCCGCGCCGCGTGCCGCGCTGGCGCGGTCGGTGCGCGGACGCGAGTTCTTCGATGCCCTGTACAAGGCGCCCGAGACCTTCCGCCGCCCCACCGGCGACACCATCGTCTGCCGTTGCGAGGAAGTGACGGCGGCGCAGGTGCGCGACACCGTCAAGCTCGGTTGCAGCGGCCCGAACCAGATGAAGGCCTTCCTGCGCTGCGGCATGGGGCCGTGCCAGGGACGCTTCTGCGGCCTGACGGTGTCGGAGATCATCGCCGAGGAACGCGGCGTGCCGGTGCCGGAAGTGGGCTACTACCGCCTGCGCTTTCCGACCAAGCCGCTGACGCTGGGCGAGCTGGCGTCGCTGCCGCAGACCGACGAGTCGCGCCAGGCGGTGGTGCGGCTGAAGAAATAGGAGCCCGCCATGACGGACGCTTCGCGCTCGGCCGCCGTCATCATCATCGGCGGCGGCCTGCACGGCAGTTCGGCGGCGCTGCACCTGGCGCGCGCCGGCGTGCCGGCGCTGGTGATCGAAAAGAACTACGTCGGCCGCCACGCCTCGGGCGTGAACGCCGGGGGCGTGCGCACCCTGGCGCGGCACCTGGCCGAAGTGCCGCTGGCGCTGGCCTCGCGCGAGCTCTGGTATCGCATTGGCGAGCTGGTCGATGACGATTGCGGTTTCGAACAGCATGGGCAGGTGCGCGTGGCCGAGAACGAGGCCGACGCGGCAGCGCTGCGCGCGCGCCTGGCGACCATGCAACGGCATGGCTACACGCATGAACAATGGATCGACCGTGACGAATTGCTGGCGATGATTCCCGCGCTGACGCCCACGGTGCAAGGCGGCCTGATCGCGCGCGAGGACGCCGCCGCCGATCCCTACCGCACCACGCTGGCGTTCCGCCGCAAGGCCGCCAGCCTGGGGGCGCGCTTCGTGGAAGGCGTGCGCGTGCTGCGCACCGTGCATGAGCATGGGCAATGGCGGGTCGAAACCGACGCCGGCGTCTACACCGCGCCGCAGGTGCTCAACTGCGCCGGCGCCTGGGCGGACCGCATCGCCGCCGAATGGGGCGAGCCGGTGCCGCTAATCGCAATCAGCCCGATGATGCTGGTGACGCTGCGCATGGATCATTTCCTGGACGCGGTGGTGCTGGGCACCGGCCGGCCGCTGTCGTTCAAGCAGCGCGCCAACGGCACCGTGCTGATCGGCGGTGGCCGCCGCGCCTGGGTCGATCGCGACGCGGAATGGACCGAGCTGGACTTCCGTTCACTGGCCGAGGGCGCGCGCACCGTCTGCGACCTGTTTCCGCACATGCGGCAAGCGGTCGTGAACCGCGGCTGGGCCGGCATCGAGGCCGCCATGCCCGACGAGATCCCGGTGATCGGGCGCAGCCAGCGTTACGACAGCGCCTTCCACGCCTTCGGCTTCTCGGCCCACGGCTTCGAGTTGGGCCCGATCGTCGGCCGTATCATGGCCGATCTGATCACCACTGGCGTGACCGATCTACCGATCGCGCCGTTCGCCATCGATCGTTTCGCCGGCGCCGCGGGCGCGCCGGCATCCACTTCAAAGGAGCAGCACTCATGAATGACATCGTGCGCAAGGATTCCAACGAGCGCCTGAGCCGCATCGTGATTCACGGCAACACCGTGTACGTCGCGGGCGTGACCTCGTCGGCCGAAGGCGGCATTGCCGCGCAGACGCGCGACGTGCTGGCCAAGATCGACGGCTATCTGGCGCGGGCCGATTCGGACAAGACCCGGCTGCTGTCGGTGCAGATCTGGCTCAAGGACATCGAGCGCGATTTCGCCGGCATGAACGCGGTGTGGGCCGAGTGGGCCCCGGCCAATGCGCTGCCGACGCGCGCGACCTGCGAGGCCAAGCTGGCCTCGCCCGATCTGCTGGTCGAGATCATCGTCACGGCCGCGAAGCGGCCGGGATACGTCGGCGGGCCGGCGTCGGAAGCCTGACCGGCCACAACGATCCGGCAGCGTGCTGCCGGATATTTCGAGTGGCCTCCCGTCGCGACCCTGACAGCGGCGGGTGAAGGCGAGGTCCGGCCTCGGACACGCCTTATTTCGTTATTCCGCGATGCATTTTCCCGGTTTTGCGCTTCCTCGCTGTTGATAATCGGCGCGTTGACAAGGAAGTGCTTTGGATGGGCCGGCAAGTTCGGCCTTCGGGAATTCGTAGCGTGCCAGCCAGTCAGGTTTTCATCCGCAATATCGAGCCCTCTTGCCGCGGCCATCATGGTGCGCGGCGAGGCTGGCGGCGTCGCAAGCGGGCCGCCGCGCACAGCGCCGCCAGCCTGACGCTGTGCCCTGGGTTCGCCGCCGCCGCGCGCCCGGCCCTGAACTGGGCGACTCCGACATCATCATCATCAAGCCCGGCACGGGCAAGCGCTGGCGCGCCTATGTGGGCGGGGACGACGCCGGAACCCCGCCGCCTTGCGTTGTCGAGACATTCACAACGCCAGCCCATCCTCGGTTCAACCGAGTACGCATGATGTCCAAGTTCCGTTCCCTGATCGTATGGTCCGTGGTCTTCTCGCAGGTCTGGACTCCCGTGCTGGCGCAGACCCTGCCGATCTCGGTGGCCAGGCGGCGGGCGGGGCCGACAAGGCGCGGGACCCGGGCGACAAGAGCGGGGCGTCGGCGGGCCTGCCTGTTGTCGCGCGCGCTTCCGGCAATGCCAGCTCGACCACGCGCAGCGCGATCAGCGGCGGCAGCGTCGTGATCCGTGATGAGGCCGCGCAGCAGGATTTGACGGGGATGACGGCGGTGCAAACGGTCGCCGCGCTGAATCGCGACACGTCGTCGGATACGTTGAATGCGCTCAAGCCGATCTTCGACAAGGAGAAGATCGAGGCGGGGTTCGAGATTGCGTCGGAGGCTCAGAAGCAGGTCGGGCAGTTCCTGGAAACGCGGGCCAGGATTCGGTGTCGGGCAACGTCGCCCAAGGCCGGATGAACAGCGACTTTCGATCCGCCAGCGAGCAGGTCGGCCTGAAGGCGGGCGACGGCGGCTTCCAACTGGATATCGCGCGAAACACGACCTTGGTCGGCGCGGCGATATCCAGCAGCGAGCGCGCGGCGCTGGAAGGCCGAAACGCGCTCGGGACGGGCACGCTGGATGTTCGGGAGGTAAAGAACACGGCCCCCCCCACCGTCGGTACGCAGGCTGCACTACTCGCTGGCCGACAACGAGGCCTCAACGAGCGGCTTCGCCCAATCGGGCGTGTCCCGCATCTCCGCTAGCGAAGTGGGATAGAGCACCCGGCCATCGTCCACGTAGAGGGCCAGAGCCGGCTCAGGTACGGCCTCGCCAGGCTCTACGTCCACGCTGTTGTCGTAGACCCGCAGACTGACCAGGTGCGGCATCAATTTCAGCAGATTGCGGTAGGACGTCTTACAGCGCTCGCGGATGCGTTCTTCGGGGATGTCGTGGCCACCGCGCGCCACCCGGGCCTGCACACGCGCAATATGGTGCTCGGCGTCGCGCAGGCCGCAGTACCAGACCAGCACATCGTGGGTCGACGCCGCGGCGATGAGCTTTTCCACGATGGTCTGGCCTCCCAGGGTGGTTTCGAAGGCGAACGACCCGCCCGCCGCGACTGCCGCGTCCAGCCGCCGCACCCCTTCCGCCCACGCTTCCGCATTGGCCTGATCTTGGGACCGGCCCAAGCGCTGTACAAGCTCACGAGCGAAGGTGTCAGGGTTGAACCAGGCCATGCCGGCCTGAGTCAGGATATGGCCGCCCACTGAGCTTTTGCCGGCGCCATTCACTCCCGCCAGCACATACAGAATTGGGCGTTCCATCAAAACGTGGAGCCGGCCTTAACTCGACCAGCCAACGGGCCTGGGTTGCGCATAACGCTTCGCAGGCGCTCAGCCGCGTCGGGGGCGGACAGCGCGGCAAGTCGTTGATCGAAGCTGCGGCGCAGTTCTTCGACCGGGTCCGGCACGGCGGCCTGGGCAGCGTTCAGCGCGTCTATGATGCGCGTGTACTCGGCCACCGTCATGATCACGGCCTCCGGCTCATCGTGGTTTGTGACGACGAGCTTTCCTTCGGCGGCGGCAAGACTGCGGACGACACCCCGCCAGCCGTCCTTCTTGACTGCCGAAGCAGGCTTCGCCGGCAGGCGGGCGATAGGTTCAGCGAGCAATGCGGAAGCAGCCATGATCGTTCTCCCAACGAGGGCTTTCGAATCGGCCTTGATGGCCTCTTGGTCAATTTTACCCTTTTTGGCCTTTTATCACTAATTGCCCTCTGGGACCGCTCATGCGGACCCCTTCTTATATGGGGACGGATAAACCGTGCCGCGTCACCATGTCGCGATTGGTTGCGGTGACCCAAGACACCGTCTTGAGCGTGTCGGGTTTGAGCACCATGGCGGAGAATACGGGTGCCCCCACGTCAACGCCGCGGGCCTGTTCTGACGCAAAGGCTTCTGTCGGTTGGTCGCTGTTCCATTCGGAGGGGGACAGCACAAAGCCGAAGCCGCCATGGGCCAGTCCCCCCTACATCCTCAGCGCACCTGAAAACTCACCTGCCCCGGTCGCCCCGGCAGGTTCAACGTCGCCGTGGCCGGCGGCGTCGTCGCCACCACCTGCCCGGCGCGCAACACCATCAGGCGCGTGGCGCGCAGGCGCAGCGCCTCGACCGGGTCGCGGGCCTGCAGCAGCACCAGGTCGGCGCGCTTGCCCACTTCCAGCCCGGTCTCGTCCAGGCCCAGGATCTTCGCCGGCGTGGCTGTGACGGCCTGGAAACAGGCGCGCATGGCGTCCTGGCCGGTCATCTGCGCCACGTGCAGGCCCATGTGCGCCACTTCCAGCATGTCGCCCGAACCCAGGCTGTACCAGGGGTCCATCACGCAGTCGTGGCCGAACGCCACCGGCACGCCGGCGGCCAGCAGCTCGGGCACGCGCGTCATGCCGCGGCGCTTCGGGTAGGTGTCGTGGCGGCCTTGCAGCGTGATGTTGATGAGCGGGTTGGCGATGGCCGACACGCCGGCCTCGCGCATCAGCGGGATCAGCTTGGACACGTAGTAGTTGTCCATCGAGTGCATCGAGGTCAGGTGCGAGCCCGTGACGCGGCCCTGCAAGCCCAGGCGCTGCGTGTGATAGGCCAGCGTCTCGATGTGGCGCGACAGCGGGTCGTCGCTTTCGTCGCAGTGCATGTCCACGCGCAGGCCGCGTTCGGCGGCCAGTTCGCACAGGATGCGCACCGATTCGGCGCCGTCCTGCATGGTGCGCTCGAAGTGCGGAATGCCGCCGACCACGTCCACGCCCATGTCCAGCGCGCGCTTCAGGTTATCGAGCGCGCCAGGCGCGCGCAGCACGCCGTCTTGCGGGAAGGCGACCAGTTGCAGGTCCAGGTACGGCTTGACCTGCTCGCGCACGTGCAGCAGCGCTTCCACCGCCAGCAGGCGCGGGTCGCACACGTCGACGTGCGAGCGGATCGCCAGCAGGCCGCGCGCCACCGCCCAGTCGCAATAGGCCAGCGCGCGCTCGACCAGCGCTTCCTGCGTCAGCAGCGGCTTGAGTTCACCCCACAGCGCGATGCCTTCGAGCAGCGTGCCCGACTGGTTCACGCGCGGCAGCCCGAACGACAGGGTCGAGTCCATGTGGAAGTGGGCGTCGACGAACGGCGAAGTCACCAGTTGGCCGGCGGCGTCGATGGTCTGCGCGGCCTCGGCCTTCAGCGCCGGTTCGAGCGCCGCGATGCGGCCCTGGGCCACGCCGATGTCGATGTGCTGGCGGCCGTCCGGCAGCGTGCAGTTCTTGAGGATCAGATCGAGCATAGTCAAACCTTCTGGATTACCGTTCGCCCTTGCGGTAGGGCTTCATCAGGGCCTGCGGGTAGGCGGCGCGGCGCGCCATCACCACCAGGGCCAGGATGGACAGAATATAGGGCAGCATCAGGTAGACCTGATAGGGCAGCTCGGGCAGCCCCGGCAGCGCCGCCCCACCCTGCTGCAGCCGCAGTTGCAGCGCGTCGAAGAAGGCGAAGATCAACGCGCCCAGCAGCGCCTTGCCAGGCCGCCACGAGGCGAACACCACTAGCGCCACGCAGACCCAGCCGCGGCCGTTGACCATGTTGAAGAAGAAGGCGTTGAAGGCCGCCAGCGTCAGGAAGCTGCCGGCCACGCCCATCAGCGCCGAGCCGGCGACGATGGCGCCCATGCGCAGCTTGATCACCGACAGGCCCTGGCCCTCGGCGGCGGCGGGGTTCTCGCCCACCATGCGGATCGCCAGGCCGACCGGGGTGCGGTTCAGTACCCAGGCCAGGATCGGCACCGCGGCCAGCGCCAGCAGCGTCATCGGCGTCTGCCCGGCCAGCACCGGGCCGATCAGCGGAATGCCGTCCAGGAATTTCATTTCGGCGAACGGCGTGATCGTCGGCGGCGTGTTCACGCTGGGGAAGGTGACGCGGTAGGCGAAGTAGCTCAGGCTGGTGGCCAGCAGCGTCACGCCCAGGCCCGAGACGTGCTGCGACAGGCCCAGCGGCACCGTCAGCACCGCGTGCAGCAGGCCGAATACGGCGCCCGCCAGCGCGGCCGCCAGCACGCCCACGTACAGCGGCGCGCCCAGGTACACCACCAGCCAGCCGGTGAAGGCGCCGGCGGCCATGATGCCTTCGATGCCCAGGTTCAGCACGCCGGCGCGCTCGCACAGCAGCACGCCCAGCGTGCCCAGGATCAGCGGCGTCGCCAGCCGCAACACCGCGACCCAGAAGGCCGCGGAACTCAACAGGTCCATCCATTCCATGGCGTGCTCCTCAAGCCCGGTTGCGGCGCAGGCGGTACTGCGCGAATAGCGTCGCGACCAGCATGGCGAGCAACGAGGTGGCGACGATGACGTCGGCGATGTAGTTCGGCACCGCGATGGCGCGGCTCATGCTGTCCGCGCCCACCAGCATGCCGGCCACGAAGACGCTGGCCAGGATCACGCCCAGCGGATGCAGGCCGGCCAGCATGGCCACCACCACGCCGGTGTAGCCGTAGCCCGGCGACATGTCGAGCGTGACGTAGCCGGTGCGGCCGGCCACCTCGATGGCGCCGGCCAGTCCGGCCAGCGCGCCCGACAGCATGGCCGTGCCCAGCATCACGCGGTTGACCGGCAGGCCCAGGAAGCGCGAGGCGTGGGCGTTGGCGCCGACCGCGCGCATCTGGAAGCCGAACACCGTGTAGCGGTTCAGCAGCCACAGGCCCAGCGCCAGGCCGGCGGCCCACAGCAGGCCGGTGTGGGCGCGGGTGCGCTCGATCAGCTTGCCCAGCTCCAGGTCGGGGTTGAGCGCGACCGATTGCGGCCAGCCCATCGCCATCGGGTCCTTCATGGGGCCGTCCAGCATCATCGAGACGAACAGCAGCACGATGAAGTTGCCCAGCAGCGTGGTCACCACTTCGTCCACGCCCAGGCGCGTCTTGAGCAGCGCCGGGATCAGCAGCAGCAAGGCGCCGGCCAGCGCCGCCGCCAGCATCATGCCGCCGAACAGCGCCGGCAGGGGCAGGTCGAAGCCGGTGCCGTCATGCAGGCCGCCCACCGCCACCGCGGCCAGCGCGCCCAGGTACAACTGGCCTTCGGCGCCGATGTTGTAGAAGCGCGCGCGAAAGGCCACGGCGCAGGCCAGGCCGGTCAGCATCAGCGGCGTGGCGCGCGTCAGGGTCTCGGACAGCGCGAATTTGGAGCCGAACGCGCCTTCGAACAGCAGCGCGTAGGTGCGGCCCACCGGCGCGCCGGCCCAGGCCACCAGCAGCGTGCAGACCGCCAGCGTAAAGAGGATGGCCGCGATCGGGGCCAGGGCCAGCGCGGTGCGGCTGGGCTCGGGGCGGCGTTCCAGGATCAGTTTCATTCGAGAAATGCTCAGTAGAGGGGGCACGGCGTCAGGCGCGCGTGCCCGTCATGGCCAGCCCGACGGTGGCGGGCGTCCATTGCGCGACCGGCTTGTCGGCGACCAGCTTGCCGCCGCACAGCACCGCGATGCGGTCGGCCAGCGCGAAAATCTCTTCCAGGTCTTCCGACACCAGCAGGATGCCGGCGCCGCGCCGGCGCGCGGCCAGCAACTGTTCGCGCACGTAGGCCACCGCGCCGATGTCCAGGCCCCAGGTGGGCTGGTCGGCGACGATGAAGCGCGGTTCGCGCGCCAGGGTGCGGCCCAGGATCAGCTTCTGCATGTTGCCGCCCGACAGGCTGCGGGTGCGCACATCGAGCGAGGCGGCGCGCACGTCGAACTGTTTGGCCAGCGCCGCCGCGTAGGCGCGGCCGGCCTTGGCGCGGATCAGCCCGAAGCGCGAGAAGCGCGGGTCCTTCAGGTCTTCGACGATGGCGTTTTCCCATAGCGGGCTGTCGCCGATCATGCCTTCGCCGTGGCGATCCTCGGGAATGCGGCCCACGTGGGCGGCGGTCCAGCCGGCCGGCGTGGTGGGCGCGGCGGCGTGTTCAGGGCCCAGGCGGATGGTGCCGTCGGCGGGCTGGCGCAGGCCGGTCAGCACCGACACGAGCGCCTGCTGGCCGTTGCCGGCGACGCCGGCGATGGCCACGATCTCATGCTTGTGCACCACCAGGTCCAGGCTGTCCAGGCGCGGCGCGCCGCCGCGCGGGTCGCGCACGGTGACCTGCGACAGCGTCACCACCGGCGCGGCCTGGCCGGCCGCCGCCATGGCTTCGGCGTGCGGCATGGCGACCTTGCGGCCCACCATCAGCTCGGCCAATTCGGCCGGCGTGGTGGCGGCGGTGTCGCGCTCGGCCACCAGCTTGCCCTGGCGCAGCACCGCGACGCGGCGCGACACGGCCATGACCTCGTCCAGCTTGTGCGAAATGAAGATGACGGCCAGGCCCTCGTCGACGAAGCCGCGCAGCGTGGCGAACAGGTCCTGCACTTCCTGCGGCGTGAGGACGGCGGTGGGCTCGTCCAGGATCAGCACCTTGGCGCCGCGGTACAGCGCCTTGAGGATCTCGACGCGCTGCTTCTCGCCCACCGACAGGCTGCCGACGCGCGCGTCCGGATCCACCCCCAGGCCGAAGCGCTGGCCCAGTTCCACCAGGCGGCGGCGCGCCGGGCCGCGGCCCGAGGCCAGCTTCCACAGCGATTCGGTGCCGACCATGATGTTGTCCAGCACGGTCAGGTTGTCGGCCAGCGTGAAGTGCTGGTGCACCATGCCGACCCCCGCCGCCAGCGCGGCGTCGGGCCGGCCCGGCGGCAAGGGTTGGCCGAAGACGTCGATGCTGCCGGCGTCGGCCACGTAATGGCCGAACAGGATCGACACCAGGGTCGATTTGCCGGCGCCGTTCTCGCCCAGCAGGGCCAGCACTTCGCCTTGCGCCAGCGTCAGCGAGACATCGTCATTGGCCGTCAGGCTGCCGAAGCGTTTGGTGATCCCTGCCAGCCGCAGGGCGAGAGGCGCTTGATTCATCGTGCCGACGACTTGGGTTCTTTGTCGTTGACCTGCACGCTGAAGCTGCCGTCCAGGATGGCCTTCTGCTTGGCCTGCACCTTGGCGATCAGGTCAGCGGGGATCTTGCTTTCGAAGGTGCCCAGCGGCGCCAGCGACGAACCCTTGTATTTCATCAGCGAGTACTGGCCGAAGTCGGCGGCCTTGAAGGTGCCGGCCTTGACCTGCTTGAGCGCCTCGTCGATGGTCGGTTCCATGCTCCACAGCGCCGAGGCCACCACGGTCTCGGGGTACTGCGGCTGGGTGTCGATGACGTTGCCGATGGCCAGCTTGCCGCGCTCCTTGGCGGCGTCCGACACGCCGAAGCGCTCGGCGTACAGCACGTCCGCGCCCTTGTCGATCATGGCGAAAGCGGCTTCCTTGGCCTTCGGGGGATCGAACCACGAACCGATGAAGGTCACGGTGAATTCGGTCTTGGGGTTGATTTCCTTGGCGCCCTCGATGAAGGCCTGCATCAGGCGGTTCACTTCGGGGATGGGGTAGCCGCCCACCAGGCCGATCTTGCCGGTCTTGCTCATACCGGCGGCGATCATGCCGGTCAGGTAGGCCGGTTCCTGGATGTAGTTGTCGAACACCGAGAAGTTGGGCTGCTGCGGCTTGCCCGACGAACCCATCAGGAAGGCGGTCTGCGGGTAGTCCTTGGCCACCTTGCGGGCCGCGGCCTCGACCGCGAAGGCCTCGCCCACCACCAGCTTGTTGCCCTGCTCGGCGTACTGGCGCATGACGCGCTCGTAGTCGGCGTTGGTGACGTTTTCCGAGAACGTGTATTCGATTTCACCCCGGTCGCGCGCGGCGGTCAGCGCCTTGTGGATGCGCGACACCCATTGCTGTTCCACCGGCACCGTGTAGATGGCGGCAACCTTGGTCTTGGCGGGCGCCTGGGCCTGGGCGCCAGCCGACAGCAGCAGCGCGCCGGCGGCGGCCGCGGCCAGCTTCAGCAGGCCGCGGCGGGCGATGCCGCCGGCGGCCGGGAGGGAAAGGGATTTCATGCGCAAGTCTCCTTCGCGGGGATGGAAAGGGAATGGGAGGAATGGCGGCGATGTCCGGGCGTCGCGGTGCGGCACGCGTGGGCGGGCGGGGTCGAGGGCGTGGGATCGGTCATCGGATGGGGGAGCGCCGGGGCGGCGCGCCCCATCCGAATGGGCGGGTTCGCGGCCAGTCCTGGCGAAGCAAGTTGTATGCCATGCGGCATTCCCGCGACAAGTCGGGGGAATCCTGATGGCCGGGCGCGATTATAGGCACCCTGGCGGCCAAGCGTGGCACCAGCATGGTGCGCACCGTTGCGGTGCGTGGACACTTTTCGGCGTGGAACAGCCTGTTGCGGCTGAAATGGGCCCGAAAGGCCCTGGAGGCCTATCGCCATGCGGCTATCGGCGCGGCCGCGGGCCTAAAATTCCCGCATAGCGCCGCGCCCGTGCGCGGCAAGCCGGAATCCATCATGCAAGACATTCAATTGCTGCTCGAGCAGTACGGCGGCTGGCTCGTCTTCGCCAACGTGCTGGTCGAGCAGGCGGGCCTGCCCGTGCCCGCCTACCCCATGCTGATCGCCGCCGGCGCCCTGGCCGGCGCGGCCGGCTGGCTGGTGCCGTGGCTGGCGGCCACCGTCGCCTGTCTGCTGGCCGACTCGCTCTGGTACGCGGCTGGCCAGCGCTACGGCTCGCGCCTGCTGGGCGTGATCTGCAGGATGTCGCTGTCGCAGGATTCCTGCATCCGCCAGACCCAGCGGCTGTACCTGCGCATCGGCGTGCGCGCCCTGCTGGTGTGCAAGTTCCTGCCCGGCGCCGGCGCCCTGTCCACCGTGATGGCCGGCCTGACCGGCACGCCGTACCGCCGCTTCCTGGCGTATGACCTGGTGGGCGCCATGATCTGGGCGGGCTCGGCCCTGCTGCTGGGCGGCCTGTTCCACGGCGTGGTCAACGACGTGCTGGACGTGCTGGGCACTTACGGCCCCATGGGGCTGGCCCTGCTGGCGGCGGTGCTGGCGCTGTACATCATCGCCCGCGCCCTGCGGCGCTGGGTTCTCAAGCGCCACCTGCGCGTGATTCCGCGGCTGTCGGTGGACGAGCTGATGCAGTGGCGTCAGGACGGCCGCCAGGCGCTGGTGTTCGACGTGCGGCCCGAGGCGGTGCGCGAGGAAGACCGCATCCCCGGCGCCATCGCCGTTGACCTGCGCGCCCCGCTGCCGGCGCTTGAGGCCGGCAGCGAGGAGGCCGATATCGTGGTCTATTGCGCCTGCCCCAACGAGGTTTCGGCCGCGATGCTGGCCGCGCGCCTGCGCGCCGCCGGCTACCCCAAGACCTGGGCGCTGCGCGGCGGCTACGAAGCCTGGGCGCGGCACGCGCACCCGGCCTGACGACGTGCCGCGGCGGCGTCTGTCCGGGCCATGGGCGCCCGCGCGGTTTCGGCCCGCGCCCGGCGCCGCCACGGGCGCATAATGGCTCCATCGGCCCGCGCCTTTGACGGGCCGGGGAGACAGGCATGAAGTTGTTGTTCTTGGGCGCCGGCGGAACCGGCGGCTATTTCGGCGGCCGCGCCGCCCAGGCGGGCGCGGACGTGACCTTCCTGGTGCGCGAGGCCCGCGCCGCGCGCCTGCGCGAGCAGGGCCTGCGCATCGAAAGTCCGTTCGGCGACGCCACGCTGCAGCCGCAACTGGCCACCGCCGACACGCTGAAGGGCTTCTATGACGTGGTGGTGCTCAGTTGCAAGGCCTATGACCTGCAAAGCGCCATCGACGCCATCCGCCCCGCCGTGGGTCCCGACACCGCGGTGCTGCCCATCATGAACGGCGTGCTGCAGTACGACGTGCTGGACCGCGAATTCGAGCCGCACCGCGTGCTGGGCGGCCTGTGCCAGATCAACGCCACGCTCGGCCCCGAAGGCCAGGTGATCCACCTGGGCAAGCACGCCAGCATCGTCTTCGGCGAACGCGCCGGCCCGGCCCGCAGCGCCCGCTGCGAGGCACTGGCAGAGGCCCTGGCCGGCGGCGAATACGTCAGCCGCCTGAGCGAAGACATCTACCAGGACATCTGGGAAAAATACGTGTTCCTGACGACGCTGGCCGCCGCCACCTGCCTGATGCGCGGCACGGTCGGCCAGATCGCCGCCACCGACGACGGCGCCGACATCGTGCGCGGCCTGCTGCGCGAATCGCAGGCGGTTGCCGCCGCCAGCGGCCACGCGGTGCGGCCCGAGGCCGACGCCAACGCGCTCAAGATCCTGACCGACCCGTCCCAGGCCATGACCGCCTCGATGTTCCGCGACCTGCGCCAGGGCCTGCCGGTCGAAGCCGATCACATCGTCGGCGACATGGTGCGGCGCGCGCGCACGCTGGCGGTGGATGCCACCACGCTGCGCACGGCCCACGCGCATTTGCAGGTCTACCAGGCGCAACGCGCCGCGGCTTGAGGCCAAAGGAACGGGAATCCGATTGGTGCATGGATTGCAAAAAACTCTTCCATGCCCGTGGGTTCCTGGATGCCGTCGGGCCGAATAGTATGGCTTTGCCTGAGCCCGGGCAGGCAAGGACCGCAACTCGCGGCCCCCGCCCGGCGCCCACCCTCCAAGGAGCAAGACCATGAAAATCGCTTTGATCGGAATTACCGGCCGCGTGGGTTCCCGCGTGGCGGACGAACTACTCAAGCGCGGCCACCAGGTGACCGGCATCGCCCGCAACCTGGGCGACGTCAATCCCCAGCCCGGCCTGACCATCGCCCAGGGCGACGCCACCGATCCGCACGGCCTGACGCCGCTGCTCAAGGGCCACGATGCGGTGGTCAGCGCCTCGCGCTTCGTGTCGGCCGACGCCAAGCCGCTGCTGGCCGCCGTGAAGGACGCGGGCGTGCCGCGCCTGCTGGTGGTCGGCGGCGCCGGCAGCCTGGAAGTGGCGCCGGGCAAGATGCTGATCGACACCCCCGAATTCCCCGACGCGTACAAGCCGGAAGCCCGCGGCGGCGTGGTGTTCCTGGACGCCTTGCGTCAGGAAAAGGTTCTGAATTGGACGTTCCTGTCGCCTTCCGCGCTGTTCGAGCCGGGCGAGCGCACCGGCAAGTTCCGCATCGGCGACGACACGCTGCTGGTCGATGAGGCCGGCAAGAGCTGGATCTCGATGGAAGACTACGCCATCGCCCTGGCCGACGAAATCGAGACGCCCCGGCATTCCCGCCGCCGCTTCACCGTCGGCTATTGATATCCCGCAGGCCGTGGCGCGGTGTTGTTCGCATGCGATAGCCGGCCGCCCACGGCCCCCGCCCGCCCCGGGGGGGCGTCCGCTTTTCGGGCAAGGCCGCACTGGCGGCAGGGTCGATTCAGCCGGTTTTGTTTGTAAACTGGCAGGCCGCCAAACCGGCGCACGACCCGAGTAGTCAGTATGAGCATGAAGTTGAAATCGTTGGCCCTGTGTTTGCTGCTGGCTGCCACCTGTCTGGCCCCGGTCCAGGCCGCCGCGCCGCAGTCGAACAAGGACATCGTGGTGGCGTTCTTCCGCATGATGTTCCAGGACCGCGAGATCGACGAGGCGGTGCGCCTGTATGTCGCCAGGAACAATTACACCCAGCACAATCCCTACATGCGCGACGGCGTCGAGCCGATGGTGGATTTCTTCCCCCATTACTTTGAGCAGCACCCGCAGGCCAGCGTCGACATCAAGCGCGTCATCGCCGAGGGCGACCTGGTGGTGATCCACAACCTGTGGCGCGAATCGCCCGAAGACCGCGGCCAGGCCGTGGTCGACATCTTCCGCGTCGAGAACGGCAAGATCGTCGAGCACTGGGACGTGAGCCAGGAAATCCCTGAAAACCCCGCCAACAAGAACGGCATGTTCTGAACAGGCTGCCCATGTCCGCCATCGAACCCGTCGACCTGCCCCGCGCCTACCTGCTGTTGAACCACGGTCCCACCGTGCTGGTCACCAGCGCCTACGGCGGCGAACGCAACGTCATGGCCGCGGCCTGGGCCATGCCGCTGGATTTCAGCCCGCCCAAGATGCTGGTGGTGGTGGACAAGAACACCTACACCCGCACGCTGATCGAGGCTTCCGGCGAATTCGCGCTGTGCATCCCGTCGCGCGCGCAGGCCCAGGCCACCCTGCAGGTCGGCTCGCACTCGGGGCGCGATGAAGACAAGTTCAAGGCCAGCGGCCTGGGCACCTTCCCCGCCAGCAAGATCGGCGCGCCGCTGATCGAAGGCTGCCTCGGCTGGCTCGAATGCAAGGTGGTGCCCGAGCCGCACAACCAGCAGGCCTATGACCTGTTCATCGGCGAGGTGGTGGCCGCCTGGGCCGCGCCCGACGTGTTCTCCGGCAACCGCTGGCACTTCGATGATGACGCGCGCCGCTCGGTGCACTACGTCGCGGGCGGTTCGTTCTTCGCCACCGGCGAAGCGTTCTCGGCTGCCGATCCGGAGTAAGCCCGTGCGCCGCGTCTACCTGGCCGGTTTCGACGTCTTCCTGCCCGATGCCGTGGCGCACGGCGAGCGGCTCAAGGCGCTGGCCGCCGCGCATGGTTTCGAAGGCCTGTACCCGCTGGACAACGCGGCGCCAGTCGGCCTGTCCGGCGCCGCCCTGGCGCAATGGATCTACCGGGCCAACGTGGCGATGATCCAGCGCGCCGACCTGGTCATGGCCAATCTCAATACGTTCCGCGGCGCAGAACCGGATTCGGGCACGGCCTTCGAGGTCGGCTATGCGATCGCCCTGGGCAAGCCGGTGTGGGGCTATACGGCGCAAGCCGGCAGCGTGCGCCAGCAGGTCGCGGTCGGCGTGGCCGCCGACGATCCGGACCGCGCGGTGGACGCACAGGGCTGCACGGTCGAAGACTTCGGCCTTAACCTGAACCTGATGCTGGCGTGCAGCGCCCGCATCGTGGTGGGCGACGCGGCCGACTGCCTGGCGCGCATGGCGCGCGCCTAGGACGCCGGCGCCGCGCCGTCGGCGCGCGTTCCTCGCGTGGTGTCAGGCCGCGCCGGCCTTGCGGGCCGCCGCGCGCACGGGCCGGGCCTTGGCGGCGGGGGGCGGCATGCCCAGGTATCCCATCACCGCATCCACCACCGCCCGCTCCAGTTGCTGCGGGCTCAAGCCGGCCGGCGGCTCCAGCGCCGCCGCGTGCACCAACGATTCCATGATGCGCAGCACCACGTAGGTCGCCAGCTCGCGGTCCTGCTGCGCGATCTCCTCGCGATGCAGTTCCAGCAGGTGGCGCATGCGCCGGTGGATGTCCTGGTCGGCGCGGCTGTGTTCGCGCGGCTGGTCGAACAGCGGGAATTCCCGCTCCAGCACGCGGTGCAGCGCTGGCTCCAGCAGATGCGCATGCAGCGACGCGGCGACGATCGCCGCGACCCGCTCGCGCAGCGTCGCCGCGGGACTGCCGTCCAACACCTCGTCGATGAGCGCCAGCATCTGCTGGTCATGGCGGTCGTGCAGCGCCGCGATCAGCGCATTCTTGTTGGGGAAGTACTGATACAGCGAGCCGACGCTGACGCCGGCGGTCTCGGCGATCAGGTTGGTGTTGGTGCCTGCGTAGCCGTGCTCGGCCAGAACGCGAGCTGTCGCCTGCAAAATGGTGTCCACGGTCTGTTGCGAACGTTGCTGGCGCGGCGATTTACGGGGCTGCGGGATGGATGTCATTGGGTTCGGGGAAAGCGAGTTTCAAACCTGAGCACCGGCTCATAAAATTTCGATACGCAACTGGAATTGCGTCGAGCACCGGCCGATTATGCCATCGTCGATTACGGCGAGCCGGCCATGCGGTGCCGCTTCCCCCTTTCAAGGAATCCTCATGTCGAATGCATCGACGGCCACGGCGCTGCCCGCGGCCGGCGGGACCGCGCGTCCCGTTTTCATGCAGATATTGCCCCTGGCGCTGGCGGTCTTCGTCGGCTTTTTCATGGTCGGCCTGCCCATGCCGGTGCTGCCGCTGTACGTCGACGGCGTGCTGGCGCAGGGCGCGCTGGTGGTCGGCATCGTGGCCGGCCTGCAGTTCGCGGCGGCGCTGCTGTCGCGCGCCTGGTCCGGTTCGCTGGCCGATCGTCGCGGCCCCAGGCGCGCGGTGGTCACCGGTTTTCTGCTCGGGTCGGCGGCCGGCCTGCTCTACCTGCTGGCCGATACGCTGGCCCCGCAACCACGCGCGGCGCTGGCCGCGTTGATGGCCGGCCGCGCCCTCATGGGCTGCGCCGAAAGCCTGATCGTCACCGGCGCGCTGAGCTGGGGCGTGGGCCGCGTCGGACCGCAGAACGCGGGCCGGGTGATGGCCTGGATCGGCGTGGCGATCTACGCCGCCTTCGGGCTGGGCGCGCCCGCCGGCATGCGTCTCTACGGCGCAGCCGGTTTCGAAGGCATCGCCTGGGCCACGGTGTTCATCCCGGTGCTGGCGTTGGCGCTGGTGCTGCCACAGCGCGGCGTGCCGGCGGCCGGCGGCGTGCGCACGCCGTTCTACCGCGTGCTGGGCATGGTGACGCTGCCGGGCCTGGGGCTGGCGCTGACCAGCGTGGGTTTCGGCGTCATCACCGCCTTCATCAGCCTGCTGTTCGCGCAGCGCGGCTGGGACGGCGCGGCGTGGATGTTCAGCCTGTTTGGGGCCGGCTTCATCGTGGCGCGGCTGTTCTTCGCGGGGTTGCCCGACAAGCTGGGCGGCGCGCGCGTGGCGTTGGTGTGCGTGCTGATCGAGGCGGCCGGCCAATGGCTGATCTGGATGGGCCCGACGCCGGCGTGGGCGTTTGCCGGCGCGCTGTTGAGCGGCGCGGGCTATTCGCTGGCGTTCCCGGCCTTCGGCGTGGAGGCGGTGCGGCGCGTGCCGCCGGCCAGCCGCGGCGCGGCCATGGGGGCGTATGTGGCGTTCCTGGACGTGGCGCTGGGCATCGCCAGTCCCGTTGCCGGCTGGTTGGCCGGGATGCGGGGCTATGGGGCGGTCTATGCGCTGGGCGGTGCGTGCGCGCTGGGCGCGGTGTTCGTGGCGATGGCGCTGCGGGGCCGGGTGGCCGCCGCCTAAGCGTCCGAAGACTGGTTTGACGATCGAGGCGCCCGCTATTGCGGGCGCCTTTTTCGTTCAGACCGTGGCGGCCATTTCCAGCACTTCGTCATCGACCGGCTGGGCCTGGCCGTCGCGCAGTTGCTGCAGGTGGTCGGCCAGTTCGGCGATGGTCAGGGCGACCAGGCCGTGCTGGGCGGCATAGCGCTCCAGCGCGGCGCCGCGCATCATGGTGCCGTCGGCGTTCATCAGTTCGCACAGCACGCCGGCGGGACGCAGGCCGGCCAGCGTGGCCAGGTCGACCGAGCCTTCGGTGTGGCCGCGGCGGGTCAGCACGCCGCCGGGCTGGGCCCGCAGCGGGAAGACGTGGCCGGGGCTGACGATGTCCTCGGCCTGGGCGGTGGGCGAGATGGCGGCGCGGATGGTGGTGACGCGATCGACGGCCGACACGCCGGTGCTGACGCCTTCGCGCGCTTCGATCGAGACGGTGAAGGCGGTGGCGAAGCGGCTCTGGTTGCGCTGGACCATGGGGGCCAGGTCGAGACGGTCGAGGGTTTCGCCGGGCAGGCACAGGCAGACGATGCCGCTGCCGTCGCGGATCAACTGGGCCATGACGGGCACGGTCAGCTTGTCGGCGGCGACGATGAGGTCGGCTTCGTTTTCGCGGTCGAAGTCATCCATGAGGATGACGGGACGGCCCAGGCGCAGGTGATGCAGGGCGCGTTGCAGGCGCGCGGCGAAGGGCTGGGCGGCCAGGCTGGGGAGGGGGGACTGCGGGGTAAGGGTAACGTTGGACATTGAAACGCTCTCGCGAAAAAGTGGGCGAAAAACGTTTCAGGGCTAATCGACAGCCGAACGCAAACCGATTGCCCGCGCGTGTCGGGCGCGGACAGGGGGCGTGTGACGGCACATCTTCTCTCATCCGGACTGTGACCGTCGGCCCTGGCATCTCACCAGATCTGCTGACCCCGGTGTCCTCCGTGAAGGACGCCGGGCGCTCGCGGGCTCGCCAAGTTGCTTGGCATACCGCCGGTGGGGAATTTCGCCCCGCCCTGAAGACGTACTGCTTGTTTGTCGTGTTAACGACATCGGGGATTTTACGCTGGTCTTGGGGGTGGTGCTGAATATGCTTATTGCGGGTGGGGTTTTGGGTGGGGGTGGGTTCTTAAGACGCCGGGGGTGGCGGGGCTTGGGGGGAGCGGGGCTACGATTGCGGTCCGGAGCGTTCGCTCCGGACTGCCCCTTCGTCATCTTCGTCACAGCCTTCGGCTGTTCCTTCAGATTCCCTCGGGCGCATCTACACGCCCCGCTCCCCCCAAGCCCCGCCACCCCCGGCTCGGTCGGTTGTCACTTCACGGGCGTGGGGGCGGGTGGCTTGCGGGGTCGCCAAAGGCGGCCGCGCGGGCGGCCTTCTTTGGCGTTTGGGTGTCTTGCGTCGGGGCGATGCCGGGTTGGCTGCCGGGCTGGCGTGGCTGGCGGCCGGGTGTTGGGCGAGCGCGGCCGTTGTGGCTGCGCTGTTGGCGCCCTTGCCGCTTGCTTACTTCGTGGTTTCCGGTTCCGCTGGCGCTTCGGCCTTTTTCTTTTTCTTCTTCTTTTCGGGCAGCGCCAGCATCGTGCCGCGGCACGGCGGGGTGCCGCAGAGGCACTTGTAGCCTTCCTTCAGGGCCTTGGTGATGCGGCCGTCCAGGACCAGGCCGTAGTCGTAGGAGAGTTCCGTGCCGCGCGGGATGTCCTGCAGCGCGACGATGTAGACGCGCTTGCCGTGCTTGCCTTCCTGGGCCTCGCAGTTGGGCTCGCAGGAGTGGTTGATCCAGCGGGCGTCGTTGCCCTGGTCGCCGCCGTCGATGACGCGGCCGGAGCTGAGGGCGAAGAAGAAGGTGTGGAAGGGATCGTCGGGGTTGGTGGGGTGGCGACGGTCGGCTTCCTTGGCGCTGATGCGGGCGCCGCCGTACTCGATGATGCGGGTGCCCGCGGGAATCTTGCGGGCGGCGAAGACGCCGTTGCCATGCAGCTTGGAGCGGCGCACGACGTACCAGGGCTTGATGGGGGTGTCTTCGGAGGTCATTGAGTGGCGGCAGTGTGGCGGTGAGACGAAACAGAATTATATCGGCGCGCTCATGACAGGATGACAGGCGTATAGTGGGCGCCGCCTCGTTTCTTTGTTTACTCGCACCATGATTGTCCGTCCGCGTCCTTCCGCGCTGGGTTTGTTCTTTGTTTTGCGCGGTTCGATCATTCCCCGCATCTTCAGCCGCATCCTGGTCATTACGCTGCTGTCGTGCGTGGTGGTGTGGATGTACCACCGTCAATGGTTCTCGCCCACGCACCTGTCGGCGGTGCCGTTCTCGCTGTTCGGGCTGGCGCTGTCGGTGTTCATGGGGTTTCGCAACAACGTCTGCTACGACCGCTGGTGGGAAGCGCGCAAGCAATGGGGCGACCTGATCGTGCAGGCCCGCAGCCTGGCGCGCGAGAGCGCGGTGCTGCTGGCGGCCAGCACCGCCAATCCGGTGCAGGAAAGGCTGGTGCGGCGCTGCATCGGCTTCGGTTATGCGCTGGCGGCGCGGCTGCGAGACCAGGACGTGTTGGCGGCCGTGCGGCCCTGGGTGCAGCCGGAGGAACTGGATACGCTGGCGGGCAATCGCAATGTGCCCGACGCGCTGCTGCTGGCGATCAACCGCGACCTGGCGGCCTGCCTGCGGCGCGGGGAATTGACCGACATCCTCTATCAGGCGTTGACCCAGCGCGTGGCGCAGTGCGCGGCGATCCAGGCGGCCTGTGAGCGCATCAAGTACACGCCGACGCCGTTCGCCTATTCGCTGCTGCTGCATCGCACGGCCTGGCTGTTCTGCCTGCTGCTGCCGTTCGGGCTGGTGGGCACGCTGGAATACCTGATGCCGGTGGCGGTCACCATCATCGCCTATACCTTCTTCGGACTGGACGCGCTGGGCGACGAGCTGGAAGATCCGTTCGGCCTGGAGGAAAACGATCTGCCGCTGTCGGCGCTGGCGCGGGTGATCGAGATCGACCTGCTGGACGGGCTGGGCGTGCGGCCGCTGCCCGAGCCGGCGCAGCCGGTGGACTGCGTGCTGCACTGACATCGCCGCGGCGCGGTCGCCCGGCCGCGCTCGTTCAGGTCGTCGGCCCGTTCAGCGGCAGCATGGTTTCCTTCAGGCGGCGCAATACGAAGCAGGATTTGCTGTGGCGGATGCCGGGGATGCGGTACAACTGCTCGCGCAGCAGCCGCTCGTAGTCGCGGGTGTCGCGCACGGCGATGCGGATGTAGTAGTCGTAGTCGCCCGACACCAGGAAGGCTTCCAGCACTTCCGGTATCTGCGCCAGCGCCCGCCCGAATTCATACAGCGTTTCCTCGCTGTGGCTTTCCAGGGTGACGTGGACGATGACCGTGTCCATGAAGCCCAGGCTGGCCGGGTCGATGTCGACCGTGTAGCCACGGATCACGCCAGCCGCCTCCATGCGCTTGATCCGGTTCCAACAGGGCGTGGACGACAGGCCGACCGCGGCGCCGATGTCGTTGAGGCTGGCGCGGGCGTTCTCTTGCAGCACGCGCAAAATCGCCAAGTCAAACTTGTCCAGGTTCATTTTCTTTGATTCCTCCGATCCAAAGATAAATTTACTGCGTTTGCCGGCAATGCGTGGAAAAGAAGATAAATATTCTCCCGGATTCCCAATAAGATGGATAGCATGAACGATCGCCTGCACCCCTCCGTCGCCGCCGCGCTTGCCGCCCCTGAAACTCCCCCCGCCAATGGGGCCAGGATTCTGCTGGAAACGCTGATTGCGCACGGCGTGGACACCGTGTTCGGCTATCCCGGCGGCGCCGTGCTGCCGCTGTACGACGCGCTCTATGCGGAGCCGCGCCTGCGCCACGTGCTGGTGCGCCACGAGCAGGCCGCCGTGCATGCCGCCGAGGGCTACGCCCGCACCACCGGCCGCACCGGCGTGGTGTTCGTGACCTCCGGCCCCGGCATGGCCAACACGACCTCGGGCCTGCTGGACGCCATGTGCGACTCGATCCCGGTGCTGTGCATCAGCGGCCAGGTCGCCACCAGCGCCATCGGCACCGACGCCTTCCAGGAATGCGACGCCATCGGCATCTCGCGTTCCGTGACCAAGTGGAACACCCAGGTGCGGTCGGTGGACGACGTCGCCGCCGTCACCGCCCGCGCCTTCGAACTGACGCGCCAGGGCCGGCCCGGCCCGGTGCTGCTGGACTTCCCCAAGGACGTGCAGTTGGCCGTGCCGCGCGACGCGGACGGCGACGACTACACCCCGTCGCAGCAGAAGCTGGCGGCGCTGCGCGCGCGGCGCCAGTCGGGCAAGCTGGCGCCCAAGCTGCCGCAATCGGCGGTGCGCCGCGCCGCCGCGCTGATCGCCCAGGCCAAGCGCCCCATCTTCTACGGCGGCGGCGGGCTGGTGAACGCCGGCCCCGAGGCCTGCGCCGCCTTCACCGAGCTGGTGCGCGCCAGCGGCGCGCCCTGCACCCTGACGCTGATGGGCCTGGGGGCGTTCCCCGCCTCCGACCCGCAATTCGTCGGCATGCTGGGCATGCACGGCACCGTCGAGGCCAACCTGGCCATGCACAACGCCGACCTGGTGGTCTGCATCGGCGCCCGCTTTGACGACCGCATCACCGGCAAGCTGTCCGAGTTCTGCCCGCATGCGCGCAAGATCCACATCGACATCGACCCCGCTTCCATCAACAAGGTGGTGCGCGTGGACGTGGCCCTGGTGGGCGACTGCCTGCCGCTGGTGCGCGCCCTGCAGGCCGAGCTGAGCGAGCCGCTGGACCCGGCGCGTCTGGCGCCGTGGTGGGCGCGGGTGCAGGCCTGGCGCGCGCAGGACTGCCTGGGCTACACCCCGGCGGCCGACGCCATCCTGCCGCAGCACCTGATGTCGCGCCTGAACGCGGCGCTGGCGGGTCGCGACGCCATCGTCTCGACCGACGTCGGCCAGCACCAGATGTGGGCCGCGCAGTATCTGCGCTTCGACCAGCCGTACCGCTGGCTGACGTCCGGCGGCGCCGGCACCATGGGCTACGGCGTGCCGGCCGCCATCGGCGCGCAGGTCGCGCATCCGGACAAGACCGTGGTGTGCGTCAGCGGCGACGCCTCGGTGCTGATGAACATCCAGGAGCTGTCCACCGCCATGCAGCACCAGGCGCCCGTCAAGGTCGTGCTGTGCAACAACGGCTATATGGGCATGGTGCGCCAGTGGCAGGAACTGATCCACGGCGGCCGCTACAGCCACAGCTACAACGCCTCGCTGCCCGACTTCGTGGCGCTGGCGCGGGCCTTCGGCTGGGGCGCGGCGCGGGTCGAGGACCCGGCGCAACTGGACGCGGCGCTGGCCGAATGCCTGGCGCACGACGGCCCCTACTTCCTCGACGTGGCGGTGACGGCGCAGGAGAACTGCTTTCCCATGATGCCGGCCGGCCATGGCCATCACAAGATGATGCTGGCCGAAGGCGTCTGGTACCAGGACGAGACGACCTGAGCCGGCGGTGATTGCCGGGCAGGCGGACATCCCTGCCGGGACCGCCGGAGTGATGAAGGGGCCCTTTGCGGGCCCCTTCGTTTTTGCCGCACGGCCAGCGCGCTGTCAGAACTGGATCGACAGGCCGCCGTCCACCACCAGCACGTGTCCGTTCACGTACGACGCCGCCTTCGACGCCAGGAACACCGCCGCGCCGGCGATCTCCTCCGGCTCGCCCCAGCGCCCGATCGGGTTGCGCGCCGCGATGCGCGGCCCGACGGCGGGGTCGGCCACCATCTCGGCGTTGGTCTCGGTGGCAAAGGTGCCCGGCGCGATCGCGTTGCTGGTGATGCCGCGCCCGCCGAACTCCGCCGCCAGCGCCCGCACCATGCCGGTCAGGCCCTGCTTGGCGGCCGGATAGACCGCGTCGCCGGCACGCGCCAGCTCGCCCACCACCGAGGTGATGGCGATCAGGCGGCCGCCGCCCTGGCGCGCCATGCGTTCGGCGGCGTGCTTGGCCAGCAGGATGCCGGCCACCAGGTCGGTGTCGATCAGTTCGCGGATCTCGGCGGCGCTGGTGTCGGCCAGCGTCTTGCGGTTGCGCGCGCCGACGTTGTTCACCAGGATATCCAGGCGGCCATGTTCGGTGTCGATGCGCGCGAACGCCCGCGCCATGGCCGCATCGTCGCTGACGTCGAAGGCCAGCGCGTGCGCGTCCAGGCCGTCGCCGCGCAGCGCGGCGGTGGTGCTTTCCGCGGCCTGCTCGTTGCGGCCGTTGATCAGCACGCGGGCGCCGCAGCCTGCCAGCGCGCGGGCGATACAGAAGCCCAGCCCGCGGGCCGAGCCGGTCACCAGCGCGACCTGGCCGCTCAGGTCGAAGTTGCGCAGATAGGGTAAGGAAGTCGTCATGGTTGCGGCTCGGTTCATTCGCGGAATTCGGGCGCCCAGTGCAGCAGTCGCCGTTCCAGCCAGGTCACGCAGTACACCAGCGCGATGCCGACGATGGACAGCAGCGTGACCGCCGCGAACATGTCGGTGGCGTTCAGTGTAGCCAGCGCGGTGATCATCAGGTAGCCCATGCCGGTGGTGGAGCCGACGAACTCGGCCAGCACCACGCCGATCAGCGCGAAGCTGATGGCGTTGGGCAGCGCGGCGAAGGTCCAGGCGGCGGCGGTCGGGATGCGCACGCGCCACAGGATCTGGCGCGGCGATCCGCCCAGCGTGCGGCAGAAGTCCACCAGTTCGCGCTCGACGCTGCGCCCGCCCTTGTAGGTGTTGAAGAACACCAGGAAGAACACCACGAACCACGAGGTCACCACCTTGGACGCCAGCCCCAGGCCGAAGAACATGGTGATGAGCGGCACGAAGGCGATGCGCGGCATCGAGTTGAAAGCCACGATGAACGGGTTGAACACGTCCGCCAGGAAGCGGCTGCGGCTGAGCGTCATGCCGACGATGAAGCCGCTGCCCACGCCCACCACCAGCCCGACCAGCGTGGCCTGCAACGTCAGCCACAGGTGCGGCCAGACCGAGCGCGGCCCGGGCTGCAGCCATTCCCACAACCGCACCGCCACGCGCGACGGCTGGCTGATGAAGAACGGATCGAACAGCGTGTTCTGGGTGAACCACGGGATGCGCGTCAGCGTTTCCCAGGAGCCCAGGATGAGGGCCAGGATCAGCACCTGCCACAAGGTGATGCGCAGGCGCCGCCGCGCGCTGGCGCGGCGGTCCAGCCGCAACTGGTCCTGCAGGGTATCGGTCAATTCGGGAGCGGTCATGGCGGAATCAGGCGGCGGCGCGGAACTGCTGGCCCAGCACGCTCCAGAGGCTTTGCACGTGGGTGACGAACTGCGGCGTCTCGCGCAGGGTGAAGACGTCGCGCGGATGCGGGATGGCGATGCGCTCGTCCAGCAGCACGCGGCTGGGCGGGCCGGACAGCACCACCACGCGGTCCGACAGCAGGATGGCCTCGTCCAGGTCGTGCGTGACCAGCACCACGGTCTGGCCCAGCTTGCGCCAGATCTCCATCAGCTCGCGGTGCAGGTGGGTCTTGGTGTGCGTATCGAGCGCGCCGAATGGTTCGTCCAGCAGCAGGATGCGCGGCTCCACCGCCAGGCTCATCAGCAGCGCCACGCGCCGCCGCATGCCGCCCGACAGTTGGTGCGGAAAGGCGTCGGCGAAGGCCGTCAGGTGGCCCAGTTCCAGCAGCTCGGCCACCCGGCTGGCGATGCGCGCGGCCGGCACGCCCTGGAACTTCAGGCCCAGCGCCACGTTCTTCCTGACGCTGAACCACGGCAGCAGCGTGTCCTTCTGGAAGATGTAGCCCAGCGCCGGCGGCACCTGGCCGTCGACCACCCGTCCGTCCACCACGATGCGGCCGGTGGTGGGCGGCAGGAAGCCGGCGATCATGTTCAGCAGCGTGCTCTTGCCGCAGCCCGAGGGGCCGACGATCGACACGAACTCGCCCGCCGTGATCTCCAGGCTGACCTCGCCCACCGCGTGGGTGGTGCCCTGGCGCGTCTGGTAGGCCTTGCCCACCCGGTCCAGCGTGATCATCGCTAGCCCCGAGCGCGGCGCACGAAGCGCATGTCGACGCACTTGTCGTACGGCACCGTCTTGATCTCGTCGTTCGAGAACTGGCGGCCGTCGCCCATGATGGCGGTCATGCGGTTGTAGGCGTCCTCGGTGATGACGTTGTCCCCCAGGAACACCGTGTCCTTGTACACGCCCAGCGTCTTCTCGATGGCGGCGCGCGGGAAGGCGTTCAGGTAATCGTCGTAGATCACGTCGGCGATCTCGGCGGCGCTGTGGGCGGTGATGAAGTTCTGTGCCTTCACCAGGCCGGTGACGAAGGCCTGCACGGTTTCCGGCCGCTTCTGGATGGTGTCATGCAGCGTCAGCGCGGCGATGCCCGGCACGTCGCCGCCCATGAATTCGTTCCACGAGGCCTCGGTGGTGGCGTCGAAGATCGGCACGCCCCAGCCTTCCTGCCGGGCCTGCTCCATCATCGACATGGTGGCCATGCTGGCGGCCACCGAGCCGGTCTTGAGCGCGCCCAGCATGGTGGCCAGGTCGCCCAGGGGGCGGATGTCGACCTTGTCGGCCACGCCGGCCTTCTGCATCAGGTACAGCGCCATCAGCCAGGTGCTGGACTGCGGCTGGGTCGCGCCCACGCGCTTGCCGGCCAGGTCCTTGAGCGACTTGATCTTGCCGCTGTCGAAATCCTCGCGCCGCACGATGACGTTGGCGTAGGTCAGCTTGCGGTCGAAGCCGAACACCAGCGCGGCCGGCTTGCCGGCCAGCGTCAGCGCCGGCGCGGCGGTGGCCGCGGTGGCGCCGAACGCGATCTGGCCGGCCGCCAGCAACTGGTTGGTGCGCGGGCCGCTCTGCGAATTCAGGTACTCGACCTCCAGCCCCGCTTCGCCGAAGTAACCCTTCTTGAGCGCCACGTAGCCAGCCGCGAAGAACGGGTCGATGCTGCCCTGCCCGTAGACCACGCGGCCCAGCTTGGGCTGCGCGAAGGCGACGCGGCCGCCGAGCAGGGTGACGCCGGCCAGCGCCCCGGTAGCGGCCAGCACGCGGCGGCGGGTGGTGAAGTGGGGGCTCGTGCTCATGTCTTCCTCGGTCTCGATCGGGTGTGGTTGTTTGGCGTCAACAATACCGCAGCGGCGCCTGCCGTCCAACAATGGAAAACGCCCGGTTGCCCGGGCGTTCTCGTCGTGCCACGCAAGTGTAGACCGTGGCGGCTTATGCCGCGGTCTTCTTGGGCGCGGCCTTCTTCACGGCTTTCTTGGCGGCGGTCTTGGTCGCCGTCTTGGTGGCCGTTTTCGTGGCGGTCTTGGTCGCGGTCTTCTTCACCGCGGCCTTCTTGGCCGGCGCCTTCTTCGCCGCCGTCTTGGTGGCGGCGCCGGCGGTCTTGGCCGGGGCGCGGCCGCGGCCGGGTTTCTCCGGACGCGGTTCGAACTCGAAGCCGATCTTGCCGTCGGGCTGGCGCACCAGGAACGCCTTGAACTTGCGGTTGGTGCGGCTGGACACGAAGCCGTCGAGCAGGTCGGTGCGGCCGTCGGTCAGCAGCTTTTCCATCTGCTCGCGCGAGATTTCCTGCTGCAGGATGACCTTGCCCGAGCGGAAGTCGCAGCTCTTTTCAGGGCCGACCGACTTCTCGCAGACATAGCTCATGCCGTGCTCGAACACCCGCGACTGGCACTTGGGGCAGGTGCCCACCGGCGTGTGGCCGGAGAAGTCCACTGCCTCGTTGTCGTCCTCGTCGTTCTGGCCGAAGTCGAATTCCAGCTTGTACTCGTCGCTGATGCGCAGGATGGCGGCGAACGGCCGGCCCATCTTGCTGATGAAGCCCTGCAGCGGACCGATCTCGCGCTTGGCCAGCAGTTCCTCGACTTCCGGCAGCTCGAAGGTGCGGCCGCCCGGGTGCTTGCCGATCGAGAAGTCGCAGTTGGTGCAGGCAAAGCGGCGATAGTTTTCCTTGACCACCCCGCCGCACTTGGGGCACGGCGTCTGCAGCGTGGCGTAGTCGCCGGGCACCGTGTCGCGCTCGTATTCCTTGGCGCGCTTGACGATCACCTGCGTCATCTGGGCGATCTCGCGCATGAAGGCCTGGCGGTCCAGCGCGCCCTGCTCGATCTGCTTGAGCTTGTGTTCCCATTCGCCGGTCAGCTCGGGCGAAGTCAGTTCCGACACGTCCAGGCCCGACAGCAGCGTCATCAACTGGCGCGCCTTGGCGGTCGGCACCAGGTCGCGGCCCTCGCGGCGCAGGTAGACCTCGTTGAGCAGGCCTTCGATGATGGCCGCGCGCGTGGCCGGCGTGCCCAGGCCGCGCTCGGACATGGCCTCGCGCAGTTCCTCGTCGTCCACCAGCTTGCCGGCGCCTTCCATGGCCGACAGCAGCGTGCCTTCGTTAAAGCGCGCCGGCGGCTTGGTGGTCAGGCCCACGGCTTCGACGTCCTCGGTGCGCACGGTCTCGCCGTCGCCCACCGGCACCAGGTTGGCGTCCTCGCCCTGGGCTTCCTTGCCGTACACGGCCAGCCAGCCCGGATTGACCAGCACCTTGCCGTCGGTGCGGAAGCGATGCCCCTGCACCTCGGTCATGCGGGTGGTGACGCGGTATTCGGCGGCCGGGAAGAACACGGCCAGGAAGCGCTTGAGCACCAGATCGTAGAGCTTGGCCTCGGCCTCGCTCAGGTCGTGCGGGATCTGCAGCGTCGGGATGATGGCAAAGTGATCCGACACCTTCTTGTTGTCGAAGATGCGGCGGTTCGGCTTGACCCAGTGCTGGCTGACCACGGTCTCGGCATGGCGCGACAGCCCGCCGACGGCGTTGGAGCCGCCCTTGGCCAGCGCGCGCATGGTTTCCTGCACCGTGCCGATGTAGTCCTCGGGCAGATAGCGCGAGTCGGTACGCGGGTAGGTCAGCGCCTTGTGGCGTTCGTACAGGGTCTGGGCCAGCGCCAGGGTGGTCTTGGCCGAGAAGCCGAAGCGGCCGTTGGCCTCGCGCTGCAGCGAGGTCAGGTCGTACAGGGCCGGGGACATCTGGGTCGACGGCTTGGATTCCTCGGTGACGCTGCCTGGCTGGTCGCGGCAGGCGGCCACCACGCTCTGGGCGGCGGCCTGCGACCACAGGCGCGACTCGCGCTTCTCGGGGTCGCGCTCGTCCTTCTTGAAGTCCGGGTCGATCCAGCGGCCTTCGTACAGGCCGGCGGCCGCCACGAAGGTGGCGCGCACTTCCCAGTAGTCGCGCGGCACGAAGCGGCGGATGCGTTCCTCGCGCTCGGCCACGATGGCCAGCGTGGGGGTCTGCACCCGGCCCACCGGCGTCTTGAAGAAGCCGCCGTCCTTGCTGTTGAAGGCGGTCATGGCGCGGGTGCCGTTGATGCCCACCAGCCAGTCGGCCTCGGCGCGCGAGCGGGCGGCGGCCTCCAGCGGCTTGAGCTGGCTGTCGTCGCGCAGGTTGGCGAAGGCCTCGCGGATGGCGGCCTGGGTCATGGATTGCAGCCACAGGCGCTGGATCGGCTTTTTCACGCCCGCATACTGAATGATGTAGCGGAAGATCAGTTCGCCCTCGCGCCCCGCGTCACAGGCGTTGATGATGGCATCGACGTCCTTGCGCTTGGCCAGGCGCACCAGCAGCTTGAGGCGCTCGGCGGATTTCTTGTCGGTCGGCCCGAGCTCGAATTCAGGCGGAATTACCGGCAGGTGCGTGAAGCTCCATTTCCCCTTGACCGGATCGTTGGGCGCGACCAAGCTAAGCAAATGCCCGATGCTGGACGCCAGTACGTAACGTTCGCTTTCAAAATAGTCGCCCTCGCGCGCAAAGCCTCCCAAGGCGCGTGATATATCAAGGGCCACCGAGGGCTTCTCGGCAATAATCAGCGTTTTATTCATGTGTATCCAGTGGCGGCAGTCCCGCCGTAGTAGCGCGGATAATAAGATCGGAGTTTCGCGAGATGCAAGTCGGCATTGAACGGCAAGTGGGATCGGAACTTCACGCATGGCGTCAATTCCTGGCGCGCAGCACCCTCTGGCTGGGGGTCCTGCTGCTCGGCAGCGCCGCCATCTGCTGGGTCGCGGCGAACTGGCAGGACATGACAAAAATCCAGCGCTTCGCCGGCACGCAGGGCCTGCTGGCCCTGACCGCGCTGGCGGCCGCGTGGACCGGTTTGCGCCTGCGCGCCACCCCTGGCGTGCGCCGCAGCATTCCCGGCGCGCTGCTGGCCCTGGCCGGCATCCTGCTCGGCGCCCTGCTCGCGTTATTAGGCCAAACTTACCAGACTGGCGCCGATACCTGGGAATTGTTCGCCTGGTGGGCGGTCCTGCTGCTGCCGTGGGCATTGGTGGCGGCCAGCCAGGCCGTCTGGCTGCTGTGGGCGCTGGTGACCAACGTCGCCCTGGTCCTGTGGCTGGGCGAGCGCGCCTTCGCCTGGTGGCTGATCTTCGGCGGCCCCCAGGTCGCCAGCCTGATCGTGGCTGCCTGGAACCTGCTGTTGCTGCTGGGCTGGGAACTGGCGGCGCGCCGCTGGCGCGCCAGCACCCTGATCGGACCACGGGTCCTGGCGGCGCTGGTGGTCACCCCGCTGGTGGTGGCGCTGATGTTCGGCGACTTCATGCTGCGCGGCCTGGGCTCCGTCAACAGCCTGGCCTGGATCGCCGTGACGCTGGGCCTGGGTTTCTTTTACCAGCGCGGCCGCCGTGACCTGGTCATTCTCGCCATGCTGGCGGCCGGCGCCATCTGCGTCTCGCTGCGCATCGTCGGCGAATGGCTGCTGCGGCTGGAGCCCGGCGTCTGGGCCGCCCTGCCCCTGGCGGCGCTGCTGATGGCCGAGGGCGTCTGGGCCGCGCGCTGGCTGCGCGGGCTGGCCCAGCCGCCCCGGGTCGCCGCCGCCGCGCCCGCCGACGCCGAGCCGGCCGCCGCCTCGGCGGGCAACGCGGTCGACCCCGCCGAGGCAGGCGAACCCGTCGCCCAGGTGGCGCCGCCCGCCGTGCCGCATACCGAACCGCCTTGGTATGTACAGTGCATCCTGGGCCTGAGCGCCTGGCTGGCCACGTTGCTGCTGCTGGTGTTCGTGGCCTTCTCCGGCATCATCAATTCAGAGGAAGGCGCGCTGGTGGCCGGCCTGGTGCTGTGCGCCGCCGGCGTGGCGGTGCTGCGCAGCGACGCCGGCCCGTTCTGGCGCCAGTGCGGCACGGCCATGGCCTTCGCCGGCCAGATCCTCATCATCTACGGCATGTCCAGCTCGACCTCGTTCGCCAGCGCCTGCCTGTTCGTGCTGCTGATGGCCACGGCGGTGTACGCGCTGGGGCCGGACGTGATCCTGCGCTTCCTGAGTGGCGGGCTGATCGCCCTGGCCGGCGCCGGCCTGATCTGGCGCATCCTGGCGCCCGAGCTGCTGCGCGAGGACATGATCGACTCCCTGCTGTATCTCGACATGGCCCGCGCCGCCTTCATCTGGCTGCCCATCGCCGTGACCGGCGCCTGGGCCACGGCCGTGATCCTGACCCTGGCGCACCGGCTGGGCGGCAAGCGCGGCCACGCGCTGCAACCGCTGGCCTGGGCCTTCCTGCTGTCGGTGCAGGGCATGGTGTGGCTGGCCAGCGGCCTGTCGGTGCTGCAACTGCCGGCCATGTGGCAACTGCATCCGCAGACCGCGCTGCTGGTGTGCGCGGGCGCCGTCTTGCCCGCGGCGGCCGCGATGGCGGTGCTGTGGCCGCGCCGGCATGTGCTGACCCCCGGCGTCATTTGGGGCGTGCCGATCGCCCTGCTGTTGCTGGCGCTGTTCTGGCTGCCCAGCCCCGGGGTCGGCTTCGCGCTGGCCTGGCTGCTGCTGGGTTTCGGCCTGAACCAGTTGGGCGTCACGATCTTCGGCGTACTGAGCCTGCTGGCCTACCTGGGCGTGTACTACTACCAGCTCGACGTGCCGCTGTTGCAGAAGGCGCTGTGGCTGGGCGGCGGCGCCGTGCTGCTGTTCGTGCTGCGGGTGCTGGTGTGGCTGGTGCCGCGCTTGATGCGCACCCAGGACCCGTCGCGCCGCGCGCCGCTGCCGCCGGTCTCGCCGGCCCTGCGCTGGCGCACCCTGGCGATCCTGGGCGGCCTGGCGCTGGTGCTGGTGGTGGCCAACGGCAGTATCTGGCAGCGCGAAAAGCTGCTGGCCAACGGCAAGGTGGTGATCCTGGAATTGGCGCCGGTCGACCCGCGCTCGCTGATGCAGGGCGACTACATGGCGCTCAACTTCGCCGCCGGGCGCGAAGTCACCCGGCTGCGGCTGGGCGGCGAGCGCCAGGACACGGAGGACTCCGTCATGGGCGGAGCGTCCGACGGCTACGTCATGCTGACGGGCGATTCGCGCGGCGTGTACCAGCCCGTGCGCATTCAGACCGACGCCAGGCCGCATGGCGACGGCGAAGTGCCGCTGCGCTATCGCGTGCGCGACAACCAGGTGCGCATCGTCACCAACGCCTATTTCTTCCCCGAAGGCCAGGCCAAGCGCTATGAAGTCGCCAAGTTCGGCGAACTGCGCGTGGCCGAGAACGGCGAGGCCCTGCTGGTGCGCATGCTGGGCGAGGATCTGCAGCCGTTGTAGGAGTGACAGGCCGGATCAGGGCAGCGGAAAGCGCGCGACCCAGCGCGCCGTCGCCTCACGCAGGAAGGCCGCCGTGTCCGGCGCGTCCAGCGGCGCGAATCCCAGCGCGCGCCAGGCGCCTTGCAGCGACGCCAGCGGCGCGCTCGTGTCGATGGCCGGGGCGCCGTTCTGCTTGGACAGCTTCAGGCCGCTGGCAGGGTCCAGGATCAACGGCACGTGCAGGTAGCGCACTGGCGGCAGGCCCAGCAGCCGGCCCAGCACGCGTTGGCGCGCGGTCGAACTGAGCAGGTCGGCGCCGCGCACCACGTCGGTCACGCCCTGCGCGCCATCGTCCACCACCACCGCCAGTTGATAGGCCCACAGGCCATCGGCGCGCTTCACGGCGATGTCGCCTACCGCCCGCGCCACGTCCTGCTCCTGTGGCCCCAGCCAGCGGTCCTCGAAACGCTCCACCCCTTCCGGCATGACCACGCGCCAGGCGCGCGCCTCGCGTCCCGGCGCCAGGCCGTGGCGGCAGGTGCCGGGGTATGGGCGTTCGCCGTCCGCGCCGGGCGCCGCCTGGCCGCGCAGCGCCGAATCGGCGATCTCGCGGCGGGTGCAGCCGCAGCCATAGACCAGCCCGCGGGCGGCTAGCGCGTCGAAGGCCGCCTGATAGGCGTCGCCGCGTTGCGATTGCCAGACGATGTCGCCATCCCAGCGCAGGCCCAGGGCCTCCAGTTGGCCCATGATGGTTTCGGCCGCGCCGGGCACCGTGCGCGGCGTGTCCACGTCCTCGATGCGCAGCAGCCAGCGGCCCTGGTGGGCGCGCGCATCCAGCCAACTGGCCAGCGCGGCCACCAGCGAGCCCGCGTGCAACGGGCCGCTGGGGCTGGGGGCGAAGCGGCCGGTGTAGGTCACGGGATGGCGAAGCGGAGCAAGGGGGTTGCGGCGTGGCGACGCCGCGCGCAGGAAGCGCGCGCGGCGCGGGGATACGAACGCCGGCCGGAGCCGGCGCCGTCAGTGCAGCAAGCGCACGCCGTCTTCGTCCAGCAGCTCTTCCAGGACCAGATTGTCGATCTCGGCTTCCTGGCTCCAGAGAACCATGAGGGCGATGATCTTGATCTTGGAGAGCGGCACGGGCGATTCCGGCGACGCCAGGCCCCGGTCGATGACGATCTCGCGCAAGGGCGCGGGCAGCACGCCGGCCGATTCCAGGAAGGCGATGAAGCCGATGGATTCGGAGCCGAGTTGCTGGTATTCGTTATCGGTGTAGATCCGGGTACCGGTGGCGGGGGCTTGGGCGAGATCGACGCAGCGTTCGGTGGTTTCGGCCAGGCCGTAAAGCCAGCCGAGCGCGTCATCGATGTCCTCGTGCTCGAACCCGGCGGCGGCCAGCCGTTTGGCCAGCACGTCAGCGGCGGGACAGGCTTGCGGCGTGTAGTAATTCTCGTACAGGTAAACCAGGATATCGAACATATGGCGCAGTCTTGTGCCTGTTTGCACAGTCGGCCCGCATATCGGCAGACCAGCAAACATGAATTTTACTTTACGCTGATTTATTTGCCCGGGCAACCGCCGAAAAGGCCGAGGGCGGTGGGCCGTAGTGGCCTTGCGACAGTCATGAAAACCGCGCGGAAAGGCTGACAGAATAAGGGGTTGCGCGATGCGGCCGGGGCGGACTTCCGGGGTCCGCCCCTCTTTAATGCCCCTACGCTTCAGACGGTTTTCGGCGCTGTTTCCAGTTTCAGTTGCGCTAACTGGCGGATGAACACCGGAATGCAGATGGCCAGCCCCACCAGCCCGCTGGTCAGCCCCGGCAGGATGGTCAGCAGCGCGCCCAGCGTGCACAGCCAGCGTTCCCAGCTCTTCATGCCCACCAGCATGTAGCGCGAGAACGCCGCCGACAGCAGCACCAGCCCCACCATGCAGCCGAACAGGGTCACGAAAAAGTCGTACCAGGTGAAGCCCTGCACCGAGATCAGCAGCGACGGCGAAAACACGAACACGAACGGCACGATCAGCTTGGTGATGCCCAGCCGGAACGCCGTGTTGCCGGTCTTGAACGGATCGCTGCCCGCCATGCCCGCCGCCGCGTAGGCCGCCAGCGCCACCGGCGGCGTGATGTCGGCCAGGATGCCGAAATAGAACACGAAGAAGTGCGCCGCGATCGGCTGCACCCCCAACTGCACCAGCGTCGGCGCGGCCACCGCCACCATGATCAGGTAGTTGGCGGTGGTCGGCACGCCGCAGCCCATCAGGATGCACACGATGCCCGTCATGATGAGCGCGGCGATCAGCGTCAGCGACTGCATGTTGGCGAGGCTGTCCGGAATCACCATGGCCGCGCCGCTGGCCAGCGCTTGCGAGGCCGCGATCACGATGTACGAGATCTTGAACCCCACGCCCGTCAGCGTCACCACGCCGATCACGATGCCCACCGTGCCGGCCGCCGCGCCCACCGCCAGCGCGTATTTGGCGCCGGTCTCGAAGGCCTCGTACAGATCGCGCCAGCGCAGCCGCTGGAACGGATTGAGCAGGCCGACGATGATGCAGCCCGTGATGCCGGCGAACGCCGCCAGGTACGGCGTGCGGCCGCTGGCCAGCACGCCGATCAGCAGGAACAGCGGGATCAGCGTCGGCCAGCGCATCTTGAACGACTGCTTGAGCTTCGGCATCTCGGCTTCGGTCAGCCCGCGCAGGCCCTCGCGCTTGGCCTCGAAGTGCACCTGCATGAACATGCCGAAGAAATACAGGAAGGCCGGGAAGATGCCGGCGATCGCGATCTGCTGGTATGGAATGCCCAGGAACTCGATCATCAGGAACGCCGCCGCGCCCATGATCGGCGGCGTGATCTGTCCGCCGGTGCTGCTGGCCGCCTCCACCCCCGCCGCGAAGTGGCGCGGATAGCCGATGCGGATCATCGCCGGAATGGTCAGCGAGCCCACCGTCACGGCGTTGGCCACCGACGAGCCCGACAGCATGCCGAACATGGCCGAGCCGAACACCGACACCTTGGCCGGCCCGCCGGCATAGCGTCCGGCGACCGTCGAGGCCACGTCCAGGAACAACTGGCCCAGCCCGATGCGCGTGGCCAGCACGCCGAACAGCACGAAGTGGAACACGTAGGTCGCCACCACGCCCACCGCCACGCCGTACACGCCCTGGCTGGTCAGGTACATGTGGTTGACGATCTGCGGCCAGGTGTTGCCGGCGTGCTTGAGCAGCCCGGGGAAATACGGCCCGAACATCGCATAGGCCATGAACACCAGCGCGATGATGGGCAGCGGCCAGCCCATGGCGCGGCGCGTCGCCTCCAGCAGCCCGATCAGCAGGATCGAGCCCATGAAGACGTCCATTGGCATCGGATTGCCGACGCGGAACGCCAGGTCCTCGAAGATGTAGGGGATGTACAGCACCGACAGCGCCAGCGCGATGGCGATGATCCAGTCGTACAGCGGCACGCCGCCCGGCGCATACCAGGTGGACTTCGGCTCGCGCTGGTAGTGCGACTTGGAAAAGCCGAACACCAGGAAGATCAGGCTCAGCACGAACGCCAGGTGCACGCCGCGGTGCGTGGCCTCGCGCAAGAGGCCGAAGCCGGCGGTGTAGTAGTGGAACAGCGACAGCGCGACGAGCAGCCCGGACACGAGCCAGGTGGCGGTCTGGTGCAGCGGGCGAAAGCGGATCTCGGAGTCGTACTTCTCCGCCAGTTGTTGGGTCTTCTGGTGGTCAATTTCCATGGCCTGGAATCTCGGGAAGAACACGGCGGGCAGGGCCGGACGGCCCTGCCCCTGCCACGCGACGGCGCGCGCGGATGCGTGCGGACCCACGCCGGCGCGGCAGGCCGGCGCCAACGGGTCCGCGGCGACGGGCCTACTTCAGCAGGCCGACTTCCTTGTAGAACTTCTCGGCGCCCGGATGGAACGGAATGCCCGCGCCCTTGACCGCGTTTTCCTTGGTGATGAGCTTGCCCTTGGCGTGGCCTGCGTCCAGCGTCTTGCGGGTGGCGTCGCTGTACAGCGCCTTGGTCACCTCGTACACCGTCTGCTCGGGAATCTTGGCCGACGTGACCATCTGCGCGTTGACCGAGATGGTCTTGACCTCGGGCAGGTTCTGGTAGGTGTTGGCGGCGATCACGTCGGGCGTGAAGAACTCCTGCTTGGCGCGCAGCGCGTCGATTTCCGGGCCGACCAGCGGCACCAGCTCGATATTGCCGGTGGAGGCCAGCTCGGCGATGGCGCCGGCGGGGGCGCCGCCGACGAAGAAGAACGCGTCCAGCCCGCCGTCCTTGAGCTTGTCGCCGGCCTGGTTGGGCTTGAGGTATTCGGCCTTGATGTCCTTGTCGGTCATGCCGTAGGCGCCCAGGATCAGGCGCACGTCCACCAGCGTGCCCGAGCCTGGCTCGTCCATCGACACGCGCTTGCCCTTCAGGTCGGCCACGCCCTTGATGCCGGCGCCCTTGCGCGTCACCAGGTGGATGCTTTCCGGGTACAGCGTGGAAATCAGCCGCAGGTCCTGCGCCTTGGGCTTGCCTTCGAACGTGCCGGTGCCGCTGTAGGCCCAGTACGCCACGTCCGACTGCGTAAAGCCGGCCTCGAACGAACCGCCCATGATGCCGTTGATGTTGGCGACCGAGCCATTGGAGGCGACCGCGGTGGCGATCAGCTTGCCGGGTTGCGACACGGCGTTGCCGATGATGCCGCCGACGGGATAGTAGGTGCCGGCGGTGCCGCCGGTGCCGATGCGGAAGAACTGCTGCGCCTGCGCCGTGCCGGCCGCGGCCGCCAGTGACAACGCCAGGGTCAGGGTGGTGATCCAGCTTTTCGTTTTCATGCGAGCTTCTCCAGGGAATAGATAAGGGGCATGCATTGGTGCTGCTGGGCCGTTGCGCGGCCTCGGCTCCCGCTCGGTATCGAATCGGCCCGTTGTGCGGGCGCATGGCGCGGGGCTTTATTTGTGGTGAAATTCTGGCATGGCAGCACCCCCGCGCCAATGCTTGCAAGGCTATGGTTTACCAGGGGGTCATCGCTTTCCCCGCAGTGCAGACAACGGAGTTTCCAGATGTCCCAGGAAGTCATACGCGGCATTGCGCTGCCCCCGCCCGCCCAGGCCGGCGATCCCCTGGCCAGCGTCGACACGCCCAGCCTGGTGCTGGACCTGGCCGCGTTCGAGGCCAACCTGCGCGTCATGCAGGCCTGGGCCGACCGCCACGAGGTCGCGCTGCGGCCTCACGCCAAGGCCCACAAATGCCCCGAGATCGCGCGCCGCCAACTGGCGCTGGGCGCGCGCGGCATCTGTTGCCAGAAGGTCAGCGAAGCCGTGCCGTTCGTGGCCGCCGGCATCACCGATATCCACATCAGCAACGAAGTGGTCGGCCCGGCCAAGCTGCGCCTCTTGGCCCAACTGGCGCGCGCCGCCAAGCTCAGCGTCTGTGTCGACAATGCCACCAACCTGGCGCGGATCTCGCAGGCCATGGCCGCGGCCGGCGCCGAGATCGACGTGCTGGTGGAAGTGGACGTGGGCCAGGGCCGCTGCGGCGTGTCCGACGACGCCACCGTGCTGGCGCTGGCGCAGCAGGCGCGCGACCTGCCGGGCGTGACCTTCGTCGGCCTGCAGGCCTATCACGGCTCGGTGCAGCACTTGCGCACCCGCGAAGAACGCGCCGCGGTCTGCCGCCAGGCCGCGCGCATCGCCGCGTCGTATCAACTGCTGCTGCGCGAGAGCGGCATCGCCTGCGACATCATTACCGGCGGCGGCACCGGCAGCGCCGAATTCGATGCCGCCAGCGGCGTCTACACCGAACTGCAGGCCGGTTCCTACGCCTTCATGGACGGCGACTACGGCGCCAACGAATGGGACGGCGCGCTCGCCTTCCAGAACAGCCTGTTCGTGCTGTCCACCGTGATGAGCACCCCAGCGCCGGACCGCGTCATCCTCGACGCCGGCCTGAAGTCCACCACCGCCGAATGCGGCCCGCCCGCGATCCACGGCGCCCAGGGCCTGCAATACGCCGCCATCAACGACGAACACGGCGTGGTGCGCGTGGCGCCCGACGCGCAGCCGCCGGCGCTGGGCGACACGCTGCTGCTGGTGCCGTCGCACGTCGATCCCACCTTCAACCTGCACGACGGGCTGGTGGTCTATCGCGACGGCATCGTGCAGGACATCTGGGAGATCTCGGCGCGCGGGTTCTCGCGCTGATGGCGGCCGCGCCGATCGCGATGGAGCCGTTGTCCTTCGACTGGAAGACGCCGCTGCCGGAGCTGCTGGACGGGTTGCGGCAGGCGTATGCGGCGCGCTACCCGGCCCTGGCCGCCGCGCGGCTCGATGCACTGCGCGCGGCGTTGCGCGATGACCGCGCCGACGACTTCCTGCCGCCGCTGGGCCAGGAACTGGAAGCGCAGGGGCTGGCGTTGATCGAGCAGGACGAAGACGACGACGCCATCCATCTGCTGATCGTGCCTCTGGCCGATGTTAGTGACGCGCTGGCGCGGATCGCGGCACAGGGCCGACAAGGTACGCGGCATCGGCAGGACGGCGCCCCGCAAGGCGCGCCGGCGGCATTGCCGCGCCTCGCTTCCGGTCCGCTGGCGCAGCCTGGCGATTATCTGGACATGGCGCAGTGCGTCCCGCTGGCGCCGGGCTGGGCATGCATGGCCAACCGTGACGCGGCGGCGCCGCAACTGGGGGACCTGCATGATTGGCCGGCCTTGCGCGAGGTTGGCGGCAAGTTCCAGCCGCATCGCGGCCTGCTGGCGTCGGCCGTTGCCGCCAACGGCGTCCATGCCTGGATCGAGCAAGGCCCAGACGGCATCGCCAGCACGCCCTATGCCCACCTGCTGCGCGCGCCCCGGGTCGAGGCCGCGCCGCTCAACCGTCCCGGCCTTGCGCTGCCGCCGCGCGCGGCGCAGGCGCAGCGCCGCACGCCCGAATTCAGCCTGGGCTTCGCGGGCGACGACCTGCTGCTGGTGGATCGCAGCATGGTGTTCGTGTACCGGGGCTTTGCCGCGCAGGACGAAGCGGTCGCCATCGAGCCGGCACTGCTGTACACCGCGCCGCCGCAGCGCCGCCCCGTCAGCGACCGCTCGGCGGTGATTCAGACGCCCGACGGCCGTGCCTGCGTGCTGTGCCGTGGCCGGCTTCTGCGGTGGCGCGACGGCCAGTTGCATCCCCTGGCATTGGGCCCTGCCGACGCGGCATCGGGGGATCTCTCGCATCCCGTCGCCTGCGGCAGCGGCGCCATCGCCTGGCTGGAAGACGACGCGCTTTGCCATGCGGACCTGGACGCCCTTGCCGTCAGCCGCCATGCGCCGCAACAGATGCCCGCCGGCGGCATGATCCTGCAGTCCCTGCCGCAAGGCTGGCTGCTGCTGGGCCACTGGCATGCGCCGCACCGCAGCCTGGACCTGGGCCAGTTGTGGCATCCCGATTCCGGCCAGGTCCTGCGCATCCGCCACGGCGCGCTCGATCTGGACAGCGGCATCCAGCGCGCGTGGATTTTGCCGGATGGCGGGGTGGTCGTCGGGGGGCAACTGCGTCACGTGCGCCTGGGTCGCTTCGACGCATTGTTGGGCCGATTGCCAGCCGCTTGACCCTCGGCGGCCGGGCCATGGCCACCGCCAGGATCCACGCGCCCTATCCGGCCAGGTCCGTCATCCCCAGGAACTGCCGCAGCTCCGGCGTGGCCGGCGCGGTGAACAATTCCTCCGGCGGCCCGATCTCGTGCACGCGCCCCTGGTGCATGAACACCACGCGGTCGCACACCTCGCGCGCAAAGCGCATCTCGTGCGTCACCATCAGCAGCGTCATGCCGTCGGCGGCCAGCTCGCGCACCACCGCCAGCACCTCGTTGACCAGCTCCGGGTCCAGCGCCGACGTGATCTCGTCGCACAGCAGCGCCAGGGGCTGCATCGCCAGGGCGCGCGCGATCGCCACGCGCTGCTGCTGCCCGCCCGACAACTCCTCGGGCCAGGCGTCGAACTTGTGTTCCAGCCCCACCCGCGTCAGCATCGCCCGCGCCAGGTCGGCGGCCTGGTCCTGCGGCATGCGCTTGGCCACCATCGGCGACAGCATCACGTTGCGCCCCACCGTCAGGTGCGGGAACAGGTTGAACTGCTGGAAGATCATGCCCACTTTCAGCCGCAGCGCGCGCAACCGCAACTCGTCGTCGCCCAGTTGCGCGTCCGCCACCATGATGGCGCCGCTGTCGATCTGCTCCAGCCCGTTCACGCATCGCAGCAGCGTGCTCTTGCCGGAACCGCTTTTGCCGATGATGGCGATGACCTCGCCGGGCTCGACGCGCAACGTCACCCCTTTCAGGACTTCGTTGTCGCCGAACTTCTTGCGGACGTCTTCAAGGGCGATGAGGGGCATGCAACTTCCTTTCCAGCAGCAGGCTGAGGCGCGACAGGGGCCAGCACAGCGCGAAATAGATCAGCGCGGCGCAGGCATAGACAGTGAAGGGGCTGAAGGTGGCGTTGGTGATCACCGTGCTGGCCTTGGACAGCTCCGTGAAACCGATGATGGAGGTCAGCGCCGTGCTCTTGACGATCTGCACCGCGAAACCGACGGTCGGCGCCACCGCGATGCGCAGCGCCTGCGGCAGCACCACGTAGCGCATTTGCTGCACGTAGCCCAGCGCCAGGCTGGCCGAAGCTTCCCACTGGCCTTTCGGAATCGCTTCCACGCAGCCGCGCCAGATCTCGGCCAGGAACGCGCCCGACCACAGCGTCAGCGCCGCGCCCGCGGCCAGCCACGGCGGCACCTCGACCCCGGCCAGCGACAAGCCGAAGAACGCCAGGAACAACTGCATCAGCAGCGGCGTGCCCTGGAACAGTTCGATATATGCCCAGCTCACGCGCCGCAGCAGCGCCACGCGCGAGGTTCGCATCATCAGCGCCAGCCCGCCCATCAGCGCGCCGCCAGCAAACGCCACCAGCGACAGCACGACGGTCCAGCGCGCCGCCAGCAGCAGGTTGCGGACAATGTCCCAGGTGGTGAACTCGATCATCGCGCCGCCTTGCGGAACAACCGCCTGCCCGTCATGCGCAGCAACTGGCGCAACAACACCGCCAGCACCAGATAGATGCCGGTGGTCACGAAATACACCTCGAACGCGCGGAAATTGCGCGACTGGATGAAATTGGCCGCGAACGTCAGGTCCTCGGCCGCGATCTGCGAGCACACCGCGGACCCCAGCATCACGATCACGATCTGCGACGACAGCGCCGGCCAGATGCGCGCCAGCGCGGGTTTCAGCACCACATGGCGGAACACCTGCAAGCGCGTCATCGCCAGACTGGCGCCGGCCTCGTACTGGCCCTTGGGCGTGGCGTCGATGCCGGCGCGGATGATCTCGGCGCTGTAGGCGCCCAGGTTCAGCGCCATCGCCAGGCAGGCCGCCTGCATCTCGCTGAACTGCACGCCCAGCGACGGCAGCCCGAAGAACACGAAAAACAACTGAATCAGGAACGGCGTGTTGCGCACCACCTCCACATAGGCGGTGACCGGCGCGCGCAGCCAGCGCGGCCCCTGCGTGCGGGCCCAGGCGCAGGCGATGCCCAGCGCCACGCCCGCCACCGCGCCAAACGCGATCAGCTCGACCGTCACGCCAATGCCCTTGATGAGCACCGGCGTGTAGTCGAACACGGAAGCGAAGTCGAATTGATAAGCCATGAACAGCGCTCCGGCGCGCGCGCCTGCCTTACAGATCCTTGGGCAGATCGGCGCCCAGCCACTTCTTGGAGATCGCCGTCAGCGAGCCGTCGCGCTTGGCGTTGGCCAGGATCTCGTTGACCTTGGCGCGCAGCTTCGGCTCGTCCTTGTTCAGGCCGATATAGCAGGGCGAATCCTTGATCAGGAACTTGGTCTCCGGCTTCTTCGGCGGGTTGCGCGCCAGGATCGCGGCCGCCACCACGTTACCCGTGGCGATCAGCGGCACCTGGCCCGACAGAAAGGCGGTGATGGTGCCGTTGTTGTCTTCATAGCGCTTGAGCGTGGCCGTGGGCGGCGCGATCTTGGTCAGCTCGATGTCCTCGACCGCGCCGCGCGTCACGCCGATGGTCTTGCCCGCCAGGTCGGCGGCCGACGCCACCTTCACATCGGCCGGGCCGAACACGCCGTTGAAGAACGGCGCATACGCGTCGGAGAAATCGATCGCCTTCTCGCGCTCGGGGTTCTTGCCCAGGCTGGAGATCACCAGATCCACCTTGCGGGTCTGCAGGTACGGCACGCGGTTGGCGCTGGTCACCGGCACCAGCTCCAGCTTCACGCCCAGTTGCTTGGCGATCAGCGCGGCCGTGTCGATGTCATAGCCCAGCGGCTTCATGTCGGCGCCGACCGAGCCGAACGGCGGGAAGTCCTGCGGCACCGCGACCTTGAGGGTGCCGCGCTTGACGATATCGTCCAGGGTGTCGGCATGCGTGAGCGGCGCGGCCAGCAGCGTGGCGGCGGTGCAGAGGGACAGCAACAGGGTTCTACGGTTCATGAGGAACTCTCCAGGGCGCGCCGCCCCGGGAGCGGGGTCGAGCGTTGCACACCAATTCGGTATACAAAACTGGAAAAGCAAGTTCCGTGCCATTTTGCGGCGCCGTGGCGCGCGCCTATTGCTCCTCGCTCATCGCACCGGGATGGTGCATCATGCGCCGTTGCGGCGCATGCGTGGCACCGGATCGGCACCACGGCGAGCGCCGGGGCGGGAACAGCCCCCCGCCACCGGCTCCTGCGGGACAGTCGTCAGTCCACCTGCGCGCCCGACTGCTTGACCGCCTTGCCCCACTTGTCGACCTCGCCGACGATGAACGCGCCGGTGGCCTCGGGCTTCATCGGCATCGGCTCCGCGCCGCGATCACGGAAGAACTTCTGCATCTCCGGCGTGCCCAGCACGTGGCCGATCTGCTGGCTCAGGTAGTTGGTAATGGCCGGCGGCGTGTCACGCGGCGCCAGCACCGCCGCCCAGCCGATCGCCTCGAAACCCGGATAACCGCTCTCGGCCACCGTCGGCACGTCCGGCAGTTGCGGCAGGCGCTTGGCCGTCGTCACCGCCAGCGCCACCGCCTTCTTGCTCTGCACGTGCGGCAGCCCCGCCGTCACCGAATCCACCATCAGCGGCACCTGGTGCCCCAGGAAATCCGCCTGCGCCGGGCCGCTGCCCTTGTACGGAATATGGCGGATGTCGATATTGGCCGCCGCCTTGAACATCTCGGCCGACAGATGCTGCGTGCCGCCGATGCCGGCGCTGGCATACGCCAGCTCGCCCGGATTGGCGCGCGCCTGCTTGACCAACTGCTGCAGCGACGTGATGCCCGAAGCCGGCGTCGCCAGGAACATCAGCGGCACCGAGAACACCCCCGACACCGGCGCGAAATCCTTGGTCAGGCTGTAGTTGATGGTCTTGTACAGCGTCTGGTTCACCGCCGCGGCCGAGCCCGCGATCACCAGCGTGTAACCGTCCGGCGTCGCGCGCGCGGCCTGCTCCATGCCGATATTGCTGCCGGCGCCGGCGCGGTTCTCCACCACGATCGGTTGTTTGACGGCCGTGCCCAGCTTCTCGGCCAGCGCGCGGGCGAAGATATCGGTGGCCTGCCCCGGCGGGAACGGCACGACCAGGCGGATGGGACGGTCGGGATACTCGGCATGCGCGGCCGTCGCGGCCGCCGCCAGCACCAGGCCGGCGGCAAGACTGGAAAGAATTCGTGTCATGATCGGTCAGTAAAAAGCGACAAAGCGCGGCGTCCGGCGCCGGCCCTGTTGCATAAAATAGAGAGCCCCGCGCAAGCGGCCCTTTTGGGGCGGCCGTGGGGCGGATCGGCTGGGGGTGCGTCACGATAGCATTCCCCCGCCGGTGCTAAATTCGGCATTTAGCGTTTCCCCTTCTTTTTCAACCCCTGTTCTCTCCTTTCAGCAGGAACCGCCATGGAATTCAGCCAGTACAACGTCAACGCCCTCATGGAGATCACCTCCCGCCCGGACCTCGTGTTCGTGCGCGGCCAGGGGGCCTGGCTGGAGGATCACGCGGGCAAGCGATACCTGGACTTCGTCCAGGGCTGGGCCGTCAACACCCTGGGCCACAGCGCCCCGGAAATGCAGAAGGCCCTGCTGGACCAGTCCAAGCTGCTGATGAACCCGTCGCCGGCGTTCTACAACCTGCCCTCCATCGAACTGGCCACCCGCCTGACCGGCGCCTCGGTCTTCGACCGCGTCTTCTTCGCCAACAGCGGCGGCGAAGCCAACGAAGGCGCCATCAAGCTGGCGCGCAAATGGGGCCAGGTCAACAAGAAGGGCGCCTACAAGATCATCACCATGAACCACGGCTTCCACGGCCGCACCCTGGCCACGATGTCCGCGTCCGGCAAGCCGGGCTGGGACAAGATGTTCGCGCCGCAGGTGGAAGGCTTCCCGAAGGCCGAGATCAATGATCTGGAATCGGTGCGCAAGCTGATCGACGATCAGACCGTCGCCATCATGCTCGAACCCGTCCAGGGCGAAGCCGGCGTCATCCCGGCGACGAAGGAATTCATGCAGGGCCTGCGCAAGCTGGCCGATGAGCACAAGCTGTTGTTCATTGTGGATGAAGTGCAGACGGGGATGGGCCGTACCGGCACCCTGTTCGCCTACCAGCAATCCGACGTGGTGCCGGACATCATGACGCTGGCCAAAGGGATTGGTGGTGGCGTGCCGCTGGCTGCTTTGTTGGCCCGTCAGGAAGTCTGCGTGTTCTCGCATGGGGACCAGGGTGGTACGTATAACGGGAATCCGTTGATGGCGGCTGTCGGCGTCGCGGTGTTCGACGCCCTGGCTGCTCCGGGCTTTATGGAGTCGGTCAATGCGCGTGCCAAGCAACTGTCCGAAGGCCTGCTGGCTTTGTCGGCCAAGTATAGGATGAAGGGCGAGCGCGGGATGGGGTTGCTGCGTGCGCTGGTGATGGATCGGGATGATGGTCCGGCGATCGTCGAGGCTGCGCGGAATCTGACGCCGAATGGGCTGCTGCTGAATGCGCCGCGGGGGAATTTGCTGCGGTTTATGCCGGCGTTGAATGTGACGGCTGAAGAAATCGATACGATGCTTACGCAGTTGGATGGGTTGATTGCGCAGGTGCGCAAGGCTTGATGGAAGCGATTCGTTAAGCCATGAAGATAAGGGCCGCGTTTGCGGCCCTTATCTTTTCCATCCTGTTTACGTACTTATTCGTGTAAGGCTTCTGCCAATATCGCGGCATTCAATTCAAGGTCGGGTCCTGGATTCTCCGCCAGATGCGCGTTATCTGCGCTGGACCGTAACCGACGGCTCATGGCCAAACCCTAAAACGTGTATTTCGCCGTCAACAAGAACGACCGCGGCGCGCCGAAGTGATTGTTGTCCTGGGTGCTTCCGATCGCCTGGTAGTAATACTTGTCGAACAGGTTGTACACGTTCAGGCGCAGATCCAGGTTCGGCGTGGCCCGATACGCCACCACGGCATCCCAGATGCTATACCCGGGCTGGCGCACGTTATACGCGGGCAAGCTGATCGCGCTTTGCACGCGCACCGCTCCGCCCACGCGCCACGCATTCAGTGAGCCGGGCAAGGTGTACATGGTCGAGAGCTTGAACAGATGGCGCGGAGTCTGCGTATCGTAGGCCGCGCCCGCCCGGAGGTTGCCCGAATCCTCCAGGTATTTCGACTGGTTGTACGTATAGCCGGCCGACACCTGCCAGCCCGGCGTGATCGCGCCCGCTACTTCGAATTCGACGCCCCGGCTCTGCACCTTGCCAGACGGCGCATAGCACTCGATCACCCCCGGGCTGCACATGGACGTTTCCAGCGCGACGGGACGGTTGCGCTGGCGAATCTGGAACACCGCGGCGCTGGCGTTGAGCCGCCCGCCGAAATATTCGCCCTTGATCCCCGCTTCCAGATTGGTGCCGATGACCGGGTCCAGCGGCGCGCCACCCGTCGACTGATTGCTCTGAGGCTGGAACACGCTGGTCCAGCTGGTGTAGACGGTGTGTTGGCGGTCCAGGTCATAGATCAGGCCCGCGTAGGGCGTCAACTCGTGCTTGACCTTGTAGTCCGCCGGCGGGCTGACGTAATCGCCCGACTTCAGCTGCATGTCGTACTCATACCAGTCCAGCCGCGCGCCCAGCATCAGCGTCAGCGGGTCGGCCAGGCTCAGGCGGGTGGTGGCGTAGCCGCTGACCTGGCGCTGGTATCCCTTGCGCGACCACGGGTAGACGAACGCGGGCTTCTCGACGGCGCTGGAATTCCAGTGTTCCGGGTCGACCGTCATGTTGTAGTCCAACGGCCAGCCGCCAGGGCCGTCATTGTCCTTGTTCTTCAGGAAGCTGCCGCCCAGCACCAGCTCATGCGTGCGCCCCAGCAGCCTGAACGGGCCGCTAAGATAACCGTCCACGCTGTACTGGGTCTTGTCATAGGCATACTGGCCCAGCCCCTGCCCGAAGAGCGTCGAGTCTTCCAGGGGGTACAGATAGCTGCCCAGCATATTCATCTTGGCGCGCAGCGTGCGGGCGGTCAGCTTGCCGGACCAGCCGTTCTCGAAACGGTGGTCGAGCTCGGCGAAGAAGCTGGTGTTCTCCTTGTTCCAATAGGCCCAATCCGGCGACAGGCGGGTCGAGCGTTTGAAGTCATAGAAGCTGCCGTCCCGGCGCGTCGGCAGGCCATTCCAATCCGCGCCCGGATTGTCCTCGCGGTTGTAGTAGCCGCCGATGCTGAGCGTGGTGCTGGCCGTGATGTCGGCTTCGATCGTGCCGTAGAAAAGCTGGCGCTGGTGCTCGTAGGCCTTCTTGAAGGTGTTCGAATCTTGATAGGCCACCACGCCCCGGGCGCGCAAGGTGCCGCTCTGGTTCAGCGGGCCCGAGCCGTCGACCTCGCCCCGGTAATTGTCCCAGCTTCCCGCGCTGGTCGTCACCGAGAACTGCGGCACCGCCGTGGCGCGCTTGCGCACCAGGTTGATCGTGCCCGAGGGATTGCCGGCCCCCGTCATCATGCCGGCCGCGCCGCGCAGCACCTCGATGTGATCGTACATGGCCAGCGTGGCCACACCCTGCGTGTCGTAGTCGTAGCCCAGCGGAACCCCGTCGGCCAGGAACGAACTGATCTCGAAGCCGCGAGAGAAGAACTGCGTGCGTTCACCGCCGCCGATCTGGCGCGTCGTCAGCCCCGTCGTATCGCGGGCAACGTCGTCCAGCGACTGATAGCCCCGGTCTTCGATCTGCTGGCGCGTCACCACGCTGACCGACTGCGGCGTCTCGCGCGGGGACAGCGCGAACTTGGTGGCCGTGGACATGACCGGCGTGGTGTAGGAATGGGTCCCCTCGGTCACCCCCAACGTGGCCGCTTCCACCGTCACCGGCGCCAGCGTCGTCGCGCTGGCCGGGGCCACCGTCAGGCTGCCATCCGGCGTGCGCCGCAATTCCAGTCCGCTGCCGGCCAGCGCGCGGGCAGTGGCTTCCTCCACTGACAACTGGCCGGAGACGGCGGGGGCGGACTTGCCCGCCACCAGATCGGCCCGAAACGAGATCACCGCGCCCGCTATGCGGGCGATCTGGGTCAGCGCCACATCCAGCCGGCCGGCGGGCAAGTCGTATTGACGCAGCGCCTGGGCATGGGCGGTGCTGGCGGCGGCTACGATGACGCAGGCGGCCGGAAACCTCAGGGAAAGCATGGAACACTCCGTGGATGCGTGAGCACGCGTTCCATGTATGTGCATCGGCGCCATCAAAAAAACACCTGGCGCGAAAAAAAAATTTCAAGCCAGGTCGATCATCACGTACCAACGGCTCAGCCGCTGCAACCGGATCGGCAAGGTATTCCTGAGCGCCTCCAGCGCCCGCTCGCCGTCGTCCAGCGGAAACAGCCCCGTCACGCGCAGCCGCGAAGCCTGCGGCGATATCCGCAGCCAGCCGGGCTGATAGCGGGCCAGCGCATCCACCACGGTCTGCAGCGGCTCATCATGGACTTCAAGCTCGCCGTTCTGCCAGGCGGCGGTGTGCTCCTGGCCGTTTTGTACCGTTTCGACCTGCCGCGCATCGAACCAGACGCCCTGCCCCGGCGCTAACGGCTGGCGCACGCCTTTCTGCGTGGTGACCTCGGCGGCCCCGCTCAAGGCCAGGCAGAAGCTGCGCTCGGCGCCACAGCGCACCATGGCGCTCCCCGAGGCAAGCCGGACCTCGCCTTGCGGCAGCCGCACTTGCAGTCCCTGGCTGCCCCGCAACTCAAAAATCGCCGCGCCGGCCGATACCCGCACGACATGCTGCGCTTCCCACGACGCCGCGCTGCGCGCATCCAGCGCCATCACATTGCCATCCGGCAAGTCCACGCGCCGGCGTTCGCCGGTGCGGGTCACATAGCCCGCTGTCAGATACTGCAACGGCACATAGCGATCCGCCACACCTGCGCCCAGCAGCAACGCCCCGCCCGCCAGCGCCAGCTTCCCCAGCCGGCGGCGCTGCGCAAGCTGTGGCCTCACCAGTGAACGCCGCAGCGCATCGCCATCGGCCAGCAGCCCCGGCCGCAACGCGTGCACCATGCCATCGAGCGCCGCGTTCAGCCGCTGCCAGGCCGCGCCATGGCTCGGGCTCTCCGCCAGCCACAGCTCAAACGCCGCGCGGTCCGCATCGTTGGCCTGCCCGCTGGTCAGACAGACCTGCCACTCAATCGCCGCCGCGCGGGCGCGCGCGTCCAAGGCCGTCATAGCCCAAACACCTCGCAGCAACGGCGCAAAGCCTGCATGATGTACTTGCGCACCATGGTCGGCGATACGTCCAGGCGCGCGGCGATCTCCACATGGGTCATGCCATCGAGCTGGCTATACAGAAACGCCATCCTGGCCTTGGAGGACAGCCCGTCCAGCGCCGTGTCGAGCCTCTGCAACGAGTGCAACGTCTGTACCCGTTCCTCGGCCGACGGCTCCAGCGGTTCCGGCTGCAAGCGCAACATCTCCAGCCAGGCTTGCTCCAGCTCGCGCCGCCGCCACAGCCGCCAAGTAATGCGCCGGGCGATCGTGATCAGCATCGCCCGCGGCTCGTTCAATTGATCCAGCGCGGGCAGGCAGAGGAGTTGCGTGAAGGTTTCACCGGCGACATCCTCGGCGTCTTCGCGATTGCGCAATCCATTGCGCAGCCGCCGCTCCAGCCAGGGATGGTCGTTCTTGTAAATGGTGGAAAACCGGCTATCGCGTGTCGAGTCCACGGCTTGCGCTATGAATTAATGGGAATCGTTATCAATTATCGCATGGCGGGCGCGGCCGGTTCCAGCCCATTGGAGCCCATCCAGCTGCGTCAGCCGCTCTCACCCCGCCCGCCGGAACGCCCGTCGATACCCCATCGGGCTCGTCCCCACGATCCCCGTGAAATGCTCCCGCAGCGACACCGCTGACCCGAACCCCACCTCCATCGCCACCCGTTCCACCGGCAGGTCCGTCGTCTCCAGCATTCCGCGAGCACGATTCACCCTCGCCTGGATCACCCATTGCAGCGGACTCACCCCCAGCAGTTCCTGAAACCGCCGGTTCAGGGTGCGCACGCTGACCGCGGCCTGGGCGGCCAGCGCGGCGACGGTCAGGTTCTCGGCCAGTCGGTGTTCGATCCAGTGCAGCAGCGGCGTCAGGTCGGTGTGCGAGGCCGGCGTGGGCCGGACGATGAATTGCGCCTGGCCGCCGGCGCGTTCCAGCGGCACGACGGCCAGGCGGGCGCTGTTGGCGGCGACGGCGGCGCCGTGGTCGCGCTTGATCATGTGCAGGCACAGGTCCATGCCGGCGGCGGCGCCGGCGGAGGTCAGGACCTGGCCGTTGTCGACGAAGAGGACGTTGGGGTTGACGTCGATGGCGGGGTAGCGGCGCGCGAGCAGGCTGGCGGCTTTCCAGTGGGTGGTGGCTTTGAGGCCGTCGAGGATGCCGCTGGCGGCCAGGACGAAGGCGCCGGTGCAGATGGAGGCGATGCGGGCGCCCCGGGCGTGGGCGTGGCGGATCAGGTCGAGGATGTCGTCCGGGACGCTGTCGGCAGGGTCCGCCAGGCCGGGGATGACGAGGGTGTCGGCGCCGCGCGCGGCGTCCAGGCGGTGGCGGATGTGCAGGTCGTAGGCGTGGGTGCGGACGCGGGGTTTGCCGGCGTGGACCTGCACGGCGTAGGGGCGGCGGCCGTCGAGGGTTTCGGCGAGCTGGAAGATTTCGCAGGGGATGGACAGGTCGCCCGCGACGAGGCCGTCGAAGGCGAGCACGGCGACGCGGTGCGGGGTGGGCGGGGGCATGGGGCTGGGGCCTCGGGACGGGTCGGGCGGACGGCGGCGCACGGTTGGCGGATTTCTTTCGAAGATTGGCATTTTGGCCAATGGCTGGCGATTGCGCCAGCCCGGACAATGCCGCTCATCCTGTTGCGAGACGCTGCCATGCCGCTGAAAGACTCCGATGCTTCGACCCCTGCTCTCTTCAAGTGGGCGGCCATGCTGGAAGGCGTGACGCTGTTGGCGCTGCTGGGCATCGCGGTGCCGTTGAAGCATCTGGCCGGGATGCCCCAAGGGGTGTCGTGGGTGGGGCCGGTGCATGGGGTGGCGTTCATGGTCTATATCGCGCTGGCGTGCAATGTGGCGTCGGCGCAGGGCTGGCCGCGCCAGCGGCTGGTGTGGACGTTGGTGGCGACGCTGGTGCCGTTTGGCGGCTTCGTGATCGCGCGTTCGCTGCGCCGCGCGCGGGAGGCGTGAGCGATGGCGTATCTGCTGATCAAGTCGCTGCATCTGGCGCTGATGCTGTTCTGGGTGGCGGGGATGGTGGTGCAGGCGTTCGTGCTGGCGGCGGCCGACAAGCTGCCGGGGCCGGCCTTGCCGCAGGAGCTGGCGCGCCTGCGGCTGCTGCGCAAGTGGGAACGGCTGCTGACCTCGCCGGCGATGGTGGGCGCGTTGGCAAGCGGCGTGTATCTGGCGACGAGCGCGGGCTGGTTTGGCAGCGGGTGGCTGTCGGTGAAGCTGGCGTTGGTGCTGTTGCTGGCGGCGGTGCACGGGATGCAGGCGGGACGGCTGCGGCGGCTGGCGGAGGTGGCGGGTGAGGTCACCGAGGCGAGACCTATGCGGCTGATGCCGGTGGTGCTGGCCGCGCCGGTGCTGATCATTCTGCTGGTGGTGATGAAGCCGTTCTGACCTCCACCGTGAAGCGCAGTCATTCGCTTCGTCCGAAACCCACGGCCTGCACGCGCATGGATACGTTGAAGCCCTTCAAAATGGGTTTCAGTCTATCCACGATAGTGATACGCGTGCATTGCCATGAATGCCCTGTTTGTCGAACGGCCCGAGTTCTCGCGCGACCGCGAGAGGTTCCTGGACGATGACGCATTTCGCGCGCTGCAATGCATGATGCTGAAAATGCCGGAGGCGGGCGTGGTGCTCGAAGGCACGGGCGGACTGCGCAAGCTGCGCTACGCCGATCCTCACCGCAGCCGGGGCAAGCGCAGCGGCCTGCGGGTGATCTATTACTGGTGCGATGCCGAACGGCAATTCTGGCTGTTCCGGCTGTACGTCAAGGTGGACGTGGACGAAGACACCGTCGGCCGCCGTAGGGTGTCAGGCAAGCAACTGGCGCGGGCGCTGGCCAAGCCGGGGCGGTCCCTTGAGGCCACGACACGGCAATCACGCAAGCGTTCGTCGCATTATCGGGCGCCGAAGCATTCGGCGAAGGTGGGCCTGGACTGAACGGATGGAAGGCACTGCGCGAGGCCGGCGCGGGGCTTTCGATCCCATCCACCGTGATTGCCGCCGATGCGCGGACTACCCACACAACACGTCATTCATCCGATTTTCGCGCGTGTCACGCTGAATCTCGGATCGTTCCTACGTCTTGCACGAACGGGGCACGGCTAAAAGTGAAGCCCTGCATGGCGCTTCGCGAAACGCGCAATTGCCGATCGCAGATAGCGCTGGCGATCCGTGGCGGGTGACGGGATGTGGGGGTTTCCGCAGTCATCAAGACGATTGCGACGCCCTCCCTCCAAGCCGCCTTCAACCGAGTACGAATGATGTCCAAGCTCCGTTCCCTGATGGCGTGGTCCGTGGTCTTCACGCAGGTCTGGTCGCCCGTGCTGGCGCAGACGCTGCCGATCTCGGTGGACAGAAGCGTGCCTGGCGCCAGGCCCTTCGTGAGCGTCAGCCATGGCGTGCCGGTGGTCAATATCGCGCCGCCTTCGGCCGGTGGCGTGTCGAACAACCGCTACACGCAATTCAACGTCGGCCCGTCCGGCGTGGTGCTCAACAACAGCGGCGGCGCCAGCCCGTCGCAACTGGCCGGGCAAGTGGACGGCAACCCCATGCTGGGCAATCGGCATGCGGGCACCATTCTCAACCAGGTCACCGCGCCCAATCCGTCGCAATTGCTCGGCACGTTGGAAGTGGCTGGCAATCGGGCCAACGTCATCGTCGCCAACCCGGCAGGCATTACGTGCAATGGCTGCGGATTCCTGAATGCCGACCGGGCCACGCTGACCACCGGCAAACCCCGCGTCGGGCCGGACGGTGGCATCGGCTTTGACGTGGCGGCAGGCCGGCTTGGCATCGAGGGACAAGGCCTGAACGGCGTGAACCTGAGCCAGGTGGACCTGATCGCGCGCACGCTGGAGATCAACGCGCAGGTCTGGGCGAACCGGTTGAGCGTGACGGCCGGCGCGTCGCAGGTCGACTATGGCACGGGCGCCGTATCGCCGCAGGCGGGTGATGGCCCAGCACCCGGGGTAACGCTGGACACGGCCGCGCTGGGCGGCATGTACGCCAACAGCATCCGTCTGATTGGCACCGAGGCCGGTGTGGGGGTGAACATCGGCGGCAATCTGATGGCGCTGACGGGCGATTTGCAGGTCAATGCCGCCGGCGACGTCCGCATTGCGCCGCGCGCCACCGTGCAGGCAGCGGGGGATCTGCGCGTGGAGAGTGGCGGCGACCTGGCCGTGCAGGGCGCGGCGCAGGCGACAGGCGCGGTGGCGCTCACCGCCGCAGGTAAAGTCGCGGTGTCGGGCGCGGTCGGCGCGGGCGCGGCGCTGGACGTGGACGCGCGCGGCGACGCAACTGTGGGCGCACAAGGCAGCCTGCGTACACAGGGCGCCTTGCGTGTAGCCGCCGGCAGGGACCTTTCGCTATCGGGAAGCCTGCTGACGTCGGGCCAGGACGCGCGCGTGCAATCTGGCCGCAACCTGACGGTGGCCCTTCAGACGGCCGTGCCGCAACCCGCCCAGGGCGTAACCACCGATAGTGGTGCCGATGCCGCAGCGCAGGCGGATGCGCAGTTGGGCAAGCCGTCCGACGCGCCGGCCGACTCGCGCGGCGGCGTATCCCTGGTGGCCGGCGTGGTGTCCGCAAAGGATTACGTCACGCTGCAAGCGGGACGCGACCTGGTACTGCCGCAACAGGTGTACGCGTCGGGGACGTTGCTGACCCAGGCCGACGGTAACTTGACCCTGGAGGCCGGCACGCAATTGCAGTCGACCGGCAACGTCACGCTACGAACCGGCCGGGATGCATCCTTGGGCGGGGCCGTCCTGACCGACGCGGCGTTGAGCCTGACAAGCGGCAACGATCTGGCGCAGGGTTCGGCGGGCAAGCTGCAAGGCAAGCAGGTGCGGGCCACTGCGGGCCGCGATCTCACATTGGGCGGCGCATTGGTGTCCGCGGCCGATCTCCAGGCGCGGGCGACACGCGATACGCGTGTGGACGGAACGCTCAGTGCCGGTGGATCGTTGGGTATGGACGCCGGACGCAATCTACGTATCGGCGCCACCGGGCAGGCAGACGCATCCGGCAAGGCGCGCCTGCTCGCGGCAGGCGATTTATCGGTGGCCGGCGCGACGCGCGGTGACATGGGCATGCACCTGGAGGCCGGCAGCCAGATGGACTTGGCCGGCACCGCTGCGTCCGCCAACGGGCCCCTGGATCTGATCGCCGGAAAAGGTATGAACCTGTCTGCCGACAGCCAGACGCTGGCAGGTGGCGTATTGCAAGCACGCGCGGGCAGCACGCTGATGGCCACCGGCACTATGACATCGCTGGGCGACCTGATACTGGAAGCGACCAATCAGCGCCTTGCGGGGCAGCACTTCGCCGCCGGCAACCTGATCATTCAGACGCCCGGCGGCCTGACCACCTTGGCGGGATCGCGACAGCAGGCCAATGGTTCGATCCTGGCACGGGTAGGGACCGGGACGCTGGCGGGCACGTTGGTGGCGGGTCAAGCCGCGACGTTGCGAGTCGAAAGGGACTTGACCGTGGACGGCACGGTATTGGTGGACACGGGGGCGCTCAAGGTCAGCAGCGGCGGCGCCTTGACGCTGGGTGGTGCGAGTGCGCTGCAGGCCGGCGGATCATTGCAGGCGCAGGCCAGCGGCAAGCTGCTGGCGAACGGCTCGATTTCCGGTCTGCGGGACATCATCCTGACAGTTGGCAAGAACGCGGAGTTGAACGGCAAGACCGTCGCCAACGGTACCCTGCGCACCGAGGCGAACGATGATCTGACCGTCGGCGAGACGGGCCTGGCCCAGGGCAGCGCCAAGCTGCTGCTGAGCGCGGGCCAGGACCTGCGAATCGCCGGCATCGCGGGTACCGCCAAGGGCACCGGGTCTGGTGCGAGCCTGGGTACGTTGCAAGCGCAGGCGGGCCGCGATCTGTTCATCACCGGCGCGGCGACCGCCGGCTCGCCCGTTGTCCTGGGCGCGCGGCGCGACATCCGTGTCGCCGGCATCGCGACTGCGCTGGCGGGCGGGCTTACGGCTGACGCGGGCGCAAACCTGGAAGTCGCGGCAACCGGCAGGATGCAGGCGTCGCAGAACCTGAACGCGAGTGCCGGCGCCCAGTTGGACGCTGATGGCGTCATTGCCGCCGGCGGCGGCCTGACGCTTGCCGCAAAAGGGGACGTCCGCGTGGGCGGTCTGGCGGCTGCGCTGGGCGGGCGCGCAGCGGGCGATGCCTCTCTCACGGCTGGGAGCGATGTCGTCGTCAAACAGGACGGGTCGTTGCAGGCCGCCGGTACGCTGACCGCCAACGCGCGGCGCTCCCTGTTCGTGGCGGGCGCCCTCAGTTCCGTGGGAGACATGCGGCTTGCCGCCACGCACGACGCGCACTTGAACGGGACCACCGCCACCGACGCGAGCCTGACGCTGACAGGCCGTGACGTGGCGGTGGGCACGGCCGGGCTGGCGCAAGCTGGCCGCACGTTGAACGCTTCAGCATCAGGGGCACTGGAAGTGGCTGGCCGCATGCTGGCGGGCGGCTCGCAATCTTTGATCGCGGGCGACACGCTCAGCATCGAAGGCACGGCCGTCGCCTTGCAGGGCGATCTCTCGCTGGCCGCGCGGCGCGGCGACCTCGCGCTGCGCGCCGCCTCGCGGCAGCAGGCGGGCGGTGGGCTGACGGCTCAAGCCGGTGGTGCGCTCACCGCGATGGGCTCGGTGGTCGCGCAACACGGCATGACGCTGCACGCGGGCACCGACGCAACGCTGGGCGGCCTCGCCGCGACGCAAACGGGCGATCTCGACATCCATGCCGCCGGCGCACTCAGCGCCACGACGGACGGCCGCTTGCAGTCCGGCGCGGCGCTGGACCTGAGCGCGGGCGGTGCGCTGGGCAACGCCGGTATCGCCACGGCAGCCGGGCGTGCCAGTCTGAAGGCCGGAACCACGCTGGACAACACGGGCTCGGTGCTGGCTGGCGGCGATCTGATCGCCACCGCCGCCAATCTGCGCAAACAGGGCGGCGAGCTGATTGCGACGAGCGATGCCGAGATCGAGCTTGGCGGAAATCTCGACAACACGGGTGGGCGGATTGCCGCAGCGGGCGCCGCGCGTATCGCGGCCGCCGCCATCGCCAACCGTCGCGGCACGCTGGCCGGGCGTGATGTGACCATCACCGCAACCTCCTCCCCCGCCACCACGAACGCGGTGGATAACCACGCAGGCCTGATCCAGGCCGACAACGCGCTGACGCTGCGCGCGGCCAGCCTCGATAACGGCGGCACGTTGACCGCGGCTGGCGATCCCCCCAAGGGCGTGCTGGGCAAGGTGCTCGACATTCTGGCGGACCGGGTGGGTAACCAGACGGGGTCCGTGCAAGCGCGCGAAGATCTGACGCTGTCCACCCAGGACCTGGACAACACCGGCGGCGAAATCGCCTCCCAGGGCAATGCGCGAATCCTGGCCGACCGGCTGGACAACGCCGGTGGCAACCTGCTGGCGGACAAGCGCCTGACGGTCGTCACGCAGGTTCTGCAAGGATTGGGGACGTTGCAGTCGGCGGGCGATCTGTCGTTCCAATACGCCGGCTCCCTGAACCAGGAAGGCGACATCGCCAGCGGCCGCGATCTTGCGCTGTCCGTGGGCGGCGACATGGACAACCGCGCCCGTATCAGCGCCATCCGCGATCTGACCATCACGGCGGACTCGCTGAACAATCAGGCCTCGGGCGAACTGTTGGCCGGCGGCGCCAATGCCATCACGGTCGCGCGCGGCTTGACCAACTCGGGTCTTATCGACGGCGGCTCGACGCGCATCGCCGCGGATCGCTTGGAGAACACCGGCCGGATCTATGGCGACACGTTGTCCATCCAGGCGGGCACGCTGGTCAATGGCGCCGGGGCGGGCGGCGGCGCCGTCATCGCCTCGCGCGGGAACATGAATCTCGGAGTGGCATCGCTGACCAACCGCGACCATGCTCTGATTTACTCGGGCGCCGACCTGCGCATCGGCGGCGCGCTGGATACGCACGGCGCGGCTATCGATCAGGCCGCCTCGCTCTTGAACGCCTCGGCCACCATCGAGGCTGCCGGCGATGCGCACATCTGCGCGGCGCGGATCGATAACCAGAACACCCAGTACACCAGCGGCATGGTGAAGGTGGCCGAGCAGAAAAAGGTCTATGCCAAGCCATGGAATTCCGGCGTCATGTACGACATGGCGGACAACTGGGTCTGCGACTCGGTCACCAAGCTGTGCAGTCAGGATCCCCGAAGCTTCATGGACGACGACGCCGAGCGCATGCTGCTGCTGCCGTCCGACCAATATCCGGCATCGCGCTACGGGCCGCAGTTCGATTACACGCCAGGTATTCGCAACAAGCACGGGCATATTCCGGTCACGCCTATCCGGGTTCCCCAATTGGACCGCTGCGCCCTGGAGGGGAGCGGCCCGAAGTGTTCCCGGCCCAAGAAATTCGGGAGCGGTAGGTTCGGGAGCTCGGGGCCGTCCTACGCCTACCGCGTGGATGCGAAGATCTGGCAGGTTTTCGACGTGAAGCCGCCGACAGGCCCGGCGCCGCAGTGGACGCCGCGCTACTGCGGACGCGATGGCCGATGCATTGCCGAGGAGAACGCCAGCCGGGAGGCCTACAAGCGCGCGTTCGCCGCTTACCAGGCGCCCTTCCTCGAACTGAATACCCGCATCAACGCATTCAATGCGGACTTCCAGCGCCATCTGGTCGATGACTTTACCTACTACTACCTGGATGAAACGGTCACCGAAACGCGGACGCTGAGCTCCGATCCCGGCAAGATCCTGGCCGGCGGCGCCATGACACTGGCCGGCACTGTCGTCAACGATAAAAGCCAGATTGCGGCGGGCGGCGCACTGTCCGTGCAAGGTCCGGCGATCCAGAATATAGGAGCCGGCGGGGTCCGCATCACGACGCGCGAGGGCACGCAAACCCATACCTATCCGGGCAGAAAGAACCACCGCAAAGAAAACCAATCGCGTTACCGGCGCACCGCAAGCGAAGAGAGCATCGAATTGCCGGTGGGCGCCGCAGGCGGCAACGCAGTGGTGTCACTGAGCGGCAAGACGCCGGGGGCCAGCGGCATCCCCGCACCCGGCCCCGTGCAGGTGGCCAGTGTGGACCTGCCCGGTGGCAACACGGTGCGCGTTGTTGCCAATCCCGCGAGTATTCCCGACAGCCAGCTCTTTGCCGTCAACGGCAAGCCGGATGCGCCGTACATCGTGGCTACCGACCCGCGTTTCGTTGGCCAGCGTCCGTTCGTGTCCAGCGATTACCTGCTGGACTTGTTGCGCCAGCCCGGCGCGGCGCCGGACACCACTATTGGCGCTGCGACGACAGGCAAAGCGTCGTCCGACGCGCGCCCGCCGGATTGGGACGCCCTGTTTCCCGCAAGCGCCGGATTCCTGACGCCCACGGGCCAGCCCAGACGCCTGGGTGACGGGGTCTACGAACAGAAGCTCGTGTCTGACCAGATCCTGGCTTCCTCGGGGCAGCGCTTCCTGGAGAACTACAGCGATTACGACGCGCAATACAAGGCGCTCATGGCCGAAGGCGCGCGCTTCGCCCAGCGCAATGGCCTGAAGATCGGGGTGGCGCTGAGCGAGGCGCAGCAGCGCCTGCTGACCACTGATCTCGTCTGGCTGGAGGAGGAGTCGATCACACTGGCCGATGGCAGCATCGGGAGCGTGCTTGTCCCGAGGGTCTATCTGCTGGTGCGGCCGGACGATTTGAAAGGCGACGGCACGTTGATGACCGGACGCAATGTCGAACTCGCGGCCCAAGGCGATATCGCCAACAGCGGCACCCTGGGCGCGCGCGTGGCGCTCGTGATGGGCGCGGCCAATATCGTCAACCAGGCGGGCGGGCGCATCCAGGGCGGGCGGATCGATCTGGCCGCGCGCGAGGACCTCACCAACCAGGTATCCAGGATCGTGGGCAAGACGGTTGCGCTCTTGGCCGGCCGCGATATACGCCTGACATCGACCGCCGCCAAGGAGAACCACGGCACGACCTGGGGCTCGTACCTGACCGGCATCGCGCGTATTGACGCAGGCAGTCTGGACATGCGGGCCGGGCGCGACCTTGCCTTGACGGCGGCGCAGCTAGCCGTCCAGGACGACGCGCGCCTGCAGGCCGGACGCGACCTGTCGCTGACCGCCCTCACCCAAAGCCATGGCGAAACCAATGTGCGGGACGCGCGCAATCGCTACGAGTTTCGTAGCAGTGAGCAGACCGGCACGACAATCGCCGCGGGTGGCAACCTGGCGTTGGTTGCCGGTCAAGACGTCATTGCGCGCGCGGCGGACGTCACCGCGGGCAAGCAACTGGCCGTCGATGCGGGCCGTGACATCCAGATAACCGCTGGCGAGCGGACGCTGTACGCGTATGCCGAAAGCCATAACAAGGAGCGCGGCTTTCTGCGATCCAAGTCCACCCACAAGATTCAGTCGGTGGACCAGATACTGGCGCAGGCCGCCACCTTTACTGGCGAAACGGCGGTATTGGTGGCTGGCCGCGACGCGAACCTCATCGGCTCGAACGTCGTTGGCGACCGTGACGTGCACATTGCCTTGGATAGGGACTTGCAGGTTCTGGCCAAGAGTGAAACCTACAAGGACTACCAGTACGAAAAGGTCAAGCGGTCGGGCTTCGGTGGCGGCGGCGGATTCAGCATCGGCTACAGCACGCAACAGCGCACCGATTGGATGCGCGGCGCCAGCGGGGGCTATTCGGCCAGCACGGTGGGCAGCGCGGGGGGCAACCTCGGTATCGATGCGGGACGCAATGTCAATGTCATGGCCAGCAACCTGCTGGCCCAGGATGGCAACATTTCCGTGGCCGGCAGCAACGTGGCGATCCTCGCCGGTGTCGGCGACGCGCGGCAACACGAATACCACGAGCTCAAGCAGTCCGGCCTGACCATCGGCGTGGCTGGCGGCATGCTGGGCGCGGCCCAGCAGGTCCAGGGAACCTTGCAGCAAGCCGGCGAGGCCAAGGATGGCCGCCTGGCCGCCGTCAAGGTCGGGCAGGCGGCCTATCAGGCCGTGCAGGCCAATCGGATGATGGACGCGGCGAAGGCCGACAACGCAACGGCGGCGCGGAAGGAAGCCGCCAGCGCCCAGATCCAGATCAGCCTGGGCGCCAGCAAGTCCGTCAGTGAAACCCGGCGCACCCAGGACACCGCCTTTGCCTCGTCCGTCATGGCCGGGGGCGATCTTTCCCTCATGGCCCCGGGCGAAAAAGACGCCGCCGGCACGGGCAACGTGTCCCTTATCGGCAGCGATCTGACCGGCAGGAACGTCCTGCTGGCGGCCACCAATGACTTGATGCTGCAAAGCCAGGCCGAGACCGCCACCGAAGTCTCCACCAGCAAGAACAGCGGCTGGAAGGTCGGCGTCGGCATCGGCGTGTCCGATAGCGGTAGCGGCGGCGGCATCAACATCTTTGCCAGCGGCTACGTGGGCAGTGGCAAGGCCCACGGCAACGGCACGACCCATCGCGAGACGCAGGTCAGCGCGCGAGACAACCTCGCGCTGCTTTCCGGGCGCGACACCCTGCTGGAGGGCGCCCAGGCGCGGGCCGACCGCATCCGCGCCGATATCGGCCGCAACCTGACGCTGGCGAGCCAGCAGGATTCAGACCGCTACGACGCCAGGCAAAAGCAGGTCAATGCCGGAGGGAGCTTCAGCTTTGGTTCGATGACAGGCAGTGCCTATCTGGGCGCGAGTATCGGCAAGACCAAGTCCAACTACGACAGCGTCGTCGAACAGACGGGGCTGTATGCGGGCGCGGGCGGTTACGACATCCACGTGGGCAAGCACACGCGATTGGATGGCGCGGTCATCGCCAGCGACGCCGATGCGGCGACAAACCGGCTGTCCACCGAGACGCTGGGATTCCGCGATATCCACAACACGGCGCAATACAAGTCGACCACGGTCGGCATCAACCTGGGCATGTCTGGCGCGTTCGACAAGCCAAACAAAGGCGCCGCGCTGGGCGCCGGGCCATCGGGGTTGAGCTTCGCCAGCACCAGCGGCAGCGAAACGGGCACGACCCGCGCGGCGGTGTCGACTGGCACGCTGGCGGTGCGTTCGGACGCGAGGACGGGGCGCGATAGCAGGGCCGGGCTGAGCCGGGATACGGCCGGGGCGAACGGCAGTATTGGGAAGATCTTCGACAAGGACAAGGTCCGCGAGCAACTGGAGTTCCAGCAGGCGTTTGGGCAGCTGGGGATGCAGATTGCGGGGGATGTATTAAAAGATCTGGCGAAGAAGGATCCAGAGGTCTGGGGCGAGGGAAAAAAAGGGGCGATAGCGTTGCACGCCGCCGTGGCAGGGGTTGGAGCCGCTTTGGGAGGAGCGAATGCTGCTGGTGCCATAGCAGGAACTATGGCGGGCGATCTTGCGAGTGATTTGGTCAGGGATGAAATCGCACGCGCTGTCGCTGGCCTTCCGGTGGAAACGCGCAATCAGGTTGCCAAGATAATAACAAGCGTGGTCGCCAGCGCCGCTGGAGGTGTTATGGGCGGATTAAGTGGTGCTGGAGGGGCCGCTGTAGCTGATAGCTTTAACCGTCAACTCCATGTGTCTGAACTGGAGAGAATAAAAATTGAGGCAAATGGTGATTCGTCCAAGGAGCAGCGTTTAATAAAGGCCGCTTGCTATGAGGTCAAATGTTGGGCCGAATTTCCAGAGGGCAGTCCGCTGTTCAATCAAAATTATGTTAGTGAGGCGGAAATTATGAAATATTCACAAGAGCATGCATGGGTAAAATCAATGCAGGCACTGGGAGATTTTAGTTATTCTGGGTATACGAGCTTTTCCGATTCGGTCAAAGCGCTTTCTGGAATGTCGTCCCCTTATGGAAAATTGGCTTGGCAAGGTGAATACATTGGGGCTTCTAAAGCGCCGCAATGTGGCAATGGTAACTGTGATTGCCAAGCTGGAATTCCATATGGCCGACCCGGCAATGAGTACAGCCGTCCTGATTACATGACCGCGCAAATCGCTGCGCTTGGGTTGGCTACTTCAATAACGATAAATTTATATGACGGGAAAATTTACTTTGCAGGTAGTGGAACCGTGCCAGTGTCTGCCGGTGCAAACTTGATGTTTGGCTCTATAGCAGAGAACAGAAAACTAATCGCTCGTGAACGAGCCGATATAGTTAATCGTTATTTAAAAGGTGCTAGTGTTCAAGGTTCCTATTGCGCAGGCCTTTGTGTCGGACTGAATCGCTCGATTGGGGGCGCTACATCCGTCGAAATGGGGGTTGGAACTCCTGGGCTGGGTGCTGGTGTCGGATACGGAAATGACACGGGTGTTCGGTTGCCGTTCTTGGAGTAGAAATCTAATGAAAATAAAAATATCGCGCGGATTGGTTTTTTTCTGGATCTTTTTTTGGTCGATGTCGATGATCTATATGATCTTTAGAATCCCCAGAGACGTCGTCGGTATCTCGGAAAAAATGAGTGATCTAGTTAACTTGGTGAAACTAGAAAATGGGGCGGTTTTGTCAGAAGATAGATTTGTTAAACCTGGGGCGGTGGTGCAAATATTTTTGGAGTTTTCGGCATCTGGCTGGTCTGCGAATGTCAGAGCAAGAAATGAGGGAATTTTTGAAAGCATAGGCGCGGTTTATATCTCCATGCCAGGGAGAAATATATTTTGTCGAGGGCGGGAGCAGTACGAAATTAAGGCGCCAGAAAATAATGGATTTGCGACATATTCCATATTCATGGAATACCCAGGATCCGTATGTGATTGATGCTCAAATTCGGACGAGCTATAGCTTTGCTTCTCGATGCTTCGCCGCATTTAAATTCAAGTCATGTCATTGTCTCCTGCGAATTGGTGAATGCCCAAAATTCAAATATACCAATTAAGCTATGGATAAATTTACAGAAATTATGCGTCGTATTTTTATACGTGATGACAACCTTGTGCCCGTATGTAGATATTTATTTGCAATATGTGGTGGCGCTCTTTTTTTTGCAGATATAAAACTTTGGAATACTGGCTGGATTTGGTATGTCGGCTTTGCTGTTGCCTTGGTGGGCGGGTATTCCGCTCGGGCGGCCCAATTGAAGATTCGTCCCTTTTCTTCTGCACCCTATCCGCGAGGATGGCTAAAGTCGAGGCGGAATAAGCGGTCGGCGGATGAAGATTGATATATCTTCCGCCATTTCCCGGATGATTATGTTCAACCGATTGGAGGGTTGTAATGAAGTCATCCGTCGATTCGGAAGCTGCGGTTGGAGAAAAGATGGTCGACGCGCCCTGGCTTGATGCGCTCAAGAAGGCACTTATTTCCACTGGTCTTGATTCTGAAGACCTTTACGCGTTGCTAGAGGCTTCTATAGTTACAGAGAAAATTAATTTTCCTGCGTTTATCTATGACGCCTCGCACGGATTCGGCTTCACTGTGAGCGAAGGTTTTTCCTATTCTCTTGATCAGAACTGGGACGATCCGGAGAGTTTCAACGAGGTTAGCTTTTTCTTGGGCGAAATGGAAACCTCCAGTATTTCCGTGTCTGACTACGTATCTCTTATGAAAATTGCTGCTGATATTTATTCAGCCTTCTTTCCTGATGAAGGGAATGGTGTTCTCAGATCTGCTGAAAGACTAGAAGAGCGGTATTCAAGGAGACTCTAGATCGAGGTGAATCGACGTTCAGGCAGCAGTCGGAACGGCGCCTACGTGGTTGGTGGCGGAGTTGTCCTAGCTGTGAAAGGGCTGGTGCAGTTGTTCCGGATGGGGGCATTCTATTCAACGAGCTTGGTGAATATCTGAAGGCTAGATATGCAGATTAAAACGAATTCGATTGTTGATGTGGTTTATCGAATTTTAGTGAAAGAGGGTAATGTGGCCCCTGTTTGCCGCTACTCTTTGTTAATTATTGGGGTGGCCGTAATTTTTTTGATATCAAGATCTGGAATACGGGTTGGATTTTTTATTTAGGCCTTGTATTTGCGTCGGTTGGTGGGTACTCGGCACGGGCGGCTCAGTTGAATATCCGTCCCTTCGATCGTGCGCCTTATCCACCAGGGTGGCTGAAGGCCAGAAAGAAAGAGCGAATGGATAAAACAGTCAAAGATAATGAGAGGCATTGAATCATTTGACGTCAAAAGCGCCGATTGCAAGGGTCGTTATTGTGCGTTGGCGCGTAAAGGCTATTCGAATGGAGTTCGGGGGAAGTAAGGTGGAGTTTTATAATTTGATCATTGCTGAAGGGAATTTCAAGCGCTGGTTCGCAGGTTGCTAATGTGCGTCGGGGTTGCCTTGATCCTGCTTGGACTGAAGTTTAATGTTTACATCTTGGCATTGGTCGGCGTGGTAATCGGAGCTTTAGGAATGTATGCAGCGAAGGCGTCGATGCTATGCATCAAGCCATCTGCTGATCGCCCCAAGGTGCAGTCAAGGTATGGCGTTGACAATTCTGATACGCCATAGAACGCGAAGCTGAAGTTTGGCCAGAAAGCGATGAATGAGCCAAGCGGCCCACGCGCTCCGTTATTTCAAGGACCGGCGAAAGAAACTGATGTCTGAGGATTGCCAATGGGGGGAGCAGTTGGGCAGATCGACCCTCAACGCCTCCAAGGCTGGTGGAGGGGTGATCTAGCCTTGAATACGGCCGAAGTGGCTCCGTCGAATGGAGCTATTGCAGATTGGCGGTATGGGAACGCGTGGTCTCGATGCTGTAAAAGAACGAGACGATGTGCTCGATTCAAGCCAGCCAGTTTTCCACGGCGAGTCCGGGGATACGTTCGAATTCCCGGGTATTACCCGTCACTAGCGTCAGCCCGAGCGTGCAAGCGTGCGCGCCTATCCACAGATCGTTTGCGCCAATCGGCCCGCCAGCGGCTTCCAGTTCAGCGCGCAGGCTGCCGTACTTAATGTCGACGGGCACATCCACGGGCAGTACAGGGAGCGCGCCCAGCAGGCTTGCGACTTTCGCTTGCAGCTTCGCCGACCCCTTTGGCGCAGCCGTAGCGCAGTTCCGCCGCGACGACGGCACTGGTGAAGATCACCTTTGGGCCTACCCGTTCGATGTGGCGGGCCGCCGGGCCGTTGGGATCACGCAGCAGCGCACTGATTGTCGGTGTCCAGCAGATAACTGTTCACAGGACGTCTTCCGATTTGAGCGGCGCGTCGGCGACGTCTGGAAATTGGTCTTCCGCCCCAAGCGGTTCGTCCTGTCGCCATTTGGCCAATAATTCCACGATGTCGCGTGGGTCGTTTGCCGGTTCAATAAAGAGGGATTGGTCTGGCATGGTGGTCGTCTATCGTCGGCCACAAACGCTGCAACCGACTTTTGCAGTCGATTGAAGGTAGCACCAGGGTTGCTCATCCCACATAGCCACCGGTCTGATTTGCCACGGATGTAGATCAGACCCCCTGCACAAACGCCAGCCTATATGGATCGCCCGACTGTGGTTTTATCCTTCGGGTTATCAACCTGGAATTCATCGCCGTTCCCCGAGCCGCAGAGCCCATCCCATGTCAACCCGCGACCGCCTCAAAACCTGGGCCCGGCGCATCAAGCGCGATGGCCTGACCCTCTGGTTCGCCGGCAAGCACCCCCGCACGCCGTGGCACGCCAAGGCGCTGGGCCTGTTCGTGGTGGCCTACGCGCTGAGCCCGATCGACCTGATTCCCGACTTCATCCCGGTGCTGGGCTATCTGGATGACGTGCTGTTGCTGCCGGGCCTGATCTGGCTGGCCATCAAGTTGTTGCCGCCAGATGTGCTGCGGGAATGCCGCAACCAGGCGGACGCGTGGATCCAGGCCAAGCGCGATAAGCCGCGCAGCCGGGTGGGCGCGGTGGTGATCGTGGTGTTGTGGGTGGCGGTGGTGCTGGCAGTCGGCTACTGGCTATGGCGCTGACGCGGCACGCGCTTCAATCTTCCAGAAATCCCAGCGTGCGCAACTCCGCGATCGCGCCCAGTTCCTCGTCACGCCGCTTCTTCGGCGCACCCATTGATGCGGCCAGCAGCATGGCCGGCCGGTCGGATTCGTCGAAGCCGCGCAGCACACTGTCGGCAACGGGAAAGGCCTTGGCGAAGCTCGCATCCAACACCTGCTGCCCACGATAGCGCCCGCGCTTGTCCAGGATCACCTGCGTTTGCGGGTCGCGCCGGATCAGGTGCAGCGGCACGCCTTCGCAGCGCAGCCCCAGCAGCCTGGCGTCGCTGATGTCCAGCGCCCAGTCGGTTTCGGCATAGAACGCGGCGCGGGCGGTCTCGAATTGCCGCAGGCGATCCGCGTCCGTGCAGAAGGCTTCGGGCGTCAGGTTCAAGTTGATCTTGCCGATCTTGCCCTTCAACGTGACCCGGCGAAAGAAGGCGGCCCACACTAGCAGGATGGGGTTGGTGGACAGGTCTTCGACCACCACGTCCTCGAACACGCACGGCTTGATCTCTGAATTCACGACGCGGCATTGCGACAGCGTTACGTTCCGCACGCGCGACATGCGTTGCGGATACTTGACCATGGATAGGCCGCAGTTGTCGAAGGCGCAGTTGTGCAAGTGCAGGTCGTGGAAGTGCGCGTTGCCCTTGTCCAGGGCCATGCGGAATTCGTGGCCTTCGATCTTTTGCATGGAGCGTGCGTGTCAGTTGCGGCTGGCGGTGGCCAGGCGCAGCGCCAGCGCCAGGAACACCGATCCCAGCACGTACTGCGGCCAGCGCGACAGGCGTTGGCGGCCGGCCCAGCGCCGGCTGAGCTGGTGAGCGGCCAGGATGACGGCGCCGTTGATGAACAGGCCGATGACGTTGAGGATGGTGGCCAGCACCAGGATCTGCAGGGCCACCGAGCCGTCCTGCGGGCGCACGAACTGCGGGAACAGCGCCAGCACGAACAGCGCCATCTTGGGGTTGAGCAGGTTGGTCAGCAGGCCTTGCAGGAAGACTTCGCGCACGGGCGAGCGGGCCCGGGCGGCATCGGGCACGTGCGACACGGGGCGCGAGCGGAACGCGCGCACGGCCAGGTACAGCAGGTAGAGCGCGCCGGCGAAGCGCACCGCGTCGTAGGCCATGGGCACCGCCACGAATAGCTGCGACAGGCCGAAGGCCGCCAGCAGCGCGTGGCAGTAGGTGCCGGCCTGGATGCCGGCCAGCGAGGCGAAGCCGGCGGCCCTGCCCTGCGCGGCGCTGCGAGAGGCGATCAGCAGCATGTCGGGGCCGGGCGTCATGGCCAGCGCGACGCAGGCGCCGCCAAAGAGGACGAGGGTGGCGGGGTCGAGCATGGAAGGTCCTTCGAGGGATGCGGGCCGGCGAGACGCCGATTATTGAGCCGGCGGGGGCAGGCTGCAACCGGTGTAGAAAGCCTGGCAACTGGCGCCAGCGCCTTTCTCGCAGCTTTCCAGGGCGCGCATGCGGGCCAGTTCCTCGCTGGCGGCGGTGGCGGAATTGACCAGCACGCCGCTGCCTTGGGGCGACGGGCCGTAGGCCACGGCCACGCACTGGTCGTGATAGGTGGTGTTGATGACGCAGCGCGCGCCGCCCTTGGTGGCGCATTGGCCCAGCGCGTCTTTTTCGGCCTTGGCTTTGCTGGCCCGGTCGGCCGAGATGCCGATCGCGCCGGAGAGCGCGTCATAGGCCACGGCGCCCCAGCGCTGGGCGTCGCGCGATACAGGGGTGGACGCGCCGCCCGCGGCGGGCGCGATCTCCACGGGGATCGGCACGCATTGCTGGCCGGGCGTGCCGACGCTGGGCGCGTAGCCGTCGGGGCAGCCTTGTTCGGCTTGCGCCACGGCGGCGTGGGAAAAATTCAGGGCGATGGCAAGGGAGGCAATGATCAGGGTACGCATGGGTCAACTCATTGGTTCGATAGGCCGCCCAGCAGGGACAGGGCGGCGTCCAGCGACAGCACGGTCGTGCGGGACTCGAAAGCGGTCGCGAACAGGTGGTCGTGCACGACCGGGTCGGGGTCGTAGCAACAGTCCTTGACGGTCAGGAGGCGGTAGTCGGCGTCGCTGGCGTGGGCGATGGACGACAGCATGACGCCGGTGGACGCGACGCCCACCATGATCAGGGTGTCGATGCCCTGGGCCGACAGCCGCGGTTGCAGGTCGGTGCCGAAGAACACACTGGCGCGGTGGGCCAGGATGATGGGTTCGTCGTCGCGCCGGCCGAGTTCGGGCGAGACGCGGTCATGCACGAAGCGGCCCAACTGCCGGATGCCCTGCCCGTTTTTGTTGAGCGGGCTGACTTCCGGGTAGCCGGGACTGAAATGGATCTTGGCGAAGTAGACGCTCACACCGGCGCGGCGGGCGGCATCGCATAGCTGCCGCGTGTTGGCCAGCAGCGTGGGGGCGACCGACGGGAACAGGTCCATGATGTCGGTCTGGTAGTGCATGACCAGCAGGGCGCTGCGCGCCGGGGTGATGGCCAGGGGCTGGGAGGTCATGGTTCGCTCCGTGAAGAGGGTCTGCATGACCTGTCAGTGTAGCGGCAGTCGCGGGACGGGTTGGGCGGGGCGGCGGCGCGGGCCGGCGCGCCTGCCGCGTCATCGTTTACTTCTCGGTGTACTTCTTGCCGGCTTCGTCGTAGACGTAGCTGACCGCGTCGGCGGGGCCCAGTTTGCGGGTCTTGCCCGGGCCGGAGATTTCGGTGCCGCTGGGGGTGACGGTCAGGCGCGGCATGTCGCTGCCGTTCTGCGCGGTGAAGGTCAGCTTGCCGGTCTTGGCGACGCAGGGCATGACGTCGCCGTCGGCGCAGGCGGCGCTGTTGTCGTCGCCGGTGAGAATGCTGCCCAGGTAGGTCCAGACCTTGTCCTTGAGCTCGTCGCGCGGGCCGGGATTGAAGACGAACAGGGCGTAGCCTTCGAAGCTGGTGCCGTTGTCAAAGCCCTGGGTCGGCACGGCCAGCAGCAGCTTGCCTTCCGGGGTGCGGTAGTCGAGCGGCTTGCGGCTAGTGTCGACGGCTTCAGCCCGTTCGTAGGCGCCGAACATGCCGATGGTGTGCTCCATGCCGCGGAACTTCCAGGGGCGTTCGGCGGTGGAGCCGGTCAGGGTAAAGGTGGCTTCGGCCAGGTTGACCTGGGTCTCGGGGCCGGCTTCGTCTTCGCCGGGCTTGCCGTATTTTTCGCGGGTGTCCCAGGTGAAGCCGGTGAAGTATTGCGTGCCGTTCAGTTCGAAGGCGTGGCCGAACCAGTAGGTGGCGACGCTGCCGTTGGCGACTTCGTACGAGTCGGCGCCCTTGCCGTCGATCTGGTAGATGGCGTACATCACCGTGGGGGCATCGGGCGGGGTGACGGCGGTGGCCTGGGCGGCGGCGGGCTTGGGAGCGGCCGGCTCGGCGGCGTGGGCCGCCAGGGCGCCCGGGCTGGCGAACGCGGCCAGCGTGGCGGCAAACAGGCCGGCGAGCGTGGCGCGCAGCAGCGGGCGGGGGGACGGGCAGACGTTCAGACGCGTTTTCATGTCGGACTTGTTCTCATCGGTCTTCGGTAAGCGCACGTGGCGCATGATGCGGCGCCATCTTAGTGGCCGGCCGGGGCTGGCGTCGGACAGCAATTTGCCAATTGTGTCCGACTGCAAGGCCTGCGCGCAGGCGCGTCGATGGCACGGGCGGAAAAGCAACAGTGGGCGCATCCGGCAAGGCGGCCGCCTGGCGTTCCCGCCGGGGATGGCGAATCGCCCTTGCGCGTTGCGGAGGCCTTCCCCCCCCCTACCTGTCCGTCCGGTCCGCCACCACCCGCGCTACCGCTTCCAATGCGCGCCGCAAGGCGTCCAGGTCCACCGAGCCCAGCGCCAGCCGGATCGCGTGCGGCACGTGTGAGACGGCGAAGGGATGAGCCGTGGAGACGGCGATGCGTTCGCGCATCAGCGCCATGGCGATGGCATCGGCGCGCACTTCCGGCGCCAGCGGCAGCCAGACGAAGTATGACGAGGGATGGGCGACCGGATGCAGCGGCCCCAGGATCTGCGCGGCGATGCGTTGGCGCTGCGCGGCATCGCGGCGCTTCTCGGTCTCGAGCCGCCGCACGGTGCCGTCTTCGAACCAGCCCTGGACGATGGCCGTGAGGGTGGCGGGCGTGTTCCAGGTGGTGGCGCGGATGGCGCGTTCCAGCTTGGGAATCCAGGCTGGCGGCGCGCTGACCGAGCCGACGCGCAGGCCGGTGGCGACGCTCTTGGACAGGCTGGATACGTAGAGCGTCGCCTCGGGCGCGAGGGCCGCCAGCGGCGGTGGCGCTTGCGCGGCGAGGAAGGCGTAGGCGCCGTCCTCGATCAGCATCAGGCCGTGGCGGCGCGCCAGGTCCACCAGGTTCTCGCGCCAGGCCAGGCCGGCGACCCAGCCGAGCGGGTTGTGCAGCGTCGGCATGGCGTAGACCGCGCGGACGCGGCGCCGGCGGCAGAGGTCGGCCAGCGCATCCAGGTCCATGCCGTCGTCGGCGGCGGGCACGGGCGCCAGTTCCAGCCGCGAGAATTCCGCCGCCAGCTTGAAGCCGGGGTAGGTCAGCGCGTCCACGGCCACCACGTCGCCCGGTTCGAACAGCGCCATGGCGGCGATGGTCAGGCCGTGCTGCGCGCCGCTGACGAGCAGGGTCGAGGCGGCGCTTGCCGTAAGGCCCCGATGGGCCAGGTGCGCGGCGGCGGCGGCGCGTTCGGGGGCGCTGCCGCCATGCGGGCGGTAGCGCAGCAAGGCATCGGCGTCGCCTTTGGCGGCCAGTCGGCGCAAGGCGCTGCGGTACAGCGCGGCCTGGCCCGGCAGGGTCGGCGAATTGAAGGTCAGTTCGGTGGTGTCGTCGTTCCAGGCGCGCAGGTCGATGCCGTGGCCGCGCGGCAGCGCCTCTTTGACGAAGGTGCCGCGGCCGGATTCGCCGCTGACCAGGCCCATGGTCTGCAGCTCGGCGTAGACGCGGGTGGCCGTCATCAGCGCCAGGCCTTCGCGCGCCGCCAGTTCGCGGTGCGTGGGCAGGCGCGTGCCGGGCGGCAGGCGGCCGCCGCGGATGTCGGCCGCCAGTTGATCCACCAACTGCTTGTAGCGCGACGCGGGCATGGCGAAAGCGTATCCAGGACGATTATTTTGATGGGCAGATTATCCGGCCTAGGATGGCGTCACACAACGCCGCGCGGCGGCGTTTTTCAATGTCTGCTTCTGTCTTGCCGGGCCATGGATCTGAATTTCTACGTTGTTGCGATGTCGCTGCTTGCCGTCGGGGTGATCGGTTTCATGAAGGGGGCGTTTGGCGGCGGGTTCGCCATCATCGGCATTCCGCTGATGGCGCTGGTGATGGACCCGATCACGGCCGGCAGCGTGCTGGCGCCGGTGTTCGTGGCGATGGATCTGTTCGCCCTGCGCTACTGGAAGCCGCGCACCTGGTCGCGGCCGGACCTGGCGTGGCTGGTGCCGGGATTGCTGGCGGGCGTCGCCGCGGGCTATGTGGTGCTGCGGCAGGTCGACCGCCATTTCGTCGAGGTGCTGATGGCCGTGACGACGTTGCTGTTCGCCTGGCTGTGGTGGCGCGGCGGCGCATCGGTGACGGCGCGGCCGCGTTCCAGCGGCAAGGCCTTGCTGGCGGGCGGCGCGTCCGGCATCACGACGATGGTGGCGCACTCGGGCGGGCCGCCGCTGGCCATGTATCTGTTGCCGCTGGGCCTGTCCAAGGAAGTCTATGGCGGCACCACCAGCATGTTCTTCACCATCGGCAATCTGCTCAAGGCCGGCCCGTGGCTGGCGGTGGCGGACCTGTCGCGCGGCTACTGGAGCTTGGTGGCCATGAGCCTGCCGGCGGCGTTCGTGGGGGTCTGGGCGGGGTGGCGGCTGCATCACCGCTTGAACCAGGCGCAGATGTACCGGCTCTGCTACGGGCTGCTGGTGGTGACGGCGGTGAAGCTGCTGTGGGACGGCATCGCGGGGTACGTCATGGCGCCGTCCTAGAATGGCGCATTCGGCGGCGACGCCCGCCCCACTTTCGCCAGCGCGCCGCGCCCCAGGAGGATTGCCGTCATGGACTTCACCCCGTTGCCTTCGGACCAGGACGCCCTGCGCCGTTCGCTCGACGCCACCGATCTGCCAGCCAGCGTGATCTCCCGACTGCTGGAACAGGCGCGTCCCGCGCTGGTGCTGGCGACCACCGCCCGCGAGGAGGACGCGATCCCCCTGGGCGCCAGCAAGATCGGCGGGCGCCCGGACCTGCCGCGTGGCATGGCCTGGCCGACGCGGCCGGCCTATCCAGACGCGAATGGGCGCGCCGCCGGCCATCGCAAGGAGGCCGAGCGCCTGCTGGCGGATTCGAAGAAAAAAGGATCGTGGATGACGCCGGCGCAAGGCGAGCGTTTCAGCGCGGATGCCCGCGCCCGGGCGGATGCGGTGGAAACGGCGTTTCCGCTGACGTTCCTTGGGCAGTTCGATCTGGCCGCGTTGTCGCGGGAAGCGGGATTCGACGCCGCGCTGCCGCGCGAGGGCCGGCTGCTGGTGTTCTACGATTTCCTGGAACAGGCCGAGAGCTTCACTCCGGCGGCTTCGGTGGGTTGGCGCGTGCTGTGGGACACCACGCCCGCGGCGGGACTGGAACGGGCGCCGGTGCCGCATGCGCTGGCCTCGCTGTCGGACGATGAATGGACCTGCGTGTTCCGCGCGGCGCCGGTCTCGGCCCGCACGGTGCTGACGCCGATCGGTGTCGATGACGCGGGCTGGGATGCGTTTGCCCTGGAGGACGACGAGGCCTACGAAAACTACCAGGATTGGCGGTCGCGGTTTGGCACGCCGGACATGGATGGCCGCGACAACCATCAGCTCGGCGGCTATCCACAGTCGTTGCAGAATGGCATGCAGGCCACTTGCCAACTGGTGTCGCACGGCCTGGATTGCGGCGGCAGCGCGGTCTGGCGCAGCGAGGCCGCGCAGGCCCTGTTGCCGGGAGCGAGGGACTGGCGGCTGGTGTTGCAGATCGGCGCCGACCCGCACGCCGGCATTCCGCAGCCGGGCGCCTATTACGTGCTGATGCGCGAGCAGGATATCGCGGCGCGCCGCTTCGATCTGGCGCGCGTCACGTATCAATGCGACTGACGCGTCGCCGGCGAGCCGCTATCGCGCCGGGCGGGCGTGAACCGCCCGGCCCTGTGCGTCATGCGGGAGGCCCGCCGTCATCCAGCGCCGCCGCCTGCTCGCGCAGCACGAACTTCTGGATCTTGCCGGTGGAGGTCTTGGGCAGGGCGCCGAACACCACGGTGCGCGGCGTCTTGAAGCGCGCCAGGTGTTCGCGGCAGTAGGCGATAAGGTCATCGGCGCTGCACACCGCGCCCTCTTTCAGCGTGACGAAGGCGCACGGCGTTTCGCCCCACACCGCGTCGGGTCGCGCCACCACGGCGGCTTCCAGCACGTCCGGGTGGCGGTACAGCACGCTTTCGATTTCCACGGTCGAGATGTTTTCGCCGCCCGAGATGATGATGTCCTTGGCGCGGTCCTTGATCTCGATGTAGCCGTCGGGATGCACCACGGCCAGGTCGCCGGAATGGAACCAGCCGCCGGCGAAGGCGTCGGCAGTGGCGTCGGGGTTGTGCAGATAGCCCTTCATTAACGTATTGCCGCGCAGCATGATCTCGCCCAGCGTGGCGCCGTCGGCCGGCACCGGCCGCATGGCGGCGTCCATCACCCGCACCGCTTCGACGTTGAGCTTGCGCACGCCGATGCGCGCCTTGAGCGCGGCGCGCTCGGCCAGGGGACGGTCGTCCCATTCGTCGTGCCAGGCGCAGCTGATCGACGGGCCGTAGGTTTCGGTCAGGCCGTACAGGTGGGTGACGCCCACGCCCAGTTGCTCCATCGCTTCGATGATGGCGGCGGGCGGCGCGGCGCCGCCGGTCATGGCCTGCACGCGATGCGTGGCGCGGTGGCGGACGTTGGCAGGGGCGTTGACCAGCATGTTCAGCACCACCGGCGCGGCGCAGAAGAAGCCGACCCGGTGGCGGCGGATGGCCTCGAAGATGGCCGCCGGCTCCACGCGCCGCAGGCAGACGTTGGTGCCCGCCAGCGCCGCCAGGGTCCACGGGAAGCACCAGCCGTTGCAGTGGAACATGGGCAGCGTCCACAGGTAGACGGCGTGCGGCGGCATGCCGCAGGCCAGCACGTTGCCGGTGGCGTTCAGGTAGGCGCCGCGATGGTGATAGAGCACGCCCTTGGGGTTGCCGGTGGTGCCCGAGGTGTAGTTCAGGCAGAGGTTGTCCCATTCGTCCCGCGGCCCTTCCCAGGGCGCGTCGGCCGGTTGCGCGGCGAGCCAGGCTTCGTACTCCGCATCGCCCAGGTCGCCGTGCGGGCCGGTGTATTCGCTGTCTTCGATGCGCACGGTGCGCGGCGGTGTGCGCAGGTGGCCCAGCACCTCGCGCACCAGCGGCGCGTATTCGCTGTCGTACAGCAGCGCGGTGGCGCCGCCGTGTTGCAGAATGAACGCCAGCGTGCGCGCGTCGAGCCGGGTGTTGAGCGCGTTCAGCACCGCGCCGGCCATCGGCACGCCGAAGTGCGCTTCGTACAGGGCCGGCGTGTTGGGCGCGAGGACCGCCACCACGTCGCCCCGGCGCACGCCCCAGGCGGCCAGCGCCGCCGCCATCTGGCGGCAACGGTCGTAGGTGGCGCGCCAGCTCTGGCTATGGCTGCCGTGCAGCAGCGCGGCGCGTTCCGGGTAGACGGCCGCCGCCCACGCCAGGAAGCCCAGCGGCGTCAGGGGCTGGTGGTTGGCGGCGTTGCGGGGCAGTGTGTCGTCGGACGCGGATGGCGATGCGATCATGATGCGCTCCTAGTGGCCTGCGGTGGCCAGGCGTGCGGATTCGCGTTGCGCGGCCTGCCAGCCGAGTGCGGCCAGCGGTTCGACGCGCGCGCCCATCTCCAGCGCATCGGTGGCGGCGGCGTTGCCGGCGCGGGCGCGCGCGTACACGCCCTGCAGGATGGCGGCGATGCGAAAGAAGCTGTAGGCCAGGTAGAAATCCCAGTTGGGCGGCGGCGCGATGCCGCGCGTCTCGCAATAGGCGCGCACGAACTGCGCTTCGTCGGGGATGCCCAGCGCCGCCAGGTCCAGGCCGGCGATGCCGCGCCACAGGGACGGCGGGATGCGCCAGCACATGCAGTGATAGGCCAGGTCCGCCAGCGGATGGCCCAGGGTCGACAGCTCCCAGTCCAGCAGCGCGATGGCGCGCGGTGCGTCGGGCGCGAATACCAGGTTGTCGATGCGGTAGTCGCCGTGCACCAGGCGGGTCTGGTCGTCATGCGGCAGATGCTGCGGCAGCCAGTCGATCAGCGCATCCATGGCGGGGATGGACGTGGTTTCGGTGTCGCGGTACTGGCGGGTCCAGCGCGCCACCTGGCGCGCGAAGTAGTCGCCGGCCTTGCCGTAGTCCGCGAGCCCGACGGCGGCCGGTTCCACCGCGTGCAGCGCGGCCAGCACGCGGCCGGTCTCGGCATACAACGCGGCGCGCTCGGCGGGGGCCAGGCCCGGCAGCGCTGGGTCCATGAAGACGCGGCCGCGCGCATAGCTCATCAGGTAGAACGGCGTGCCGACGATGGCGGGATCGGCGCAGTAGTGCAGCATGGCCGGCACGGGCACGGCGGTGCCGGCCAGCGCGGCCATGACGCGGTACTCGCGGTCGATGGCGTGGGCCGAGGGCAGCAGCGTGCCGGGCGGCTGCTTGCGCAGCACGCGCGCGCCGCTGTCATCTTCCAGCAGGTAGGTCGGATTGGACTGGCCGCCCGTCAATGCCCGCGCGCGCAGGCCGCTGGCGTTGCCCAGGCCCTGCGCCGACAGGTAGGCGGCCAGCGCGGGCAGCCAATCGGGGGCGGCGTTGGTGGCGTGATCGGGCGCGCTCATACCAGCGCCTTGCGCGGCGCGTCCGCGTCGTCCCACTGCCAGAACGCATCGCCCTGGTCCATCAGGTAACGCGCCAGCACCATCTTGTGCACTTCGGAGGCGCCGTCCACCAGCCGCGCCTGGCGCGCGTAGCGGTAGATCCATTCCAGCGGCGTGTCTTTGGAATAGCCGCGCGCGCCGTTCAACTGCAGCGCGGTGTCGACCACCTTGTGCAGGGTTTCCGACACCACGATCTTGGCCATGGAGATTTCCTTGCGCGCGAAGTCGCCCTGATCCAGCCGCGCGGCGGCGCGCATGGTGAGCAGGCGGCCGATTTCGATCTGCATGGCGGCGTCGCCCAGCAGCCATTGCACGCCCTCGCGGTCGGCCAGCTTCTGGCCGAAGCTGCTGCGTTCACCGACGTAGTCCACCGCCACTGCCATGGCGCGCCGCGCCAGGCCCAGCCAGCGCATGCAGTGCGTCAGGCGCGCCGGACCCAGGCGGATCTGCGTCAGCTTGAGGCCGTCGCCCACTTCCATCAGGCGGTTCTCGTCGGGGATTTCGAGGCCGTCGAATTCCAGCTCGCAATGGCCGCCGTGTTCTTCCGGGCCCATGATGGGGATGCGGCGGACAATGCGCCAGCCGGGCTGGTCGGCGTCGAACAGGAAGGCCGACAGGCCCTTGCGGGCGTCGTCCGAAGTGCGCGCGATCAGGATGAAATGCTGCGCGGCGCCGGCGCCGGTGATGAACCACTTGCGGCCATGGATCAGCCATTTGTCGCCCTGGCGGGTGGCGGTGGTGCGCATCATTGACGGGTCCGAGCCGCTGCCGGGGCTGGGTTCGGTCATCACGAAGGACGAGCGCACCTTGCCGTCGATGATGGGTTGCAGCCAGCGGTCCTGCTGGTCGGGCCGCGCCACCTGCGCCAGCACGCGCATGTTGCCGTCGTCGGGGGCGGCGGCGTTGAAGGCGGCCGGGCCGAAGATGGAGCGGTTCATCTCTTCGTAGCAGGCGGCCAGGCCCACCATCGGCAGGCCCTGGCCGCCGCGCTTGCGCGGCATCTGCAGGGCCCACAGGCCGGCCTCGCGGGCCTTGGCGCGCACGCGGTCCAGCAGGGCTGCGTCGATGTTCTCGTGGTCGTCGTAGTTGGCGCGGTCGGCTTCCAGCGGAATCAGCTCGCGGTCGACGAAGGCGCGCACGCGCTGGCGGTAGTCTTCGAGTTCGGGGGGCAGCGAAAAATCCATGGCGGGGTCTCCGGATGGGATGCGGGTTCAGAGCGAGCTGGCCAGGTGGCCGCCGTCCACGTCGATGACCGCGCCGGTCATGTAGGCGGAGGCATCGGAGGCCAGCAGCAGCAAGGGGCCGTCCAGGTCCTGCGGGCGGCCCAGGCGGCGCTGCGGGATGCGCTTGACCAGGGCCTCGCCGGCGGGCGTGGCGAAGAAGTCGCGATTCAGGTCGGTGCCGATGTAGCCGGGCGCCAGCGCGTTCACGCGGATGCCGTGGCGCGCCCATTCCAGCGCCAGGGCGCGGGTCAGGTGCAGCAGGCCGGCCTTGGCGGCGGTGTAGGCGGCCACGTGCGAGGCCACGCGCTGGCCCAGGATCGAGGCGATGTTGATGATGGCGCCGGGCCGGCCGTGGCCGTGGAAGTGGCGCGCGGCGCACTGCGCCACCCGCCACGCGCCGTTCAGGTTGACATCGATCAGGCCGGTCCACTCGTCCTCGCTGATGTCGAGCGCGGGGCGAGTCATGGCGATGCCGGCGTTGTTGACGACGATGTCGACCGGGCCGAACGCCTGCTCGACCTGGGTGAATGCCGCCAGCACGCTGTCGGGTTGGGTGACATCCATGCCCGCGACGCAGGCCTGGCCGCCCTGCGCGCGGATCTCCGTTGCCAGGGTTTCGCCCAGTTCGGTCCGGCGGCCGCACAGCGCCACGCGCGCGCCGGCCTCGGCCAGCCGCAGCGCGAAGTGGCGGCCCAGTCCGCTGTAGGCGCCGGTGACCAGCGCGGTCTTGGATTTCAGGTCTTCAAACATCGGTGCGTCTCCTTTGTTTGTGTGCCGGCGGCATTACGCCGCCTCGCTGGCGGCGGGCTGGCGCGCGGCGTTGAGTTCCACCAGCGCATCCACCGCCACCGCGCCCTGTCCCACGGCGCCGACCATCACCGGGTTGATGTCGACCGACGCCAGGCGCGGACCGGCCGCCAGGGCGTAGCGGCCCAGCGCCACCGCCTGTTGCGCCAGGGCCTGCACGTCGGCCGGCGGATCGCCGCGCACCCCTTGCAGCAGCGTGCCGATGCGCAGGCCGCGCAGCTTCTCGATCACCTGCGCGGCATCGAACGGCGGCATCAGCACAGCCACGTCGCGCAGCGCCTCGACGTATTTGCCGCCGCTGCCGATCATGACGACCGGCCCCAGCACCGGATCAACGCGCGCGCCCAGCGCGCATTCTTGCAGGCCGCGCTGCATCCGCGCGACGAGCCAGGCGCCATCGCGCACGTCCAGCTTACCCAAGGTTTGGGCTTGATGGGCAAAAGCCGTGCGCAGCGAGGCTTCGTCGTTCAGGCCCAGCGCCACCAGCCCGTGCTCGGACTTGTGCGGCAGTTGCGCCGAGCAGGCCTTCAATGCCACCGGCGCGCCGATGCGGCGCCACGCGGCAATGGCCTCGTCGGCCGTGCGGCAGACGGCGTGTTCGATCACCGCCAGCCCGTTATCGGCCAGCAGCGCAAGGCTGGCCGCCTCGGACAGGAAGCCGCCGGCCGCGTCGGGCGCCGGATCGGCCGCCACAATGCCTTGCGATGCTGGCGGCGACGCCATGCGGCCGCGTTCGCGCAACCGCCGCAGGCGCAACAGCGCCGACAAGGCATCCATCGCCTGGATCTCGTCGGCGTAAACGGGCAGGCCGCGCGCGCGGAACGCGCTGGCCACGTTGTCCTGCCATGCCACCACCACGACCGGTTTGGAGGCGGTTTGCGCGAAGCCGGCCGCATCCGCCGCGAACGAGGCCACGTCGTAGCCGCGCCCCGCCACTGGAATATCGAGCAGGAACATGTCGGCCGCCGGGTCGGCGCCGATTACGGGCAGCACTTGCCCGAACAGGCCGTTGTTCGACAGCAGCGCGGCGGTGATGTCCACGGGGTTGACGGTGGTTGCATAGCCGGGCAGACGCTCGGCCAGCGCCTGCTGGGTGGCGTCGGCCAGCGGCGCGATCTCCAGGCCGCGCTCGGCGGCCGCGTCCGAGGCCAGCACGCAGCTGGCGCCGGAGTTGCTGACCACCACCACGCGCGGGCCTTGCGGCAAGGGGCTGCGCAGGGCCAGTTCGGCGTAGCGCACCAGTTCCTGCGGATCGCGCGCGCGCAGGATGCCGTGGTGTTCGAAGAACGCATCCACCGCGCGGTCCTCATTGGCCAGCGCGCCGGTATGCGAGGCCGCGGCGCGCGCGCCGGCCTCGGAGCGGCCCGACTTGACCACGATCAGCGGCACGCCGCGCGCCCGCGCCAGCGCGGCCGCCTCGGCCAGCGGCCCTGCCTCGCGCAGCGATTCCAGGTACAGCAGCACGCAGCCGACTTCCGGATCGCGCAGCGTCGCGCAGGCCAGTTCGGCGACCGACACGTCGGCCTCGTTACCGGTGGCATGCACGTGGCGCACGCCGATGCCGCGCTGGCGCAGCAGGCCGTAGACCATGGCGCACATGCCGCCGCTCTGGCTGATGACCGCCACCGGCCCGTCGCCCGGCGCCACCTCCAGGAACATGGTGGAGAAGCTGGCGATGGCGCCGTTGCCGAAGTTGGCCAGGCCCTGCGAGTTGGGGCCGACGATGCGCATGCCGGCGGCGCGGGCGCGCGCCGTCATCGCATCCTGCAGGGCGCGCCCGGCCTCACCGGTTTCCGAGAAGCCGGCCGAGATGACGATGGCCGCCGCCACGCCCAGCGCGGCGCAGTCATCCACCGCCCGCAACGCCTGCTCGCCGGCCACCGCCACGATCGCCAGGTCCGGCGCGGCGGGCAACGCGGCCAGGCTGGGCCAGGCGCGTTCGCCCTGGACTTCGGCGCGTTGCGGGTTGATCGGGTACAGCGTGCCCGCATAGCCGTGGCGCCGCATGTAGTGGATCGGCCGGCCCCCGATCTTGTCGGGATTGTCGGAGGCGCCGACGATCGCGATCGAGGCCGGATCGAGCAGGCGCGCGAGGCTGGCGTCGCCGATGGGTACAGAAGCCATGAAACTCCCCTGGGTAGGATGAAGGCGGCCGCGCGCGGTCAATTGACCGTGGCGCCGGAAGTCTTGACCACGCCGGCCCATTTATCGACCTCGACATCGAGGAAGCGCGCCGTGTCGGCAGGCGTCTTCCATGCCGGGGCGAAGCCCTGGGCGGCGAATTTCTGCTGGATGTCGGCGCGGCCCAGCACCTTCTGCAAGGCGCCGTTCAATCGGTCCACCACCGATGCCGGCGTGCCGGCCGGGGCCAGCAGCCCGTTCCAGGCGGTGGCTTCGTAGCCCGGCAGCCCGGCCTCGGCCACGGTGGGCACGTTGGGCGCGGCGGGCGAGCGCGCCGCGCCGGTCACGGCCAGCGCCTTGAGCTTGCCGCCGCTCACGTAGGGCATCGACGACAGCATGGTGTCGAACATGATGTCGGCCTGGCCGCCCATCACGTCTGTCAGGGCCGGCGCGCTGCCGCGATAGGGCACGTGCACCATGCGCACGCCGGCCATGGCGCCGAACAGTTCGGCCGCCAGGTGGGTGGACTGGCCGTTGCCCGACGAGGCGAAGGTCAGCTTGCCCGGCGTGGACTTGGCCAGCGCGATCAGCTCGCGCACGTTGCTGGCGGGCAGGTCCGGCCGCGTTACGATCACCAGCGGGCCGCTGGTCAGCAGCGACACGGGCGCGAAGCTCTTGCGAGTGTCGTAGTTCAGGTTCTTGAACAGCGACATGTTGATGGCGTGGGCCGTGGTCGCCAGCAGCAGCGTGTAGCCGTCGGGCGCGGCCTTGGCCACCATGTCGGCGCCGATGTTGCCGCCGGCGCCGGAGCGGTTGTCGACGATGATGGTCTGCTTGAGTTCGTCGCCCAGGCCCTGCGCGACCACGCGGGCCACGATGTCGGTGGGGCCGCCCGGCGGGTACGGCACCACCAGGGTGATGGGTTTGGTCGGCCAGTCCTGGGCGGCCGAGGCGGCGGCTGCCACCAGGGAAAGCGCGGCCAGGGCCGTGCGGCATGCTGCGATTGCGCGCATGATTGTCTCCTCCGTCGTGCGGATATGTTGTTTTGCTGGGGATGGTGTTGCCGGCGGCGCTTCAAGGCGGCCGGCGCGCCTCGAAACCGAGCAATGCGCGGCCGTCGATCGTGATCGCGCGGCCCATGACCTGCTGGCCGATGGCAATGCCGGCGTCGGCATGGCCCATCAGCACCGCGCCCTCTTCCAGGCGCACCAGCACCAGCACGTAGGGAACGTGCGCGCGCCAGAAGGCGTCGGGCGCGCGGTGGATCTCGGTGCGCGCCAGCACTACGCCCGCGCCGCTGCTGCGCCGCCATGGCAGATGGGTACCGCCGCAATGGGCGCAGGCGTAGGGGCGCAGCGCCCACCAGGCGCCGCAATCCTCGCAACGCTGCAGGTCCAGCGGATCGCGCGTGCTCATCGCGCCTCCTGTGCCTGCAGCACCAGGCTGACGTGGGCGGACAGCACGCCGCCGTCCGCGTGCACCAGCGCGCAGCGGGGCGCGCCCGCCTGCCGCGATCCGGCCTGGCCCGCCAACTGCGTCCAGGCCTCGGCCACGTGCGCCATGCCGCCGGCCACGCCGGAATGCCCGAACGACAGCAGGCCCCCATGGGTGTTGAGCGGCAGCGGCCCGGCCGCGTCGAAGTCGCCGCGCCGTGCGCGATCCGCCGCGCCGCCGCGCGGCGCGAAGCCCAGTTCTTCCAGCAGCATGGCCAACGTGATGGTGAAGGAGTCGTAGATGCCCAGGTAGTCGACCTGGTCCGGGCCGATGCCGGCGTCGGCATAGGCCTGCCCGAGCGCGCGCGCCGCGCCGGTGTCGAGAATGTCGCGCAGCGCCGACAGGTGCTGGTGGCGATGCGCCTGCCCCGCGCCGCTGATGCGCACCGGCCCTTCGTCGGCGCCGACCACCAGCGCCACCGCGCCGTCGGAAATCGGGCAGCAGTCCAGCAGGTGCAGCGGCGTGGCGATGGGCCGGGACGCCAGCACCTGGTCCACGCTGATGGCTTCGTTCAGGTGCGCATGGGGGTGGCTGGCGGCGTGGCGGCGCATCAACGCGGCGAGCTCGGCCAGGTCTTCGCGGCGGGTGCCGGTCCGGTGCATGTAGGCGGAGGCCAGCAGCGCGTAATAGGCTGGCACCGACGCGCCGTTGGGCACCTCGGTATCGGCTTCGCCGACCTGCGCCAATGTCTGGATGGAGGCGTCGACGGCCTGGCCGGTCAGGCGGTTCTCGCCCGCCACCACCAGCACGCGGCGGCAGCGGCCGGCGCGCACCAGGTCGCGCGCCAGCATCACCATGGCCGCGCCGGTGGCGCCGCCCATCTGCATGCCGTGGGCGTAGCGCGGGTCCAGGCCCAGTTTTTCGCTGAGCAGCGTGGCCAGCATCAGGTGCGGAAAGGTGGTGGCGTAGCCGCACAGCACGCCGTCGATATCGGCGCGCCGCAGGCCGGACTGCGCCAGCGCGGCGTTGGCGGCCTCGGCCATCAGGTCCAGGGCCGAGCGGCCCTCGTGGCGGCCGAAGCGCGTGGTGGCCGCGGCCAGCAGGCAGGCGTGGTGAAGATCAGGCATGGGGCATCCAGGCGCGTTCGATGGCGCGGGCTTCGGCGGCCAGCGCCTGGGCCAGTTCCTGTTCGCGCGATTCGACCCGCTCGCTCAAGGCGGCCACGCTCAGCGCGGCGATGGCGCGGCCGCTGGGGCCGCGCACGGCCACGCCCAGGCCCCCCATCTTTTCCACCACCACGTCCAGCAGCATGGCGTGGCCGAGCTCGCGGGCGCGCGCCGTCATCTGTTCCAGCAGCCGCACGGGATAGCGCGGGTAGCGTTCCTGCAACCGCTGGTGCACCGGCGGCAGCACCGCCTGGGTTTCGTTCTCGTCCATGGCCGCCAGCAGCGCCAGGCTGCCGGCGCCGATGCCAAGCGGACGGCGGCTGCCGACCTCCAGGTAGTTGGCGCGGATCGGATAGTCGCCGAAGCACAGGTCCAGGCAGACCGATTCCCAGCCGGTCGGCATCGACAGGATGACGGTGTCGCCGAACTTGCGCGCCAGGCGGATCAGCGCGGGCCGCGCCAGGGCGCGCAGATCGAGGCCGTCGACCATGGCATGGTGCATGGCATAGACCTGCGGACCGAGCATGTAGTGCTTGCTGACCGGGTCTCGCTCCACGAAACCCTCGGCCTCCAGGTCCTTCAGGATGCGCAGCGCGGTGGACACGTCCAACTGCGCCGCCTGCGCGATATCGGTCAGTCGCTGGACGCGCCGGTTCGACAGGCTGGCGAGGACGCGGCAGACCTTTTTCGTCGCGGAAACAAGGCTGGTATCCGGTGTAGACATGGCAGCGGCAGGACCCGTTGGCTGAACATGGTCACAAGATAGGCAGGCCCGCCGCGAGGGTAAAGTTGCGTCGCAACAAAATTTCGCCCAGCAACAATCGCGGTTTGCCGGGCGCTGCAGGCAGGGTCAGGCCGGTTCGGTTTCGGGATGCAGCGAACGCAGCCTGCGCAGCTCCGGGAACCAGTGCATCCACAGCCCCGCCACCGCAATCGTGCCCAGGCCGCCCACCACCACCGCCGGCACCGCGCCCAGCAGCGCCGCCATCACGCCGGACTCGAATTCCCCCAACTGGTTCGAGGCGCCGACGAACAGCGTGTTGACCGCGCTGACGCGGCCCAGCATGTGGTCGGGCGTGTTCAACTGCACCAGCGACGAGCGCACCACCACGCTGATGGCGTCGGCCGCGCCCAGCACCACCAGCGCGCCCACCGAGAGCGGGATCGAGGTCGACAGGCCGAACACGGTGGTGGCCAGGCCGAACAGGATCAGCGCGCCGAACAGCAGGCGGCCGACGTGCTCGCCCAGGCTCAGCCGCGCCAGCGTCAGCGACATCAGCATGGCGCCACAGGCCGGCGCGGCGCGCAGCGCGCCCAGGGCCCACGGACCGGCGTTGAGAATGTCCTTGGCGAAGATCGGCAGCAGCGCCGTGGCGCCGCCCAGCAGCACCGCGAACAGGTCCAGCGACAGCGTGCCCAGCAGAATGCGGCGCTGGAAGATGAAGGTGATGCCCGCGAACAGCGTGCGCCAGGTGGTCGGCTCCCTGCGCGGCGGGGCGCGGTCGATCGACATGCTGGCGATGCAGGCGAAGCCGCACAGGTACAGCGCCGCCGCCACGCAGTAGATCCACCCTGCCCCCAGGCCATAGCCGATGCCGCCCAGCGCCGGGCCGGCGATCTGCGCGATCTGGCCGCCGGAGGACGACAGCGCGGTGGCGCGCGGCAGCCATTCGCGCGGCACGATGGCCGGAATCAGCGTGGTCAGCGTGGGCGCCTCGAAGGCGCGCGCCGAGCTCATGATGATGAGGGTGGCGTAGATCAGCGTCTTGCCGCCGACGCCGTGCAGCGCCGCGATCGCCAGCAGCAGCGTGGCGAGGGTCTCGACCGCCATGCAGATGGCGACGATCTTGCGGCGGTCGTAGCGGTCGGCCACGTGGCCGACCACCAGCGTCAGCGCCGCCATCGGCAGGAACTGCGCCAGACCGATCAGGCCCAGGTCGAGCGCGCTGCCCGACAGCGCGTAGATCTGCCAGCCCACCGCCACCGAGACGATCTGGAAGGCCAGCGACGCGCCGATGCGCGCGAACAGGAAGTGCAGGAAGGCGGGTCGGTAAAGCGGACTGGGCGAGTCGGGGGCGGGCATCGGGGCGGAACGCGCGGCAGGCGCGCGGACGGCGCCGGAATGCGCATTCTATAAACAGCCGGCTGACGCCAAACTAAAGCGCCCGCCGGCCGTGGGGTCTTGCGCGCCGTGGGAGCGGGGCCGCTTCAGGCGCCGATCGACACCAGTTCCGCGCCTTCCGTCACCTGGTCGCCCACCGCGTAGAACAGTTCCTCGACCTTGCCGTCGGCCGGCGCGGAGATGGTGTGCTCCATCTTCATCGCCTCCATCACCAGCAGCGGCTGGCCCTTGGCGACGCTGTCGCCGGCCTTGACGGCGATGGAGATGATCTTGCCCGGCATGGGGGCGGTCAGGCCGCCGCCGTGGTCGCCCTGGGTGTCCTGGGCGTGCGCCAGTGGGTCGTACAGGTCCAGCACGCGCGCGGCGCCGTCGCCGAAGACGTGGGCCTTGTCGGCGTGCAGCACCACGGTGCCGGCGCGTTCGCGGCCGTCCAGGGTGATGCGCAGCACGCGGGCCGGGCCGTCGCGGTCCTCGGCGCGCCAGGCGAAGGGCCGGGCGCCGTCGCCGCTGTCCAGCGTCCAGTCGGCGCCCTGGCGTACGACGGTGACGTGACGGGTCTCGCCGTTGTCGATCCACTGTAACGTGCGCTGGTAGCGGCCGCCCAGGCGCCAGCCGTCGCGCGTGTCCCACGGATCGGCCGGGGCGGCGGTCAGCGGCGCCGATTGCGCCTGGCCCTGGCTGGCCAGCACGGCGGCCGTGGCCAGCGCCAGCGTGGCGGCGTCGGCCGGCGTCGGCTCGGGCAGCAGCGTGGCGCGCTGGCGCTCGATCAGACCGGTGTCGAGGTCGGCGGCGGCGAAGGCGCTGTCGCGCATCAGGCGCGACAGGAAGGCGACGTTGGTCTGCACCCCCACCGCCTGGGTCTGCGCCAGCGCCTGCAGCATGCGGGCGCGGGCCTGGTCGCGGTCGGCGCCGTGCACGATCAGCTTGGCGATCATGGGGTCGTAGAACGGCGTGATGGTGTCGCCGGTGCGCACCCCGCCATCGACGCGGATATCGCCGTTGGCGAAGGCGACGTGGGCCGGCAGGCCCAGGTAGGCCAGCGTGCCGATCGACGGCAGGAAGCCTTTCTCGGGGTTCTCGGCGTAGATGCGGGCCTCGATGGCGTGGCCGTGGATGCGCAGGTCTTCCTGGCGCGCCGGCAGCGGCTGGCCGGCGGCCACGCGCAACTGCCATTCGACCAGGTCGTGGCCGGTGATCATCTCGGTGACCGGGTGCTCGACCTGCAGGCGCGTGTTCATTTCCATGAAGTAGAAGCGGCCGTCGGGCTCGGCGATGAATTCCACCGTGCCGGCGCCCACGTAGCCCACCGCGCGCGCGGCGGCCACGGCGGCTTCGCCCATGGCGCGGCGGCGTTCCTCGGTCATGCCGGGCGCGGGCGCTTCCTCGATCACCTTCTGGTGGCGGCGCTGCACCGAGCAGTCGCGCTCGAACAGGTAGACGCAGTTGCCGTGGCTGTCGGCGAATACCTGGATCTCGATGTGGCGCGGCTTCTGCAGGTAGCGTTCGATCAGCACGCGGTCGTCGCCGAAGCTGGAGGCGGCCTCGCGCTGGCATGAGGCCAGCGCATCGAGGAACGCGCCCGTCGATTCGACCACGCGCATGCCCTTGCCGCCGCCGCCGGCGCTGGCCTTGATCAGCACCGGGTAGCCGATGGCGTCGGCCTTTTCCTTCAGGAATTGCGGGTCCTGGTTGTCGCCGTGGTAGCCGGGCACCAGCGGCACGCCGGCCTTCTCCATCAGCGACTTGGCGGCGGACTTGCTGCCCATGGCGGCGATGGCAGATGCCGGCGGGCCGACGAAGGCGATGCCGGCCTGTTCGGCGGCTTCGGCGAAGGCTTCGTTTTCCGACAGGAAGCCGTAGCCGGGGTGGATGGCTTGGGCGCCGGTATCGCGCGCGGCCTGCAGGATGGCGTCGGCGCGCAGGTAGCTGGCGCGCGGCTCGGGGCCGCCGATGTGCACCGCGATGTCGCAGGCGGCGACGTGGCGGGCGTCGGCGTCGGCGTCGGAATAGACGGCGACGGTGCGGATGCCCAGGCGGCGGGCGGTGGCGGCGACGCGGCAGGCGATTTCGCCGCGGTTGGCAATCAGCAGGGTATCGAACATGGCGTTATCCAGACTGGGATGATTCGTTGACTACGTTGCAGCGGCGAGCGCGTTGCATCCAAAACCCTCACACGTCGCATCACGCCGACCTTACCGGGGACACCGCGGATCCGGCTTCGCCGGTCCGCCGGTGTCGCCCCCTTGAGGGGGCGCGCGCAGCGCGTAGGGGGTGGGCTTTCTTCTACATCCGGAAGACGCCGAAGCGCGTGTCTTCGATCGGCGCGTTCAGCGCCGCCGACAGCGCCAGCCCCAGCACGCGGCGCGTGTCCGCCGGCGCGATGATGCCGTCGTCCCACAGCCGCGCGGTGGCGTAGTACGGATGGCCCTCGCGTTCGTACTGCTCGCGGATCGGCGCCTTGAAGGCGTCTTCCTCGGCCGCCGACCACTGGCCGCCGCGCGCCTCGATGCCGTCGCGCTTGACCGTGGCCAGCACGCTGGCGGCCTGCTCGCCGCCCATCACCGAGATGCGCGCGTTGGGCCACATGAACAAGAGGCGCGGCGAGTAGGCGCGGCCGCACATGCCGTAGTTGCCGGCGCCGAACGAGCCGCCGATCAGCACGGTGAACTTGGGCACGTTGGCCGTGGCCACGGCCGTCACCATCTTGGCGCCGTGGCGCGCAATGCCTTCGTTTTCGTACTTGCGGCCGACCATGAAGCCGGTGATGTTCTGCAGGAACACCAGCGGGATCTTGCGCTGCGCGCACAGTTCGATGAAGTGCGCGCCCTTCTGCGCCGATTCCGAGAACAGGATGCCGTTGTTGGCGACGATGCCCACCGGCATGCCGTGGATGTGGGCAAAGCCCGTCACCAGCGTGGGGCCGAAGCGCGCCTTGAATTCGTCGAACTCGGAGCCGTCGACGATGCGCGCGATGACCTCGCGCACGTCATACGGCTTGCGCGTGTCGGCGGGGATGATGCCGTTCAGCTCGGCCGGGTCGTAGCGCGGTTCGCGCACCGGCACGGTGGCCAGCGGCGCCGGCTTCTTGCGGTTCAGGCGCGCCACGGCGCCGCGCGCCAGTTGCAGCGCGTGCATGTCGTTGGCGGCCAGGTGGTCGGCCACGCCCGACAGGCGCGTGTGCACGTCGCCGCCGCCCAGGTCCTCGGCGCTGACTTCCTCGCCGGTGGCGGCCTTCACCAGCGGCGGGCCGCCCAGGAAGATGGTGCCCTGGTTCTTGACGATGATGGACTCGTCGCTCATGGCGGGCACGTAGGCGCCGCCGGCGGTGCAGGACCCCATCACCACCGCGATCTGCGCGATGCCCTGCGCCGACATCTGCGCCTGGTTGTAGAAGATGCGGCCGAAGTGTTCGCGGTCCGGAAAGACCTCGTCCTGTTGCGGCAGGTTGGCGCCGCCGGAGTCGACCAGGTAGACGCACGGCAGGCGGTTCTGCGCGGCGATCTCCTGCGCGCGCAGGTGCTTCTTGACCGTCATCGGGTAGTAGGTGCCGCCCTTGACGGTGGCGTCGTTGCAGACGATGACACATTCGGTGCCGGCGATGCGGCCGATGCCGGTGATGACGCCCGCGCCCGGCGCGTCGCCGTCGTACATGCCATGCGCCGCCATCGGCGACAGTTCCAGGAACGGCGACCCCGGATCAATCAGGTTCTCGACGCGGTCGCGCGGCAGCAGCTTGCCGCGCGCCACGTGCTTGGCGCGCGACGATTCGCTGCCGCCCAGCGCGGTCCGCGCCAGTTGCTGGCTCAGGTCGTCCAGTTGCGCCTGCATGGCGCGCGCGTTGTCGGTGTAGTCCTGCGACCGCGGATTGATGCGGGATTCGATGATGGGCATGGGGTACCACCCGTCCTGCTTAATGGGATGTTGAAGGCGCTCGGGGTCGAGCGGTTTGTCTCGCTGCCCGCTGAACCGGGCATTCTTGTCATGGATTTATTCAGCTGCATTTCGTTGCGCCTCTCCCGCACGGCCCGCGACCGACCCGTCGCGGACTTCGCCTTGCGGAAAAGGCGCAGCGAAATGATGCCCCTCGGTGTGCCCGCCACCCGGGCTTGCGGCCTCCCGAGGCGGCACTTTTCCCAGGGATATCCAGGGAAAAAGTGCGCCTCGGGAGAAATACCGCCTTAGACCATCTCGATCGCCATCGCCACGGCTTCGCCGCCGCCGATGCACAGCGTGGCCACGCCGCGCTTGCCGCCGGTCTTGCGCAGCGCGCCGATCAGCGTGGTCATCAGGCGCGCGCCGGAGGCGCCGATGGGGTGGCCCAGGGCGGTGGCGCCGCCGTGGATGTTGACCTTTTCATGCGGCAGCTTGAAGTCGGCCATGGCGGCCATGGTGACCACCGCGAAGGCTTCGTTGATCTCGTACAGGTCCACGTCCTCGGCCTTCCAGCCGGTCTTGGCGAACAGGTTCTTCAAGGCGCCGACGGGGGCGGTGGTGAACCAGTTCGGTTCCTGCGAGTGCTGGCTGTGCGCCACGATGCGGGCCAGCGGCTTGACACCGAGCTTCTCGGCGGTGGAGGCGCGCATCAGCACCATGGCGGCGGCGCCATCGGAGATCGACGACGAGTTGGCGGCGGTGACGGTGCCGTCCTTCTTGAACGCGGGCTTGAGCGTCGGGATCTTTTCCGGCATGGCCTTGGTGGGGGCTTCGTCGGTGTCGATCACGGTGTCGCCCTTGCGGCCGGCGACCGTGACCGGGGTGATTTCCCACTTGAAGCTGCCGTCCTCGGTGGCGGCGCGGGCGCGGCGCAGCGATTCCAGCGAGAACGCATCCTGCTGCTCGCGGGTGAACGAATACTTGGCGGCGCAGTCCTCGGCGAACACGCCCATGGCCTTGCCCTTGTCGTAGGCGTCTTCCAGGCCGTCCAGCGCCATGTGGTCGTACACGGTGTTGTGGCCGTAGCGGTAGCCCTGGCGGCCCTTGAGCAGCAGGTAGGGCGCGTTGCTCATGCTTTCCTGGCCGCCGGCGACGACGATGTTGGCCGAGCCCGCGGCCAGCAGGTCGTGGCCGAACATGGCGGCCTTCAGGCCCGAACCGCACACCTTGTGGATGGTGGTGCACGCCACGCCCAGCGGCAGGCCCGCGCCCAGCGCGGCCTGGCGCGCGGGCGCCTGGCCCTGGCCGGCCTGCAGCACGTTGCCCATGATGACTTCTTCGATCTGCTCCGGCTTGACGCCGGCGCGCTCGACGGCGGCCTTGATGGCGATCGAGCCGAGTTCGTGCGCGGCCAGGCCGGACAGGCTGCCGAGCATGCCGCCCATGGGCGTGCGGGCGACGGAAACGATAACGATGGGATCTGACATGACTAGCTCCTGTGAGGGTCGGGACAGCGTCTGCTTACGAGGCCGCGCCGGCGGGTGCCGGGCGCAGGCGCCTGTCCGTATCGTAAGGGAAAAATTCTTCGATCCGGCCTTGCGCCACGTGGGCGCGACAGGCCTGCCACCATTCCGGTTCCAGCAGGTCGGCGTGGTGGCGCAGAAAGGCGCCGCGTACGCGCGCGTCGCCCAGCAGGAAACGGCCGAACTCCTCGGGGAAGACGTCGTTCGGTCCGACCGCGTACCAAGGCTCCGACGCCATTTCCGCCTCTTCATTGGGGGCGGGCGGAATCCGTCGGAAATTCATTTCGGTCATGCGCTGGATTTCGTCGTAGTCGTAGAACACGACCCGGCCCAGCCGCGTCACGCCGAAGTTCTTGTAGAGCATGTCGCCGGGGAAGATATTGGCGGCGGCCAACTGGCGGATGGCGTCGCCGTATTCGCGCACGGCCGGCTCCAGCAGCGCATCGGGCGCCTGGCTCAGGTACAGGTTCAGCGGCGTCATGCGCCGCTCGATGTAGACGTGGCGGATGACCACCGTGTCCCCGGTTTCCTCGATCAGGCTGGGCACCAGGCGCCGCAGTTCGTCCAGCAGCCGCGGCGCGAAGCGGGCGCGCGGCAGCGCCACCTGCGAGTATTCCCAGGTGTCGGCCATGCGGCCGACGCGGTCGTGCAGCTTGACCATCTGGTACTTGCGCCGCACGGTGGCGTGGTCCATGCCGTCCTTATCGATGCGGTCCTTGATCAGCTTGAACACATAGGGATAGGACGGCAGCGTGAACACGCACATCACCATGCCCTTGATGCCGGGCGCGATGTCGAAGGCGTCGCGCGAATGCGCCAGGTGGTGCAGGAAATCGCGGTAGAACAGCGTCTTGCCCTGCTTCTGCAGGCCGATCATGGTGTACAGCTCGGCCTTGGGCTTGCGCGGCAACAGGCTGGCCAGGAAGTTGACCACCGCGGCGGGCGTCTCCATGTCCACCAGGAAATACGCGCGCGTGAAGCTGAACAGCGTGCTCAGGTCGTCCGCGCCCAGCAGCAGCGCGTCCAGGTTCACCTGCCCGGCCGGGTTGCGCGTGAGCGCCACGGCGAAGGGGTAGACGGTGCCCTGGTTGATCAGGCGGCCGACGATGTAGGCGCCCTTGTTGCGAAAGAACAGCGAACCCAGCGCATGCACCTGGCAGTCGCTGGCGATGCGACGGCCGACGTGGCGCGGCAACTGCCGGCGCAGTTGGCCGATGGCGGCGCGCGCCAGCAGGCGGGTGTCGCGCGGCAGGTCCTCGAACGGCAGCGCCAGGCCGAAGTCGGCCACCATGCGGATGAGGCTTTTGTGCAGGCCCTCGGTCACCGGGTAGTAGACCCGGTACGACGGCATGCGGCTGTCCAGGTAGTCGGTGGCCACGGCCGGCCGCACGAACAGGAAATCGTTGTGGAAATAGTCGCGGTGCAGCAGCCGGCATGACACCGAGTTGAAGAAGGTCTCGGCGCATTCGGGCTGGCGGTGCTCGCCCAGCAGGCCGACGAATTCCTGCTTGATCTGCTGCCAGTAGGCGGTCTGCGCATCCGTCAGCGCGGCGCCCGCGGCGCCGTTCGCGCCATTGGGGGCATGGGCGCCGACGGCGCCCTCGGGCCGGCCGCGCAGCACGCCTTCGAGCTGGCTGGCGCATTCGCGCACCCGCATGTCGTAGTACTCGATGCGCTCGCGCGACAGGTGCTGAATGCCATGCCAGTCGCCGGATTCGAACAGCGCCTTGGCGCGCTGCGCGCTGTAGCGGAACAGCGCGTAGTGGCGGTCGAAGCCGGCCAGGATGCGATGCGCGACGTCCAGCGGCGAGGGGCCTCGGGCGGGCGCCTGCTCGATGTGCTGGACGTCGGACGTGCGGATCATGGCAAACGACTTCCGGGTGGGACTCAGGCCGTCTCGGCGAACAGCTCGCGGCCGATCAGCATGCGGCGGATCTCGCTGGTGCCGGCGCCGATTTCGTACAGCTTGGCGTCGCGCCACAGGCGGCCCACCGGGTATTCGTTGATGTAGCCATTGCCGCCCAGGATCTGCACGCCCTCGCCGGCCATCCAGGTGGCCTTCTCGGCGGTGTACAGGATCAGCGCGGCGCAGTCCTTGCGCACCTGGCGCACGTGCTCGGCGCCGAGGCGGTCGAGGTTCTTGCCGACCTGGTAGCAGAAGGCGCGGCTGGCCTGCAGCGTGGTGTACAGGTCCGCCACCTTGCCCTGGATCAACTGGAATTCGCCGATGGCCTGGCCGAACTGCTTGCGGTCATGGATGTACGGCACCACCACGTCCATCACGGCCTGCATGATGCCGACCGGGCCGCCCGACAGCACGGCGCGCTCGTAGTCCAGGCCGCTCATCAGCACTTTGACGCCGCCGTTGACCTGGCCCAGCACGTTTTCCTCGGGGATTTCGCAGTCCTGGAACACCAGTTCGCCGGTGTGGCTGCCGCGCATGCCGAGCTTGTCCAGCTTCTGCGCCACCGAGAAACCCTTGAAGCCCTTTTCCACCAGGAACGCGGTGATGCCGCGCTGGTGCGCCTCGGGGTCGGTCTTGGCGTAGACCACCAGGGTGTCGGCGTCGGGGCCGTTGGTGATCCACATCTTGGAGCCGTTGAGCACGTAGCGGTCGCCCTTCTTGTCGGCGCGCAGCTTCATGCTGACCACGTCCGAGCCGGCGCCCGGCTCGCTCATGGCCAGCGCGCCGACGTGCTCGCCGGAAATCAGCTTGGGCAGGTACTTGGCCTTCTGGGCCGGGGTGCCGTTGCGGTTGATCTGGTTGACGCACAGGTTGGAGTGGGCGCCGTAGGACAGGCCGATCGAGGCGCTGGCGCGGGAGATTTCCTCCATCGCCACCATGTGGGCCAGGTAGCCCATGTTGGCGCCGCCGTATTCCTCGCTGGCCGTCATGCCCAGCACGCCCAGGTCGCCAAACTTGCGCCAGAGGTCCATGGGGAACTGGTCGCTGCGGTCGACTTCGGCCGCGCGCGGCGCGATCTCGGCCTGCGCGAAAGTGCGCACGGCGTCGCGCAGCATGTCCAGGTCTTCGCCCAGATCGAAGTTCAGGCCAGGAAGGTTCATCGCTGTCTCCGTGATAGTGGGTACTTACATTCTTATGGGCGCCTGCGATCGCGCCGGATCTCGCCGCGTGGCCCCATGATGCGCTGATCGACGCTGGCTACGCAATGATGCAGCGCAAATATTACGTTTACGTAAACGTAAATATGAGTCGGGTTTTCCCTAGGCAAATGTTTGCGTCCACGGGAAGCGCCCTGGGTACTATTCCCCGGGTCCTTGAAACTTCAAATTTTGTTACGGAGTCAGCGGTGTCCGACCTGGCCAATCTTGACGATATCGTGGCGCTGCGGCGCGACCTGCACGCCCATCCCGAGCTCTGCTATGAAGAGCATCGCACCGCCAAGGTGGTGGCCGACGCCCTGCGCGGCTGGGGCATCGAGACCCACACCGGCATCGCCAGGACCGGCGTGGTCGGCGTCATCAAGCGCGGCACTTCTGACCGCGCCATCATGTTGCGCGCCGACATGGACGCCCTGCCGATGCAGGAAGAGAACCAGTTCGAACACCGTTCGCGCCACGACGGCAAGATGCATGGCTGCGGCCATGACGGCCACACCGCCATGCTGCTGGCCGCCGCGCGTCACCTGCAACAGGAAGGCGGCTTCGACGGCACCGTCTATTTCTGTTTCCAGCCGGCCGAGGAAGGCGGCGCCGGCGGCCGCGCCATGATCCAGGACGGCCTGTTCGAGCGCTTCCCCTGCGAGGCCGTGTTCGGCATGCACAACTGGCCCGGCCTGGAGGCCGGCTCGTTCGGCGTCTGCGCCGGGCCGATGATGGCGTCCGCCAACGGCTTCAAGATCACCGTGCGCGGTAAGGGCGGCCATGCCGCCGCGCCGCACGACTGCGCCGACCCGGTGCCGGCGCTGTTCGCCATCGGCCAGTCGCTGCAGACCATTCTGACCCGCAGCAAGCGCCCGCTGGACGCCGCCGTGCTGTCCATCACCCAGGTGCAGGCCGGCGGCAGCGTCATCAACGTGATCCCGGGCAGCGCCTGGCTGGGCGGCTCGGTGCGCGCCTACAGCACCGACGTGGTCGACCTGATCGAGCGCCGCATGCATGAGATCGCCGGCAGCATCGCCGCCGCCCATGGCTGCGAGGCCGAGGTCTATTTCGAGCGCCGCTATCCGGCGCTGATCAACACGCCGGCCGAGACCGAGTTCTGCATGCAGGTCATGCGCGAGGTGGCTGGCGCCGATCACGCCCGCGTGATCGAGCCGGTGATGGCCTCGGAGGACTTCGCTTTCCTGCTGCAGGCCAAGCCCGGCTGCTACGTGTTCCTGGGCAACGGCGACGGCGATCATCGCATGGCCGGCCACGGCCTGGGCCCGTGCATGCTGCACAACACCAGCTATGACTTCAACGACGCCCTGATCGCGCCGGGCGCGAGCTACTGGGTGCGGCTGACGCAGCGCTACCTGGCTGGCTGATTCGAGCATTACCTGACGCAGTGCTACGCAACACCACAAGGAAGCTATGAAAAAGAAGATGCTGTTCACGGCCGCGGGGGCGGCCCTGGCGATCATGACGGGCGGCGCCGCGCTGGCGCAGGGCTGGCCCGCCAAGCCTATCACCCTGGTCGTGCCCTACACCGCCGGCGGCAGCGCCGACGCGATCGGGCGCCGCCTGGGCGACGTGCTGCGCAAGGAGGCCAACGCCACCGTCATCGTCGAAAACAAGCCCGGCGCGGGCGCCTCGGTCGGCACCGACTTCGTGGCGCGCGCCCAGCCGGACGGCGCCACCCTGCTGCTGGCTTCCACCAGCCCGCTGACCATCTTCCCGCACCTGGCCAAGACCAACTACGACCCGATGAAGGACCTGACGCCGGTGGCCAGCGTGGCCGTGGCGCCCGTGGCCATCGTCGCCACCAAGGCCCTGCCGGTGAAGGACTTCGCCGGCCTGATCGACTACGCCAAGTCGCGCCCGGACGGCGTGCGCTACGGCACGCCGGGCCAGGGCACCGTGGCCCACATCGGCATGGCGGCGCTGACCACGCAGACCGGCACCAGGATGCTGCACGTGCCCTACCGCGGCAACAGTCAGGCGCTGACCGACGGCCTGGGCGGCGTGGTCGAACTGCTGGTGGTCAACACCGACGTGGTGCTGCCGCACGTGGCCAGCGGCGCGCTCAAGCCGCTGGCGGTGATGGCGCCCGAGCGCCTGGCCGCCTGGCCCGATGTGCCCACCATGGCCGAACTGAAGCTGCCGCAGGCGCAGTACTACTCGAACTTCGGCATCTTCGCGCCGGCCAATCTGCCGCCGGCGGTGTCGGGTCCGCTGCAGGCCGCGCTGGCCAAGGCCGTGGCCAGCGCCGAGTTCAAGGACCTGCTGGCCAAGTCCTACCTGCAGCCGGGCACCGCGTCCGGCGACGCCTTCGCCAAGCAGGTGCAGGCCGAGTTCGCCAACAACGCCCGCATCATCAAGGAAGGCAACATCAAGGCGGAATGACGTCGGGGCGCGTGTCCCCGCCGGGCTGCCGCGCGAGCAATGCAAAGCGCGCTCCACGGGGAGCCCGCTTTTTCATTTTCGGGGAGGCGGGCCGGCGTCGCGCCGCGTGAGTCGGACCCGCCAACGTGCGCTGGCCCGTCGTGCGCTCACGCGCCTTCGCGGCAATCGGTCAGGCCGTCTTCGGCCCGAACATGATCACCAGCATGCCGGCCAGGCAAAGCCCCACGCCGACATAATCGCTGACGCTGGGCCGCACGCCATCGACCGCCCACAGCCATAGCAGCGCCATGCCGATGTACACGCCGCCATAGGCCGCATACACGCGCCCCGACGCGGTCGGGTGCAGCGTCAACAGCCAGGCGAACAGCGCCAGGCTGACGGCGGCCGGCGCCAGCAGCCAGATGGAATGACCGCGGCGCAGCCACAGGTAAGGCAGGTAGCAGCCGATGATCTCGGCCAGCGCCGTCAGGACGAACAGCGCGAAAGTTTGCAGCATCGCCATGGCAGGCGCTTCAGGCTCGTTGCTGCGCCAGCAGCTCGCGGCACTGGCGTTCCTGCACCGCGATTTCCTGCAGCGTATCCTCGATGTCGCGGCGCTGCTGTTCCAGCGTGGCCCGGTGCTGGGCCAGCACCGCCAGGTACTGGCGCAACTGCACCTCGGTGTCGCCAGGGCCGTCGTACATGTCGATCAGCGTCAGGATCTCCGACAACTGCAGGCCCAGGCGCTTGCCGCGCAGGGCCAGCTTCAGGCGCGTGCGATCGCGCGGCCCGAAGATGCGGTTGCGGCCCTCGCGCGCCGGGCTGACGATCCCCTGGTCTTCATAGAAGCGGATCGTGCGGGGCGTGACGTCGAACTCGCGGGCGAGCTCGGAGATGGTCCAGGTTGACGGGGACATGCGACGTGTGGCAGTTTACGTAAACGTAAATTATGATGACTTGACGCGATCGTCAAGCGTGGAGAGCGAGGCAATGAACCCCAACGAACAGAAGCTGCAGTATCCCTGGGCCGATTTCCAGCCCGAAGCCGGCCGCGCCCACCAGGTGGCCGAGGGCGTCAAGTGGATCCGCATGCCGCTGCCGTTCGCGCTGGATCATATCAATCTCTGGCTGCTGCGCGATCGCATCGATGGTCGCGACGGCTGGACCATCGTCGACTGCGGCATCTCGCGCGACGAGGTCAAGACGCTGTGGGAACAGGTGTTCGAGAACGAACTGGACGGCCTGCCGGTGCTGCGCGTCATCGTCACCCACATGCACCCGGACCACATCGGCCTGGCCTACTGGCTCTGTGAACGCTGGGACGCGCGGCTGTGGATGACCATGACCGACTTCATGGTCGCGTCGCTGTGGTCGTCGCGCCGCAATGACGCCGGCGCCGGTCCCGGCGGCCAGTCGGCGGTCGACCACTTCGCCCGCCACGGCCTGACCGATCCGGACGCTCAGGAGCAGATCCGCCAGCGCGCCAACTACTTTCCCAACCTGGTGCCGGCCGTGCCGTCGCGCTACACCCGCATCATGCATGGCGACGCGGTGCGCATCGGCGCGCACGACTGGCGCGTCATCGTCGGCTACGGCCACGCGCCCGAGCACGCCTCGCTGCATTCGCCCGACCTGGGCGTGCTGATCTCCGGTGACATGGTGCTGCCGCGCATCTCCACCAATGTCAGCGTGTTCGACTACGAGCCCGACGCCAATCCGCTGCCGCTGTACCTGCGCTCGCTCGACGGCTACGCCGACGTGCCGCGCGACACGCTGGTGTTGCCGTCGCACGGCCGGCCGTTCAAGGGCCTGCACGAACGCATCGCGCAGCAGCATGAGCACCATCGCGACCGCCTGGCCGAAGTATTGGAGGCCTGTAAGGCCGGACCGCAATCGACCTCCGGCATCGTGCCGGTGCTGTTCAAGCGCAAGCTCGACCTGCACCAGTTGACCTTCGCCATGGGCGAGGCGCTGGCGCACCTGCATGCGCTGTACTTCGAAGGCAAGCTGACGCGCAGCACAGGCGCGGACGGCATCGTGCGCTTCAAGGCAGCCTGACGCCGCTCCCAGTCACGTTGCGCGGCGGCGTCCCGCGGGCGCGAACCGGCGCGTGTTGCCTCGCCGGGCCGGCCTTCGCCAGGCTCGCGCCGGCCGGCGGCCTCAGCGCGTGGCCGTCGCCAGCCGCACGGCCAGCCCCACGAACACCAGCGCCGCGACGCGGTTGAGCCAGCGCTTGGCCGTGACCGAGCGCTGCAGCAGTTCGCCGAACGCGCCCGAGAAGAAGGCGATGGCGCCGAACACCAGCAGCGTGGCCAGCATGAACACCGCGCCCAGTTGCACCGTCTGCCAGCCCACCGAACCCAGTTTGGGCGAGGTGAACTGCGGCAGGAAGGCGAAGAAGAACAGCAGCACCTTCGGATTGGTCAGGTTCATGACGATGCCGCGCCGGTACAGCGCGGAGGTCTTCATCGGCTCGGGCCGCTGGCCGTCCTCGGCATGCACCGGCGCCCGCAGGATCTGCCACGCCAGGTAGGCCAGATACGCCGCGCCCGCCAGTTTCAGCGCCGTGAAGGCCACAGGGGAGGCCGCGAACACGGCGGCCAGCCCCAGCGCCACGGCGGCGGTGTGGCCCAGCAGCCCGGTGCACAGCCCCAGCACCACGAACAGCCCGGCCTTGCGGCCCCAGATGGCCGATTGCATCAGCACGAACAGGTTGTCGGGCCCGGGCGTGAGGGCCAGCAATACGGCAATGCCGAAGAACGCGATCAGGGAATCGAGGGGCAGCATGGGGTCTCGCCAGGGTCGGGCGGCGCCTTGCGCGCCGGCAATCAAGTGGCATCATACGAGGAAACCAAGGAGACACCATGTCCGCCGTACCCGAATCCGCTGCCGCGCGCCCCGACGCCGCGCTCGAAGACTGGCTGCGCGCGCGCCACAGTTGCCGCGCCTTCCTGCCCGAGCCGGTGCCGCGCGCCACCATCGAGCGCATCCTGACGCTGGCGCAGCGCACCGCGTCCTGGTGCAACTGCCAGCCGTGGCAGGTGACGGTGGCCTCGGGCGACGGCGCGCGGCGCCTGAGCCGGGCGCTGGTGGAACGCGCCGGGCAAGCGGGCTTCACGCCCGACTTCCCGTTCCCGCGCGAGTACCGGGGCGACTACCTGGCGCGGCGCCGCGAGTCGGGTTTCCAGTTATATGGGGCCGTGGGCGTGGCGCGCGGCGACCGCGAGGCCTACCGGCGGCAGGAACTGCGCAACTTCCAGTTGTTCGACGCGCCGCACGTGGCCATCATCACCACCGACGAGGCGCTGGGCGAATACGGCGCCATCGACTGCGGCGGCTATGTCGCCAATTTCCTGCTGGCGGCGCAGGCCAACGGGGTGGCCACGGTGGCCCAGGCCTCGCTGGCGATGTATCCCGAGGTGCTGCGCGAACAGCTCGGCATCGGCCCCGAGCGGCGCGTGGTCTGCGCCATCTCGTTCGGCTATGCCGATACCGCGCATCCGGCCAACAGCTATCGCACCAGCCGCGCCGACCTGGACGCGGCGGTGCGCTGGATCGACTGACTCCGGACCGGGGGCGCGACAGCCGCGCGCGTTCCTGCTACGGTTCGGGTTCTCCCAATACGCACGCATTCCCTCTTGAAGATGGCTACCAAACACATCGATACGGTTCTGCAGCACGCGGGCACCGCCCCGTTCAACCCCGAGACGGGCACGGCCCCGGTGCCGCTGCCGCCGATGCGGGCCAGCACGGTGCGCTTCGAGAACCTGGCGGCCCTGGAAAAGGCCCAGCGCAGCAAGGCCGCCGGCGGCCGCGCCACCACCTATGGCCGCATGGGCATGGACACGCACGCGGCGCTGGAGCAGGTTTTCGCGCAGCTCGAAGGCGGCACCCACGCGTATCTGGCGCCGTCGGGCCTGTCGGCCATGACGATGGTGATGCTGGCGCTGTGCTCGGCCGGCGACCACGCGCTGATCTCCGATTGCGTCTACGGCCCGATGCGCGAGCTCGACGATGCCGTGCTCAAGCGCATGAACATCGCCGTCACCTACTTCGCCGCCGGCGAGGACCTGGACGCGCTGGTGCAGCCCAATACCAAGCTGCTGTACGTGGAATCGCCCGGCTCGCTGCTGTTCGAGATGCTCGACATGGGCGCCATGGCCGCCATCGCGCAGCGCCACGGCCTGGTGCTGGCCACCGACAACACCTGGGGTTCGGGCTACATCTACCGGCCGCTGACGCTGGGCGCGCAGGTGTCGGTCATCGCCGGCACCAAGTACGTGGGCGGCCATTCCGACCTGATGCTGGGCGCGGTCGTCACCAATGACGAGGCAATTGCCAAGAAGCTGAACCGCACCCAGTACGCCATGGGCTACTCCATCAGCGCCGACGATGCCTGGCTGGCGCTGCGCGGCGTGCGCACCATGCCGATCCGCATGGCGCAACACGCGCGCCACGCGCTGCAGGTCTGCGAATTCTTCAAGCAGCGCCCCGAGACCGTGCGCCTGTTCCACCCCGCCTGGCCGCAGGATCCGGGCCATGCGCTGTGGCAGCGCGACTGCACCGGTTCGAACGGCATGCTGTCGGTCGAGCTGCGCCTGTCGCCGGCGGCCGCGCGGGTGTTCGTCGACGAACTGGAACTGTTCGGTATCGGTTTCTCGTGGGGCGGCTACGAAAGCCTGGTGCAACTGGTGTCGCCCAAGGACCTGTCGCACCATCGCTATTGGGGCGAGGGCGACAACGCGCTGGTGCGCCTGCACATCGGCCTGGAGTCGCCGCAGGACATCATCGCCGACCTGACCCAGGCGCTGGAAAAGGCCGCGGCGGTCAAGGGCTGACCCGGGCGTGACCGCCGGCCGGGCCCGGCCGGCGCGCCAGCCCCGCCCGCCCCGCCCGGGATGAAGGCCGGCGCAAGGCCCGTGCGGCAAGGCGCCGCTGTATGTCAGGCGTTGGCGCGGACCCACGCGCCGATGCGCGCGGCGATGTCGTCGCTGTTGTCGTCCATCATCGGCATGTGCGAATTGCCGCGAATACCCATGTCGGCCAGGCGCCAGCGGGTAACGCGGCCGCCCCGTGCCGCCAACTGGTCGGCGTAGACCTGCCCCGCCGCATCCAGCCTGGCCCATAGCGGCGTGGCGTCGAGATAGTCGCCATAGACGAACAGAAAGGGCTTGCCCGCCACCGCCGCCGCGTCCACTTCCGCCGAGAACCCCGAGGGCTCGATGCCGATGACCCCGCGCACCAGTTCCGGCCGCGCCTGCAGCGCGCGGTAGGCCACTTCGCCGCCATGGCTGTGCGCCAGCACCAGGCACGGGCCGATGCGTTCCAGCGCGGCGCACAAGCCCGCCAGCGCCGCATCATTGTTGCCCAGCCAGCGCGGCACGGCGTGGCGGATGAAATCGTCGAAGGCCGCCAGCGGAAAGCGCTGGCCGTCGAAGGCGCGGCGCTGCGCGTAGTCCTCGGCGCGGCCGAAGCGGAACAGCGACCAGCTTTCCTCGGCGTTGCGCACGATGGGCGCATCCGGCCAGACCTCCTCGAACGGTGTCCAGCCGGCGCGGCCGCGCTCGACGTTGTCGACCACGTAGACCGCGTGGCCCTGCCGCAGGAAATGCTGCAGCCAGCCATGCCGGCCGTCCGGCGTCTGTTCCCACATCGCGCCGGTCATGCCGCCGCCGTGCAGCAGCACCAGCGGCAGCGGATGGCGGCGTTCGGCCGGGATGAAGTACTGCACGTACGCCTGTTCGACGTGGTACAGCCCGTTGGGGTCGTACGTCAGCGAGGCGGTCTTGGTGAAGGCGATCTCGCGCACCGGGCGGCCGCTGATATGCGCCTGCCGCCCGCCCGCGTAGAAGCTGCCGAAATCGGCCAGCGCCAGGGGGCCTACTTCTTGACCAGCGGACATTGGCTTTCCGACAGGGGCCAGGCGAGCGAGTCGCCGGGAATGGTGCGCACGATGTTGTAGTAGTCCCAGGGCGCCTTGGACTGGTCGGGCGATTTCACCTGCGCCAGCATCATGTCGCGCACCACCAGGCCGTCTTCGCGAATGTGCGCGTTCAGGCTGAACGGGTCGTCGATCGGCATCGACTTCATCTTCGCCATCACCGCGTCCGAATCGGTGGTGCCGGCCGCCTGCACCGCGCGCAGGTAGTGGCGCACCGAGCTGTACACGCCGGCCTGCAGGAAGGTGGGCGGGCGGCCCAGGCGGGCTTCGAACTTCTTGCTGAAGGCGCGCGTGCCGTCGTTCATGTCCCAATAGGACGGCACCGTCAGGTAGGTGTGCTGCGCGGCCTGCAATCCCAGGCTGTGCACGTCGGTCAGCAGCAACAGCATCGCCGCCAGTTTCTGGCCGCCGCTGGCGATGCCGAATTCGGCCGCCTGCTTGATCGCCGAGATGGTGTCGCCGCCGGCGTTGGCGACGGCGATGATCTGCGCCTTGGAGGCCTGCGCCTGCAGCAGGAACGAGGCGAAGTCCGAGGCGTTGAGCGGATGGAACACCGTGCCCATCACTTCGCCGCCGTTGGCCTTGACCACGGTCTCGGTGTCGGCGGCCAGCTGCTTGCCGAAGGCGTAATCGGACGCCAGGATGAACCAGCGCTTGTTGCCTTCCTTGACCACGGCGGTGGCGGTGCCGCGCGACAGCGCGTAGGTGGTGTAGGTCCATTGCACGCCATAGGGCGAGCATTGCGCCTGCGTCAGCGCGGTGGTGCCGGGGCTGGAGAACAGCACCAGCTTCTTCTTTTCGCGCGCGATGCCCTGCACCGCCAGCGCCACCGAGGAATTGGGCACGTCCACCACCACGTCGACGCCATCGGTGTCGTACCACTTGCGCACCATGCCGCTGCCGATGTCGGGCCGGTGCTGGTGGTCGCCCGATACCAGCGCCACGGGCTTGCCCAGCACGCTGCCGCCCAGTTCCTCGATCGCCAGGCGCGCGGCCTCGACCGAGCCGCGCCCGGTGGCATCGGCGGTGACGCCGGCCATGTCGGTCAGGACGCCGATCTTCACGCCGTCGGCGTCATTGGCTTGCGCTGAAAGGCCGGCCAGTGCCAGGCTCACGCCCAGCGCCGCGCGGCGCAGGAATTGCTGTCTCATCTTCCACCCCTTGTAGGCCGCGCGTGGCGGCGAATAATTATGGGAGGAAGTGTATATCGCGGCGGGCGCTTTGCCGCATCCGCGCGCCTTGGGGATGACCCCATGAAAAACGCCCCGGCCGGTCGGCTCGGGGCGTCGTCATGAACGCGGTTCAGGCGCGGGTCACTTGCCGCGGGCCATCGGGATCAGTTGGTTCACTTCCTTCAGGGCGCCTTCGTAGCTGTTGCCCGCCATGACCGGCGAGGTCATGAACTTGCCGCCGACGGCGAACGACGGCGTGCCTTCGATGCGATAGGCTTCGGCCAACTGGTTGGCGCGCTGGACCTGGGTCTGCACGCTGAACGAATCGAACACCGAGTCGAACTTGGCGCGGTCCACGCCCTGCGCGGCGGCCCACTCGCCCATGGCCTTCTTGTCGATCAGGCGCTTGTGCTCGCCGTGGATGGCGGTGAAGACCTTGGCGTGCAGGTCCGGGCGATCCAGGGCCACCAGGGTGTAGTAGAGCTGTTGCAGCGGCTTCATGCCGGCGTTGAAGGCGATCGGCACCTGCTTGAGCACGACGTCGTCGGGCTTGGTCTTGGCCCAGTCCTCGACCATGGGTTCCATGGCGGCGCAGTGCGGGCAGGTGTAGGCGAAGAATTCCAGGACCTCGATCTTGCCCGGGGTATCCGACGGCAGCGGCGGATTGATCGGCACATAGGCCTGGGTGCCCTGGGCGTGGCTGACCGGGCTGAAGAACGCGGTGGCGGTCAGCGCGGCGGCTGCCAGGATGCGGATGAGCTTGGGGGACAGCATGATGGGGTGAGGTTCCTGAACAAAGAGGTTACAGACAGGGCCAGGCCCGGATTAGTTCAATCAAAAACCATGATGCGGGCGCCGTGTTACTGGCGCACCACCGCCGTTTCGATCTTGTTTTCGCCGAGGCGGCCACGAGCGCGGTTCATGTCGTCCAGGCGGGCGAACGGACCGACGCGCACGCGGTTGATCGGCTTGCCGTTGACCTCGGCCTTCTGCACCGCCACCGGCAGGCCCAGCAGGATGATGCGGGCCTTGAGCGATTCGGCGTCGTCCTGGCCGCGGAAGGCGCCGGCCTGCAGGTAGTACGAGCCATTGGCCGACGCGGTCGGGGCGGCGCTGGCGACCGGCGCCTTGGCCGCGGGCGCCGGGGTAGGCGCCACCTTGGCGATGGGCGTGGGCGGGGCGCTGGCGGCCGGCGCGGGGGCGGCAGCGGGCGTGTTGTTGGAGGTCGGCAGGGTGGCGATCAGCGCGCCCAGGTCGTCCGACTTGCCCGCCGGCGCGGTGCCGCCCGCACCCGGCAGCGGCGCGGGCGCCGTGGCGGTCGGGCCGGTGGGCGGGGAACCCGCCGCGCCGTCGCGGCCGTACAGGCCGGCGTTGGGATCCGGCGCCTGGCGCGGATCGGGCAGCTTGCCGGCGTCGCCCTGGCGGGTGGCGCGATCGACAAAGGGCACGGGCGCCTTGGTGACGTAGAACGCCACGACGGCGGCGACGATCAAGCCGAGGAGCAATCCGGCCAGCGCCCCGTACAGGGTGCTGCCGCTTTCGCCGGACCGGCGGGTGGGTTTGCGCTTGGTGGCCATGTACCGATGTTACATCCGCTCGGGGGCGGACACGCCCAACAGCGCCAGGCCGTTGGCCAGCACCTGGCGCGTGGTCGCGGCCAGGCGCAGGCGCGCCAGCTTGAGCGCGGTGTCGTCGACCAGCACGCGCTCGGCGTTGTACCAGCCGTGGAAGTCCGCGGCGCAGTCGCGCAGCCAGAAGGCGATGTGGTGCGGGGCCAGTTCCTGCGCGGCCAGCGCCACCACGTGGGGGAACTCGGCCAGGCGTTGCATCAGCGCGAATTCGCTGGGGGCGGTCAGCAGGGACGCATCGGCCGCGGCCACGTCCGCCGGCGGCATGCCGGCGTTGTTGATCACCGAGCAGATGCGCGCATGGGCGTACTGGATGTAGTAGACCGGGTTCTCGTCGCTCTTGGACAGGGCCAGGTCGACGTCGAACACGAATTCGGTGTCGGCGCGGCGCTGGATCAGGAAGTAGCGCACGGCGTCGCGGCCGACCCAGTCGATCAGGTCGCGCATGGTGACGTAGCTGCCGGCGCGCTTGGAGATCTTGACCTCCTGGCCGCCGCGCATCACCTTGACCATCTTGTGCAGCACGTACGACGGGTAGTCCTTGGGAATCCCCTCTTCCAGCGCCTGCAGGCCGGCGCGCACGCGCGCCACGGTGCCGTGGTGGTCGCTGCCCTGGATGTTCACGGCGCGGTGGAAACCGCGTTCCCACTTGGCCTTGTGGTAGGCCACGTCCGGCACGAAATAGGTGTATCCGCCCTCGCTCTTGCGCATGACGCGGTCTTTATCGTCGCCCGTGCCCAGTTCGGTGGTGCGCAGCCACAGCGCGCCGCCTTCTTCATAGGTATGGCCGCCGGCGATCAGCGCCTTGACGGTGGCCTCGACCCGGCCCGAGGTGTACAGCGAGCTTTCCAGGTAATAGTTGTCGAACTTCAGCCCGAACGCCTGCAGGTCCAGGTCCTGCTCGCGGCGCAGGTAGGCCACGGCGAAGGCGCGGATGTCTTCCAGGCTGTCGATGTTGCCGGTGGCGGTGACGGGCTCGCCGTCCGAGGCCTGGATGGTCTTGCCGGCCTGGAAGTCGCGGGCGATGTCCAGGATGTAGTCGCCCTTGTAGCCGTCGGCGGGCCACTCGGGCGAGTCGGTCGTCAGGCCGCGGGCGCGCGCCTGCACGCTGATGGCCAGGTTCTCGATCTGGTTGCCGGCGTCGTTGTAATAGAACTCGCGGGTCACATCCCAGCCGATGGCGTCGTAGAGGCGGCACAGGGCGTCGCCCAGGGCCGCCTGGCGGGCGTGGCCGACGTGCAGCGGGCCGGTGGGGTTGGCGGACACGAATTCCACCAGGATCTTCTCGCCGCTGCGGGCGGCGCGGCCGAAGGCCTCGCCCTGTTCGGCCACGGCCGTGATGACGGCCTGGCGGGCGGCGGGGGTGACGCGCAGGTTGATGAAGCCGGGACCGGCGATTTCCGCGCTTTCGACCAGGTCGCGGGCGCCCGGCAGGGCCAGCAGGGCCTCGACGATGGCCTGGGCCAGTTCACGCGGATTGCGCTTGGCCGGCTTGGCCAACTGCATGGCCACGTTGGTGGCGACGTCGCCGTGGGCGGCGACCTTGGGGCGCTCCAGCAGCACGTTGGCTCGGGCCGCATCGGCCTGGGCATCGGGCAGGCTCTGCGCGACGGCGGCCTGGATCAGGGAGATAAGCTGTTTTTGTTGCTCGGGGAGCATGGGCGTCTGGAGAAGTTCTGGGTGGGTGACGAGGGCGGCGGGCCGTGGGCTCGCGCGCGGCGCCAGGGGGCGGGGTCGGCCGGCTGGCGGGCCTCGGGGGCATGACCGCGCGAGGCGCCGGATTCTCGGCCGCCGCGGATCCTGCCGTCACGGGAATCTCCTGAATCATAGCTTGATTTGGCGGCCGTTACCGCGCGGGGGCGCCGTCGGCCGGACCACCCGCCGACCCTCGCCCGGGGGCGCCAGTTGGCATCCCCAGGGTGTTGCGGTAGTGTATTGAGGGTATTCAATCCGTAGGAGACCGGAATATGCTGATTACGTTTCACTCCAAGGTCGTGGCCGAAGTCCTGATGCTCACCGACCACGCCGGCGTCCTGCTGCAAGCCGCGGGCAAGTCCTTTGGCGACAAGATCCCCGAGCGCGGCGTGTTCACCGCCGACCAGCTCGGTCCGGCCATCCAGGGTATCGAACGGGCCATTGAAGAATCCCAGGGCAATCCCGCCGAGGACGAGGAAGACGAGGACAAGCCGGCGGTGGCGCCCATGGCGCGCGCGGTCGGCCTGAAGGAGCGCGCCTTCCCGCTGCTGGACATGATGCGCCAGTCGCAGGCCGCCGGCGCCGAGGTCACCTGGGAAGTCTCCCGCGGCTGGTAGGCAATGTCGCCGGACGGACAATCTGCCCGGCGTTTTTTGCCTACCCTTTGCGGCTGACGCCATTTCAAGGAATCCCCGCCATGCGCAGCGACATCACCATCGTTTTCGACACCCGGCGCTCGCTGGACCTGTCGGCCAACGTCGAACCCAGCCCGCAGCGCCAGAACGACGCCCGCGACTGGTTCGACGGCGCCTGGGAAACCCTGGGCTGTGAACCCCTGCGCCCCAGCGGCAAGGTGCTGCTGCTGGACAAGGTGCTGGGCGTGGCCGACGCGCTCGGCTACGACATCCTGTCCACCGACGCCAAGGAAGCCCGCGAGTTCGCCGAGCACCTGGCGCTGGCGCTGGAACGCCCGCGCATCACGGTGGACCTGCCCGGCCTGACGGTCGGCTACTGACCGCCTGGCCGCGCCAACGAAAAGACCCCGCATGACGCGGGGTCTTTTGCTTTCCAGGGAAGGCTCAGCGGATGCCGGCGCGCATGAACGACTGCACGAACTGGCGCTGGAACAGCAGGAAGGCGATCAGCAGCGGCGCCGCCGACATCAGCGTGGCGGCGGTGATCACCGACCAGTCGATGCCCTGGTCGGTCGACGAGAACACCTGCAGGCCCACCGTCAGCGGCCGCGATTCCACCGAGTTGGTGATGATCAGCGGCCACAGGAAGTTGTTCCAGTGGTGGCTGACCGACACCAGCCCGTAGGCCACGTAGATCGGCTTGGCCAGCGGCACGTACACCTTCCACAGCACCTGCAGCGCGTTGGCGCCCTCCATGCGCGCGGCCTCCTCCAGCTCGCGCGGCACCGTCTTGAAGGTCTGGCGCAGCAGGAAGATGCCGAAGGCCGAGGCGAAGTACGGCAGGCCGATGGCGAACACCGTGTCGCGGATGCCGAGCTGGCTCATGGAGCGGTAGTTCTCCACCAGCAGCACGTCGGGCATGATCATCAGTTGCAGCAGCACCAGCATGAAGACGAAGTCGCGCCCGCGGAACTCGAAGCGCGCGAAGGCGTAGCCGGCCAGCGTCGACAGCACCAGTTGCGCCGCCAGCACCATCGTCACCAGCAAAAACGTGTTGGCGAAGTAGCGCGGGAACGGCGCGGCCTGCCAGGCCCGCGCGAAGTTGTCGAGCGTGAGGGGCGCGAACAGGTCGAAGCGGGTGGCGTAGGCCGGCGGGTGGAACGCGGCCCACACGGCGTACGCCAGCGGCAGGATCCACAACAGGCCAAGCGCCCACGCGCCCAGGGTATCGAGCTTGTCTTTCATTGGTAGTGCGTCCTGCGGTCCAGCCAGCGGAACTTGACCAGCGCCGTCAGCGCCAGCACCACCAAAAGCACGACGGTCAGCGTCGCGGCGTAGGCGGTGTCCCAGAAACTGAAGCCGACCTGGTAGATGTAGTACAGCAGCAGCGTGCTGGCGTTGTCGGGCCCGCCGCGGGTCATGACCACCACGTGGTCCACCAGCCGGAAGGCGTTGATCAACGCATTGATCAGCACGAACAGCGTGGTCGGCATCAACAGCGGCCACAGCACGCGCCGGAAGTACTGCCAGCGCGAGGCCCCTTCCAGCATCGCCGCCTCGCGCAGCGACGGCGACACCGTCTGCAACGCGGCCAGGTAGAAGATCATGAAGAAGCCGGATTCCTTCCACACCGTCACCAGCATCAGCGCCGGCAGCGCGGTTTCGCGGTTGCCGAGCCAGTTGGGACCGGGCGAGCCGAACAACTGCATCACCTGCGCGATCAGGCCGTACTGCGGGGTGTAGAAGAACAGCCAGATATTGGCCACCGCCACCATCGGCAGCACCGTCGGCGTGAAATACGCCATGCGCAGGAAACCGCGCCCGCGCAGGTTGCGGTTGACCCACAGCGCCATGACCAGCGCGATGCCGATCGAGGTCGGGATGGTGCCCAGGGCGAACCACAGGTTGTTCCAGAGCGATTGCCAGAACACCGGGTCGTCGCGCATGACCGCGTAGTTGTCCAGCCCGACGAAGCGGGCCGGGCGCGCGCCCTTGGGGGTGGAATAGAAACTGTGCCAGAGCGTCGCCAGCGCCGGGTAATGCGTGAACGCGGCGAGCAGCACGATGGCTGGCAGCAACAGCAGCCAGCCATAAAGCGCATTCAAGGAGCGGCTCATCGTGCTTGCGGATTTACTTGTAGGAACGCAGTATGCGGTCGGCTTCGCGCTGGGCGTCGGTCAGCGCCTGCTGCGGCGTCTTCGACCCCGTCAGCGCCGCCTGCAGGGCGTCGTTCAGGGTCTTGGTGACGCGCTGGTTCTCGTGGGTCGAGAATTCGGCCACGCTCACCTGCAACTGGTCGCGCGCCACGGCGGCGGCCGGCACTTCCTGCGCGTACTTCTTCATCTTCTCGGTCTGCCAGGCGGCCGGCGTCACGGCCACGTAGCCAGTGGCGATGCTCCAGTCGGCGGCGCGCTCGGGCGTGGTGGCCCACTGCGCGAACTTGAGCGCGGCCTGCTGTTGTTCAGGCGTGCCGCTCTTGAAGATGTAGAAGTTGCCGCCGCCGGTCGGGCTGCCGCCGCGCTTTTGCTGCGGCATCATCGCCACGCCGAACGGGAAGTCGGCGTTCTTGCGGATGTTGGTCAGGTTGCCGGTGGTGGTCCAGATGATGGCGGCCTTCTTTTCCAGGAAGTCCTTGGGCGTGGTGCCCCAGTCGATCGTGCCGGTGGGCATGACCTTGTGCTTGGCCGACAGGTCGCGCCAGAACTGCGCGGCCTCGACCACGGCGGGCTTGTCCAGGTAGACCTCGTTGCCGGCCTCGTTCATCAGGATCGCGCCGTTGGGCGTGGTCAGGGCCTGGAACAGCCAGTAGGCGAAGGCGCCGCCCGACGGGATCTCGATGCCCCACTGGGTGGTGTTGCCGCTGGCGTCCTGCTTGGTCAGCTTCTTGCCGTATTCGACCAGCTCGGCCCAGGTGGCGGGCGCGCGCTCGGGATCCAGGCCGGCGGCCTTGAACAGATCCTTGTTGTAGTACATCACGATGGTCGAGCGCTGGAACGGCACGCCCCAGGTGTGGCCGCCCGTGCGGCTGTTCTGCATGAAGGCGTCGTAGAAGCCGCCCAGCCACTTCTTGTCGGCGTCGCTTTTGGCCAGGCCGTCGATCGGCACGATGGCGTCTTCGTCGATCAGCGTGAACATGTCGGTCGACAGCAGCACGGCCAGTTGCGGCGGCGTGCCGCCCTTCAGGGCGGTCAGCGCCTTGGCGATCGAGTCCTGGTACGAGCCGGCGTAGATCGGCTTGATCTTGATGCCGGGGTTTTCCTTCTCGAAGTCCGTCACCATGTCATCGACGATCTTGGTGATCGGGCCGCCGACGGCGACCGGGTAATAGAACTCCACTTCGACGGGCTTTTGCTGCGCCCGCGCGGGCAGCGACAGGCAGGCGGCGGCAAGGCTGGCGGCCAGGGTCTTGAGTACGATGCGTCGCATGATTGCGTTTCCTTTCCTGTGGATTGGGCGTCTTCAGCGCCCGACGGTGTCGATGACCGCCGAGTCGGCGGCAAAGAAATGCTGTTGTTCGGCCGGCCACGACAGGCGCAGCGCCTCGCCGGCGCGGGCCCGCAGGTGCCCACCCACGCGCACCGCCACGCCGCCGCTGTCGCCGATGCGGCAGACCACGATGGAATCGGCGCCGAAGTACTCCACGCTTTCCACGGTGGCGGCGATGCCTTCGTTGTCGATGCGGATGTGCTCGGGCCGCACGCCCAGCTTGGCGGCGCCTTCCGGCGCACCGGCGATGGCCGGACCCTGGGTGCCGGCGATCACGGTGGCGCCCTGGAGCGGCATCAGGTTGATCAGGTTCATGGGCGGCGTGCCGATGAAGCGCGCCGCGAATTCGCTGGCCGGACGGGCGTACAGGCCGTCCGGCGTGTCGTGCTGTTCGATCTGGCCGCCGCGCAGCAGCACCACCTGGTCGGCCATGCTCATGGCCTCGGTCTGGTCGTGCGTGACGTACACCATGGTGATGCCCAGGTCCTGCTGCAAGGCGCGGATCTCGCGCCGCATCTCGTGGCGAAGCTGCGCGTCCAGGTTGGACAGCGGCTCGTCCATCAGGCACACCGGCGCTTCGGAAATCACCGCGCGTCCCAGCGCCACACGCTGCTGCTGGCCGCCCGACAGTTGCGACGGTTTGCGGTCCAGCAGATGGCCCAGGCCCAGCAGCGAAGCCACGCGCTGCAGGCGGCGGTCGTAGTCGCGCGCCGGCTCCTTGCGCACCTTCAGGCCGAACAGGATGTTCTCGCGCACCGACAGGTGCGGAAACAGCGCGTACGACTGGAACACCATGGAAATGCGGCGCTTGGCGGGCGGCAAGTGGGTGACGTCGCGGTCGCCGATGCGGATGGTGCCGGACGTGGGCGTGTCGAGCCCGGCGATCATGCGCAGGGTGGTCGACTTGCCGCAGCCCGACGGGCCCAGCAGCACGGTGAAGCTGCCGGCCGGCACGGTGAAGCTGACGCCGTGGATCGCGGCCGCGCCGCCGTATTGCTTGGTGAGGTTATCCAGAACGATGGATGACATGCTGTCTCTTGGATCTAGTTTTCTGATCCGTCTGCGGCGCGTGCGATGAAAACCTTTTCATTGTGCAGCGCAAACATGACGGAGATATGGCAGGGCTTAGTGTTTGTAATCGAGATCGGGGGCTCAGGCGAAGGGATATGGCCCGGGGTATTCCCCAATCACGGCGTGGTGGGTGACCAGCGCGCCATCGTGCCACCAGTGCAACTGGTAGCCCGGCGGCTCCATGATGTATTGCAGCGTCGGTCGGGGCCCCAGCTCCAGCGCCAACTGGTGCGCGGTGCCCGGACAGGTCGAGGCGATGGTGCCGCCGAAGCGGCGGAAGATGGTGCGGTGCAGGTGGCCGCACAGCACGCGCTCGACGCGCGGATAGCGCGCCACGATGCGTTCGAGTGCCGGGCCCCCGGCCAGCAGGCCGATGTCGTCCATGTGCTCGATGCCGGTCTGGAATGGGGGGTGATGCATCAGCACCAGCGTCGGCCGGTCGGGTTGTTCGGCCAGCCGCGCGGCCAGCCAGCCCAGGCGTTCGTCGCACAGCTCGCCGTGGCTTTTCATCGGCACCACCGTGTCCAGCGCCAGCAGGCGCAGCGGATACGTTTCCACCGCGTACTGGATGAACGGTCCCTGGCCTTGCAGGTAGCCGTGGTCGGGGAAGGCGGCGCGCAATTGCGCGCGGTCATCGTGGTTGCCGGGCAGCAGGAAATAGGGGATTTCAAGCGCCTGCAACTGCTCGCGCAGTGCCTGGTATTCATGCGGACGGCCCAGGTCCGTCAGGTCGCCCGTGATCAGCACGCAGTCGGGCCGCGGCGTCAGCGCGTTGAGCGCGCGCACAGCGGGGCCCAGGAAGGCGGCAGGGTCGATGATGCCGTAGGCCTTGTCGCCCGGGGTGCGCATATGCAGGTCGGTAATCTGTGCGATGAGCATGACGCGTGTCTCGATCGTTATTTTTGTGGATGAAGTTCAGCGGCGCACCGGCGCCGCGGTGCCGCCGACCACGATGCAGTGCGGCAGGCGATTGGATTGGGGCGGCTGGCCGTGGATCTGCGCCAGCAGGTTGGAGCAGGCGGCCTGGCCGATGCCGTCGCTGGGTTGCGCCACCGTGGTCAGCGGCGGCGTCAGCAAGGCGCCGAAGCGCATGCCGTCGAAGCCGCAGACGGAAATATCGGACGGAACCGACAGACCCAACGCCACCAGATCGGCAATCACCGCGGTGGCCAGCAGGTCGTTGGAGCAGAACAGCGCCGTCGGCGCCTGCTTGCCGCGCAATGCGGACTTGAGCGCCTCGGCATCGCTGCCGGTGTGCGAACCCATGGCGATGTGCTGGATCGGTTCCAGTCCCAGCTTCTTGGCGCAGGCGCGCGCGCCCGACAGGCGGCGGCGGGCACGATCGGAGGCCGTCAGCGGGCCGGTCACGATGGCGATGCGGCGATGTCCCAGTGCCGCCAGGTGCGACACCATGTCGATGGCGGCCGCGCGATTGTCGACCGAGGCATAGGGGTGGTCGGTGGATTCGTTGTAGACCAGCACGTAGGGCATGCCGGCGCTGTCCAGGTCGTCCAGCGTGGCGCTGCGGGCCGCGTCGGCCACCGTCAGGATCAGGCCGTCGACCTGGTGGTCGATCAGGCCCTGGACCGCGGCCGATTCCACCGCCGGGTCATAGCCGGTGGCGGTCAGCATCACGCTGTAGCCGGACTCGCGGGCGCGCCGTTCGGCGCCCTCGAAGCACTCGGCGAATACCGGATTGGACAGCGTCGGCAGAATCAATCCGATCGTGCGGGTGCTGCCCGAACGCAGGCTGCGGCCGACGCGATTGGGCCGGAAGCCCGCGCGCTTGGCGATGGCGCGGATGTGCGCCAGCGTATCCGGATGAACGATTTCGGGCTGGTTGAACGCGCGCGAAACCGTGGCGGGGGAAACCCCCGCCTTGCGGGCCACTTCGATGATGGAAAAGCGGGGCGATGCGCGCGACGCCATGGCTACATTGCTGCCGGTTTGCTGAAAACGTTTTCATCTTACAAGACAAATATGACCTTTGTGTTGCACCCGTTTGCGCTATGCTGATAACAACGCAACAACATAAGGCCAAGGCGCGGCGTGCCTCGAAATCCCTGTGAAAACCTGGTTTTTTCAGTGGTTTTCCCAATTGACGCGGCGCGCACAATGGCTGGGTTTGTCATGACGGGCGCGCATCATGCTGCGTGCCGTATCGGGACAAACCCCAGGGTCAAGGGGACCGGGTGCGGAAGTCAGTACCGCGCATATCGCGCGGCACCGGGATAGAGGAAAGGATCATGTCTACTGCCTTAAACAGACTTGGCGCGCTTGAAGCGGCGCGCAAGCTGCAACGGCGCGAATTGACCGCGGTGCAATTGGTGCGAGCCTGCTTTGCGCGCATCGAGCAACGCGAAAACACCATCCATGCCTGGACGGCGCTGCAGAAGCAGGCTGCCCTGGATCACGCGGAAGCCCTGGATCGCAGCCCCCTGCGCGGCCCGCTGCATGGCCTGCCGATCGGCGTCAAGGACCTGTTCGACACCGTCGACTTGCCCACCCGCTACGGGTCTCCCATCTACGAGCGCCATCATCCCGGGCTGGACGCGGCCGCCGTGGCGCTGTGCCGCCATGCCGGCGCCATCGTGATCGGCAAGACCGTCACCACCGAATTCGCCACCTACCAGGCCGGCCCGACACGCAATCCGCGCAACGAGGCCTACACGCCCGGCGGCTCCTCCAGCGGCTCGGCCGCGGCGGTGGCCGACGACATGGTGCCGTTCGCGCTGGGCTCGCAGACCGCGGGTTCCATCATCCGCCCCGCTTCGTATTGCGGCATCGTCGGCTACAAGCCCACGTTCGGCGCGATCCCTCGCGCCGGCGTGAAGAGCCTGGCCGAATCGCTCGACACCGTGGGCGGCTTTGCCCGCTCGGTGCCGGATGTGGCCCTGTTCGCTTCGGTCCTGATGCGCGATCCGCGCCTGCTGAACCTGAGCTACGACGCCAAGCCGCGCATCGGCATGTACCGCAGCCTGCAATGGCGCCACGCCCAGTCGGAAACCAAGGAAGCCTTCGCCCAGGCCGCCGCCACGCTGTCGCGCGCCGGCGCCCATGTCGAAGAGGTGCCGCTGCCGCCCGAGCATTGCATGCTGGTGCAACTGCACGCGGACATCATGGCGTTCGAATCTTCACAGTCGCTGGCCTACGAACGGCTGGAACACGCCGCGCAGCTCAGCCCCAAGATCCAGGCGATTCTCGAGGCCGGCGCGCAGATCTCCGCCGAGGAGCACATCAAGAATCTGGCGCGCGCCGCGGAATCGCGCGCGCGGGTGGACGGCTGGTTCGACAAGTACGACGTGCTGCTGGCGCCCGCGGCCAGCGGCGAGGCGCCGTTCGCCGACCTCGGCACGGGCGATCCGCAGTTCTCGCGCGCCTGGACCCTGTTCGGCCTGCCGTGCCTGAACCTGCCGTTCGCGACCGGCCCGCAGGGCCTGCCGGTGGGCCTGCAACTGATCGGCAAACGCTACGACGACCACCGCACCGTGGCGATCGCCGCCTGGGTCCACGAGCGGCTGCTGGCCGCGCGCGAGCCCGACATCGGCGCCTCCGACATGTGGCCGCGCGGTTGACCCGACCCGCTGCGCCTGTGGTGGCGCGGTCGAATGCGTCGCGCAAAAGAAGAAAGCCCGCCGGATAAAGGCGGGCTTTGTTTGTGCGGCGCGGCTTCACCGTAAGAAGCGCGCGGGGGACGCGGCGGCGGTAACCGCCACGTCCGCGGCCTGGCGGCGGATCACGCGGCCTCGGCGGCTTCCTGTTCGGTGGTGACGGCGCCGGCGTTGATGTGGCGGTTCACCGCGCTCAGCACGGCCTGGAACGAGGCCGTCACGATGTCGCGGTCGATGCCCACGCCGAAGCCCGTGCTCGAATCGCCCACGCGCAGTTCCACGTAGGAGGCGGCGCGGGTGTCGGTGCCGGTGCCGATGGCGTGCTCGTGGTAGTCCATGATGCGCACGGGCACGTCCAGCGCGGCCACGAAGGCCGAAATGGCGCCATCGCCCTTGCCCGTCACGATGCGGCGTTCGCCGTTGTACTCGAGCTCGGCCTCGATGCTGAAGTGCTGGCCTTCGCCGGCGGCCGGATTGCCGTCGATGCGGTGACGCACCAGTTTCCACGGGGCCTTCTGCTCCAGGTACTCGCGGTTGAAGATGGTGTGCACGTCGTCGGCGGTGACTTCGCGGCCGGTTTCGTCGGTGACGCGCTGGATGGCGCGGCTGAATTCGATCTGCAGGCGGCGCGGCAACACCAGGCCGTGTTCCTGTTCGAGCAGGTAGGACACGCCGCCCTTGCCCGACTGGCTGTTGACGCGGATCACGGCGTCGTAGCTGCGGCCGAGGTCGGCCGGGTCGATCGGCAGGTACGGCACTTCCCACACGGCGTCGGGCTGTTGCTGCGCGAAGCCCTTCTTGATGGCGTCCTGGTGCGAACCGGAGAAGGCCGTGAAGACCAGGTCGCCGGCATACGGGTGGCGCGGGTGCACGGGCAACTGGTTGCAGTACTCGGCGCAGCGGCGCACTTCGTCGATGTCCGAGAAGTCCAGGCCCGGGTGCACGCCCTGGGTGTAGAGGTTCAGGGCCAGCGTGACCAGGTCGACGTTGCCGGTGCGCTCGCCGCTGCCGAACAGGCAGCCTTCGATGCGGTCGGCGCCTGCCATCACGGCGAATTCGGCGGCGGCCACGGCGGTGCCGCGGTCATTGTGCGGATGCACGCTCAGCACGATGCTGTCGCGGCGCGCCAGGTTCTTGTGCATCCACTCGATCTGGTCTGCGTACATGTTCGGCGTGGTGGCTTCGATGGTGGCGGGCAGGTTCAGCACCATCTTGCAGTCCGGCGTGGGCTCCCATACGTCGGCCACGGCGTTCGAGACTTCCAGCGCGAATTCGGGTTCGGTCGTGCTGAAGACTTCGGGCGAGTACTGGTAGCGCCACTTGGTTTCCGGGTGCTTGGCCATGTACTGCTTGACCAGGCGCGTGCCGGTCGTGGCGATGTTCTTGATCTCGTCCTTGGTCATGTTGAAGACGACCTTGCGGAACGCCGGGGCGCAGGCGTTGTACAGGTGGACGATGGCCTGCTTGGCGCCGGCGGCCGATTCCACCGTGCGGCTGATCAGGTCCTCACGCGACTGCGTCAGCACGATGATGGTGACGTCGTCGGGGATGCGCTTTTCGTCGATGAGTTTGCGCACGAAATCGAAGTCGGTCTGCGAGGCCGACGGGAAACCCACTTCGATTTCCTTGAAGCCGATCTTGACCAGTTGCTCGAAGAAGCGGAGCTTGCGCTCGACGCTCATCGGCTCGATCAGGGCCTGGTTGCCGTCGCGCAGGTCGGTGCTCATCCAGATCGGCGGCTGCGTGATGCGGCGGCTGGGCCAGGTGCGCTCGGAAAAGTCGCGAGCGAACGGCGTGAAGGGGACGTATTTGGCGGCGGGGTTGGCAAGCATCATCACTACACCTCGATCGGTTTCTTGTGAATCCCGGGATCGGTTTCCTCGGCCGGCATGCGGCCGGATGGCGGCCTGATGCCAGGGTTGGCCGCATTCGCGCGGCGCAAGATTCAGTTTTGAAAAAGGGAATTCGCGTGTGGCAAGCGTGGCTGCCGAGCTACCACGGGGACACTAGGCCCGGCAACCGATCGGTAGGTATAGCGATAGCGCGATGAAGGCGGTACGAGCGCGCAGGCCGGCAACCGGAGCGGCGGAGCGTCCGGTGGCAATCGCGAGGGAGGTGCGGTAAGCGGCCATAGGTTGCTAGTCAAACATACTTTTGCGGACAGCGCAATCGGGAAGGCGATAAAAAAGCCGGGGACGATCCGTCCCCGGCTGGCGTCACACGCGTTATTGCGTCTGCATGTGGCCGTTCTTGACCACCTGGCCCAGGCGCTCGCGCTCGCTCTTGGCGAACTCGACGAAGCTGGCGCGCGAACCGCCGCCCGGCTCGATGCTGCTCTGGCGCAGCGCGTCCTGCACTTCCTTGGTCTGCAGCGATTTCTCGACGGCCGCGTTCATCTTGTCGAGCACGTCGGCGGGCGTGCCGGCGGGCGCGTACAGGCCGGCCCAGTGGCCGATGCGGATGGCGGGGAAACCCAGCTCTGCGGTGGTGGGGATGTCGGGCGCGCTCGCCATGCGCTTGTCCCAGGTGGTGGCCAGGGCCTTGAGCTTGCCGCTCTGCACCAGCGGCAGCGTGACGATGCTGGCTTCCGAGGTGGCGTCGACCTGCTTGCCGATCACCGCGGTCACGCCTTCCGAGCCGCTCTTGTAGGCGATCGGCTCGACCGGCAGGCCGGTGGCTTCCTTGACCATCTCGGCCACGAAATGCGGCGTGCTGCCGTTGCCGGCGGTCGAGAACGTGATACGGTCGGTCTTGGCCTGCTTGGCGCGTTCGACGAAGTCCTTCAGGTCCTTGGCGGGGTTCGACGGGTTGGCCACGATCACCGACGGCGTGATCGACAGCAGCGCGACGGGGGTCAGTTCTTCGTCCTTGTAGGGCTGGTCCGAGCGGATCAGGCTGTTGGTGACGGTGCCGTTGCTGCCCACCAGGTAGGTGTAGCCGTCGGCCGCGCTGCGCGCGACGTGCGCGGCGCCGACCACGCCGCCGGCGCCGGGACGGTTTTCGACGATGACGGGCTGGTTCAGGGTCGTGCCCACCGCCTTGGCGATGATGCGGGCGACCAGGTCGTTGGCGCCGCCGGCGCTGAAGGGCGCGACGAACGTGATGGGCTTGTCGGGCCAGGCGGCGGATGCCGGGGCGGCGACGAAGGCGGCCGAGCAGGCCAGCAGAAGGCCGGCGGCATACCGGACGGGGGTACGGAACATGTAAAGCAACTCCAGGGGCTGGCCGCGCATCCGACTGGTCTCTGCAATCGGCTTGGTCTGGTTTTAAAGGTGCGCGGCCGCGGTTGCGCGAGCCTGGAGGGCCAGTATAGGGGAGCCCGGCTGGCAGGGGACTGAAACAACCAGGCCGCCTCGCGGCGGCCTGGATCATCGGTCGGATGGCGGTGCGCGCCGGTTCAGCGGGCCGGGCCGCCGATGCGCGGCTCGATGTAGCGGGGTTCGCGGCTGTCGCGGGCATCGCGGCGGTCGTCGTTACGGCGGCCGTCATCGCGATCGTCGCGCGACGGCTTGGCGGCCGCGCCGTCGAGAATGTCGGTCTGTTCGGCCACCATGGCGATCTTGCCGATGCGGTTGTGGCGGATTTCCGACAGCGAGCGGTGCAGGTCGCCGACGGTGAAGGGTTCCTCGCGGGTGCCCCACGTCCAGCGCAGTACGCCCAGCGACTCCTGCGAGAGCTGTGGCGCCAGGTCGGCCAGCACGCCCGTGCTCACGGGGGTGGCGCGGCCGGAAGCCAGGCTGGCCGACAGCCAGGCGCGCAGGATGAAGAAGACGATCAGGGTCCAGATGCCGGCGACGACCCACCAGATGTATGGATTGACCTTCTGCACCATGTCCATGGTGGGTTGGCCCAGTGAATGCAGGAATTCGTAGTTGATGCGCTTGCCGAAATCCAGGATCCAGGAGGCGGCGAGATACCAGACGATCACGGCAACGGCGATCACGATCGCGCGCACGAGAAGTCGGGGAAGCGCCAGTTTGAGCAGGGTCTGGCCGATAAGTCGGCAATCCTGGCGAACGCGTGCGGGCGAAGTCTGATTCATCATGCAAAATATTGTACCTATGACCCGTCCTATTTTAGAACTGCGGCCCGGCCAGCATCTGACGCTGACCCCTCAACTGCAGCAATCCATCCGGTTGCTGCAGCTGTCCACGCTCGACCTCGAGGCGGAAATCTCGCAGGTGCTCGCCGATAATCCGTTGCTGGAACGCGACGATGAACCCTCATCGGCCGAAACGCAGGCCGAATCCGAGCGTGAATCTTCGGTGCAGGACGACGAGCCCGCGCCCGAACGCGACACGCCGGTGGAAGAAATGCCGGGTTCGGGTGGGGTCTACCCCGATGACGATTCCAGCCTGCCCGAGGCCGCCCGGCCCGATACCCTGCGCGAACACCTGCTGGGCCAACTGGTGCTGACGCGCGCGGCGCCGCGCGATGCCGCGCTGGCCGCGTTGCTGATCGACGAATTGGACGAGAACGGCTATCTGGGCTCGCCGCTGGAGGAAATCCTGGGCTGGCTGCCCGCCGAGATGGAGCCGGACCTGGATGAACTGCGCGCGGCGCTGTCGCTGCTGCAGTCGTTCGATCCGCCCGGCATCGGCGCCCGCGACATGTCCGACTGCCTCTTGTTGCAACTGCGCAACCCGGACCTGACGCGGCTGCCGGAGGCCGCCGACCCGAAGGCGCTGGCTTGCGCCCGTCTCATCTGCGCCCAGCATCTGGCGTTGCTGGCCACCGGCAACAATGCCCGCCTGTGCGCGGCGGTCGGTTGCGACGAGGCGACCCTGCGCGTCGCCCACGCCCTGATCCTGCGGCTTGAGCCGCGGCCCGGCCGCGCCTGGACGGTGCCGGCGGCCGATTACGCCGTGCCCGACGTGATCGTGCGCAAGACCCGTCGCGGCTGGCAGGTGACGCTGAACAGCGCCGCCGTGCCGCGCCTGCAGATCAACGGTTTGTACGCGCAGATGTTGGGCAACCAGAAGGAATCGGCCCACGCCGGCCTGCAGGCGCAACTGCAGCAGGCCAAGTGGATGATCCGCAACGTCGAACAGCGCTTCGACACGATCCTGCGGGTGGCCCAGGCCATCGTGGACCGTCAGACCGCCTTCTTCAGCCAGGGGCCGGCGGCCATGCGGCCGCTCATCCTGAAGGACATCGCGGGCGAACTGGGCCTGCACGAATCCACGATTTCGCGCGCCACGACACAGAAGTACATGCTCACTCCGTTTGGCACGCTGGAGCTCAAGCGCTTCTTCGGGGCAGGGGTGTCGACCGACGGCGGCGACGCCACTTCGGCCACGGCGGTGCAGACCTTCATCCGCCAGATGGTGGCCGAGGAGAACCGCGCAAAGCCGTTGTCGGACAGCCAGATCATGGAAAAGCTGGCCGACCAGGGCATCGTCATCGCCCGTCGTACGGTCGCGAAATACCGCGAAGCGCTGCGGATCGCGCCGGCCGCGCTGCGCAAAGCGCAGGCCGCGGCGCGATGAAATAAGGGACGTTTCAGCGGAAAAACGTCCCTTATTTCAATGGGTTAGGCGGCCGCATGGTTGCAAATTATTTACGCTGAGTACTTGCCATTGCAGGAATAAATCTCGATAATTATTCTCATGTACATTTGCGTATGTAATGCCATCACCGAACGCCAAGTCCGCGCCAGCGTGGACGCGGGCGCGACGTCGCTTTCCGACCTGCAGTTCGAGCTGGGCGTGGCCACGTGCTGCGGCTGCTGCGCGGCCACCGCCGCCGAATACCTGCCGGGCGGCCGCTGCTCCAGCGTGTGCGATGTGCGCTCGATCGCCGTTCCGGTCAACCCGCCGGCCACCATGGCCGAGCCGGGCGCGTCCGCGGCGAACAGCAGCTATCCGGTCATCCAGGTCGCCGTCGCCTGAGCGGCGTCGCCACCTGCCACGGCTTGCAGGCCCAGCCCTGCAAGCCGTTGTGTTTCCGTTTCACAAAAATCCCTGATCATCCCCGCCAACTGGCGCACCGGCTCGCGCGCCGGCTCCGACAGGCATAGCGCCAGTTCGGACGGCGGCACCGGCGGCAGCATGTCGTCGACCAGCCGATGGCCGGCGGCGATGCAGCGGCGTTCCAGCAAGGCCACCCCCAATCCTCCCGCCAGCGCGGCCTGGATTCCCATCAGGTTGGGACTTTCGTAAGCGATGCGCCAGCGCCGTCCGGCGCGTTCCAGTGCGTGGATGGCGCGGTTGCGGTAGATGCAGCCCTGTGGGAAAGCCACCAGCGGCACCGGTTCGGTGCTGGCGGGCAGCGCATGCGAGCCGGCGATCCAGTGCAGGTGTTCCGGCCAGGTCGTCAGCGCCGGACCGGCGCCGGGTTCGCGCTTGAGCAACGCCAGATCGAGGTCGCCGCGTTCCAGGCCGCGCGTCAGGGCCACGGTCAGGTCGCAGCGCACCGACAGCCTGACCGCCGGCCGGGCGCGGGCGAACTGCGCCACGATGGCCGTCAGCGTGTCCGCCGCGAAATCGTCGGGGATGCCCAGCCGGATCACCTCCACCCGCTTGCGGCCGCTGACCGCTTCGCGCACCTCGGTGGACAGTGCCAGCATGCGGCGCGCGTAGCCCAGCAGGCGTTCGCCGTCCTCGGTCAGGTGGACCTGGCGGCCTTCGCGCACGAACAGCGTGCATTCGAGGGTCTCCTCGAGTTTGCGGATCTGCTGGCTCACGGTGGACTGGCTGCGATGCACCCGTTCGCCGGCGCGGGTGAAGCCGCCCGCGTCGACGACGGAGACGAAGCTGTGCAATAGATCGAGATCGAGCATGAGAGGCGCCTTTACATCGATTTTTCAAATACTTTTGATCCAAATAAAGCGTTTGTCAATGGATAGGGCCGCGCCCAGAATGGGCTCATCTTCCTTTGCCCGGACCTGCTGCCATGAAGGCGTCATCGACTTTGCCCGCCACCGCCCTGCCCGCCGACGCGCCGATGGGGGTGGCCTGGGCGCCCATCGCGGCATTCTGTTTCCTGTGGAGCTCGGCGTTCGCGGCGGCCAAGATCGCGGTGCGCGACTGTCCGCCGCTGACCCTGCTGACCCTCCGCTTCCTGATCGCCGGGGCCCTGATGCTGGGCGTGGCGGCGGCCAGCGGCCGGTGGTCGCGGCCCGGCGCCCGCGACCTGGCGGCGCTGGTGCTGCTGGGGGTCTTGAACAACGCGGCCTACCTGGGCCTGAGCTGGAGCGGCATGACGACCGTGTCGTCCGCGTTCACGGCGGTGCTGATCAGCACCAATCCGCTGCTGATCGGGGTGCTGGCCGGGCCCGTGCTGGGCGAGCGGCTGGGCTGGCGCAAGATGCTCGGGCTGTGCCTGGGCCTGGCGGGCGTGGCGCTGGTGCTGCGCTCGCGGCTGTCGGGCATGCAGGAGGATCTGCATGGCACCCTGCTGGTGACGGGCGGCCTGGTGGCGCTGGTGGCGGGCACGCTGCTCTACAAGCGCCTCAAGCCGTCGACGGGACTGTGGATGGCGACCGGCATCCAGTCGCTGGCCGGTGCGGTGGCGCTGATGCCGGTGGCGCTGCTGCACGAGAGCCTCGGCGACGCGCGCATGACGGCCAGCCTGTTCTGGAGCATGGCCTACATGATCGTGGCGGTGTCCATCGGCGGTTATTACCTGTGGTTCATGATCCTCGGACGCGCCAGCGCCACCGCGGCCAGCGCGCTGCATTTCCTGATGCCGCCGCTGGGCTTGTTGTTCGGCTGGGTGGTATTGCGCGAGTCGGTGTCGTGGCTCGACCTGCTGGGCATCGTGCCGATCGCATTCGGCATCTGGCTGGCGACGCGGCGCGCCGCCTAGACGCGGGCAGCGCGCGCGTCAAGCTGGCCGAGGCTGGGGCGTGCGCGTGGCGCGGGACCCCGCGCAGCGCGCCAGGGTTGGGTTTGCACAACGTGGCGTGCGTTCGGAACGGTCTGATAGATTCATGGCGTCATCACGCCATTCACGCGGTGCGGCGCGCCTGAAATGCCGCGCCAAATGGGTCGCCCGTTTCCGCGCAGGCCGCGAAACCGCGATGCGCTGCCTGCACGGCATCACGCATGCATACTCATTCTCATTCGTCTGTCGCTTTCTTGTAGCGCTCGTAAAGCGGTTTACCAAATGCGCGCCAAGGCTAGTCGCGGCCCCGCGGCCGATGTTAGTCTGCCGGGGTTGCGTACTCGCGGCATCGTGCGCTTCTTGTCGCGATGCAGTGCGCGTCGCGTCTGACTGCAAGGAGTCCATCATGAAAGGCGACAAAACCGTCATCCAGTTCCTGAACAAGCAACTGACCAACGAGCTGACGGCGATCAACCAATACTTCCTGCATGCGCGCATGTTGAACCACTGGGGTTTCGACAAGCTGGGCAAGCACGAGTACGAAGAATCCATCGGCGAAATGAAGCATGCGGATCGCCTGATCGCGCGCATCTTCATGCTCGACGGCCTGCCCAACCTGCAGGACCTGCACAAGCTGCTGATCGGCGAGGACGTGCCGGAATTGCTGGCCTGTGACCTGAAGCTGGAGCAAGGCGCCCAGGCCACCGTGAAGGAAGCCATCGCCTATTGCGAATCGGTGCGCGACTATGTTTCGCGCGACCTGTTCCAGGACATCCTGGACGATACCGAAGAGCACATCGACTATCTGGAAACCCAGATCGACCTGATCGACAAGGTTGGCCTGCAGAACTACCTGCAAAGCCAGATGTCCGTGCCCGACTGATGATCGGCCCAGCATGAAAATGGCGCCCCTCGGGGCGCCATTTTTTTGGGTGATCGCGGGTGGCGCGATCCGGACGATGCGGCTTATTGCGGCCGCGCCGGGCATTCGGCCATCGTGCCCCAGGCCCGGTTCGGACCGCAGTATTTGTTGCGGGCCGCCCACGAGCACGAGGGGCGCTCGAAGAAGCCCTGCGTGGCACAGTGGGCCAGTTCGCGCTTGAGCGCATCCTGCCAGCCGGGCGCGCCGGGGGCGGGCGACGAATTGGGCGGGGGCGGCGCCTGCACCATTTGCGTATTGCCATAGCCAGCCGCCTGCTGCCCCGGGGCCTGGCCCTGCCCGCCATTGACGGCGGTGCCGGTGCCCGGCGCCTGCAGGTCGAGCGTGCTGACGTCTGACGTGCCTTGCGGCAGCGGCACTTGCGAGGCGGCGGCGATTTCGCGGGCCTGGTCCTGGCTGATGCGCTCGCGCGAGATCTTCACGGCGGGATCGCTGACGGTGTCGAACAGCGAGACGGTATTGATGGCCCACTCGCGGTCGGCCGGCTTGTCCGGCACGCCGAGCGTGCCATCGATGCGCGGCTGCGGCGGCTGCGCCACGTAGGGGCGCCCGTTGGCATCGAGCACGGGCTGCTGCGACGCGGCCGCATCCTGGCCGGGCGCGGGCGCGGCCTGCGGCGCATGCGCCACCAGCCAGTCACCCAATTGAATACCGCCCCACGCCGACGCGCCAAGCGCCAGCAGGAGCGTTGCGAATAATAAACGCCAAGACATTGCTACCCTCAATCTGCCGTGCGGTACCCGAACGGGTCTACGCCTTGTCTCCGAAAACCTTGCCGCCGTGCTCGCGCATGGCGTGGAATTTCACATCCGGATACAGTTCCTCGGCCACGCGCAACTGCGCGGGGGAACTGATCAAAAACGCCGCCGCATCGACCACATCATAGGCGATATGGGCGGCATTGGCATCCATGAACTTGCGCAGCGCCTTGGGGTTATCAGAGGTAATCCAACGTGCCATTGTGTAGCGCGAAGGCATCATCCGGGCGTCCACGCCGTACTCGGTCTTGAGGCGGTGGGCCACCACTTCGAACTGAAGCTGTCCGACCGCGCCCAGCAGCAGCGAGCCGCCGGCGGCCTCGGGCCGGAACACCTGGATGGCCCCCTCTTCGCCCAACTGCGTCAGGCCGGTGCGCAACTGCTTGGTGCGCAGCGGGTCCTTCACTTCGACGGCCTGGAACAGTTCCGGCGCGAAGAACGGCAGGCCGGTGAATTGCAGCGTTTCGCCTTCGGTCAGCACGTCGCCCAGTTGCAGCACGCCGTGGTTGGGAATACCGATCACGTCGCCGGCATAGGCCTCGTCCAGCAGTTCGCGGCGTTGCGACAGGAACGACACCACGTTGTTGGGGCGCATTTCCTTGTTGGTGCGCGCGACCTTCAGGCGCATGCCGCGCTCGAAGCGGCCGGAGCTCACGCGCACGAAGGCGACGCGGTCGCGGTGAGCCGGATCCATGTTGGCCTGCACCTTGAACACGACGCCAGTGAACTTGGGTTCCTCGGGCTGCACTTCGCGTTGCAGCGCGACGCGCGGGCCGGGAGGCGGGGCCTGCTCGACCAGCGCGTCCAGTACTTCCTGCACGCCGAAGTTGTTGATGGCCGAGCCGAAGAACACCGGGGTCTGCTTGCCCGCCAGGAACTGGTCGCGGTCGAACGCGGGCGCGGCTTCATTGATCAGCTCGATCTCGCCGCTGGCCTGGTCGAAGGCCGAGCCGAAACGGCGCGCGATCTCGGGGTTGGTCAGGCCTTCGATGAAGTCGTCGTTGTCCGAACGGCGCTCCTGGCCGGGGCGGAACACGCGCATGCGGTCGCGGCGGATATCGAACACGCCGCCGAAGGCCTTGCCCATGCCCACCGGCCACGAGAACGGCACGGCGTCCATGCCCAGGTGGCCTTCGATTTCCGACAGCAGCTCGAGCGGTTCGCGCACTTCACGGTCCATCTTGTTGATGAACGTGATGATGGGCGTGTTGCGCGCGCGGCAGACCTGCAGCAGGCGGATGGTCTGCGGTTCGACGCCGTTGGCCGCGTCGATCACCATCAGCGCGGCGTCGACCGCCGTCAGCACGCGGTAGGTGTCTTCCGAGAAGTCCTGGTGGCCCGGGGTGTCGAGCAGGTTGATGACGCAGTCGCGGTATTCCATCTGCATCACCGACGAGGCCACCGAAATGCCGCGCTGCTTTTCGATTTCCATCCAGTCGGAGGACGCGTGGCGCGAGGCCTTGCGCGCCTTGACGCTGCCGGCGATCTGGATCGCGCCTGCGAACAGCAGCAGCTTTTCGGTCAGCGTGGTCTTGCCCGCGTCAGGGTGGGAAATGATGGCGAAGGTACGGCGCCGCGCTACTTCTTGTGGGATGTTCATGATCGGAGGATTCAACCTGACGCCGCGGCTTCAGCCCGGCGCGGTCCGGTATCGTGCATCGAAACAAGCGGGGCACGCGCCGTTGCCGGCGCATGCCCCGCGCGTGGAAATTCAGGAATGGCGGCGGAACGACGCCAGGAACACGCCGGCCAGGATGAACAGCGAACCGAAGGTGCGGTTCATCCAGCGGATGTGCTTGGCATCGCGCAGCAGGCGCAGCACGCGCGCCGCCAGCAGCGTGTACACGCCCATCGCCACCAGGTCGGTGAAGGCCAGCGTGCCCGCCAGCGCCGCGTACTGCGGCGTCAGCGGCAAGGCGGTGTCGACGAACTGCGGCACCACGGCCAGCAGGAACACCGTGCCCTTGGGGTTCATGGTGTTGATCAGGAAGCCGCGCATCACCAGCTCGCGGATCGAGGCCTGCTTGGGATCGCCGGCATCGACCGCGACCGGCGCGGCGTCCGTGCGGATCTGGCGCACGCCCAGGTAGATCAGGTAGGCGACGCCGAGGTACTTGACCACGTTGAAGGCCATCTCGGAGGTGGCCAGCACCGCGCCCAGGCCGACCGCGACCACCACGAACTGGAACAGGATGCCCAGGATCAGGCCGGCCGTGTTCCAGTAGCCGCGGGCAAAGCCGTACTTCAGTCCGGAGGACATCGCGGAGATGGCCCCCGCGCCGGGCGAGAACGAAATGGCCCAGGAGGCCAGGAAGAACGTCAACCAGGTGGAAAGGGGCATGATGGCGCGGGTCCGTGGGTCGCAGTAACAGGTATGCCGCTGATATTACTTGGAGAGCAGCGCGGCGCGCGGGGCGCCGGCCGGGCGGCCGCCGTTGCCGTTGCCGTTGCCGGCGGGACGGGCGCTGCCTTCGGGGCGGCGGTGGTTCTGCTGCGGGCGGGCGTCGCCGCGGCCGGCGTGGGCCGGACGGTCGGACGGCTTGCCATCGCGCTGGCCCTGGCCGCCGCGGTTGTCGCCGCCGGCACGGGCCGGCGCCGGGGCGCGGCCGCCGTTGGCGCCGCGCGGCGCGGCGTTGGCCGGGCGCGAACGGGGCGCGCCGGCGTTGCCGCCGCGGCCGCCGTTACGGCCGCCGCCGCCACGCGGCTGGCGCGAGTCTTCGTCGCGTTCCTGGCGTTCGAAGGCGGCGGCGCTGGTGGCGGGCGGGGTCCAGTCGGCCACCGGCTTGCGCTCGATGGTCTTCTTGATCAGGCGCTCGATGTCCTTGAGCAGCTTGATCTCGCTGTTGTCCACCAGCGAGACCGCGGCGCCGGTGGCGCCCGCGCGGCCGGTGCGGCCGATGCGGTGCACGTAGTCTTCCGGCACGTTGGGCAGTTCGAAGTTCACCACCTGGGGCAGTTGGTCGATGTCCAGGCCGCGGGCGGCGATGTCGGTGGCCACCAGCACCGTCACGGTGCCGTCCTTGAAGCCGGCCAGCGCGCGGGTGCGGGCCGACTGGCTCTTATTGCCGTGGATCGCGGCGGCGGTCAGGCCGTCCTTGACCAGCTTTTCGGCCAGGCGGTTGGCGCCGTGCTTGGTGCGCGTGAACACCAGCACCTGGTGCCAGCCGCTTTCGCGGATGATGTGGCTGATCAGGTCGCGCTTGTGGTGCTGTTCGACCAGGTGCACCGTCTGGGTGACCAGTTCGGTGGCGGTGTTGCGCGGGGTGACCGAGACTTCGCCCGGGTTGTTCAGCACGCCGCGCGCCAGCGCGCGGATCTCATCCGAGAAGGTGGCCGAGAACAGCAGGTTCTGGCGCTGCTTGGGCAGCAGGGCCAGGATCTTGCGGATGTCGCGGATGAAGCCCATGTCGAGCATGCGGTCGGCTTCGTCCAGCACCAGGATCTCGACGCCGGACAGGTCGACCGTCTTCTGGCCGCAGTGGTCCAGCAGGCGGCCGGGGGTGGCCACCAGGATGTCCAGCGGCTTGCGCAGGGCGGAGATCTGGGGGTTGATGTTGACGCCGCCGAACATCACCATGGACGTCAGCGAGGTGTGCTTGCCGTAGGTCTGCACCGATTCGGCCACCTGCGCGGTCAGTTCGCGCGTCGGCGTCAGGATCAGGCAGCGCGGGCGGCCGGCCTTGCGGGCTTCCGGCTTGCGCTGCATCAGCAGATGCAGGATGGGCAGCGTGAAGCCGGCGGTCTTGCCGGTGCCGGTCTGGGCGGCGGCCAGCAGGTCGCCGCCCTTGAGGACCTGCGGAATCGCCTGGGCCTGAATGGGGGTGGGCGCGGTGTAGCCGGTATCGGCAATGGCGCGCAACAGGGAATCGGCCAGCCCGAGGTCGGCGAAAGAGGAAGAGGTAGTCAAAACAACTCCAGCGGCAGCCCGTCGCTCAAGTTGAGAGACTCCAATCCAGGCGGACGAATAAGGAGAAAAGGGAAGCGCCCCTGAGGGCGAAGCTTGGCGGCGAAGTGCCTAGCGGACGCGTGCAGATTGGCAAAGCACGCAAAGCCATTGTAGCCGATGCGGCGCCGCGGCATGTGGCGCACACGGTCTGCGGTATAGCTGCGTAACATTTTGCACTAATCGTGTACGAAATTAGTGTAATCCCTAAGCCGGCCTCCCTATAATCCGATCGCTTACCTCCATCACACAAGAATTAAGGGTTGCTATGAAAAAGGCGGCAATAGCGGGTCTGGTCGTTGCACTGGGTGCGATTTGGACCGGCACGGCCTGGTACACCGGCCAGAAGGCCGAAGCGTTCGTGAAGCAGTCGATCGAAGACGGCAACGTCGAACTGCGCAAGTTCGGTGAAAAGTGGGGCGTGACGCCGGTGATCGAACTGATGTCGTTCGAGCGCGGCGTGTTCTCGTCCACCGAGCGCTACCGCGTCAAGTTCACGCTGCCCGCCAAGGATGGCAAGCCGGCCGAGGAGCGTGAACTCCAGTTCGTCGAACACCTGTCGCACGGCCCGTTCCCGTTCTCGAACCTGGCCTCGGGCAAGCTGGCCCCGGCCATGGTCGCGAGCCGCTTCCAGATCGAGGAGACCCCGGCCGTCAAGGGCTGGTTCGCCGCCACCAAGGGCGCCACGCCGCTGACGGGCGCCTATAGCGTCAGCTACGGCAAGCAGGTCACCGGCACGTTCAACCTGGCCCCGGCCGAAGCCTCGACCGACAAGACCAAGCTGACCTTCGCCGGCATGGCTGCCGATGTCGACTTCGACACCAACACCAAGCACGGCGTGCTGGCGCTCAAGAGCGATGGCGTGACGCTGGCCGGCCCCGCCGGCGATAGCGATATCGTGGGCATGGCGGTCAAGGGCATCACGCTCAACAGCGACCTGACCCCGGGCAAGAACGACATGGCCATGGGCAGCCAGAAGCTGGTCCTCAAGGAATGGACCATCACGTCCCAGACCAAGCCGCCGGTGCTGCTCAAGGACACCAGCGTTGCCGTGGACCTGTCCGAGGCCGATACCGGCGTGAATGCCAAGATGGTGCTGGACTTTGGCATGATCAACGTCCAGGCAAAGGACATGGCGGGCCTGCAGTTGGCCATCGGCATGAAGAACATGGACCCCAAGGCGCTCAAGGCCCTGAACGACGTGTACGAGTCTTCGTCGCGCCGCATGATGCAAAGCGGCGGCCAGGAGGGTTCTTCCGAGTTCACGCCCGAAGAACAGCAGATCCTGAAGACCAACGTCGAACTGCTGCTGGCCGGCAATCCCAGCCTGTCGGTGTCGCCGCTGCAGGTGCGCACCGCCAACGGCACCTCGACCTTCAACCTGGACGTGGACCTGGCCAAGCCGGCCTCGACCGACAAGCCGGCAAGCGACCTGGCCATGGAAGCCATTCGCAAGCTCAACGCCAAACTGATCCTGTCCAAGGCCAATCTGGCCGACCTGATGGCGATCGAGCCGCAGACGCGCGGCGTGCCGGCCGACCGCGCCGTCCAGACCGCCAAGGGCCAGGCCGAAATGGTCGGCACCATGGCGGTGGCGATGGGCGTGGCCAAGGCGGAAAACGACAACATCGTTTCCTACCTCAACTACGCCGACGGCCAAGTGGACTTCAACGGCAAGAAGATGCCGCTGCAGCAGTTCATGATGATGGTCATGAGCGGCGCGATGGGCGGTATGCGCTAAGGCGCGGGCAAGACCCCGGCGCCGGCATGATGCCGGCGCCCCACGCGGGCTGCGGCGCCTTAGGGCGCGGCAGCCCGTTTTTCATGCGCGGCGTATGCTGGCGGCTTCGGTTCATGCGGGACCGGCGCAATTGGGAAGCGGGAAGGACATTATGCGGAAATGGGTGGCGGTGGGTTGCACCGTGCTGGCATTGGGCGCGATCTGGACAGGCACGGCCTGGTACACCGGCAAGCAGCTCGAGAGCGGCATGGCGCAGTTGGCCGAAAGCGCCGACGCGCAGGCGCGGCTGATCGGCGCGAAGCTGGGCGAGACGCTGTCGTTCGAACAACTGTCGTACGAACGCGGCGTGTTCACGTCGCAAGCGCGCTATCGGCTGAAGGCGCAGCCCTTGGCCAAGGATGGCCCCGGCGCGACGGGACGCGACTACGAGATAGTGGTGCGCCTGGATCACGGGCCGTTCCCGCGGTACCGCCTGTTGCAGGGCCATCTGTTTCCGGCCATGGCCGCCGCCCGCGCCGAGTTGGCGCCCACGCCGTCGCTGGAAACCTGGTTCGCCGCCGCGCAGGGCGGCGTGCCGATGACGGCCGAGGCCGTGGCGGGGTATGGCCGCGACATCGCGGCTTCCCTGGCGTTGGCGCCTGTCGAGCGCGCGCGCGACGAGTCCCGCTTCAGTTTCTCGGGCCTGACGCTGCAGACCGACGTTGCCGCCGGCGGCAAACACACCGTCGTGACGATCCGCTCGGACCGGGCCGACCTGTTCGAGCCGTTCATCAAAGACGGCGCGAACCACACGCGCCGGTTGGCCATGCGTGACCTGGCGATAAGGTACGACGCGACCCGCGCCAGCGACGAGACGGGCGTGGCCACGACCCGTGCGACCCTCAAGCAATGGACCGCCGAGATCGACGGCGAGCCGGTCACCCTGCGTGACGTCGCGGTGAACCTTGACGCCAGCGGCGCCGACAGCGCCATGCAAGGCAAGCTGGCCGTGCAGGTGGCGGGCATCGACACCCGCGCCGGACAGGTGGCCAACCTGCGCCTGGCGGCTGAGGCGCACAACCTGGACCTGGTGTCGTTTCGCGGGTTCCGCGACACCATGGAGGCCACGAAAGATGGCGGCGGCAGTATGAGCGACAAGATGGTGGGGGCAGGTCATGTGATGAAGTTTCTGTTGGCCGAACCTGGCTTCTCGCTGGCGCCGTTGCAGATCGATACCGCCAACGGCAGCGCCACGCTGCAACTGGCGGTGGGCCTGGCCGCGCCGACGCTGTGGAATCACTCGCCGGCCGCGGTGGTCAAGGAGACCGTGCGCAAGTTCGACGCGCGGCTGTCGGTGCCGGTTGCCAGCGTGGCCGACCTCATCGCCGTGCGCCTGCAGGCCGACGGCATGGCCGAGGCCGCCGCCCGCGACGCCGCGCGCCGGCAGGCCGATGGCGTGCGCGACCGCATCGTGGGCAGTCAATGGGGGCGCCTGGAAGACGGCAAGCTGCTGGCGAGCCTGAGCTACGCGGGCGGCCAGGTCGATTTCAATGGAGAGCGCATGTCGCTCGAGACCTTCCTGGCCTGGCTGATGTCGCGGGGCGAGAAGTAAAGCCTGCGCCCGACTCGCGGGCGCAGCGCGTCAGGCCGGCAAGGCGCCCGCCACCACGTCGCCGTTGCGCAGCACCGCCACATGGAAGCGCTTGTCGGCGGCCCGCATGATGTCCTCGGTCGGGTCGCCGCGCACCAGCAGCAGGTCCGCCACGGCGCCCTGCTGCACCACGCCATGGCCGTCCATGCCCATCAGGTCATGGCCGCGCGAGGTGGCGGCAATCAGGGCGTCGACCGGTGTCATGCCGAATTCCACCATGTAGGCCAGCTCCATCGCGTTCTCGCCATGCAGGTTGAACGGCGTGCCGGCATCCGTGCCCAGCGCGATGCGTCCGCCGGCCTTGTAGTACATCTGGATCGATTCGCGATGGCGCTGCTCCACCGCGCGCGCCTTTTCCACGGCATAGGCGGGAATGCCGTTGTCGGCGTTGGCGACGATGTTGCGCACGGCCGCGATGGTCGGCACCAGGTAGGTTTCGGCCGCGAGCATTTCCTCCAGGCACTGCGCGTCCATGAAGATGCCGTGCTCGATCGAGTCGATGCCGGCGCGCACCGCGTTCAGGATGCCCTGCGTGCCTTGCGCATGGCTGGCGGTGCTCTTGCGAAAGCGCTTGGCTTCGTGCACGCCCGCCTTCATTTCGTCGAAGCTGTAGTGCGCATCCATCGGGCTCACGCCCGGCGTCATGACGCCGCCGGTGGCCATGATCTTGACCAGGTCGCAGCCGGCGTGGACCTGCTCGCGCACCGCCTTCACCACTTCTTCGCAGCCGTCGGCGACGCGGCCGATGCGGTTGCCGTGGCCGCCCGTCATGCAGATGATGCGCCCCGAGGCCTTGATGGTCGGGCCCGGGAACACGCCGCGCGCAATGGCGTCGCGCACGCCGAATTCCAGGTAGTCCTTGCCGCCGCAATCGCGCAGCGCCGTGAAGCCGCCGCGCAGCGCGGCTTGCGCGTTCTCCAGCGCGGTCAGCGTAATCTGGGCCGGGCCTTGTTTCGACATCTGCGTCTGCGGGTCGGCGCCGCCGGTGTAGACCAGGTGCACGTGGCAGTCGGCCATGCCGGGCATCAGCGTCATGCCCGTGGTGTCGATGCGCCGCCCGGCGAAGCCGTTGAATTCGGCGGCCGGCGCCACCCGCGTGACCTGCCTGCCCTCGACCAGCACGCCATGGCCCGGCAGCATTGCGCCATGTCCGTCGAACACCTTGCCGCCGATGAAGAGGGTCTGTGGCAACGCACTCATGTCTCGCTCCTTGTCGTGTGGGTGAGGCTCAGCCTTCCACCTCCAGTCCCTCGCGGGACATGGATTGCAAGCGGGGCATCAGCCCCAGCAGGTGCTGGCTGTAGGGATGCTGCGGATGCTCGAACAGCGCCTCGGTGTCCGCCACCTCCAGCAGTTCGCCGTAGCGCATCACGCCGACGCGGTCGCACATCTGGCGGATCACGGGCAGGTCGTGGCTGATGAACAGCATGGTCAGGCCGAGTTGTTCCTGCAGGTCCTTGAGCAGGTTCAGGATCTGGGCCTGGATCGACACGTCCAGCGCCGACGTGGGTTCGTCGCAGATCAGGAAGCGCGGCCGCGTGGCCAGCGCCCGCGCGATGCAGATGCGCTGGCGCTGGCCGCCGGAAAACTCGTGCGGGAAGCGCTCGGCGGCGCGCTCGCCCAGCCCGACCACGTCGAGCAGGTCCGCCACCACGCGGCGCGTCTCGGCCTCGCTGGCCGCCAGCTTGTGAAAGCGGATCGGCTCGGCCACGATGTCCAGCACGCGCATGCGCGGATTGAGCGACGAGAACGGATCCTGGAAGATCATCTGGATCTGGCGCCGGAACGGGTTGAGCTGCTTTTCGCCCTTGAGCGCGGTCAGGTCAGTGCCGCCGAACGTGACCGAACCGCCGCTGGGCGTGTACAGGCCCGAGATCAGCCGCGCCACGGTCGACTTGCCCGAACCGGATTCGCCCACCAGGCCGAATACCTCGCCTTCGCCGATCGAGAAGTTGACGCGCTTGACGGCATCCAGCGTGCGCTGGTTGCGCTTGAACAAGGCGCTCTTGAGCACGAAGCGCATGCTCAGGTCCCGGACCTGCACCAGCGGGCCTTCGCCGCGTGCGCCGAAGTCGCGCCGCTGGCCGAGCCAGTGGGTGGCCAGGTCGAGCGGCTTGGCCGGTGTCTTGACGTCCTCGATGTAGGTGACCAGCGGAAAGCGCTTGAGCTTGATGTCCGGGCGCGGCACGGCCGAGATCAGGCTGCGGGTATAGGGATGATCGGGATCGCCCAGGATCTTGGCGGTGGGCCCCTGCTCGACCAGCTTGCCGTGGTACAGCACCGCCACCCGGTCGGTGACGTCCGCGATCACGCCCATGTCGTGGGTGATGATGATCATGCCGACCTGCTCCTGGCGGCAGAGCTTTTTCAGCAGCTCCAGGATCTGCGCCTGGATCGACACGTCGAGCGCGGTGGTAGGTTCGTCGGCAATGATGACCTCGGGTTCGCAGCACAGCGCCAGCGCGATCACCACGCGCTGCCGCATGCCGCCCGAGAACTGGTGCGGATACTGTTGAACGCGCAGCTCGGGCTGGTCGATGCCGACCTGCGCCAGCAATTGCACCGCGCGCTGCCTGGCCTGGTCGTGCGTCAGGTCCAGGTGCACCAGCATGGTTTCGACCAGTTGGCTTTCCACGGTCTGCAGCGGGTCGAGCGAGGTCAGCGGATCCTGGAAGATCATGCCGATGCGGCGTCCGCGCACCTTGCGCTTCTGCGCCGGGGTAAGGGTGTCGATGCGTTCGCCGTCGAGCAGCACCGCGCCGCCGGCCAGACGGCCGGGCGCTTCGAGCAGGCCGATCACGGCGTTGCCGATGGTCGACTTGCCGGCGCCGGACTCGCCGACCACGCCCAGGATCTCGCCTTTCTCCAGCGACAGCGACACGCCGTCCACCGCCACCAGCGTGCCGCGGCGGCTGGGGAATTCGATGCGGATGTCTTCGATGTTCAACAGGGCCATGGCATCCTCAGCGCAGCTTGGGGTTGAGCGCGTCGCGCAGCCAGTCGCCCAGCAGGTTGACCGACAGCACCAGCGCGACCAGCGCGATGCCGGGGAAGATCGAGATCCACCACATGCCCGAGAACAGGTAGCTGTTGCCGATGCGGATCAGCGTGCCCAGCGACGGCGCGGTCGGCGGCACGCCCACGCCCAGGAACGACAGCGTGGCTTCGGTGATGATGGCGATCGCCAGGTGGATGGTGGCGATCACCAGCACCGGCCCCATGACGTTGGGCAGGATGTGGCGGCGCAGGATGGTGACCGGGCCGATGCCGATCAGCCTTGCCGCTTGCACGTATTCCTTGTTGCGTTCCACCAGCGTCGAGCCGCGCACGGTGCGCGCGTACTGCACCCAGCCCGAGATGCCGATGGCGAAGATCAGCACGTACAGGGCCAGTTCGTCGTGCATGTCGCGCGGCAACAGTCCGCGCGCCACGCCGTCGATCAGCAGCGCCACCAGGATGGCGGGGAACGATAGCTGCACGTCGGCGATGCGCATGATGAAGCTGTCGACGCGGCCACCGGCGTAGCCGCTGATCAGGCCCAGCGTGACGCCCAGCACCATCGAGAACAGCACCGAGGCGAAGCCCACCAGCAGCGACACGCGCGAGCCATACAGCACGGCCGAGAGGATGTCGCGGCCCTGGTCATCGGTGCCGAGCAGGAAGTCGGGGCTGCCGCCCTCCTGCCATGCTGGCGGGGTGTTGGCGTCCATGATGTTCAGGGAAGCCAGGTCGAACGGATTGTGCGGCGCCACCACCGGCGCGAACAGCGCGCCCAGCAGGATGGCCAGCGTGACGGCGGCGGCGACGATGGCGCCGGGCGAGCGCTTGAAGCTGTGCCAGAGGTCGCTGTCGGCGGCGCGCGCGAAGAAGGGAGCGATGCGGGCGTTCATGAGGCGGTTCCCTTATTTGCTCTGCACGCGCAGGCGCGGGTCGACGGCGAAATACAGCAGATCGACCACCAGGTTGATGACGACGAACATGAAGGCGATCAGCACCAGGTAGGCGGCCATCACCGGGATGTCCACCATGCTGATGGCCTGGATGAACAGCAGGCCCATGCCGGGCCACTGGAACACCGTTTCGGTGATGATGGCGAAGGCGATGATGGAGCCCAGTTGCAGGCCGGTGATGGTAATGACCGGCACCATAGTGTTCTTGAGCGCATGGCGGAAATTGATCAGCCGCTCCGGCAGGCCGCGGGCGCGCGCGAACTTGATGAAGTCGGCGCGCAGCACCTCCAGCATCTCGGCGCGCACCAGCCGCATGATCAGGGTCATCTGGAACAGCGCCAGCGTGATGGCCGGCATGATCAGCGCCAGCAGGCCGGATTTGGTCAGGAAGCCCGTGGTCCACCAGCCCAGCCCGACCACGTCGCCGCGCCCGAAGCTGGGCAGCCATCGCAACTGCACGCCGAAGAACAGGATCAGCAGGATGCCGATGAGGAAGGTGGGCAGCGAGATCCCGGCCAGCGAGATCGCCATGAAGGTCTTGGACAGCACGCCGTGGCGCTTGAGCGCGGTGTAGATGCCCATGGGGATGCCAAGCGCCAGCGCCATCACGGCGGAGACGAACGACAGCTCCAGCGTGGCCGGCAGGCGTTCTTCGAGCAGTTCGCTGACCGGCCGGCGATGGCGATAGGAAATGCCGAAGTCGCCGCGCACCGCGTTGGCGACGAAATGCGCGTACTGCACCACGAACGGATCGTTCAATCCCAACTGTTCGCGCAGCTGCTCGCGCTGCTCGGGCGTGGTGTCCTGCCCCACCATGCTGGCGATCGGATCGCCGACATAGCGGAACATGGAGAACGCGATCAGCGCCACCGTCAACATCACCAGCACCGACTGGATCAGCCGCTGCGCAATAAAGGAAAGCATGGTTGGATGCCCTCTTGGTCGGATAACGCCGGGCCGCGCGTTGCCGGTCGCGGCAAGCGGGGCTGGGCCGGGCGCGCCCGGACGGCTGGCGCCGTCGCGGGGGTCGCATCAACACGGCGCCGTGCACGCCCTGCGGCGTGGCGCGGCGCCCGGGGACTACGGCAGGACCACGTCGCGCAGGTCGAGCACGTCGTCGGCGCGCTGGATGACCTTGATGTTGTCCTTCACGCCCCACGACATCGGCTGCTGATGCAGCGGCAGGTAGCCGAAGTCGCTGCGCACGATGCCGAAGGCTTCCTTGATCATCGCGTTGCGCTTGGCCTGGTCGGTCTCGACGCCGATCTTGGCGGTGAGCTCGTCGACCTTCTTGTTGCAGTAGCCGCCCAGGTTGAACTGGCCCGCCGCCGTCTTGGCGTCGCGGCACGCGGCCAGGTTCAGCAGCGTGTTGTGCGCGTCCGTCGAGCTGGGCGTCCATCCGAGCATGTACATGCTGGTCTGGTTGCCGGCCTGCAGCAGGATCTTGCCGAAGTACTTGGACTTGGTCTGCGCCAGCAGGTTGATCTTGATGCCGACGCGCGCCAGCATGCCGGCCACCGCCTGGCAGACCTTCTCGTCATTGACGTAGCGGTCGTTGGGGCAGTCCATGGTGACAGTGAAGCCCTTCGGATAACCGGCCTCGGCCAGCAGCTTCTTGGCGCGCTCCGGATCCGGCTTGTAGGGCGCGCCGAACGATTCGTCGTAGCCGTTGATGGCAGTGGCGATCAGCGAACCCAGCGGCTTGGCCGCGTTGCGCATGATCTTTTCATTGATGGCCTTGGTGTCCACGGCCAGCACCACCGCTTCGCGCACCTTGGGATCCTTGAAGGGGTTCTTGCCCTTCACGTCCGAGAACAGCAGTTCGTCGCGGTCCTGGTCCATGCCGATGAAGATGGCCCGGGCCTCGGGCGCGGTCAGCGGCTTGACGCCCTTGGCGTCTTCCAGGCGCTTCCAGTCCTGTACCGGTACCGGCTGCACCAGGTCCATCTCGCCCGAGATCAGCGCGGCCACGCGCGTGGCCTCCTGCGTGATCGGCTGGAAAATGACTTCATCGACGTTGGTCTTGATGTCCTTGTTCCAGTAGCCGTCGTAGCGCTTGAGCACGGTCTTTACGTCCGGCTGGCGCGACACCAGCATGAACGGGCCGGTGCCGTTGGCGTTGAGGTTGGCGTAGTTGCCCTGGTTGTCGCCCTTGACGTTGGTGGCCTCGGTGGTCTTGTTCTTCTCCGACCACGTCTTGCTCATGATGTAGAGGAACACCCATTCGCGCGGCAGGATCGGGTTGGGCGTGGGGGTGGTGACCTCGATGGTGTAGTCGTCGATCTTCTTGATGTCGGAGGCCTTGGCGCCGTAGCCCTTCATGTCGGAGCCCGGCGTCAGGCTGCGCTTCCAGGAGAAGATCACGTCATCGGCGGTGAACGGCGAGCCGTCGTGGAACTTCACGCCCTTGCGCAGCTTGAAGACCCATTTGGTGGGCTCCGGGTTTTCCCAGCTCTCGGCCAGCAGCGGCGTCAGTTTCAGGTTGCCGTCATAACCGGCCAGCGTTTCGTAGATGTTGCCCTGGAAGCCCAGCGTGAACGTCTCGTTCAACGCCATCGGGTCCATCGACGTGGCGTCGCCTTGATAAGACCAGTGGAAAGTCTTGGCGGCCGCGCCGGCGCTGAACGCCAACGAGGCCGTCAGTGCAGCCGCCAGCGCCGCTTGTTTCAGGTGGGGGAAAGTACGCATAGCCCTCATGCTCCGTAATGCGCGGATAGCGCGACAGAAGTGATAGGGCCCTGGCCCCACGGGGAGCCGGGGCATGGCGTTGCTGCTACGAGGAAAGGCGGTTCACGGTAGATCCAACCCCTTGTGATTGTCATGGCGGGATGGACCGCACCGATGCAGAACGAATCTTATAGATCGATTCGTTTAAGCGTCAATCGGTTTGGGTTGGGGTTAGTACTTGCTTGCTTTCGCCAATTCGCGCACCACCTGCTTGCGTCGCTCGCTGTCTTCGTGGCCGGGCGCCAGCGCCGACCATTCGGGGCGACTGCGGGCTTCCTTGAGCGCCTCGGGCAAGGGACCGCTGCGCAGCGCCTCGTTATCAGGCCGTTCCAGCCGCAGCGGCGAGCGGGCCGCGTGGCCGCGGCGCTCGAGCGCGTCGATCAACTGCCGCTGGCGCAACGCCAGCAGGCGCAGCACCGCGTCGTCGACGCTGATCTCGCGCCAGCCGCGCAGTTTGCCGGCGACGCGCTTGCCGAGCTTTTCCACGCCCTGCCACAGGCCGCCGGCGGCGGCGCCGATCAACATGCCGGTGCCCAGGCTCAAGCCTGCGCTGAGCAGGTCCACCGCGGCGCCGGCCATGGCGCCCGCGGCTGCGCCCATGCCGACCTGCACGCCCATGTCCTTGAGCGCCTGCGGGTGGAACAGGTCCATGCCCCAGCGTTCACCCTGCAGGGGCAGCGCGTCGTCATCGAAATCGGATGAACGGAAGTTGTAGAGCGCCAACAAGGCGCTGACGCAGGCCTGTTCGCGTTGCCGCACCTGCTGGCGCAGTTGCTGCGCGGTCGCGGCCAGCGCCGCTTCGTCGCTGGCGCTGGTCAGGCGCAGCGCGGCGACGTCGACCAGCAGATCGGCCAGCAGTTCGCACGCCGCCTCATGACGCTCGCGGCGCTGGCGCGCCAGGCTGTCGGCCAGTTGCGCCAGGGTGTCGGCATGGCGGTCCAGCAGCACGCCGAGCTTGGCGTATAGCTGCTGTTCGCCATCGAGCGGCGGTGCGACGGTGTCGAACTCGACCGCCGCGTGCAGCCCGAGCCGGGCCAACGCGTCGCGCCATTCGCCGGCGCGGTGCGCGGGGGCATTGACGAAGTTCAGCACTGGCAGCAAGGGGCGGCCGCAGGCGGCCAGGATGGCCAGTTCGTCGCGATGCTTGCCGAGCACGGGGTCGCGCGCGTCGACCACGTACAGCGCGGCGTCGCAGTCCAGCATTTTCTTGAGCACGCGCGCTTCCTGCTCGTAGCGGCCGTGCGCTTCCGGGGTGTCGAGAAAGCGCTGGATGCGCGCCGGTCCGTCGAGCCTTTCGCCAGGCTGGGCGAGGCGTTCCAGATACTCCAGCAAGGCGATGCTGTCTTCCATGCCCGGCGTGTCGAACCATTCCAGCACCGGACGGCCGTCCAGCCGCAGGCGCGCGCCCTCGACGTGCCGCGTGGTGCCGGGCTGGTCGGCCACTTCGCCGAAAGTGGTGTCGCGCGTCAGCGTGCGCAGCAGGGAGGTCTTGCCGGTGTTGGTGTGGCCGACCACGGCGATGCTGATGAGCGGCTCACGCATCGCCGTGCTCCAGCCAGTCCAGCGGCGCGCCGCCGGCGCTGATGATGGCGCCAGCCTCCAGGCCCAGGGCCGCCAGACGCTCGCGCCAGACGGGTTCGCGCGTGTCGGCGGCGGCGGGCGCACGCAGCCAGACGCGGGTCTGGCCAGCGTGCGCGGCCAGTTCGGCGATCAGCGCCAGCGTGCCGCGGTCGGGCGTCTGGCGCGCGTCGCAGGCGATCAGCAGGCGCGAGGCGCCGGCTTGCGACAGCGCGTCGAGCAGCCGATTGCGCTGCTCGCGGGTATCGAGATTGCCGGCCATGCGGATGGCGTCGGGCAGGCCGGCGGGCGGCCAGTCCAGATCCGTCGGCAGCTCCAGCCCCAGCAGCACGGGCTGGCCGCCCATGCTCGCCGGGACGGCCGACTCGACGCGGGGCTGATGCAGCGGATCGACCGGGCGGTCGATGCCGGTGGATTGGGCCGGCGGCTCCAGGCGGTCGCGCAGCGCCGCGTAGCCGGCCAGCGCGGGATCGATGCGCAGGCCGCGCAAGGCGCGCCGGGCGACGGCGACGCATGCCAGCCACGCCACCAGGCGCGGCAGGATGCCGTAGGTCACCAGCACGCCGATCAGCCACCACGACCACTGCACCTGCGCGTCGGCCGCCAGCGCCTGGATGCCGTCGCTGGCGCGCACCATGGCGGCGTCGGGCAGCGGAAAACCCAGATGCGCCGGCAGCCAGCCCGCCACCTGGGTCAGCCAGACGAAGGTGTCCGGCGCGAGCAGCGTGGTCGCCCAGATGAAGCGGTAGCTGGCGGTGGTCAACAGCGCCAGCAAGGTCGCCAGCGCCGCGCTCAGGCCGGCCAGCCACAGCCCGTGGCTGACGGCGCCGAACAGCGCGCGCAGCGCGCCCGCGCGGGCCAGCAGATTGAGCAGGGCCTGCGGCACCAGCGCGCTGTCCGGGCCGCGCGCCAGCTTGCGGGTGGCCCACAGCCAGAGGCGCCCCAGCGGGGTCATCGAGGCGGGCGTCAGCAGGAAGCTGGCCAGCCACAGCAGGAAAGTGAGCGCGTGCAGGCCAAGCAAGGCGCCCAGCGCCCACAGCACATTGACGGGACGGGCGCCGTCGCCCAGCGCGCCGGCGGCCACGCCCGCGCCCGACAGCAGCGCCAGCAGCAGCAACACCGCCAGCACGGCCCAGGCGCTGCGGCGCCAGCCGTCCACCAGCGGCGCCAGGCCTTCGCGTCGCGCCAGGTGTTGCGCGCGGGCCAGGATGCGGTCTGGCAGGTCGGCGTCCAACTGGCGCACCCGCCGCACCACGGCGGCGTCTTCCAGCGGCCCCCAGTGCGCTTCGCGCAGCCGGACCAGCTCGGCCACCCAATGCGCGTGCAGCGGCGAGGGGCGGGAGGCGTCGGGGACAGCGGAAACGTCGCGGGAAGTCGGCGATGGCATCGCGGGCGGGGCAGGCGATCAAGGCCGCGAAGGGCGGTGCGCCATTGTAGACCGGGCGCGCCGGCGGGGTCGGCGGTTCAGTGGCCGCGGCGGGCGGCGCGGTACTGGCCCGGCGTCACCCCGACCGCGTCGCGGAAGACGCGCGACAGGTGGCTGGCGTTGCCGAACCCGGCGGCCTGCGCGATGGCCGCCAGGTCGCCCTTGCCGGCGGCCAGCAGGCCGCGCGCATGCGCCAGGCGGCGGGCGCGCACCCAGGCGTGCGGCGGTTCGCCGAACGAGGCGTGGAACATGCGCGCGAAGTGATAGGTGGACAACGCGGCCACGCCGGCCAACTGGTCCAGCGTCAAGGGCTCGGCGAGATGCGCGTCGACATAGTCCATGACACGCCGGCGCACCGCGGGCGCCAGGCCGCCGCGCGCTGGCGGCGCGACCTTGCGCGACACACCCTGCAGCAGCAGGTGATGCAGCACGGTCTCGGCCGCGCTGCTGGCGGCCAGACGGTCGGCGGGCGCGCGCCAGTCGGTGTCGAGCAGGGCCCGGCAGACGTCGGTCAGCGAGTCGTCGTGGATATAGGTGCGGTCGCGCAGTTCGAGCGAGCGCGGCTCGCAATCGAGCCGCATCACCGCCTCGCGCGCCAGCCGCTCCGGCGCGATGTACAGATGCAGGAAGTGCACCGTGTCGTTCATGCACCAGCGGGAATAGTGCTCGGCCGGCAGCACGCAGAACTTGCCGGCGCCGCCATGCAGCGGGTTGCCCACGCGGAAGGATTTCTCGCCGCCATGCAGGTACAGCGACAGCGTGTGATGCCCGGGCATGTCGTAGCCAAGCGTCTCATGGGCGCTGCGGCTCCATTGCGAGATGGCGATGCCCTCGCCCAGCGAGGCCGCGCGCGCCAGCGTCGCGGTGGACGCGGACAGCGTGCGGAAAACGGAGAAGTCGGACGGAGCCGATGCGATGGTGCCCATGGAACCGAAATGCTACTGCGATCCTTGCGCGCGTGGATCGCGCGGAGCAAGAAAAAACCGCAAGAACCGGCAATTTTCGTGGCCCGCGCGGGCGCAGACTGCGCGACAGGGCGACGCATTTTCGCGCGCCCGGATTCCATGTCTCTTTTCGCCCTGTCGAGCGTCCGAAAGTGAATCTCTTCCTGTATGTCCTGACCGTCATCATCTGGGGCACCACCTGGATTGCCATCAAACTGCAGTTGGGCGTGGTGCCCATTCCCGTGTCCATCTTCTACCGCTTCGCGCTGGCCGGGCTGGTGCTGTTCGCCGCCCTGCTGCTGACGCGCAAACTGCAGCGCATGGACCGACGCGGGCACCTGTTGTGCCTGGGTCAGGGGCTGTGCCTGTTCTGCCTGAACTTCCTCTGTTTCTACACCGCTACGCAGTGGATTCCCAGCGGCCTGGTGTCGGTGGTGTTCTCGGCCGCGACGCTGTGGAACGCGCTCAACGCGCGGCTTTGGTTCGGCACCCGCATCGCGCCGCGCGTGCTGGTCGCCGGCGTGGTGGGATTCAGCGGGCTGGTGTTGCTGTTCTGGCCCGAACTGGCGGGCCAGCAGGCCAGCCACGAGACCCTGCTGGGCCTGGGCTTCGCGCTGCTCGGCACGTTCTGCTTCTCGACCGGCAACATGCTGTCGTCGCTGCAACAGCGCGCGGGCCTGCGGCCGCTCACCGGCAACGCCTACAGCATGCTGTACGGCGCGGCGGTGCTGCTGGCGGGCTGCCTGGCCGCGGGCGTGCCGTTCCGCTTCGACACCTCCACGGCCTATGTTGGCGCGCTGGTGTACCTGGCGATTCCGGGGTCCGTGATCGGTTTTACTGCCTACCTGACGCTGGTCGGTCGCATGGGGCCGGCGCGCGCGGCGTACTGCACCGTGCTGTTCCCCGTGGTGGCCTTGAGCGTGTCGACCTTTGCCGAGGGCTATCAGTGGACCCCTGCCGCGTTGCTGGGTCTGGCGCTGGTGATGTTCGGCAATCTGCTGGTTTTCACCAAGTGGTCGCCGTTCGCACGCCGTATCGCGGCGTAGGGCGATGGCGCCGCGGTGTGCATCGGCGCCGGGCGACGAGCGCTAGCCCTGGCGCGCCAGCATGCGCAGCGCGTCGAGCAGGCGGTCGATCTCGTCGTCGCGCGTCAGGTAGCTGACCGAGGCGCGCGCGATCTGCGTCAGCCCGCGCGCGTTCATGTCCAGCGGCGTGTACGGCACGCCGTTGCTGCCGATAATGATGCCCTGCGCCGCCAGGGCCCGCTGCACCGCGGTGGCTTCGTGCCCGGCAAGGTTGAACGACACCAGGCCCGAGCGCTCGCGGCCCTGGTCCAGGACCTCGATGCCGGCAATCGCGGCCAGTTCCGCCCGCAGGGCCTGGGCGACCGTGTCGATACGGTCGCGGATCGCTTCCAGGCCGATATCGAGCGCTTCGCGCAGCGCATTGGCCTGGCCGCAGCGCAGCGCCAGCGAGGCCTCGGCGGATTCGAAGCGCGCCGCGTCGGCGCGCACTTGCGGCTGGCCGTCGGCACCCAGCGGCGCCGAATAGGTGTCGACGAACGCCGGCGTCAGCCGTGGCAGGAAATCGCGCCGCACGTACAGCAGGCCGGTGCCGCGCGGGCCCCGCAGGGCCTTGCGACCGGCGCCGCTCAGCACGTCGCAGCCGACCTCGGCCACGTCCACCGGCAATTGCCCAACGGCCTGCGCCGCATCGATGAAATACGGCACGCCGGCGGCGCGCGCCACGCGGCCGACGGCGGCGGCCGGGTTGATCAGGCCGCCGTTGGCGGGCAGCCAGGTCAACGCGATCAGCCGCACGCGTTCGTCCAGCATGGCTTGCAGCGCGGCCGGATCGACGCAACCGCTGTCGTCCGACGGGATGGTCTCGATCGAGGCGCCGGCGCGTTGCGCCGTCAGCCGCATGGCGGAGAGATTGCCGCCCCATTCGTGGCGTCCGACCAGGATGCGGTCGCCCGCGCGCCACGGGCCCAGCGCGGCGAAGGCCGCGCCCCAGCCGGGGGAATTGCCGCCGGTCAGGGCAATCTCGTCGGGCTGGGCGTTGAGCAGGCGCGCCGCCAGTTGGCGCGCCTGTTCGGTCGTTGCGCGCGCGGCCACGCCCGCCTCCATCGGCCCTTGCTCGGCTTCGCGCCGCAGGTGGGCCTGGATGGCGTCCAGGGTGGCGGCGGACGGCAGCGAGGCGCCCGCATGGTTGAAATGGACGGTGGTGCGCGTGCCGGGCGTGGCGGCGCGCAACGCTTCCAGGGCGGCGGGGGTCAGGGCGGCGGACATGGCAATTCCAGGAAAATCGCGCCGGGCGGCGGCCCGGCGTCGGGACATCAGGCGGGGGTGAGCGCGATGACCGCTTCCACTTCCACCGCCACGCCTTGCGGCAACGAGGCCACGCCGACCGCGCTGCGCGCGTGGCGGCCGGCGTCGCCGAACACTTCGACCATCAGGTCCGAGGCGCCGTTGGCCACCGCGCTCTGGCGGTTGAAGTCCGGCGTGCTGGCGACGAATACGCCCAGGCGCACCACGCGCGCCACGCGATCGAGCCGATCGTCGGTGGCGGCGGCGATCTGCGCCAGGATGCCCAGCGCCGACAGGCGCGCGGCGGCGACCCCGTCGGCTTCGGAAATCTGGTTGCCCAACTGGCCCAGGAACGTCGCCTTGCCAGCGGCGCGCGAGATCTGGCCCGAGATGTACAGCAGGTTGCCCTCTTGCACGAAGGGGACGTAATTGGCGGCGGGCGCGGCCGCGGGGTCCAGCGCAAGGCCGAGTTCGGCCACGCGGCCGGAGATCGTACGGGTCATGGAGTCACCTGTGAAACGGAAAAGAAAGGGTGATCTCCATGCTATCGATGCGCGTCGCGCCTGACCAATCAATTATTGCGAGCGACGTATGAGTAAAAGTAATGCGTCAGCCTTGCGCCGCGGCCCGCATCAGCCACGCCAGGAACGCCTGGGCGGCGGCATCGGTCTTGCCGCGCGGACTCACGAACCACCAGCCGATACGCGGATCTTCCAGGGTGGTGCCCGGCAGGGCCTCGACCAGGGCGCCGCTAGCCAGTTGCGCGGCGATCATGCGGTGGCGGCCCATGGCCAAGCCCTGCCCCGCCAGCGCGGCTTCGACCACGATGTTGTAGTCGTGCAGGTGCACGGTCTGGGCGCGGCCGAGATCCAGGCCATGATGGCGCGACCACGTGTCCCACTCGAAGGGATGCCGGGTATGCGAGACCAGCAGGGAATGGCGCAGCAGGTCCGCCGGCGTGCGCGGACGCCGCCGGCCCGCCAGCAGCGCGGGCGCGCACACCACGGACAGCCGCTCCGCCATGATGTGGCGCGCCCGCACGCCGGGCCACGTGCCGCGGCCGTAGCGAATGGCCACGTCGACCTCGCCGCCCGCCACGTCGGCCAGGCCGATGTCGGGCAGCAGTTGCAGGTCGATGTCCGGATGCGCCGCGGCGAAGTCCGGCAGCCGCGGCGCCAGCCATCGTGTGGCGAACGATGCCAGCAGGCCGACGCGCAGCGTGTGGCGCGCGGGGGCCGGCGCGCGGATGGCGTCGGTGCCCTGGCGCAGCAGCGTGAACGCGGCGTGGACCTGCTCGTAATAAGCCTGCCCGGCCGGGGTCAGCGCCACGGCACGGGTGCGGCGCTCGAACAGCGCCACGCCCAGTTCCGCCTCCAGCCGCTGGATATGGTGGCTGATGGCGCTCTGGGTGACGAACAGCTCTTCGCCCGCCAGGCTGAAGCTCAGGCGCCGGGCGGCGGCCTCGAAGGCGCGCAGCGAGACCAGGGCGGGCAGGGATCGATTGGATCGCATGGGGCGGGCGGTGGCGGAAGGACCGGCTTGGGGGAGTATCCGGCGGGCGCCCCATTCTCGCAAATCAGGAGCGGGCAGGGAATCGGGCCAGGTCGGCCGCGTTGATCGGCTTGCTGCGCTGCACTTCGTGCCGCACGATCCGCAGCGCCTGGCGCTGCGCCTGCTCGTACGCCGGGACGTCCCAGGTGCTTGTCGACAGCGCCGAGGCCGGATCGAGCAGCCGGAAAGTGAGATCCATCAGCAGATACGCGGCCGTGGCCTGGGTGTCCAGCGGCGTCTGCGCGGGCCAGCCCGTCAGGTCGCCGGTTTCACAGATCCACAGGATCACATTGACGGCCTCGGCCTGGTGCCGCTTCATGACCGCGATGTCCGGCAGCGGGGCCGAGGCGTCGGGCACGATCCAGGGATTTTTCTGCAGTAGCCCGAACACGAGTTCAAAGGCGGTCTTTGCATCGACGGACTTCGTTGGGGAAGGCATGGGGAGAGCGGCGGGTACCCGGGTATCACGGTTGACTCGACGCCAATCGTAGAACCATTTCACCTCGCATTCGGGCCCGGACCGCTCGATTGAGGCGGAACACCGTCCGACTTTGGCGGCGTGCCGCGGGCGTTCGCCCATGCAAAAGGCCCGCAACACGTTGCGGGCCCTTCAGTACTGCATTCTTTGGCTCCCCGAGCTGGGCTCGAACCAGCGACCTGCGGATTAACAGTCCGTCGCTCTACCGACTGAGCTATCGGGGAACAGGTAGAGGGGGCGAATTATGCACAAATTTCGCGGGGAATGCAAAACGGCCCGGATGACTGGAGGGGTTATGACGCTTCGGCGCCAGGGCGATCCCTTATCATGGCAACCAGAAGGTTCGCGACCTCTCACGTTTTTTCTGGGTTTCACACATGTCTTCGTTCGACATCCAATTGTTGCTCACCGCCCTGGTGAGCGTCCTGGTGCTGGTCGCACTCATCGTCTCGCGCATCCGCATGCACCCGCTGCTGGCGCTGCTGATCGTGTCCATCGGCGTCGGCTTCGCCACCGGCATGGAGCCGACCGCCATCGTCAAGAACCTGACCGACGGCGCCGGCAAGACCCTGGGCGCGGTGGGCGTGGTGATCGCGCTGGGCGCCATGCTCGGCAAGATCCTGGCGGACTCGGGCACCACCGAGCGCCTGGCCAATGCGATCCTGAACCGCACCTCGCCGCGCATGATTCCGTGGACCATGACGCTGGTGGCATTCATCATCGGCATCCCGATGTTCTTCGAGGTGGGCCTGGTGGTGATGCTGCCGCTGATCTTCAGCGTGGCGCGCAAGCTGGAAGGCCAGGAACGCTTCAAGGGCTCGGCCTATGTGTACGTGGGCGTGCCCGTGATCTCGGCCCTGGCCGCCATGCACGGCATGGTGCCGCCGCATCCCGGCCCGCTGACGGCTATCGCCAGTCTCAAGACCACGGTCGGCCCGACCATGATCTACGGCTTTCTCGCCGCCCTGCCCGCCATGATCCTGGGCGGTCCGCTGTACGGCGCCTTCATCGCGCCGCGCATGACGACCCGCCCGGACGAAGCCCTGCTCGAGCAATTCACCGCCGTCCGCCAGGCCGATGCCGGCCATTCGGTGCCGGGCGTGGGCCTGGGCGTGCTGGCGGCCCTGCTGCCCGCGTTGCTGATGCTGCTGCACGCGGTGGCCGAGATGCTGCTGCCCAAGACCTCGCCCCTGATGCACGTGGCGGCCTTCCTGGGCAATCCGCTGGTCGCCATGTTGCTGGGCGTGCTGTTCGCAGCCGTGGCGCTGGTGCTGGCGCGCGGCGGCGACGCCGAGAAGTTGCGCGACGGGCTCGGCAAGAGCCTCAAGCCGATCGCCGGCATCATGCTGATCATCGCCGGCGGCGGGGCGTTCCAGCAGGTGCTGACCAGCGCCAAGGTCGGCGACGCCATCGTCCACCTGACCCACCAGTTCGCGTTCCCGCCGCTGGTGCTGGGCTGGCTGATCGCCATGCTGCTGTCGGTGTCCACCGGCTCGGCCACCGTCGGCATCGTCGGCGCCGCCGGCCTGCTGGCGCCGCTGGCCGGCGCCGATCCCTCGCTGAACCTGCCGCTGCTGGCGCTGTCGATCGGCTGCGGCTCGCTGTTCTTCAACTATGCCAATCACGCCGGCTTCTGGATGGTGAAGGAATCATTCGGCATGACCATGGGCGAGGCCACCAAGACGATCTCGGTGGTGCAGTCCATCGTGTCGGTGGCCGGCCTGGTGATGGTGCTGCTGTTCAACATGCTGCCGGCGCTGGGGTGAGCCGCGGCGCGGGCGGGCCGGAATGCGGCCGCTGCCTGCGTGCAAGGAAACGAAAAAAACGGCCGAATGGCCGTTTTTTTGTCGGCTGCACGCCGGAACTCAATCAGACAACGCGCAAGCGCGGCTCGCCGTGGCGATCAGACAGGTCGCGTAGACCCGCAGGAGCTGGCGCAGGTGTTCGGATTCCATGGGCATCATGGGTGCACCGTATGGGGAGTTGCCGTCTCGGCGTTCTAGACGATATCGCCCCGGTAGACGAGGTGGATCTTGTTGCCGTCGGGGTCGCGCAGGTAGGCGCCATAGTAGCCGTTGCCATAGTGGGGGCGCGGGCCCGGAGCCCCCTCGTCCACGCCTCCCGCGGCAAGCCCGAGGGCATGCGCGTGCCTCACCGCCTGCTCGTCGGGCGCGAGGAACGCCACCATGCTGCCATTACCCGCGGAGCAGGGCTTTCCATCAAACGGCGCGTAGGCGTAGAACCGAGGCAGCGTGGCGCCGGGAACCACCCAGCAGAGCGCTGCCGGCCCGCCGTCGGGTGTGACCTGCCGTTGGCGCAGGCCAAGCGGTGCGAGGATCGCATCGTAGAAAACCGAGGCGCGGGCCAGATCGCTGACGCCGACCGTGATGTGACTGAACATGGATCCGCATTTCCCAAATCAAGTGCTTCACAAGCAAGCGATCCTCGCTGCCATGGACTGTCGTGTTACCGCGGCGTTCGGGGCCTGTGCGAGGGACCGAGACAAGTATAGCCACGCCAGACTGGCCGGATGGCCGGACTTCATCGAATCGATCATTTACCGGTGGCACGGCGCGCGGCGAAATCGCGTGATTGATTGGCGAACTGGGACGTTCGGCCTGACCTTGTGCGCTGAGGGAGGATCCCGGGGGATGCTGATGGTGCCGGTGAAAGGAATCGAACCCTCGACCTTCTCATTACAAGTGAGCTGCTCTACCAACTGAGCTACACCGGCGTGGCGCGCGCGGGCCGCGCGCAGGGACTGCATTGTAATGAAAAAAGGAGATTCTTTCCGGCGTGCATGCGGGTCATTCCGGGCGCACGCCCGTCGCGCAGCGGCGCCTGGCTTCCCAGCCGCCCAGGCGCTCGGCGCGCAGGGCGCGCCAGAATTCATCCGAGCAGAAGTAGCCGCTGATGCCGCTGTGCGGATATGACGGCCGGACGCCGAATTGCCGCGGCAGGCGCCAGAAGCAGCGGTCCTGGATGGCGCCGCGGTCCAGCACCAGCGGCGTGCCCTTCAGGAACGAGAAGCAGCCGCCGGCTTCGTAGCCCGCCCGGCCCATGCCTTTGGAGAACTCGGTCTTCTCGATGATGACGGCGTCCACGCGCGGCGGGCACAGCAGCAGGTGGTAGGTGCGGAACGGCCGGCTCTTGCGGCCCACGATCATGGTCTCGGCCTCGACCGGCAGGAAGCGGTGCGTGTCGGGTTCGAGCGTTTCCATGAGTTCGCGCACCCGGGCATTGACCAGGAATGGCCCGCCGTCCCATCCGACGATCGCGGGGACGCGGCCGGTGCCGCGCAAGGTCAGTCGGATCTGACGCGGGATGCGGGCGAGATCGTCGTCCGACAGGCTATCGAACAGGCACAGCTTGGCAACCAGTTGGCGGTCTATCTGCGGCATGAACTGGGTCGATACGCCGCCGGCGGGCGTCATTCCGATCAGGTACGGCATGGGCGGTGCATCACTCCTGGAAAGCCGGGGAGCGGCGCGTGCCGCAGCGGACCCGGTTCAAGCGTATGAGACGGGATTTTTCCTGGATATGCAAATGATACGCACTCTTATCCCGTGCTTCAGAAGATCGCCATGCAATCGGGCGTCACATTGGCGGCGGCCAGACGTGACCGCGCCGCCCGGGCCTGGGGCCGGGGCGGCGCGGGGGACCTGCCGGATTACTTGACGATCGTCAGGTGCGGACGCTTGGGCTCGTCGTCGCCGCCGTCATCGCCGGGGGCGGCATCCGCCTCGGCTTCGGACGGGACGGTCTCGGAGGCGTTCTGCGCGCCCGGGGCCGGCGGTTCGTAGGGCTGCACTTCGAAGCCCATGCCGGCGCCGGTTTCGCGCGCATAGATGGCGCTGACGGCGCCCACCGGCACGTAGACGTTTTCGGTCACGCCGCTGAAGCGGGCCTGGAATTCGATGAATTCGTTGCCCAGCACCAGGCGGTTGGTGGCCAGCGTGCCCACGTTCAGGGTGATCTGGCCGTCGCGCACGTGGGCGACGGGCACCATGGTGTGCTCGTCGACCTGCACGGTGATGTACGGCGTGTAGCCGTTATCGGTGCACCATTCGTGCAGCGCGCGGATCAGATACGGTTTGGTCGAAGTTTCACCCATCACGCAACAACCTTAGCGACGCATCACTTTTTCCGAAGGCGTCAGCGCTTCGATGTAGGCCGGGCGCGAGAAGATGCGCTCGGCGTACTTTTGCAGCGGAGCCGCGTTCTTGGGCAGTTCGATGCCGTAGTGGTCCAGGCGCCACAGCAGCGGGGCCACGGCCACGTCGAGCATGGAGAATTCCTCGCCCAGCATGTACTTGTTCTTGAGCAGCATCGGAGCCAGTTGGGCCAGGCGGTCGCGGATGTTCTGGCGGGCGTTGGCCAGCTTCTTCTCGTCGGGCTTGGCGCTGCGGTCTTCCAGCGTCGAGACGTGGACGAACAGCTCTTTCTCGAAGTTGTACAGGAACAGGCGGGTGCGCGCGCGCATTACCGGATCGGCCGGCATGAGCTGCGGGTGCGGGAAGCGCTCGTCGATGTACTCGTTGATGATGTTCGACTCGTACAGGACCAGGTCGCGCTCGACCAGAATGGGCACTTGACCGTACGGATTCATCACCGAGATGTCTTCGGGCTTGTTGTACAGGTCGATGTCGCGGATCTCGAAATCCATGCCCTTTTCGAACAACACGAAGCGGCAGCGTTGCGAAAACGGACACGTGGTTCCGGAATAGAGCACCATCATGGCGAAAAATCCTTTATGAAAAACGAAAGGCCAGCGCCCTAATCTAGCAGGCGCTGGCCCCGATTGCCAGGCGGGGGGTAGGCATACAGCCCTAACCCGCCATTATCCACCCTGGCGAAAATGGGGGCGGATAAGCCTGGCGGGGCGTTGCGGTTAGCGCACGTGTTTCCAGTAAGAGGCGTTCAGGCGCCACATCACCAGGAAGAACAAGAGCAGGAACAACATGACACCGACGCCCAGTTGGACGCGGAAAGTCTGGACGGGCTCGGCCATCCAGGACATGAACGCGGTCAGGTCGGCGACGTCGTTGTCGTATGTTGCGGTTTGGGCCGGGTTGGCGGCCTTGAATTTGGCCTCGAAGGTGGCATGGCCGTGGTAGCTGGCTACCGGCTCGGCCTTGACCGTGGCAAAACCTTGCGCATCGTACACCGTCGTGACCCGTTCCCACGACTTCGGCGCGCCGTCCTTGCCTTCGACCTCGTGCATCGCCACCGTGGTCAGCTCGCGCGGACCCTGCCGTTCCCACAGCGCGTGCGGCATGCCGACGGCCGGGAACACCAGGTTGTTCCAGCCCGTGGCACGCGAGGTGTCGCGGTAGAACGTGCGCAGGTAGGTGTAGATGTAGTCGGAACCCGAGGGGCCGGCGTTGACGGATTTGGCGCGCGCGATCACGGACAGGTCCGGGGGCGTGGTGCCAAACCACTTCTTGGCGTCCTTGGGCGTCATGGCGACATTCATCATGTCGCCGACCTTCTCGCCGGTGAACAGCAGGCTTTCCTTGATTTGCTGGTCGGTCAGGCCAATGTCCTTGAGCTTGTTGTAGCGCATCGACGATGCGCTGTGACAGTTCAGGCAGTAGTTGACGAACAGCTTGGCGCCGTTTTGCAGCGACGCCATGTCGTTGACGCGGTAAGGCGCCTTGTCCAGCGGATAGCCGCCCTCGGCGGCGAACGTGGCGGTACACGTGAGCAGCATCAACGCCACGGCACCAATCAGCTTCTTGATCATGGTCAGTCCGTTATTTTCGTGGGGCTCAGTGGGCGTGGAACGTCACGCGGTCAGGCACTTTCTTGAAAGTGCCCAGGCGGCTCCAGACCGGCATCAGGAAGAAGAATGCCAGGTACAGCAGCGTGCCGATCTGCGACGTGATGTTCAACGGCGGACTGGGCGGCTGCGTACCGATGTAGCCGAGCACCAGGAAGTTGACCATGAAGATGCCGTAGATCCATTTGTGCCAGGTGGGGCGGTAGCGGATCGACTTGACCGGGGAATGGTCCAGCCACGGCAGGAAGAACAGGATGACCACGGTGCCGCCCATGGCGACCACGCCCCAGAACTTGGCGTCGATCACGCGCAGCAGCACGGCCACGACGATCAGGATGCCGGGCACCGCGATGCGCATGAAGCCCTTCAGGTTGCTCTTGACGAGCAGCGCGATGGCGCCCAGCACCGAAGCGCCGGCCAGCACCCACGTGAACTCGTCGGTGGTGGCGCGCAGCATCGAGTAGAACGGCGTGAAGTACCAGACCGGGGCGATGTGCGGCGGCGTCTTGAGCGAGTCGGCCGGGATGAAGTTGTTGAACTCCAGGAAGTACCCGCCCATTTCCGGCGCGAAGAACACGATGAAGGCGAACACCAGCAGGAAGCCCGCGACGCCGACCAGGTCGTGCACCGTGTAGAACGGATGGAACGGAATGCCGTCCTTCGGGCGACCGTACTTGTCCTTCGGGCCTTCCTTGATCTCGATGCCGTCCGGGTTGTTCGAGCCGACTTCGTGCAGCGCCACCAGGTGGGCCGCCACCAGCCCCACCAGCACCAGCGGAATGGCGATGACGTGGAAGGCGAAGAAGCGGTTCAGCGTGGCGTCGGAGACGACGTAGTCGCCGCGGATCCAGATCGACAGCTCGGGGCCGATGAACGGGATGGCCGCGAACAGGTTCACGATCACCTGTGCGCCCCAGTAGGACATCTGGCCCCACGGCAGGAGGTAGCCGAAGAATGCTTCGGCCATCAGACAGAGGAAGATCGCGACGCCGAAGATCCAGACCAGTTCACGCGGCTTGCGGTACGAGCCGTAGAGCAGACCGCGCAGCATGTGCAGGTAGACGACGACGAAGAACATCGAGGCGCCGGTCGAGTGCATGTAGCGCACCAGCCAGCCCCACGGGACTTCGCGCATGATGTATTCGACGGATTGGAACGCGCGTTCGGCGTCCGGCTTGTAATGCATGACCAGGAAGATGCCGGTCACGATCTGCAGCACCAGCACCAACAGCGCCAGTGAGCCGAAGAAATACCAGAAGTTGAAGTTTTTCGGTGCGTAGTATTCGGACAGATGCGCTTTCCAGGTGGAGGTCACCGGGAAGCGCCGATCCAGCCAGCCCAACAGGCCTGTCGTCTCGACGGTTTTCTCGCCAGCCATGTAACGGCTCCTTCTCTAATACGTGGCGTATTTGTTTTACTTACGTAATTCGGGAAAAAAGCGCGACGCGAGCGTCAGGCCTTGTTGTCTTCATCGACGCCCACGATGATGCGGGAGTCGGTGAGATACTGGTACGGCGGGACTTCGAGATTATCGGGAGCGGGCTTGTTCTTGTAGACCCGGCCTGCCAGGTCGAACGTGGAGCCGTGGCACGGACAGAGAAATCCGCCTTGCCAGGAGGCGCCCATGCCGCCACCGCCGCCCGTTTCGAAGTGCGAGGTGGGCGAGCAGCCCAGATGAGTACAGATGCCAACACAGACGAAGATCTCGGGCTTGCGCGAGCGACCTTCGTTTTCTGCGTATTTGGGAGTGAAGCCGGGGCGTTTGGATTGAGGGTCCGCCAGGAGCGCGTCCTGGGTCTTGAGGCCGGCGATCTGTTCAGGAGACCGGTGGATGATCCAGACCGGCTTGCCACGCCATTCCACGGTTTTCATGGTGCCGACCGGGATATCGCCGATGTCGACTTCGACGGGGGCGCCGGCCGCGCGGGCTTTTTCAGAAGGGGAAAACGTGCTCACAAGCGGTATTGCCGTTGCGACACCTGCTACGCCACCCACAGCACAGGCGGTGGTTACCCAGAAACGTCGCGAAGGATCGGGCGGCAGATTTGGATCAACCGCACCGTCATCATCATGCACCAGCGTATCCTGACTCATCTTCCTATCCTTGTTGATGCGCCCGCTCTACGAGTAGCATCACTTCTGCGGCATCGGCTTCGCGGGAATATGTAACAACATAGCAACCGCGTATTATAGCGCCAGCCTACTGGTGGGCGTATCACGAAGGGAGTGCTTTTATGAGCAAAGCGACTGGTTTCGTCAAAGAATTCCGAGATTTCGCTGTCAAAGGCAATGCGGTTGATTTGGCGGTTGGTGTGATCATTGGGGCGGCTTTCGGCAGAATCGTCGACTCACTGGTCAAGGATATCGTCATGCCGCTGGTGAACTTCGTGCTTGGCGGATCCGTCGATTTTTCGAACAAGTTCCTGGTGCTGTCGATGCCGGCCGGTTACAACGGGCCGATGACGTATGCCGATCTGACCAAGGCGGGAGCCAACGTTTTCGCCTGGGGGAACTTCATCACGATCATCATCAATTTCGTGTTGCTGGCGTTTGTGATCTTCTGGATGGTGAAGGCGATCTACAAGGCGCGGACCAAGGCCGAGGAAGCGCCGGCGGCGCCTGCTGCGACGCCCGAGGATGTGGCGTTGTTGCGCGAGATTCGGGATTTGTTGAAGAAGCAGCCTTGAGCTGAAATGGAAGAGCGCCCTGCGGGGCGCTTTTTTATTGGTTCAGTGGTTGGTTGCTTGCGGGGGGGGGCTTCGTAGGCCGCCCGGCGCGGGTGGTCGCGGGCGGGGCGCGCCTGCGATTGCGGTCCGGAGCGTTCGCTCCGGACTGCCCCGAGCTCAACCTCGTTGCCGCCTGCCGGCGGCTGCCTTCGGTTTCCGCCGGGCGCATCTGACGGCGCGCCCCGCCCGCGACCACCCGCGCCGGGCTACCGGTTTCGAGGTTTCATGCGCTGCTGGACCGAGGGGGCGTGGGAGAGGCTTGGGTTGCCCGCCACAACCGGCTGCGCGGGCAGCCGGTTGTGGCATACGTGCTTCTGGGGAGTGGGAGGGTGTGCGCTGCGCGCTGGCGGTGAGTGTTGTGGGTGGCCCGGCGGCGTTCAGACGCTGCGTGGCTGCGTGGCTGCGGGTGGGCGGGTACGCGCACGGATCAGCGTTGCGGCCATGCCCTTTCGTTGCCGTCACACCGGGTTGTCCAGGTCCACGAATTCCACCTTGATGCCGAAGCGTTCGGCCACGGCCTGGCCGAGGGCCTGGACGCCGTAGCGTTCGGTGGCGTGGTGGCCGGCGCCGAGGAAGGCGACGCCGGTTTCCTGGGCGAGGTGGAAGGTGGATTCGGAGGCTTCGCCGGTGATGTAGGCGGTGGCGCCGGCGTCGATGGCGTCGGCGAGCATGCCCTGGGCGCCGCCGGTGCACCAGGCGATGCGGGCGACGGATTGGTCGGGGTTGCCGACGACCAGGGGTTGGCGGCCCAGGCGTTGCTGGATGCGGGCGGCGAGTTGGCCGACGGTGGCCACGTCGGGGGCGGCGCCGAGCCAGACCAGGTTGTCGGGGCCACAGGTGCGGGGGGCGCCGTCGTCGCGGCGTTCGGGTTCGAGGCCGAGGACGCGGGCCAACTGGGCGTTGTTGCCCAGGGTGGGATGGGCGTCCAGGGGCAGGTGGTAGGCGTAGAGGTTGAGGTCGTTCTTCAGCGCCAGCGCCATGCGGGTGCGGCGCGTGCCGATGACGCGGCGGTCCTCGTTGCGCCACATCCAGCCGTGGTGGACCAGCACCGCGTCGGCGCCGCGTTCCACGGCGATGCGCAACAGGGCTTCGCTGGCGGTGACACCGGTGATAATGTGTCCGACTTCGGATCGGCCTTCCACCTGCAGCCCGTTGGGGCAGTAGTCCTTGAAACGGGCGGCTTGCAGGGTGTCGTCCAGCCAGGCGGCCAGGACGTGGGAGTCCACTTTACTCATTGCTAGTCCTATCAGAAACATGCGCCGATATTGGCTGATCTTCGCTCAGGCCGTCACGGTCTGCCTGGGTATTCTATTCGTCGTCACCACCTTGCGGCCGGATCTGCTGCGGCTGGTCGGGCCGGACGCTGCGCCCGCGGCGACGCCGCAGCCGGTTGCCGCGACCGTGCGGCCGTTGGCGGGGGCGGTTTCCTACGCCGATGGCGTGGCGCGCGCTGCGCCCTCGGTGGTCAATGTCTACACCACCAAGCACGTCGATGTGCCGCTGGTGCCGCTGCCGGACGATCCGATCCTGCGCCAGTTGTTCGGCCAGGTGCCTGGCGTCAGCCGGCGCCAGGCCAGCACCAGCCTGGGCTCGGGCGTGGTGGTGAATCATGACGGGTACGTGCTGACCAATTATCACGTGGTGCAGGCGGCCGACGCCATCGAGGTGGCGCTGGCGGACGGGCGCAAGGATACGGCCAAGGTCGTGGGCGCCGATCCGGACACCGACCTGGCGGTGCTGAAGCTGGCCAGCCTGCGCAACCTGCCCGCGGCCACGCTGGCGCCGGACCGCGGCCTGCGGGTCGGCGACGTGGTGCTGGCCATCGGCAATCCGTTCGGCGTGGGGCAGACCACCACGCAGGGGATCGTGTCGGCGCTGGGCCGCAACGGACTGGGCCTGAATACCTACGAGAATTTCATCCAGACCGATGCCGCCATCAATCCGGGCAATTCGGGCGGCGCGCTGGTGGATGCGCAGGGCAACCTGGTGGGCATCAACACCGCGATCTATTCCGAGTCGGGCGGCTCGATGGGCATCGGCTTCGCCACGCCCATCGACATCGCCCGCAAAGTGATGGACGAGATCGTCAAGACCGGCGGCGTCAAGCGCGGCTGGCTGGGCGTGGAGCCGCAGGACCTGACGCCCGAGCTGGCGCGCGCGTTCCAGTTGGACCGCGATGCGCGCGGCGTGATCATCGCCGGCGTGCTGCGCGACGGCCCGGCCGCCAAGGGCGGCCTGCGGGTTGGCGACATCGTGCGGACGGTGAACGGCAAGCCGATGATGGATACGTCGGCGCTGCTGGCCGAGATCGCGCAACTGACGCCGGGACAGCGCGCGACGCTGGGCGTGTTGCGCGGCGGCAAGGTGGCCGAGCTGACGGTGATGGTGGGCACGCGGCCGGGGCTGCCGCGATAACGTGGCGGTCACCTGGCACGCCAGCCCGGCGATGGCCGTGGATGGGCGGCGCAGGTGGCACGCTGGCCGCCGATGCCGCTACGGTCGGGCCTGAGGCTGTCGCGACGCGGCGGCGCGTCGCGGACGGCACGGGGCGTCGAGCACCAGGCGCACGACCTGCAGCACGCGCTTGCGCACGGCTTCGGGTTGATGCCGCAGCAGCGCGCAGATTTCGGCGCTGTAGGCGTCGGAGTGCGCGTCTTCCTGGGCCAGGGGCGCCGCGCCGGCCTGCGCCACCATGCCGTCGGCCAGCCAGGGGACCTGCGTGTCCAGCGCCCGCGCCAGCCGTTGCAGCGTGGCGCGGGTGGGCGCGTAGTGTTCATCGCGGGTGAGGATACGGTGGATGCAGGACTGCGGCACGCCGGAGATGCGGGCAAGCTGGTTCTGGCTTTTGATGCCGCGCCACCGCATCAGGGTGCGCAGGCGTAGGGCGAGCGACATGGCTGCAATGTAAGTTTGCAGTCGCCGCCGGACAAGCGGAAACAGTCCGTTTATGCAATGACAACGGGGCCCGCAAGGGGCCCCGTCAGGGTCGGCAGCGAGGGTTCAGTGGCGCTCGGTCAGCGAGCCGTCGTTCACGGCGTCGTCGGCGCCGGGCTTGGGCGTGACCATGCGCGCGCAGATCAGTCCCAACTCGTACAGCAGGCACAGCGGCACCGCCAGCATGAACTGGCTGACCACGTCGGGCGGCGTCACCACCGCGGCGATGATGAAAGCGCCGACCACCACGTAGCCGCGCGCGCTCTTGAGCTTGGACAGTTCCACCACGCCCATGCGCACCAGCAGCACCACCGCCACCGGCACCTCGAAGGTGATGCCGAACGCCATGAACATGGTCATGACGAAGCTCAGGTAGGCCTCGATGTCCGGCGCCGGCGTGATCGATTGCGGCGCGAAGGTGGCGATGAAGTGGAAGACCGTGCGGAACACCACGAAATAGCAGAACGCCATGCCCGCGATGAACAGCAGCGTGCTGGAGATGATGAGCGGCAGCGCCAGGCGCTTCTCGTGCTTGTACAGGCCGGGCGCGACGAAGGCCCAGGCCTGGTACAGCACCACCGGCAAAGCGACGATGAAGGCGGCCATCATGGTGACCTTGACCGGCACCATGAAGGGCGTGATGACGCCGGTGGCGATCATGCGCGTGCCCTGCGGCAGCGAGGCCAGCATGGGCTGGGCCAGCACGTCGTAGATGGCGGACGCGCCGGGGTAGATGAACAGGATGATGAACACCGCCACCACCGCGCCGACGGCGCGCAGCAGGCGGGTGCGCAGTTCGACCAGGTGGGAGATGAAGCTTTCCTGCTGGCCGTCTTCTTGGGAGGCGTCCTGGGTCACGTTGTCGTTCCGGAGGGCGTGGCGGGCTTGTTGGCCGGCGGGGTCTCGCTGGCGGCCGGGGCGCCGGGCGCCGGCGCCGGTTGCGGGGCGGGCGCGGGCTGGGCGGCCGGCGCGGCGGCGGGCGGATCCAGGTCCAGGCTCAGGTTCGGGCTGGGCGGCGCGATGGTGCGCGGCGGCTCGGCCGGCTGGGCCGCGTGCGGCGTCATCAGCGGGTCGGCCGACGCGGCAGGCGCGGCGCCGGCGCCAGCCGTATTGGCGGGCGCGGCGTGCGGGTCGGCGGGGGCGGTGGTTTCGGCGCCGGCCGTCAGCGCGGGCTTGCCGCTGGCTTCCCGGGCGACTTCGTCGAGTTCGGCGCGGAATTGCTGCACCGGCTCCTGCAAGGCGTTGTGGGTATCGTTCAGCGACTGGTGCACATCCTGTGCCGCGGTCTCCATTTCGCTCTTGAATTTGCGCAGCTCGTCCAGCTCGATCTCGCGCTGGATATCGGATTTCACGTCATTGACGTAACGCTGCGCGCGGCCCAGCAGGTGGCCGACCGTGCGGGCGACCTTGGGCAGGCGTTCGGGGCCGATGACGATCAGCGCGACGACGCCGATCACCATCAGTTCAGTGAGGCTGACATCAAACATTCGACGGCCGCTCGGGAATTGAGGCTATGAGGGCCGGCCGGTGCAGGCCGGGCCCGGGGACGCGCAGGCGCTCAGGAGTTGGACTTTTCCTTGGCCTGCACGTCGATGGTGTCGCCGGCCACGCGCTGCTGGGCGATGGGTTCGGCCGGCTTGTCGCTGTTGGCGTCCTTCATGCCTTCCTTGAAGCCTTTGACGGCGCCGCCCAGGTCAGAGCCGATGTTGCGCAGTTTCTTGGTGCCGAAGATCAGCGCCACAATGACCAGAACGACCAGCCAATGCCAAATGCTAAAGCTACCCATGATGGTTCTCCGTATTACGCAGTGGGGGCCATGCGCCCTTTCCAGGGTCGCTGACCGCCGATGATGTGGAAATGCAGATGCGGGACTTCCTGGCCGCCTTCGACGCCAGAATTGATCATGATGCGAAACCCGCCATCAGGGCCCGGGGTGCAACCGTTTTCAGCGGCAAGCCGCGGCGCCAATGCCATCATTCTACCCAACCAACCTGCGTCCTCGGCCGTAATATCCTGCATGGATGTGACATGACGTCGAGGGATCAGCAATAAATGCACCGGCGCGGCCGGGTTGATATCGTGGAATGCAACAAAGTCCTCGTCCTCGTAGACCTTCTTGGACGGGATCTCGCCGGCGGCGATCTTGCAGAAAATACAGTTGGCGCTCATTTTTCCGGTTCCGTGTCAGTCCTGGGGACGGCTGGCCTTTTCGGCCAGGCCCGACAGCCCTTCGCGGCGGGCCAGTTCGGCCAGCACGTCGTCGGGGCGCAGGTTGAAGTGCGTCAGCGCCACCAGGCAATGAAACCACAGGTCGGCGGTTTCGCTGACGATGCGTTCGGGCACGCCGTCCTTGGCGGCCATGACCAGCTCGGTGGCTTCCTCGCCGATCTTCTTGAGGAAGGCGTCGGGGCCCTTGGACAGCAGCTTGGCCGCGTACGAGGCCTTGGGGTCGCCGCCATTCTCGGGGCGGCGGGTCTCCAGCGTGTCGGCGATGCGGGCCAGGACGTCGTGGGCGGTCAGGGGCGAGTCGGTCATTTGTAGATCAGTTCGGGGTCTTTCAGCACCGGGTCCACGGTAACCCAGGCGGCCTGGTCGGTCTGCCCTTCCAGGCGGCGGTAGAAGCAACTGGCTCGGCCCGTGTGGCAGGCGATGCCGCCTTCCTGGTGCACCTTGAGCAGCACCACGTCGCCATCGCAGTCCAGGCGCAGCTCGTGCACCTGCTGCACGTGGCCGGATTCCTCGCCCTTGCGCCACAGGCGCTGGCGCGAGCGCGACCAGTACACCGCGCGGCCGGTGGCGGCGGTCTCGGCCAGCGATTCGCGGTTCATCCAGGCCACCATCATGATCTGGCCGTTGTCGGCGTCCTGGGCGATGGCGGGGATCAGGCCGTTCTCGTCGAAGACGACGTCGGCCATCCAACTGGGTTCGTTGCTCATCGTCATATCCTTACTTCGATGCCCTGCTCGGCCATGAAGCGCTTGCATTCCCCGACCGTGTGCTGGCCGAAGTGGAAGATGCTGGCGGCCAGCACGGCGCTGGCGCGGCCGGTGGTGACGCCGTCGGCCAGGTGTTGCAGGGTGCCGACGCCGCCCGAGGCGATGACCGGCACCGGCACGGCATCCGACACGGTGCGGGTCAGTTCCAGGTCGAAGCCGGATTTGGTGCCGTCTCGGTCCATGCTGGTCAGCAGGATCTCGCCGGCGCCGTAGGCGGCCATGCGGCGGGCCCAGGCCACGGCGTCCAGTCCGGTGGCCTTGCGGCCACCGTGGGTGAAGACTTCCCAGCGCGGCGCTTCGCCCGCGGCCGAGACCCGGCGCGCGTCGATCGCCACCACCACGCATTGCGAGCCGTGGTAGTCGGAGGCCGCGCGCACCAGTTCCGGATTGGCCACGGCGGCGCTGTTGATGCTGATCTTGTCGGCGCCGGCGTTCAGCAGGCGCTGGATGTCGGACACCTGGCGCACGCCGCCGCCCACCGTCAGGGGGATGAAGACCTGCGAGGCGACCTGCTCGATGATGGGCAGGATCAGGTCGCGGCCATCGCTGGTGGCGGTGATGTCCAGGAAGGTGAGCTCGTCGGCGCCCTGCTCGTTGTAGCGGCGGGCGATCTCGACGGGGTCGCCGGCGTCGGCCAGGTTGACGAAGTTCACGCCCTTGACGACCCGGCCGGCGGTGACGTCAAGGCAGGGAATGATGCGGCGGGTCAGCGCGCTCTGGGCGGGCGCGCCCGCCCCGGAGGTACTGCTGGAGGTGGTCATTTGGCCAATTCGTCGGCGCGGGCCTGCGCCGCCTGGAAGTTGAGCGTGCCTTCGTAGATGCTGCGGCCCAGGATGGCGCCTTCGACGCCCTCTTCCTCGACGGCGCACAGCGCCTCGATGTCCTGGATGCCGGCGATGCCGCCCGAGGCGAACACGGGAATGCGCACGTGCTGCGCCAGGCGCACGGTGGCCTCGACGTTCACGCCCGACAGCATGCCGTCGCGGCCGATGTCGGTATAGATGATGGCTTCGCAGCCGTAGTCCTCGAACTTCTTGGCCAGGTCGAGCACGTCGTGGCGGGTCAGCTTGCTCCAGCCGTCGGTGGCGATCTTGCCGTCGCGGGCGTCCAGGCCAACAATGATCTGGCCGGGGAAGGCGCCGCAGGCATCCTGCAGGAAGCCCGGGTTCTTGACCGCGGCGGTGCCGATGATCACGTAGGAGATGCCGGCGTCGAGGTAGCGTTCGATAGTGTCGAGATCGCGGATGCCGCCGCCGATCTGGACGGGGATGTCGTCGCCGACGGCGTCCAGGATGGCCTTGATGGGCGCTTCGTTCTTCGGTTTGCCGGCGACGGCGCCGTTCAGGTCGACCAGATGCAGGCGGCGGGCGCCCTGGTCGAGCCATTGCGAGGCCATGGAGGCGGGGTCTTCGGAGAACACCGTTGCATCGTCCAGGTCGCCCTGGCGCAGACGCACGCAGCGTCCGTCTTTGAGATCGATGGCGGGGATCAGCAGCATGGTGGGCAGCGGGAAAATATGGGGTTGAACGGGCTGGCGCGCGTCGGCCGGGTGGGCTTACGGCTGCCAGTCTACAAAATTGCGATACAGGCGCAAACCGTGCTCGGCGCTCTTCTCGGGGTGGAACTGCACCGCGAAAATGTTAGCTGCCGCCACCGCGCAGGTAAAGGCGACGCCGTAATCGGTTTCACCAACGGTCAGGCTCGTATCGGCCGGGTCGGCGTAATAACTATGGACGAAATAGAAATGCGTGTCGTCCGGAATGCCGTCCCAGATAGGGTGAGAGCGCGTCTGGCGCACTTTGTTCCATCCCATGTGCGGGACTTTCAGGCGCTCGGGGCGGACATCGACCGGGCCGGCCGTGCCGGTGTCGGCCTCGCAGGCCGCGTCGTCGGCCGCGACCGGGTCGGCGAAGCGCGGACCGGCAAAGCGGCGCACCACGCCGGGGAACAGGCCCAGGCACGGGGTGGCGCCCTCTTCGCTGGAATCGAACAGCATCTGTTCGCCCACGCAGACGCCCAGCAGCGGCTTGCTGCGGGCGGCCTTGACGACCGCTTCGCGCAGGCCGGATTCGTTCAGGGTGCGCATGCAGTCGGCCATGGCGCCCTGGCCCGGGAACACCACGCGGTCGGCCGCGTCGATTTCATGGGGCTGGTTGCAGATGCGGATGTCCGCGTCCGGGGCGGCGTACTTGAGCGCGCGCGCGACGGAGTGGAAGTTTCCCATTCCGTAGTCGACGATGGCGATAGTGGTCACTTCGGTTTACCTGATGCGTGGCGGGAGGTCGCGCAGCTTACAGCACGCCCTTGGTCGAGGGGACGACGTCGCCCATGCGCGGGTCGACTTCGATGGCCATGCGCAGCGCGCGGCCACAGGCCTTGAAGACCGTTTCGCATTGGTGGTGGGCGTTGGTGCCGCGCAGGTTGTCGATGTGCAGCGTGATCAGCGCGTGGTTGACCAGCCCCTGGAAGAATTCGCGCGTCAGGTCGACGTCGAAGGCGCCGATGTGCGAACGGGTGAACGGGATGTGGTATTCCAGGCCGGGACGGCCCGAGAAATCGACCACCACGCGCGACAGCGCCTCGTCCAGCGGCACGTAGGCGTGGCCGTAGCGGCGCAGGCCGGCCTTGGTGCCGACCGCCTTGGCGATGGCCATGCCCAGCGTGATGCCCACGTCTTCCACCGTGTGATGCGCATCGATGTGCAGGTCGCCCTCGGCCTTGATGTCGAGGTCGATCAGGCCGTGGCGCGCGATCTGGTCCAGCATGTGGTCCAGGAAGGGCACGCCCGTGTCGATCGTCTGCTTGCCGGTGCCATCCAGGTTGATGGCCACGCGGATGCGGGTTTCGTTGGTGTTGCGGGTGATCTCTGCGGTACGCATGTCAGGACTCGATTAGGCACTCAGGATGTCTTGCAGTGCCGATAGCAAAGCGGCGTTCTCGTCCGGGGAACCTACCGAGATGCGGAGGCAGCCGGCCAGGAGCGGATGGGCGTTGGAGAAGTTTCGAACCAATATTTTGCGCTGTTTCAGGGCAAGATGCACGGCGTTGCCGTCCAGCTTGCCGGAAAAGCGCGCGAGTATGAAGTTGGCCGCGGAAGGGAATACCCTGACGCCGGGCAGCGCCGCCAGCGCCGTCGCCAGTGGTTCACGGTCGGCGCGCAGGCGGGCCGCCTGCTCGTCCAGCACCGCTTTGTGGCGCAGCACCGTCAGCAGCGCGGCCTGGGTCAGCACGTCCAGGTTGTAGGGCGGGCGCACTTTGTCCAGTTCGGCGACCCAGTCCGGGTGGCCGGCCAGGTAGCCGAAACGCAGGCCCGCCAGGCCGATCTTGGACACCGTGCGCATCACCACCACGTTGGGCGCGTCCAGCAGGCGCGGCATCCAGCTGCGGTCGGTGAACGGCTGGTAGGCCTCGTCCACCACCACCAGGCCGGGGGCGGCGGCGATGATGGCGGCCATGTCGGCGTCCGACCAGGCGCCGCCGGTGGGATTGTTGGGCACGGCCAGGAACACCACCTTGGGCTGGTGTTCGCGGATCGCGGCCAGCATGGCGGGAAGATCCAGGGACAGATCTTCGGCGAGCGGCACGCCGACGAAGCGGGCGTGGTCGAAGCGCGCCGCCATGTCGAAATAGACGAACGACGGCCACGGCGCCAGCACCACCTCGCCCGGGTTGCAGCAGGCCTGCACCACGATGTGGATCAGCTCGTCCGAACCATTGCCGAACAGCACGCCCGCGCCGGCGGGCACGCCGAAGGCCGTCTTCACGGCCTGGCGCAGTTCGGACAGGTCGGCGGCCGGGTAGCGGTTCAGCGGCGTATCGCGCAGCACCCGGGCGAGGTCGTCGCGCACCGCCTCGGGCAGTTCGTAGGGCGATTCCATCGCGTCCAGCTTGATGCAGCCTTCGGCGTGCGCCACCGGATACGCGGTCAGTTTGCGGATATCGGGCCGGATGGTGCCGGCGATGCGGCCGGCGACCTCGCTCATGGCTGGTCGATCCGGTACTGGGCGCTGGCGGCGTGGGCCTGCAGGCCTTCGCCCAGCGCCAGTTCGGCGGCGATACGGCCGAGCGTCTGGGCGCCCTGGTGCGAGACCTGGATCAGGCTGGAGCGCTTCTGGAAGTCATAGACGCCCAGGGGCGACGAGAAACGCGCCGTGCGCGAGGTCGGCAGCACGTGGTTGGGGCCGGCGCAGTAGTCGCCCAGGGCTTCCGAGCTGAAGCGGCCCATGAAGATGGCGCCGGCGTGGCGGATCCTGGCGGTCCAGATTTCCGGTTGCTCGGTGGAGATCTCCAGGTGTTCCGGGGCGATGTCGTTGGCGATGCGGCAGGCTTCGTCCAGGTCGCGCACCTGGATCAGCGCGCCGCGGTTGGCCAGGCTGGTGCGCAGGATGTCGGCGCGCGGCATGGTCGGCAGCAGGCGCGCGATGGCGGCCTCGACCTCGGCGATGAAGGCGGCGTCCGGGCACAGCAGGATGGATTGGGCCAGTTCGTCGTGTTCGGCCTGCGAGAACAGGTCCATGGCGATCCAGTCGGCCGGCGTCTTGCCGTCGCAGATCACCAGGATTTCGCTGGGGCCGGCGATCATGTCGATGCCGACCACGCCGAACACGCGGCGCTTGGCGGCGGCCACGTAGGCGTTGCCCGGGCCGACGATCTTGTCCACGGCCGGCACGGTGGCGGTGCCGTAGGCCAGCGCGCCCACGGCCTGCGCGCCGCCGATGGCGAACACGCGGTCGACGCCGCTGATGGCGGCTGCGGCCAGCACGATGGGGTTGCGCGCGCCGTCCGGCGTGGGCGTGACCATGACCAGTTCCTGCACGCCGGCGACCTTGGCCGGGATGGCGTTCATCAGCACGGACGACGGATACGCGGCCTTGCCGCCCGGCACGTACAGGCCGACGCGGTCCAGCGGCGTGACCTGCTGGCCCAGCACCGTGCCGTCGGCTTCGGTGTAGGTCCAGGTCTCGGCGCGCTGGCGTTCGTGGTAGCGGCGCACGCGCTCGGCGGCGGCCTGCAGCGCGTCGCGCTGGGCGGCCGGCAGCGCGGCCAGGGCGGCGTGCCAGTCGGCCTTGGGGACTTCGAGCGTGTCCGCGGACGCGTGCGGCATGCGGTCGAAGCGCTGGGTGTATTCCACCAGCGCGGCGTCGCCGCGGGCGCGCACGTCGGCCAGGATGCCGGCGGCGGCGCGGTCGATGGACTCGTCCTCGGTGGCCTCGAAGGCCAGCAGTTTGGACAGGGCGGATGCGAATCCGGGATCGCGGGAGTCGAGACGATTGATCAGGGCCATGGCGTTCAGGCGGGTGGCGGCCGCCGCGCGGGGCGGCGGCCTGGGTCAGGCGTTGCGGGAGGCGGCGCGCTCGAAAGCGTCCAGCAGCGGTTGCAGGCGTTCGCCGCGGGTCTTCAGCGCGGCCTGGTTGACGATCAGGCGCGAGGAAATCGGCATGATGTCCTCGACCGCGACCAGGTCGTTGGCGCGCAGCGTGCCGCCGGTGGACACCAGGTCCACGATGCAGTCGGCCAGGCCCACCAGCGGCGCCAGTTCCATCGAACCATACAGCTTGATGATGTCGACGTACACACCCTTGGAGGCGAAGTGTTCACGGGCTGACTGCACGTACTTGGTGGCCACGCGCAGGCGCGCGCCCTGGTGCACCGCGGCCTCGTAGTCGAAGCCGTTGCGCACGGCCACGGCCAGGCGGCACTTGGCGATGTTCAGGTCGATCGGCTGGTACAGGCCGCCGGGCTGCTGCGCGGCGTGCTCGATCAGCACGTCCTTGCCGGCGATGCCGAGGTCGGCCGCGCCGTACTGCACGTAGGTCGGCACGTCGGAAGCGCGCACGATGATCAGGCGCAGGCCGGGATCGCTGGTCGGCAGGATCAGCTTGCGCGAACTTTCGGGGTTCTCGGGCACCTCGATGCCGGCTTCCGCCAGCAAAGGCATGGTTTCTTCGAAGATCCGCCCCTTGGACAGAGCCAGGGTCAGCGGGGCGAGCGGGGCATTGCTCATGCCGATTCCTTGCCGCTAGTGCGTTCAACGACGCGTTGAATATTGGCGCCCAGGGCGCGCAGTTTGACTTCCATCCGATCGTAGCCGCGATCCAGATGGTAGATGCGGTCGACCAGCGTGTCGCCATCGGCGGCCAGGCCGGCGATCACCAGGCTGGCCGAGGCCCGCAGGTCGGTGGCCATGACCGTCGCGCCCGACAGGCGGGCGATGCCGCGCACCACCGCGGTGTGGCCGTCGATGTCGATGTCCGCGCCCATGCGGCGCAGTTCCTGCACGTGCATGTAGCGGTTCTCGAAGATGTTCTCGACGATCACCGAGGTGCCTTCGGCCACCGTGTTCAGCGTCATCAACTGGGCCTGCATGTCGGTGGCGAAGCCGGGGTACTCATGGGTGCGAAAGCCCACGGCCTTGGGGCGCTTCGACATGGCGCCGCGGATCCAGTCGGGGCCGGTCTCGATGGCCAGGCCGGCCTCGGTCAGCTTGTCGAGCGTGGCGCCGAGGATGCCGGCGTCGGTGTTGCGCAGCACGATGTCGCCGCCCGCCGCGCCCACGGCGCACAGGAAGGTGCCGGCCTCGATGCGGTCGGAGATCACGCGGTGCTCGGCGCCGTGCAGGCGTTCGACGCCGTCGATCACGATGCGGTCGGTGCCGTGGCCCTGGATGCGGGCGCCCATTTTGATGAGCAGCTCGGCCAGGTCGACGACCTCGGGCTCGCGCGCGGCGTTTTCCAGCACGGTCTGGCCTTCGGCCAGCACGGCGGCCATCAGCAGGTTCTCGGTGCCGGTGACGGTGACCATGTCGGTGCGGATCGAGGCGCCCTTCAGGCGTTTGGCGCGCGCCACCACGAAGCCGTGCTCGATGCTGATGTCGGCGCCCAGCGCCGCCAGGCCCTTGATGTGCTGGTCCACCGGCCGCTGGCCGATGGTGCAGCCGCCCGGCAGGCTGACGCGGGCTTCGCCGAAGCGCGCCACCAGCGGGCCCAGCACCAGGATCGAGGCGCGCATGGTCTTGACCAGGTCGTACGGCGCTTCGAGGCTGTCGACGCGGTCGGCCTGCAGGGTCACGATGCCGTCGTTGGCGCGTTCGGCGCGCACGCCCATGCGGCCCAGGAGGCGCAGCATGGTGGCGGTGTCGTTCAGGTGCGGCACGTTGGCGATGGTCAGCGGGTCCGCCGTCAGCAGGCCGGCGCACAGGATCGGCAGGGCCGAGTTCTTGGCGCCGGAGATGGTGACTTCGCCATGCAGGCGCGCACCGCCGGTAATGCGTAGCTTGTCCATGGTCACTTGCCCGCCTGGGTGTATTCGGCCGGGGTCAGGGTGCGCATCGACAAAGCGTGGATCTCGGCTTTCATGCGGTCGCCCAGCGCCGCGTAGACCAGTTGGTGGCGCTGGATCAGGCGCTTGCCTTCGAAGGCGGCGCTGACGATGACCGCGTCGAAATGCGAGCCGTCGCCCTGTACGTCGAGGTGTTCACAGGGCAGGCCGTCCGCGATGTATTGGCGGACTTGCGCGGGAGTGGGAAGCATGGACGTCAGTTCCTGAGTTTGTAGCCGCTGGCCAGGAGCCGCAGCGCATAGATCGAAAGCGCGAGGAACACCCCCGTCACCACCGCCAGGCTGCGCCAGGGGGAGACGTCCGACACCGAGAAGAATCCGTAGCGGAAGCCGTCGATGGTGTAGAAGATGGGGTTCCAGTGGGACACGCCCTGCCAGAAGGCCGGGAGCGTATGGATGGAATAGAACACGCCGGACAGGAAGGTGGCCGGCATGATGAGGAAGTTCTGGAACGCCGCCAACTGGTCGAATTTCTCGGACCACAGGCCGGCGATCAGGCCCAGCACGCCCATGATGCCGCAGGCCAGCACCGCGAACACCAGCAGCCACAGCGGGTTGGACGGCACCAGCGAGACGAAGAACAGCGCCACCACCCACACGCACAGGCCCACGGCCAGGCCGCGCACCACGGCCGCCAGCACGTAGGCGGCGAAAATGTCGCGGTGCGACAGCGGCGGCAGCAGCATGAATACCAGGTTGCCGGTGATGCGGCTCTGGATCAGCGACGACGACGGGTTGGCGAAGGCGTTCTGCAGCATGCTCATCATCATCAGCCCGGGGATCAGGAACGCGGTGTACGGCACGCTGCCATAGACCATGACGCGCCCTTCCAGCACGTGGGCGAACACCAGCAGGTACAGCAGCGCGGTGATGACGGGCGCGGCGATGGTCTGGAAGCTGACTTTCCAGAAGCGCAGCAACTCCTTGCGCAGCAGGGTCGGAAAGCCGGAACCCGCGTCCAGTCGGGGCTGCACCAGCGGCTGGCTGGCATTGGCGGCGGGCTGCGTCATTGCGGAATACCTTCGGGTTGCGGGGCGTCGTCCTGGTGCATGATGCGCACGAAGGCGTCCTCGAGGTCGACGCCGCCGACGCGGGCCAGCAGCGCCTGGGTGGTGTCCAAAGCCACGATGTGGCCGCCCTTGAGCATGGCGATGCGGCCGCACAGGGCTTCCGCTTCTTCCAGGTAGTGGGTGGTCAGCATGATGGTGTGGCCGGCCTTGTTCAGGCGCGAGATGAATTCCCACAGGGTGCGGCGCAGGTCGACGTCGACGCCCGCGGTGGGCTCGTCCAGCACGATCACGGGCGGGCGGTGCACCAGCGCCTGCGCCACCAGCACGCGGCGCTTCATGCCGCCGGACAGCGCGCGCATGTTCGAGTTGGCCTTGTCGGCCAGCCCCAGGTTGAACAGGATCTCGTCGATCCAGTCGTCATTCTTGCGCAGGCCGAAATAGCCTGACTGGATCCGCAGCGTCTCGCGCACCGTGAAAAACGGGTCATAGACCAGTTCCTGGGGCACGACGCCCAGCGCCCGCCGTGCCGACTTGTAGTCGGCCACGACGTCGTAGCCACAGACGGTGGCGCGGCCGGCGGTGGCATGCGCCAGCCCGGCCAGGATGGAGATCAGGGTGGTCTTGCCGGCGCCGTTGGGCCCGAGCAGGCCGAAGAACTCGCCGTGCTCGATGTTCAGGCTGACATTGTCGAGGGCCTGGAAGCCGGCGCCAGGCGCGCGCCCGGTGAGCTTGCCCCAGCCGCTGCGGCGCGGCGAGTAGATTTTGGAGACGTTCTCAAGACTGACGGCAGACATGACGGCGGCGAGGGTGCCCGGCAAAGAGCGAATTGATCATTATATAAGCGCCCCGCTACGCGAGGCGCCGATAGCCCCGGCGGCCGTGGGGGCGTGGCGCAATGGTCCGTCCCCAAAAATGACAGGCCCGGCGGACCGCAGGGGCGCGCCGGGCCGGGACAAGCCGGACGGGATCGTTACTGGTTGCGCTGGTTCAGCGCCTGGATCAGGCCGTCGATGCCATTCTGGTTGATCTGCTGGGCGAACTGGTTGCGGTAGTTCTCGATCAGCCAGATGCCTTCGACGTTCATGTCGTAGATCTTCCAGCCCTGGGGCGTCTTTTCCAGGCGGTAGTCGACGCCGACCGGCTGGCCGTTGGGTTGGCTGATGAGCGTGCGCACGACCGCGTCGTCGGCCTTGGGGTCGCCGCGGAACGGCAGGGCCGTAATGGTGGTGCCCGACGTGACGCGCGTCAGCGCGCCGCTGTAGGTGCGCACCAGGGTGCCGCGGAAAGCGTCGGCCAGGGCGGTCCGCTGCTGTTCGGTGGCCTGGCGCCAGTAGCGCCCGGCGGCCAGCCGCGTCGTCTTCTGGAAGTTGACGTAAGGCAGGATGTGCTCGTTCACGACCTGGTTGATGCGGGCCGTGTTGCCGGCCTTGACGGCGCCGTCGGCCTTCAGGACGTCCAGCGCCTCATTGGCGGCCGCCAGCACGAAATCGTTGGGCGCGCCGTTGGCGTTGGGTTGCGCCTGCACGGCGGGCGTTGCCGCGAGCCCCAGCAGGCCGGCAAAGGCCAGGCGTTGGAGCAGGGGAAAAAAAGAAAACCGCATGGAAACTCCTTGCTGTACTGAAAACGCAATCCGACAGCTTACTTGGTTGCGGGGTTGGCGACCGGCGCGGCCGCGCCCTTGGCCTTGGCGGCGTCGTCCTCGTCGTCCTCGTAGTTGGGCAGGCTGGATTCGTCATCGACGCGCTGGCCGTTGACCATCGCGGCGCGGCGCTGCAGGTAGGCGTCGCGCACGAAGCTGTACGGGTCGAGCGCCACGCGGTCGATGGTGTCGGTGGCGTTGAGCAGGCTGGCGCGCGTGTCGACCACTTCCAGGCCCCACAGCGAATTGCGCAGGGCCACGTTGTCGATGGCGCTCACGCCCATGTAGCCGCGCATGCGGCCCTGCCAGTCGCCGACCAGGCCGACGCCATCACGCACGCTCGCCGAGCCGAAGAACGGCAGCACCAGGTACGGCCCCTGGCTGAAGCCCCAGACGCCCAGCGTGGTGCCGAAGTCGTTCGGGATCTTGCGCGCGCCGTTGGCCGAGGCGACGTCGAAGCAGCCGCCCACGCCCATGGTGGTGTTGAACAGGAAGCGGCCGAGCGTGTTGACGAAGTCGTGGCCGCGACCCTGCAGGAAGCTGTTGGTGCCCGACCAGAGATCGCCGACGTTGCTGAAGATGTTGTGGACGCAACTGCGCACGGGTTCCGGCGTGACGTAGGTGTAGGCCTGCGCCACCGGCTTGAAGACCGCGCGGTCGACCGTGTCGTTGAACTTGTACACGCCGCGGTTGAAGCCTTCCCAGGGATCGCGCGGATCCGGGTGCTGCGGCGCGGCGCAGCCCGCCATCAGCGCGCCGGCGGCGGCGACGGTGGCAATGCGGGAAAGAGCTTTCGTGTTCATGATCAGGGCATCCCTATCAGCAGATTTCTATTTTTATTGCAGCGTGCGGCGCGTCAAGCTTCGGGTTGTTGCCGGGCGTGACGGGTCCTCTTCAATTCGGGGCTTTCGCGTCGGGCGCGCCAGCCGCGTTCGTGCCTTCCTTCTCGGCCGAGCCGTACAGGAACTTGCTGATGAGCTGTTCCAGCACCACGGCGCTTTGGGTATAGCGGATTTTGCCACCCTCGGCCAGATTGTCGTCTTCGCTGCCCGGCGTCAGGCCCAGGTACTGCTCGCCGAGCAGGCCCGAGGTGAGAATGGCCGCGGAAGAGTCCTTGGGGAACTGGTAGGCGGTTTCCAGGTTCATCGCGACGACCGCCTGGAAGGTCTTGTCGTCGAAGGAGATCTTGGAGATCCGGCCGACCACGACCCCGGCGCTTTTCACGGGCGCGCGCACTTTGAGGCCGCCTACGTTATCGAAATTGGCCGTCAGCGTATAGGTGGGGGCAAAAGAAAAGGTGCTCAAGTTGCCGGCGCGCAACGCCAGGAACGCCAGCGCGGCCGCGCCCAGCAAGACGAACAGGCCTACCCAGAAATCGGTTTTTTCGCGAGACATGATCGATCCGTAATCAGTTTCCAAACATCAAGGCGGTCAGCAGGAAGTCCAGCCCCAGCACCGCCAGCGAGCCCACCACCACGGTGCGGGTGGTGGCGCGGGCGACGCCTTCGGGGGTGGGCTTGGCCTGCCAGCCTTCGTAAAGCGCCACCAGCGTCACCGTGACGCCGAAGACCAGGCTTTTGATGACGCCGTTCAGGACGTCGTTCCAGACATCGACGCCGCCCTGCATCTGCGACCAGAAGGCGCCGGCATCGACCCCGATCATCAGCACGCCGACCACCCAGCCGCCCAGGATGCCCACCATGGAGAACACGGCGGCCAGGATCGGCATGGCGATGATGCCGCCCCACAGGCGCGGCACCAGCACGCGGCGCATCGGGTCGACGGCCATGACTTCCATGGCCGACAGTTGTTCGCCCGCCTTCATCAGGCCGATCTCGGCGGTTAGCGAGGTGCCGGCACGGCCGGCGAACAGCAGCGCGGTCACGACCGGCCCCAGTTCGCGCACCAGCGACAGCGCCACCAGCAGGCCAAGCGATTCCTCGGCGCCGTAGCGGTTCAGCGTGTAATAGCCCTGCAGGCCCAGCACGAAACCCACGAACATGCCGGACACGGCGATGATCAGCAGCGAAAAGTTGCCGATGAAATGAATTTGCTGCGACACCAACCGCGGCCGCGACAGCGCGATGCCGCTGCGGGCCAGCATGGCGCCGAAGAAACGGGTGAAGTAGCCGATGCCGGCGATGCGGGTGCGCACCCAGCCGCCCAGCGCGCTCACGGCGTTGTTGGATCCGCTCATGCCTTGCGCCCTTGTTGTTGCGACAGCCACTTCTGGAAAGCCGGCGTTTCGGGATACTGGAACGCGACCGGGCCGTCGGGCTCGCCTTTGAGGAATTGCTGCACGTAGGGGTCCTGCGATGCCGAGAGGCTCTCGGGCGTGCCGGCGGCCTTGAGCTGGCCCTGGCCCACGAGATAGACCTGGTCGGCAATCGCGAACGATTCGTGCACGTCGTGGGTGATCAGCACCGAGGCGCATCCCAGGCGGTCGGCCAGGCTGCGGATCAGGCGGGCGGTGATACCCAGTGAAATCGGATCGAGGCCGGCGAAGGGTTCGTCGTACAGGATCAGTTCGGGTTCCAGCACGACCGCGCGGGCCAGCGCCACCCGGCGCGACATGCCGCCGGAGATCTCGGCCACCTTCAGGTGGGCGGCGGCGCGCAGGCCGACGGCGTCGAGCTTGTCGAGCACGCGCGCCGTGATTTCGGATTCGGCCAGCGTGGTGTGTTCGCGCAGCGGGAAGGCGACGTTCTCGAACACGTTCAGGTCGGTGAACAGCGCGCCCTGCTGGAACAGCACGCCCATGCGCTTGCGCAGCGATTGCAGTTCGGCGGGGGTGGCGCGGGCGATGTCCTGGCCGAACGCCAGCACGGTGCCTTGTTGCGCAGTGAGCTGGCCGGTGGCGGCCCGCAGCAACGTGGTCTTGCCTGAACCCGAGCCGCCCATGATGGCGACCACCTGGCCCGAACGCGCTTCCATGGAAATGTCGCGCAAGACGGTGAAATCACCGTAGCCTAGCGCCACACCTTGCAGGCGCAGGGCGAATTCCGGGGTGCTGCGGGTTTGATCGGGCATGGGCAACAAAAGGGTGTTTCGGTGGCGAATGCCCTGCCGCCACGTTCGTGCCTGGGCGGATCATCCGGCCGGCGCGAGCGAGACGGGCTGCGTCGGGAAGCGCCCTGTTACTCATATGCCGGGGACGAGGGAAGACCCGTCGCACCCGGCGGCGAGGGGCCATTGTAGCCCGACGAACTGTCATCGCAGTGCGTTAGGGTTGTCTATGGAACAGTGTTTTCGGCATTGGGAACAATCGGCGGGGCCTGTCGGCCCCCCGGAATCCCTTGCGCCGGCCCCGTTCAGGCCCGGCCGCGGCCGCGCGCCGCGGCGGTTTCGCGGGCCAGCCGCGCCACCAGCGCGGCCGTGCTTTCGCGCCGCGCCAGCGGCGCGCCCTGGCCGGCCCACAAAGACAGGACGGCGACGTTGCCGGCCTGGCCGCCGGCGGTGCGCATGGGGCGGGTCAGCGCGTTCTGCAGCGGGTAAGGCAGGATATCGTCTGAAAGTTGATCGGCGTCGCGCATGAACGAATTCGCGATGCCGCGCGCCGGGCGTCCGGAAAAGGCCCGGGTCACCCGCGACTGTTCGGAACGCGAGGCCGGCAGCACCGCCTTGTAGGCATCGCCGATGCCGGCTTCGTCCGTGGTCAGGAAGGCCGTCCCCATTTGTGCGACATCCGCGCCCAGGGCCAGCGCCGCGGCGATGCCGCGGCCGTCCATGATGCCGCCGGAGGCGATCACCGGGATCGATACCGCGTCGGCCACCTGGGGCACCAGGGCCATGGTGCCGACCAGCGAATGCTCGAAATCGTCCAGGAAGGTGCCGCGATGCCCGCCCGCCTCCGCTCCCTGCGCCACGACGGCATCGACGCCATCCTGCTCCAGGACCACCGCTTCGCGCACGGTGGTGGCGGTGCCGATCGTCAGGATGCCCAGTTCGCGGCAGCGCGCCAGCACGTCCGCGGGCAGGCGGCCGAAGGTGAAGCTCAGGACCGCCGGTTTCACGCGCAGCACGGCCTCGATCTGGCCGGGCAGCGGGTCGGCCTGCGGGCCGGGCGCGACGGGCGCCGGCAGGCCCAGTTGGGCGTGGTAGCGCGCCAGCAGCGCCAGCATGCGGCTGGCGTCGCCCTGGTACGGTTGCTCCGGCACCGCCGCGAACAGGTTGATGCCGAACGCCCGGTCGGTGCGCGCGCGGATCCCGGCGGCCGCCGTCTCGATCTGATCGGGCGACAGGTAGGCCGCGCCCAGCGAACCCAGGACACCCGCCTTGGAAGCCTCCGACACTAGTTCCACCGTCGTCGCGCCGCCCGCCATGGGCGCCTGGATGATGGGGTGGTCAAGCTTGAGCAGATCGGATAGGCGGGATGTCATGGGAAACCTCCTGGTTGGCTTATTGCAGCTGGATGTTTCCAGCCTGGATGACGTGCGCCCACTTGTCCGTTTCGCTCTTGATGAACGCGCCGAATTCCTCGGGCGTGCCGCCGCCGGCCTGGCTGCCGGTGTCGGCGATGGCCTTCTGCACGTCGGGTTCCTTCAGGATGCGGTTGAACTCGGCATTGAGCTTGGCAATGATGGGCGCGGGGGTTCCGGCGGGGGCGACGATGCCCTGCCAGTTGTACGACTCGAAGCCCGGCAGGCCGGATTCGGCCATGGTGGGCACGTCCGGCAGCACCGCCAGGCGCTTGGCCGAGGTCACCGCGATCGGGTGGATCTTCTGGCCCTGGATGGCCGGCAGCGCCGAGTAGCCCATCTCGAACATCATCGAAATATGGCCGCCCATCAGGTCGGTCGCGGCCAGGCTGCCGCCCTTGTAGGGCACGTGCACGATGTCGATCTTGGCTTGCTCGCGGAACATCTCGCCGGACAGGTGATGGGCGCCGCCCACGCCGGACGAACCGAATGACAGCTTGCCCGGCTGCTTTTTGGCCATGGCGATCAGGTCGGCCAGGGTCTTGACCGGCAGCTCGTTGTTCACGCTCAGCACCAGGGGGCTGTTCTCGATCAGGATGACGGGCGCCAGATCCTTCTGCGGGTTGTACGGCATGTCCTTCATCAGCGACGGGTTGACCGCCATCGGCGCCAGGTTGCCGGTGCCGATGGTGTAGCCGTCGGGCGCCGCCTTGGCGATCAGGTTGGTGCCGACCACGCCGCCCGCGCCCGCCTTGTTCTCGACCACGATCGGCTGGCCCAGCGATTCGCCCAGCTTGCGCGCCAGCAGGCGCACACGGGTATCGGCAAAGCCGCCCGGGGCGTAGGGCACGATCATGGTGATGGGCTTGGCGGGCCAGTCGGCGGCCTGGGCGTGGGCGGTGCCGCTCAGGGCGGCGAAGGTGGCCAGGGCGGCGACCAGGGGGCGTAGCGATTTCATGCTGGGTGACTCCTCTTTCTCTTAATGTGATGGTTCCCGGGAACCGATCGCATTATGCCCAGCGTTGCCGCCCGTGGTGCTGATTTTCCCCAAGCGCCAGGCCGACAGCGCCAGCAATGCCGCGCCTGCCGCCAGCACTTGCGGCAGCGTGGCGCCCCAGCGCGCGGCGGCGGAGGCCAGCAGCGGCCCCACGATCTGGCCGGCGGCGAAGGCCGAGGTCATGACGGCCGCGGCCCGTGGCGCGGCGCTGCCGGCCAGTCGTTGCGCCACCAGCATGCCCGATTGCGTGATGACCATGAAGGTGCCGCCCACCAGCAGCGCGGCGACGATGATCGCGGCGATGTCGTGCCATAGCGCCGCCGCCAGCATGCCCAGCGCCATCAACGCCTGCGCCCCGCGCCACACCGTCTTGTCGTCTCGGGCTTGCGCCACGCGCGGCGCCACCAGGCAGGAGAGCGCGGCGGCCAGGCCGAACAATGGCCAGGCCCAGCCGAACACGGCGGGATCGGGAATGATCTCGCGCGCCATGGCGGGCAGGAAGGTGGCGGGAATGATGTAGCCGGCGCCGAACACGCCGTAATGCAGCGCCAGGCGGCCGATACCCGGCGGCAGGCGCCCGGGCGCGGGCGCGGCGGCCAGGTGGCGGGCCGGCCCGGGGCGCTTCAGCCCGGGCCAGGCCAGGGCCGACAGCAGCAGCGCCAGCGCGCCCAGCGCGATCCAGTTTGCATTGGCGCCGACGCCGGCGGCCATCAATCCCAGACAGGCCAGGCCGGTCAGCGCGATGCCCGCGCCGACGCCGGCGTAGGTGATGGCCGACACGGCTGGCGCGCGCGGGTCGCCCGGGGCGACCGCGCGCGACGCGGCCACGCAGATGAAGGCGCTGGCGCTGCCATAGCCCGCCGCCAGCCGCAGCAGGCTCCAAGCCAGGACGCCGTGGAACGCCGGCATGGCCAGCGTCAGCACGGCCACGGCCAGCAGGCTGATCGCCAGCATGGCGCGCGGATGGCGCGGCGGCCGCACCGCCGCCGCCAGTGCGCCCAGCAGGTAACCCGCGTAATTGGCCGACGCCAGCCAACTGCCCTGAGCCAGCGACAAGCCGGCCTCCTGCGCCATCAACGGCCAGACCGGCGTGAAGGCGAAGCGGCCGATGCCCATGGCGGCGGCCAGCGCCAGCGCGGCCGGCAAGGCCAGGCGGATGGCGCCGCGCGGGGACGCGGGATCGGGGTGGGCGGCTATTGACATGGCTCCCACTCTACGGCTGTACTAATATCTTGAATAGTGAATTATTAAGAACATGAGTTCTTGAAATGAGAAATTTGGATCTCGACGCGCTGCAGATCTTCAAGGCGGTGGCCGACCACGGGGGCGTGGCGCGCGCCGCGGCCCACCTGAACCGGGTGCAGTCGAACGTCTCGACCCGCCTCAAGCAGCTTGAAGCGACGCTGGAGGCGCCGCTGTTTCGCCGCCAGAACCGGCGCCTGGTGCTGTCGGAACAGGGGCGCGTGCTGCTGTCCTACGCCGACCGCATGCTGCGCCTGTCGGCCGAGGCCCAGGTGGCCGTGCGCGACGGCGCGCCGCAGGGCCTGCTGCGCATCGGCACCATGGAAAGCACGGCCGCGGCGCGCCTGCCCCCTATCCTCGCGACGTATCACGCGGCCTGGCCGAAGGTGCGGATCGAACTGGTCACGGGCACGTCGGGCGCGTTGGCGGCCATGGTGCGCAACTACGAGATCGACGCCGCCTTCGTGGCGCAGCCCTTCGACGCGCAGGGCCTGGCGCAGCAACCGGCTTTCGAGGAAGAACTGGCGCTGATCTCGCCGCTGGCCTGGCCCGAGATCCATGGCCCCAAGGATGTCGGCGATCGCAGTGTCATCGCGTTCGCGGCGGGCTGTTCGTACCGACGCATCCTGGAATCGTGGTTCGGCCAGGAAGGCGTGGCGCCGGGCAAGGTGATGGAATTCGCGTCGTACCACGCCATCGTCGCGTGCGTGGCGGCAGGCTCGGGCGTGGCGATCGTGCCGCGCTCGGTGCTGGCGCTGCTGGGCGCGGAGCCGTCGCTGCGCGTGACGCCGCTGGCTGGCAGGCACGGCCGCGCGCAGACGCGATTGATCTGGCGCGCGGACGACGAAACGCCTGCATTGCAGGCGTTGCGGCAGCTACTGGCGCAGCGGCGCCAGTAGCCGATGGGACGTGGGTATCAGAAGCGGTAGCCGACGCCCAGCGTGGCGACCCACGGGTTGATGCGGGCGGTGCCGATGTGTTCGCCGTTGAGCTTCACCTTGGACTTGATGTCGATGTAGCGGATGTCGGCGTTCATGAACCAGCGCTCGCTGATCTTGATGTCCGCGCCCAGTTGCGCGGCCACGCCCCAGGAATCGCCCATCTTCAGGTCGGAACCCTTGAGCGCGCCCTCGGCCTTGGTGTCGAAGAACTTGGTGTAATTGACGCCGACGCCGATGTAGGGCTGAACCATGCTGTCGGGCAGGATGTGCCATTGCAGGCTGAGGGTCGGCGGCAATTGCTTGCTGGAACCGATCTTGCCCAGGCCGCTGCCGCGCACGTCATGCTGGAACGGCCAGGCGCCCAGCAGTTCGATGCCGATGTTGCGCGTGGCCATGTAGGCCAGCGTGAAGCTGGGGCGCACGTTGTTGTTGGCGTCGAGCTTGACGGTGCCATCGAGCACCGTGCCGTTGTTGGACGCGGGGCGTACCTGGGTCGCGCCGACCCGGAACAGGATGTCGCCGGCTTCGTGGGCATGGGCGGGGGCGGCAAGCATCAGGGGGGCGCCGCAGGCAGTGGCCAGGGCAAGGGCGCGCAGGCGCCAAGACATCGCGAACATTTTCCTCTCTCCGTGTATTGCGTGAATGCAGGCATTCAGGTTCGCAGAGGCGGGAAAAGCGGGCCTTGACGTGTATCAAGCGGCAACGCGGCGCGTGGTAGCGGCGCCACAAATACGTACGAATCGGACTCAACGCAAGTTGTCGGTGCCACGCGGCACGGCATACGCGTGGCGGAAATAGTCGCGCACCGCGCGCATCGGGCCGGTGATGTCCGCGCCCTTGCGCCACGCCAGCCCCACGTTCATCGGCGGGATCGGATCCTTCAACTGGATGGTCTCGATGCGCCGGCCTTCCAGCGACCACGGCCGATAGACCATGTCCGACAGCACCGCCACGCCGCCGCCATTGGCCACCATGCTGCGCACCGCTTCCACCGAAGAGGTGCGCAGGCGCACGTCGGGGCGGAACGGCGTCTCGCTCCAGTACCGCAGCGCGGTGTGCGCGGCCTCGTCGACGGTCAGCATGATGAACGGTTCGTGTGCCACGTCTTCCAGCGTGACAGTGTCGCGCGCCAGCAGCGGATGGCGCGCCGGCACCCACAGCCGCCGCGGCGAGCCGAAGAAATGCTCGACGGCCAGTTCCGGGTTCACCACGTTCGAGGTCAGCAGCACCGCCATGTCGTAGCGGTGCGCGATCAGGCCTTCCTCGATGGCGTTGCGGTTCAGTTCGTGAAGTTGGATGTCCAGGTTGGGATAGAGCTGCGACAGGCGCTGCAGGTGGTACGGCAGGAAGTAGCCGATCACGGTATAGGACGCTGCCAGCAGCAACCTCCCGCTCTCGCGACCGTCGGCGCTGGGCATGCGCAGCGCCTCGTCGACCGACGACAGGATGTTGTAGGCGTGGTTGAGGAAGCCGCGCCCGGTCTCGGTCAACGCCACGCCGCTGGCGCTGCGCTGGAACAGCGGCGAGCCCACGATCTCCTCGAGTTCGCGGATGGCGGTGGTGACGGCGGATTGCGAGATCGCCAACTGGATCGCCGCCTGCGAGATCTGCCCGAGTTCGGCGGCCGCGACGAAATACTTGAGCTGCCGGAGGGTAAGCGACATGGCGGCAATATCTGATTAATAGGTAGTCAGCCACCAGAATATCTGTTTATCCGCGCCATGGGGGTGCGCCGAATCTCAGGGAAATCCCTGAAATTTCATAGGAATCCGGTAATCGCCCTGATTTGGTGCGTAATGCGGGGCATCAAAAATTCAGATAACCGTTGATCCGAAAAAAGAACTTTTTATCCCTCGGGCGCTTCGCTACTGTGCAGGCATTGCGCGGGCCACCGGCCCGCAGATGGAAGGAGATCCTGTTTCATGAGCAAGGCGACGATAGACCTGAACTCCGACATGGGCGAGGGATTTGGTTCCTGGAAGATCGGCGATGACGTCGACGACGCCATCATGCCGCTGATCAGCTCGGCCAACATCGCCACGGGCTTTCACGCCGGCGATCCCAACATCATGAACCGCACCGTGGTGATGGCGCGCGAGCATGGCATCGGCATCGGCGCGCATCCCGGCTTTCGCGACCTGGTCGGCTTCGGCCGCCGCGATCTGAACGAGAACGCCGAGGGCCTGGTCAACGACATCGTCTACCAGGTCGGCGCGCTGCGCGAATTTGCCCGCCTCTATGGCCTGCGGCTGCAGCACGTCAAGCCGCATGGCGCGCTCTACATGCGCGCCGCGCGCGACGAAACCCTGTCGCGCCGCCTGGTGCAGACGCTGCGCGACCTGGAGCCCACGCTGATGCTGTATTGCATGGAGAACTCGCTGACCTGCAAGGTGGCGCGCGAGCTGGGCCTGCCGGTGGTGCGCGAGTTCTACGCGGACCGCGACTACGACGCCAGCGGCTCGATCGTGTTCACGCGCTACACCCAGGCGCTCGATCCGGAGCAGGTGGCCGACAAGGTGCTGCGCGCGTGCACCGACGGCAAGGTGCGCACCGTGGATGGCCGCGACATTCCGATCGGCTTCGACTCTGTCTGCATCCACAGCGACACCCCCGGCGCGCTGGCGCTGGTGCAGGCCACCCGCGCCCGCCTGGAGGCGCACGGCATCCGCATCGCGCCGCCGCGGCTGTCCTGATCCGTCCATCATTCCCATACATTCCAAGGAGAAAACCCCATGTCGCAGCAAGAAATCCAGAGCCCCCTGCCCGGCACCTTCTACCGCCGTCCCAGTCCCGACGCCGCGCCGTTCGTCGAGGTGGGCGCCGCCATCCAGCCCGGCGACGTGGTCGGCATCGTCGAGGTGATGAAGCAGTTCAACCAGATCGAGGCCGAGATCGGCGGCGTGGTCGCCGAGATCCTGGTGGCCGACGGCGACCCGGTCGAACCCGGCCAGGCGCTGCTGCGGATCGAGGGCTGAGGCATGGGCGTGCATTCCTTCTACCGGCCGCGCCGCATCCACACCCTGCTGGTCGCCAACCGCGGCGAGATCGCGCTGCGGGTCATTCGCGCCGCGCGCGAGCTGGGCATGCGCACAGTGGCGGTCTATAGCGACGCCGACCGCGACGCGCTGGCGGTGCGCCTGGCCGACGCGGCGGTGCACATCGGACCGGCGCACGCCACGCGCAGCTATCTCAACGCCGAGGCCCTGCTGGCGGCGGCGCGCGAGAGCGGCGCCGACGCGATCCACCCGGGCTACGGCTTCCTGGCCGAGAACGCCGACTTCTCGCAGGCCGTGACCGACGCCGGCCTGGTGTTCGTCGGGCCCGATGCCCGCACCATCCGCAGCATGGGCGACAAGGCCGCGGCGCGCGCCTGCGCCAAGGCGGCGGGCGTGCCCACCGTGCCGGGCAGCGAGGGTGTGGTCGGCTCGCTGGACGAGGCCCTGAGCCATGCGGCGCAGATCGGTTATCCCTTGATGATCAAGGCGAGTGCCGGCGGCGGCGGACGCGGCATCCGCGTGGCGGCCGACGAGGCGCAGCTGCGCGAGGCCATCCCCCTGGCCCAGGCCGAGGCGCGCGCCGCGTTTGGCGATGGTGGCGTTTACCTGGAGCGCTACCTGCCGCGCGCCCGTCATATCGAGGTGCAGGTGCTGGGCGACGGCGAGCGCGCGGTGCACCTGTTCGAGCGCGAATGCTCGCTGCAGCGCCGCCGCCAGAAGGTGTTCGAGGAAGCGCCGTCGCCGGCGCTGAGCCCCGCGCTGCGCCAGGCGCTGTGCGAATCGGCGCTGCGCCTGACCGAATCGGTGGGCTATCGCGGCGCCGGCACGCTGGAATACCTGTACGACGAGGCCCGCGGCGAGTTCTACTTCATAGAAATGAACACGCGCATCCAGGTCGAGCATCCGATCACCGAAGCCATCACCGGCATCGACCTGGTGCGCGAGATGCTGCGCATCGCCGACGGCGAGCCTCTGCGTCTCAAGCAAGCGGACATCGTCATGCGCGGCGCCGCCATCGAATGCCGCCTGAACGCCGAAGACCCGGCGCGCAACTTCGCGCCCGGCCCCGGCACCGTGTCGCACGTGCGCTGGCCGGCCGGTCCGGGCGTGCGCATTGACTCGATGGTGTATGCCGGCAGCGTGGTGCCGCCCTATTACGATTCGCTGCTGGCCAAGTTGATCGTGTGGGACGAGGACCGCGACGCCGCGCTGGCTCGCATGGCGCGCGCGCTGGATGAAACCGAATTCGAAGGCGTGCCGTCGACGCTGTCCCTGCATCGCGCCCTGGTGGCCGATGCGGGCGTGCTGGCCGGCGACTATCACACCAACTATCTGGAAAGCTGGATGCAGCAGCGGGAGGGGACCCAATGACGGTGCGCTACACCCATGGCGGCGATGAGTTCATCTTCGCCGAGATCAGCGAATCGATGTCGCTGGCGGCGTTCTTCAAGGGCATGGCGATCACGCGCGCGCTGCGCGAACGCGCCGTGCCCGGCGTCACCGAGATCTGCCCGGCCAACGCTTCGTACCAGATCCGCTACGACCCCGAGCAGGTCGCGCCCGAGGCCATGCTGGCCATCCTGCGCGATATCGAGGCCACCATCGACCTGGACAACCTGCGGCTCGACACCCGCGTCATCCAGATGCCGGTGCTCTACAACGACCCCTGGACCCACGAGACGCTGATGCGCTTTCGCGAGCGCCACCAGGACCCCGACTCGACCGACCTGGAATACGCCGCGCGTATCAACGGCTTTGCCGATACCGATGCATTCATCGCCGCGCATTCCACCGCGCCGTGGTTCGTGTCGATGGTCGGCTTCGTGGCCGGGCTGCCGTTCATGTTCCAGATGGTCGAACGCGAACGCCAGCTGGAAGTGCCCAAGTACCTGCGGCCGCGCACCGACACGCCCAAGCACACGGTGGGACATGGCGGTTGCTTCGCCTGCATCTATTCCGTGCGCGGCGCGGGCGGCTACCAGATGTTCGGCGTGACGCCGGCGCCGATCTTCGAGCCCGCGCAGCGCCAGGCGCACCTGCGCGACTCGATGGTGTTCTTCCGTCCCGGGGACATCGTCAAGTTCAAGCCGATCAGCCGCGCCGAGTACGACGCCGCGGTGGCGCGGGTCGAGGCCGGCACCTTCCAGCTCGACATCCGTCCCGTGTCGTTCTCGCTGTCCGAATTCATGGCGGCGCCCGAACAGTACAACGCCCGCCTTCTGGAGACGCTCCATGTCGCATGACGAACCGCTCATCGAAGTGATCAAGCCCGGGCTGGCGACGTCGGTCCAGGATCGTGGCCGCCAGGGCTACTACCACCTGGGCATTCCACCCTCGGGCGCGCTGGACCAGTACGCGCTGGCCGCCGCCAACCTGCTGGTGGGCAACCCCGAGGACGCGGCGGTGCTGGAATGCACGCTGATGGGGCCCGAACTGCGCTTCACCCGCGCGGCGGTGATCGCCGTCACCGGCGCCACCATGACGCCCAAGATCGATGGCCAGGCACAGGCCTGCAACACCGCGCTGGCGGTGCCGGCCGGCGCCAGGCTGTCATTCGATTTCGTGCAGGCCGGCGCGCGCGCCTGCCTGGCGATCGCCGGCGGCATCGACGTGCCCGAGGTGCTCGGTAGCCGCTCGACCTACACGCTGGGCGCCATCGGCGGCTTCGAGGGCCGCCGCCTGCAGGCCGGCGACCGCTTGCGCGTGGGCGCGCCGCGCCCCGGGACGCGGGTCGGCCGCGCGCTGCCGGCGGCGCTCGCCAGCGAGTGTCCGAAGGAACAGGTGCTGCGCGTGGTGCCGGGCCTGTACGACCATCGCCTGATGCCGGAATCGGCCGCATCGTTCTACGAAGACGCCTGGAGCGTGACCTCCGAGGCGGACCGCATCGGCTACCGCTACAAGAAGGGCCGCGCGCTGAAGTTCCAGCCGCGCGAACAGCCGTTCGGCGCCGGCGCCGATCCGTCCAACATCGTCGACGCCTGCTATCCCATTGGTTCGATCCAGGTGCCGGCGGGGGTGGAACCCATCATCCTGCATCGCGATGCCGTGTCCGGCGGCGGCTACGCCATGATCGGCACCGTGATCAGCGCGGACCTCGACAAGGTCGGCCAGATGCAGCCCAACCAGCAGGCCCGCTTCGAGCGGGTCACGCTGGAGACGGCCTTGCAGGCCCGCAAGGACTACCGCGCCCGCCTCGAGCGGCTGCGCGCCGCCCTGGGCTGATCTCCGCCCCGCTTTCCCGTTGATTGCCGCTTTCCTTCCGGCCCGTTCCGACGGGCCGGACGGGCGCGCTCGCGCCTGTGCATTTGAGTTTCACACGCTGCACGCCGTACCCGTCCGCATTCCGCGGTTCTTCAGCACGTCAGGAGAGCCTCCATGGCCAACCTTGCTTCCAGCTCCTCGTCCTCCGACCGGGACACTTCCCTAGCCACCGTGGCCGATGCCGACCGCATGGGCCGATTCCCGCTCACCATGGCCTGGTGGGCCGTGTGCAGCGCCATCTTCTACATCGTGGTCGGCGCCACGCTGGCGCTCAACTACGGCGCCCGCAACGCCATCATCGGCATGGTGCTGTCGGTGATTTCCTATGGCCTGATCAACGCCGTGATCTCGCGTTACGCCATCCGCACCGGCCAGTCGGTGGCGCTGTTCTCTCGCAGCGTGTTCGGCACCTCGGGCGCGGCGCTGGCCACCCTGATCTTCTTTGCCACCGCCATCTACTACGCCGTGTTCGAGGGCTCGGTGATGGCGGTCGCCGCGCACCACATGTTCCCGGCCGTGCCCTACTGGGCCTTCGCGCTGCTGGTGGTCGTCTACAGCGTGCTGCTGATCTTCGGCAGCGTGCAGCGCTGGCTCGACAAGTTCAACGGCGTGCTGCTGCCCTTCTACCTGGGCGGCCTGCTGCTGGCAGTGGCGCTGGCCACGCGCGAGTACGGCTACAGCGACGCCTGGCTGGCATTCGGCCCGGCCGGAGGGCCGGTGGCGGGCGGCTGGTGGGACGCCTACGTGTACTACATGGGCGTGTGGATCCTGATGATGTTCACCTTCGACTACGCGCGCTTCGGCCGCCGCGAAGACGCGCGCTACCACGGCCGCTACAACTTCGGCATGCCGTTCTACCTGGTGACCTTCCTGCTAAACGGCGTGGCCGGCATCTACCTGGTCGCCATCATTCCCGGCGATGGCGCCCTGAGCGAAGTGTCGGTGGTGCTGGCGCTGCTCAAGCTGATGGGGCTGGGCGGCCTGTTCTTCGTCTGGGTGACGCAGACCCGCATCAATACCGCCAACTACTACCTGGCCACCATCAACATGCAGGCCTTCTTCGCGCGCTTCGGCCGAGCGCGCCTGTCCAAGGCCGCCTGGGCGGTGATCGTGGGCGCGGTGTCATACGCGCTGATGCTGTTCGACGTGTTCGCCTATCTGCTGCAGGCGCTGGCCTACCAGGGCATCTTCGTGGTGGCGTGGGTCGCCGTGGCGCTGGTGCACATCCTGGCGGTGGACGAAGCCGCGCCGACGCCAGGCGGGGGCAGCGCCTACAACCGCCGCGGCCTCGGCGCCTGGTTCGCGGGCGCGGCCAGCGGCCTGGTGCTGATGCACCTGAACGGCGTTGCGGCGACCTTCGCGGCGCCGGCCAGCTTTGTGGTGGCGGGCGCGGTGTACTGGCTGGGGCAGGCGGCGGTCTCGGGGCCGCGCATGCAGCGCGGCGGCGCCTAGTCGCGCGGCGTCCCTCGCTGGTCGGGGCGCCGGCTCAGGCCAGCGCGGCCAGGAACACGAGCGCGCCCAGCGCCAGCATGAGGAAGGGGCTGATGCGCGTGTAGACCAGCGCCAGCGTGGAGACCGCGGCCACGCCCCAGGCCCAGGCGCCGCCTTCGGCGGCCCGCAGTACCGTGCACGACGAGGCCAGGATCATGCCGGCGGCCACCGGCACCAGGCCCGCCTCGATGGCGCGGACGCAGGTGGCCTGGCGGTAGCGCGCCCAGACCCGCGCCAGCGCGTAGATCAACAGCGAGCAGGGCAGGAAGATCGCGATCGACGCGGCAATCGCGCCCAGCCACCCGCCCACCTGCCAGCCGATCAGCGTCACCAGCAGCGACGCCGGGCCCGGCGTGATGCGGGACAGCGCAAAGTAATCCAGGAACTGCGATTCGCTGATCCAGCCATAGCTGTCCACCGCCTGGCGGTGGATGTCGGGCAGGATGCTCTGGCCGCCTCCGACCGTCAGGAACGACAGCGGCGTGAACACCGAGAACAGGTCGTGCAGCGTGGCCAGGTTCATGGTTGCCGCTCCCGGCGCCGCAGCCGCGCGTAGGCGATGCCGATCGACAGGGGCGCCATCGCGCCCACCACCCACAGCAGCGGCAGGCGCAGTAGGAAGATGGCGGCGAAGGTCGCGCCCATGACGGCGGCCGGCACCCAGCCCTGCAGCGCGCGCCGGGCGGCGCGCAGGCCGGTCTGCAGCGACACCCCGACCGCCGCCGCCGCCACGCCCGCCATGGCCACGTGCAGGCCCTGCGACTGCGCCATGCTGGCGAACAGCGCGGCCGCGCCGATGGCCACCAGCATCGGCGGCACGGTGATGCCCAGGCCGCCCAGCAGCGCGCCGGCGCCGCCGCGCAGGCGAAAGCCGATCCAGATGGCCAGGTTCACCACGTTCACGCCCGGGAACGACTGCGCCAGCGCCAGGCCGCTGAGGAAATCGGCTTCGGACAGCCAGCGCCGCTGCTGCACGAATTCGCGCATCATCCAGCCGCTCAGGCCGCCGCCGAAACTGGTCAGGCCGACCTTGGCGAAGGCCAGGAAAATCTGCGGCAGTGTCGGCGGGGCGGCAACGGCGGGGTCAGCGGAGGACATGGCGGGCGGCGCGATGGGGTCAATGACCGCATCTTACGCAATGCGAAATGTCGGCTGGCTGAAAGAATTTCGCCGCCGGGCACGACGTGCCGGGCGGCGAAAGCGGGGGCCGGTCGGTGACCGGCGCGGCAGCGCGGCGCGCTCAGCGCGGCAAGTCGCTCGACCCCATCAGGTAGGCGTCCACCGAGCGCGCGCACTGGCGGCCTTCGCGGATGGCCCAGACCACCAGCGACTGGCCGCGACGCATGTCGCCGGCGGTGAAGACCTTTTCCACGTTGGTGCGGTAGTCGTCGGTGTTGGCGCGCACGTTGCCGCGCGCGTCGCGGTCGACGCCGAAGGCATCCAGCACGGCCTGCACCGGCGACACGAAGCCCATGGCAAGCAGCACCAGGTCGGCCTTGATCTCGAATTCGGAGCCTTCGACCTCGCGCATCTTCATCTGGCCGGTCGATTCATCCTTGAACCACTCGACGCGGGCGCCGACCAGCTTCTCGACCTTGCCGTTGCTGCCCTTGAGCAGCTTGGTGGTCACCGACCAGTCGCGTTCGCAGCCTTCCTCGTGCGAGGACGAGGTGCGCATCTTCAGCGGCCAGTAGGGCCAGGTCATGGCCTTGTTCTCGGACTCGGGCGGCTGCGGCAGCAGTTCGAACTGGGTGACCGAGGCGGCGCCATGGCGGTTGCTGGTGCCGACGCAGTCGGAACCGGTGTCGCCGCCGCCGATCACCACCACGTGCTTGCCCTTGGCCAGCGTCTGGTTGGTGAGGCGGTCGCCCGCCACGGCCTTGTTCTGCTGGCGCAGGAAGTCCATGGCGAAATAGACGCCCGACAGCTCGCGGCCCGGCACCGGCAGGTCGCGCGGGGTTTCCGAACCGCCGCTCATCACCACGGCGTCGAATTCGGCCAGCAGCGAGTCCGGGGTGCGCACGGTCAGGCCGTCGGCCACCGGGTCGGTCGGCTTGCCGACGTAGGTCGAGGGCGCGAATTCCACGCCTTCGGCTTCCATCTGCGAGATGCGGCGGTCGATCTGGTGCTTTTCCAGCTTGAAGTCGGGGATGCCGTAGCGCAGCAGGCCGCCGATGCGGTCGCTCTTCTCGAACAGCGTCACCGAGTGGCCGGCGCGCGCCAGTTGCTGCGCGCAGGCCAGGCCGGCGGGGCCGGAGCCCACCACGGCGACCTTCTTGCCGGTCTTGCGCGCCGGCACTTGCGGCGTCACCCAGCCCTCGGCCCAGCCCTTGTCGATGATGGCGTGCTCGATGGACTTGATGCCCACGGCGTCGCTGTTGATGTTCAAGGTACAGGCGGCCTCGCACGGCGCCGGGCAGATGCGGCCGGTGAATTCCGGGAAGTTGTTGGTGGAGTGCAGCACGTCCAGCGCGCGGCGCCAGTCCTGCTTGTACACCAGGTCATTCCAGTCGGGGATGATGTTGTTGACCGGGCAGCCGTTGTTGCAGAACGGGATGCCGCAGTCCATGCAGCGCGCCGCCTGCTGCTTGGCCTGGTCGTCGGTCAGGTGCAGCACGAATTCGCGCCAGTTCTTCAGCCGCTTCTGCGGGGCCTCGGAGGCCTCCTGCAGGCGCTGGTATTCCATAAAGCCGGTAATCTTTCCCATGGTATCCCTCACGCAGCCAGTTGTTGCGGGTTGGCTGCACGCCACATTTCACCCAATGCGCGGCGGTAGTCCGTCGGCATGACCTTTACGAATTTGCCGCGCGAGGCTTCCCAGTCGCCCAGGATTTCGCGGGCGCGGAAGCTGCCGGTGTAGCGGAAGTGGTCTTCCACCAGGCGGCGCAGGATGGCTTCATCCGTCTCGCGCTCGCCGCCGCGCTGCGCGCTGTGCCAGACGTCGATGTTGTTCTGGGCCTGCTGTTCCGCGTGCGGCAGCACGGCTTCCAGTTCGACCATCGACAGGTTGGCGCGCTGCTTGAGCGTGCGTTCCGGATCCCACACGTACGCCACGCCGCCCGACATGCCGGCGGCGAAGTTGCGGCCGGTGGCGCCCAGCACCACCACGGTGCCGCCCGTCATGTATTCGCAGCCGTGGTCGCCGGTGCCTTCCACGACCGTGGCGGCGCCCGAGTTGCGCACCGCGAAGCGTTCGCCGGCCACGCCGTTGAAGAAGGCCTCGCCCGCCAGCGCGCCGTACAGGACGGTGTTGCCGGCAATGATGTGGTCGGGGCCGAAGCCGCGGAAGTCATTGGGCGAGCGCACGATGATGCGGCCGCCCGACAGGCCCTTGCCGACGTAGTCGTTGCCTTCGCCCACCAGGTCCATGGTGATGCCATGGGCCAGGAACGCGCCGAAGCTCTGGCCGGCGGTGCCGTTGCACTGGATGTGGATGGTGTCGTCCGGCAGGCCGTCGTGGCCGTAGCGCGCGGCCACGGCGCCCGACAGCATGGCGCCGATGGTGCGGTTGCGGTTGCGAACCGGCACGATGAACGAGACCTTCTCACCGCGCTCCAGCGCCGGCTTGCTGCGCTCGATCAACTGGTGGTCCAGCGCGCCGGCCAGGCCATGATCCTGTTCTTCGGTCTGGCGCACTTCGGCATCGGACTGCGTCTGGTGGAACACGCGGGTGAAGTCCAGGCCCTGCGCCTTCCAGTGCTCGACGCCCGAGCGCATGTCCAGCAGGTCGGCGCGGCCGATCAGGTCGTCGAACTTGCGGATGCCCAACTGGGCCATGATCTCGCGCACTTCCTCGGCGATGAAGAAGAAGAAGTTGACGACGTGCTCGGGCTTGCCCTGGAACTTCTTGCGCAGCACCGGATCCTGCGTGGCCACGCCCACCGGGCAGGTGTTCAGGTGGCACTTGCGCATCATGATGCAGCCTTCGACGACCAGCGGGGCCGTGGCGAAACCGAATTCGTCGGCGCCCAGCAGCGCGCCGATGACGACGTCGCGGCCGGTCTTCATCTGGCCGTCGGCCTGCACGCGGATGCGGCTGCGCAGGCGGTTCAGCACCAGCGTCTGCTGGGTTTCGGCCAGGCCCAGTTCCCAGGGCGTGCCGACGTGCTTGATGGACGAGACCGGCGAGGCGCCCGTGCCGCCGTCATGGCCGGCGATCACGACGTGGTCGGCCTTGGCCTTGGCCACGCCCGCGGCCACCGTGCCGACGCCGACTTCCGACACCAGCTTGACCGAGATCGAGGCCTTGGCGTTGACGTTCTTCAGGTCGTGGATCAGTTGCGCCAGGTCTTCGATCGAGTAGATGTCGTGGTGCGGCGGGGGCGAGATCAGGCCCACGCCCGGCACCGAGTAGCGCAGCTTGGCGATGTACTCCGAGACCTTGTGGCCCGGCAACTGGCCGCCTTCGCCGGGCTTGGCGCCCTGCGCCATCTTGATCTGGATCTGGTCGGCCGACGACAGGTACTCGGCGGTGACGCCGAAGCGGCCGGAGGCCACCTGCTTGATCTTCGAGCGCAGCGAGTCGCCCTTCTTGAGCGCGACGTCGGCTTCGATGCGTTCGGAGCCGAGCACCGAGGCCAGCGTGTCGCCGTCCTTGATGGTGCTGCGGCCTTCGCGCATTTCGGCGCGGTAGCGCAGTTCGTCTTCGCCGCCTTCGCCGGTGTTGGACTTGCCGCCGATGCGGTTCATGGCCACAGCCAGCACCGAGTGGGCCTCGGTCGAGATCGAGCCCAGCGACATGGCGCCGGTGGCGAAGCGCTTGACGATGTCCTTGGCCGGCTCGACGTCATCGAGCGGGATGGCGCGCGACGGATCGAAGCGGAACTCGAACAGGCCGCGCAGCGTCATGTGGCGGCGGCTCTGGTCGTTGATGATCTGCGCGTACTCCTTGTACGTGCGGTAGTTGTTGGCGCGCGAGGCGTGCTGCAGCTTGGCGATGGAATCCGGCGTCCACATGTGCTCTTCGCCGCGCACGCGGTAGGCGTACTCGCCGCCCGCTTCGAGGTCGTTCGCCAGGACCGGGTCGCTGCCGAAGGCGGCGCGGTGCTGGCGCAGCGCTTCCTCGGCCACCTGGAAGATGCCGATGCCTTCGATGTTGGAGGCCGTGCCGGTGAAGTACTTGTTCACCAGGCTGCTCTGCAGGCCGACCGCTTCGAAGATCTGGGCGCCGGTGTAGGACATGTAGGTGGAGATGCCCATCTTGGACATCACCTTGTTCAGACCCTTGCCGATTGCCTTGATGAAGTTCTTGACGGCCTTTTCCGGGTCGCTCATCTTGCCCAGCGATTCCAGCGCCAGGTAGGGGTGGATGGCTTCGGCGCCATAGCCGCCCAGCAGCGCGAAGTGGTGCACTTCGCGGGCCGAGCCGGTTTCCACCACCAGGCCGGTGTTGGTGCGCAGGCCGGCGCGGATCAGGTGCTGGTGCACCGCCGAGGTGGCCAGCAGGGCGGGGATGGCCACGCGCTCGCTGTCGACCAGGCGGTCCGACACGATCAGGATGTTGTAGCCGCTTTGCACCGCGTCCACGGCGCGCGCGCACAGCGCGGCCACGCGGGCTTCGATGCCCTCGGGGCCCCAGGCGGCCGGGTAGGTGATGTCCAGCTCGAAGCTGCGGAATTTCTTGCCCGTCACCTGCTCGATGTCGCGGATCTGCGCCATGGCGGCGAAGTCCAGCACCGGCTGCGACACTTCCAGGCGCAACGGCGGGTTGACGTTGTTGATGTCCAGCAGGTTGGGCTTGGGGCCGATGAACGACACCAGCGACATCACCATCTGCTCGCGGATCGGGTCGATCGGCGGGTTGGTGACCTGGGCGAACAACTGGCGGAAATAGTTGTAGAACGGCTTGGCGCGGTCGGACAGCACGGCCAGCGGGGCGTCGTTGCCCATCGAGCCGATCACTTCCTCGCCGGTCGAGGCCATGGGTTCGAGGATGAACTTGTAGTCTTCCTGGGTCCAGCCGAAGGCCTGCTGGCGATCCAGCAGCGACACCGACGATTGCGTGGCGACGGCGGCCTGGCGCGGGGCCGGCAGCGATTCCAGCTTGATCTGCAGGCGTTCGATCCACTGGCGGTACGGACGGCTGTTGGCCAGTTGCAGCTTGATCTCGGCGTCGTCGATGATGCGGCCCTGTTCCAGGTCGATCAGGAACATCTTGCCCGGCTGCAGGCGCCACTTCTTGACGATGCGGTTCTCGGGGATCGACAGGGTGCCGGCTTCCGAGGCCAGGATGACCATGTCGTCGTCGGTCACCAGGTAGCGCGCCGGGCGCAGGCCGTTGCGGTCGAGCGTGGCGCCGATCTGGCGGCCGTCGGTGAACGCGACCGCGGCGGGGCCGTCCCACGGCTCCATCATGGCGGCGTGGTATTCGTAGAAGGCGCGGCGGCTTTCGTCCATCTGCGTGTGCTGTTCCCAGGCTTCCGGGATCATCATCATCATGGCGTGGGCCAGCGAGTAGCCCGAGTTCACCAGCAGTTCCAGGCAGTTGTCGAACGTGGCGGTGTCCGACTGGCCTTCATAGACGATGGGGTACAGCTTCTTCAGGTCGTCGCCCAGCACGGCCGACTGCATCATGCCTTCGCGGGCGCGCAGCCAATTGAAGTTGCCCTTGACCGTGTTGATTTCGCCGTTGTGGGCGATCATGCGGTACGGGTGGGCCAGCGGCCAGGCCGGGAAGGTGTTGGTCGAGAAACGTTGGTGCACCAGCGCCAGCGCCGACACGGTGCGCGGATCGGCCAGGTCGCGGTAGTAGCGGCCGACCTGGTCGGCCAGCAGCAGGCCCTTGTAGACCACGGTGCGCACCGAGGCCGAGGGCACGAAGTATTCCTTGCCGTGCGCCAGGTGCATGTTCTGAATGGCGTGGCTGGCGGTCTTGCGGATCACGTACAGCTTGCGTTCGAGCGCGTCGGGCACCATCACATCGGCGCCGCGGCCGATGAACAACTGGCGGATCACGGGTTCGCAGTCGCGCACGGTGGGCGACATCGGCATGTCGACGTCCACGGGCACGTTGCGCCAGCCCAGCACGACCTGGCCCTCGGCGCGCACCGAGCGCTCCAGTTCCTGTTCGCAGGCCAGGCGCGAGGCGGTTTCCTTGGGCAGGAACACCATCGCCACGCCGTATTCGCCGGGCGGCGGCAGGGTGATGCCGTGCTGGGCGAACTCGTCGCGATAAAGCGTGTCCGGGATCTGGATCAGGATGCCGGCGCCGTCGCCCATCAGCTTGTCCGCGCCCACCGCGCCGCGGTGATCGAGGTTTTCCAGGATCTTCAGGCCCTGCTGGATGATGGCGTGGCTTTTCTTGCCCTTGATGTGCGCCACGAAGCCCACGCCACAGGCGTCATGCTCGTTCTTGGGGTTGTACAGGCCCTGGGCCGGCGGCAGGCCGATGCGGCTGGCATCGATCGGGGTCGCCTTGGGGGTGGGACAGGATTCGTTCGGGGTGATTTGGGGCATGGCGCGCTCCGCAGTAAGACTGCGTTCTAATGTTGCAGTGCAGGAACGGACAATACCCCCGTAGGCAGTAGGGTGCAATAGAAATATAAGGGGTGTGACCCTAATTTATTCATTGCACCGTCATAGAGCATTAATATGGGGACACAACAAGGCCCGCACCGATCAAGGCTTGCGGCGACGGTGCGCCGACTCGCACGGGCCTCAAGGGGGTGAATCCCTCGATTTCGCCATGTTTTGTCCCCAATTATTGTGATGCTTTTTGGCGAATCCGGAGGCCGGTCGGCGCCTCTCGGCTGGCGTGCGAACGCACGCGATCCTGCCGCCTCGGAGATTGCGGCGGCATGAAAAAAGCGCCCGAAGGCGCCTGGTCAGGAGGACGATCCGCTTCCGGAGGTTCCGTTGGATGGCGGTGACGCCGGCGTCGCGGCCCCCCCGGTATCGCCGCCGGACTCGGCGGCGGCCGGCGCGGCCGGCTTTTTGCGCGGCCGTCCGCGTTGGCCCGGGGCCACGCGGCGGCTGGCGGTATGGGCCAGGCTGGCGATGAAGCTCGGGCCGCCCAGCGCCCACTGGCCAGAAACAGCCTGGTCGATGCGCTGGCTTTCCTCGCGCGACAGGCCGTCCTGCAGGCGCTTGCGGTAGTTGGCCTGGCGGTCGAAGGGCGTGTTGCCGCAGGCCCAGTAGTCGGCGTGGTCGGACTGCCACTGCGCCGGCGCTGCCGTGGTATTGCCGGTATGGCTGGAGGCCGAGGACCAAGGCCAGGAATCGGGATCCTGCGACGCGCCGCTGCGCACCGGATAGGTTTCCAGCCAGACCAGCGCGGGCAGCACCCAGGCGCCGGGCTCGAGCAGGGCGGATCGATAGCGGCCCGCGAACACCCGACCGCCGCGCAGGCGCGCCGCCAGGTTGCGGCCCAGCGTCTGCATCAGGCGCGGCAGGCCTTCCTCGTCGGCGGGGGTGGCCAGCAGCAGGATGCGGTCGTTGGCGAGCAGCCAGCCATGCACCGACACGCGGTGGCGCTGGGCCGATTCGCCCAGCCACGTGGCAAGCTGATTGAGGATATCGGCCGGGGCGGGCTGCGATGCCGCCGCCAGCGGCTGAATGAAATTGGCCTGCACCAGTTGGGGCAGCCCAGGGGCGTACAGACGGGGCAGACGGGCCATAGTGTCAGGGCTTGCGCTTCCAGAAGAACGGGTTGTCTTCTCTCACGTATATAAATAGTGCCACGGTGAACGCTGGTCAAGCCCCGCGATCACAATATGGGCGCGGAATCGCTACTTTTTGTGGAAAGGACTCCGATTCGGGCAGGTTAACATTCGGCGACGGATCCTCGTACCGTGGATATACCCTAATTCCGACCGAATTTTCTTCAGCCTCAGACCCGGAGACCTCCCATGCCCGCCTCCCTGGAACTCATTTCCCAGCATCGTTGTTTCGGGGGGGCGCAGCGCTATTACCGCCATGAGTCGGCCGAGATCGGCCTGCCGATGCGGTTTTCGGTGTTCGTGCCGCCGCAGGCCGAGCATGGCCCGGTGCCAGTGCTGTTCTACCTGGCCGGCCTGACCTGCACCGAGGAAACCTTCATGATCAAGGCGGGCGCCCAGCGCCTGGCCGCCGAACTGGGCGTGATGCTGGTGGCGCCCGACACCAGTCCGCGCGGCGCCAACGTGCCGGGCGAAGACGAGAGCTGGGACCTGGGCACCGGCGCTGGGTTCTATCTGGACGCGACCACCGCGGCCTGGCGCGCCCACTACCGCATGGACAGCTACGTGACCCGCGAGCTGCATGGCATCGTCACCACCGCCCTGCCCGGCGACGCCGCGCGCGTCGGCATCTTCGGCCATTCGATGGGCGGTCACGGCGCGCTGGTGCTGGCGCTGCGTCACCCGGGCAAGTTCCGGTCGGTCTCGGCGTTCGCCCCGATCGCCGCGCCCAGCCAGTGCCCGTGGGGCCAGAAGGCGTTCGGCGCCTACCTGGGCGAGAACCGCGACGACTGGGCCGCCTACGATGCCTCGGCCCTGATGCGCGGCTTGCGCCAGCCATTCCCCGGCGGCATCCTGGTCGACCAGGGCACCGCCGACCAGTTCCTGGCCGAGCAGTTGTATCCCGAGGTATTCGAGGCCGCCTGCGCCAGCGCCGGCCAGCCCCTGGTGCTGCGCCGCCAGGACGGCTACGACCATGGCTATTACTTCATCTCGACCTTCATCGAGGATCACATCCGGTTTCACGTCGAGCGGCTTGGAAAGCCGGTCGCCTGACCCCTCGCTTCTATACTGGGCGGCCTGCCGTGGCAGGCCCGCGGCGGCTCCCGCCCGGCCCCTGGCCGCGGCGCCCTTTGCATAGGATCGGCTGATTTGATCAACGGAATCGCTCCCTTCGTCTGGATTCTGCTGGCCGCGGTGGTCGTCTTCCTGCCGGGCCTGGCGATGCTGCTGGGCAAGGGCGGCCCGCGCGACGAGCGCGGCCGGCGCACCTTCCAGTTCCGCCCCGTGCGGCGCGTGTTCGGCCTGTTGCTGCTGTTGCTGGGCGGCGTGTCGGGGCTGCTGGCGCTGTCGCTGGTCCAGTTCTTCAAGCTGACCACCGACGAACCGGTGGCCCGGATCGAGGTCCGCCAGCAGGCGGAAGGCCAGTTCCAGGTCAGCGCCGCCGCGCCGGGCGTGGGCGCCAAGCAATATGTGCTGTATGGCGACCAATGGCAGATCGACGCCCGCGTGGTGCGCTGGCGCCTGCCGGCCCTGATGGCGGGCTTGTCGCCGCTGTATCGCCTGGAGCGCCTGTCCGGCCGCTACAGCGACGCCGCGCGCGAGGCCTCGGCGACGCGTTCGGTGCATGCGCTGGACGACTGGCCGGCGCCGGACCTGGGGTCGCTCAAACAGAGCTTCCCGAACTGGTTTCCCTTCGTCGATGTCCAATTTGGCAGCGCGGCCTACATGCCGCTGTTCGATGGCGCGAAATACCAGGTCTATATGGATCCCCGCGGCGCGTTGTTCGTACGCCCGGACGGCGAGGCCACCGCGGCGGGACTGAAGCGGCTGGGGTGGTAGCCAACGCGTCCGGAGCCGTGTGACGGCCTGCCCGGCAAGGCGGATGGCCCTGCGGGCAGGTCGGAATTTAAAATGGGGTCGCATCGCGTGGAGGAAACTTTGACGCGTCGCAATAGTCGAATTAGCACTCCCTTTACTAGAGTGCTAACATCGAATCCATGTCTTTACCCCTTCGCTTTCCGGAGACCGCCGCAATGAAGCAACCCAGTACCTCGTTGGCCACGTCCGGCAACGCTCTGGCGTTGGCCATCGCCAATCCGGGCGCGCTCGGCACGATCGATGCCTACATCTCGGCCGTGAACCGCCTGCCGGTCCTGTCGGCCGAACGCGAAACCGAACTCGGCCGCCGCCTGCGCGACAGCGAAGACCTGGGCGCCGCGCGCGAGCTGGTGTTGTCGCACCTGCGCCTGGTGGTGTCGGTCGCGCGCCAGTACCTGGGCTATGGATTGCCCCACGCCGACCTGATCCAGGAAGGCAATGTCGGCCTGATGAAGGCCGTCAAGCGGTTCGACCCCGAGCGCGGCGTGCGCCTGGTGTCGTTCGCCGTGCACTGGATCAAGGCCGAAATCCACGAATACATCATCCGCAACTGGCGGCTGGTCAAGGTGGCGACCACCAAGGCGCAGCGCAAGCTGTTCTTCAACCTGCGCAGCATGCGCCCGGACGGCCAGACGCTGGATCCGGAACAGGTCGATCACATCGCGCGCGAACTCAACGTGCGCCGCGAGGATGTCAGCGAAATGGAAGTGCGCCTGTCCGGCCGCGACATGTCGCTCGAGAACCAGGACGACGATGACGACAGCTACGCGCCCATCGCCTACCTGTCCGACGAAGGCCGCCAGGAGCCGACCCGCGTGCTGGAACGCGCCGCCCGCGACCAGTTGCAGAGCTCGGGCCTGTCGAGCGCGCTGGAAGCACTCGACCCGCGGTCGCGCCGCATCGTCGAGGCCCGCTGGCTGCAGGACGACGGCGGCGCCACGCTGCACGAGCTGGCGCAGGAATTCGGCGTGTCGGCCGAACGCATCCGCCAGATCGAGGCCGCCGCGTTGAAGAAGATGCGCGGCAACCTGGCCGCCTGATTTCCCGCCGCATCCATGCCCAGGGCCGCGATTCGCGGCCCTTTCCATTTACGCCGCCGACCGCCCAGACCCACGGAAGGGGCCGTGGCGGCCATTGTCGCGTCGCACCAATAAATTGATACAAATTCGCCGCGAAATAACCGCCGATTTCAGAAACTTAATGCAGTGCGCCCCGCCTAACTTCACGTAGACCGCAAACTTTGGTTGGCAGTCTTGTCATCCGTCTCGGCTTCTCCTCTTTCCCCTCCCCTATGAGACGGATGCTTGCGGGGCACCACGCATATGGTGCCCCGTTTTTTATTGCGCGCGCGAAACGCGTCGGGCCGTTCAGGCCGCCTGCGCGCTGGCCGGACCGGGCTGCGTTGCATGCCACAGGGCGTCCTGCACGCGCCGCACGCCGGTGGCCATCGAGCCATCCTGGTAGAGCTTGATCCAGCGATACCCGGGGGCGAGGTTGTCGACCACATGCTTGCCGTCGCGGATGCTGAACTGGAAGCAGGTGGAGGGCGTGGCCAGCATGCGCAGGTTGTGGCGGCGGCGGTCGAACTCATGGTGCACGTGGCCCCACAGCAGCACACGCACCTGCGGCCAGCGCGCCAACAGCTTGAACAGCGCCTGCGGGTTGTCGATCATCATCGAATCATGCCAGTGGCTGTCGATCTGCATCGGGTTGTGGTGCATGGCCAGCAGCGTGTGTCGTCCGGGCGCCTCGGCCAGCGCCGCTTCCAGCAGATCGAGCTGGCTGTCGGGCAGGTGGCCGGCGTTCGAGCCGGGCACGGTGGTGTCCAGCGAAACCACGCGCCAGGCGCCCACGTCCGTCACGGGCACCGACCATTCGGGCAGTTCATGGCGCATCGCCACAGGCAGGTCGTGGTTGCCCGGCAGGCAACGGATCCGGGCGCCCTCCAGCGCCGGCGCGGCGCCCAGGATGGCGGCCAGGCGCTGGTAGGCGGCGGGCTCGCCGTCCTGGGACAGGTCGCCCGTGGCCAGCAGCAGGTCGGGGTGCTTGCCGTCGGCCTCGATCTGGCGCAGCACGGCGCGCAGGCTGGCATCGGTGTTGACGCCGAGCATCACGGTGTCCGGCTCGCCGAACAGGTGGCAATCGGTCAACTGGACGAGCATGGCTGGGGCGTCGGTGCGCCGGGCCAGGGTATGGACGCGTGCCAAGTGCGGCTCCTGCGAAGTTTCTGCACGGGCTCCTACCTTACCTAAAAAACATGTCCCGGCGCGTATCGCCCCACCCGATCGGGGTAACGAAACGTGCGCCGGAAATAGCCGTTCGCCGGAATCGACTGGAAAACCCGCTATTCTTGTGGAACTTCTCACAAGCTTCATGATCGGGACGCGGCGTTATCCATGGATGTAGGTTTTCTCGTATTCGGCCTGGCCGGGCTGTTGACCCTGGTGTGCTTCATGCCGCCGCTGGCTGGCCGCCTCAAGCTGCCCTACTCGGTGCTGCTGGCAATCGTCGGCTGCCTGCTGGGCATCATCGTGCACGTCCATGGCTGGGCGCCGAGCTGGATCGGCGACTTCCTGGATTCGCTGGAGCGGTTCGAGATTTCCTCCGAGACCTTCCTGATGGTGTTCCTGCCGGTGCTGCTGTTCGAAACCGCGCTGTCCATGAACGTACGGCGGCTGATGGACGACATCGGCCCGATCCTGATGATGGCGATCGTCGCCGTGGTGGTGTGCACGGTGGTGGTGGGCGTGACGCTGGACGCGATCTCGCCCTATGGCCTGGTGGTCTGCCTGCTGCTGGGGGCCATCGTGGCGACCACCGACCCGGTGGCGGTGGTGGGCATCTTCCGCGAAGTGGGCGCGCCCAAGCGCCTGACCACGCTGGTCGAAGGCGAAAGCCTGTTCAACGACGCCGCGTCGATCGCCCTGTACTCGGTGCTGCTGGCCGTGCTGGGCGGCCATGGCGAGTTGACCGCCAGCGGCATCTTCAATGACTTCATTGTGCACTTCATCGGCGGCGGCATCGCCGGTTTCGCCATGGGGCGGCTGGCCTGTTTCCTGTTCGCCTGGCTGCGCGGCTTTCCCACGGCCGAGATCACGCTGACGCTGACGCTGGCCTACCTGTCCTTCTTCATTTCCGAGCACTACCTGAACGTGTCGGGCGTGGTCGCCACGGTGATCGCCGGCCTGGTGGTGGGGTCGACCGGCCGCACCCGCATGTCGCCGACCACCTTCGAATACCTGTCGAGCGCCTGGGAACAATTCGGCTTCTGGGCCAACTCCCTCATCTTCCTGTTCGCGGCCATGCTGATTCCCAAGCTGATGGCGGCCGCCGACTGGCAGGAACTGGTGCTGGTGGCGGTGGTGTTCGTGGCGACGCTGGTGGCGCGGGCCATTGTGGTGTTCGGGCTGCTGCCGTTGCTGGGGCTGACCAAGCTGGGCACCAAGGTCAGCAATCCCTACAAGGTGGTGATGCTCTGGGGCGGCCTGCGCGGCGCGGTGTCGCTGGCCCTGGCCCTGGCCGTGACCGAGCAGACCGGCGTGCCCGAGGAGGCGCGCCAGTTCATCGCCGTGGCTACCACCGGTTTCGTGCTGTTGACGCTGTTCGTCAACGGCATCAGCCTGCGGCCGCTGATCCGCATGCTGGGGCTGAACCAGTTGTCGCCGGTCGAGCGCACCATCCGCAACCAGGCGCTGGCGGTGGCGCTGGAGGACCTGCAGGGCAAGACCGAAGAAGTGGCCAAGACCGAGCACATCGGCAGCGAGGTGCGCGACCGTATCCGCGCGGTGTTCGACGCCAGCTTGACCAGCGTGCACGATGGCCAGGTCAGCCAGATGAGCGACGAGCAGCGGGTGGCCGTCGGGCTGGCGATCGTGGCGCAGCGCGAGGAGGAAATGTTCTTCGACATCCTCAAGGCGCAGATCGTCGACTGGCGCATGGCGGAAACGCTGCTGGCGCGGGCCGAACGGCTGGAGGACGCGATCCGAATGGGCGGGGTGCCGGGCTTCGAGCGCGCCATCATTGCCGACGTGCGCTATTCCACCGGCTTCCGGCTGGCCTTGCGGCTGCACTACCTGTTCGGTTTCCAGGGCTGGCTGGCGCGCGAACTGGGCCAGCGTTTCGCCAACCTGATGAGCAAGCGATCGGTGGCCCAGCGCCTTATCGTGTTCGCGCGCGAGCAGATCACGCCGCTGCTGGGCGAAACCGCCACGCAGCGCATCGTGTCGCTGCACCAGCGCCGCCTGGACCTGATCGAAAACGCGATGCAGGCGCTGAACCTGCAATATCCGTCGTACGCGCAGTGGCTGCAGGAGAGTTACCTCGGCCGGGTGGCGCGCGAGCTGGAACGGATCCGCTATCGCGACATGCTGGAGCAGTTCCTGATCAGCGGCGAGGTCTACGCCGACCTGATGGCGCAGTTGAAGAGCCGCTGGGCGCACATCGACACGCATCCGCCGCTGGACATCGAAATGAGCGCGGCCGACCTGATCAAGCGCGTGCCGCTGTTCGAGGGGCTGTCGGCCGATTCGTTGCGCGCCATCAGCAAGCTGCTCAAGCCGCGCCTGTCGTTGCCCGACCAGCGCGTGCTGACCAAGGGGCGGCATGGCGAAGAGATGTGCTTCGTGGCGTCGGGCGCGGTGGCGGTGCACCTGCCGGACAACACCATGATCGAACTGGGCAGCGGCGAGTTCTTCGGCGAACTCGGCCTGCTGGGCGAGCAGCAGATCGCGCCCGAGGTGACCTCGCTGGGCTACAGCAAGCTGCTGATGCTGTCGTCGCGCGATTTCCACGCCCTGCTTGCCCGCGACGAAAACCTGCGCGAACGCATCCAGGTGGTGGCCAAGCAGCGCCTGCGGGCGATCGAGGTCTGGAAGCAGTTCTCGCAGGCCAACGCGACGCCCGCGCCCGCTCCCGCGCCGGCGTCGGCGCCTTCGCCCTCACAGGCGGCGGAAGCGGCCGAGGCCGCGGGGGTGCAGAGCGGCCTCGATACGCGGGCGGTGCAGGCGTTGAGGGCGGCCGAGCCGGGCGCAGCGGTGGCGTTGCCGGCAGTGGGAAGCGGGTCGGAGCCGCAGCAACAACGTCCGCGGCAGGTCGAGACACGGCCTGTCGAGGCGCATCCCGCGCAGCCGCTACAGGTCGAGACGCACGCCGCGCCGTTGCAACAAGTGGAGACGCGCCAGGCCGACGCGCACAAGGCCGATGCGCGCGAGACGGATGCGGCGCCGGGAGGCGCCAGCGCCTGATGCGGGCAGGTGCGCGCCGGCAGGCCGGCGCGGTCGTGCCGCGCGCTGTCTGAGCCCCGCGCCGCTGGGCGCATCGGCCCGCCGCGCGGGAGCGCCGGTTCAGATTTCGCCGGCCGCCCGGCGCTGCATGATGTCTTCGATGATCACCAGCGCCGCTTCGAGCGTGAACTCTCCGTCGGCCACGCGCCGCACCACGGTGTCGACGTCGGCGGCCGCGATTTCCATCACTTCGCCATCGCGGTTGGCGGGCCGCGCGTCCGCCGCCAGCACGCAGGTGCTGGTCAGCACGTCCTCGACCTGGTAGCCCTCGGGCAGGCGGCGGTGGATGCGCAGGATGGTGCGCAGCGGCGAGCGCTGCGCCAGGTCCGGCGCGTCCAGGCCGGCTTCCTCGCCGCATTCGCGCACCAGTGCAACGTCCAGGTCTTCGCCGCGGCCGGCCAGGCCGCCCACCAGGGTGTCCCACATGCCGGGGTCGGTGGATTTGCTGAGCGCGCGCCGGGCGATCCAGATGCGGCCATCGGGCGTCCAGGCGTTCAGGTGGACGGCCTTGGTCAACAGGCCCAGCGGCCGCATCGCCGCGCGTTCGATGACGCCGAGCGCGGTATCGCCATCCAGCACGTCGAGTAATTCATCGCGCCAACCGCGCAGGCAGTTGGCTTGGCGCAACAGTTGCGCGACCTGTTCGAGCGCCGCGTCGAGGGCCGGGCCGGGCGACAGCCTCGCGCCGATGTGCAAGGCGTCGGCATCGGACTCGATATGGGCGGCGCCCCGCAAGGCATCGCAGGCGGCATGCGTGGCCCAGCCGCAGCGGCGCCCCGCTATATAGAGCGCGTGCGCGCCAACCGGGGCAGGCTCCTGGGCCCGTGCGCTCAGGGCGGCATACAGATCGGACAACTGTTTGGGCATCGTGAGGCGGTGTTAATAAGACTGTCCGCGATTTTATGCCACCCCTGTTTACCCTGGGTCGTGAACGAACGCGCGCAGATGGGGGCGGGCGGTATGAATTCAAGAGCACAAACTTACATCCATTTGCGCGTCCGCTATAATCCGCCAGTTTCTTTGTGATTTCGAGTGGGAACGCGGGGGCCGCTCTATCTCCCCCTGCCTAACCCTGCCATCTAATAATTGCGCGTAGTCCTGTTGCAGTGACATCCGTGCCAACAGGCGACAAGGGCCCTCGCGCCGTGTTTCGAGGTAAGCATGAAGAAGTGGAGAGGGATACTGGGCGCTTGTGCGCTGCTGATTGGCAGCGCGGCCATTGCCCAGGTGCAAGACATGCCCGGCGGCCCGAAGGTCAATCAGCTGAACCTGCATGAAGGCGTTACGCAGATCACGCGTGATGTCATGTGGTTGCACTGGCTACTGCTCACGATCTGTATTGTGATTTTCGTGGGCGTCTTCGGAGTGATGTTCTACTCCATCTGGGCGCACCGGAAATCCCGCGGACACAAGGCCGCGACCTTCCACGAACACCTCGGCGTGGAAGTGGCCTGGACGGTCATCCCCTTCATCATCGTCATCGCCATGGCGCTGCCGGCCACCAAGACGGTCGTCGCCATGAAAGACACTTCCAGCGCCGACCTGACCATCAAGGTCACCGGCTACCAGTGGAAGTGGGGCTACGAATACCTCGACGGCCCCGCCGCTGGCGTCAAGTTCCTCGCCACCCTGTCCACGCCGCGCGCCCAGATCGAAGGCCGCGAGCCCAAGGGCCAGTTCTACCTGATGGAAACGGACAACCACATGGTGGTGCCCGTGGACAAGAAGGTGCGCGTCGTCCTGACCGCCGCCGACGTCATCCACTCCTGGATGATCCCGGACTTCGGCGTCAAGCAGGACGCGATCCCCGGTTTCCTGCGCGACGCCTGGTTCCGCGCCGAAAAGCCCGGTATCTACCGTGGCCAGTGCGCCGAACTGTGCGGCAAGGACCACGCCTTCATGCCCATCGTCGTGGAAGTCCTGGCGCAAGCGGACTACGATAAGTGGGTTGAGGACCAAAAGAAGAAGATGGCGGCAAACGCCGACGATCCCAATAAAGAGTGGACGGAAGCCGAACTGGTTGCCCGTGGCGAGAAGGTTTTCGCCGCCAATTGCGTGGCCTGTCACCAGGCCAACGGCAAGGGCATCCCGGGCAGCTTCCCCGCCCTCGATGGAGACAAGGTTGTGCTGGGCCCGAAAGCCGCCCAGATCAACACCGTGCTGAAGGGCAAGCCCGGCACCGCCATGGCGGCGTTCGGTCCCCAGCTCAATGATGTCGAGATCGCCGCGGTCATCAGCTATACGCGCCATGCCTGGAGCAACGCCGGCAAGGGGCAGGACCCGACAGTGATGCCGAAGGACGTGGCGGCCGCGCGTTGATTGCGCCCGCTTCCCAACGCAGAGCTGGTTCCGTTTAGTCAGAGATACCCTGCCGGTTCCGTGGAACGGAGCCGGCACTCAGCAGGAAGGAGTCCATCATGAGCAGCGTCACTGTAGACCACGTGTCGCCGGGCCACGGCCACGGTCACGATGACCACCACCACGCCACCCCCACCGGCTGGCGCCGCTGGCTTTTCGCCACCAACCACAAAGACATCGGGACGATGTATCTCATCTTCTCGTTCGTCATGCTGCTCGAAGGCGGCACGCTGGCGCTGCTGCTGCGTACCGAGCTGTTCGAGCCGGGCCTGCAGTTCTTCCGCCCCGAGCTGTTCAACCAGTTCACCACCATGCACGGCCTGATCATGGTGTTCGGCGCCATCATGCCGGCTTTCGTGGGCTTCGCGAACTGGATGATCCCGATGCAGATCGGCGCGTCCGACATGGCCTTCGCCCGCATGAACAACTTCAGCTTCTGGCTGCTGCCGGTGGCCGCGATCATGCTGACGGCCTCGTTCTTCGTGCCGGGCGGCGCCACCGCCGCCGGCTGGACGCTGTACGCGCCGCTGTCGCTGCAGATGGGCCCGGGCATGGACCTGGCCATCTTCGCCATGCACATCATGGGCGCGTCCTCCATCATGGGCGCCATCAACATCATCGTGACCGTGCTGAACATGCGCGCGCCGGGCATGACGCTGATGAAGATGCCGCTGTTCTGCTGGACCTGGCTGATCACCGCGTTCCTGCTGCTGGCCGTGATGCCGGTGCTGGCCGCCGCCATCACCATGGTGCTGACCGACCGCCACTTCGGCACCGGCTTCTTCAACGCCGCCGCCGGCGGCGACCCGGTGCTGTACCAGCACGTGTTCTGGTTCTTCGGGCATCCCGAGGTCTACATCATGATCCTGCCGGCGTTCGGTATCGTGTCGGCCATCGTGCCCGCGTTCGCCCGCAAGAAGCTGTTCGGCTACGCCTCGATGGTGTATGCCACCGCCTCGATCGCCGTGCTGTCGTTCATCGTCTGGGCCCACCACATGTTCACGACGGGCATGCCGGTGACCGGCCAGCTCTACTTCATGTACGCCACCATGCTCATCTCCATCCCGACCGGGGTGAAGGTGTTCAACTGGGTCGCCACCATGTGGCGCGGTTCGATGACGTTCGAGACGCCGATGCTGTTCTCGATCGGCTTCATCTTCGTGTTCACCATGGGCGGCTTCACCGGCCTGATCCTGTCGGTGGCGCCGATCGACATCCAGGTGCACGACACGTATTACGTGGTGGCCCACTTCCACTACGTGCTGGTGGCCGGCTCGCTGTTCGCGCTGTTCGCCGGCACCTACTACTGGCTGCCCAAGTGGACCGGCCGCATGTACAGCGAAAAGCTGGGCAAGCTGCATTTCTGGTCGACGCTGATCTCGTTCAACGTGACTTTCTTCCCGATGCACTTCCTGGGCCTGGCCGGCATGCCGCGCCGTTACGCCGACTACGCCGCGCAGTTCACGACGTTCCACCAGATCGCCACCATCGGCGCCTTCTGGTTCGGCCTGTCGCAACTGATCTTCCTGTGGGCGGTGCTGCGCTGCTACATGGGCAAGGGCGAGAAGGCCACCGCCAAGCCGTGGGAAGGCGCCGAAGGCCTGGAATGGACGGTGCCGTCGCCCGCGCCGTTCCACACCTTCGAGACGCCGCCCGAAGTCAAGTGAGCGCCGATCCGAAACCCGCAACAGGCAGCATGGCCATGACCCCCGAGCAGCGCCGACGCAACAAGATCGCAGGACTGGTTCTGCTGGTATTCGTCATCGCCGTGTTCGCCTGGACCGTGTTCCGCGGTTCGGCGCTGCTGGCGGGCAAGGCCATCGGCGGCTAGCGAGCCATGAGCGACGACCTGCGTGAATCCGCCCAGCGCAAGCTGAGTTTTCTTCAGACGATGAAGGCGGTGGCGTGGGGGTTTTTCGGCGTCCGCAAGGGCGCGGGCTACCGCGAGGACAGCGCCAGGCTCAATCCCGTGCACGTGATCGTGGCGGGACTGTTGGCGGCGGCGATCTTCGTGACCGTGCTGGTGTTAATTGTGCGTTGGGCGGTTTCCAGCCTGACTTGAATCACTTAATTCTATAAATCAGTACCAGGGAGAAAGCCATGAGTGCAAGCCACTCGGTTCAAGGTAAAGAGGCACCCTATTACTACGTGCCCGCCGATTCGGGTCATCCCGTGCGCACGGCGGTGGCGCTGCTGCTCATGGGCCTGGGCGCCGCCGGCTGGATCAACGGCGTGAGCTGGGCCAAGTGGTCGGTGCTGGTCGGCTTCATCGCGCTGATCGTGGTGCTGTACTACTGGTTCGGCGACGCCATCCAGGAATCCGAGGCCGGCATGAACAGCAAGCGCATCGACGGGTCGTACCGTTGGGGCATGAGCTGGTTCATCTTCTCGGAAGTGATGTTCTTCGCGGCGTTCTTCGGCGCCCTGTGGTACGTGCGCACCATCACCACGCCGTGGCTGGGCGACATGGACCACCGCCTGATGCTGTGGCCCGACTTCCAGGCGGTGTGGCCCAACTTCGGTCCGGCCGGCGTGGTCGAGCACTTCCAGACCGTGGGCCCCTTCTGGCTGCCGACGATCAACACCGCGCTGCTGCTGAGCTCGGGCGTGACGCTGACCATCGCCCACCACGCGCTGCGCGAGAACCATCGCGGCAAGACCATGTTCTGGCTGGCCGCCACGGTCATCCTGGGTTTCATCTTCGTGGCCTGCCAGGCCGCCGAATACCACCATGCGTACACCGAGCTGAACCTGAAGTTCAATTCGGGCGCCTACGGTTCGCTGTTCTATATGCTGACGGGCTTTCACGGCTTCCACGTGATCCTGGGCGCCACGATGCTGACGGTCATCCTGATCCGCCTGATGCGCGGCCATTTCCGGCCCGATCACCACTTCGGCTTCGAAGGCGCCGCCTGGTACTGGCACTTCGTGGACGTGGTGTGGCTGGGCCTGTACCTGTTCGTCTACTGGTTCTGAGGCGCGGGCCCGGCGCTGCCGGGCCGGCGGCTGGACGGGGCGAGGCTGGCGGGCCGCCGGGAAACCGGCGCCGCGGGCCTCGCCCTTCGCTCGATGGCGGTCCGTGTTCCAATAGGCGGCTGGACGCGCGCCGGGAACCGGCGGCCAGCGGGGCTATCTAAGCCCGGTGCTTTCGATCCAGCCCATGTGGTGGGCGAACAGCACGAACAGGAACAGCGCCACCGACAGGCCGATGCGCACCGTCAGCGCGTTGACCGTGCGGTTGGTGCTGCCTTTGTCCCGCATCAGGTAGACCAGGGCGGATGCCAGACTGGCCAGGATACCGATGAAGGCCAGTACGACGAAAACGCGCATGATGGTCTCCGGACAAAATCGATTGATTCAATACAGATGGCCCGACCGCATTCAACCCGCTACACGGTAGCCGCTTTGCTCCTGCTGGGGATCGCCGTGGTGATCCTGGCCTCGCTGGGCCAATGGCAACTGCGGCGGGCCGACGAGCGACGCGACATTCTGGCGGCTATCGAGGCCGGCCGCAAGCAAGCGCCGCTGGTGCTGGCGCCGTCGACCGCGCCGGCCGACCTGAAGCCGTGGCGCGTGGCGCAGGCCAGCGGCACCTGGCTGCCTGAATTCAGTGTACTGCTGGACAACCGCAACCACGATGGCAAGCCGGGCTACTGGCTGGCCACGCCGCTGCTGCTGGATGCGGAAAAGCGCACGGCGGTGCTGGTGCTGCGCGGCTGGCTGCCGCGGGTGATCCAGGGCCAGGGCGCCCCGGTGCTGCCCGCCGCGCCTGAAGGCGTACAGACCATCAAGGGCGAGCTGTCGCCGCGCGTGCCGCGCATGTTCGAGCTGTGGTCGCTGGGGGGCCAGGACGCCTCCAGCCTGCCGGCCTCGCTGCCGGCGCCCGGCGGCGTCGTGCCGCAGGTGCAGAACCTGCCGCTGGAGGCCTACGCAAAGGCCACCGGACTGACCCTGCTGCCCACGGTGGTGAGCCAGTTCGGCCTGGGCGAGGACGACGGGCTGGTGCACGACTGGCCGCAGCCGTCGGTGAATTTCCAGCAGAACACGGTGTACGCCGTCGAGTGGTTTTCCTTCGCCTTGTTTGCCGCCATCGCCTGGCTGGTGGTGCTGGGGGGCGCCATCAAGCGCATGCGCCAGCGCGCGGCCGACGATCCGGCGGCCTGACCGCCTCTCCCGACAATAGAATCCATGACCCACGTGGCTCGCGACATGACTGCTTCCAAACCCGCCCGGCGCTCGCTGACGCCGATGGTGCTGGTGTTCCTGTGCACGCTGGCGCCTATCGTGGCGGCCTTCGTGGTCTACATGAACCCGCAATGGTGGCCGGCGGACGCCAGCAACTACGGCCAACTGGTCGAGCCGCAGCGGCCCGTGCCGGCGCCGGGGGCGCTCAAGCTGACCACGCTGGACGGCAAGCCGTTCGACCTGCAGAGCCTGAAGGGCAAGTGGCTGCTGGTCGCGGCCGACGGCGCGGCCTGCCCGGAAAGTTGCGCCCGCAAGCTCTACATCACCCGCAATACCCACGCCAGCCAGGGCAAGAACGTCGATCGCCTGGCGCGCGTCTGGTTCATCACCGACGATGGCCCGGTGCCGGACAAGGTGTTGGAGGCCTACCAGGGCACGATCATGCTGCGCGCCGATCCGGACCAGTTGGCGCGCTTCCTGCTGGCGCGCGATGCCGCGGTCGGACAGCCCGGCCTGGCGCAGCCGATCTGGGTGATCGACCCCCTGGGCAACCTGATGATGCAGTATCCCGCCGACGCCGACGGCGTGAAGGTGCGCAAGGACATCAGCAAGCTGGTCTATAACTCGCGCATCGGTTGAATCGGTATTTAGTTGATTTCCATGGAACGCATCAAAGCGCGGTATCGCAAACTCGTCTTCTTCACCTGGTTCCTGACGCTGGACCTGATCATGTTCGGCGCCTTCGTGCGCCTGACGGACTCGGGCCTGGGCTGCCCGGACTGGCCCGGCTGCTACGGCAGCGTCACGCCGCTGGGGGCGATGGGCGATATCCACGAGGCCTCGCAGGCCATGCCGTTCGGGCCGGTGACGCTGTCCAAGGCCTGGATCGAGATGATCCATCGCTATGTCGGCTCGATCCTGGGCATGTTGATCATCGGCATCGTCTACATGGCCTGGCGCTACCGCCGCGAACTGGGCCGCTCGCCGGCCCTGGCGGTGACGACGCTGGTGGCGGTGTGCGTGCAGGGTGCGTTCGGCGCCTGGACCGTGACCCACAAGCTCATGCCCGCCGTGGTCACGGCGCACCTGGTGTTCGGCCTGTCGGTGCTGGCGCTGATGACCTGGCTGTCGGCGCGTGAACGCCCGCACCATGCGGTGGCCGCCGCGGCGCGGCGCTTCAAACCGTGGGTGGTCGGCGGCTTCATCCTGCTGCTGATCCAGGTGACGCTGGGCGGCTGGGTCAGCACCAACTACGCGGCGCTGGCCTGCATGGATTTCCCCATGTGCCACGGCAAGTGGGTGCCGGACATGGACTTCCATGGCGGCTATTCCATCATCCGCGGGCTGGGCGAACTGCCGTCCGGCGAAATGATCTCGCAGCCGGCGCTGACGGCGATCCACTGGGTGCACCGCAATTTTGCCTTCGTCGTGTTTGCCTACCTGGGCGTGCTGGCCTGGCGCCTGCGGGCCGACCGCGGCCTGCGGGGACCGGCCACGCTCATGCTGGCGCTGCTGGGCGCGCAGTTGCTGACCGGCCTGACGACGATCTTCTTCCAGTGGCCTTTGTTGATCGCGGTGTTGCACAATGGCGGAGCCGCCGGCCTGACGCTGGCCGCGGTGGTCCTGATGGTGCGCCTGTCCACCGCGGGCGGGGCGCCGGCCGGGGGCTACGGCCCCAATTCGGTGCGCGTTTAAAATAGGGTGCATGATGACCAGTCTTGCCGCTCCCCAATCCGGATTGCTCCGCCAGTATTTCGTTCTCACCAAGCCGCGCGTCACCCAATTGGCGGTGTTCTGCGCGGTGATCGGCATGTTCCTGGCCGTGCCGGGCGTGCCGGACATGCGCCGCGTGCTGTTCGGCACGCTCGGCATCTGGCTGCTGGCGGCCGCCGCCTTCGCCATCAACTGCCTGATCGAGCAGGAAGTCGACGCCCGCATGCTGCGCACGGCGCGGCGCGCCACCGCGCGCGGCACCATTTCCGCGTTCCAGGTGCTGAGCCTGTCCGGCCTGCTGGGCGGCGCCGGCATGTTCGTGCTGTACACGCTGGTCAACCCCCTGACCATGTGGCTGACCTTCGCCACCTTCGTCGGCTACGCCGTCATCTACACCATCATCCTGAAGCCGCGCACGCCGCAGAACATCGTCATCGGCGGCCTGTCGGGCGCCATGCCGCCGGCGCTGGGCTGGGCGGCGGTGGCCGATTCCGTGCCGGCCGAGGCCTGGCTGCTGGTGCTGATCATCTTCATCTGGACGCCGCCGCATTTCTGGGCGCTGGCCCTGTATCGCAACCATGACTACGTCAAGGCCGGCCTGCCGATGCTGCCGGTGACGCATGGCCAGCAGTTCACGCGCCTGCAGATCCTGCTCTACAGCATCGCGCTGGTCGCCACCACGCTGCTGCCCACCGCGATCCGCATGAGCGGCGCGCTGTACCTGGCGTCGGCGCTGGTGCTGGGCGGCATGTTCGTGTCGTACGCCTGGCGGCTGTACCGCAACTACAGCGACGAGCTGGCGCGCAGCATGTTCCGTTTTTCCATTCTCTACCTGGCGCTGCTGTTCGGCGCCCTGCTGGTGGACCACTGGGTCGCGCTGATCTGACCCCCTGGAGATAAGTCGATGTCCGTATTTTCCGCCAGCCGGCGCCTGGCCCTGCGCCTGGCCACGGCCGCCGCGTTCACTGCCGCCCTGGCCGCCTGCGGCGACAACGCGCCCCAATTCAAGGGCAGCGACATCAGCGGCACCCAACTGGGCCGCGGCCTGGAGCTGTCGGACTACAACGGCAAGACGCGCACGTTGCAGGATTTCGCCGGCAAGGCGGTGGTGGTGTTCTTCGGCTTCACGCAATGCCCGGACGTCTGCCCGACCTCGCTGGCCGAGCTGACCGAGGTGATGAAGAAGCTGGGCCCGGACGCCGACCGCGTGCAGGTGCTGCTGATCACGGTGGATCCCGAGCGCGACACGCCGGACGTGCTCAAGCAATACGTAACGGCGTTCGACCCGCGTTTTCTGGGTTTGACCGGCACGCCGGACCAGGTGAAGAAGGCGGCGGCCTCGTTCAAGGCCTACTACGCCAAGGCGCCGACCAAGGACGGCAACTACACCATGGACCACACCGCGGCTTTCTACCTGCTGGACGGCAAGGGCGAATCGCGCGTGCTGGCCAACAACAACATCGGGGTCGACGCCCTGGTGCACGATATCCAGGCCCTGCTCAAGGACTGATCCGGGACGCGCTTGCCTGGCCCGCCCTCAGGCGGTCCGCGGCGCACCGGCTGCTTATCCCAGTCCTGGCGCGTGCCGGCCGGGTTTACACGCCGCCCGCCGCCGTCCAGCCGGACAGCGCGGCACGGGCCTGGTCGCTGAGTTCGGCGGCGGGGATTTCGCGGCGGTGCGACATGATCATCAGGGCATAGGGGGCGGCCAGCGCGGCGGCTTCGGGGCACAGGCGTGATTCGTCGCCGGTCGACGGCGACACATTGCGCCAATAGTTGATGGCCGCTTCGATCTGAGGCAAGGTGATGGCATTCATGGTCCTATTGTCCACGAATGCCGCGGGCTGTGCACCCGCCCTGGCGCAGCAATGAAGCGTCACCATCGCAACATGCCGAAACCGCATCCGGGTGCTATACCACTGCCGGTTAGTAACGATGGAGCATCGTCATGAATTACCCCGTCCCAACCGAATCTTCCCGCCGCGGCCTGCATCCGCTGGTCGCGGCCGCCGCCATCGCGGTGATCGTCATGTGCTCGGTCGGTGTCGCCGCCGTGATGGGCTGGCTGCCGACGCCATCGGCCACGCCGCACGCCGAGGACCCGGCGCTCGCGCAGGCCGGGCCCGAGGCCGCCAACCTGGCTCCGGCGCAGCCCGCGCCCGCCCAGCCGCAAGCCCCGGGCGCACGATCACAGGCCCAGGCCCAGGCCCAGGGCCGTCCCGCGCCGGCGCCCGCTCCCGCGCCGGCGGCACAGGCCTGCCGCACCTGCGGCGTGGTGGAAACCATTCGCCAGGTGCAGGTGCCGGTCAAGGACAATAGCGACCACCTAGTCGGCACGATCGCCGGCGGCGTCGCCGGGGGCGTGGTCGGCAACCAGTTCGGCGGCGGCAACGGCAAGACGGCGCTGACCGTGCTGGGCGCGGTGGGCGGCGCTTTGGCAGGCCGTGAAGTTGAGCGTAATATCAGGCAGCAACAAACGGTGACGCACTATGAGCTCACGGTTCGCATGAACGACGGCAGCACGCGGCAGTTCCGCAGCGCGCAACCGTTCGCGTTTGCGTCCGGCGACCATGTGCGCGTGGAGAATAATCAGCTGCTGCCGGGGTGACCAGTCAGGCCGGCGGCGCTTTGCGATCTATGGGAAGACAGGAATGAGCGACCAACACAGCAACCCGTTCGTCCTGCCCGGCATGGGCCAGAATTCCGACCTGTCGGGCAATCCGCTGCTGGCCAGCATGGAAATGATGCGCCAGGCCTGGGCCGGCCTGACCGGGCCGGGCGGGCTGGCGAGCAGCCTGCCGATGGCGCCGCCCATGAACCTGGAAGACCTGGACCGCCGTATCACCGAACTGCGCTCGGTCGAAAACTGGCTGCGCATGAACCTGTCGATGCTGTCCAGCACGATCCAGGGCATGGAAGTGCAGCGCTCCACCATCAGCACGTTGCGCGCCTTTGTCGACTCGGCCGCCAATCTGGACCTGGGCGCGGTGCGCGAAAGCGGCGCGGCGTCGCCGCTGGAAGTGGTGCTGGGCCTGAAACCCGCGCCGGCCGCCAGGAACACGTCGAAAGGCGCGTCGCAAGATGCCGCCGACGCCGCGAAGGCCGAGGCCAAGGCGTCCGAGCCCGAGGGCGGCGCGGCTGGCACCCAGCCCGGCATGAGCGAGCAGATGGGCGCGGCGGCGCAATCGGCCTCCAAGGCCTGGTGGGACCTGCTGCAACAGCAGTTCAACCAGATCGCGGCGGCCACGGCCGCATCGATGCCGGGCAGCCAGCCGGCGCCCGAGGCCGACAAGTCCAAGGCCAAGCCGGGCGGCCCGCAAGCCGCGGCCGCCCCGGCGGCCAAGGCCGCCAAGACGGTCGCCAAGCCCGCTCGCAAGGCCGCGCGCAAGCCGGCGGCCAAGACGGCCGCCAAGTCGGCCACCAAGAACAACGGGCCTGCCGACGGCAAGCCCTGATTTTTTCAATCCCGTCCCGGACCGCCGGATGGCGGTAGCGGGCGCATTCAAATACCGGAACCTATGCTTAATGTAGTGATTCTCGCCGCCGGACTCGGCAAGCGCATGCAGTCCGACCTGCCCAAGGTGCTGCATACCCTGGCCGGCAAACCGATGCTGGCACACGTGCTGGACAGCGCCCGCCAGCTCGAGCCGGCCCGCGTCATCGTGGTGGTCGGCCATGGCGCCGACCGCGTCAAGCAGGCTTTCGCGGGCCAGGACGATCTGCAATTCGCGTTGCAACAGCCGCAGCAAGGCACCGGCCACGCGGTCCAGCAGGCCGTGCCGCTGCTGCGCGAAGGCGACGGCGAGGACGACGTGACCCTGGTGCTGTACGGCGACGTGCCGCTGGTGCAACCCGAGACGTTGCGCCGCCTGCTGCAGGCGCGTGGCGCCGGCGCCGCGGTGCTGACGGAAGTGCTGGCCGATTCCACCGGTTATGGACGAATCGTGCGCGACGCCGGCGGCAATGTCTGCCGTATCGTCGAGCACAAGGATGCCTCCGAAGCCGAGCGCGCCATCAAGGAAGTGAACACCGGCATCCTGGCCGCGCCGACTGCCCGGCTCAAGGACTGGCTCTCGCGCATCGACAACAACAATGCCCAGGGCGAGTACTACCTGACCGACGTGGTCGGCCTGGCCGTGGTCGATGGCGTGCCGGTGGGCGCGGCCCAGCCGGGCGCCTCGTGGGAGACGCTGGGCGTGAACAGCCGCGTGCAGCAGGCCGAACTGGAGCGCCGCTGGCAGGCCGAGCAGGCGCGTCGCCAGCTCGAGGCAGGCGTGACGCTGGCCGACCCCGCGCGTTTCGATGTGCGCGGCACGCTGAATTGCGGTCGTGATGTCTTTATCGACGTGGGCTGCGTGTTCGAGGGCCGCGTGACGCTGGCCGACGGGGTGCGCGTCGGCCCGCATTGCGTGCTGCGCGATGTGAGCATCGGCGCGGGCACGCAGATCGAGGCTTTCAGCCATCTGCAGCAGGCCCAGGTGGGCGGCGACGCGCGCATCGGCCCGTATGCGCGCCTGCGTCCGGGCGCCGAGCTGGGCGACCGCACCCATGTGGGCAACTTCGTCGAGATCAAGAAGAGCGTGCTGGGCGCCGACAGCAAGGCCAACCACCTGGCCTACATCGGCGATGCCGATATCGGCGCGCGCGTGAACGTGGGGGCGGGCACCATCACCTGCAACTACGATGGCGTCAACAAGCACCGCACCGTCATCGAGGACGACGCCTTCATCGGCTCGGATACGCAACTGGTGGCCCCGGTGCGCGTGGGCCGCGGCGCGACGCTGGGCGCTGGCACCACGCTGACCCGCGATGCGCCGGCCGAGAAACTGACGGTGTCGCGCGTCAAGCAGCTCACCATCGACGGTTGGCAACGGCCGGTCAAGAAGTCGTGACGCCGCCGGCGTCGCAAACCCCGGCCGGCGGCGCCAAGCCCGCCGCGCCGGACGGCCTGCCGGTCCCGCGCCGCTACTGGGCCGCGGCGACCGTCATGACAGGCATCAGCCTGTCAGTGCTGGACACCACCATCGCCAACGTCGCCCTGCCGACCATCGCGGCCGACCTGAACGCGTCACCGGCGCAGGCGGTGTGGGTGGTCAATGCCTACAACCTGGCGGTGGTGATGATGCTGCTGCCGCTGTCGGCGCTGGCCGAGCGCATCGGCTTTCGCCGCATGTTCACTTTCGGCTTGGTGCTGTTCACGCTGGCCTCGCTGGGCTGCGCGCTGGCCGGCTCGCTGGTGCAACTGACGGCGGCGCGGGTATTCCAGGGCGTGGGCGCCGCAACGCTGATGTGCCTGTTCGGCGGCCTGGTGCGCAATATCTATCCGCTCAAGATGCTGGGCCGCGGAATCAGCCTGAACGCCACCACGGTGGCGGTGATGTCGGTGCTGGGGCCGACCATCGGCTCGGCGATCCTGTCGGTGGCGCCTTGGCCGTGGATCTTCGCGGTCAATCTGCCGATCTGCGTGCTGGCCATGTTCGGCCTGCGCCATCTGCCTGAGGTGCCGCGCAACGACGTCAAGCTGGACTGGATCAGCGCCCTGCTCTGCATGGCAACGCTGGGCGTGTTCATCTCCGGCATCGACATGATGGGCCAGGACCTGCTGCGCGGCATCGGCCTGGTGGCGATCGCGGCCGTGGCCGGCCTGGTGCTGGTGCGCCGCGCCAGCCGCCAGCCCGCGCCGCTGGTGCCGGTCGACCTGCTGCGCATCCGGCCGCTGGCATTCGCGGTGGGCGCGTCGGCCTGCACCTTCGCGGCGCAGATGGCGTCGTATGTGTCGCTGCCGTTCTATTTCCAGCAGGTGCTGGGTCGGCCTTATCTCGAGGTCGGCCTGCTGATGGGCGCCTGGCCGGTGGGCACGGCGCTGATCGCGCCGGTGGCGGGCCGCCTGTCGGACCGTTACTCCGCCGCCACCCTGAGCGGCGTCGGCGCGGCCACCATGGTGGCGGGCATGCTGTGGCTGGCGGCGCTGCCGGCGGCCGTGGGCAACGTGCCGATCATTGCCGGCATGTTCGTGGCCGGCGTGGGCTTCGGCTTCTTCCAGACGCCCAACAACCGCGCCATGCTGTCGGCCGCGCCGCGCGCCCGCAGCGGCGCGGCAGGCGGCCTGCAGGCCACCACCCGGGTGTTCGGGCAGAGCTTCGGCACCGCGCTGGTGGCGATCGCTTTCAGCGTCAGTGCAGCGCACGGCCCCGGGCTGGCGCTGGTGCTGGGCACGATCTGCGCCGGCCTGGCGGTTGTCGTGAACACCGTGCGGTTCAGCAAGCTGCGGGCGCCGTCGGAACCATAGCGGCCGGGGCGGAGGCGGCGCGGGACCGCCGGCCGCCGCCAAACCCGTGGGCCGCACGGCTTCTATAATGGCGGCCGGCGCGGTGACGGTTCGTCCCGGCGCGACGATTACCTATTTTTAAGGCGTTCAGGCATGAAGATCACGGTCGTGGGTACCGGTTACGTAGGGTTGGTGTCGGGAGCGTGCCTGGCCGACATGGGCAACGACGTCATGTGCCTGGACGTGGACGCGGCCAAGATCGCCCTGCTGCGCCAGGGCGGGATCCCCATCTACGAGCCCGGCCTGGAAGACCTGGTGCGGCGCAACGTGCAGGCCGGCCGCCTGCATTTCACCGACGACGTGGCCCAGAGCGTGGCCTTCGGCGACGTGCAGTTCATCGCCGTCGGCACGCCGCCGGGCGAGGACGGCTCGGCCGACCTGAAGTACGTGTTGGCCGCGGCCCGCAACATCGCCCGCCACATGACCACCCGCAAGCTGATCGTGGACAAGTCCACCGTGCCGGTCGGCACCGCCGACAAGGTGCGCGCCGCAGTGGCCGAGGAATTGGCCAGGCGCGGCGTCGAGGTGCCGTTCAGCGTCGCCTCCAACCCGGAATTCCTGAAGGAAGGCGCTGCGATCAACGACTTCATGAGCCCGGACCGGGTCATCGTCGGCGCCGACGACGACTACACCATCGGCGTCATGCGCCGCATCTACGAGCCGTTCCAGCGCACCCACGATCGCCTGATGGTGATGGACGTGCGCTCGGCCGAGCTGACCAAGTACGCCGCCAACGCCATGCTGGCCACCCGCATCTCGTTCATGAACGAGATGGCCAACCTGGCCGAAGCGCTGGGCGCCGACATCGAGCAGGTGCGCCGCGGCATCGGCGCCGATCCGCGCATCGGCTATCACTTCCTCTATCCAGGCGCCGGCTATGGCGGTTCGTGTTTCCCCAAGGACGTGCAGGCGCTGGTCAACACCGCCGCCGAGAATGCGCTGCCGATGCGCGTCATCGAGGCGGCCGAGGCTGCCAACCACGCGCAGAAGTTCCGCCTGTCGGAAAAGCTGGTGGCCCGCTACGGCGAGGACCTGAGCGGCCGCAGGATCGCGCTGTGGGGCCTGTCTTTCAAGCCCAATACCGATGACATGCGCGAGGCGCCCAGCCTGACCGTGATCGCCGAGCTGACGCGCCGCGGCGCCACGGTGCGCGCCTACGATCCGGTGGCCATGCACGAGGCCGCCCGCGTCCTCGATGGCAAACCCGGCGTGAGCTTCGCCACCGACATGTACGACGCGCTGGACGGCGCCGACGCGCTGCTGATCGCCACCGAGTGGAAGGTCTTCCGCGCGCCCGACTTCGACCGCGTCAAGGCGCTGCTCAAGACGCCGCTGATCATCGACGGCCGCAACATCTACACGCCCGCCGACGTGCGCGCGCAGGGCTTCGAGTACTCGGGCATCGGCCGCGCATGAAGATCCTGCAGCTCAACTTCGAAAAGGGTTGGCGCGGGGGCGAACGCCAGACGCTGTACTGCATGCGCGCGTTCCGCAATGCCGGCCACCAGGTCGAAGTGCTGTGCCGCGAAGGCGGCCCGCTGGCCGAGCGCGTGCGCCAGGAGGGCTTCGTGGCGCACACCGTCCGCAACGTGCCGGCGCAATTGGCGTTCCTGGCGCGCGCGGGCAGCGGCTACGACATCATCCACGCCCAGACCGCCAACACCGTCACCTGGGCGGTGCTGACCAAGTGGCTGCACCGGCGCCCGGTGGCGTTTTCGCGCCGCACCTCGTTCGTGGTCAAGCCCAACGAGGAATGGAAGACCGGCTTCAAGTGGCGCCACACCGACCTGTTCGTGGCGATCAGCGACATGGCCGCGAGCGAGCCGCGGCGCCTGGGGCTGGACCCGGTCATCATCCGCAGCGCGGTCGAGCCGCACCAGATCAACCAGGAGAACGTCGCCGCGCTGGTGCGCGAGTTCGATCTGGAAGGCAAGAAGGTCATGGCCACGTCGGCCGCGCTGATCCGCGACAAGGACCCGGTGACGCTGGTGCGCGCGGTGGCCGAACTGGCCAGGACGCGGCGCGATTTCGTCTTCCTGCATTTCGGCGCCGGCGGCGACCGCGAACAGCAGGCGCGCGACGAGGCGCGCGCGCTGGGCGTCGAGGACGTCTACCGTTTCGCGGGCTTTCGCAAGGGCGTCGAGGATTTCTACAGCATCCTCGACGTGTTCGTCATGAGTTCCGAGGAAGAGGCGCTGGGCAGCAGCGTGCTGGACGCCTTCCTGCAGCGGGTGCCGGTGGTGTCCACCGATGCAGGCGGCCTGAAGGAAAGCCTGGCCGACGGGCGCGGCGTGCTGTGCGCGGTGGCCGATTTCCATGCCATGGCCCAGGGCATGGCGCGTTGCCTGGATGATGCCGCGTTCCGCCAGGAGATCACCGAGCGCGCGTATCAGTACGTGCGCGACGAGCACGACGTGCAGAAGATGGGCAATCGTTACCTGGCGCAGTTCGAGCGGTTGCTGGCGGCGAAGGGCGCGCGCTGATCGCGCGCTTCAAGGGGCGCGCATGCGGCCGCTTGCGCCCATGTCCGTCCATTGCGCCAATCTGGCCTTGGCCCATTGCGCGGCCCTGGGCGGGCCGTACTGCGCGCGGGCCTGCTGGTACAGCGCCTGCGCCTCCTCGAGTCTGACGCCTGCTTCGTAGCAGGCCCTGCCGATGAATTCGGGTTCCAGTTCTATGAACATGCTGGCTAGCAGTTCCTTGACCAAGGCGTCGCCGGAGACCGCGCCGAAGTCGCCCGCGCACAATGCGGCGGCGACATGAAATGGCGTCACGACCTGTCCGTAGGGCGCGTTCAGGTGTGTCGCGATCATTTCGAGATACCGGGTGGACTGCGTCGGCACGGCAGGCTGCTGCTTATGGCGCGTTGGCGTTGTGGACCGATCCGGTTTGTATTATCCGCCGGGCGCCCGATCATCGGTGGATTCCGTGTGGATGGCCGCCGATTACCCGCGCACGTCGATGCGGGTCTCGAACTTGGCGCGGTGCACCGAGAAGAACGTGCGCACGTTGCGCACGTTGGCGTGCGCGGTGAAGGCGCGGTGCGCCAGCGCGTGATAGGCCGGCATGTCCTTGACCTGCGCGATCACCACGAAGTCCGGCCCCGGCGACACGCGGTAGCACTGCAGCACCGCCGGTTCCGCCAACATGATCTGTTCGAAGGCGTCCAGGCTTTCGGCCGCCTGCACGTCCAGCGTGATCTCGACGATGGCGGTCAGCGTGCTGCCCAGCTTCCCGGCCGCCAGGATGGCCACCTGGCGCGCGATCACGCCTTCTTCCACCAGGCGCCGCACCCGCCGCAGGCAGGTCGGCGGCGAGGCGTGCACGCGCGCGGCCAGCTCCTGGTTGGTCAGCGAGTTGTCGTCTTGCAACTGTTCCAGGATGCGCAGGTCCAGATCGTCCAATTCCGGCAGGGTCATCGGCTGGTTTTGCATGATTAATTCATGAATGGATTATTTATGAAATATTATTTAATCACAAATATGTAAGTGAATAAACTGTCAAATATGACCAGATAAAGAAATCAAATTTCTTGTCGGGACGCGCACAATGCGTTCCGTACTCGAACTTTCAGGAGTCTCTCCTATGTGCGGCATTGTTGGCGCCGTCGCCCAGCGCGACATCACCCCGATCCTGGTCGAAGGCCTGAAGCGGCTGGAATACCGCGGCTATGACTCCTGCGGCGTCGCCGTGTACGCCGACGGCCACCTGCGCCGCACGCGCAGCACCCAGCGCGTGGCCGAGCTGGCCGAGCAGGTCGCGCAGGACCATCTGCAAGGCTTCACCGGCATTGCCCACACCCGCTGGGCCACGCACGGCGTGCCGGCCACGCACAATGCTCATCCGCACTTCTCGCGCCTGGGCAACGACGAACCGCGCATCGCGCTGGTGCACAACGGCATCATCGAGAACCACGACGAACTGCGCGCCGAGCTGCAGGCCGTGGGCTACGTCTTCGAAAGCCAGACCGACACCGAAGTGATCGCGCACCTGGTCAACCATCTGTACGCCGGCGACCTGTTCGAGGCCGTGCAGAACGCCGTGCGCCGCCTGCACGGCGCCTACGCCATCGCCGTGTTCTGCCGCGACGAGCCGCACCGCGTGGTCGGCGCGCGGCAGGGTTCGCCGCTGGTGGTGGGCGTGGGCCAGAACGAGAATTTCCTGGCATCGGATGCGCTGGCGCTGGCCGGCACCACCGACCAGATCATCTACCTGGAAGACGGCGACGTCGTCGATCTGCAACTGGCGCGCGTCTGGATCGTGGACGCCAATGGCAAGGATGTGAAGCGCGAAGTGCACACGGTGCACGTGCATACGGGCGCGGCCGAGCTCGGCCCCTATCGCCACTACATGCAGAAAGAGATCTTCGAGCAGCCGCGCGCCGTCGGCGACACGCTGCAGGACATCGAGTCCATCACGCCCGAGCTGTTCGGCGACGACGCCTACAAGATCTTCAAGGACATCGATTCGCTCTTGATCCTGGCGTGCGGCACCAGCTATTACGCCGGCCTGACCGCCAAGTATTGGATCGAATCGATCGCCAAGATCCCCGTGGCCGTCGAAATCGCCAGCGAATACCGCTACCGCGACAGCGTGCCGAACCCGCGTTCGCTGGTCGTCACGATCTCCCAGTCGGGCGAAACCGCCGACACCCTGGCCGCGCTCAAGCACGCCCGCTCGCTGGGCATGGAAAACACGCTGACCATCTGCAACGTGTCCACCAGCGCCATGGTGCGCGAGTGCAAGCTGTCGTACATCACCCGCGCCGGCGTCGAAATCGGCGTGGCCTCGACCAAGGCCTTCACCACGCAGTTGACCGCGCTGTTCCTGCTGACGCTGGCGCTGGCGCAGGTGCGCGGCCGCCTCACCGACGAGCAGGAGGCCGAACACCTGAAGGCGCTGCGCCACCTGCCCGTGGCCATCGGCTCGGTGCTGGCGCTGGAACCGCAGATCATGGCCTGGGCCGACCGCTTTGCCTCGAAGGAAAACGCGCTGTTCCTGGGCCGCGGCATGCATTACCCGATCGCGCTGGAAGGCGCGCTCAAGCTCAAGGAAATCAGCTACATCCACGCCGAGGCCTACCCGGCCGGCGAACTCAAGCACGGCCCGCTGGCCCTGGTGACCGAGCACATGCCCGTTGTCACCATCGCGCCCAAGGACGAGCTGCTGGAAAAGCTGAAGTCCAACATGCAGGAAGTGCGCGCGCGCGGCGGCGAGCTGTACGTGTTCGCCGACGCCGACAGCAAGATCCAGAGCGCCGAAGGCATGCACGTGATCCGCATGCCCGAGCACTACGGCAAGCTGTCGCCGATCCTGCACACGGTGCCGCTGCAACTGCTGTCGTACCACACGGCCTGCGCCCGCGGCACCGATGTGGACAAGCCGCGCAACCTGGCCAAGAGCGTGACGGTGGAGTGATATCGCGGCGAGGACGCGGGGCCGCCGCCGTGGCGGCCCCTTTCCATTGCCGGTCGGCGCCGACCCGAGCCGGCCCCGGCGGCTAGTCGATAATCGGGACGTGTGCGGCGGCAGTTTTCGGCAAGTCGCCGCTCAACCTCGGATCTCTCTGCACTTCCACCCGGATTGCGTACGGTTTGAAGCCCGCTTTCATGTAGAAGCGCAGTGCCGAAGGATGGTCGTAGGTGCAGGTGTGGACCCACATCCGGGTGATGGGCCGCACCCAGGCCAGTTCCACTGCCTTGCTCATCAGCGCGCGGCCCACGCCCCGGCCCGTGCACTCCGCGGTGAGCCCCAGGAACGCCAACTCGCATTCACCTTGCGTGCGGAAGTCCAACTCCAGAATGCCAACGTCCCCAAGTCCGGTCCGGACAATGTGGATGTCGACGTCGGGGTGCGCGAGGATGGCGGCCAACTCGCCGTCTTCCATGAAAAGGCGCGAAAACCACAGCCAGTCGGCCCCCACCTTGCGGAACAGCGCGCGGTAGGCATCCAGGCCGATTCCGGCAACCGGGGCCAGCTCGAAACCTTGGGGCAAGGAAGCGCCGGGCAAGTCGGGCCTGGACAGCATTTCGAGGTCGGTGACGACACTGGCAATGTGTCCGCGGGGGATGGCGGTGTAGCCGATGGGGATGGGCGAAGAGGCGGCGGTCATAGTCTGCTCGTTCAGTAACGGCAGCACTATGCCCGCGGGCGCGTGGCCCTGTCTTGAACGCTATTTCAGCCGTCGCGCCATTGGCCGGGCGGGACGCCGACGACGGCGCGGAACCTGCGCGTCAGGTGGGACTGGTCGGCAAATCCCAGGTCCAGCGCCACCGCCGCAATGTTCTCGCCTTGGGCGATTCTCTTGCGCGCTTCGGCAACCCGTTGGTTCCAGCGCCACGCCAGCGGGGGCATGCCATAGACCTTGGAAAAGGCCCGAACGAGCTGCACGGGCGTCATCCCCGCCGATGCCGCCAGGTCCGTCAGCGTCGGCAAGGCAGGGTCGTCGCGCAGGCGGTCGGCGATGCCGCCGATGGACGCCGGCACGTGCCTGGATGTCGCGGGTCCGCCCGATCCCGCCATCTGCAACAGTTCGTCGAAAACGTGGACGAGCCCTTCCTGCGCCACGCTCTCGGGCGTGTTCCGGTTCAGCGCTGACAGGATGGCGCCGCGCAGCCTGGCTGCAATGCCTGGCGCTTGCAGCAGGGGCTTGTCGAAAACGGTTTCCGGGTTGATGCCGAGCAGGACCGGGAGGGCGGCCGGGTCCACATACATGCTCGCGAATTGCCACGACTCACTGATGACATGGGAGCTTTGGACCTGCGCCGGGTTGTAGAGCGTGACGTCACCCTCGGCGGCGTCGAAGCATTTCCTGTCGAGCGTGATTTTTTCCCAGCCCCGCACATTGACGCTGATCACGAATTCGTCGTGGAAATGGGGCGCAAAGCCGCGCGTGCCGTCCGCGATGTGCGCGACCTCGATACCGGTGAATTGACGGCGATTGAACGACCCCATGACGGCCATGTTAGCGCGACGCCCTGGCGCGCCGCGCGGCCGGACGTTGCCCTGCCGGACCATGTCCCGCTGGCATGGGGGCGCCCGGCCTCGGCCAGAGCATGAGCGGAACTAATGATTTCATCCAAATAAAATCATTTTTATTCATGGAAGGCGCAACATAAAATACGGCTCGAATATTGAAAGTGTCAAGACTGCCAAATCAAAAATCCGAAGAAATTTGGAAATAAATGACGGCGGAAAATAGACGCGAGCTTTTTGTCAGAAATTTGAGCGCCGGATCAGAATGAGTAAAGAGTTTACATTTGCCATCAAGAGCATTTGTTTCGATGAGGATTATCGTCCCGCGGACAATACGCGAATCACGACCAACTTCGCCAATTTGGCCCGGGGGGAGAGCCGTCAGGAGAATCTGCGCAATACGCTCAGGATGATCGACAATCGCTTCAACGCCTTGGCGCACTGGGATAATCCCAAGGGCGATCGCTATTCCGTAAAGCTCGAGATCGTTTCCGTCGAATTGAATATCGGAGGCCAAAGCAGCGGTAACGGCCTGCCGCTGATCGAAGTGCTGAAGACGAGCATTTTCGACCGGCATACCAATGAACGCTTCGAGGGCATCGTAGGCAATAACTTTTCCTCGTACGTGCGGGATTACGACTTCAGCGTGCTGCTGCTGGAGCACAACAAGAATACGACCGCCTTCAGCACGCCGGAGAATTTTGGCGACCTGCACGGCAAGCTCTTCAAGAGCTTCGTGAATTCGAGCACCTATAAGGAAAACTTCCACAAGGCGCCCGTCATCTGTCTGAGCGTTTCGAGCAGCAAGGTCTATCAGCGCACCGAAAACCAGCATCCCGTGCTGGGCGTCGAATACCTGCAGGACGAGTATTCGTTGACGGACGAGTATTTCAAGAAAATGGGAATGAAGGTGCGCTACTTCATGCCGCCCAACAGCGCCGCGCCGCTGGCGTTCTATTTCACCGGCGATCTGCTGGGCGATTACACCAATCTCGAGCTGATCAGCACCATCAGCACGATGGATACCTTCCAGAAGATCTATCGGCCCGAGATCTACAACGCCAACTCGGCTGCCGGGAAGTCCTACCAGCCGAGCCTGAAGCACCAGGATTATTCCCTGACCCGCATTGTCTACGATCGGGAAGAGCGTAGCCGGCTGGCTGTCGAGCAGGGCAAGTTCGTCGAGGAAAACTTCATCAAGCCGTATCAGACGGTTCTTGAGCAGTGGTCCGCGGCCACCCCACATTGATTAATAAAGAGCATCAGGTCTTATTGTGAAAAAACTGCTTCCCACCTCCACCGCCGGCAGCCTGCCCAAACCTTCCTGGCTGGCAGAGCCCGAGACCCTGTGGTCGCCCTGGAAATTGCAGGATGGCGGACTGATCGAGGGCAAACAGGATGCCCTGCGCCTGTCGCTGCAGGAACAGCAGCACGCGGGCATCGACATCGTCAGCGATGGCGAACAGACGCGCCAGCATTTCGTGACGACGTTCATCGAGCACCTGGACGGCGTCGATTTCGAGAACCGCAAGACCGTCCGTATCCGCGACCGCTATGACGCGAGCGTGCCGACGGTGGTGGGCGCGGTGGCGCGCAAGAAACCGGTCTTCGTCGAGGATGCCAAGTTCCTGCGCCAGCAGACCAAGCAGCCGATCAAGTGGGCCCTGCCCGGTCCGATGACGATGATCGACACGCTGTATGACGATCACTACAAGAGCCGCGAGAAGCTGGCTTGGGAATTCGCCACGATCCTCAACCAGGAAGCCAAGGAGCTGGAAGCGGCCGGCGTCGACATCATCCAGTTCGACGAGCCCGCCTTCAATGTCTTTTTCGACGAGGTCAATGACTGGGGCGTCGCCACGCTGGAACGGGCCATCGAAGGGCTGAAGTGCGAAACCGCCGTCCACATCTGCTATGGCTACGGCATCAAGGCCAATACGGATTGGAAGAAGACGCTGGGTTCGGAATGGCGGCAATACGAGGAAGCCTTCCCCAAGCTGCAGAAGTCCAATATCGACATCGTTTCGCTGGAGTGCCACAACTCCCACGTGCCGATGGAGCTCATTGAGCTGATTCGCGGCAAGAAGGTGATGGTGGGCGCCATTGACGTGGCGAGCAATACCATCGAGACGCCCGAGGAAGTGGCCAACACCTTGCGCAAGGCGCTGCAGTTCGTGGACGCCGACAAGCTCTATCCGTGCACCAACTGCGGCATGGCTCCGCTGTCGCGTGCGATCGCGCGCGCCAAGCTGAGCTCGCTGAGCGCAGGCGCGGAGATCGTCCGCAACGAACTCTCGAACTGATTTCGAGACGGGAAATGGCCGTCGCAAGCTGCTTGCGACGGACCTGCCCGCAAGGCCTTACATAGCATTCGCGCTGCACCCAGTCGCCAGTTTTGGCAGTCCCTACCATGTCACTCCCCAGTCCCGCCATCGAGCCGTTGCGCTTTCGTGAAGCGCTCGGGCACTACGCGTCCGGTATCACGGTGGTCACCACCCACATCGATGGCGAGCCGATCGGCTTTACCTGCCAGTCGTTCCACAGCGTGTCGATGAGCCCGCCGCTGGTGTCGTTCAGCGTGATGTCCAATTCGGCCAGTTATCCCAAGATCCGCCAGGCGGGCCGCTTTGCCGTGAACATCCTGTCGGATGCGCAAGTCGAGGTGTCCAACCAGTTCGCCCGGCGTGGCACAGACAAGTGGCGCGGCATCGACTGGAAGGAATCGCCGCTGGGCAATCCGCTCATTGCCGGCAGCCTGCACTGGATCGATTGCGAGATCCACGCGGAATACGCCGCCGGTGACCACGTGATCGTGATTGGCGAAGTGAAGGCGCTGAATCTGCAGGAAGCGGCGGCCACGCAGCCATTGCTGTATTTCAAAGGGCAATATCGCAACATCGCCGCGCACGGCGCGGCTTGAGCGCCAATCGCCGCTGGCCGAATCCGTTGCGGCGCGAGTTGGCGCGGCGCCCCTGAACGACTTGGTATCGAGCTGTCTTGAGTGCATTGAAACAGGCGTTGAACGCGAGACGCTTCGCCTGCGTGCTGGAGATCATTCCTCAACAGTCTCCCGCGCGCCGGGCCGCGCTCGAGCGGATCGTGCAACGCGGGCACCTGGCCGGCTGGCCGTTGCTGCCTGCCTTCGCCGACCGCGTCGGCCTGCATTCCGACCTGAGCCCCCTGCAGGGGGCAGGGGCGCTGGGCGATCCGGCTTCATCGCTGTTGCATTTCTCGGGCAAGGATCGCGCGCGCGCCGACCTGCTGGGCCAGATGGACGCGATGCAGGCGCGGGGCCTGTCGCAACTGCTGCTGCTCAGTGGCGACCGCCTGCCTGGCCATGATCCGGGACGGGCGCCCGTGCGCTATCTGGAGTCGGTGCCCGCGCTGCAGATTGCCCGCGAGCACGGCCCGGACTGGCTGCTGGGCGCGGCGTTGAACCCGTTCAAATACCGTGAGGAAGAAGGCGCCGCGCAGTACCTGAAGGCGCAGAAGAAACTGCTGGCCGGCGCGGATTTCCTGACCCTGCAACTGGGCTTCGACGCCGCCAAGCATCTCGAAGCCCAGGCCTGGATGCGCGCCCAGGGCCGCGTCAAACCCATGCTGGCCTGTGTGATGCGGCTGACCCACAGGCGCGCGGCGGCGTTGCAGGATGTGCCCGGCATCGTCATCACCGACGCCATGCGCGAATTGCTGGGCAGGGAGCAAGAGATTTCGCCCGCCGATGCCAGCGCGCGCAGCCTCGAGCGGCTGGCGCTGCAGATCGTGGGTCTGCAATGGATGGGTTATGCCGGTGTGCATCTGTCCGGAGTGCACACGCTGGACGAATTGTTGTTGCTGGAGCAGGCGATCGCCGAGCAACGGGATGCGGTGGCCTCGCTGTCCGACTGGATGGATCGATGGCAGGCGAGTTGGCGGATGCCCGGGATGCCCCAGACAGGCTTCGCCCCTGGCATTGACGCGTGGGAGCTGGGGCAGTCCGATGTCGCGGCCACTCCCGGGGAGCGTTTGCGCTATACGCTGCTTTCCACGGTGCATGAACAGCTCTTCGATCGCACGGGATGGCTCGGCAGCGCCTTTGGCTGGAGTGTGACGCGGCCGTTCTGGAAGACCGGCGTGGCGGCGCGGGCGCTGCTCGCGGTCGAACGGACATTCAAGCGGCCGCTGGTGGGTTGTGACACCTGTGGCACCTGCCGCTTGCAGGACACACTCTACGTCTGCCCCGAGACCTGTCCCAAAGGCCTGGCGAACGGCCCCTGCGGCGGCACCCGGCTCAATCGATGCGAATTCGGCGACCGGGAATGCGTGCACAGCGTCAAGTATCGGATCGCCAAGTCCGCGGATCGGTTGCCTGCGCTGGCGCAGACGTTGATTCCCTGTATCGAGGCGGGCGACCGGCATCGCAGCTCGTGGCCCGAATGGTTCAAGCCGGAGGATCCGACGCGGGGCAATGATTGCCAATCGTTGCCAAAGTCTGGTTGATACCTCGACGCTCCCTCAGAATGCACCACGCCTTGGCGTTTGCCTGCCTGTTGCCTGACGTGGAGCCCATCCCATGCGTATCGAGACGATTTCCAGATTGGCCGTGCTGGCCGCCGTTACCGTGCTGGCGGGCTGCGCGCAACCCGTGTCGACCCGCGAAGTCGCGCTCAATGCCGATGCCTACACCGCGCGCACCCTGGTGCCCGATGCCCTGCCGCCCGCGGTGCGGGCCAGGCTGCCGGCGGCGGGCACGCAGCCCATGGGGTTTCGCGCCTTGCGCATGACGGGCACCCAGCATACCGTCGGCATCGACCACGTCGCGGTGGACAGCGAGTACGAATTGACGTTCCACAATGATCGCGACGACGGCACGTTGCGCAGTATCTATATCGGCAAGCTCAATGGCCTGCCGGTCAACTACGTGTTGGCGCTCAACTATCGCAGCCTGGCGCTGCTGATCCATCAGGCCGGCGGATTCAAGGCCGCGCAGGTGCCGCCGCGCTGGATGGCGCGCGACATCCAGCAATGGCCGGGCGATGTGTTGGCCAATCCGCCGGAAAATGCCCGGTTCACGCTCGAGAGCGAGGGCGGATGGGAAGGGCGGCGGACCGGGCCCAGGCAAACGCTCACCTGCGCCAGCGGCGCGGATTATCCCGCCAGCCGGGTCCTGACGCAGATCCCGGGGCAGGCGCTCGATGTGAACTGCGTCGAGACCAGCGAGAACGGCGTGCCGGTCCGCAAGCTGCATTACGTCTTCCTGCGCCGATTCGGCCTCACCATTACCGCCGAGATCGCGACGGCCAGGTCGGTGACTACCATGACGGTCAAATCGGTTCGGGTGGAGTAGGCGCGGAAATGGCGGGCGAACCGAACCGCCCGCGACAACGGGCGTCGACGCTTGCCAGGTTCACACGCGGAAAATACAATGAGAATCGTTTTCATTGATACGGTGCGGCCTGGAAGACCTTCCGGGGCCGCCATGCTCCCATGGCTAGCGTTCTGTCTGGCGCGCCCGGTGCCACCGGCGCGCCGCCCTTGCGGAAGATCCACCACTTGCGCCCCGGCCTGAGCCTGCAACTGGCCTGCGAGACCGATAGCGACGCGTCCACCGGGCTGGCGATGGTCGATGATCATCTGCGGATCGTGCTGGTGCTCGACGGCCGCATCGACGTCAGCTACGGACGCAGCGCCCTGCGGCTGGCTCGCGGGCAAGGAGTCGACGCGGGGGTGGTGACGTTGCGCGAGCCCGAGGAATGCAGGCGAGTGGTGCTGGGCGGCGAATCGTCGCGCCGCGTCAGCATCGGCGTGAATCGGCAGTGGCTGGAAGAATCGTTTGGCGAGACCCGGGCGCTCGCACCACATGGGGTTCCCCATCTGGCCACGCGCAGCTGGCGCGCCTCGACACGGGCCCGGCTGCTGGCCGAGCAACTCCTGAATCCACCGTCGCTGTCGCGGCAGATCGCCGGCCTGTATCTCGAAAGCCGTGCCATCGAATTGGTTATCGAGGCGTTGTCGCTCGATGGCGGGGCAGCCGGGCAGGCGACGGATCCGGCGCCGCAGCCCTCCGTTCTGCGTCGCCGCATGGTGGACCTGACGCAGTGGTTGCGGCGCCACGCCGGCGAGCCCCTGAGCATCGAGCAGATCGCGCGCCATATGAACACCACGCCCACCACCTTGCAGCGCCATTTCCGCCAGGCGCTGGGCATGACGGTATTCGACTTCCTGCAACAGGAACGCCTGCGCCTGGCGCGCCAGGCGCTCGAAGCGGAGGGGATCAACGTGACGCAGGCGGCGGCAATCGCCGGGTACGCCAATCCCGGCAGTTTTTCGACAGCGTTCCGGCGCCATTTCGGCCTGACGCCGCGGCAAGTGCGGGCGCGTCTGTAGCGGCGCCGGCGCTGGCGGCAGATCGCCGTTCGCGCGAACAAATCCGCCGTTTTCACGAACGACGCGTATCGGCACCCCATGCTCTACTCGAGTGAGAACAAATCTTATTTACTCGCAGGAGAAGTCCCGTGCCAGCCCTCGCGCCGAAGCGCCTCCCCTTCCGCCGCGCCGCTCGTCCGGCCAGGCGCCGCGCAGTCTATCCGCTGTTGCTCGCCCTGTTGGGGCAGGCTGGCGTCGCCTTCGCGGTCGACGAACCGGTCAGCCTGGAAGCCGTAACGGTCAATGCCTACCGGCCCGCCGAGACGATCGGCGGCTCGACCAAGACCGACACGCCGCTGCGCGAAGTGCCGCAATCGGTGTCGGTGATCGAGCGGCGCGAAATGGACCTGCGCGGCGTGCGTAACCTGAATGAGGCGACCCGCTACACGGCGGGTGTATTGCCCGAGAGCCAGGGCATCGACAACCGGGTCGATGATCTCTATATCCGCGGCTTCGATGCCGGCAGCTTCGGCGCGAACGTGATGCTCGACGGATTGCGCGCGCCGTCGGACAGCAGCCTGAGCTGGAACCGCACCTCGTTCAACACCTGGAACCTGGAGCGCGTCGAGGTGTTGAAAGGCCCGTCTAGCGTGCTGTACGGGCAGTTGGCGCCGGGCGGCATGGTGAACCAGGTCAGCAAGCTGCCGACGCTGGGAGAGGAGCAGGTGGTGCAGTTGCAGGTCGACGGTCACGGACGCAGGCAGACCGCGTTCGACCTGGGCGGCGCCAACGGCGACGAGAACGTGCTGTGGCGGCTGGTGGGCCTGTATGGCGACGGCGCGACACAGATCAGGCACACCGACCACGAGCAGTGGTTCATTGCGCCCAGCGCCACGATATATTTCAACGATCACGCCACGAGGTTGACGCTGCACGGCCTGTACCAGAAGGATCGGGGCGGCAGCACCTTCCAGTTCCTGCCCTACCAGGGAACGGTGGTGCCGGCCGCCGAGGGCTACATCAAGAACACCACGTTCCTGGGCGAGCCCGACTGGAACACCTACAACCGCGATATCTGGACCGCCGGCTGGCAGCTCGAACATCAGTTCAACAACGCATGGAAGTTCAGCCAGAACGCGCGCTACACGCACGTGGATTCGCTCTACCGCGCGACGGTGGGCAACGGGGTGCGCGGCGCCGCGCTCACCAACCTGAATACGCTCATCGGCGGCCGCATCCTCAATCGTCGCGCGGTGCAGGGCGAAGGCGATTCCGACGCGCAGACCATCGACACGCGCATCGAGGGCAAGTTCGGAACCGGGCCGCTTACCCACACGATGATCGCCGGCTTCGATTGGCAGAAGACCGACTGGACCTTCCTGCGCCAGGCCGCGACCGTTTCGCCGGCCGTCATCGCCATCAATGTATACGACCCGGTCTACAGCCACTACGATTTCGAGCCGACGCTGGCCAAGCAGATGTCCACTCGCGAGACCGACTCGCAGTACGGCGTGTACCTGCAGGACCAGATTGCGCTGGACCGCTGGCGCTTCACCCTGGGCGGGCGACAGGACTGGACGCGCATGGATTCCCTGAACCGTCTGACCGGTGTGCGTCAGGTGACCCGCGACGAGGCATTTACAGGCCGCGCCGGCGTCACCTACCTGTTCGACAATGGCCTGGCGCCCTACTTCAGCTATTCGGAGTCGTTCCAGCCCACGGGCGGCACGACGCGCGCAGGCAATGCCTTCAAACCGACCACCGGCACGCAATGGGAGGCGGGCCTGAAGTACGAACCGCGCTATATCGACGGCATGATCACGTTGTCGGCCTACGAGCTGTCGCAACAGAACGTGCTGACGGCCGATCCGCTCAACGAGGCCGATGAGGCCTACCAGGTGCAGACCGGCAAGGTGCGCGTACGCGGCGTTGAGCTGGAGGGCCGCATCACGCCGCTGCGGGGGCTGAGCGTCATCGGCGCCGTGACGCGCATGGATTCGAAGGTGGTGCGCAACAACGACGGCTATGCCGGCAATCGCATGATCCGGGTGCCCGACTGGATAGGCTCGATGTGGGTGGACTACACCTTCCATAGCGGTCCGCTGGCCGGCCTGGGCATGGGGGCGGGCGTACGCTATGTCGGCGCGACCTATGGCGACCTGGCCAACAACCTGCACATTCCGGCCTACACGCTGTTCGATGCCGCCCTGCGCTATGACGCGGGCAAGATCGGCGGCATGAACCTGCAGTTGGCGCTCAATGGCAGCAACCTGGCCGACAAGCGCTACGTGGCGACGTGCTCGGCGGCCACCTCTTGCTACTACGGCACCGGACGTACGGTCATGGCGACCGCGCGACTGTCGTGGTGACGGCGTGCCGCGGGCTGGCCGCGTGGCTGATGGCGCTTGCGCTGGGCCTGGGGGCGGCGGCGCATGCGGAGACGGCGCCGGATTGGCCACGACGCTTCGATAATGCCGATGGTACGCAGACCACGCTGGTTGCCGCCGCGCGGCGCGTGCTGTCGACGTCGGTGACGGTGACCGGGACACTGCTGGCCATTGAGGCACCCCTCGTGGCCAGCGCCGGCGGCGCCAATGGCCGCTTCTTCGATCAATGGGCGGCGGTCGCGCGCGAACGCGGCCTCAAGGCGCTGTGGCCGGCCGGGCAGGTCGACCTGGAAGCGGCGTACGCGGCCCGGCCCGATCTGATCATCGTCTCGGCCACCGGCGCGGACTCGGCGCGCGAGCAGCTCGATGCGCTGCGCGCCATTGCACCGGTAATCGTGGTGGATTACAGCCACCAGACCTGGCAGGAACTCGCCATGCAACTGGGCCGGGCGCTCGGCATCGAGGCCGCCGCGGCGCGCACCATTGCGGGCTTTGACGCGCGGGTCGCCGCGGCCCGCGCCCGCTTGCGCATTCCCGAGGGCGCCGTCAATATCGTCAGCTACAACGGCCCGGGCACCAATAATCCCATCGCCACGCCCGCCAGTCCGCATGCGCGCCTGCTGGCCTCGCTGGGCTTCCGCATCGAGGTGCCCGATCCGGCCTGGCACGTGGCGCTGGGCGCGCCGGGCGATTTCGTCTGGGCGCCCTACGAGGCGCTGACACGCCTGACCGCGCGCACCACTTTCGTGCTGCGCGCCGACGCCGCGGGCGCCGGCGCCCTGTTGCGCGATCCGGTGCTGGCCAACCTGCCGTCGGTGCGGGCGGGGCAGGTCTACGGCCTTGGCCGCGACGCCTTTCGCATCGATGCGTACAGTGCTGGCCAGATCATCGACACGCTGCTCGAACGCTTCGGCACATGACCTCCCCGCACCCTCCAGCCGCACGCCACCGCCTCGCATGGGCCTTGCTGCCGGCCTGCATCATCGCGATTGTCCTGCTGGCGTTGGTGAGCCTGATGGCAGGCGCGCGGCCGTTGTCGCTGGCGACGGTGGAGCACGCGCTCACCGCCTTCGATGCGCGTGACAACGAGCATCTGCTGCTGCGCTATCTGCGCTTACCGCGTACAGTGCTGGCGCTGGTTGCAGGCGGGGCGCTCGGCGTAGCGGGGGCGCTCATGCAGACCTTGACGCGCAATCCGTTGGCCGATCCCGGTCTGCTGGGTGTCAATGCGGGCGCGGCGGCGGCGATCGCCGCCGCCATGGCGCTGGGGGCCGTGCACGGGCCGGCGGGGCAGGTGATGGCGGGCTTTGCCGGCGCGGCGGCGGCCGGCGCGCTGGTCTACGCGGTGGGCGGGCTGCATCGCCGGCACGATCCCGTGCGGCTGGTGCTGGCGGGCGCAGCGATGTCGGCGATCCTGTTGGCCGTCACGCAGATCATCACCCTTAACAGCGAGGATCGGGTTTTCGATCAGTTCCGCCATTGGGTGGTCGGTTCATTGCAGGGGCGTTCCGGGCAGGTGCTGGTGGCCGTGCTGCCGGCCGTGGCGCTAGGCGCCGTTGGCGCATTGGCGTTGGCGCGCGCGCTGGATGTGCTGGCGCTGGGACAGGACCTTGGCAAGTCTCTGGGCGCGTGGCCGCGCCTGGTCTGGATCTGGACAGCCGTCGTCATTGTGTTGCTGGCCGGCGCGGCCACGGCCGCCGCCGGTCCGCTCGCCTTCGTCGGGCTGGCCGCGCCCCACGTGGCGCGCCATGTCTGCGGCCCCGGACATCGGCGCGTGATCCCCTACGCCGGGCTGGTGGGAGCCTGCCTGCTGCTGGCCGCAGATACCCTGGGCCGGGTGGTCGCGGCGCCTGACGAGATCGGCGCCGGGATCATGGCGGCGGTGCTGGGCGGACCGCTGTTCGTGGCGTTGGCGCGCCGTGCCGGGATGGGCTGACATGCGCGACACGGTCCATTCGACTGCCCGGTGGGGGCCGCGCGTGGCCGGCGCTGCGCCGCGCGCCGCGCTGGCCGGTCTGGCGTTGCTGATGTCGGCCGGAATCCTGGCGCTGGTCGCGCTGGGGACGGGCAGTGGCGGGCTGTCGCTGGGCCGCATGCTCGACATGCTGGCCGGCGGTTCGCCCGCCACGGCCGGCGAGCAACTGATCCTGGGCTTTCGCCTGCCACGCGTGCTGACCGGCCTGTTCGTGGGGGCCGCACTCGGTGTATCGGGGGCGGTGTTCCAGTCGCTGTCGCGCAATCCGCTGGGTTCCCCCGATCTCATTGGCTTCACCACGGGCGCGGCTTCCGGCGCCTTGCTGCACATCATCCTGTATGGCCCGTCCGTGATAGGCGCGGCCGGGGGCGCGGCCCTTGGCGGCCTGCTGACCGCAGCCATGGTCTGGATGCTGGCCTATCGTCGCGGCGGGATGAGCGCGCGGCGGCTGGTGCTGGTCGGTATCGGCGTGGGCACGATGCTGCATGCCGTGAACGGCCTGTTGCTGGTCAAGGGCGACCTGGATCATGCGCTGCTGGCGAATCTCTGGTTGTCCGGCTCCCTCAATGCGCGCACCTGGACGCATGCCTGGCTGGCGGGGGGCGCCCTCGCGTTGTGCCTGCCCCTCGTGTGCGCGTCGGCGCGCGGTCTGGCTTTGCTGGAAATGGGCGATGATCTGGCCAACCAGCTGGGCGTGCCGGTGGCGCGGGTGCGCGTGACGATGTTCTTCTGCGCGGTGATGCTGGCGTCGCTGGCCACGGGCGCGGCCGGGCCGATCGCCTTCATCGCGTTGGCCGCGCCGCAACTGGCCCGGCGCCTGCTGGGCGGCGCGGGCCCCTCGATCATCGGCTCGGCCGCCATGGGCGCCTGCCTGGTGATCGGCGCTGACGTGCTCGGCCAGTGGCATCCGTGGCAATTGACCCTGCCCATCGGCAAGCTGACCGGCTTGCTGGGGGGGCTTTATCTGATCTGGCTGCTGCTGCGCCGCGGCCCCCGCTGACACTATCCGATTGCGACGAGCCTGCATGCGCGACTGCCCTCCCTCCCCGCCCGCCGATGTGGTGCTGCGCGCGCGCAGACTCACGCTGGCACATGAGCTGTCGCCCGTGTGCCAGGACCTGGACCTGGATATTCCCGCCGGACGCATCACCGTCATCCTGGGGCCCAACGGCTGTGGCAAGTCGACGCTGCTGCGCGGATTGGCCCGCCTGCTGGCGCCCCAGGCGGGTCGGGTGGAACTTGAGGGCAAGGCGCTGCAGCGGTATGGCGCGCGCGAGCTGGCGGTCCGGTTGAGCCTTCTGCCCCAGGCGCCGCAAGCGCCGGACGGCATCCGGGTGCGGGAGCTGGTCGCGCGCGGCCGTTATCCGCACCAGACCTTCTGGCGGCCCTGGTGCGCGGCCGACGACGACGCGGTGCTACAGGCCCTGGCGCAGACCGGCCTGGCCGCGCTGGCCGACCGGCCGGTGCACACCCTGTCGGGCGGGCAGCGCCAGCGCGCCTGGCTGGCGTTCGCGTTGGCGCAGAACGCGCCGGTGATGCTGCTCGACGAACCCACTACCTATCTCGATATCGCCCACCAGCTCGACGTGCTGGACCTGTGCCGCCGGTTGAACCGGCAGCAGGGCAAGACGCTGGTGATGGTGCTGCATGACCTGAACCAGGCGGCGCGCTATGCCGATCACATCATCGCGCTGCGCGACGGCAAGGTCGAGGCCTGCGGGCCGCCTGTCGATGTCCTCACGCCGCAGCGGGTGCAGCGCCTGTTTGGCATCCGCTGCGTGGTGACGGCCGATCCCGTTTCCGGCACGCCGCTGGTCGTGCCCATTGCCAGCGCAGCCCGCGATTGAACGCGTATTTCAAGGAGTCCCGCGTCATGCATTCATCCCCCTTGTGCATCGGATTGTCCCTGGCCGCCACGTGGCTGTCCGCCTCGGCATGGCGGCGGTCCGACAGCCGGGTCGAGCAGTTGTGCGACCTGGATTTCTACCGTCTTATCGCGCAGCGCGCGGAGGCAGCCTGCCTGGACTTCGTGTTCCGCCCCGATGCGTTGTTCCTGGACCTGCCGGCCCTGGCGCAAGGCCCTGGTTTCAGCAGCCTCGATCCGGCGCTGTTGTTGGCTGCGCTGGCGCGGGATACGCGGCACATCGGCCTGGTGACGACCGCCGCCACCTCGTTCAATCCTCCCTACGTGGTGGCGCGGCAATTGCAATCGCTCGATTGGATCAGCGACGGCCGCGCGGGCTGGAACATCGTCACGGCGCTCGACGGCAGCCAGAACTTTGGCGATGCGCCGCTGCCGCCGTCGGCGCAGCGCTATCGCAAGGCGTTGGAGTTCACCGAGGTGGTGCAGGCGCTGTGGCGCAGCTATCCGCAGGACGCGGTGCTGGCGGACCGGACATCCGGGCGGTACGCCGATCTGGCCCGCATCGGCCCGATCGCGCATCGCGGCGAGTATTTCAGTGTGCAGGGGCCGTTGAATGTGCCCGCCCGCGCCGGCGGCCGCATTCCCCTGTTCCAGGCGGGCGCCTCGGACTGGGGGCGGGATTTCGCCGCCCGGGTGGCCGACGCGGTGTTCGCCGCAACGCCCGACGTGGCGTGCGGCCAGGCCTTGCGGAAGGACCTGCGGCGGCGCGTGGCCGCCTATGGCCGCGCGCGGGACGCTATACGGGTGCTGCCCGGCCTGAGCTTGTACCTGGCGCCCACCCGGGCGCAGGCCCTGGCGCTCCATGAGGCGACCCACGCGGGCCAGGATGCGTCGCGCAAGCGCCATTACATCGGGCAGGCACTCGGCCTGGACGTCGAGCACCTTGATCCGGCGGCGCCCATTACGGCGCGCATGCTGGGGCAGCCGCAGACGGGGTTGCGCAGCCCGACACACGCCCAGTTGCTGCGCCGCCTGATCGAACGCGAGCAACCCTGTCTGCGCGAATTGCTGGCGCGGCCCGAGGCCAGCGCGTCAGCGCATTGGACGGTGGTCGGTACCGTCGACGATGCGGTCGATGCGATCCGCCAGCGCGCCGAAGCGGAAGCGGCAGACGGCTTCATCGCGTTACCGGGCGGCGCGATGCAGTCGCTGGACCTGTTCCTGGAGGCGGTGATGCCGCGGCTGGCGGCGCTGGGGTTGGCGCGGCGCGCATACGCCAGCACGACGTTCGCGGGCAACCTGGGGTTGGCGTGACGACTGGCGGCGCGTGCGTTCGCGCCGCCGGCTAGTCGATGACCTTGCCCTGCCGATCGATCGACAGCCAGTTTCCGCCCGACCACCAGCGATGCTCGCCATCGCTTTCTTCCTTGCAGCCGAAGCCCACGCTGGCCCTGCCGTCCTTGAACGGAAAGGCGCAGTCGTAGACGGGGGCGACGACGATGGCGCCGGTTTCTTCGTCGGCATAGCCGATCTTGCCGTTCAGGCGGATGCGGTAGCGCCCGTCCTGTGGATAGTCAGGCCCGTTGTCGAACAGGTAGACCTGGTAGGGTTCGCGCAATTGCACGTCGGCGACACGGAATCCGCCGGCCTGTTTATCGAGATAGATGCAGTAGCGGAATGGATTGCTGGCAAGGAAGCACTCGTCTATCCATTCGGGTTCCAGCGACCGCTGCTTCAGGGTGGCACGGGCCTGTGCGGCGGTGTCATCGAGGTCTGCTTGGGCCATGGCCGGAAGCGGCAGGGCCAGCAGGATGAGCAGGAGCGGGCGGATGAGGGACATCGCGGTGGGTGGCGGCGGCCGCCATGGCAAGAGGGACGGAGCGTCATCATAGGCCGTTTGCCGCGGGGTGCGCGCCGCCGGGGCGCAATGTCAGGGGGCGACCGCGGGCGCCGCGAGTGGCGGTATTCCGCCGGCCGCTCAGGCCGACGCCGTCATGCCGCCGCCGGCCTCCATGCTGGCGCCGCCCACGCCGCCACTGTCCAGGCCGGCGCCGGTCGGGCCGCCGCCTTCGATCGCATGGGCCGATTTTTCGGCGTCGGCCAGGGCGTCCTGCACCTCGGCGACCTGTTTCTGGGTGGCCTTGTCCTGCATGCGCAGCTTGCTCTTGAGCATGGCGAGCAGTTCCTTCATGGCGCGGATGGCGTCGCGCACCGCCTGGGCATCGTCCTGGCGGCGCTTCTGCTCGACCTGCCGTTCCTGGCGGGATTCGGCGGCGGACGTCGACTTGTCGTCGTCGCCGCTGGCGGCATTGGGTTTGTCTTGCTCGCCGGGCACCGAGACGTCCTTGGCGGCGTCGCGCGGCGCCGGGGTCGCGGCTTGCGCCGCGGGGGCGGGATCCGCCGCTTCGGCCGTGTCGGCGGCGGTCGCGACGGCGGTGTCGCTGGCGGCGGCATAGGCCGCCACGGCGCGCGAGGCGGTGGCGGCGCTGGGCACGGCGGCCTGGGCCGATGCTGCGTCGCCGGCATCGGCTGACGCGGGCCCGGCGGCGTTGGCGTCTTCGGCCGTGGTGGCCTGCGAGACGGTGGCGGCGGGGCCGTCCGTCGCGGGGCCGCTGGCACCCTGCACCACGGGCGCCGCCGTGGCGTCGGCGGCGCTCGCGGCCGGCGCGGCGCTGGCGCTGGTTTTGAGCGCCGCGGCGGCCTGGCCGAGTTCGCCGGCCAGTTGACGTAGTTCCAGAAGGATGGATTTGGCCGCGGCCTTGCCCAGGAACATCAGCATTTTCTTGAGCATCTCGATGCGCTGCTTGATCTGCGAGACGCGGGAGCGGGCGAAATCCTGGCGCGACTGGGCCGCATCGACGGCGATCTGCGAGGCGGCCTTGCGCGCCTTGGCGGCGCGTTCGAGGGCGTCGTCGCTCAGCACCACGCGGACCGAGACCGGGCGGTCGCTGGTCGTGGTTTCCAGGTTCTGCGCCTTGGCATCGGCGTCGGCGTCGCGTCTGGCGGCGCGCGGGTCGCTGCCGGCGGGGACGGCGGGAGGAAGGAGGTTGTCGGTGGCCAATGGCTGCATGGGGATGTTCCGGTAAGGCGGGGCACATGGCATCGGGGACGGGCCGGGTCGGCCGCTGCCCGCGATGGCGAGGTGACACGATATGTACGGCTGTCCGGCGCGCATTCTTTAACCGGCGGCGGTGGGGATCGGTCCGAGATCGCGTCGCGGGCGGGCGGCGGTGGTATCTTCTGCCCCATGTCCGCCCGTGATTCCTCCTTGTCCCTGTCCAGCGCGCCGGTGGCGCCAGACGCCGCCCGGCCCTACGTGCAGGCCGCCGGCACCACACGCACCCTGCATTTTTCCGAGAAAGTCATCCAGAGCCGCATGTCGACGCTCAATCCCGACGCGCTCGACCTGGAGTACACGCGGATGATGATGGGCTTCGTGCTGTTCGCCCCGGAGCCCGCCGACATTCTGATGGTGGGGTTGGGCGGCGGTTCGCTGGCCAAGTTCTGCCATCGCTACCTGACGCGTTCGCGCATCGCGGTGGTCGAGATCGACCCGGCCGTGATCGCGCTGCGCGAGGCGTTCATGGTCCCGCCCGACAGCGATCGCTTCCGGGTGGTGCAGGCCGACGGCGCCGATTATGTGCGCGGCCTGTGCGAGGCCGCCGACGTGCTGCTGCTCGACGGTTTTGACGATGCCGGGATTCCTGACGCGCTGTGTTCGGCGGATTTCTACGCGGACTGCCATCGCGCCCTGCGCGACGACGGCATCCTCGTGATCAACTTCCACGTCAACCATCCGGATCACCACGAGTACCTGGACCGGGTGCGGACCGCGTTCGGCAGCGCCATGTTCGAGGTGGTGGACGACGACATGACCAACAGCATCGTCTTCGCCTGCAAGGGCGACCTGCTGGATGATCCCGCGGCGGCCGACCTGAAGCGACCGGCCGCGATCGCCAAGGATGCCTGGCGCCAGTTGATGCCGACCTTGCGCGTGATCGGGGCCACGCGGGAATTGAAGTAGCACCGGGGGCGGGTTGCGCGGCCGCCCTACATCTGGTTGCGGGCGGCGGACTTTGGTTGCATCTGGCCGGCCAATGTGTCGCGAGGGCTTGATAGCATCCCCGCTTTCCCCGACAGGCAGGTCGCCCACCATGAGTATCTTCTCCCGCTTTTTCGGCCGCTCCGATACGCCCGGCGAGACCGCGGCCCTCACGGCCAATCCCGATATCGACAATCCATCCAGCCTGCAGGTCGTGTTCGCGGCGCCGCTGGCCCTGAAAGCCGACGCGCTGGCGGCGGCCTTGCGCGCCTACCACCCGGAAATGCGCCAGGCGCGCGCCGAGATCGAGCCGGACATGCCGGAACTGGTGGGCATGGTCGGCTGGGGCAGGCATGTGGTGCGCATGGTGGGCTGGAACGCGCCGTTGCCCCAGGAGGCGCTGGAAGTCTGCGTGGCGCCCGCGCACTACCCCGCGCCGGTCAAGGAGCAGGTGCGCGCCCACGTCAGCCACATTCTGCTGTACTACGCGGGCTTCGACGAGGATCCGCTGGAGCAGTACGTGGCGATGGCCGCGGTGGCTGGCGCGCTGGGTCGCTTCAACGCGGTCGCGGTGCTGAACGAGCATGCGCATACCTCGTTGCCCGCCGGCGTGTTCACCGACGATTCGCTGGGAGACGAAAGCCTTGAGGTGCTGCGTTCGCTGCCGCTGACCATGCTGTATTGCGGCTTCGTGAAATACGAGGTCGAAGGCGTGCAGGGCGTATGGATGCGCACCTACGGCGGCGACCGTTTCGGCCTGCCGGATTTCGCCGTGCTGGCCGAGGGTCACCACCAGGGCGAGGAGTATTCCGGCATGTTCAATAACATCATGGCCTACATGCTGGACAGCGGCGCCGAGTTGGCCGCCGGACATACCATGCAGATCGGCGAGGCCCGCTACATGAAGCTGCGCGAGCCGCGGGAGGCCGAGTACTACCTGCAGGGGCCTGGCCCGGTGCTGGTGGCGGAGATCATCGACGCTTCGCAGATCAATCAGCCCGAAGCCGGCCCCCAACACTGACGTCCCGCCGGGCCGGCGTTCGTCCGGCCCATTGGCGCCCCGGCCGGGGCGCCGTCACATGACCTTGCTTGCCTCTCGCTGCGTTTCATTTGGAAATTATTCTGCCGCCTGCCGATGCGTTGCGGCCCAAGAAAATTCCACCCTGGCACAGCGTTTCAAAAATCGGACAAATAGAAGCGCGCACATAGGAGGGAATGGCCGAAGTTGGGGCCATTAATACGAAATAGCGCATTTCAATCCGTCACTTCCAAATATAAATTCTGTATTCAATTGTATATACTCGCCGCCGGATTTCTTTCTTTCAAACGACGCCCGGCGGGTTTGGCGCGGGCCAGCAGGAGAGTGGCATGTTGAAGAAGGCAGTACAGCTTGGCGCGGTAACGATGTTGTCGCTGGTGGTCGCGGGTTGCGCCACCGAACGCTCCCAGTCCGTGGCGGTCCCCGCCGTGGCGGCGGCCAGCAAGCCCTATCAAGGCGTGCGCAGCCCGATCTCGGTAGGCAAGTTCGACAACCGCACCAACTATCTGCGTGGCGTGTTCTCCGACGGCGTGGACCGGCTGGGCGGCCAGGCCAAGACGATTCTCGTCAGCCACCTGCAGCGCAGCGGCCGGTTCCAGGTGATGGATCGCGAGAACCTCTCCGAGATCGCCCAGGAAGCCGCCTTCAACAAGAAGGCCAGCCAGATCAAGGGCGCGCGCTACGTGGTGACGGGCGACGTGACCGCCTTCGGCCGCAAGGTGACGGGCGACCAGCAGTTGTTCGGCATTCTCGGCCGCGGCAAGGAACAGGTGGCCTATGCCAAGGTCGACCTGAACGTGGTCGACGTGACGACGTCCGAAGTGGTGTATTCCGCGTCCGGCGCCGGCGAATACAGCCTGTCCAACCGCGAAGTCATCGGCTTCGGTGGCACCGCCGGGTACGACTCGACGCTGAACGGCAAGGTGCTGGATCTGGCGATCCGCGAGGCCGTCGACCGCCTGGTCGACGGTATCGAACAGGGCGCCTGGCAGCCCGTACAACAGTGAAAGGGCGCCCCATGTTGAACAATCTGGCGATGGTTCGCCCGGTCGCGCTCGGGCGCGCCGGCCGCATCCTGGCGGTGGCCGCCCTGGCGGGCGCGCTGACTGCGTGCGCGCAACCCAAGAGCATGTATAGCTGGCAGTCATACCAGCCTTCGGTCTACGCCTACCTCAAGGACGACGGCGCCGATTACGCGGCGCAGACGCTGGCGATGGAAAAGAACATCGAGACCGCGCGGGCGACCAACGCGGAACTGCCGCCGGGCTTCCGCGCGCATCTTGGCATGCTGTATCTGAAGATGGGCGAAGGCGCCAAGGGCGTGGAGCAGTTGGAAGGCGAGAAGGCGGCTTTCCCGGAGTCCAAGCCGTTCATGGACTTCCTGCTGCGCAACGCCAGCAAGACGGCGGAAAACGCGTCGCAGGCCGCCCAGCCCGAGGCGGCGAAACCCGCGGCGCCCGCCAGCCAGGCCGCGCCTGAGCAAGCAACCAAGAAGGGAGCCTGACATGACCACGACCCTCCGTATCGCCGTGCTGGCGCTGGTGGCCTTGCTGGCCGGCTGCGCCGCGCCGCAACGCAATGTGGACTACGCCGCTTTCCGCGAGAGCAAGCCGGCGTCGATCCTGGTGCTGCCGCCGCTCAATACCTCGGTGGACGTGGCCGCGACAGCCGCGGTCTTGTCGCAGGCAACCTTGCCGCTGGCGGAATCGGGTTACTACGTGATCCCGGTGGCGGTGATGGACGAGACGTTCAAGCAGAACGGCCTGACCAGCGCCGAAGAAATCCATGAGCTGCCGGCTCCGCGGCTGCGCGAGATCTTCGGCGCCGATGCCGCGCTGTACATGACCGTCAAGCAGTATGGCTCCAGCTACGCCGTCCTTTCCAGCTCGATCACGGTCTCCATCGATGCCGCGCTGGTCGATCTGCGCACCGGCGCCAAGCTGTGGGATGGCAGCAAGCAGGTGGTGCAGGCCAGCAATGGCGGCGGCGGCCTGATCGGCATGCTGGTGCAGGCGGTGGTGGACCAGGTGGTCAACACGCTGTCCGACCGCAGCTTCGGCGTGGCGGGCATGACCAACAACATGCTGCTCAGCGCCGGCACGCCGGGCGGCATCCTGTACGGTCCGCGTTCGCCGCGCTACGCCGCGCAGTAAGTCCCCGACGTTTGCATCGGGTCGCACAGCCCTCGAACCGTTGCTCGGTTCGAGGGCTGTGTCGCATTCGACGTCCGCTGGCGCGGGCCGTCCGGTCAGGCCGCGCAGTTCGCGCCCTGCGCCACGCGGCGCCGGGCCGGCCAGAGGCGCAGGGCCAGGGCGCCGACCGCCGCGGCCGTGGCCACCGCGGTCACGCCGATCCAGCCCCAGTGCGCCAGTGCCAGGCTGCCGAGCGCGCCGCCCGCGGCCATGCCGATGAAGACGCTGACCATCAGCACCGCGTTGAGCCGGCTACGCGCGGCGGGGTCGATGCCATAGACAATGCTCTGGTGCGCGATCAGCGCCACCTGGATGCCCAGGTCGAAGCCGATGGCGCTGGCCGCGATCAGCCACAGGCCTGATTGGGCCGACAGCAACGGCAGCAACGCCATGGTGGCGAACGACACCGCGGTCAGCGCGGCGCCCAGGCGGCTGACGGCGTTGGGGCCGCGCCGGTCGGCGTAGCGGCCGGCCAGCGGCGCCGCCAGGGCGCCGGCGGCGCCGGCCAGGCCGAAGGCGCCGGCCGCCGCCGCGCCCAGGTGGAATGGCGCCTCGTGCAGCATGACCGCCAGGGTCGACCAGAAGGCGCTGAAACCCAGCGACAACAGGCCTTGCGCGGTCGCGGCGCGGCGCAGTTCGCCGTGCTGGCGCCACAGGCGGGGCAGCGAGCGCAGCAGTTCGGCGTAGGGCAGCCGGGAGGTCGGGGCGAACGCGGGCAGGCCGCGCCACAGGGCCGCGCCCAGCGCCACGATCGACACCGCGGCGGCCAGGAACATGGTGCGCCAGCCGAGCTGTTCGGCGACGAAGCCGCTGATGACGCGTGACAGCAGGATGCCCAACAGCAGGCCGGTCATCACCGTGCCGACGATGCGGCCGCGATGCGCGGGGGGCGCCAACGTGGCGGCGGCGGGCACGATGTCCTGCGCCAGGGTGGCGGACAGTCCGATGGCGAAACTGGCGGCCAGCAGCACGCCGATGGCGGGGGCGGCGGCGGCCAGCAACAGCGCCGCGGCGAGGGCGGCGGCCTTGATCAGGACGATGCGCTTGCGGTCGTAGCGGTCGCCCAGCGGCGCCAGCAGCAGGATGCCGAACGCATAGCCCAACTGGGTCAGCGTCGGAATCCAGCCAAGCTGGCTGGCGCTGGCGTGCAGGTCCGCGCCCAGGATGCCCAGCATCGGTTGGTTGTAATACAGGGACGCAACGGCCAGGCCGGCGCCGATGGCGAGCAGCAGGACCAGTCCGGCGGACGGATCTTGGGTTGTGGGCGCGGGGTGCGCCCGGGTATCGGAGGACATGATGAGGGTTCCGTTCAGGAAATAGGCCGCGAAGGGGGCACGGGGCAGATTCTGAGCGTCCGCGGGGGCCGTGGGTAGCCGTCCCCCGGGTAGATCCGTTATACGATAGGCGTATGACCAAGCCCGCCCTGCCCGCCGCAACTGGAACAGACCGCCTGCTGTTGCTGGAGACCTTCATACGCATCGTGGAGGCTGGCAGCCTGTCGGCGGCCGCTTTGCAGTTGGGAGCGACGCAGCCGACGATCAGCCGCCGGCTGCAGTTGCTGGAGCGCTCGCTGGGGGTGCGTCTGCTGCAGCGCTCGACCCACGCCATCCGGCTGACCGACGATGGCCAGCGCTGCTACGAACGCGCCCGGGAATTGACGACCACCTGGCAGTCGCTCGAGAGCGAGGTCAGTGGCGAGGGCGAGGACCTGACCGGGTCGTTGCGAGTGGTGGCGCCGCACGCGTTCGGTCAGAACCAGTTCATGGAGGCGTTGGCGCATTACCTGCGCCAGTATCCCCGCATGCGGGTGGAATGGCTGCTGCATGACAGGGCGCCGGATTTCATCGCCGAGAACATCGATTGCGCGATCAAGGTCGGGCCGGTGCAGGATCCTTCGGTGGTCGCGATCAAGCTGGGCGATGTGGCGCGCAGCGTCATGGCGGCGCCGTCGCTGCTGGGCGGCGGCCCCCTGCCCCGGCATCCGTCCGAACTGGCGGCGCTGCCGTGGCTCGCGCTGCGCACGTTCTACCGGGACGAAGTCAGCCTGACGCACGTCCGCACTGGCGAGGTGGCGCGCATCGACATCGTGCCGCGCCTGTCCACCGACGGCCTGTACGCGCTGCGCAAGGCCGCGCTGCAAGGCCTGGGCGTGGGTATCGCGTCGGCCTGGGCGCTGCGCGAGGAACTGGCCAGCGGCCAACTGGTGCAGTTGGCGCCGGACTGGTTCGCCCCGCCCTTGCCTGTCTATCTGGTCTACGCCCCATCTCGCTTGCAACCACCGCGGCTGCGGCGTTTCATCGAGGTCATGCGCGAGCATCTGCCCGCGGAGTTGCGCGCGAGTGACGCGGTTTAGGCGCAGATCGCGGCATATCAGGGATTACCAGCAGCGCCGCGGCCGGATTGCGACAAGTGGCATCGGCCGTTGCCAGAATGGCAGCTTCCTTGCATTTTGTGTGGAAAGTGGGCGCTAGGCATTGACCTGGGCATCGGACAGAATTTCTGTACCGAAACATCAGGGGAAAATAATGACGACACTGCTCACCACCACCGACGTCGCGAAGATCGTGGCCGCACAGGGCCCGCGCAAGGTATTCGAAGATCTGCTGGATTATCTGCTGGCCGATTTCCTGCGCTGGCAGGAGTTCGACAAGAGCGCGCGCGTCGCCAGCCATTCGGCGACCGGCGTGATCGAACTGATGCCCACGGCCGACAACGATCTTTACAGCTTCAAGTATGTCAACGGCCATCCTGGCAATCCGGCGGCCGGTTTGAGCACCGTGATGGCCTTTGGCGCGCTGGCGCAGGTCAGCACCGGCGAACCGCTGCTGATCAGCGAACTGACGTTGACCACGGCGCTGCGTACCGCCGCCACGTCGGCGCTGGCCGCCCGCGCCCTGGCTCGTCCGGGCTCGCGCAGCATGGCGTTGATCGGCAACGGCGCGCAAAGCGAATTCCAGGCGCTGGCGTTCCATCACATTCTCGGCATCGACACGTTGCATCTGTATGACGTCGACCCGGCCGCCACCGACAAGCTCGAGCGCAATCTGGCCGGCGTGCCCGGCCTGCGACTGCGACGCTTCGACAGCACCGCCGCCGCCGCCAAGGGCGCGGACATCGTGACCACGGTGACGGCCGACAAGGCCTATGCCACCATCCTGACCGTCGACATGATCGAGCCGGGCATGCACATCAACGCCGTGGGAGGCGACTGCCCGGGCAAGACCGAGCTGCACGCCGACGTGCTGCGGGCCGGGCCGGTATTCGTCGAATACGAGCCGCAGACGCGCATCGAGGGCGACCTGCAGCAGATGCCCGCCGACTTCGCAGTGACCGAGTTGTGGCGCGTGCTGACGGGCCAGAGCGCCGGCCGGCAGGGCGATCACGACATCACCGTGTTCGACTCCGTCGGTTTCGCGCTCGAGGACTTCTCGGCCCTGCGCTGGCTGCGCGACAGCGCAGTCAAGCATGGCATCGGCACCCGGGTGGAAGTGGCGCCGAGACTGGCCGATCCGAAGAATCTGTTCGAACTGGTGCGTGGCCGCCAGGCCGCCGCGCAGGCCGCGGCCCGCGCCAACCCGGCGCTGCTCAAGGACTGAGCCGCGCCAGGGCGCCGCGGCCTATTCGGATTGCGCCGGCTCGTGCGACACCGGCCGCCCCAGCAGGAAGCCCTGGAAGTGCGAGCAGCCTTCCTGCGTCAGCCTTTCCAGTTGGGCCGCGGTCTCCACCCCCTCGGCGGTGGTCGGGATATCGAGGCTGCGGCCGATGCCGTTGATGGCGCGGATGATGGCGAGCGCTTCCTTGCTCGATTCGACGTCCTGCGTGAAGGACTTGTCGATCTTGATCTTGTCGAATTCGAAGGTGCGCAGGTAGCCCAGCGATGAATAGCCGGTGCCGAAATCGTCCAGCGCCACTTTGACGCCCAGTTGCTTGAGCCGGTTGAGCGTGGTCAGGTTGGCCTCGGAATTGGCCAGCAGCACCGATTCGGTGATTTCCAACTCCAGCCGCCGCGCCGGCAGGCCGGAGGTGGCCAGGGCGGATTCCACCAGCGAGACCAGCGCGTTGTTGGTGAATTGCGTGGCCGACAGGTTCACCGCCACGGTTTCGTGCGCGTCCCAGGTCATGGCTTCGCGGCAGGCTTCGTGCAGCGTGAAGGCGCCCAGCTCGTGGATAAGGCCGGTCTCTTCGGCGATGGGGATGAAGTCGTTGGGCATGATCAGGCCCTTGGCCGGATGCTGCCAGCGCATCAGCGCCTCGCGCCCCACCGTGCGGACGTGGGTGATGTCCTTGATCGGCTGGTAGTACAACTGTAGCTGCTGCGACAGGATCGCCTGGCGCAGGTCCATTTCCATTTCGTGGCGCTTGAGCGCGGCCGCTTCCATTTCGGGCTTGAAAAACGCCAGGCAGTTGCGGCCATTGCGCTTGGCTTCGTACAGCGCCATATCGGCGTAGCGCAGCAGGTGATCGGCGCTGGCTTCCTGCGCGGTAGCCCGGGCGATGCCGATGCTGACGCTGACCGGCACCGTGTGGCCATCGACCTGGAACGGCTCGCGCACCGCATCGATGAGGCGCTGCGCCATATGGCGCAGGTCGTCGGTCTTCTCGATGCCGGGCAGCACCACCGCGAATTCGTCGCCGCCCAGTCGCGCCAGCGTGTCCTGCTCGCGCAGGTTCTTGGCCAGGCGCCGTGCCAATTGACGCAGCAGCTCATCGCCGTACTGGTGGCCAAGCGTATCGTTGACGCTCTTGAAATTGTCCAGGTCCAGGCATAGCACCGCGGCGCTGCGTTCCCGGCCCTCGGGCGACAGCGCCTTGAGGAGCCGCTCGCGGAACAGGCGGCGGTTGGGTATCCCGGTGAGCGTGTCATGGTGTGCCATGTAGCGCACCTGGGCCTGGGCCGCGTTCTCGTCGGTGATGTCGTCGGCGATCAGCAGCACGTAGCGCGAACGCGGGTCGCTGCTGTGAAACACCAGCGTCTTGCTGCGCAGCGTGCGCGGGCCGCGGCCGGTGACGACCTCTTCCTGACCGGCCTCGCGCAGGGCGCCGTCGGAGCGCAGGGCGTCATTGGTCAGGCGCTCGAAGAATTCATGGACCGCGGGCGGCAAACACTGCTGCATGGTGCGGCCCTGCATCTGCTCGCGGCGCGCGCCGAAGACGTTTTCGGTCTGCCGGTTGGCCAGCAGGATGCGGCGCGACACCGCGTCCAGCACGAGCACGCAGGACGGGATGTGCGAGACCACGGCTTCCAGGAAGCTGGACAGCGAGGTCAGCTCGCTGTTGTAGCGCTCGGCCAGTTCCTTGGCATGCAGCACCTGCAGTTCGCGTTCGCGGCGTTCGGTGCAATCGCGCGTGATCTTGGCGTAGCCGATGAGCGCGCCAGCGTCGTCGTGGATGGCGTCGATCACCACATGGGCCCAGAACGGCGCGCCGTCCTTGCGGATGCGCCAGCCTTCGGCCTCGAAGCGGCCCTGCTCGCGGGCGATGCTCAGGCCGCGTCCCGGCAGGCCCGAGGCCTGGTCGGCGGGGCTGTAGAAGCAGGAAAAATGCCGCCCCACGATTTCGTCCCGCGTATACCCCTTGGCGCGCTCGGCGCCGGCGTTCCAGTTGGCGACGGTGCCGTCGGGGTTCAACATGTAGATGGCGTAGTCAACGACACCCTGCACGAGGTGTCGATACATGACGTCGGAATGGTCGATGATCATTGAGAGTGGGCAGGCGTAACAGCTCAGGGTTTCATGCGTTGCTTGAGGGCCTGCGTGATCATGGGGATGTCGAGATCCTGACCCGGATGCTTCTGGCAGAAGTCGTACAACACCGCGATGTAGGCGTTGCCCAGCAGTTTGGTGATGGCGCCGGCGGTGGTGGCGGCGATGGTGCCGCCGATCGCGCTGCCGGCGCCGGGGATGAACTTCAGCAGGCCCGACACCACCGAGCGCCCGACCAGCGTGGCCGCGGACGCGCCCAGCGTGGACGTGACCAGCGTGCTGATGGCGGCGGTGTTCAGTTCCATGCCGAAGGTGATGCCGATCTTGGCGATCATGCCGACCTGAATCGGCACCAGCGCCACGGCGTCGGAGAACGGGATCGGCGCGGCGGCGGCCGAGGCGGCCAGGCCGGCGGCGACGTTGACCTCTATTTCAGCCCGCTTTTTTTTTACTTCCAGCGCTTTCTGGTTGCGGGTCGAGAGCGCGTTGGCGTAGGCGCGCTGCTGCGATTCGGGAATGAACGCGGCGGTGGCTTCGATCAGCGCGTCCAGCCCCATTGGCGGCAGGTCGGCGTCCAGTTCCTCGATGCGTTCGGGCAGCGCGCGCACCGCCACCACCTGGCGCGCGCGCGGCAGCAGCGCCCGCGCCTGTTCCAGGAAGGGGCTGTTCTTGCGCGCCTTGGTGAGCACGCCGATGACCGGTATGCCGGCATCGGCCAGCAGCGCGCACAGCTCGATCTCGGCATCTTCGACACGGTGGCTGCTGTCCTGGATGCACAGCCAGGCCACATGCAGATGCCGGTCCTGGTCTTCCGAAGCCGCGCGCTCGCGGATCAGGTCGGCCAGTTGCTGACGCGAGCGGGCGTAATCGCCAACTTCCAGGCCGCGGGTGTCGATGATGGTGAGCGGATGGCCGGGCCGCGAGAATTCCTGCGTGGTCTGCGTGACCGGCTTGCCGGCGCCGGTCTTGGCCAGGTCGCCGCGGAACACCGCGTTGATGAGCGTGCTCTTGCCTACGCCGGTCTTGCCGGCGACCAGGATGTTGACGCGGCCGGCGCCGCGCGTGGCGGTGCTGATCGCATCGGCGATCGCGTCCTGCAACTGGGGCGTGTCGTGGCGGGGCGGAGTCATGGTTGGCAAGGGCAGGGCGCGCGGCGGGCGCGGGAATCGGATATGGCTCGATTCTAGCGACAAACGCCGACTGGGCCTTACCGCCCGGGCGGACTGGGCCTTCCCGCCCGGCCGACGCGGGATCAGCCGTACAGGTGCTCCGCGTCCGGAAAGCGGCGCGCGCGCACGTCGGCGGCGTAGTCGCGGGCGGCATCTTGGATGCGGGCCGACAGGGTGTCGTAGCGCTTCACGAAGCGGGCGGTGCGGTCGAACATGCCGAGCATGTCGTCAACCACCAGCACCTGGCCGTCGCAGCCGGCGGACGCGCCGATGCCGATGGTGGGGCAGGCGATGGCTTCGGTGATGGCCAGCGCCAGCGGCTCGACCACGCCCTCGATCACCACCGCGAAGGCGCCGGCGTCGGCCACGGCCGTGGCGTCGGCGGCGATGCGGGCGTATTCGGCATCGCCGCGGCCGCGCGCGCCGTAGCCACCGAGAATGTTGACGGCCTGGGGCGTGAGGCCGATGTGCGCCATGACGGGAATGCCCCGCGCCGACAGGCAGGCGATGGCCGGCGCCATGGCCTGGCCGCCTTCCAGCTTGACGGCGCTGGCGCCGGTTTCCTTGAGGACGCGGGCGGCCGAGCGGAAAGCCTGTTCGGGGCTTTCCTCATAGCTGCCGAAGGGCATGTCGACCACCACCAGCGCCTGGCGCGCGCCGCGCACGACGGCGGCGCCGTGCGCGATCATCATGTCGAGCGTGACGGGCACGGTGGACGGCAGCCCATAGATGGTCTGCGCCAGGCTGTCGCCCACCAGCAACGCGTCGCAGTGGGGATCGAGCAATTCGGCCATGCGCGCGGTGTAGGCGGTGAGCATGACCAGCGGCTCGGCGCGCTTGCGGGCGCGAAAGGCCGGGACGGTCATGCGGCGCGTCGCGGCGGCGGCGGAATTCAAGGTGGCGGTGGTGGACATGCGGGCTCCTGGTCTGCGGCGCGCGGTGCCTGGTGCGGACGCCGCGCGGCACAGGTATATCACGGCGGCGGGGCCGGCGCCTCCAGCAGGGCCGCGCGCATGTCTTCGAGAAAGGTCGCGGCGATGTCGTCCAGGTGGCTGCGCCGTTTCGCCACCATGCTGATCTCGACATCGTAGTGGTAGACGTTGGCGTCCAGCGCATGCAGCAGGCCGGCGGCCACGTACGGCGCCGCATAGTGCTCGGGCAGGTATCCGAGGTGCGCGCCCGACAGGATCAGGATCAGCGCGGCCTCCATGTTGTCGGCCTCGGAGGTGATGTGGCGCGGCCGGCCGGCGAACGAGGACTCCGGCAAGGGGTAGGTGCGCCAGGTCCAGTCGGCGTCGGCCAGATCCTGCTCGGTGACGCGGCCGGCGCGCGCCGCCAGCGGATGGGTGGCGCCACAGTAAGCGATCTGGCGTTCCTGGAACAGCGCGGTGTAGTCCAGCATCGGCACCCGGTGCAGGAAGTAGCCGATGGCGACCTGCATCTCGTCCTTGAGGATCAGCTCTTCGAGTTCGCGCGGGCTGCGGATCAGCACCGACAGGCGCACGGCCTCGTCGCGCCGGCGGAATCTCTCGATGGCGTGGCCGATGCGCGCATTCTGCGCCATGGTGGCGTTGCCGATCAGGCCCAGCGTCAGGTTGCCCACCAGTTGCCGATGCATATTGCGCGCCTGCGCGCTGAAGTCATCCAGCGACGCCAGCGCGCGGCGCGTCAGCTTGTCGAAACGCTGTCCCTTGGCGGTCAGGCGAAAGCCGCCGCGCCCGCGTTCGCACAGGGTGAAGCCAAGCCGGGTTTCGAGCGTGGCGAGCTGGCTGCTGATGGTGGACTGGCCCACGCCCAGCAGGGCCTGCGCGGCCGACACGCCGCCAGCGTCGACGATGGTCAGGAAGACGCGGATCAGCCGCAGGTCGAGGTCGGAGACGTTCGAGAGCATAGGGTAACTACCGACAAAACATTGACGAAGATCGATGTGAATTTTCCGAACCAGATATGGATGGAAAAAGAGTGGATTCCTATTATTCCACCGGTGTTGCCGATTCAACCTGGCGCCGGTGCCGTCGGCGGCCAACAGGCAATCGGCAGCCCGGAGAATCGATTTTTTCCGGATTCACTTCTACGTAGATAGTTGTTTAGCCGGCGGCGGTCATTCAGCGCGCGGATCGCGCGCGACGAGACAAGGGGAAGGACATGTTTGTCGACATAGGCGTTGTCGTGGCCTATCTTGCCGCGATGCTGCTACTGGGCTGGTACGGCATGCGGCGGGCCAGGACGCACGAGGATTTCCTGGTGGCGGGCCGCAATCTCGGACCGGCCTTCTACATGGGCACCATGGCGGCCACGGTGCTCGGCGGCGCCAGCACCGTCGGCACGGTGCGGCTGGGGTATGTGCATGGCATCTCCGGTTTCTGGCTGTGCGCCATGCTGGGCCTGGGCATCATCGTGCTGAACGTGTTCCTGGCCCGGCCGCTGCTGAAGCTGCGCATCTTCACCGTGACGCAGATCCTGGAGTTCCGCTACAGCGCGCGCACCCGGCATGTCAGCGCGCTGGTGATGATGGCCTACGCGCTGATGCTGGCCGCGACCTCGGTGATCGCGACCGGCACGGTGATGCAGGTGCTGTTCGACATGCCCTTCTGGCTGGCGATACTGGTGGGCGGCGGCGTGGTGGTGGTCTATTCGGCGGTGGGCGGCATGTGGTCGCTGACCCTGACCGACATCGTGCAGTTCCTGATCAAGACAGTCGGCCTGATGGCCGTGCTGCTGCCGATCTGCCTGTCGCGGGTCGGCGGCTGGGACCAACTGGTGGCGAAACTGCCGGCGGCCAGCTTCGAGCCGACCGCGATCGGCTGGCCCACCATCGTGACGTACTTCCTGATCTATTTCTTCGGCATCCTGATCGGCCAGGACATCTGGCAACGCGTCTTCACCGCCCGCAGTGAGCGGGTGGCGAGGCTGGCGGGGGCGGCGGCGGGGCTGTATTGCATCGTCTATGGCCTGGTGGGCGCGCTGATCGGCATGACGGCGAGGGTCTTGCTGCCCGACCTGGACAACGTCAACAACGCTTTTGCCGCCATCGTGCAGGCCGAGCTGCCCGCCGGCATCCGCGGCCTGGTGATCGCGGCGGCGCTGGCGGCCATGATGTCAACGGCCAGCGCGGCGATGCTGGCGTCTTCCACCGTGTTGGCCGAGGACCTGCTGCCGGCCTTGCGCGGCGGCCGCGGCTTCACCCATGTGCGCAGCCATCGCCTGATGACACTGCTGGTCGGCGTGGCCACGCTCGGCATCGCGCTGGTGGTCGATGACGTGCTGGACGCGCTTACCTGCGCCTACAACCTGCTGGTCGGCGGCATGCTGGTGCCGATCCTGGGCGCCATCTGGTGGCGCCGCGGAACGACCACGGGCGCGATCGCCAGCATGCTGCTGGGCTGCGCCACGGCGATCGGCTTCATGATCCGCGACGGCCTGGCGGCCAATACGCCGATCTACGCCAGCCTGGCCGTCAGCGCCGTCAGCTTCATCATCGTCAGCCTGATGGGACAGGCGGCGGCGCCGGTCCACGGCGATTCATCTTCCAGGAGCACCCCATGAGTTTCACCCCCGAGAAGCTGGCCGCGTTGCGCGCCCGGTTCGGCGGCGCCAACGAAGCCGTCATCCACGATCCGCACTTTCGCGCGGTGGCGGCCAACGTCATCGACGACAGCGGCACGCGCAGCGCGCCCTATGCCGGCATGCCGACACTGCTGGATGCGCCGGCCCGGCAGATCGACTGGAGCCGGCCGGATTTCGGCGATCTGCAGGTGGCGCTGCTGGGCGTGCCGATGGACCTGGGGGCCAGCAATCGCAGCGGCTGTCGCTTCGGACCGCGCGCGCTGCGCGCCATCGAGCGCGTCGGGCCGTACAACCACGCGCTCAAATGCACGCCGGTGCGCGAGCTGCGCGTGGCCGACATCGGCGACGTGCCGATGCGCAGCCGCTACAGCCTGGAACAGTCGCACGAGGACATCCACGCGACCTACGAGAAGATCGTGGCGGCCGGCGTCACGCCGCTGTCGGTGGGCGGCGACCATTCCGTGACGCTGCCGATCCTGCGCGCATTGGGGGCGCGGCAGCCGGTGGCGCTGGTGCACTTCGATGCGCATTGCGATACCGGCGGTCCGTTCGACGGCAGCCGCTTTCATCATGGCGGGCCGTTCCGGCAAGCGGTGCTGGAAGGCGTGCTCGACCCGACCCGCACGATCCAGATCGGCATCCGCGGCTCGGCCGAGTACCTGTGGGAGTTCTCGTACGAGTCGGGCATGACGGTGATCCACGCCGAGGACATTCCGCGCCTGGGAGTGGACGCCATCATCGCCCAGGCGCGGGCCGTGGTCGGCGACGCGCCCGTGTATGTGTCGTTCGACATCGATTGCCTGGATCCGGCTTTCGCGCCCGGCACCGGCACGCCGGAGGTCGGCGGCGTGACCGTGCGCGAGGCCCAGGCCATGCTGCGTGGATTGGCGGGCCTGGACATCGTCGGCGGTGACCTGGTGGAAGTGGCGCCGTCGTATGACGCCACCGCCAATACGGCGCACGCGGGCGCGCAGATCCTGTTCGAGATCCTGAGCCTGATGCGGCTGCGCGGCGCGCGCTGAGGCGTCGGGACCCGGCGCGCCGATGCTTTGGCGCCGCGCAGCAGGCACGTTGGCAAGGGTTCTGTCGCCGTCGCAGATCTGTCATGCCGGAAAAAAAGGCCCGGCATGTGCCGGGCCCTCGGGAACATCGGCCGGTGTCAGAAGTGGATCACGGTGCGGATCGATTTGCCTTCATGCATCAGGTCGAAGGCCTCGTTGATGCGGTCCAGCGGCAGTGTGTGGGTGACGAACGGATCCAGGTCGATCTTGCCGTTCATCGCGTCCTCGACCATGCCGGGAAGCTGGGTGCGGCCCTTGACGCCGCCGAAGGCCGAGCCGCGCCAGACGCGGCCGGTGACCAGTTGGAACGGGCGCGTGCTGATTTCCTGGCCGGCGCCGGCCACGCCGATGATGATGCTTTCGCCCCAACCCTTATGGCAGCATTCGAGCGCGGCGCGCATCACGTGCACGTTGCCGATGCATTCGAACGAGAAGTCCACGCCGCCGTCGGTGAGCTCGACGATCACTTCCTGGATCGGCTTGTCGTGGTCCTTGGGGTTGATGCAGTCGGTGGCGCCCATGGCGCTGGCCAGCACGAACTTGTTGGGGTTGGTGTCGACCGCGATGATGCGGCCGGCCTTGGCCTGCACCGCGCCCTGGATCACCGCCAGGCCGATGCCGCCCAGGCCGAACACGGCCACGGTGTCGCCTTCCTTGACCTTGGCGGTGTTGTGCACCGCGCCCAGGCCGGTGGTGACGCCGCAGCCCAGCAGGCAGACCTTCTCGTGCGGCGCGGCCGGGTTGATCTTGGCCAGCGAGATCTCGTTGACCACGGTGTACTCGCTGAAGGTCGAGCAGCCCATGTAGTGGTAGAGCGGCTTGCCTTCATAACTGAAGCGCGAGGTGCCGTCGGGCATCACGCCCTTGCCCTGGGTGGCGCGCACTTTCTGGCACAGGTTGGTCTTGCCCGACAGGCAGAACTTGCACTCGCGGCACTCGGCCGTGTAGAGCGGGATGACGTGATCGCCCGGCTTGAGCGAGGTCACGCCCTCGCCGACCTCGACCACCACGCCGGCGCCTTCATGGCCCAGCACCGCGGGGAAGAGGCCTTCGGGGTCGTCGCCGCTGAGGGTGAAGGCGTCGGTGTGACAGACGCCCGTGTGGGTGATCTGCACCAGCACTTCGCCGCGCTGCGGGGGCGCGACGTCGATTTCAACGATTTCCAGCGGCTTGCCGGGTCCGAATGCAACTGCTGCGCGTGATTTCATAGCTTGCTCCACGATGTCGATGGCGTTATTTCAGATAGGAACGGACGATGCGCATGATCTGATCGATTTCCGCTTCGGGTTCGATCGTGGCGCCGGGCCGTCCGCCCTGGGCGGATTGGAGGAAGGTCTCCCGGAGATGGCTTTCGAGCACTTCGGCCATCAGGCCGGTGGCCGCGCCGCGCAGGGCGGCCAGTTGTTGCAGCAGCGCGCCGCATTCCGTGCCTTCGTTGACGGCGCGCTCCAGCGCCAGCGCCTGGCCCTGGATGCGGCGCAGGCGCGTTGTGACGCGCTTTTTCTCTGCGGGGGAATGGGGCACACTGGGCTCCGGTAGATACAGGGGGGGAGTATACGCAGGCATGGCGTCCGCGTCCAATGCGGGCGGCCTGTCTGTACATGTCTAGTGGCCCCTATAATCGGTTTTCGTCCAACGGCACGACACAGGATATTCCGTGGCTTCCAATCCGCCCCGGCTGCCGGCCCAGGCCAATGCCCTGCCCGCGCCGCTCTATGCGCAACTCAAGCAGATGATCGCCCAGCAGATCCGCAGCGGCGCCTGGCCGGCGCATTACCGCGTGCCGTCGGAAAGCGAACTGGTGCAGGAGCTGGGCTATTCCCGCATGACCATCAATCGCGCGCTGCGCGAGCTGACGGCCGAGGGCCTGCTGGTGCGCATGCAGGGCGTGGGCACGTTCGTGGCCCAGCCCAAGACGCGCTCGGCGCTGTTCGCGGTCAACAACATCGCCGACGAGATCGTGGCCCGCGGCCATCGCCATCACAGCCGCGTCGTGCGGCTGCTCGAGGAAGCGGCCGGCAGCGAGCAGGCCGCCGCGCTCGACATCCGCGAAGGCCAGCCGGTGTTTCATTCGCTCATTGTGCACTTCGAGGACGACGTGCCGATCCAGCTCGAAGACCGCTACGTCAACGTGCGGTTGGCGCCCGACTACCTCAAGCAGGATTTCACTCGCCACACGCCCTATGAATACCTGACGCGCGTGGCGCCGCTGACCGAAGGCGAGCACGTGGTCGAGGCCATCGTCGCCAAACCGCGCGAATGCCAGTTGCTGCAGATCGAGCGCAGCGAGCCGTGCCTGCTGATCCGCCGGCGCACCTGGTCGGGCGAGCGCGCCGTCACCCTGGCGCGCCTGATCCACCCTGGCTCGCGCCACCGCCTGGAAGGAAAATTCTCCACATGACTTCGCCAGACGTGCGCCTGTACCGCGCACAGGACTATCCCCGCATGCCATGGCGCAATGGCGGGGGCACCACGCAGGAGGTGGCGTGCAACGCCGGAGGCAGCAGCGCCGCGTTCACCTGGCGCCTGTCGATCGCCGAGGTGGCCCAGGACGGCGGCTTTTCCGCGTTCAATGGGTTGCAGCGCGTCATTACCGTGCTGGAAGGCGCGGGCATCGCGCTGACCGTCGACGGCCGCGCGCAGGCGCCATTGCGGGCGCGCCAGGCCTACGCCTTCCCGGGCGACGCGCGGGTCGATTGCCGCCTGCTGGACGGCCCCATCCGCGATTTCAACCTGATCTATTCGCCGCGCCACCACCACGCGCGGCTGCAATGGATTGGCGGCGCGCGCGACTGGACCTTCCACAGCGCGGCCACCACCGTGCTGCTGTTCAATGCGGGCGACGCGCTCACGGCGCGGCGCGACGGCCATGTGCTGCCGGCGCCGGCGCGCTACGACTGCCTGCACCTGGAGAGCGCGGAAGGGCTGGCCGAATACCGCCTGGAATCGGCCACGGTGCTGGACGCCTGCCTGATCGAGCTGCAGCCGCGCCAGGGCTGATGCCGGGGTGCGACGCCCGCCGAGCGCGGCGTCGTACGGGAAATCCCTGATCGGTAACCGGGTCCGGCCAGCTTGTATATACAAGCATAGGCGTCCTATGATTCCGCCAGCAGGCCGCGCATCGCGCCGCGCCATCGATCATGGAGACCGCCTTGGAACAATCGAACCGTTACCGCGACGTCGAGATCCGCGCGCCGCGCGGCAACCAGCTCACCGCCAAGAGCTGGCTGACCGAGGCGCCGTTGCGCATGCTGATGAACAATCTCGATCCGGACGTCGCGGAGAATCCCAAGGAACTGGTGGTCTATGGCGGCATCGGCCGCGCCGCGCGCGATTGGGATTGCTACGACAAGATCGTCGAGACGCTCAAGCGCCTGGAGGACGACGAGACCCTGCTGGTGCAGTCGGGCAAGCCGGTAGGCGTGTTCAAGACCCACGCCAACGCGCCGCGTGTGTTGATCGCAAATTCCAACCTGGTGCCGCATTGGGCCACCTGGGAGCATTTCAACGAACTCGACGCCAAAGGCCTGGCCATGTATGGGCAGATGACCGCCGGCAGTTGGATCTACATCGGCAGCCAGGGCATCGTGCAGGGCACCTACGAGACCTTCGTCGAGGCGGGGCGCCAGCATTACGACGGCAAGCTCGCCGGCCGCTGGGTGTTGACCGCGGGCCTGGGCGGCATGGGCGGCGCGCAGCCGCTGGCGGCGACGCTGGCCGGCGCCTGCTCGCTGACGATCGAATGCCAGCAGGCCAGCATCGACTTCCGCCTGCGCACCCGTTATGTCGACGAACAGGCCGCCGACCTGGACGACGCGCTGGCCCGCATCGCGCGTTATACCAAGGCGCGTCGCGCCGTGTCGGTGGCGCTGTGCGGCAATGCCGCCGAGGTATTGCCCGAGCTGGTGCGGCGCGGCGTGCGCCCGGACATGGTCACCGACCAGACCAGCGCCCACGATCCGCTCAATGGTTACCTGCCCGCCGGCTGGACCTGGGCCGAATACCGCGAGCGCGGCAGGCGCGAGCCCGCCGCCGTGGTCAAGGCCGCCAAGCAGTCGATGGCGGTGCACGTCCAGGCCATGCTGGCATTCCATCGTCGGGGCGTGCCGACGTTCGACTACGGCAACAACATCCGCCAGATGGCCATGGAAGAAGGCGTCGCCAACGCCTTCGATTTTCCGGGGTTTGTGCCCGCCTACATCCGCCCGCTGTTCTGCCGCGGCGTTGGCCCGTTCCGCTGGGCCGCGCTGTCGGGCGACCCGCAGGACATCCACAAGACCGACGCCAAGGTCAAGGAACTGATCCCCGACGACGCCCACCTGCACCGCTGGCTCGACATGGCGCGCGAGCGCATCCGGTTCCAGGGCCTGCCGGCGCGCATCTGCTGGGTCGGCCTGGGACAACGCGCCAGGCTGGGCCTGGCATTCAATGAGATGGTGCGCAGCGGCGAGCTGTCGGCGCCGGTGGTGATCGGCCGCGACCATCTGGATTCCGGCTCCGTCGCCAGTCCCAACCGCGAAACCGAGGCCATGCGCGACGGTTCCGACGCGGTTTCCGACTGGCCGCTGCTCAACGCGCTGCTGAACACCGCGGGGGGCGCCACCTGGGTGTCGCTGCATCACGGCGGCGGCGTCGGCATGGGCTTCTCGCAGCACGCCGGCATGGTGATCGTGTGCGATGGCACCGATGCGGCGGCCGAGCGTATCGCGCGTGTGCTCACGAACGATCCGGGCACCGGGGTGATGCGTCATGCCGACGCGGGCTATGAGGCCGCGGCCGATTGCGCCCGCGAGCAGGGCCTGGACCTGCCCATGGTCAACGCGCAACGCTGATCCGGGGCCGGCGGCCACGGCACCACAACCGGGCTCCACCGCGCGGCGCCCGCCAGGAGACAACGCATGGAGCAGGACAGCGAGGCGCGCAATGGGGCGCACGACGGAGCGCTGATCGAGCGGCGCTCGATCGACTTCATTCCGGAGGCCGAACGCCATGGCAGGCTCTACAGTCAGTTCACGCTGTGGCTGGGCGCCAATCTGCAGATCACCGCCATCGTCACCGGCGCGCTGGCGGTAGTGCTAGGCGGGGACGTGTTCTGGTCGCTGGTCGGGCTGTTCATCGGCCAGGTCTTCGGCGGCGCCGTCATGGCGCTGCACGCGGCCCAGGGGCCCAGGCTGGGCCTGCCGCAGATGATCTCCAGCCGCGTGCAGTTCGGCGTCTACGGCGCGGCCATCCCGATCGTGCTGGTGTGCCTGATGTATCTGGGGTTCACGGCTACAGGCGCCGTGCTGTCGGGGCAGGCCATCGGCCAGTTGCTGGGCGTCAGCGACAGCGCAGGCATCCTGCTGTTCGCCGCCGTCATCGTGCTGGTCACGGTGTTCGGTTACCGCACGATCCACATGATCGGGCGCGTGGCCAGCGTGCTGGGGCTGATCGCGTTCGTCTACCTGTTCAGCCGTGTGATGACGCTGGGCGACGTGGGCCAGTTGCTGCAGATCCGCCATTTCAACTGGACCTCGTTCCTGCTGGCGGTGTCGCTGGCGGCCTCGTGGCAGATCGCCTATGGCCCCTACGTGGCGGATTACTCGCGCTACCTGCCCAGCCGCACCTCGTCGTCCAGGACCTTCCTGGCGGTGGGCCTGGGTTCGGTCGCGGGCGCGCAGATCGCGATGACGCTCGGCGTGCTGGCGGCGGCCATGGCGGCGGGCCAGTTCGCCGGCCGCGAAGTGGCCTACATCGTCGGACTGGGCGGCGCCGGCGCCACCGCTGCGCTGTTGTACTTCAGCATCGCCTTCGGCAAGGTCACCATCTCGACGCTGAACTCTTACGGCAGCTTCATGTGCATCGCCACCATCATCAGCGGCTTTCGCGGCCATGTGGAGATCTCGCGACGCCAGCGGCTGGTGTTCGTGCTGTTGATCGTCGGCGCGGCCACCTGTGTGGCGCTGGTGGGGCAGCATTCGTTCCTGAACGCGTTCAAATCGTTCATCCTGTTCCTGCTGGCCTTCTTCACGCCCTGGAGCGCCGTCAACCTGGTTGACTACTATTTCATCAACCGCGAGCGCTACGACGTCGCCGCGCTGTCGGATCCCGATGGCCGCTACGGGCGCTGGAACTGGCCCGGCATCCTGGTCTACGTGGCCGGCGTGCTGGTGCAGATGCCCTTCATCTCGACCAGGCTCTACACCGGTCCGATGGTCGCGCGCCTGGGCGGCGTGGACATCTCGTGGATCATCGGGCTGATCGTGCCAGGCCTGCTCTATTACGTGTTCGCCCGCCGCGGGCAGACGCCTGCGCCCCACCCGACCCTGCGCGGACACGACATCGCATGACATCGGATATCCGTCCTGGAGAATAAGAAATGGATCTGCACTTGAATCCTGGCCACCTGACGCTGGCGCAACTGCGCCAGGTGTACCAGCAAGCGGGCCGCGTGACGCTGGATCCGGCCGCCTACGGCCAGATCGACGCCAGCGTCGCCTGCGTCGAGCGCATCATTGCCGAAGGCCGCACTGCCTATGGCATCAACACCGGCTTCGGCCTGCTGGCCTCGACCAAGATCGCCCGCGAAGACCTGCAGGCGCTGCAGAGCTCGCTGGTGCTGTCGCATGCCGCCGGGGTGGGCGAGCCGCTCGACGACGCCATGGTGCGGCTCATCATGGTGCTCAAGATCAACAGCCTGGCGCGCGGCCGCTCGGGCATCCGCCGCCAGGTCATCGACAGCCTGATCGCGCTGGTCAATGCCGGCGTGTATCCGCATATCCCGCTGAAAGGCTCGGTGGGCGCTTCCGGCGACCTGGCGCCGCTGGCGCACATGTCGCTGCTTTTGCTGGGCGAGAGCCGCGCCCGCTGCGACGGCGAGTGGCTGCCGGCCAGGGCGGCGCTGGCCCGCGCCGGACTGGAGCCCCTGACGCTGGCGGCCAAGGAGGGCCTGGCGCTGCTGAACGGCACCCAGGTGTCCACGGCCTACGCGCTGCGCGGCCTGTTCGAGACCGAGGACCTGCTCGCCGCGGGCCTGGTGTGCGGCAGCCTGAGCGTGGAAGCGATGCTCGGCTCGCGCGTGCCGTTCGACGCCCGCATCCACGAGGCGCGCGGCCAGCCGGGCCAGATCGACGTGGCCGCGGTCTACCGCGACCTGCTGACCGAAGACAGCGAGGTCGGCCATTCGCACGTGGACTGCGACAAGGTCCAGGACCCCTACTCGCTGCGCTGCCAGCCGCAGGTGATGGGGGCCTGCCTGACGCAGATCCGCCACGTGGCGCAGGTGCTGCAGATCGAGGCCAACGCCGTGTCCGACAACCCGCTGGTGTTCGCCGAACAGGGCGACGTGCTGTCGGGCGGCAACTTCCATGCCGAGCCGGTGGCGCTGGCGGCCGACAACCTGGCTCTGGCGCTGGCCGAGATCGGCGCGCTGTCCGAGCGCCGCATTTCGTTGATGATGGACAAGCACATGTCGCAACTGCCGCCGTTCCTGGTGAGCAACGGCGGCGTCAATTCGGGGTTCATGATCGCGCAGGTCACGGCGGCCGCGCTGGCCAGCGACAATAAGGCGCTGGCGCATCCTGCCAGCGTCGACAGTCTGCCGACCTCGGCCAACCAGGAAGACCACGTGTCGATGGCGCCGAATGCCGGCAAGCGGCTCTGGCCGATGGCCGACAACGTGCGCGACATCCTGGCGATCGAGTGGCTGGGCGCCTGCCAGGGGCTGGACTTCCGCGCCGGGTTGAAGACCTCTCCCAAGCTGGAACGCGCCCGCGGCCTGCTGCGCGAGCAGGTCGCGCACTACGAGAAGGACCGCTTCTTCGCGCCCGACATCGAGGCCGCCAGTCGGTTGATCGCTGGCCGTCACCTGAACGCGCTGATGCCGGCTGGCCTGTTGCCCAGCCTTTGAGCGCATCGACGATAAGGGGAGTACGCGCATGAAACAGATCTGGCGCAACTGCCACGTGGCGACGATGGCCGGCGGCGAATACGCCGCCGTCGAACGCGCCGCGCTGGTGACGCGCGGCCAGCACATCGAGTGGGTCGGCGCGGAAGCCGACCTGCCGCGCGGCGACGAGGCGGCCGAGCACGACCTGGGCGGCGCCTGGGTGACGCCGGGGCTGATCGACTGTCACACGCATCTGGTGTTCGGCGGCGACCGCAGCCAGGAGTTCGAACAGCGCCTGCAGGGCATGGACTACGCGGTGATCGCGGGACAGGGCGGCGGCATCGCCAGCACGGTGCGCGCCACCCGCGCCGCCACCGAGGCGCAGTTGTACGCCAGCGCTCGGCGACGCGCGCTGCATCTGCTGCGCGATGGCGTCACCACGCTGGAGATCAAGTCCGGCTACGGCCTGGACCTGCCCAATGAGCGCAAGATGCTGCGGGTGGCGCGCCACCTGGGGCAGACGCTGCCGTTGACGGTGCGCGCCACCTGTCTGGCGGCGCATGCGCTGCCGCCTGAATTCGCCGGCCGCGCCGATGACTATATCGACGAGGTCGCGCGTCGCATGCTGCCGGTGCTGGCGGCCGAAGGGCTGGTGGACGCGGTGGACGCTTTCTGCGAGCACCTGGCCTTCTCGCCGGCGCAGGTCGAGCGGGTATTCCAGGCCGCGGCCCAGTTGGGCCTGCCGGTGAAGCTGCATGCCGAGCAATTGTCGTCGCTGCACGGCGCCAGCCTGGCCGCGCGCTACGGCGCATTGTCCGCCGACCATCTGGAATACCTGACCGAGGCCGACGTCCGCGCCATGGCGGCGGCCGGCACGGTGGCGGTGCTGTTGCCGGGCGCGTTCTACGCGCTGCGTGAAACGCAACTGCCGCCGATCGACCTGCTGCGGCGGCACGGCGTGCCGATCGCGATCTCCAGCGACCTCAACCCGGGCACCTCGCCTGCGTTGTCTCTGCGGCTGATGTTGAGCATGGCATGCACTCTGTTCCGCTTGACGCCGCAGGAGGCGCTGGCCGGCGCTACGGTCCACGCGGCGCGCGCGCTGGGCCTGCAGGCCAGCCACGGCGTGCTGGCGCCGGGCAAGGTCGCCGACTTCGTGGCGTGGGACATCGCCCATCCGGCCGAGCTGGCGTACTGGATCGGCGGCGAACTGCCCAAGCGGGTCATCCGCCACGGCGAGCCGGTCTGCGCGACCGCGCTGGACTGACCCGGCGCCGGTCCGCGGCCGGCGCCGCGCGCGCGGATCAGGCCGACAGCGCCAGGCGCTCACGCGCCGGCAGGGCCGGCGGCGCGTACTCCTGCTGGCCAGCCGGCAGCCGGAAGGTGCTGACCGAATGCTGCAGGCGCTGCGCCTGCGATTCCAGCGAGGCCGCGGCGGCGGCGGCCTGTTCGACCAGCGCGGCGTTCTGCTGCGTCACCTGGTCCATCTGGGTCACCGCGGTGTTGACCTGATCGATGCCGGTGACCTGTTCGTGCGAGGCGCTGGCGATGTCGCCGACCAGCGTGGTCAGCCGCTCGATCGCCGCCTGGATTTCCTCCATGGTGCGGCCGGCGGTCTCGACCTGGGCCGCGCCGGCCTGCACCGTCGCGCCCGAGGCGCCCAGCAACTGCTTGATTTCCTTGGCGGCGCTGGCGCTGCGTTGCGCCAATGAGCGCACTTCGCCCGCCACCACGGCGAAGCCCTTGCCCTGCTCGCCGGCGCGCGCGGCTTCGACCGCCGCGTTCAGCGCCAGGATGTTGGTCTGGAAGGCGATGCCGTCGATCACGCCGACGATGTCTTCGATGCGCCCCGAGTCCTGCGCGATTTCTCGCATCGTGGCGACTGCGCTCTGCACCGCGGCGCCGCCACGGCGGGCCACTTCCGACGCCTCGGCGGCCATGGCGTTGGCCTGGCGCGCGTTGTCGGCGTTGCTGGTGACGGTCGACAGCAACTGTTCCATGCTGGCCGCGGTTTCCTCGAGCGCGGCGGCCTGTTGCTCGGTGCGGCTGGACAGGTCCTGGTTGCCGGCGGCGATCTCGCTGGAGCCGGTGTTGATTTCAGCCACGCCGTCGCGCACCGAATGCACCGTCCGCACCAGGCTGGCCTGCATTTCCTGCAGGTAAGGGATCAACTGGCCGACGCAGTTGTTGCCAAACGGGGCAATGGGCGCGGTCAGGTCGCCCGCGGCGATATGCTGGAAGTGGCGCTTGACCACGTTCAATGGCCGCTGCATGAAGTGCACGACATAGCGGTCGCCCAGCACCAGCAGCAGCAGGCTGACGCCCAGCACGATGCCGATGCCCGCGAACGCTTCGCGGCGCTCGGTCATGGACCGTTCGATCAGGGCCTCCTGGCGCTGCCTGGCGTAGGCCTGGTAGTTTTCGATGCTTTTGCCGAAGGCGCGGCTGGCGGTGACGACCGGTCCGGCGGCGTGGGCGCGCGCCTTCTCGATGTCGTCCTGCGCCAGGAAGTTGCGCTGCACCGCGATGCCGCCATTGACCAGCGCATCGAAGTCGTTGCGCAATGGGTCGAGGATCGACGCGGGCGTATCGTTCTTGGCCGACTCCAGGAATGCCTGCTGGTTCTTGCGGGCTTCCTCCAGCGCCGCGTCGATCGCGCGGCCTTCTTCGGCGGCGGGCGCGGCCAGGCCGTCGCGGGCGTATTCAAGCTGCCGCGCCAGCCGCAGGCGGGCGCGCATGATCTGGTCGTTGATGAGGGAAAGCGAGGAAACTTCGTTCAGCAGGTCGTTGCTGGCTTCGAGGGCGTCGCTGGCGTGGCGCAACCCGTTCACGCTGATGGCTGCCTGGCCGGCGAACAGGACACTGATCAGGAGCAACGTGCTCAGGATCATGCGGCGGATGGTGATGTCTTTCAGGAACTGTGTCATACGCGTCTTTCTTGGGGGTAGGAGACTGCCTCACCCCGGACAACGGCCCGGCCCCTTTGATATTTAGCGCGTGTTGCACATCTTACGTATGTGTCGGCCTGTCAGCGATATATAACGACATTAACCGCAATAAAAGCGTCTTTTCATCGCGTGGCGGGCGTTTCGGCCGGCTCGATCGCGCCAAAGCGCAGCCGCGCGAAGCTTGCCAGGCTGGCCAGCGCGGCGCACAGGCCGCCCAGCCACAGCGCGATCACGGCGCCGTGGGTGGTCGATACGTTGAAGCAGGCGGCCACCAGCGCCGCGCCGGTGGCCTGGCCCAGCAGCCTCACCGTGCCGATCATGCCGCTGGCCCCGCCCGCGCGCGAGGGCGGCGCGGAGGTCATGATGGCGCGCAGGTTGGGCGACTGGAAGAAACCGAAGCCGGCGCCGCACAGTGCCATGCGCCAAGAGATGTCCCAGGCCGAGGGCGCGGCCGGCAGCAGCGCCAGCGACGCCATGCCCAGGGCCAGGAGCGCCAGCCCCACGCCGCCCAGCATGCCGGCCGGATAGCGGTCGGACATGCGCCCGGCGATGGGCGCCATGATCGCCACCACCACCGGCCACGGCGTGATGAGAAAGCCGGTATGCACCTGGGTGTAGCCGAGCACCGTCTGGAACAGGAACGGCAGCGACACGAACGCCAGCGCCTGCGCCGCGAACGCGCACACCGCGGTGGCGGCGGACAGTGCGAACAGCGGTCGGCGCAACAGGTCCACCGCCAGGATCGGCGCCGGGTGGCCGGCCTGGCGCCGCATCAGCAGCCACAGGCTGGCCGCCGCCAGGCCCCATTCCAGGGTGACGCGCGGCCACGGCGCGCTATGCGCCAGTTCGTTCGAGCCGAGCACGAACAGCCCCAGCGTCATGGCGCACAGCGCCGCGGCCAGGCCGTCGAAGCCGTGCGGCGCGCGCGTGGTCAGGGGCAGGCCGCGCAGGCCCAGCGCCACCGCCAGCAGGCCGATCGGCACGTTGATCAGGAACAGCCAGTGCCATGACCCCAGCAGCAGGATGGTGGAGGCCGCGGTCGGCCCTGCGGCGAACGACAGGCCCACCACCATCGCGTTCAGGCCCATGCCGCGGCCGAGCACCGGGGCTGGATAGATGAAGCGCAGCAAGGCCGCGTTCACGCTCATGACGCCGGCCGCGCCCAGGCCCTGCAGGATGCGGGCCGCCACCAGCACCGGCAGGGAGGGCGCCAGCCCACAGGCCAGCGAGGCCAGGGTGAACACCACGATGCCGACCATGTAGACGCGCCGGTGTCCCAGGATCTCGCCCAGCGCCGCCGCCGGCAAGAGGCCCGCGACCATCGCCAGTTGGTAGCCGCTGATGACCCAGATGGAACCCGCGTCGCTGGCCTGCAGGTCGCGAGCGATGGTGGGCAGCGCGGTGTTGGCGATGGCGGTGTCGAGGCTGGCCATGCAGACCGCCAGCATGACGGCCAGCAGCGCGCCCAGGCGTTCGGACGCGGGCAGGCCGCGGCCCGCCGGATGGATGGTGTTGCTTGAGAAGGAGAACATGAGGAGACGCGCGGCGAAACGCCGGGGCCGACGGCTGTGGGTGAGCGTTGATTCTAGTGCGACATGTCGATTCAACGCTTCGTCAGCCGGGCGGACGTGGCCGTGCCGTGGGCGCCCGGGCGGCCAGCGCGCCGGGACGGCACGCGCAATGGCGGACGCGCGGTGATTATCGGCCGCTCGGCATTAATGCGACCGGGCGGTCACGCGGCGGCGTCGGAATAATCATCAACGAATAATCCCGCGGCCGGGATTTCTCTCGTTTTTGGGAACGCCGGTTACTAATTGAAATTGTCCTGTGTGCTGAATTACAACAAAATATCCCATCCCGGATTAATCGTGTTTTCATAGAGATAATTCAATTCGTTGTCCGGGATTCTTAATCCGTCTGGTGAGAAGTGGTAAGCGATGCGAGTTTGAATTTAACCAAATTGTGCCCGGCCACTTTATTCGCCGTACCATGGTTGTTATGCAGGTCTGACAGTGCAGCAGTATTTCGTGGGAGTGATTCATGAAACGCTTGTCCTTGTGCGCGACGACTCTGACTTTGACGCTTGCGGCGGCCGGCGCCCTGCCCCAGGCGGCGCTGGCCCAGACCACGGCCAACATGACGGTGACGCTGACCATTACCGCCAATTGCACCATCGCCGCGAATAACCTGAGCTTCGGCAGTCACGGCCTGCTCACCACCGCGGTCACGGGCAATACCACGGTCAACGTGACCTGCACCAATACCACGCCCTATACCGTCGGTCTGAGTGCAGGGACCGGTTCGGGATCCACCTTCGCCACCCGTTATATGAACGGGACCGCGACGGGCAATACCGCCAGCACGGTGCGATATCAGTTGTACCAGCCCGCGCCCAACCAGACGGTGGTCTGGGGCGATACCGGCTCCAGCGATCGCGTCGGCGGCGTCGGCAATGGCTCATCGCAGGCGCTCACCGTGAACGGCACGGTGCCCGTGCAGAGTACGCCGGCGCCCGATACCTATTCCTCGACCGTGACCGCGACGGTGTATTTCTAGTGGGCCGCCCATTCGCGGGCCGCCCATTCGTGGGGCGTATCTTCCGCATACTGGTCGGCGCGGTTTTCGCCTGGAGCGTCCTGGCCGTGCCGGCGCGGGCGGCGACGCTGCAGATATCGCCCGTGCTGGTGGACTTGCAGCCGCAGCAGAGCGCCACCGGCATCATGCTGCGCAATCCGGGCGTGACGCCCGTCTACGGCCAGGTGCGCGTCTACGCCTGGGACCAGGCGCAGGGTGAAGACGTGCTGACGCCGACGCAGGAGATCCTGGCCAGCCCGCCGATCATCCAGGTGCCGCCCAAAGGTGAACAACTGGTGCGTCTGGTGCGTGCCGGCAAGGAACTGGCGGCGCTGGAACAGAGTTACCGGCTGGTGATCGACGAGATTCCCGATCCGTCCACGCCAATGGTCAATGGCGTGGTGCTGCGCATGCGCTACTCCGTGCCGGTCTTCGTGGCCGGCGCCACGCCCGAGCCGGTGCCCGAGCTGGCCTGGCACCTGTCGCGCCAGGGCAAGGAATGGGTGCTGCGGCTCGACAACTCCGGCACCCGTTATGCGCAGGTGGCGTCGCTGCAACTGCTGTCCGGCGCCGACGCGCCGCTGGCGAAAGTGGACGGCCTGCTGGGATATGCGCTGGCCCGCCGCGAGCGGCTTTGGCGCTTTCCCGCCAAACAGGACGCGGCCGGCCAGATCAGGATCCGGGCCATGGTGAACGGCAGCACCGTCACCGTCACGCCGCGAGTCGACTGACTGATTGCGTCCCGCGCCGCCCTTTTGGCGGCCGTTGGGGTAAGAGAAGGCAGCCCATGGCAGTACGTGCGATCCGTGCTTGCGGGCGCTGCGCCTGCCGCCTCGCGCTCGCACTGTCCGGCGCGACGTCGGCGGCGGCGGATTTGCCCATCCAACTGGTGTCGTTCGGCAATATCGCCGAGCGCGATGTGTATTTGGAGGTAAGTATCAACGGCGTGAATACCGCGCAGCTATTGCGTTTCCGGGATGCGCAGGGCCGGCTGTCCGCCAGCCCGGGCGCGCTGGGGTCCGTCGGGGTGGACGTGAGCAAGCTGGGCGCGCCCCGCGATAGCGAGATCCCGCTCGATGACATTGCCGGCCTGCGCTACACCTACAACGCCGCCATGCAGACGGTGAATCTGGTGGTGCCCGACGCGTTGCGCCTCCCATTCCAGGTGGATACCCGCGGCTTGCCGCAGACGCCGCGCGCCACCTCGGGCCGCGGGCTGGTCCTGAACTACGAGGCCTATGCGCAGACCGATGCCTACAACAAGGTGTCGATGTACACCGAGCAGCGCTACTTCGATCCGCGCGGCACGTTCAACAACACCGGCACGGCCTACCTCGGCGGTCGGGCCGACCGCTACATCCGCTATGACACCTACTGGACCCATTCCGACCAGGACACGTTGCGCACGCTGCGGGTCGGCGACACCATCACCTCGTCGTTGAACTGGTCGCGCTCGGTGCGGGTGGCCGGAGTCCAGTGGGGGCGCAATTTCGCCTTGCGTCCGGATCTGGTGACATTCCCGGTGTCGTCCCTGAGCGCTTCATCGGTGGTGCCCTCCTCCGTGTCCCTGTACGTCAATGGCGTGCAGCAGTATTCGGGCAACGTCCCGGCCGGCCCTTTCGTGGTCAACCAGATTCCCGGCGTCACGGGATCGGGCCAGGCCACGCTGGTCACGCGCGACGCGCTGGGACGCAGCGTCAGCACCTCGGTGCCGCTCTACATCGATACGCGCATGCTGGCGGCCGGCCTGTCCAGCTATTCCGTCGAGGCCGGCTTCGCGCGGCGCCAGTTCAGCGTGCGCTCGTTCGACTACGACAAGCGGCCCGCCGTCACGGCGTCGGGGCGTTATGGCCTGGACGATGCGCTGACCCTGGAGGGCCACAGTGAAATGAGCGCCGGCGTCTACAACGTCGGCGCGGGCGCGCTCGTCAGGCTGGGACAGGCGGGCGTGGTCAATGGCGCGCTGTCCGGCAGCGCGGGCCACTACGACGGCGGCCAGGTCAGCCTGGGCTACCAATACGTCGAGCCGGCCTTCAGCGTCGAATTGCAAACGGTGCGCGCCCTGGGAAATTACGGCGACCTGGGCTCGCGCGAGGACGCGCCGGTGCCGCGGCAGACCGACCGCGTCACGTTCTCGCTGCCGCTGACCCAGTCGCAGAGCGTGTCGCTGAGCTACATCGGCTTTCGCATGCCGCAGGTGCCGGCCGCCAAGATCGGGTCGGCCTCGTACACCGCCAATCTGCACAGCCGCGTATCCATGAACCTCAGCGCGTACAACGATTTCGCGCAGACCAATTCACACGGCGTCTATCTCGGCTTTTCCATCCTGCTGGGCGACAACACGCAGTTCAACGCCTCGGTTGGCCGTCAGGGTGAGCAGGATACCTATAGCGTCGGCGCGCAGCGCAATGTGGATTACGACGGCGGCTGGGGCTGGGGCGTGGAGAATGGCCGCAGCGGCGGCAGGCAGTACAACCAGGGCAAGCTGCAGTTCCTGGGCCGCTATGGCCAGTTGACCGCGCTGGGGCAGGACTACGGCGGCAAGAGTCAGGCGGCGCTGCAGGCCGTCGGCGCGGTGGTGCTGATGGATGGTTCGCTGACGCCGTCGCGCCGGATCAACGACGGCTTCGCGCTGGTCAGCACCGACGGCACGCCGGACGTGGCGGTGCTGCACGAGAACCGCAAGCTGGGCCGCACCAACAGCGCGGGCCACCTGCTGGTGCCGGACCTGAATTCCTATCAGATCAACCGCCTGTCCATCGATCCGGACGAACTGCCGGTCGACATGAAACTGGAGTCGACCAAGGCGGTGGCGGTGCCGCAGGCGGGGTCCGGCGTGCTGGTCAAGTTCCAGTTGCAGCGCTATGCCGCGGCGTCGGTCATCCTGCACCTGCCGGACGGCTCGGTGTTGCCGGTGGGGGCGCGGGTCGCGCACGTCGAAAGCGGCAAGCAGTCGGTGGTGGGCTACGACGGCATCGCTTTTGTCGAAGACCTGCAGGTCGAGAATCATTTGCGCGTGAAAGGCAGTGGCGTGTCGTGCGTGGCGGAATTTCCATACCGTCACGATCCGGCGCGCCCGCTGCCCACGCTGGGGCCGTTCGTATGCCAGCCGCTGAAGGAGCCCGGCCAATGAAATCCGCCTTGTTCGTTCTGGGTGCCTTGCTCGGGCTGGGCGCGACCGTCGATGCGCAGGCCAGTTCATGCTCGTTGGGGGCGGGCACGACGTCGACGATCAACTTCGGCTCGGTCAATCCGCTGTTGGCCACCGATACCTTCGCGGATGCCAACAGCGTCGTCGTCAATTGCAATTTCACCGCGCTGGCGCTGGGCGCGCGGCTGTGCTTCTACATGGGCGTGGGCAACACCAGCCCCAGCACCGCGGCAAGGGCCCTGGGCGCGGGCGCCTTGCGCATGAATTACAACCTATACACGGACAGCGGCCACACTCAGGTGTGGAGCACTGCGGGCACGACGGCGCCGACCTCGGTGCTGCTGAGCGGGCCCGCGCTGGGGGGCAACGCGTCGGCGACGTTTTCCTATTATGCCAAGCTGCCCGGCGGCCAGAACATGGTCTCGACCGTCGGCAACGCCAATACGCTCTACAGCGAGAGCTACACCACCACCGGCTATGTGGATATCGCCATCGGGTTGCTGGCCTCCCTGCTGGTGAATTGCCCGCTTGCCGCGCCGACGCAGCGGCTGTCCATCCCGCTGACCGTGCAGGCCACGGTGCAGAAGAACTGCACGATCAACACCACCAACCTGGCGTTCCCGCCGCAGGGTCTGCTCAATCAGGCCGTCACCGGGAATGCGCAGGTCACGGTGCGATGCACCAACAGCAATGCGTTTGCGGTCGCGCTCAATGGCGGCTCGGTGGCCAACAATGTGTCGGCGCGCAAGATGAAGCATGAGACACAGGCCGATACGGTCGGCTATCAGCTTTACCAGGATGCGAACTACGCGACGGTCTGGGGCGACGGCGTGACCGGAGGCACCACGCTCAACCGCACAGGCACCGGCGCCAATCAGGTGTTCACCGTGTATGGGCGGGTGCCCGCGCAGACGACGCCGCGCCCCGGCAATTACAAGGACACCGTGCTGGTCACCATCACTTTCTGAGTGGCGCCGCGCCCGGCATCAGGCCGCGGGCGGCGCGACGCGCGGCTTGACCGGCCAGAACAGCGTGGCCGGCCGTTGCCAGATGCGTTGGCGCACTCCCAGCGCCAGCGCCTGCCGATCGCCGCGGCGCAGGTTGCGCGAGCGCAGCGCGACATTGAAGGCCAGCGCGAAACTCACCCCGACATTCAACAGCCCGGTCACGGCGGTGCCGGCCACCGCCATCCAGAACGCATGCGTGTGCACGACTTCCCATCCCAGCGCGCCGATGGCTGAACCGATCTGGCCGGCGCTGAGCGTGACGTGGCGGACTTCGACGTGGGGACCGAAGAAGCTGACGATGGTCGGTCCCAGGCCCAGCATCAGCCCGAGCGACACGTTGCCGGCGATGCCCGAGATGTTGCGCTGCCAGAAGCCAGCCCAGCGCGCCGCGCCGCGCGCGCCGAACAGATGGCGGATGCGGCGGTCGTAGGCCATGACGTCGTGCACGCGATGCAGGGCGAACCAGTTGTCGGCCCAGCCCGCGATCAGGCTGGACAGCCACAGCAGCACGGCGGTGGCGGCGGCGTAGATCGGCGTCGGTCCCCACAGGGAAAACGAGTCCAGCGTGGCCTGAGCCTTCTCGGCATCGATCAGGGGCCGTTGCAGCCAATGCTGCGCCACCCACTGCACGGCCCACGCCAGCGGGAACACCACGGCCAGGTTGCCCAGGATGGCCGCCGCGTTCGAGCGGATCATCGACAGGGTGTCGTCCAGGAAGGCCTCGCGACCTTCGGGGGTGTTGGCCTCGTCGAGCCGGTGCGCCAGCGCCGGGCCGGTCATGGCCGGCTGCTTGGTGGCCAGCGTGAAATGCGCGAAATGGATCGCCAGGAAGCCGCCGGCATAGTTGAGCGAGGCCAGCAGGCCCTCGATGAACTTGTCCAGGTGCAGCGAGACGATGAAGAACTTCAGGTAGACGGTCAGCACCATCACCAGGCCGCCGCCCGCCGATGCCTTCAGCATCGACAGGTATTCGGCGGCGTCGCGGGCGATGTAGTGCTCACCGGTCTCGGCGGTGCGGTCCATGACGCGCCGCGCCAGTTGCGCGAACGACGACGCCGCCAGGTGACGGATGCTGCTGCGCGCCTGGGTCGAACGGACCAGTTCGGCGATCAGGTGGGCATACTTGTTGCGCTGGGTGGGATCGACCCACACGCCCAGAAGCAGTTCGATGCGGGCCAGCCGCAGCTTCATGCGCTCGATCTGGAACACCACTTCGACCGATACGCCGTTCTGTTCCAGCTCGGCGTAGACGCCGCGGGTGGCGTCGCGGCAACTGTCCAGCAACGCCCGGAACACGTTCAGCCGCCTGCCGAAGACGTCGCGCGGCGTATCCGGGCCGCTGTCGCAGAGTTCCGCCGCGGCGCCGGCCAACGCGAAGAATGGACTCTCGCGCACCCGGCCCGGCAGGCGGCTGCGGATGTCCTGGCTCAGGCCGGTGGCGCGCACCTGGCTGGCCAGGACCTGGATGCTGCTGGTCAGGGCCTCGACCAGGTGCTGCGGCGGTGGCTCGGGCGCCATCGGGTCGGCGTGGGCAAGGCCGTCGCCCTGCCGCAGCAGCCGGCGCAGGCGGGCGCGGGTCTCCTCGTCCAGGGCTTCGATCCAGGCGGCGTCGTGGGCCTTGCGGAAGATCAGCGAGAACAGGCCGAACATGTCGCTGCGATTGGGCGGGGGCGGCAGCAGCCGCGCTTGCGCCCGTTCCCAGAACTCGCCCCAGAAACCGGGGTGCGAGGCCACGCCGGTATCGCACAGCAGCGAAGTGGGGTCGTTGTCGGTGATGAGCGAGCGCAGCGTGGCGGCCACCGGCGCGGCCAGCGCCGGATTATTCTCGAGCACCTGCAGCACGTAGCGCAGGCGGGCGTGTTGCGGATGGCGTCCGTCCTCGGCCGGGTCGCGCGCGGGGCGGTCGATCCAGCGGCACAGGTCGACCATCCAGAGGTTGCGCTGCGCCAGGGGCGCGTCCGGGTCGGCGCTCGCCAGCAGGGTGTCCAGTTGCGGGCCGCCATGGCGCGCTGCGCGCCATTTACGCCAGAGGGAGATCGCCATGGTCGGACCTCGCGGGTCAGAGGGATTCGGGTTCCCGGCGCAGCGAGAAGCCCTGCGCCTCGTTCATTGCCAGATAGCTGACGTTGCGCGACACCACTGGCGGCGTGTCGCCCTCATGCAGCGCCAGCAGGCCGTCCAGCACCATTTTGTCTGCCAGCGTCATGCGGTCGATCATGCGCAGGTATTGCATCCAGCTTTCCACCAGGAACACTTCCCGCCAGACGCCGTCGCGCTCCAGGTCGCGGAACAACTGCCATTGCTGCGCGCCATTGCGCAGCCGCAACAGGCGCAACGGCCGCGCCGCGTCGATCAGGGCCGACAGCTTTTCCCTGGGGATCAGGTATTGCACCGCCACCAGCACGGCGCCGTGCCGGGTGTCGAAGCCGGCGGCCGAGAGCGCCGGTTCGGTGGCGTCGGCGCGCGCCAGCGATTGCGTGTTGACCTGCTCCGGCAGCCGCGAGCGGTACAGCAGCGCGACGGTGATGGCCAGCATCACGCCCGCCGCCGACAGCGCGCCGGACACGCCCATGGTGCCGGCGAAGTGGCCCCACATGAACGAGCCCGCCGCGAGCCCGCCGAAGATCGCCGTCTGGTAGAGCGCCAGCGAGCGCGCCTTGACCCAGTCGGGCACCAGCATCTGCACGGTGGTGTTGTAGGTGGCCAGCACGCCGATCCAGCAGGCGCCGGACACCAGCAGCGCCGGAAACGCCAGCCACAGCGTGCTGGTCAGGCCCAGCATCAGCAGGCAGGCGGCCAGCAGTCCCGCGGCGACCGTCACCAGCCCGCTGGCGCCCCAGGCCGCCTGCAGGCGACGCACCACGGCGCTGCCGAGGATGGCGCCGACGCCGAGCGCGCCCAGCATGTAGCCGTACAGCAACGCGTTGCCGTTTTCGTGGGCGTACGCCAGCAGCGGCAGCAGCGCCCACAGCGCGCTGGCCGACAGGCCGAAGGCGAAGGCGCGCAGCATCACCACGCGCGTCACGGTGGAATGCTGGGTGTAGCGCAGGGCGGCGACCACGCCTTCGAGCAGCCGTTCGGGCGGCAGCCGCCGTGGCGGCACATCGCGGCGCCAGCGCCAGATGGCCCAGATCAGGCTGCCGTAGCAGACGCAGTTCAGCAGGAACACGACAGGCGCGCCGGCGGCGCCCAGCAGCAGGCCGCCGATGGCCGGCCCCACCGCGCGCGCCACGTTGTAGTTGACGCTGTTGAGCAGCACCGCGCTGCCGATGTGCTCGCGCGGCACCTGCTCGCCCACCGCCGCCTGCCAGGCGGGGGTGACGATGGCGCTGCCGATGGCGATGCAGAAGACCGACACGATCAGGGTGATGGGGTGCAGCAGGCCGATGAACGCCAGCACGGTGATGAAGATGCCGCCGGCCAGCTCGAGGAGCATGCCGACCAGCATGACCTTGCGGCGGTCGTAGTTGTCGGCCAGCACGCCGGTCAGGATCGACAGCGCCACCAGCGGGAAGGCGGCGGCCACCTGGATCATGGCGACCATCAGCGGGCTGCTCTGCTCTGTGGTGATGACCCAGGCCGCGGCGACCGATTGCGCCCAGGTGCCCAGGTTGGCGAACAGGTTGGCGATCCAGATGATGCGGAACGCCGGGAAGGCGAAGGGGGATAGCGTGCTGACCCGCAGGACGGGTTTGGGGGCGGCGGCGGCCGCGCCCGGCGAGGAAGGAGGCAGATCGTTGTTGGCCGAAACGGGCTGGAGCATGGAAGCCTCGGTGATCGCCCGGCGACGGCGGGCGGGGGCTGTCCAATGGTACGCCTATTGAGGGTCCGGGTTAAGGCAAGACGCCGCGCGCCCGTCGAGCGCGGCGCGGCGGACGCGATCAGGGTTTGGCGGGGGCCGGGCCGGGGTAGGCCTGGTTCAGGTACTCGACGATCAGGGGGACCTGTTCGGCCGGAATCGGCGCCCCGTAGGTGCCGACCATCTTTCTGACCTCGGCATCCCAGAAGCCCAGGGGCATGGGCGGCTGAGATGACAGGTAATCGACCGAATGGCACATCAGGCACAGGGTGGCGGCCTGGGCGCCGGGGCCGGCGCCGGGATGCAGCGTGGCGGTTTCCTGGGGCAACTGGATGTCCAGGGCGTACGCGGGCGCGACGGCGCCGGCGGCGGCCAGCGCCAGGGCAAGGCGGGCGAAGGGGATCATGGCGGGCTCCTGGCTCAGGCGGCGTCGATGCGCACGGTTTCGACCACGTTGCGCATGTAGCCGGCCGGATTCCACAGCGGTTCCAGCGGTTGGGTGTCGCCGGCCTGGTTGGTGGCGCGCGCCTTGAGCGCGTAGCGGCCGGCCCGGGCCGGCGTGAAGTCGGCATGCCATTCGCGGAAGGAGTAGCGTCCCAGATCCGGGCCCAGCGTGGCGGCGCGCCAGGTCTTGCCGTCGTCGGCCGAGAACTGCACCTCGCGGATGCCGCGGCCGCCGTCGAAGGCGATGCCGCGCACCTGCATCCGTGCGCCCTTGGCGACGCGGGCGCCATCGGCCAGGCTGGTGATGAAGCTGCGCACGTTGTAGCGGCCGATGGGGCGGGTCTTCTCCGGCGCCTTGCCCGCGGGCGTACAGGCGCAGTCGTTGTCGGGGATGCGATAGGCCTTCTGCATCCAGAAGCCGTCGAACTCCTGGTCAAGCACCTGGATGTCCGCCAGGTGCTTGACCCAGTACGTGCCGTAATAGCCGGGCACCACCAGCCGCACGGGATAGCCATTTAGCATCGGCAGATCGGCGCCGTTCATGGCGTAGGCCAGCATCACCTCGCCGTCCAGCGCATGGGCCGCGTCCAGCGCCTTGACGAAGGCGGGCGTGCCCTGCAGCACCGGGCGGTCGAGCCCCTGGAACGTGACCTGGCGCGCGCCGGCCTGGATGCCGGCCTTCTCCAGCACGCGCTTGAGCGGGATGCCGAGCCAGCGGGCGTTGCCCATGGCGCCATTGCCGAGCTGGCCGCCGCCCACGCGCGGCTCGAAGAAGCCGCGGCTGTTGCCGGAACACTGGGTTACGGCCACCAGCTCGACCGGCTGGCCGAATTGCTGCTTCAGGTCCGCCAGCGACAGTTCCAGCGGCGTGTTTACCCGCCCGCCGATGCGCAGCCGGTAGGCGGCGGCATCGATGGCGGTGGGGATGTTGCCCAGGTGATAGCGCACGAAGAAGGCGTCGTTGGGCGTGATCACGCTGTCGTTGAAGACCGCGAACGGCGTTTCCAACTGCGGCGGCCGCGATGTCTGGCGGATCAGGGGGCGTTTCTGGGGGTAGGCGATCAGGTCGCGTTCGCCATTGGCGAATGGCAGGGTGACGGTGGCGGGGGCCGCCAGGCTGGCGAGGGCGTGGCCGGCGAGTGTGCCGGTCGCGCCCAGGGTACAGGCTTGGCGCAGGAAGCGCCTGCGCCCATCCGTATCGAATGCGCTCATGCATGTCTCCTCGTGTTTTTCTAGTACCCTCGCCTGCGGCGTGGTCGAATCAGGCTACGCCCGCCGGCCTGACAAATGCGTTAACAGTTGCGTCGGCCGTTCCAATAACCGCGTTTTCCGCGCCCCGCGCGCCTGACCTCCCGATGCGACTGACCTTCGACCGATCGGCGTTCGCCGCCCTGCTTGCCGTGACCGTGGTGGAGGCGCTGATCGCCACCCTGGGCAAGCCCTACCCACTGTTGCGCGGGTTCGTGGGCGATGTGGTGGCGGTGGGGTGGGCCTATCTGGTGTATCGCAGCTTCATCCGTGCCGGCGTGCTGCCGCTGGCCATCGCCGCGCTGTTGACCGGCTACGCGGTGGAGTTCGGACAGTACCTGGCGCGGCTGTTCGGCTGGCGCCTGGAACAGCCGGTGCTGCGCATCCTGCTGGGCAGCGTGCCGGACTGGTGGGATGTGCTGGCCTACACGCTGGGGTTCTTCCTGGTGCTACTGCTGGCCGGGGCGCGGCGGCGGTGGCAGTCGGGTCGCCAATCGGTCGGCTCCCGGGTCGCCGGGACCTAGGCCGTCGGGCCTCGAGCAATCAATTTTCAGGCGACGGGGCGCGCGAGGCGCCCCGGATGGATCGCGCCCGTCGTGACGGGAACGCAGGCGGCCGGCGTCAGCCCGGCTGGATGGCCGGGGTGCGCTTGTCGGCCTGGGCCGACGGCGCGGCTTGCGGCCGCAGCCGGGCGTTGCGGAACGGCGCCAGGCATTCCGACCACGACGAGGGGAACAGGGGCGTGGCATGGCGCACGGCATCGCGGCCGGCGTAGTGCGCCAGCAACTGCTGGCCGATGGGGGCGTCTCCCAGGGGATGGCGGGTGGTCATGGTATTTCCGTATTGCATTGAAAGTGTATTCATTGTACCAGTCGGTCGCCCTCGCCGCCAACCGTGGCAACCGGCGCCAAGTCCTTGATACCAGAGGAGGCCGTCCCTTTTATGGGCGACCCGCAACGGGAATACCCTAGTCGATCAAAACGGTAGATGGTATACAATGTTCATCATCGGTCGAAGACTTCGGCCGCCCCTCCCTCACCAGACCTGGAGCGTGTCATGGCTGAACTGATGAACCGAGATGAATTCCGTACCGCGTTGGAAAACGCAATCAAGGGCAAGAGCGCCAATGCCTCGCCGTTCTCGATCGCCTGGGCCGAAGGCAAGCTCAGCCGCGAACACCTGTCGCGCTGGGCCGAGAACCACTACCACTACGTCGGCCCGTTCGCCGACTACCTGGGCTACCTGTACGCCCGCACGCCTGACACCTACACCGAGGCCAAGGATTTTCTGCTGGCCAACATGTATGAAGAGGAAATCGGCGGCGACCGCCATACCGACCTGCTGATCCGCTTCGCCGAGGCCTGCGGCACCACCCGCGAACGGGTCACCAATCCGGACAACATGTCGCCCACCACGCGAGCGCTGCAAAGCTGGTGCTACGCCGTGGCGATGCGCGAAGACCCGATCGTGGCCGTGGCCGGCCTGGTGGTGGGCCTGGAATCGCAGGTGCCGTCGATCTACCGCAAGCAGACGCCGACCCTGCGCGAGAAATATGGCTTCACCGACGAGGAAGTCGAGTTCTTCGATCTGCACATCGTGTCCGACGAGATCCATGGCGAGCGCGGCTACCAGATCGTGCTGGAGCACGCCAACACGGTGGAGCTGCAGCAGCGCTGCCTGAAGATCTGCGAGATCGGCGCGCAGATGCGGCTGCTTTACACCACCGCGCTCTATACCGACTACGTGCAGCAGGAAATCGCGCTGCCCGAGCTCGGCCTGGCCGCCTGAGTCCCCAGCCCGCCGCCGTCCGCCCGCGCGGGCGGCGGCGGGCGCTACCGGATACCTGATCCATGCCTACCGTCGTATTCCACAAAGACGGCCAGACCCATACCGGGGTGGTGCCGGACAACGCCAACCTGGTGGTGCGCGCCGGCATCCGGCAGTTTCCCTTTCCGCACCTGCGTTACGAATGCGGCATGGGCAAATGCGCCAAATGCGCCTGCCGCGTGCTGTCGGGGGGGGAACACCTGCCGCCGGTGAACTGGAAGGAAAAGAAGCAGTTGGGCGAGCGCATCGACGCGGGTTACCGGCTGGCCTGCCAGCTATGGCTCGACCACGATATCGAACTGGCGCAGGACGTCGAGACGGCGCCGCCGCGCGAGGTCGTTGCCGCCGCCGAGCAGCGCTAGCCGTCGTCCACGGCGGCAGCCGCCAGGCCCTCCCCGAACACAATCCGCAAAGGAACCCCGCATGACCCGCGACGCGAATGACGCCGTGTTCGTGATTCTGACGTCCAAGCCGGGCGTGTACCGCACCGAGGCGGACGCGCTGGCCGAGATCGTCGAGACCTACGACTACGCCTGCGATGGCCGCCTGCGCGCCGTCTTCAGCATCGCGCGGCTGCGCGGACCGAGCCGGCTGGTGGTCACCGAGGAAACGCCGCCCTATGTGGTGAACCGGGTGCCGTCCAAGTTCCTGGAGGCCTTCGCGTCGCTGGACGCCGCGCGCCAGGAGCTTATCCACCTGACCCGCTTCGGCAGCATCGATACCACCCTGACGCGGCATCCCGACCGCGTCGCCGCGGAGCAATGAGCAGCATGGTCAAGATCACGTTTATATCGAATGGCGGCAAGGTGGCCGAGGCCCCGGAGAACAGCAATCTGCTGCGCGTGTCGCTGAAGGAAAAAGGTGGCATTCCTTTCAAGTGCGGCGGCGGCCTGTGCGGCACCTGCAAGTGCCGCATCGAGCAGGGGATCGAGAACACCGACGCCATCAAGCCCAAGGAACGCAAGCACCTGCGGCCCGAGGACTTCGAGGCCGGCTATCGCATGGCTTGCCAGACCTTTGTGCTGGGCGATGTGGCCGTGTCGTGGGTGGTGCGCGACGGCAAGGGCGTGGTGACGGACGCGGCGGCGCAAGCGGCGCCCGCCGCGCCATGACGGTCGCGCGCTGGCCGCCACATCGCAACGGTCGGGCGGCGGCGAACGCGCCGGGGTGCCGCGCCCGCGCTCAGGCGGCCGATGAGTGCGCCTGGCGCGTCTCGGTGTAGGCCTTGGCGGCGTTGTGCACGTGCTGGCTGGCCAGCAGCGCTGCCAGGTCGCCGTTGCCGGCGATGACGGCGTTCAGGATCTGCGAGTGCTCGTCCCAGTTCTGCTTGGCGCGGTGCATGTTGCTGGGGGCGAACAAGAGCGCGGTGCGGTCGCGCAGCGAACGCATCAGGTCGGTCAGCACCACGTTGCCGCCGATGGTGGCCAGCATTTCGTGGAACTGCGAATTCAGCGCCAGGAACTTGTCCAACTGCTCGCTGCGCGCGGCCTCGGTGCCTTCGCGCAGGAACGCCTGCAGGCGTTCGACGGTCTTGTCGTCGCGGCGTTGCGCGGCCAACTTGGCGTTCAGGCCTTCCAGCGTGGCGCGCACTTCCACCATGTCGTAGGCCACCGCGTCCGACAGCACCGACACCGACGCGCCGCGGCGCGGCTCGATGGTGACCAGCCCTTCGGCGGCCAGCGCCCGCAGCGCTTCGCGCACCGGGATGCGCGACACGCCCATTTCCTCCGACAGGCGTCCTTCGACCAGGCGGTCGCCCGGCGTGAATTCGCCGCTGAGGATGCGCTCGCGCAGCTTGTCGCGGATGACCGCGAACAACTGCGGGTGCTGCTCGCCGATCTTCAGCGGAGCAGATTGCTGCATGTCTACGGCTTGCGAGCTGACGGGCGAAGTGGTCATGGCGAGCGGGTCTGGCGGAATGGATACAGTCTTCATTGTATTACCGGGCGGCGCGTCGACGGTGTTGGCGAGTGGCGTCAGCCGAGCCACAGGGCCTTGGCGATCACCCCGA